>NZ_CP141728.1:1200000-2400000 GCF_035621135.1 Sinanaerobacter sp. ZZT-01
ATAAGTACACGATGATCCCAAGATGCAAAAAAAGCCATAGCAATTTTTTACTTGCCACAGCTTTCTCATTTTTTATCTTAAGCAGAGCTCTTTGATTCTGCTATTCTATATCTTCTTATTTATTCTTTTTATTCTTTTCTTGTCTTGCTAATTCTTTTGCCAGCCGTTCTTCTTTTGCCTTCTCTTCCGCTTCTCTCTTCAACTGATTGCGTTTCAGCACAGATTCTGGAGTTTTGCCACCTGCGGCTGCAATTGGCCTTTTCTGGGACACACGCTTTGCATTATCTTGAATTTGGCGATGCTTTGCTTCTTCTTCCTGTTTCTTTGCACGCTTTTTAGCTGCTTTCGCCTTTTCTTTATCAACCTGCTTAATGGCTTCTTCTACAGAAATGCCTTTTTCTTTAGCTATTTTATATGGATTCAATGTCTCTTCTTCCAAATGTTCTTCTGCTTCCTTTTTTACTTTTCGTTTTGCATCCATCGAAGAGAAGAAAACCATACCACCCATCATTCCTACCATTAGTACCATATTTACTGTGGTGTCCGTCTTGGTATTACGAATTTTGAATTTGCTGACATATTCTTCTCCTAAACGATTCCCATCGGAAGAAATTAATTCTTCGGAGATTACAAGTTTATATTCCGTATTCGAAATTAAATTATCCTTTAAGATTAACCATACATCATTCGGATATTTTTTCGCATCATAAACCGGGATCAATTCCATTTTATTACCAGAAGAATCTGTTACGGTAAAACAATCTTTATTTTCTTCCTGTATAGCTTTGTCTGTCATATTTTCATTAAAGGTCATCTTAATTGCAACCCCCATAGGCTGCAATCCGGTTTTTCCATCCTCTGGCGAAATGTTTACAAGCTCCAATCCCGATGCATAGCTGAAGAAAGGACATGCAAGCATAACTAATAATAAAGCTAAGCTTAAAATAGCACCTGTTCTTTTCATACTTTCTTTTTCCTCCATTTTATCATCATTTTATCTGTAATTGTTTGAAAAATGATTTCATCATTTGTTCGCATTCTTTTTGTAACAGCCCTTCTTCTATTTCTACAAAATGGTTCAGGCGCTTTTCTTGAACAATATTAAATACCGAACCACATGCACCTGCTTTCGGATTCTTCGTACCAATAAAAAGCTTCTTTATCCGCGAAAGCACAATTGCACCTGCACACATTGAGCAAGGCTCTGTTGTAACATAAATATTACAATCTAGCAAACGCCAGCCACCTAAATTTTGAGCTGCCTGACGAATCGCCAGCACTTCGGCATGTGCTGTAGGATCTTTTAAGCTTTCTATCAGATTATGAGCACGCCCCACAATCAGCCCATCCTTTTCAATAATTGCACCAACGGGCACTTCTTTCAATTCTAAAGCTTTATTCGCTTCAGCCAAGGCTTCTCTCATAAAATCCAACTCTTGCACGATATCCTTTTCCCTGCCTTATTATTTATCAGACTATCTGTACAAGTATATCATACATTTTTAGCATTTTCAATGACTCACCTTTGCAAACTTCAGCTTTTTTATTTTATCTTTTCTGCTTTTT
The DNA here is from genome assembly GCF_035621135.1 of Sinanaerobacter sp. ZZT-01. Lineage (NCBI taxonomy): Bacteria > Bacillati > Bacillota > Clostridia > Peptostreptococcales > Anaerovoracaceae > Sinanaerobacter > Sinanaerobacter sp. ZZT-01. The sequence continues at coordinate 1,201,567 of NZ_CP141728.1, forward strand.
AACCTCTACAATATCGCCAGTTTTTGCATTTATTTCTACAATCCAATACCCATAAGCATTTTTCTCTCTTGCTGCTCCATACATAGGCTGCCAGTAAGTAAAACCTGATTTACCGCCGTCCGGTCTTTCCACTTCTGTAAAACGTCCCGGAACCGCAATAAAGTAATTTTCCGCAAACCCCTGTGGATTTCCTTTTGCTCCAAATAAATAATGCCGGTATTGTGTCGAAAAATACTGAGCGCCTGGAGAAACAATGGGTAGACTCCCTACATTTTTTATCTTCTTCCATTTTGCTCCGGTCACATCTTCAGAAAATGGCATCACATCTTCATAAAATTCTGCAACCCTGCACATATGCCCACAAGCCTGTAGAAGATAATCATTATAGAAACGATTATAATTTTGAGGTACTGCCTCTTTTTCTACTGTCTCTTCGTTTTTTTCTTCTTTCTGAGCTTCTTTTGCTTCCTCTTCTTTCCTTTTATATTCAATTTTATCTATATTAATAGTATTGCTCCTATTATTTCTATCGTTTTTTGATTCTTCTAATCGTTCATTATCTTTTGCCGTTGCCGCTTCTATTTCTCTATATATCTTTCCCATATTTAGTTCACTGTTTTCTCGTTCTTTTTCTTCTGTTTTAATTTCTGTCATTTCAGGCGATTCGTCTTTATCATTTTTTCCTCTATCTTCATCTGTATTTGCTGCTCTTACCGCTGATTCTTCTCTATGCAAACTGGGAGCAGGTGCATTTCCCGTTTCACCTTTCAGAATTGGGTGTAAGGGTTCTTTTTCATCATAAGAAGAAACTGCTGCAATAATCACAGTTGAAAAATCTGCATATTCATTCCCTTTTCCGTCCACATCTCTTGGATGAAAACGAAAATAGGTTTCCCCACTTCCATTCTTATTAATCATTAGTGTTCCAATGACTGCATGAATGGTACGCTCATTTTTTTTCCCGAAAAAGATCAGCTTATAAACATATTCTCCTCTGGGATAATAACGCAAATTCTGTACCTGACAGCGCAAAGCGCCCTTATTGCTTCCGGTCTCTATTTTCAGATGTCCACGAACGGCTCCCGCCTTTGCACAGAAACCCGAGGATTGTTCTTCCAACATTAACACATCTCGGTGATATCTCATATAATTCATAGTATTCTCCCCCATTCCTTTCGGAGTTTCTTGTATTTAGTCGTACAAATTGGTAATATAAGATATATGCAAAAATTAGGAGGATTAGACCATGTGGATGGATATTGCAATTGGAGCCATTATTTTTATTTCATTTGTCCTCGGCTATGTTCGAGGCTTTATGAATACTTTTTTTCATACAATCGGCTGGATTTTATCTATCGTTTTATCTTTTGTTTGGTACCCGAAGGTGTCCATATTTTTGAAAGAAAAAACAGGTTTCTATGAAACGATAAATACAAAGCTTACGGAACGAATTTCAATCACAAATACCGATGCTTCCAACCAAGTTTTAAACGGAATTCCTGACGTATTAAAAGAAGCGGTCGATACCGCAACAAACGCATTGGCGGAATCCTTTGCAAATGGATTAGCGGACGTCTTGTTTAGCGTGATCAGTTTTCTGATCGTCGCAATAGGAATAAAATTAATTTTTTTAGTACTGACTTCACTTTTCAGCAAACGGTCAAACAATGGTCTGACCGGATTTTTCGACGGAGTATTTGGTGCTGCGTTCGGTGGCCTAAAGGGTATCGTTCTCGTTTTGATTCTTTTGGCGCTTCTGATCCCTATTATCAATCTCACCTCAAGTGAATTTTTACAAAATGCGCTCGATTCCTCTCACTTCGCAAAATCTCTATATGATGGAAATCCCCTTTTCTCCATATTTAATCTTTTCTAGTGGCGGATTCTTCGAAACACAAAGGAAATTATGGGAAATAGTTGCCTTAATTTGCAATTCGGATTATAATAGGAATACCATCTCAACTGTGTCTCCGTAGCTCAGTGGATAGAGCAGTGCTCTCCTAAAGCATGTGCGGTGGTTCGATTCCACTCGGGGATACCAAGTATTAAGCTGAAACAGGTACAATTTTGTATGCGTTTCAGCTTTTTTTATGCATTCTAAGCTTATTTCTTCTAAAACGGCTTACTCCGGTAAAGCTGTTTTTTTATGAAAATTAAGGCCTATTACCAAATAACCTATTGACTTTACATGTTAAGTAGGTTATTATTTTTTATATCCTATTAATTATATATGAATTCATGGATTTTATAGGGTATTGATTCTTACTCAGGAGGTTTGCCCAAATTGGATTGGACTTTTATTTTAAAATACACGCCCCTGTATATACAAGCGGCAGCACTCACCTTGGAGATTGCATTCTGGGGCATCCTGTTTTCACTTTTACTAGGTATTGCCTGCAGCTTAATCAAATATGAACGAGTGCCGATTCTTCAAGGCATTGTTTCTTTTTACATTGAACTGAGCCGAAACACTCCATTGCTTATACAGCTTTTTTTCCTTTACTTCGGTCTTCCTAAATTAGGAATCCGTATCAGTGCCGAAAACTGTGCAATCATCGGGCTTGCTTTTTTGGGCGGAAGCTATATGGCAGAATCCTTTCGCAGCGGCTTAGAATCCATAGACAAAATTCAGCTGGAATCGGCTTCCAGCCTTGGTATGAATCGAGTACAAACTCTGCAATACGTTTTATTTCCGCAGGCTATGGCGATTTCTATGCCATCGTTATGTGCAAATATTATTTTTCTGATAAAAGAAACTTCTGTTGTCAGTGCTATTGCGCTTGCTGACCTTATGTATGTGACTAAGGATCTTATCGGGCTTTATTACCAAACCGGAGAAGCATTACTTCTGCTAGTAACTTCCTATCTGATTCTTTTGCTTCCGATCTCTGTTTTAGCATCTGTCTTAGAAAGGAGGCTCCGTTATGCAGGATTTGGCACTTGAACTTCTATATAAAGGCTCTAATTTTGCTCGACTCCTAGACGGATTATGGGTTACGCTGCGCATTAGTCTGCTTTCTGTTGTTTTATCCATAGTTTTCGGAATTCTGTTTGGGCTGTTTATGCGGCAAAAACATTGGATTTGCCAAGCAATATCCAGAGTTTATCTGGATTTCATCCGCATTATGCCACAGCTCGTTCTTCTTTTTTTAGTCTATTTTGGATTTACAAGGATGTTCGGATGGAACCTATCAGCAGAGGTAAGTTCTGTTCTCGTATTTACATTTTGGGGTACCGCAGAAATGGGAGACCTTGTTCGGGGAGCTTTATCCAGCATTCCCCCCCAGCAATATGACAGTGCCTCTGCACTGGGACTATCACGTATGCAAGCCTACCTGCATGTCATCATTCCGCAAACTTTACGTAGGCTCCTTCCTCCGGCAATTAATTTGATGACACGTATGATTAAAACCACCAGCTTAGTCGTACTCATCGGTATTGTTGAAGTTCTTAAGGTAGGGCAGCAAATTATAGATGCCAACCGATTCGAATTCCCAAGTGCGGCATTATGGATCTACGGCCTTATATTTTTCTTATATTTCTTTACATGCTGGCCAATCTCGCTTGTGGCAACGCATTTGGAAAATAAATGGAGGTAAGTAGTATGAGCGAACAGCTTCAAATCAAGAATTTAGTAAAACGGTATCAGGATGATACTGTTTTAGACGGATTAAACTTTTCTGTCATGCAAGGGGAAGTGGTTGTTATCGTCGGTCCTTCCGGCTGCGGAAAAAGTACTCTTCTTCGCTGCATCAACGGACTTGAGCCAATTCATTCTGGAGAAATTAGATTAGATGGTACTCCTCTTATCTGGAATGAAAAAAAACGAGATAAAATGCATCAGAAAATTGGGATGGTATTTCAAAGCTATGATCTTTTTCCTCACATGTCCGTTTTAAACAATATTACGCTTGCCCCTGTAAAGGTACAAAAACGACCCAAAAAAGAAGTTGAAAAAGAAGCTGTGGAATGGCTGGGAAGAGTGGGTTTGTCTGAAAAAAGAAACGTCTTTCCCCGTCAGCTCTCAGGAGGGCAAAAGCAGCGTGCTGCCATCGTCCGATCTCTCTGCATGCACCCGGAAATTATGCTTTTTGATGAGGTGACTGCTGCATTGGACCCCGAGATGGTTCACGAGGTTTTAGATGTTATTTTGGAGCTGGCAAGTCAGGGAATTACTATGCTTATTGTCACACATGAGATGCAGTTTGCACGCACCATTGCTGACCGTATTTTGTTTATGGAGCACGGGCAGATCATTGAAGATACATCTCCTGAAGTTTTCTTTACTTCTCCAAAGACACAGCGTGCCAAAGACTTCTTAAAGACTTTTTCCTATGAAAAACGTAAAACAAAAACTCTTACAGTCATGAAATGAAAGAAGGTATGATGATGAAACAACGAAAAACTATTTTAATTTTGACTCTCACAATTTTGCTTATTAGTGCTTCTATCAGCGGCTGCGGCTCCCAAAACACTTCCGCACCGAATGAAGATGGAAATGACGCTGCAAACAATCAAACCGCACGCACTCTAGATGAAATCAAAGAAAGCGGTAAAATCACCATTGGCGTATTCAGCGATAAAGCTCCGTTTGGCTATGTCGACGAAAATGGAAAGTATCAAGGCTACGATGTCTATTTCGCCAATAGAATCGGGCAAGACTTAAATGTAGATGTAGAGTATGTTTCCTTAGAGCCTGCAAGCCGTGTTGAGTACCTGAAAACCGGAAAAGTCGACATTGTTCTCGCCAACTTTACCGTAACAGAAGACCGCTCTAAGCAAGTTGATTTTGCACTTCCTTATATGAAGGTGGCACTGGGAGTCGTCTCTCCTGACAACGCAGTGATCCGCGATGCAGACTCTTTAAACGGAAAAACACTGATTGTCTGCAAGGGCACGACAGCAGAAACCTATTTTGAAAAAAACTATCCAGACATAAAGCTCCAGAAATACGATCAATACGCCGACGCTTATAATGCTTTGCTGGACGGACGCGGAGATGCTTTTTCCACAGATAATACTGAAGTCCTTGCCTGGGCACTCAACACCGGAGGCTATACCGTCGGTATTGAATCACTTGGAGAGATCGATACCATCGCACCGGCTGTACAAAAAGGAAATGAGACCCTTCTCCAATGGCTGAATGATGAGATTAAATCACTAGGAGAAGAGAATTTCTTCCACAAAAACTACGATGAAACACTTGCTCCTGTTTATGGCAGTACCGCAAACGCAGATTCTTTGGTTGTAGAAGGTGGTATCGTCGACTAGCAGCCTAAAATAATATCGCACCCAGTCAACAGGCAGGTGGTTGAAAGAAAAAGGAGTCATCTTTTATGCAGATTTATATGGATCATGCCGCTACAACAAAATTAAGCGAAACTGCACTGAGCGCCATGCTGCCTTATATGAGAGAATATTATGGAAATCCATCCAGTCTCCATGGTGCCGGTATGCAAACCGCTCATGCCGTTTATTCAGCCAGGTCTACGATAGCCAATTTGCTTGGATGTACCCCTCGTGAATTATATTTTACGGCGAGTGGTAGCGAATCTGACAATCAGGCGCTATTTTCTGCTGCCGCATGGGGCAAAGCGCACGGAAGGCAACATATCATCACATCTGCTTTCGAACACCCGGCAGTTTTGCGTACTTTAGAATATTTAGAGACGCAAGGTTTTACCGTCACCCGCCTGCCGATTTCAAAGGATGGGCTCATCCTTACCAGCCAAATAGAGCAGACGTTGCAGACTGACACAGCCTTGGTCAGCGTTATGACCGTCAACAATGAAATTGGGACGATTCAGCCTGTTTCTGAAATCGGTGCTCTGTGCCGCCGCCACGGCGTCCTGTTTCATACGGATGCGATTCAAGCTGCCGGAGCACTTCCCATTTCTGTGGATGAAATACAGGCAGACTTATTATCCGTCTCTGCACATAAATTTTATGGCCCGAAGGGTATCGGACTCCTTTATGTCCGAGAAGGCATTCCTCCTGTTTCTGTGATCCGCGGCGGTAATCAAGAGCGAGGAAACCGTGCCGGAACAGAAAATGTTTCGGCTATCGTAGGAATGGCTGCCGCTTTTACAGAGGCTGCTGCTCAAATGCATGAAACCAATATTCATCTAACTGCTTTGAGAAAGCATCTGATCGAGAGACTAAAGGACATTCCCAAAGTGCATTTTATCGGTGAACAGGCAACTTGTGTTCCGGGAATCGTAAATGTTTGTTTTGAGGGAGTGGAAAACGAAATGCTCCTTCTTCTTTTATCAAAAGACGGAATCTGTGTATCAGCAGGCTCAGCCTGTGCCTCGGGTGCTTTGGAAACAAGCCATGTGCTACGTTCCATGAATCTTCCAACGCACCTTCTAAAAACCGCTGTCCGGTTTTCGTTCGGACGTGATAATACCTTAGAAGAAGTCAACATTGCAACCGCTTATGTAAAAAAAGCGGTATTGAAGTTAAGAAAGGATCTCCTATGAAAAAAGTATTGATTGCAATGAGCGGCGGCGTGGACTCCAGTGTCGCCGCTTATTTATTGAAAATGCAAGGATATGATTGCATCGGTGTAACTATGAAACTGTATGAAAACAAAGCTGCCGTTCAAAAATGCTCCAATACCTGCTGCAGCATAGAAGATATTGAAGATGCCAAAAGTGTAGCTTACCAGCTCGATATTCCACATCATGTATTTAACTTCACTGCTGATTTTAAAACCCATGTTATACAAAAATTTGCAGATGCCTATGAGAAAGGTCTGACTCCAAACCCTTGCATTGACTGCAATCGTTATCTGAAATTCGATCACCTTCTTCATCGTGCATTGCAGTTAGGCTGTGATTATATTGCAACCGGTCACTATGCTCAGATCATTTCAGACAGTTTAGAACAGCGTTTCCTCTTAAAAAAAGCGGTTGACCAAAATAAGGATCAAAGCTACGTCCTGTATTCTATGACGCAAAACCAGCTTTCGCATACCCTTCTTCCTTTGGGAACACTCTGCAAAGATGAAGTGCGTTCTATTGCAGAAAAGCAAGGCTTCTTTAATGCCCATAAGCGTGACAGTCAGGATATTTGTTTTGTCCCTGACGGAGACTATGCCCAATTTCTACGGGGTTACACGAAAAAAAACTATCCTAAGGGCAATTTTATAAGTACGGATGGACAAGTACTAGGTACACATAGAGGTATCATTCACTATACTATAGGGCAACGCAAAGGACTTGGAATTTCAGCACTTCATCCTTTATATGTTCAAAAAAAATCTCTTTCCGACAATACCATCACACTTTGTGAGGAGACCGACCTTTACACCGCCTCCTTTCAGGCAGAAGATTTTAATTTAATCAGCGATCTGGATTTGAACTTGCCCTTTCGCGCAAACGTACGCATCCGCTATCATCAACAGGAACAGCCCGCAACAATAACACCGCTTAATGAGAGAACCTTACACATTCAATTCGACACGCCTCAGCGTGCCATCACCTCAGGTCAGGCTGCGGTACTGTATCAAGGAGACCTTCTTATCGGCGGAGGTACAATCCTTACGTATTAAAAAGCTGATTGTGAACTGTGAAAGGACAAACTGCTTGGTATTTTCTCACTTTCTTTTTTCTTTATTATATTTTTCTTGTTTTTTTTCTTCCTGTCCGCTATACTGAGTGCATATATTAGGTCTTTATGCTGATTTTTCAATATTGAGGGCACGCTTTCAAACTGTATTCCGCTATAAAAGCTCTGTGGCATTTTTCCTTCCGCAGAGCTTTCCGAATATATAAGATATCATTTACTATTTATTTTTTATTCTTACATAGCTAAAACATTACTTTTTATATGAAGCAATTAAATTTGGGAGAAATATATGAACAAACAAAAACTTAAAAGGATTTTACGGTTGTTGTTGGGTCTTTTTCTATATGCGCTGGGAACTGTTTTTATCATGCGCGCCGATTTGGGCTACGGTCCATGGGAGGTCTTCCAGGCCGGACTGACAAATGTACTTCCGATTACGATTGGGCAATCTACCATATTGGTCAGTGTCGTCATCGTTTTGGCTGACCTCTTTTTTAAGGAGAAAATTGGAATTGGTACTTTACTTAACATGCTTTTGATTGGCTTGTTTATGGACTGGATTTTAGCGTCTGGCTTTATCCCCTTGGGTACTTTTCTTTTGGGGAAAGGCGTATTACTCGTATCCGGGCTTTTTATTATTGCTTTTGGAAGTTATTTTTACATTGGCTCTGGCTTCGGCGCCGGTCCAAGGGATTCTCTCATGGTCTCGATCCGTCGTCACACAGGTCTGCCAGTCGGGATCAGTCGATTCATTCTCGAATTTTCGGCAGCCGCAGCTGGCTATCTACTGGGCGGCCCATTAGGTCTTGGCACGGTTATCACTGCATTTGGAATAGGCATCTGCATTCAAATTGTCTTTCATTTCTTTTCTTTTGAGACAACACAAATTGTACATGAGGACTTAGCAGAAACATTCCACCTTCGCTCTAAATCTGATTCGGAAACGGAAGAACTTGAAGATAACTAGATCAATGGATATTATTTTTAATTTTTCTGCTGAGGAAGAAGATCGGAATACATAAAAAGAACCACAGGGCAGAAAATAAAATACAGATTTGTCCGAAAAGATGCATAGGTAATGCAGAATAGTCCCAGACATTCCAACGGAACCAAAGGTTCACAATGCATCCAACAATAAATTCCACCCCGGTAATCACAGCAGCACCCAGCAGGCACCGTTTCCAAAGTGCAATATTTTGAAAATGCTCATTGATACTATATAAAAAGCAAAAACAAACTCCTCCTGTTAAAACCATCGTCCAATGTGTATATCCTCGAAAGGCAATTTCCAGTGTGCTGTAACCAATTGCCCCGATTAGAAATAAGATTCCATATTGCGTTTGACTTTTCATTTCGGCTCTTTCCTTTCATAATTTTTTTAATTTATCCAATACTTATTGTCTCTCATTTTTGCAATAGAAAACCCCGCATCCTTCAAAAAAATGCAGGGTATTTGTGGTAGTTCATTAAAAAAATTCTAGAAAAAAATTAAAATTGTTAACCGATTACAAAACCGCCATTTACTCCTAGAACCTGACCGGTTATAAAAGATGCTTTTTCAGAACTCAGAAATAAGATAGCTTTTGCAATTTCCTGAGCACTCCCCATGCGCATCAACGGAGTCTCTTCACAGAGAACCTGTTTTATTTCTCCCGAAACACTTTTCATCATATCCGTCTCAATGACACCCGGTGCAATGCAATTGACACGAATGTTACTTGGTCCAAGTTCTTTTGCCAATGCTTTTGTCAATCCGATTAATGCTGCTTTGCTTGCAGAATAATGCACCTCACAGCTTGCTCCAACTTGTCCCCACATGGAGGATACATTCACAATGCTCCCGCTCTTACTAGAGATCATATCCTCAAGTGCGCATTGTGTACAGAAGAATGCACCTTTACAATGTATGTCAAACATCTGATCCCATTCTTGTTCTGTCATGTCTGTAAAGAGACGAAACTGAGAAATCCCCGCATTATTTACTAAAGCATCAACCTTTCCAAAAGTAGCTCTCGCTTTTGAAAACATTTGCTTTACCTCTTCTTGCTTCGTTACATCAGCCTGAATCGCCTGTACAGAAAAGCCTTTTTCTAGAAGAGAGGCTTCCAATCTTTTTGCTTCAACTTCACTTTTATGATAACCGATCACAACCTGCCATCCTTCTTCTGCGAAAATCTCTGCACAGGCTTTCCCGATCCCTCTGCTTGCTCCCGTAATAATTATTGTATTTTTATAATCTCCCATACATTTTCCTTCATCTTTCTTCTCATTTCACAGGCTTCAATCGTTTTCTTCTCTGCTCTTTATTTTAATCATTTTGCCCTGTCTTTTATCTTTCATTCCTCTTACTTTTTTGATTCAGTATATCATATTTAAGGGGTACTTGCAGGGTTGAATTTCAACTATGAGAGGTATATAATTGAGTCATTGTGTAAGCTTTATAAAAGAAAGGACGTATATATCATGTATAAGGGAGCTCTGAGACCAGCTTGGGCAGAAATTAATTTAAGTAACTTGGATTATAATATCAAACAAATTAAAGCAAAAGCAAACGGCCGTGATCTGATTGGTGTCATTAAAGCCGATGCTTATGGGCATGGTTCCGTTGAAGTCGCAAAAGTGCTTCAAGAAAATGGTGTGACTACCTTTGCCATCGCCACTTTACAGGAAGCCATTACGTTACGTGAAGCAGGATACAAAGAAGCGATTATCATGCTTGGATTGACTCCGGACATGTATGCCGATACCATCATTGATTATGATATTACTCCTGTAACCTGTTCCTTTGAAAATGCAAAGGCAATTTCCGATGCAGCTGCTGCAAAAGGAAAAACCGTAGAAGGTTTAATTGCTGTAGACACCGGAATGGGGAGAATCGGCTATCAACCTTATGATGAGGATGCTATTTCGGATGTCGTGAAAATCAATCAACTATCCAACTTCAAAATCAAAGGTATCTTCTCTCATTTTTCAACTGCGGATGCTTTAGACAAAACCTATACAAAATCCCAGGAAAAAAAGTATGCTGATTTCTATGATGCACTGATAAAAGCCGGTTTGAAAGTTCCATTTCGTACTTTAGCAAATAGTGCTGCCATCATGGAAGTTCCGACCGCACATTACGATGCAGTACGCCCCGGCATCATCCTATACGGACTTTATCCATCTGATGAAGTGGATCGAAAAGAGCTTTCTATTAAACCAGTTATGTCTGTAAAGGCAAACATTATACATCTGAAAAGAGTTGGGAATGATTTTTCTGTAGGCTATGGAAGACGTTTTGTATCAGAACGGGAAAGTCTGATTGCCACTTTGGCGCTTGGTTATGCAGACGGCTATCCCCGCCCATATTCTAAGGACGCAAAGGTCATTGTAAACGGCGTATTCGCACCGATTGCAGGAAATATCTGCATGGATCAATGCATGGTAGATGTAACAGATGTTCCGAATGTCAAGCTGGGTGATGAATGCATCATTATGGGAACAGATGGAACCAATACCATTTTGGCTGATGACATTGCGAATGCAACCGGAACCATTAATTATGAAATAGCCTGTGCGTTCGGACAGAGGCTTCCAAAAGTATATGTAAAATAAAAACAGCAAGAAACAATCGACTATAAAAAAGTATTATTTGTAAACGCTTATGTATCTTGACAGAAAAATAAGGAACTGACTCAATCCATTTGAACGCAGTTCCTTTTTGATTCGCTTCAACTTGAAACAGTGGAAAACGGAGGATAAAAATGAAACACCTTTTTTTCTATGAAACGGAATTAGGAATCATTGGCTTCGCCGAGAACGGAAGAGCCATCACAAATGTTATTTTCGGAAAGCATTTTAATAACACCGATTATGAGGAAGTAGAAACACCTCTTTTGAAAGAGGCTGCAAAACAGCTAAACGAATATCTTGCTAAAGAAAGAGAACTATTTGATTTGCCTTATACCGCAGCAGGTACTCCATTCCAGCACAGTGTCTGGGATGCTTTAAAAACCATCCCTTACGGGCAAACCTGCACCTATCTTGATATTGCCAAGCAGATCGGAAAGCCAAAGGCTTGCCGAGCTGTAGGCATGGCTAACAATAAAAATCCACTTCCTATTCTTATCCCCTGTCACAGGGTAATTGGAAGCAGCGGAAAACTTGTCGGATACGGGGGCGGTATGGATATAAAAAAGGCATTACTGGCATTAGAAAAAAGTAAAGGAGATATAATCGAAATTTAAATACAACCTGTAAATAATTAAAAACAATGGTCTTCTATGATAAAATTAAATTATCGTAGAAGACTATTTATATATTCTTTATTTTATATCTATAGATACCCACTTTATAATAATGTCTAGAGAGCCCGGGCAGAATAAATAGAAATTATACGCTCCATTCTCCGGTATTTCAAGCTCTATTTCTTTCTCCCCATCTTCTGAAATTGTAAACTCGCTCTGTCGCTCATCATCTATCTCAAATATCTTAATATTACTGCATTCTTCATCCTTCAAATATCCAAATCTAAGGACGCCCCTGTTAGAATATTTCCTTCCAAATTTATCTGTAAGCGATCCAAATCTTTCTACATCTGCATATATGTGCAGCTTTACGATATCTCCCTTCTTTAATTTCCACGGTTCACCAGAATCACTTGAATAGATCGCTCTTTCTCCATTTCCCAGCACATGCGGCTCTATGCAGTTATTTACCGTATTAAAATACGAATCAAATTGTGATAAGTCAAAATCAGATTGTAAAACTTGCTCCGGCGGTTCCATCCCTGCTAATGCATATACTTCATAAATATCATAATCCCCATTTTCATCTGCGACGAGAGCGGCTAACTCATCAAAGTTATCTACATCTTTATATGGGACATTCTTATGTTCTGTAAGCCGTACTTTTCTAGCGGCAGCTTTATCCGCGATTGTCTTTTCTAACAGCTGCTGATACTCCGGACTTTCAAAGTTCGGCACATTGTGATCATTCGCATACGCAAATGCACTGATCGCCACTAGAATTGCCAAGGCTCCTAAAAAATAAATTTTCCCTTTCTTTTTCTTGCTGCTGAAAATATTTTTAAACCGCTCCTCCATCGTCTTTTTATCGCTCCCCATGCACGCGAATAGCATGCCTTTTACTTGCATATGATTTATGATTTCCTCCATGATCACATCGCTGTAGTCTGCTTTGAATTTTTGGTCTTTCCCCTCGATGGCATCTCTGTCACAGCACATTTCCATATCCTTTCCAGCAGTCCTTACCATTAGATGAATCAGAGGGTTATACCAGTGTAAAATAAGCGTCGCTATAAACAGTGCCTTGTATCGCAAATCGTTACGCAGATAATGAGTTACCTCATGGGTTATAATGATTTTCAAATCTTCCGTTGTATACTCCCTTTTGGGAATAAAGATCGCTGACTTGAAAATTCCGACAATCATAGGTGATGAAATTCCAGTGCATTGATATACAGGCAAGGGTTTCTTTCTTTTATGTTTCAGTAAAATTACCGCCTGAATTTGATCGATGCTGACATTTTCAATCAGCTCGCTATGCTTCTTAATACCTCTGACAAAGTGCAAATAGACTCCAATTAAATAAAAGGCTGCCAGGCAGGCGCCGATACTCCAAATAGCTGGAATCCACTGAGGGCCTGCATCAATCAATCTTTCCCAGATTGAAGCCTGCTGATTCTCTGCAATCGTTTGAAAGCTGGCCATTTCATATGGAACAGTAGTCACTGCTGTGACACTACTTTTAATACTCGCTGTCACGCTGCTTTGAGCTTGCTCATTACCAATCAGCCAGCGCAGAATAAATCCTGCCGGTATAATCAAAAATGCCATGAACACTTTCCAGACATCTAAACGCCAGCCGGGCTGATACCTTTTATTTAATGATGGTGAAACGAGGAATACGCACAAGATTAAAATTGATATGATTCCTCCCATTAATAAAGTATTGTAAAATACAATATTAATCATGCGTATCACCTTCCTTCAGTTTTGCAAGAAGTGTCTGTAAGCTGCATATTTCTTGCTCCGTCAGATTATTGCTATCACATACCGATGTGACAAATTTTTTTATCGAATTGTCATAAAGATTTTTTAGAATACTTTTCCCTGCAAATGCTTTGTACTCTTCTTCTGTAATAAGAGGGCTATATACATATTCCTTACCCCTACGCTCTATCTTCAAAAATCCACTTTGGCTCAATCGGTTTAAAAAAGTATTGAGAGTTGTTGCCTGCCACTGATTTTCAGATAACTTTTTTTGAATTTCGTTTCTTGCCACTGGTCTTTCTTCTTCCCAAATAGCAAGCATTACTTTTAGCTGTGCTTCCGATAAATGCCGCATGATGATCCTCCTTCTCCCCCTCAAGGCTATCTTTTATTCCTTATATACTACATTAGTAGTATATTGGTGTCAACTGCAATATTGATTTATTTTATATTGGCATCCTCTGATTTTAAAACTCGTTAATATACTTTTTACAAAGAATAACTCGATCAGCAATACAGGTGAAATGGAACAGACTATAAAAAGCATCACTGGCATTAGAAAAAAGTAACGGGTCATTACTCGTTACTTTTTTCTTTCTTCTTTTAAATTTATATTGTAGGTTAGATGAAAAGGCTCTATTATTTAGAATTTACCCCTGTCGCTTCAATCACTGCTTTGTGCATTTTTTAGACGCTCTGGGATATGTATTGTCTCAGCATTCGTCGAGTCAATTAAATATTTATGCCCTCCGCTTCCTTGCACAATGCGCATTTTATCCTGATCTTGTGCAGAAGAAAAAACCGTGAAGCTTAAAATAATAACACTGAACACCAATAAAAAAACGTTTCCTTTACTCATTCTTTTCTCCTTCTTCTGACCTTCACACGTCTCTGCTATATGTGGGAAGGTTCTATGTCTAACTTCATAATACTACTTGCATTTATTTTGAGCTTCATGTGTGTCAGTTACATTATTTTCTACTATATGAATTTAGAAACTGAAATCTTAGCACCCTTGCTATCTAATTAATTTTAAAAAGTCCTTACCCATAATGTAATATAATTTTATATATTTGTCAATACTAAATATTGAACTTTGCATCAATCTGTTATATACTATATCTATCTTATCGATAAGGTGATGATTATGGCTAGAAAAAGCGAAAAACTAGAACAAAAACCAAATTTAAAGGAAAGCGGTCATTCTTTTGGAGACTATTTTAAGCGTGCCGTAAATCCTATGTTGGTTTTACGCCTGCTGTCTGAAAAACCAATGTACGTTTACCAAATGACGCAGGAACTGAAACAACGGGGTGACAGCGAATGTACGGTGTCTTTTTTATACCCTGTACTTTACCGTCTTCAAAAATTGGGGTATGTAGAAGAATCGGGAAAACAAATTTCCGAAGATAACCGTGTTCGAAATTATTATGCCATTACACAAATGGGACAGGAACACTTAGAAGCGTTATCAAAAGAATATCAACAACTTGTTTTATCAGTTGAAAAGATTATGAAGGGATATCATGATTAACAGGACTATCAGGGGGATTCTATTATGGAAAAAAATGTAATTGATATATACGTAAAAAGAGTTAAAAAATATCTTCCTTTTTTCTGCCAAGACCGAAAAAAATTTTTAAATGGTTTAAAGCAGGAGATTCAGGATTATGTGACCCTTCAATCTGATTGTGACTTAATTTCTTTATACGCAACCTTTGGCGCACCACAAAATATGGCAGCACAATTTTTAGATACGTTAGACCCTGCCGAAGTGAGCAAATTTCAAAGAAAAAGAAAAATTATACTAATTGGATTGATTTTTTTATTGCTTCTAATTATTTTTTCTTTAGTGATTTATTTACATAAACAAATTCAGATAAATCCAAGCAAAGTTGAAGTTACAATAAAGGAATCTCAACCTTATCATCTTACCGATGAAGAAATTGAAGAGATGATACGTCAGGAGGAAAATAAAAATGAGTAGAAGAATTATATTTATGTTAACAGCTCTTCTTGTTATAGCGATCTCTGCAGTTCCTTGTTTTGGAACTACAAGAACTGACTCATCTGTAAATACTATCTGTTATAACGATGGTAGTTATGCAGTTGTCACAACCACCACGCACGTTCCCCTTATGACAAACGTATTAAATAAGGCTACCAATAGCCTAACGAAATCCTCTAGTAAAACATATGATTATTATGATAAATCAAACAGTAAAGTTTGGACATTTACTGTAAGCGGAACTTTTACTTATGATGGCACAACAGCAAGAGCAATTCGCTCCTCGTGCTCTGCATCTGCGAATTCCGGATGGGAATGCACTAAAAAAACAAGCAAGTGCTCTGGTGCAACGGTAACAGGTAATGCAACCTTTCGCTTAAATGGAGTTTCAAAAAAAGCTACGATTAAGCTAACCTGCTCTGCTAATGGAAGCATTTCTTGATTCTACATCCACATATATTAAAATGATTAAGCCAAAGTGCATCTGTAAATCAGGGGTTATCAATTTGATAACCCCTGACTTCATTTATAAAACATTTTATATCAAACCTAATCTCTATCAGTTAATTTTTTTAATTATTTATGTCTTAACAATATTTTCTCTATTACACTTTGTAAAGCCACTGACAAAACAAGCCACACCACAAACGCAGCAGCATACTTCCCGTATGTGATTATATTTGCATTTTTAGCTGACCAATAATTATCAATTGTATAAAGGACACCATTCATCGAAACATTCAGTTCTTTACATATAGGTTCTAATAAATTCTTCGCTGTTTTTGTCATACCGATTTTTTGTCCTAATGGCAATTCTATGTTTTTACCTTTTTCAATCTGCCTTGCAAGGCCACGGTTCATTTGCACCAGTATTCGAGAGCCATCCTGCAATTCCATTATGTAGTAGGGGCAATGGGTTGCGGTCAAATCAACGATCCTTTTTTCCGTTTCTTTTAGTTTACGTCTTGCCGCTCCCGAAGGACTCTTTTCATAATACCCAATCCATTTTGCCAGGCTGTACACAGAGGTTTTATCAATGCTCACCGGAACTGCTGTCGCATAGTCATAGTACTCTAGAACTTCCCATTCTTTAGCGGTGGTCAGCGACAAGATGTCGTCTCCGGCTACAAGCCCGGCATAATCAATCGTAGTATCAGCTTTTATATCATCAGCGGTCATAATAATTTGTTCATGTTTCTCCCAAAGAATTTGCTCTAAATCAAAATTTAAATAAAATACAATGGCAATGATTGCCGCAACAACAACCATAAAATAGTCAATTAGCTTTCGTATATTCAGCGTTTCCATTTTCTAAACTTAAATCCTTTCTCAATCAGCTTCATTGTATATTTTTCAAGGAAATCAAGAAAACGTTCCCGCTCTTCCTCTTGGTCTAAATTTGGAATCGACAGTGATTTTGCAGAGCCATCTGTAATTTCCATAAACATGCCGTATCCGCCCACATGGTCGGCATAAATCAAACATGCCTGTCGAATTTTGCGATAATAATCTATTCCAATGACATCATTTTTATTTGTATTACCCCGCAAATACTAATGCATTTTCACTATTTGGATCAAATAAGTGAACGGTCATTACTAATCCATTGTAGTATACATACACCTCGCCGGTATATTTGTCTATCCAAAAATCAAACACAACCGGAATCACATAATATCTGTCATTCTCTGAAGTAACACTTAAGTTCGAAATGATATACCGCAGCATTTCATTATTCTCATTTGTGAGTGCTGGTTTTGTTTTCTGCTCGGTAAATTCACCAAATTGATTTTCATATGCAGTAATTAATTGTTCTTTCAATATCTCAAGCGCTTCTTCCTTGGTTATAGAATTTATCTCATCTGGATATGTACTAATCATAACCTGTGGTAAGTTCTGTATAATATGTGTCTCCGATTCATCCGTTCCATCATAGTACACCGTATCGACATTCAATAATTTAGATAGGTCATTTAGCCCTACCAGCAAAGTCTTCCCAAAAAACTTAGGAGCAATTTCGAGGGTATATTCTTCATCATCTAAGATTGCCTTTTTCTCTTCTGGCAATAATTTTATTTCGTTCGAATCTCCGCTGATAAGAATACTTTCACCATCTGATGAAACTTTCTGATTCAATTCCTCTGAAATCAATTTGATTGGTAGCATCGGTACTCCATCTTGAATTTGAATCCCTTCATGTTTCATAATCGAACCATTTATAAATAGAGCTACATATTCCTCTGGGATATTTTCGGTGACTCCGTCACTGTATGTTATATGTGCTTCATCCGTTCCAATCGTATTTGGCTGAATCTCCAAACCATCAACATTGGTCGATCCGATTAAAGAGGGAGGTTCGGAGTTTGAACAACCACAAATACCAATTAACATCATTAATAGTGCACAAAGAATTACTGCTGTTTTTTTCATATATGAACCTTTTAAATATCCACCTTTCTTTTTCGTGAGATGTTTAAACCATAAAAGATTTAAAGATGATTTATAATATTATAATATCGAAGAGCTTGGCATATAAAATGTTGCATTTTCCGCCTCATATACCACGGTTGCCGCACTACTGAAAAGCTTTTTATTCGAATGCTGTGTATATTCAATCTTACTGCCGTCACCATATGTAACCAATGCAACATGGCTGGTTTTATTCCAATACATGATACTTCCTGCAAAAACTTTGCCTGTATTGGATTGTTCGTAAAAATATCCCTTATCCGTCATATACGGAACGACCCCGCCATTTTGATAGTAGCCTGTTCGCATCCAATTATCCCCACAAGTGTTTATTGTTCCGTCACTGCTTGGATACCACTTTCCTGATTTGTCAACAGGAATGCCTCCGGCGTTAATTGACTTAGAAACAAAATTCGCACAATCACTTCCTTGCTTATTTGCTTTTGAAAATTCCGGAGTGTCAGTAGCATGATCTAATGCATAATCTCTGGCTTCAATTCTATCATAAGAAACAGTTGCTTTTGCTGTCAGAGTTGATGTGTCGGCTCTAAAATCACTTCGTCATCTGAAATATCCATGCGATAAAACAATTGATAATCAGAATCGGCAGCTTCTGCTTTTAACATTTGCGTTTGATTTAATTTAATGGTGTATGCAAACATACTGCGGTGTGGCTTGTTATAATACAAAGATGCTTAATTTTCTGTCCGGCCTAATTAATATTAAAAATTATTGTATTACTGTACAAAACCCTTTGCATTTATAAGCAGATCCAGATCCTACATTTTTAGCACTGCCCCATAAAGGATTTTTCATGACATCAAATTGATAAAAGTTATATAAGGGATATGCATATACCGTTACACTCTCATTTGGTTCTAAAGATACTATTGTATTATCAGACATACTCCAAGTTTTTGATACATTAAACCCCACTGCGGATGAAATTGAAGCAACTTCTACATTGGTCCCAGCTTCAACATTAAGCGAGTATTCGTTCGAAACTGTTCCAATTAAAGTTATTTCTTTATCAATTTTTTTATTTTTGCGGTTTATCGCCGTGTTTCTAGTTATTTCTTCGGTACCACAACCTTCTCCTGATTTTATGACGTTATCAATATAAATCGAGTTATAAGAAGCCGCTTGTGGCATAAAGTTTAGCTCGTTTTGATTTTCATTAAAAATTGTTACTTTGACAGACTTAGCATCATCAATACCATAAGATAATGCCACATCTTTTGCATTTGATACATCATAAGTAGTTGTCCCATCATCATTTATTTGTGCAGATTCATAATCTACTTCAATCTCTATAGAATCCATATTTAACATAGTCTCTGTAGATTTATTTTCCGCTAATGCACTACTTGTTCCAAAAACAAATAACATGGCTAAGCACATTATAATAGATAAACTTTTCTTTAACATTGTTTTTCCCCCTTGAAAAAAAAATAAAGAGCACATACTATTCCAACCGTAATTATTAAAATACTAAAGATATAAGCCAATTCATAATTAGCCTGATACATTACATCACTATATTCCTTTGTTGTGGATAGTTGGCTGGCCATCTTCCCAATTATAGGAAGTGTTTTATCTATCAAAAGTGTAATGAAAAGAAAATTACATCCAATTATAGATAAAATAGACGCCATGATAAACCCTAACTTTTCCATAATTATCTCCTTAATTTTATAATGACATTATTACATGCGAAAAATGTTGAATTATATATTTCATCATTTAAATTCCTCCATTCATAAATCGACATAACTAATTTAACTAATTTACCTCCTTTCTATATTAAATTTAAATAATCGCCTTCCATGTATAGAAAAGCCTTTATTATGAATCTTTATTTAATATTCTATAGATTCTGCTTGCTTAAATGATAGCATCATTTTTATATTTGTCAATGATAAATATGATTATTTAATAAGTAATTTTTTAGCCTTTCTTGAGCCTTCAATATAATTTTACATATATTTTCCATTTGTTCATTGCTTTTTAAATTACATTTATGCTATAGTAATATTAACGACTGACGGTCAGTCATTATAGCAACGTCTTAGAAAACAAATAACAGAAATTCTTCTTAAAAACGAACTCTTGAAAGCAACATTAAAAGAATAATACTATGTACTAATGACCGGGGGACTAGATGGAAGCAAGCAAGAAAAAATTAGATAAGAAAAATCGTCTTGAAGAGGCCGCCTGTAAACTCTTTACAGAAAAGGGGGTCTCTCATACAACCGTTGATGAAATTGCTAGAGCCGCAGATGTCGCAAAGGGAACCTTTTATCTTTATTTTAACGATAAAAAGGATCTATTAAGCAACATCGTGATAAAGCGCAGCATTACTCTTCTTGAACAAGCCATTGAAGCCGCTCGTATACAAAATACCGATGATTTTGTCGACGAAATTATACTAATTACCAATTACATTATTACATTTTTCAAACAAAACAAAGAGCTTCTGACCTTGATTGAAAAAAATCTTTCGTGGAGTCTAATACACCAGAAAATCAATCAAGAAGAAAATGGGAATTTCCAAATACTTATAGATTATTGGATCAACCATCCATATATGAGCTCTTATTCCATGTCCCGATCTTACCACATTATGTTTATAATTATCGAGCTTGTAGGTACGATCTGCTATACATCAATTATTGAAAATCAACCGGATACAATAGATAACCTGAAACAAGATCTCTTCTTTGCAATCCGCCAAATTCTTCGTAAGTAATAGGTACCAAAGCAGCGACAATTATAATTTAGCTTAAATTTTAAGTAAAAATTATATTGGAGGCGATATTTTGAAAAGTATAGAACATGATTTTTTAAAAAAGTATCTCAGTAAATTTGATCAAAATCCTTTTTTGGTTAATTTAAAAGATGGAGAAAGCTTTATCATTGGGGAAGGTGAGCCAAAATTCGAAATTCTACTCAATGAACCCATTCCCAAATCTGATCTTTTATGCAGCACTTCTCTTGCCTTAGGGGAAGCCTATATGCGGGGTGACCTGCAAATTAAAGGCGATCTCTATAAAACGCTTAACTATTTTTTAGGTCAAATGACAAAATTTTGTGTGGATAACAAGCTTCTAAAAAACCTGATCCATCCTTCTACTTCAGCAAAAATACAAAAAAAAGAAGTGCAATCTCATTATGACATTGGGAACGATTTCTACAGTCTCTGGCTTGATGAAACAATGAGCTATTCCTGCGGTTATTTTAAAACAGAAGAAGAC
This sequence comes from Sinanaerobacter sp. ZZT-01, assembly GCF_035621135.1. Classification (NCBI taxonomy): domain Bacteria; kingdom Bacillati; phylum Bacillota; class Clostridia; order Peptostreptococcales; family Anaerovoracaceae; genus Sinanaerobacter; species Sinanaerobacter sp. ZZT-01. Next base: position 1,222,866 of record NZ_CP141728.1, read on the forward strand.
TCTTTGTATCAAGCGCAAATGAATAAGATTCATCTAACACTTTCAAAACTCAATTTGCAGGAAAATATGACTCTGCTGGATATCGGATGCGGCTGGGGTTTTCTTCTCATTGAAGCTGCAAAAAAATATAAAGTTCATGGGCTTGGAATCACATTAAGTGAAGAGCAGGCAAAAAAATTCGAAGAGCGCATTAAAGAAGAACATCTTGAGGATTACCTTGAAGTAAAATTGATGGATTACCGAGAGCTTCACAAATTAGGCAGAGAATTTGACCGGGTTGTAAGCATTGGAATGTTGGAACATGTTGGTCGTAAAAACTATAATCTTTTTATTAAAAATGTAAATTCTGTTTTAAAACCAGGCGGTGTACTTCTTCTCCACTATATCAGCGGGAGAATAGAAAACGATGGAGATCCGTGGATTAAGAAATATATCTTTCCCGGCGGTGTCATCCCCAGCTTAAGAGAAATTATCAATATCTGCAGCGATTTTGATTACTATACCGTTGATGTGGAAAGCCTTCGCCGCCACTATAATAAAACCCTTCTTTGCTGGAATGAAAATTTTCAAAAAAATAAAGAAAAATTAAAGGGTAAATTCAGTGATTCGTTCATTCGGATGTGGCAGCTATATCTTTGCGGCTGTGCCGCCGGATTTAATAACGGTGTGGTAGATCTACATCAGCTGGTCTTCACAAAAGGCGTAAATAATGGTTTACCTATGACAAGGGACTATCTGTACCAATCTTAATATAAATACTATAAATGAAATCTTTATAATTTAAAAAAGACGAAAGTCACAAGAATAAATTCCTCCTCATAAGGCAGTTTAAATATAGTAAAAAATACCTGAGCGAATAAGTACGCTCAGGTATTTTGTCGTTACTTCTTATTTCCCTCCACATATTCTTTCGAACTTGACCGGTTGCAGTAGGTCAAGAATTAAACTGTAAATTCCATAGTATTTCCTAACATATTTCATCATATCATAGAAAAGAATACATGTTTAAACAGTACATAGAAGGAAGGATCACTATGAAAATTTTACTATCTGGTCACGGGCGTATGGGAACACACATTGAAGAGCTAGCACGGAATGCAGATCATGAAATTATGGGCTTCGCGGATATTAATAATCCCCATATTTTATCGCAAATGCAAAAAGCTGATGTTGTGATTGACTTTTCACATCCCGCTATGCTGCCTCACCTAGTTGAGTATGTGCACCGTACTAAAACCGCTCTTTGCTGTGGCACTACAGGCTTTCAAGCTGAGGAAAAGGAAACATTAAGATCGCTCGGAGATTATGCTCCTGTGCTCTACAGCGCCAACTATAGCCTTGGTATTGCTGTATTTCGCAACATACTTCAACAAATTTCACCTATTTTAAAAGACGATTTTGATATAGAAATGATAGAGACACATCACAATAAAAAAGTTGATGCACCAAGCGGCACAGCCAAGCTGCTTCTGGATGCCATTGATCCAGAACACGAAAAAACCATAATCAATGAGAGAAATGGACAATGTGGCGAACGAAAAAAGGAGGAAATTGGTATCTTTGCACTCCGAGGTGGCACGGTTGCTGGTGAACATACTGTTTATTATTTCGGGGAAGATGAGATATTATCCATTACGCACTCTGCTGCAAGCCGTCGAATCTTTGCAAAAGGTGCACTGAAAGCTGCCTATGCGTTAACTGAAAAAGGGAAAGGGTTTTACACTTTAGATCAAGTACTGTTTGCCGATAAGAAATAAGCAAGCGGCTGCCCACTTGCTCAAAACCTTGACACTTCAAACTTATGATACAAGGAGAAATTGCTATGGACGCCTATGACATCATCGAATATATCCGTAAATCAGAAAAAAAAACACCCGTAAAGGTGTATTTACGTGCTTCTTCTGAGATTGTATTTCCAGAATCCAAAAGTTTTCCTACGGGCAGCGATACTAAAATTATATTTGGAGACTGGAAAGATATTTCTCCTATCCTAGAAGTCCATAAAAATGAAATCATCGACATGGTTATTGAAAATGATATGCGAAACAGTGCAATTCCCCTTATCGATATAAAAAACCTTCACGCACGCATCGAACCGGGTGCGATCATTCGTGAGCAAGTGGAAATAGGTAAACATGCAATTATCATGATGGGTGCAATCATAAATATCGGTGCAAAAATCGGAGAAGGCACAATGATTGATATGGGTACAATCATTGGAGGGCGCGTTATCGTCGGAAATCATTGTCACATTGGAGCCGGCTCTGTATTAGCTGGGGTCATTGAACCGCCAAGTGCATCCCCTGTCATCATAGAAGACGATGTTTTAATCGGTGCAAATGCAGTGATTATAGAAGGGATACGAGTTGGTAAAGGCTCGATCGTCGCCGCCGGGTCTGTGGTCATCAAAGAAGTTCCTCCTAATATGGTAGTTGCCGGAGTTCCGGCACGTATCATAAAGAAAAAAGATCAGAAATCCTTACGCTCTACACAGTTGATTGATGTACTAAGGAATATTGATACCTAAAAGAACTTCTCCGTCGCATAAATAATAAATACAAAAACCATCTGTGAAAGCTCACAAGCCATTCCCATTGTGTCCCCAGTGATTCCCCCTAGTATCGTTTTTAAATAATTTGTAAAAAGTATTACCGAAAGAATTGCCGCTCCCACAGCAATTAAGTACCACGGATTTAGCAATACAGCTACGACAACCGGCACAAAGATCGCCATAAACAATTCGATTTTTCCGCAGTTGTCCACTAATAATTTCCCCATGCCGGAGGGACGTATATAATCAGCAAAAAAAGCAGAAACAAGCGGTGCACTTTTCCCTACAACCGGCAGAATAATCAGTGAATCATACGGTATTTTACCATACATTACCATATAAAATGCGACAAAAAATATCATAGAGAGGACACCAAAGGAACCTACATGACTGTCCTTCATGATTTCCAACATGCGCGGTCGGTCCCTTCCGCTGAAAATTCCATCGCAGGTATCGGCAAGACCATCTAAGTGAAGGCCCCCGGTAAGAACAATGTATCCACCCAGCAGAATCATAGAAACCACTTCTTTATCAAAAATCAAGTGAAAAAAGGACAGACCATATAAAATTCCTCCCATTAAAATTCCAAGTAAAGGAATTATTTTTAATCCTTTCAAGTACCTCTCTTCTGTATATTCTACATAAGGAACCGGTAACCTTGTAAAAAAAGCCATCATTAACCAAATTGTTTTCATACTTCTCACCATTATTTCGTTTTTTAAATTGAAACACGTATCGGAACGCTTTATTTCATCTCCTATCTTAAGCAAAATAAAGCGATCTTCTTGTTTTATTTTATTGCGGTTTTACCTGCACCGGAACCCCTGAAACCATGAAGATAACTCGGTCTGCAAGCTCGGCAAAACACCGATTTGCTCTTCCCAAAATATCTCTATAATATCGGCTCGAACGTTCCGCCGGAACTAAGCCCATTCCCACCTCATTTGTTACGCCAATTAAACTTTTATCATGCTTACGGCAGATTGAAATTAAACGTTTCACTTCAAAGAGCATTCTTTCTTCAACACGTTGCATATCTTCCGCAGGGCAATGATCCCAGTCAATCTCACAATAGTACATGATGTTATTTAACATAAAACCCAGGCAGTCAATTAATACCGCCTCTGCATTTAAAAAATCCCGATTCTTTTCCAATTGGTCAAATTCCCAAAATTTCTCTAAAGTAATCCATTCAGACGGACGCTGCGCACGGTGCTTTTTTACACGTTCTTTCATCTCGTCATCACAAACGGCAGCCGTCGCTATATAAAGCACCTTATCTTTTCCTGCTTCTTTTGCAAGACGCTCTCCATATAAACTTTTCCCGCTTCGTGCTCCTCCCGTCATCAAAGTCACTTCCGCCATTTTTATTTCCTCCGCTTAATTCTCTTCTTCTCGAATATCGATTCGGTAAGAATGATCGTAAGCAATATCCTCAAAGGTTGCCATATTGCTGAGCATCGCACAAGCCGCTCCGATAATCGGAAATGCTAAAGTACATCCAGTTCCCTCACCTAATCTCATATCCATATCCAACATCGCTTCCATGCCAAGCTCTTTAGAGATCAGATCATATGCCGGCTCCTTGGAACGGTGAGAAGTAAAAATGAAATCCTTCACGTCAGAATTGAGCTTGCAAGCTGCAAAAGCGGCTAAAGCAGAAATTACTCCATCAATGAGAATCGGAACCCGGTAATAAGCAGCACCTAAGAAGCAGCCTGTCATGCCCGCAATATCAAGTCCTCCTACTTTTGCGATCACGTCGATTGGGTCTTTTGGATTCGGTGCATTGAACTCCAAAGCTTTCGTAATGACTTCTTTTTTATGTACCAAAGCTTCATCTGTCAAACCACCACCCTTTCCGACTGCAATCTCCGAAGAAGCTCCGGTAAATGCCATCAAAACTGCACTTGTGCTGCTGGTATTTCCAATTCCCATCTCGCCAGTACCTAAAATTTCATAGCCTTCTTCCACGGCAATGCGGACCATATCAATTCCAGTTTCAATACCACGTATCGCTTCTTCTCTGCTCATTGCCGGCCCTTTGGCAAAATTATCGGTACCGTATTTTATCTTACGGTTGTACACCTTATCATTCTTATAATCCGATAAAATCCCAACATCGACAACCTTAATATCTGCACCGGCATAAGCGGATAATACACCCATTCCACAAATTCCCTTAGTCATATTCATGCCCTGAATCAAGGTAATATCCTGCGGTGTACCTGCGACACCTTCCTCACAAATACCGTTATCCGCTACCATAACAATACTGCAACACTTTTGCGGATTGTTCTTCAGTTTCCCAGTGATACCTGCCATTTTAATTGCTATACTCTCCAGCTTACCCAAACTGCCAAGCGGTTTAATCAAATGATCGTTATGCTCCTTGGCTTCCTGCATAGCTTTTTCATCAGCCGGCTTAATCTCATTTATAACTTCCAAATAACTCTTCATGCTTTCGCCTCTTTTCCTGCTTCTTCTGATTCTTTTTATCTTATTTGGATTGGTCTCTCTGATCTCTCGCCATATAAAGCATGGCATTACAAATGGCGGCTGCTACATTGCTTCCACCTTTTCTCCCCTGCGCAACAATATAAGGAACCTCCAATTCCATAATCAATTCCTTTGATTCCACTACATTGACAAATCCTACCGGAACGCCAATGATGAGTGAAGGAGAAAGCTTTCCTTCCTCAATCAATTCATATAACCGAACCAAAGCGGTCGGTGCATTTCCGATTGCGAAAATAATCGGCTTTCCTTCTTTGACAAGCTCAGCTGCTTTATCCATGCTTGCAGTTGCCCTTGTCGATCCATTTTTTTTAGCAGTCTGTGCGACATCGTCGTCTGCCATAAAACAGAGTGCCTCGCCGCCGAACGATTCTAAAACCGCTTTATTTACACCAGAATAGGCCATTTTTGTATCTGTCACAATATAAGCTCCGTTTTTAATTGCTTCGATTCCTTTTTTCATTGCCTCTTGAGAGAATTTCAGATTTTCATAGTAGTCAAAATCTGCGGATGTATGAATCACACGCTTTACAACCGGCTCATTTTGCGGATCAATTTTACGTTCCCCAAGTTCTTCCGAAATGATTTCAAAACTTCGTTTTTCAATCTCTTTGGGTAATACATTTTGTAATTTTACCTTCATATTTCCTCCTTTACTTGTTTAATCTTTTATGGCATGTTCTTCTTTATAAAATAAAAAAACTTCTGATTGATTCATTCTTTTATATCAAATACCTTCCTCTAATATACGATAAATCGCATTCATATCCATATTTGCTCTCATCTGCTCTGCCAGCTTATCATACTGCATTTCTTTATAAGCAGCAACATTCAAGCTCGATACTTCACTCTCATCCAAGCCCTTGCTGCGATAAAGCGCAGATACAATCGTCTTTGCTACATCCTCTTTGTCAAAGATACCATGGATATATGAACCATAAATATTTCCGCAGCACATACCTACGACCTTATCGCAGGCTTTACCGGAAAGCTCCGTAATATGCGTAAGAAGACCTACCTCTTGTGTATTCTCTGCATCTGCAATCAGCTCGGTCTGCCCCATATGAATCTCATATCCTTCTAGTTCAACACCGGATAAATCTGAAAAAATGCCCCTCACCTGATTGGTAAATTTGCCTTTTGCCTGCGTTCTTGTTTTTTCTTCTTCAAATATAGTCTCCGCCGGAAGCAATCCCATACCGGAAATGCTTCCTCCAGCTTCCACGCCGTGTGGATCTGACAGCACCTTTCCCATCATTTGAAATCCTCCGCAAACCCCAAAAACAGCTTTTCCCGCCGAAGCATGCTTTAATACGGCAGCTTCTAAACCGCTTTGACGCATCCAGAGCAAATCTTCCATTGTATTTTTGGTCCCGGGTAAAATAATCATATCCGGATTGCCAAGTTCACCGACTGCTCCCACATAACGCAAAGTCACACCCGGAGCGTATTCCAGTACGTTAAAATCCGTAAAATTCGATATACGCGGCACACGAATCACTGCAATATCAATCAGACCTACGCTGTCTTTTCGGCTAAAACGTTCTGTCAAGCTGTCCTCATCATCAATGTCTACATCCAAATAAGGGATAACCCCTACAGTAGGAACATTGATCTTTTCCTCCAGCATATCCAACCCCGGCTGTAAAATTTTACGATCTCCTCTGAATTTATTAATCAGAGTCCCTTTCACCCTGGCACGGTCATCGTCAGAGAAAAGCACCATCGTCCCCACGATGGAGGCAAAGACGCCGCCACGGTCAATGTCACCTGCCAAAAGGACGGGTGCCTTTGCAAGCCTTGCCATAAACATATTTACAATATCGTTTTCCTGCAAGTTGATTTCCGCGGGACTTCCTGCGCCCTCAATTACAATAATATCATAATCCTTTGCCAGAGCTTCGTAAGCCTTTTCAATTTCCGGAACAATTTCTCTTTTCCGTCTATAATACTCCGTTGCGCTCATATTGCTTGCCACTTCACCATTGATAATGACCTGCGAACTTGTATCATTCGTCGGCTTCAGCAAAATCGGATTCATCAGAACCGAAGGTTCAATGCCGGCAGCTTCTGCCTGCACAACCTGTGCTCGTCCCATTTCAAGACCTTCTTTTGTAATGAAGGAATTCAAAGCCATATTTTGTGATTTAAAGGGTGCGACACGATAGCCGTCTTGTTTAAAAATACGACATAATCCAGCCACCAATAAGCTTTTTCCTGCATTGGACATCGTACCTTGCACCATAATTGCCTTTGCCATTTTGTATCCCCCTATTCCTTTTTATCAGAGCTGACTTTTCTGATTTCTTCCAATGCTTTTACCAGCTGTTCGTTTTCTTCGTGCAGTTTCACTGCAATTCGAAAATAATCTGGAGTCAAGCCTTTATAATTGCCACAGCTCCGCACCATAATATTTTTTTCTTGCAGCAATGCTTTAAAGTCTTTGCGGTCATATGCATCCTTTTCTATTGGAAGTTGGAAAAATATATAATTGGCAGCAGAAGAAAAAACGTGAAATCCAAGTCTCTGCAATTCGGCTTGCAAATACGCCTTTTCCTGAAAAATTAAAGTTCTGGCTTTTTCCAGATATTCGGTTTCTTTCAATGCTTGCACACCTGCCAGCTGTGCAGGCAGCGAAACTGCCCAAGGCTGCCCAGTCTCAGAAAGTGTATCAAGCAGGCCCCGGTTGCTGCATATCCCATATCCAAGACGAAGTCCAGGCATAGCGAAATTCTTTGTAAATGCTTTCAATATAAATAGATTATCATACTCTTCTATAAACTCTTTCATCGTATTTCCTTCCGGGTTTTCCAGAAAATCGACAAAACATTCATCCAAAACCAATAAAATATTAAATTCCTTACAACGTACTAAAATTTGACGAAGCAAGGCCGGGTCCATAATCTGCCCCGTAGGATTGTTTGGGTTACATAAAAACAACATTTCAATGGACTCGTTCAATAAAAATAAAATATCTTCTCCCAGTCGGAACTGATTCTCTGCTTTTAGATAATGATGCTTTACGATACACCCGATGGATTCTAAGGATTTCTCATATTCTGCAAAGGTAGGTGCAAGCACCATTGCCTTATAAGGCATTTTTGCAACTACGAGGCGAAAGATCAAATCAGCAGCACCATTTCCGCAAATCAGATGCTCCTCCTTTACCTTTTCATAGTGAGCCAAATCCCGCAGCAACTCTCTGCAAAGCGGATCAGGATAATGAATGCAGCTTTCCAAGCCCGAAATCACTGCTTCCTTTACCGAATCCGGCAGACCGAGAGGGTTAATGTTTGCGGAAAAATCAAGAAGTTTGCCGTTATTTCCTTTTTCTCTTACGGAATATATATCACCGCCGTGAATTAAATCAGCCATTGTATTACTCCCATTCCAATTAAACATAGTACTATACCGATCCATGCCGTGCCGTATAAAAGTTGGTTCGCTCTTGCAATATCCTCATACTCAATGGAGCGAACAGCATCACCAATGGTCTTCTTTTTATAAAGCTTGCTAAAGTAGTAAGCATCTCCTGCTAGCTGTATCTGCAATGCTCCTGCACAAACGGACTCTGTCTGTGCGCTGTTCGGACTGGCATGATTATAACGATCTCTTAAAAAAATATGAAATGCATTTTTATAGTCCATTCCTAAGAAAAGGGCTGCCAGAATCATAAGAAGTGCGGAAACCCTCGCCGGTATATAATTTGCCACATCATCCAGCTTTGCAGCAAAACGTCCAAAATATAAATAGCGATCATTTTTATAGCCGATCATGGAATCCATCGTATTTATGGATTTATATAAGAACCCAAGGGGTGCGCCGCCGATCGCTATGAAAAGCAAAGGTGCAACGGTTCCATCTGAAGTATTTTCCGCAATGGTCTCCACCGTAGCTTTTGCAATCTGCTGCATGCTCAAGCTCTCTGTATCTCTTCCGACAATCATGGAAACCTGATATCTCGCTCCTTCAATATCATCTTCTGCTAATTTCTTATAAACCTTCGTGCTTTCCGTTTTCAGAGCCTTAATTGCCAGTATTTGATAGCACATGATGCTTTCCGCTACAAGGGAAAGGAAAGGGCTGATTTTACCTAAGGCCCATATGATTCCAAATGGTATTCCAAAGGAAAAAAACATGATACAGCATGCAAGCAACACTCCGCCCGCCAGTTCTCCCTGTGGTGTTTTCCGGAAACAGCTGCGTATCAATGCTTCACCAATTTCAATTCCCTTCCCGATCCACCGAATCGGATGAGGTAGAAAATACGGATCACCTAAGATTAAATCCATTAAAAATCCCACACCTAAAGCAATCATTGATTGTGTGAGGAAAGGAATCATGCTCTTTCCCCTTCCTTCTTGTAAAGCAAGCAATCAACCATGCTTTCCATCGTCGCTCTTTCCGCAATGCTTATTTTCATATCAAAGACCCTCGCCTGTGCTGCTGTTTGTTCGCCAATACATACTGCCTCAATTTTAGAATAATCGATATTCGGATACATTTTTGTGAATCCCCTTACCGTTGATGCGCTGGTAAAGGCAACATAATCTACTGTTTCGTCATAAAAAACCATATCATTCGGTTCCAAGTCAATGGTCTCATATACCGGAAGGTCAACATAGGAAATTCCTGCCTCATCTAAAGGGCGTGTCACTTCCTGTGTTCCGATTTTCGCTCTTGGCAGCAGCAGGAATGGCCTGTCCCCTTCTTTCTCTTCTTTTTTCAGCCGCTCTGCCAGTGCATGTCCCAAAGCTTCGCCACTGTACACATCGGGCATCAAATCCACAAAGATACCTTTTTCTTCAATTGCTTTTTTTGTTCCGGTTCCAATCGCCGCAAATTTTAAGCCATTCAAGCTGCGAATATCCATACGCATTTTCTGCATTTCGTCATAAAACACTTTTACCCCTGCCGGGCTGGTAAACGCAATCCATTGATACTTTTGTATCTCTTTTAGATTCTCTCTGAGTCCTGTATTCTCTAAAATGGCCTCTGTTTCGATGGTTGGTAAAAGGACAACCTCTGCGCCCTGATCGGACAGCATAGAAGCCAGCGTGGAATTGCGATCTCTTGGTCTTGTCACTGCTATTTTCAATCCGCCAAGCGGGCGATCTTCCGCCCAATGAAATTGATCTGCTAAACTGCACACTTCCCCAACAACGATGATCGCCGGCGTTTGAATTCCTGCTTTTTCTGCATCTCTCGGTAAATTTGTCAAATCGGATACCACACGACGCTGATGCGCTGTTGTTCCACGCTCTAAAATAGCGGCCGGCATATCTTTTCTCATTCCTGCTTCCAAGAGTCCCTTGCATATTTTCGGCATTGCACTGACACCCATAAGGAAGATCATCGTTCCGCCAACCTTAACCAATGCTTCATAATCAACTTCAGCTTCCTCTGATTTTTTCGTATGTCCTGTAATGATATGAAGCGAGGAACAAAAATCTCTATGTGTAACTGGAATTCCGTTATATGCAGGTACTGAAATTGCTGACGTAATTCCTGGTACGATTTCAAATGGCACACCTCGTTCACACAGCAATTCCAATTCTTCTCCGCCACGTCCAAATACAAAAGGATCTCCGCCTTTCAGACGAACTACTTTTTTGCCCTTCAATGCTTCTTCCAATAGGATTTCATTGATTTGATGCTGTGGAATCGGATGATATCCGGAAACTTTTCCAACCGGAATCAATTCAGTACCGGAAGGAATCAGTCCCAAAACGCCTTGCCCAACGAGCTTATCGTACACAACTACATCTGCCTGCTCCAAAACTGCCTTACCTCGCAGAGTAAACAACCCGGCATCGGACGGTCCCGCACCTACCAGCCACACTTTTCCGCTTTTAACGCTTTCATTCTCCTTTGTATGTTGTCTATTTATTTCCTTTTGCATCTTGCACCTTCTTCCTTCAAACGTTTTGCCAATGCTTCTGCCAATCGTATCCCGTCTTTTCTTTCACCTGAGGTCTCTTCGATGCAATATTCGCCGCTTTCTTCATCATAATAAAGACCACGTATTGTTATTTTAGAATCGCTAGCCTGCGCAAATGCACCGATCGGTGAACTGCATCCGCCATCTAAATAGCGCACAAAAGCTCTTTCTGCCAAGGCCTCAGACTCTGCATCTTTATCTCGAACGCAATCTAAGAAATCATAATTCTCTCCGGCTCTTCCCTGGATTGCTAAAATGCCCTGCCCGGCAGACGGAACCATCTCCTGTGGAGAAAAGGCTCTGCTGATTCTCCCAGACAGCCCCAGTCGTTCCAAACCCGCATAGGCTAATACCAATGCACTATATTCACCACTGTCCAGCTTGGAAAGTCTGGTAAGCACATTTCCTCTTACGCTTTTTGTCTCATGACCTGGATAAAGCGTTGAAAGCTGCAAATTTCTTCGCCGGCTTGAGCTTCCAATTGGTTTTGCAGGGTCGAGTTCCTTTACCCCCTCTGGTAACACCAGTACATCGGAAGGATTTTCTCTCTTTGAAAACCCGATCAAAGGAATCTCCTCTGGGACTTCCATCGGCATATCCTTCAAACTGTGTACGGACAAGTCAATTTTTCCTTCCAAAAGGGCTTTATCTAATTCCTTTACAAAAAGGCCTTTCCCTCCGATTTTATCCAATGTCTTATCCAATATGATATCTCCGGTGGTCTTCATTGTAACCAACTCCAATTCGATTTCCGGATGATACTGATGGATCAAATCCATAACCATTTGAGACTGTATCACTGCCAGCTTGCTCTCTCGGCTCCCGATTCTAATCTTTCTTCGTTCCATTTTCACTTTCCTCCCGTTTAACTGACAAATGATGGTGATTCTCCAGATAGGCCTTTAATGCTGCGGTAGCAGATTTCGCCAAAGCATGGTCTTTTCCTCCCGCAGTCACACCGATTGTCAAATCCCCTTTCCGTACGACACCCGGAAAATAGAAATCACATTCCTCTTTGCAGTCTGCCACATTAACCAGTATATGCTCTCGTTTGCAAATTTCTGCTACAGTATGATTTATAAAACGGTCGTTGGTCGCAGCGATGACCAGCATTGCCTCCCTGATGTCTTCTTCTTCAAATTCTTTTGTGAGCAGCGTCAAACGTTTCTCATCTTGTCTCGTTGTGAAAAAGGAATCTGCTTCTTTTGCAATGACGGTTATTTTACAGGAAAATTCTTCTAGTACCTTTACTCGCCTCTTTGCAATTTTTCCTGCTCCGATTACGGTAACGGCTTGCTCTGCTAAATTTATAAATAACGGGAACCATCCGCTTTTTTCTTCTTCGCCTGCTGCATTCCCTATGCTTTCCGCTTCGAGCTCTCCAGGTACCATCTGCGCAGCTTGCAAATTCAAATGATAGGTTTTCTCTAGAAACAGCAATACTTCTTGCAGCGAAAGTCCCTGCTCTTCCTTTTTTCTCCCAATCAAAAGCACTTTAACTCCCATGTCCATCGCTGCTCGATATTTTTCATCGAAGCCTCCGGCTTTTCCCGAATCCTTGGTCACCATATACGATGCTTTCGTTTTCTTCAGTAAGGCGCAATTCATCTCATAAGAAAACGGCCCCTGCATGCAAATCAAGTTTTTTCCTTCATAGCCCAAATCAGCGCATTTTTTTAGAACCTCCGGCATTGGCAATACTCTAGGGTGCAATCTCTGCGCATAGTTCTCTACCCTTGTAAACGCTTCTAATTCTTTGCTTCCTATCGTTAACAAAACGGCTCCCTGCGTCTGATTCAAATACTCGGCAGCCTCAGTTACATCCTCTGCAAAGATGAATTCTTCACAATCCATCGCCGTCTGACTTTTACTGCTCTCCCGCTCGTGATATTTTGTCTTGACGAGGTCAGTTGACGCACGCAGCAATCGAATATACGCAGTATCTGTTTTTGTGCAAGCCTCTCTAATGTTCTCAGTAGCTAAAACCGCATAGGGATGTGTCGTATCAATTACAAAGTCAAACTGCTCTTTTCTCAGAAATTGTTCCATTTCCTCGGGCAGCATACGCCCCGATTTAACAATGACATTAGGGATGCCGCCAGGCAGCAAAGCTCTACCGTATTCTGTGGCAACAGAAGCAAAAACTTGAAGGCCTTTTGTTTTAGATAGGATTTCTACCAAATGCCGTCCCTCTGTGGTTCCTGCAAATATTAATAATTTCGGCATAGTGTCCTCCAATCTTATTTCTTAAAGGCGATACCCTCTTGGTGTAACCATTCTGCCTGCAAGCTCTTTCGTTTTCGAGTTTCCGATATATACGGTGGTGAACATATCAACCTGCGTATCACGCAGCTCCTGCAAGCTCAAAATCGTACCTTTTTCGCCATCTCTTCCAATGTTCTGAACAAATCCGGCTACCGTGTCCGCCTTTCTATGTCGCAATATGATATCACATGCTTTCTGTAAATAATCGTACCGTTTCTTGCTGGACGGATTGTAAAGACATAATACAAAATCAGCAGCGGCTGCACAATCCAAGCGTTTTTCTATCAATTCCCACGGAGTGAGAAGATCGCTCAAGCTGATAACTGCAAAATCATGAATGAGCGGTGCACCCAAAACAGCTGCTCCGCTGCATGCTGCCGTAATTCCTGATACGATTTCAATCTCAATCGGATCGTATTCCTGTGCTACTTCAAACATCAGCCCTGCCATTCCGTAAACACCGGCATCTCCGCTGCAAACCATGGAAACCACTTGTCCCTTTAAGGCCTCCTGAATGGCTAGATGACATCGGTCTACCTCTTTTTTCATCGGAGTAGATAATAATTTTTTGTGACTAAACTGATCTCGAATTAAGTCAATGTACACGTCATATCCGATAATAGCCTGGCTCTCTTCAAGCGCAGTAACTGCTCTTTGCGTCATTTGTTCCAATCCACCCGGACCCAATCCTACTACATATATTTTCATTTTCGTTTCCCCTCATATCGATCTTTTCTTGATCCTGTCTTTAATGTATCTTTTTTAGCTGCATCTTCTAACGCATTCATACACGTCTGCCACAAATCCGGTGACAACGTATCCCGAAGTCCGTAAAGCAGCTTACCGACTGATTTCTCAGCGGCTGCCTCGATTGCTTTTGTCAGTTCCTTCCCATCTTTTTGATCAAGCACAAGTGTCTCAATCGGCTCACCAATCCGACATTTTGTGTCCTCTGCAGCAAGTGCCGTAATCCGTTTTACCTGCGGCACCTGTTTACGAAATGCAAACCATCTTGCAACGCACTCTGCATATTGATTTAAGATATTTAAAGCTTCTTTTACCTGTAAATCATTTTCACTGTCGCAAGCAGTCTGTCCCATGGTATCAATATCGTAAATGGAAATGCCAAACGTATGGTTCAAGGTAGGGTCGATGTCTCTTGGCACTGCCAAATCCATCCATACCCGTTTCTTCTCTTCAGAAAGAACGCTTTGGACTTCCTCTTTTTTCAGTGTAAAATGCGGGCTCAAAGTCGCACTGATTACAACTTTTGATTCCTCCAACGCTGAATGTCGCTCCTCATAAGGCAGCATGCTGCAATGCTCTGGTACAATCGAGCCCTGTTCTTCCTGACCATGCATGCGCTTACGCAACGTCATTGTTACATCTGCTCCATGCGAGGTCAATGCATTTGCAATCAATTTTCCCATCTGCCCATTTCCGATAATCAAGCAGCGAACGCCTTTTAAGCCACCCAGTTCCTCTTTCAGGAGCTGTACACCCTTATACGCAATCGACTGATCAACTGCTGTCAGCCGAACGGTTGATTTTACTTTCTTTGCTGCTGCAATTGCGGTTTGAAACACCTTTTCCAAAACCATATCTTCACATCCGCATTTTCTGGATAGAGCTAAAGCCTCTCTTACCTGTGAAATGATCTGATCTTCACCGAAAATTTTAGAATTCAATCCGCAAGTCAGTCTCAATAAGTGGTCGACTGCTTCTTTCCCTTCTCGCTCAACAAAAAATTCGCCATATTGCTTGCGATTAATTTTTTTGACTTCACACAGCATTTCATAAGGCGGTATATGGGCTTTTTCTCCGCTGCTGATCCAAAGCTCTGTACGATTGCAGGTAGACAGCAGTACACAGCCGGAAAGTTCGAATTTCTCCTTCATGTATTTCATCGCTTCCATAGCACCCGCTTTGGTAAAAGAGAAAAGCTCACGGTAAGCAATGCTAGCCTTGCTGTGATCAATTCCTATCATGGTAATCTGCATTTATTTAATCGCCTCTCTAAATTCATGCGTAAAGGTAGGATCATACAGCTTAGACCGTTCATATTTATCACCCAAAAAATTTCCTACCAAAATCAACGCTGTCTTTGTAATATTATTTTCCTTTGCTATTTGCGGCAAGGTATCTACTGTCCCATAAAAAACTTTTTCTTCCGGCCAGGTTGCTTTATAAACAATAGCTGCCGGAGTTTCCTTACTGTACCCGCCGACAAGCAAGCGTTCTCTTAGTGGCTCTAATAATCCTGTGCTTAAGAAAATAGCCATAGTTGCATTGTGTGAAGCTAATTTTGATATTTCTTCTTTTTCCGGAACCGGAGTCCTACCTGCCATACGTGTAATGATTACAGTCTGAGACACATCAGGCAGAGTATATTCTGCCTTTAACGCTGCCGCTGCACCAAAGAAGGAGCTGACACCCGGAGTCACGTCAAATTCAATTTCTTTGGGCTCCAGCAAATCCATCTGCTCTCGAATCGCACCGTAAATGCTTGGGTCTCCCGTATGAAGACGAACCGTTGTCTTCCCTTCGTTTTCCGCCCCCTGCATCACGCTGATTACTTCTTCTAGAGTCATCGATGCGCTGTCGTAAATTTTACAACCATCCTTCGCCAGCTTTAAATGTTCCGGATTTACTAAGGAACCAGCATATATGATTACGTCTGCTTCTTGTAAAAGACGCTGCCCTCTGACTGTAATTAAATCGGCTGCTCCCGGACCTGCTCCAACAAAATGTACCATACTAAAAACCTCCTGTACTTTCTTCTTTGTCTTTTACGACTAATATGGAAAAATAGCTCGCATCTTCATCTATTTCATCAACATTGTTAAAAATCCGTTCTCCCTGCATCCCACAGCGTTCAACCATTTTAACGGTTGGAGATGGTTCCATCTTTAACAGCTCTTCTTTTACCTTTCCAATTGCTTTTCCACTTTTCATTAATACCTTGGTGCCGTTTAACCGCAGTGCCTCTTCAATTCCATCATAAGAAGCAGGTATGATATGGAGAGGCTGCGCCGCTTCTGTCAATCCTTCATTCAATCTTGCAGAGACCGCACAAAAAGAAGGGATGCCTGGTATGATTTCGGCTTCAAATCCTTTTTCCAGCACTCGCTCATGAACATAAATGTACGTCGAATAGATAGAAGGATCTCCTAATGTCAAGAATGCAACATTTTTTCCTTCTTTCAACTTTTCAATGATTTGATCTGCAGCCGCGTCATGACTCTGCCTTAATTTTTCCTGATCCCGAGTCATAGGCATGGAAACCTCCATCCGTACCTTTTGGTCAATTTCCGGCACACTCCCTTTTGCAATGGTATATGCTGCATTGATTTTTTGACCTGATTTCGGAAGGACTATGATGTCACTTTCACGAATCATCCGAACTGATTTTAAGGTCATTAACTCTGGATCTCCCGGCCCTACTCCAAGACCATATAATTTTGCCATATTTTTACCTCCATTTCTAAAGCCTCTCTATAAGCTTTGCTGCGTCTTTTGTTTGTCCCAAATATCCATATTGGTTTGAAAAGGTGACTGCACCAATCTGTATGGATTTGTGAGTGCGTTCTTTGATGTGATAATCCAGCTTTTCCAAAATGGACTCGATTGTCTTTTCTCTTAATTGTACCTCATCAAGCACTGAAATTGCATCATCTGTTGTTAGACAATTCATCAGCCTTTCAATTGTTTTCTGTGATGCTCCCTTTAGTGCTGCATGTGCTGACATTATTTCCAAGCGTGCATCTCCATATTTAGAATGTGTATTGAAAATTCCGCCGGCAACCTTAACAAATTTTCCGATATGCCCGACAAGTAGAAGTCCGTCAAAC
This sequence comes from Sinanaerobacter sp. ZZT-01, assembly GCF_035621135.1. Lineage (NCBI taxonomy): Bacteria > Bacillati > Bacillota > Clostridia > Peptostreptococcales > Anaerovoracaceae > Sinanaerobacter > Sinanaerobacter sp. ZZT-01. Next base: position 1,239,991 of record NZ_CP141728.1, read on the forward strand.
CCGGATTCTTCTGCATAATCCAGAGCGTCTCCCAAAAAGTTGCTGCATTTTACTGTATAAAGCTCTCCCTGCTTCATGGTATTTTTTAAAAAAGTTTCTCCGTAATTCCCCGGTGTAATCACCAAATACCTTGCTCCGGCTGCTTTTTGCATATTCATTTCTACCTTAATAGTATCAATCAAGGCCTGCTCGCTCATCGGCTCTACGATGCCGCTTGTACCGAGGACGGAAATACCTCCTACGATTCCCAGTCTGGGGTTATAAGTGCGTTTCGCGATTTCAACGCCTTTTGGAATTGAAATCTCAACGGATATACGGCCGCTATATTCAAATTCTTCTACAACCTTTTCGATCTCTTGCTCGATCATGCGTCGGGGTGTCGGATTAATCGCAGGCTGTCCTACTGCACAAGCCAGTCCCGGTTTTGTAACAGTTCCAACTCCCAGACCAGCCATGAGAACAATTCCTTTTTCCTCTTTCGGTTCTAAAGTTACTTTTGCATAAACCAAAACGCCATTCGTTACATCTGGATCATCTCCGCTGTCTTTTTTGACTGCACATACCGCATATACGTCGCCGTTGTCTGTACAGCCACGATTACTTTCCAAAAGCGTGATTTCCAGATATTTGCCCTTTGGCGTAAGAATTTTGGCTGATTTTGGCAATGCTTCTGAAAAAGCAAAAATGACGGCACCCTGTGCTGCTGCCGCTGCACAGGTTCCCGTCGTATAGCCTTCTCTTAATTTCTTATTCTTTTCTCCAACGTTCTTTTTTTGAATATCCATTGGCATTCTCACTTTCCCGAAGATGGGTTGTTCCCTTTTATTCTTCTGTAAGCATATCTGCAACATGTTTAAGGTATAGTCTGCGAATTTCGCTAAATTCTCCAAGCCCTTTTAAAATGCACTCTACTTCATAGCCGCTTTCCTCAAAAAGAGTCTTCCATGCATCCTCTTCCTCTCCTGCCATGTCATTTTGCGCATGATCTCCGGCAACAACCATGAACGGCATCAGAATTACTTTTTTCGGGCGGTAAGTGTCTACCATACTGCTTACTTGTTCAAAATCCGGATAGCCTTCTACCGTTCCTACAAAAACATTTTTGTAACCCATTGCCTTAAAGCGATAATCTAAAGCGGCGTAAACGGCATCTGTATGGTGAGTGGTTCCATGTCCCATCAGTACCAAGGCTTCCTCAGCTTGAAGCTGCGGCAGTTGTGCCATGACTCCTTTTACCACTTCCTCATAGTCCTCAGAGGAACTCAATAAAGGTTCTCCGATTTTTATTGTTTCAAATTGTTCCATATACGGCTTGACTGCATCGACCATCTTGTCATATTCATCTCCGTTGATAATATGCGTCGGCTGTATCAAAACGGTTCGAAATCCATCTTGAACTAAACCTTCCATCGCTTCTGTCACATTATCAATATGCAGTCCATCACGTTTTTCCAATACTCTTAAAATCATTCCACTGGTAAATGCCCGCCGGATTTCCCAATCCGGGTAACTTTCAGCAATCTCTTTTTCAATTGCTCCAATGGTCTTATTTCTGGTTTCTTCATAGCTGGTCCCAAAGCTGACCACAAGCATTGCTTTTTTCTGGTTCATGAAATCCTCCAATTATCTTCTTTGCATAATATATCGTTCCAATTCCTCCGCTTTACGGGGCATTGGCAGTGTTTTATCTAAAATACCAACCTCGCAGAGTCGTTCAAAAATGCGAAGTACAGTAGGTTTTTCAAGGTTTGTTTTCGTTAAAAGTTCTTGATTTAAAAAAACGTCTTCCGGAACACCTTGTCCAACGACCGACCCTTCGTGAAACAAAATAACTCGATCAGCCCAGATCAGTGCACGTTCCACATCATGCGTGGAAAGGATCACCGTAATCCCTTTTTCACTCAATTGATCCACAATCCCGTCAATCAAACGTGCATGCTTTGGATCAAGTGCTGAAGCAGGTTCATCTAAAATCATAACCTCAGGGTCCATGACTAAAATATCGGCAATCGCGACTCGTTTTTTTTGTCCACCGCTTAAAAAATGAGTTGGCTTTTCTTTAAATTCCGTAATATTTAATTCTTTGATTACTTGCTCGACTCTTTCCTTTGCTTCTTCTTCACCGACTCCCAAATTCAAAATACCAAAGGAAATCTCCTGTATTACATTTGCTGAAAACAACTGATTATCTGGGTCCTGAAACACAATTCCCACTTTTTTTCTTACCTCAAGAAGGCCCTTTCGGGAATAATTAATCGGCGTTCCATCTATATAAATAGTCCCTGATTTTGGCTTCATCACACCATTTAAGTGAAGAAAAAAGGTAGACTTCCCAGAACCATTGGCTCCCATAATCGCAATCTTTTCGCCTCGTTTTATCTCTAAATTGATTCCTTTCAGTGCTTCGGTACCATCCTCGTACGTATAGCATACCTTCTCTGCTTTTACAATCGTCTCCTTCATTAAATGCCTCCGTTCCATTTGCAGACAGCTGAAATCATCAATAATGCGATTAAAAATAAAGTGACTCCTGCCTTTTCTTTCATGCCCGAAGAACTGCTTTGCATCAATACCCTGATTTCTCCGTCGTAACAACGAGATTCCATCGCATCATAGAGCAATGAGGATTTATTTAAAGCTCGGACTAAAAGCACAGACAGCATGAGTCCCATAGCTTGAACGGCGGTCTTCGCATCGCGGTTACCCAAACGACAATTTTGAGCGGTTGTGATCGCAACTGCCATATCAAGAAGCACAAAGATATACCGATAAATCAACATCATTAATTCAACAATGATCCAAGGACAGTGCAGGCGCCTCAAAACAGTAAGCAGATCTAAAAGCGGAGTCGTAAGCGTAAGAAAATACAGACAGGAAACAGAAGCCAGGGAAACAAGAATTAATCGAATGGCATAAGTGAAAGATGTGACACTCACAGCCAAATAATGAGTACCTACGGGAATTGATAGCAAGTCCATAGGTGCATCCGTAAAATTTACGGCAATGGCGACTGTACCTAATGCGAGAAAGGCAAAAGGTGCTGTCATAAGTTTCATATAATGGGAAAAAGATGTTCGACTGTAAAACACAGTCAAACATCCCATTAGAATCAATACAATAGCTGATACGACAAAGGAGCGGGCACCCACGCATATGAAAAGTGTTCCGACCGCAAAGGCAGATTTTAAAAATGGACTTTTATATCGTAGTTGGGACGAATACGCTAGTTTGTCGATAATCATCATTGTTTCTTTCCTCCCGGTCCAATCCAGACTTTATTTTTCATCTTTTTTCTTGTATTTTTTTCTAGCTACTAAATATCCAAACCCATAACCAAATACACTGGCACCCAGTCCTGCCTGTAAGCAGAACAAAAGGGATTCGGTTTCACCGCCCGGCGGTTCTAAAATAGGCTCTGCCCATGCGACATAGTTTGGATTAATCGCTGTGATTGCATCTTCTGCAGCACCATCTGCGCCACCGAATTCAGAATCGTGAATGAATAAAAGCGGAATTACCGCAATGACCACTACGAGAAGCAGCAGTACAATTACTATCTTAGCGTTCTTTGTCATCTTTACACCTCCATGTATCCAAGCTCAGTCAACTCAGGCTTAGCATAACTTTCTAATCCCAGCATTACTACAACGGCCACTAATCCCTCAATGAGTGCAAGCGGCACCTGTGTCATTGCAAAGATTCCTAAAAATTCAATTAAAGATGCGCGGAAGCCTCCCACCTCGGATGGATGTGCCATTGCGAGCTGAACAGCAGTCACACAATAAGTAAATAAATCGCCTAAGCAAGCCGCCAAAAATACACCAACTGATTTTGGGAGCTTTACGCTTCTACATAGTTTATAAATTGCATAGGATACGAATGGTCCTGCAATTGCCATGGAAAAAGTATTTGCACCTAAAGTTGTCAGGCCTCCATGCGCAAGTAAAATAGCCTGAAATAATAAAACAATAATTCCGATAATTGCCATAGCAGAAGGCCCGAATAAAATTGCGCCGAGTCCGGTTCCTGTCGGATGAGAACTGCTTCCGGTAACGGATGGAATTTTTAATGCGGATAGTACAAACGCATACGCACCTGCCATCACTAAAATCAGCATGGTCTTTCTATGTTTTGCAAGTGTTTTCTTGATTGAAAAAAAGCCTGCCACTAAAAATGGAATACAAACCGCTCCCCATATAATGCAATAGTTCAATGGCAAATATCCTTCCATAATGTGCATTGCATTGGATATCGTTGCCGTTCCAAACACAAAAGCAAGGATAACCCCTAATGAAAAAATCCGTCTTTCTGTTTTTGTTCTTGTCATAATTTTTCCCTCCAATAAAAAATCGCCACTCTAAAACAAATCAGAATAGCGTAATACTAGGAAACATCATGTATCTCATGTTCCCCTGAATTACACCCTCCTATCGTCCGTAAGAAAATGTAATTACTGATTTTTAATAAAATCAGAACCTATCATCAGGCAGGTCTTCTGGCTTTGGCTTCAGCATTGTATACCATCTTCCCATTTCCACAGTGATGCTGTTGTATACAACTCGACCATTACAGCGGCGTGACCGCGTGGGACTTTCACCCATCTTCCCTATTCTTTCGGCAGGAAAATACCGAACACCTAATAATATCTTAATTGTCATCTCATTATATCATGTGATTTTTTCGTTTTCAAGAAGTTGTCCTTTTTATTTTATATTATTTCAGGCTAGCATTCATGCGCATGCCGATGATGCATGTCAGGCTTATGTTTATGTGTATGCTCCATTGCCTCGTGCATATGATAATGGCTGTGAACAAGCTCACCATCCCCTTCATGAACGTGGTTATGGTGCCCATCGGTATGCGTATGCTTATGCGTATGTCCCATCGTTTGGTGCTTGTGTATATGTGTATGCTTTTCTACTGTCGTTAAATAGGTCCCTACTATCATAAGAAGAACTGCAACCCAAAAACGCTGTGGCAGATGTTCTGAGAAAAAGGCTATGGATAAAGCTACCCCAATAAAAGGCGCGACTGCATAATAGGCACTCGTCCTCGCCGCTCCTAAATATCTCTGCGCTGAAATGTAAAAGAAAATACTCAGGCCATAAGCTACAAAGCCTAACAGCATTGCCGCTATACAGTAATAGACGGATGAAAATCCAGTCAAATAAGGGATACCTTCTCTATTTTCGATAAAGAGAAAGAGCAGCAGAGCGCCAAACCCCGATCCAAAGCCTTTTATAATCACGATCTCGAGCGGGTTTTTTAATGAAAGCATGCGTGTACAGTTATTTTCCATCCCCCAGCAAAGGCAAGCTAGCAATACAAAAATACTTCCTAGTGAAAAAGAAAGTTTTGAAACATCCTCAAATGACAAAAGCATACTTGCCGCAGTAATTACCGCAATCGCTCCCCACATACGCTTTCCAAGCGGCTCCCGAAAAAAAATACCGGCAATTAGTGCAGTCGCAACAATCTCAAAATTGTTTAAAAGCGATACGCTGGCTGCACTGGTAGTACTCAGCCCAAGCATGAGAAAAACAGGTGCCAAAACGTCTAGAAGTACCATCGCCACGGTGTAGGGCAAATCTTTTCTCACCAATTTTGCTTCTAACGGTTCTTTTTTATATAAGTAAGCGGCACCCTGCACAAAGGACATTCCAATACCGGCTCCCAAATAAAGCAAAGCAGCCATTAAAGCCGCCGGAATTTCTTCCAACAATATCTTTGAAAAAGGTGCACTGATTCCAAAAAGCGCCGCTGCTAAAATTGCTTTTCCAACTGCAATTTTTTCATCTTTTTGCAATGCATTCAACCTCCTTCTTATATTTCATACAGGATTTTATGTAATTGTGTGCAAAATGGGGATTGGAATAGTAATGTAAATGCGGATAACCGGCAATTAAATTTCCTTCTGCAATCATGCAGTTCCACTCTGTTTTTCGAAGCGGTTTTTGCGCATGAAAACAGTCTCCTGTATTCGTGCTGTCCCAGTAATGAAACTCATGGCCCCGTATACTTTTCCCTTTTTTGCAGAGAAGATTATCTTGATTCGCCGTTAACGTAATGTAGCCGAATCGCCCCAGTTTTTCTGTCGGATAGCTTCCTCCTTCAATCGTTCCCACCATAGGCACTCGTTTACCTTCTTCATCCTGAATCCACTCATGCAGATACATAAATCCGCCGCACTCAGCAAGACACGGAATTCCATTGGATATGGTTTCCTTAATTTCTTTTAACAAGTTTTTATTCGAAGAAAGCGTTTCAAGATAAAGCTCGGGATAGCCTCCTCCAAAAATAAGCCCGTGTAGATTTTCAGGAAGTGTTTCTTCCTTCAGTGGACTGAACGGTACAATTTCCGCTCCCAGTTCAGCAAGTAAATCCAGATTATCCTGATAATAAAAGCAAAAGGCTTGATCCATTGCAACACCAATACGCGCCTTATCTTCTTGCACGTGTGACAGCTCATCAATCCTCCAGTTACCCGGAACGCATTCCTTTACCTCACAAACAATCGGCTTTACCGAATTAGCAAGTACCAATAAACGATCTAAATCAACGGTTGCTTCCATTTGTTCAGCAATGCGGTTAAGGATTTGTTTTAAGTTTCCGATTTCTTTTGCGGTGACTAATCCCAAATGGCGGCTTTCCAAAGAAATATCATTCCTTTGGGGTACATAGCCGTAAACTTCAATTTCCAATTCTTTTTCAATCTGTTTCTTAAGGTCAGGATACAGCATTGCATTGCAGCGATTTAACAGAACTCCCTTGATATTGCTGTCTGGGCAAAGCTCCAGAAATCCCTTGATCTCAGCCAAGATGGAAACAGATTTGCCTTTACAGTCAATTAGTAAGATCACTGGCGTTTGCATCGTTCTTGCTAAATCATAAGAACTTGCTTCTGTTGATATGCCCGCAAGCCCATCATAATAGCCCATAACACCTTCTATTACTGCCAGCTCAAATCCCTTTGCATTTTTACAAAACAAATTTTTCGTCGTTTGTGCATCTGTGAAAAAAAGATCCAAGTTTCTCGACTTTAACCCTAGCACCTCTGTATGAAACATCGGATCAATATAATCCGGCCCGCATTTAAATGAAATGGTTTCTATCCCACGATTTATAAAAGCTTGCAGCAAACCACAGGTAATTGTTGTTTTACCGCCCCCGCTCGATGTAGCTGCAATCATCAGTCTCGGAATATTACGCTGCATGTTATTGTCCTTTCTGTGAACTAATTATAAAAATGGGGTTCTGCCCTGTCATCATATGCAAGCTTCCTACCTCTCTCGCCTTAGCCAAAGACAGCTGTACGATTTCTACGTGTTCAAATCCATACTTTTTTAACACTTGCATCGCTTCCCACATGGATTCCAAGGCAATCGCATTAATAACAATACGTATCTGTGGATTTTTTTGGACAAGTAAAGAAATGATCTCTTCCATATTTCCTTTCGTTCCTCCAAGAAAGGCTTTATCCGGCTTCGGCAGATCGTTCAATGCTTCCGGTGCTTTCCCTGCACAGATCTGTAAGTTCCAAGCACCAAATTTTTCTCGATTGGAACGAATAAGTTCTACCGCCTCCGGGTTGGTCTCTACAGCATAGACTTGTCCTTCTTCCGCCAACAGTGCCATTTCAACGGATACCGAACCGGTGCCGGCACCCACATCGTAAATAACATCCGTTTTTAATATCTGTAATTTTGAAAGGCTGACACTGCGTACCTCTTCCTTTGTCATCGGCACATCACCACGTAAAAAATCCTCGTCTGAAAATCCATAGGATTGTTTTTGGCGTCTTTGTATCTTATTGTTTTGTACTAAAACCACACTGAGAGAATCAAAGCTTTGCCTTCCCAGTTCCTCTGCACTCCCAAGCACAATCCGCTCCGTTTCATAAGAAAGGCGTTCTCCAACGGCAACCTCAACCTGTCCTAATCCGGCTTCGATCAGCCGTTTGCAAATCTCCTGTGCCGGATGGTCGCTTCCCGTTAAAAAAAACGTTTTTTCATTTGTCTGCACCGTACCGGCTACATTTGCCTCCCGTCCATGCAGACTGACAATTTTAGCATCCTCCCAGGAGGTATTCAACTTCGAACAGAAATATTGAAGGGAGCTGATTCCTGCGACGCACTCCACCTTACAAAAAGGAGATTTTCCTTCTGCGCATCTTTCTTTATTTTTTTCCTCTAAAAGTGTACATAATTTTTTCGTGCCGCTGAAAAAACCAACATCGCCGGACATCAGAACAGAAATGCAATCTATATCTGTTTGTTCATAAATCCATGCCGTGATTTCTTCGGGTGCAATTGCATAATGTTTTTTCTTGTTTCCCTGTGGAAAGCTGTCTACCATCCGCCTAGCACCTATCAACGCCTGACTCGTTTCAATACATTTTTTCCCGCCAAGCGTCAAAGTTTCTGGATTTCCCATCCCGATCCCAACTACATATATTTGTTTCATATGGCCTCCGTCTTCCTCATTTTAAATGCAGCTTGACTTAGACGCGTTTTAGATTTGTCAGGCAATCTTCCGCCGCTTCTAAGGTTTCTTTTATTTGCGTCTCCGTGTGTGCATAGGAAATAAACATTGCCTCAAACTGTGCCGGAGCAAGGTAAATACCCTTTAGGAGCATCTGACGGAAATAAGTTCCGTAAGCAGTGATATCGGCGGTTTTGGCAGACAGATAATTCTTTACTTCTTGTCCGGTAAAAAACAAAGAACCAATGGAACCGATGTCATTGACACTGCAAGGCACATCCGCCTTTTCAGCAAGTTTGCGAAGACCGCCATACAAGAGCTTCCCCAGTTTATTAATGTGCGTATAAACTTCCGGATGCTCTTTTAAATAAGAGAGCTGTGCAATACCTGCTGCCATTGCTACCGGATTTCCGCTCAGCGTGCCTGCCTGATACACAGTGCCGCACGGTGCTACCATCTCCATGATTTCCCGCTTCCCGCCATAGGCACCGACCGGCATTCCGCCGCCGATAATCTTTCCGAATGTCGTCATATCCGGCTTTACATCAAATAATTCCTGCGCACCGCCTAAGGCCAAACGAAATCCGGTGATGACTTCATCAAAGATCAATACAGTTTTATTCACATCACAGATTTCTCTCAGCTGCTTTAAAAATCTTGGATTAGGAGGTACTACGCCCATATTTGCCGCAACCGGCTCAATGATAATCGCAGCAATCTCACCTTTATTTTCTTCAAATAATTTTTGCACACTTTCAAAGTCATTATAGACTGCTGTTAATGTGTCTTTTGCACAGCCCTCCGTCACACCAGCACTGTCCGGCGCCCCACCGTTTGCAATCAACCCGGAACCTGCTTTTACTAAAAGGGCATCACTATGTCCGTGGTAACAGCCCTCAAACTTAATGAACTTATCCCTTCCAGTGTACCCCCTTGCTGTACGTAAAGCACTCATGGTTGCTTCGGTTCCGGAATTGACCATGCGAACCATATCCATGGAAGGCACCAATCCGCAAACTAATTTTGCCATTTGAATTTCCCGCTCTGTTGCTGCACCAAAGCTCAGTCCGCTTTCGATGACTTCTTTCACCGCATCCAGCACAATCGGATGATTATTTCCTAGAATCATAGGCCCCCAAGAGCCAATATAATCAATATACGCATTTCCATCAACATCGTAAATATACGATCCATTCGCTTTTTCAATAAAACGAGGTGTGTCCTGAACAGCAAGATATGCACGGCAAGGACTGTTAACCCCGCCCGGAATATATTTTTTTGCTTCTTCAAAAAAAGCTACGGAGCGTTCTGTTTTATTTTGATTCATCACCCGATTCTCCCTTCTTTTATCATTGCGGCAATTTCTTTCGCATAATAAGTGATTAGAATATCTGCACCTGCTCGAAAAATACTCGTTGCAGTCTCTGCCACAATCCCAGCTTCATCTACCATCCCTGCCTGTGCTGCTGCTTTTATCATCGCGTATTCTCCGCTGACACTGTACGCAGCCACCGGAACATCTACACGATCTCGTATTTCCCGGATAATATCCAGATAGGACATGGCCGGTTTTACCATAATGATATCAGCCCCTTCTCCTAAGTCCAAATCCACTTCCTTTAATGCTTCTCTTCGGTTATGGTAATCCATTTGGTAGGTCCTTCGATTTCCCTTAAAGTTATCTGATCCAGCTGCCTCTCGAAATGGACCGTAAAAAGCAGAAGCATATTTTGCAGCATAAGACATAATTGGCGTATCGATATAGCCCGCTTCATCAAGTGCATCTCGAATGGCACGGACTCTTCCGTCCATCATATCTGACGGAGCAACCATATCGGCTCCGGCTTTTACCTGAGAAACCGCAGTTTTAGCAAGTAGCGGCAAGGTTTTATCATTGTCTACCGAATCGCCATTTATAATGCCGCAATGCCCATGTGATGTATACTCACACATGCAGACATCACCAACGTAATAAAGCTCGGGAACCTCTTTTCGGGCAATGCGAAACGCTTCCTGCACAATCCCGTTTTCCGCATAAGCCTGGCTTCCGCATGCATCCTTTTCTTTTGGAATACCGAAAAACATGACACTTTCAACACCGGAGTCTACAACTTCCTCTAATGCACGCGGCAAGGTGTCCAAGCTGTAACGGTTTTGTCCCGGCATCGCTTCAATCTCTTTTATAATCCCCTTGCCCTCTTCTACAAAAATAGGGTAGATCAAACTGGATTGGCTCATTCTTGTTTCTCGTACCATCGTTCGGACGCTCTCGTCCATGCGCAATCTTCTAGCTCTTTTTAACATATTCCTTCGTTCCTTTCCTTCTAATTCCATTGTATCTATCACAAGCATGTAAAAATATTTTTATATAGCGTCTTTTATTTTTTACTATTTTCTACCTAAAATCGTATCGATAATTCCTTTTCGGCGATCGCAATTGTCATCCCGTCTCTTGCTTCTTTTTTTAAAATCAACTTACCTTTGGAAGCATGCACAGCTGCACGTTCACAAACATTATCGACTCCGGTGATCGAACGGACAAATTTTGATGGAGTAAAGTCACCTGCAAGAGAAGAAAGAACCTCTGCATTATACGTTTCAAAAGGCAGGTTGTGTTTTTCGCAAAGGGTAATCAGGCCCTTCTCTTCTTGTTTTATATCAATTGTAGCAATCCTGTCAATGGCAGACCAGCGAATATTTTCTCTTTCTAGCACTTCATTCGTAAATCGTTCTAATTTTTCAAAGGAAGTATCTTTTCGGCATCCAATTCCTAACGTAAGGCGGCGTGGAACCAAATATAACGTTTCTTCATATAAATTTACCTTTTCCTTGGTGGTCACTGCGATACCGAGACTACATGGTTCAACTTGCGTCAACTCCGAAGGAATTTTTCCCAAAATAGGAATTTCACTAAAAAATCCAACCTTTTTTTCTTCCAAAAGAGCCGATGCTATCTTTTTTGCCAGCTTCATATCACTGATAAAAAGATTCTGCTCGTTTGCCCACTGATCGACTGCAAACTTCCCGTTGATATCCGTTGCAGTTGTAATCACCGGCACAGCACCTATTCCCACGGCAATCTGCTCCGAAAGACGATTTGCACCACCGATGTGTCCAGACAACAAAGAAATCACAAATCTCCCTTTTTCATCTACAACAATAACTGCAGGATCAACTGTTTTTCCTTTTATAAAGGGAGCGATAGCTCGAACGGCAATACCTGTCGCCCCGATAAAAATCAAGGCATCTTTTGAGAAGTGCGCTTCTGTCCACTCACTTAAGCTTTGCTCCAATGGAAGAACCGCATCCTCATTCTGGTCTATCTTTTTTGCATAAGCTTCCGGTATATACCCAATACTCTTTATAAAACATGCTATCTTTTGTGCAGTTAGGGCGCCATTCTTCGTAAAAGACACCAATGCAATCTCTTTTTCTCTCACAACTGTTTCCTTTCCTATAACGAAAATGCATCCAGACCATGAATCAGGATGCATCTTTTCCTATTTCCTCGAGTAAGAACTCACACAATCTTTTTGCAGCGTGTTTTTTTCCGTACAAACTAATCGTATGGCGTAAATCCTCTACTCTTTCTGGATGCTTAAACAAAGAAAAAAGTGCTTCGTCAATCGGAAAGGATTTTGTTGCATAGAGAGCCAATCCATTATTTAACATAAATTCGGCATTTCTCTGCTCATGCCCGGGAATCGGATTTACCATGATCATAGGCAGCTCCTTTGCTAAGGCCTCTGACGAGGTAATCCCTCCGGGTTTTGTGATAATACAATCAACTGCATCCATCATCAAATAAACATTATCCACATATCCGTATACTTGAATCTTCTTTTTCATCTGGGATTGCATTTTACATATTTTTTTATACATCTTTTTATTATTTCCGCATACTACGATAATCTGAAAATCAAAATACAAATTATCTATTTTTTTAAGTGAAACATCAATTTTTCCGTAACCCATGCTTCCACTCATCAAAAGTATGGTTGGCTTATACAAATCCAGACCCAGCTTTTCTCTGGCTTCCAATTGTTTTATACTCTTTGAAAACTCCGGTTTAATCGGTATCCCAAAAGGCAGCATTTTACTTACATCCAATCCCTTATGCGCCATCTGATATTCAAGCAGTTCACTCGGCGTTACGTAGTAATCCAAGCAACGTGTTTCTTCCCAAAGAGGGTGAACCGTAAAGTCTGTCACTACTCCGACCGTAAGGCTCTTGCATTCCCTGCGCTCTTTTAATATGCTTATCATTGCAGACGACAGCACGTGTGTACATATAATGATGTCCGGCTGGTATTCGTCTAAGTAGCTGCGAAGTTCTGTTGCCATAAAAGTATTCGTTAGTTTTGTTACTGAAAATTCTGCGGCAGGTTTCGTTTTTTTCACGGCTATTTCGTAAAACTTTGATGCAATCTTAGGTATATACGTCGTAGATATTAAATAACCCTTTGAGATGAAAGTTTTCAATAGCGGTTCAATATACTCATAAGCATCCAAAGTACGGCATTCTACTCCCATGCTTTCAAATTGCTCTTCGATCGCTTGTCCCGTCGCATGATGCCCCTGACCTGTAGATATGCTTAATATTAATGCCTTCATGCTCTTTTCCCTCTTTTCATTAAAAGCAATTTTTTCTCTTCTCCTTTATTTCGCCGTACAATTCTATGCGCTAAAGCACATGAATTGCTGACGGAGGACTTTCCATCAATTTGTTCTACAAATTGGGACAAGTCTCTCTATTTTATAATACTCTTCTATAAAAAAATGGTATCGTATACAGTGAATCATACTTATGTATACGATACCATTTTTTTTTCTGAAAATCAATTCCGTTCGCTTTTATTTTTTCTTACCAATCCATACGTAAAATACTTGGATGCCGAGGTTCTCAACAAGGCTGCCGCGATCACCATTGCAAGGAAAAATCCCAATGCAAATTGAACGACATTCCACGGAATACTAAAGGCCGAAACTGCAAAATTTCCGTACATGATTCCAGCCGCCGCATAATACCCCATTACCATCCACAATCCAGAAATTGTCATGGCTAATATTTCATAAACAGGGATAACCAGATGTTCTTTTTTTCGTACATAAATTGCTATGATAATCAGGAAAACGGGAATCAAAACGGTCGTAAACATTAGTTTTCCCTGCACACCTGTTAAAAAAGTACCTAATTCACTCAGGTTTTCGACTTCATCCCCCAATAAGGAATGTGGCTCATTTACTGCTGTCCCCTTCAAAATCCATTGAACCGCTACTTGAAATCCCATCCATACAAAAGCAGTGATTATCGCTAGAATCGCTGTATTTTTTCTACTATTCATACATTTCTCAATTGCTATTCCCATAAAAATTGCCATCAGCCCTTTGATACAAAAGGTCCACGGAACCCAGTGAATATAGCCGGGTATCAAATCGCCAAGTGCCGAGCCGAAAGCAGCAGCGAGTGCGCCGTAACGCCACCCTAAAATCAATACGGAAAGAAAGATCATGCTGTCACCCAAGTGAATGTATCCATTGGTAAACGGAATCGGAATTTGTACTATCAGCGTTGCAACTGTAATCAAGGCCATCATGAGCCCTGTTAAAATCATCTTATTTATTTTATTATCTACAGCCATACCGTACCTCCTTGTTCTTTTTTATCTTAACCAATTATTGTAGTCATTAAAATGATCAGTCTAAACTATTTATTTATATACAGTTTGTGATATACTAAGAAAAAACGCAAATAAATTTCAAATATAATAACAGTTTTGTTATGAAAGGATTTTTTTATGCAGCTGATAGCACCAAATTTCGATTATGAAAGTACGGCTCCTTTATATTTACAGCTCTATCTTTATCTTAGAAACGCCATCTTATCCGAAGGTATTCTTCCCGGAGAAAAACTTCCATCTCTCCGCATGATGGCAAAACAGCTTGGCCTAAGCGTCACAACCATTGATCTTGCATATAATCAATTATTGACCGAGGGCTATATTTTCAGCAAACCACAATCTGGTTATTACGTTTGCAGCATTCCATCCGATACGGATAAAAGCAGGGTGTTAAAAACTTCTATTTTCAAAAGTTACGGAACTGATTTCGAAAGTCTTTCTTATTTTGACCACTCTGTACTGAAAGCTGCATCTTATGATCCTGCTACATTTGATTTTATTAAGTGGAAAAAATGCACCAATAAAGTTCTTACCGATTATTCAAATTTTCTTTTATTGGAAGGCGACCCGCGGGGTGAGGCGCCTTTACGTTATGAAATTTCAAAATATATTTATCAAGCTAGAGGTGTCCGCTGTACACCGGATCAAATTGTAATCGGCGCAGGAACACAGCAATTGACTGGTCTTTTATGTATTATCTTAAATCGTTTAGGGATTGAGTATGTTGCCTTTGAAGCACCCGGTTACGTCCCGATCCAGGATATCTTCCAAACAAGAGGTTTTAAAATGTCGCTGGTTCCTGTTTCAAAAGAAGGGATTCAAATCGAAAAGCTTCCTGCAAATATAAAGTCGGTCGCTTATGTCAGTCCTTCCAATCAATTTCCTACTGGCTCTATCATGCCGATCGGCCGTCGCTATGGTTTATTAGAATGGGCCTCTCAAAATAATAGCATCATCATTGAAGACGATTATAACAGTGAGCTTCGATATTTTGGAAAAGCCGTTCCTTCCCTACAAGGATTGGATGAAGAAAAGAGAGTGATTTACTTAAGCTCTTTTTCTTCTACTTTGTTCCCTTCCATTAAAATAAGTTATATGGTCCTTCCCGAGCCCATGCTTAAGCTCTTTGAAGAAATACTCGGCGGTTATAACCAAACTTGCTCAAAAACAGAGCAGCTCACACTTGCACTTTACATGGAAAAAGGGTTTTATCAAACGAATATAAAAAAACTTAGAAGTCTTTATTCACAAAAAATACAGATTGCAACACAGAGCTTGAAAAAATATTTTAAAGATCAGGTAAAGCTTCTGAGCAATACGTCAGGACTTCATATGCTTTTAGAAATTCCCCTTTCTGCGCATCTAACCGTCGATATGATTTGTGAAACAGCAGTAAAAAAACGGCTTCCTATTACACCTATTTTGACAAAACAAACTGAAAAAGCGGATAAAAATCATGCACTTCTTATCTTTTACTACACAAGAGTTCCTCTTGAAGAATTGGATGCAGCAATTAAAACCTTTGCAGATGTCTTGATTCATGATTTTAAAATGATAAGATAAAGGGAGGGAAAAAAACTTTTCCTTATCTGTTAATAAAAAGTATCATATTTTTAAGGAGAAAAACGATGGAAGTATTACAAGCGATACAAAAACGGCAAAGTGTCAGAAAGTTTAAAGCACAGGATATACCGGACGAAGACATCCGAAAGCTGATTGAAGCTGCAGGTCTTGCTCCTTCCGGTAAGAATTGTCAAAATTGGCATTTTGTCGTCATTAAAAATCGTCAGTTAATGCAAAAAATTGCGGATACGATTTTAGAAAAAAATGAAAAAATTGCATTAAAATTGGAAAAAGTCGATGAAGAAAAAGCATCTCGTTTTCGTAAATTTGCAAAAAACTTTACCGTATTTTATCTAAATGCCCCTGTGTTAATTTTAACCTATGCGAAAGACTATGTTCCAAGCGGGTACGACGAATATCATTTAATTCAAGCTCCAAAGCAGCTTGGGGACAATCTGTTTCAAAAAAACCCGGGAATGCAGGGCATCGGTGCTGCATTAGAAAATTTAACACTTCGTGCTATTGATTTAGGTTACGGAGTCTGCTGGCTTACAAGCCAAAACTATGCCGCAGATGAGATTGAAGCTCTTGTAAAAGAAGAGACTGCCTTAGAGAAGGAAAACTACTACTTAACAACAATGCTGGCCTTAGGCGTACCGGAAAGCGATTTAAAGAGCCCAAGAAAAAAGGATGCAGAAGACATCTATACTTTAATTAAATAAAATTACAACATAAAAAGAGCCTTTGGTATAGAAAATTTCTAATCTCACAAAGGCTTTATTTTTCATTTTGAATTTTTTAATATTTTTTATGCGGTTTCTAATATTGGTAGAACGACCTCAAACAGCACAGCGCCCAACATTCCTGAAAGCATTAATGTAATGATTGGGTTCACTTTTATCTTATAAACTAAGAAAAAGGCAATCGCAAAGAAGAGGATACTGTATCCATCTACAAAGGATATTTTTCCAATACTAAAACAGGATGTCGCAATCAAGCCAATCACTGCTGGACGAATCCCATTTAATGCATTTTTTACGATTCTATTTTCTTTAAACTTTGTAAAATACACGGAAACCAGCAAGGCAAGTGAAAATGGAACTAATATGACACACAGTGTACAAACAAGTCCGCCAACAGGTCCAAACAAATTATATCCTACAAAAGTAGATGAATTGACAGCAATTGGTCCGGGCGTCATTCCAGCAATCGCCACAATATCTACAAAGTCTTCCGGAAGAATCCAGTTGTTCCCTTCTACTACTTCTTGTTGAATGAAAGATAATACTGCATAGCCTCCTCCAAATGAAAATGCACCGATTTTTATGAATGATAAACAAACTTTTAACCAAAGCTCCATTACTCATTTTCTCCTTCTCTGCCCTGCTGTTTCGTTTTTTTGAAAAAAATTCCGATCAGTGCCGCAGTTACAATCACTAGAATTGGATGTATATTTAAAATAGAAACTGCAATAAAAGCAGCTAATGCTAATATCCATTTTTTTTCTTCTTTTATTTTTGCAGATTTTCCAAGCTTAATGACAGAATACAAAATCAAAGCAACAACTGCGGGACGGATTCCATTAAAGATGGATTCCACGATAGAATACTGCATCGCATTTTTAAAAATCATAGCAATGAACAAAATAATCAATATCGAAGGGCTAACTGCTCCAAGCACCGCAGCTAGTGCACCTGGCACTTTTTTTATACTGTAGCCTACAAATGTAGCTGCATTTGGGGCTAAAGGTCCCGGTAAACTATTCGTCAATGAAATTGCATCTAAAAATTCCTGATCACTCATCCAGCCTTTTGATTCTACAATTTCTTTCTGAATAATAGGCAGCATTGCATACCCGCCACCTATCGTAAACATTCCTATTTTAAAAAATACCATAAATATTTCAAGCAGCATCTCTTACTTCCTTTCTATTATTTTGCATCCTCTACTTATTTAATTACATTATATACTTTTTATATAAAATTATCAATATGATACATTTGATTATACAAATTATATATAATACAGTTTAAATATTGATTTTATGTAATTTTTATTATACAATATGTTTATTGCAAGTTAATTTTCACTCTATCAACCAGT
The DNA here is from genome assembly GCF_035621135.1 of Sinanaerobacter sp. ZZT-01. Taxonomy (NCBI): domain Bacteria; kingdom Bacillati; phylum Bacillota; class Clostridia; order Peptostreptococcales; family Anaerovoracaceae; genus Sinanaerobacter; species Sinanaerobacter sp. ZZT-01. Next base: position 1,257,819 of record NZ_CP141728.1, read on the forward strand.
CATAATGAAAGAAGGTGATTCTATGAAAATTAAAAATTATGACCAAACAGATGAAAGGATTCTTAATTTATTAATTGAAAATTCCCGTATGTCCTACATTGAAATTGCTGAGAAAGTCGGCTTATCTCGTATCTCTGTGAAAAATCGCATAGAGTCTTTAGAAAATTCAGGTGTCATTGAACGCTATACCGTCATTTTAAACCCAGAAAAAATAGGAAGAAATGTATCTGTATTTTTCAGTATACAAGCAAAGCCGGAAGCTCTTTACTCTATTATTGACACGCTTAGTGGAGAAGAATCTATAACGGATATGTATTTAATGACAGGCTCCTCAAATCTTCATGTTCATGCAGTTTTAGGTATCAATGAAAATTTAGAAACCTTTCTTTTAGATAAAATTTATAAGCTTCCTGGTATTGAGCATATTGAAAGTGAGCTGATTATCTCAAGGCTTAAAACACGAAAAGGTATCCGTGTTTAGCTGTATTATTTCACTAAAAAAGAATCATACATTTCTCGTTTAAATAATAAAATGACCCTCTCTTAGTCTTTTCTTTTCAAAGAAAATAATCCAAGAGACGGCCATTTTTTGTTATAAATTATTTTACACTATCAAATTCAGCTAATACTTTTTCATTCGGTGTCGTGATTAGACTGACAATTACAATACCAAGAGAAGCAATGATAAATCCTGGTATAATCTCATAAATGTTAAATATGCCGCCTAGCTTTGCAATATTTTTTAAATAATACCACAATAAGTCGCTGATACCTCCTGCAACCATACCAGCAATTGCGCCCTGTACTGTTGCACGTCTCCAGAAAAGAGAAAATAAAATGAGCGGGCCAAATGCAGCACCAAAGCCTCCCCACGCACAGGATACCAAACTAAATACGGAGCTATTCGGATTTAGTGCTAGTAAAATTGCGACGGCTGCGACCACGATAACGGTGAAGCGACTCATCCAGACCATAGTCATTTCATCCATTTTCTTTTTCGATATCAATCCATAAAGATCAGTAGATACAGACGATGCAGTTACCAATAACTGCGAACTCGCTGTACTCATGATAGCCGCTAAGATCGCAATAAGCAAGAGTCCTGAAACCACATCATTAAACATAAAGTGGATCATATCCATATAAATAGTTTCTCCATCCGCTAAATTCGGCATATAGGCTTTCCCAATCAATCCGATGGACACTGCTGCACTTAATGTAATCAAAACCCAGACCATTGCAACGACTCGAGATTTTTTTATTTGATCCGGTGATTCAATTGCCATAAATCGTACTAAAATGTGCGGTTGTCCAAAATAACCGAGCCCCCATCCCAAAGCAGACGCGAGTAACAGCGTATCCAAGTTTCCCTGTTTCATCGGTAGCAGGCTCCAAGAATCTGTTGCGATCTCAGAAAGGCGGGCTGCAACCTGTGAAAAGCCGCCCATATCCGAGCAGGCGATAATCGGAACAATAATCAATGCAAAAAACATAATTGTTCCTTGTACAGTATCTGCCCAGCATACGGCAGAGAATCCTCCAAATGCAGTATAAGACAAAATAATCAACGTTCCTATAATCAGACCCACTGTATATGGCAATCCAAATATGGTAGAAAACAATTTTGCACCTGCCGAAAACTGTGCTGCTGTATAAATCAAGAAAAATATAACAGTAAATATAGCTGATATTCCACGTAGGATGTGCTTTTTATCTTGAAAACGATTTTCAAAAAAATCAGGAAGAGTAAGGGAATCATTTGATATTTCCGTATACTTTCTCAATTTTTTTGCTACAAACAGCCAATTCAAATAAGTTCCCAGTGCTAATCCAATTGCAATCCACAAAGCTTCCGAGGTACCCTGGTAAACAATATAGGCAAGTCCTGGAAGTCCAATCAAAAGCCATCCGCTCATATCGGATGCCTGTGCTGACATTGCTGTTACCCAGCTATTCAGCTTTCTTCCTCCCAAAGCAAAGTCTGACATATTTTTCGTTTTGTTATAGAATATGACACCAATGAATGCCTGGCTGATTAAGTAAATAGCAAAGATCACTGCTATGGTCATTAAAAAATTCACTCCTTTTTCTATTCAGAACGCCTGATCGCCTCTGAGTTGATTTTTTTCACCCTTTTTTCCAAATGTGGGCGATCCAGCCAGATCTGGGCTTGGCAAGTCAGGCATTTCAAACGAAAATCCATGCCTGTCCGCATAACCTCAAATGTATTTCCACCACAAGGGTGAGTTTTTTTTAATTCCAGCCGATCTCCTACATTTATCTTTAGCGGCATTATCTCACCTCCATAGATTGAGTGAATACTCTATGTCTATTTCTTTTCTATCTTATCTGTCCCCATGTAGTCTTGCAATGCTTTCGGAATTAAGACAGACCCATCTGCCTGCTGATAATTTTCCAAAATTGCGGCTACAGTTCTCCCAACAGCTAAACCTGAACCATTTAAGGTATGAACAAATTCCGGCTTTTCTTTTGGTCCCCTTCGGAAACGGACATTTGCTCTCCTTGCCTGGTAGCTTTCAAAATTACTGCAGGAAGAAATCTCGACATATCTTCCATAGCTTGGCATCCAAACTTCAATGTCATAAGTCTCTGCAGAAGAAAAGCCCAGATCGCCTGTAGACAAACGTACCACGCGATAAGGAATTTCCAGCTTTTGAAGCACACTTTCTGCTGCTGCAAGCAAAGAATCTAATTCTTTATAAGATTCCTCTGGTTTACAGAACTTTACCAGTTCAACCTTGTTAAATTGGTGCTGACGAATCAATCCGCGCGTATCTCTTCCCGCAGAGCCGGCTTCTTTACGAAAGCAAGGTGTATAAGCCGTATAATAAACGGGAAGTTCTTCTGGATCTAAAATCTCCTGTGCACGAAGATTAGTAAGAGGAACTTCGGCAGTCGGCACTAGGAAGAAATCTTTGGCCGGAATATGGAACATATCATCTTCAAATTTCGGAAGCTGTCCTGTGCCGGTCATCGCATCACGATTCACCATAAATGGAGGTAGTATTTCCGTATATCCATGTTCACTGGTGTGTAAGTTCAACATAAAATTTATTACAGAACGTTCTAAACGTGCTCCTAATCCTTTATAGACTGTAAAACGAGTTCCCGAAATTTTAGCAGCTCTCTCAAAATCTAAAATATCTAAATCGCTTCCAATATCCCAATGTGCTTTTTGTTCAAAATCAAATTTTTTCGGTTCTCCCCACTTTTTAACTTCAAGGTTTGCTGAATCATCCGCTCCGACCGGACAGAGTTCACACGGTGCGTTTGGAATATTTAAAAGTGCATTTCTTAAATTTACTTCGACTTCGCTGACTTGCGCATCCAAACCTTTAATCTTCTCAGAAAGAGTTTTCATCTCTGCCATCAGCTGCGTCGTATCAACACCCTCTTTTTTCAGCTTCGGAATCTGCTTTGAATCCTGATTTTGTTTATTTTTCATCGCTTCTACTTCAGCAAGTATACTTTTTCTTTTGTCATCCAATTCCAGTACCGTACTCAATCCAAAGTCTCCATGGCCTCTGGATTCCACTGCCTTTTTAATCGATTCATATTCTTCTCTGATACGTTTAATATCTAACATTTCGGTTCTCCTCTCAGGGCAAAATCTGTCCTATTTTTTCATTTTTTATGCAGTTAATATTTAAAACAAATTTTTCTTATACGTAATGTAAGCATCGATTAATGCCTGCTCCTTCTCCTGCATTTCTAATTGCAAATCGGAAGCCAGCTGATAGTCACCCTCATCTAAAGCATTTTTAATACGGGTAAGCAAAGATTTTTCCCGAATACTATCTTTTGCTAAATACGTCCGCATCAATTGAATTTCCTGCCAATTTTTATCATCTAAATCTGTGGAATCTTCCGGGCTATGACACTTTTTGCACTCCCGAACGAGCTCCATGGTATTTAAAATAATTCGATTATGAAGCTCCGTTGCCCACTGTGCAATCGTAGCCTCTTTATAGGACTCCAAGCTTAGAGGCGTCATGACTCCATTTCTCATCAAAACCTTTAATTTGTCTGGGTACTGATCAAATGCACAAATATTTTCCCAGACGGTAGCCGGTGCTTTACCAAAATATTTGTTTCTTTCTTCCTTTGTATAATCTTCAAATACATCCTTTTCGCTGCGATAAACTCTTTCCTTCTCTAAATAAAAGGCTTCTTCATCATGTTCTTTTGAAATCGCTTTCTCTAATTCCTTTGGTGTTTTCCCTGCTAAAAGAACCTCTTTGATGCCATCAAGCATCGTCATAAACCCAGATGCAAGCACTAAGTATGTATTGCTCTTTGGATTCGGTGCCCGAAGCTCAAAGCGAGTGGAAAGCGGATTTTTCTCATCTCGAACTAAACCGATTAAAACGGTACGATTTCTGGATGGATTCTTCGCTGTATGACCAAGAGACGTTACGATGCAAATAGGAGCTTCAAACCCAGGCTTCAAACGGTTTAATGCATCATTGGATGATGTAACAAAAGGATTTATAATTTCATAGTTTTTCAAAATACCCATTAGGCCGCCAAACCCAATTGGGCTCATAAAATCTTGTTGCATATCAAGCGGCGCAAACAAGTTAATTATTTTCCCGTTCTTTAATCTTGCTGCAACTCCCATATGTGTATGTTCTCCGCTACCCGCTACTCCGTCGATCGGCTTTGCCATAAAGGTGACCTCTAAGCCGTATAAGCGAAAGATGTCTCGAACCACATATTTTACTTGATTTTCATTGTCTGCAGCTTGTAAGGCGGAGCTGTACTTCCAATCAATTTCAAGCTGTTCCATAACGTGGTCAAATTCTCCGGAGCTTCCAAGCTTTGCTTTAACACCACCAACTTCCTTATGGCCCATCTCTACTTCAAAACCATATTTATCTAAAAGCAATAAGGATTTCTCTAAAGCGGTTCTTACTGGACCAATGGTCCGTTTCCAATATTGTTCCTTCAATACCTGTGATGTAGAAAGCTGTTCTCGATCCGCCTTGTCATCCGGCGTTTTTACCCAAAATTCCAATTCAGTTGCAGCCGTCAATAATATCTCATCAATCTCATCTACGCTATCTAGTGGTAGATATTCAAAAACATATGGATTTTGCTTCAGTAATTCTAGAATTTCTTTTTTAAAGGTATTTACCGCATCTCTTAGTATCACACGAGAGCCAACCTCCGCAGTATCATTGTGGATCAAAAATGATGGAATCCGTAAGGTTCCTACCGGCATACCCGTTTTTTTATCTAAATGGTAGAAATTATAATCTACATACCAATTTATATTTACATCTGGAATGATATCTACTTTTGCATTATTCAAAGCCGCGATCTTTGGCAGAACTACACTGGAACCATCTGTCTGTACACCTTGTGACAAGTATTTTTCCATATCCTCAATAAATAAATCCACCGGAATCTTTTCATCTGTATCATGACCTCCGATATCTAATCCCACCAATGATACAAAGTATATTTCCGGATGTGCCTTTAATATATTTGTGATTTCTTTCACACTGTGCTTTTCAGCCGGTATGTTAAACAACATTTTATCTAGTTCCATAAATCGCTCCCTCCTATATTGCTCTTTGTATTTTTATTCAATTATTAATTCTAAAACATTATTATACCTTGAAAACACAGTTCTTGCCAAGCTTTTTATATGAAAAATCTAATTCATCATAAGTCTTTTGTATAAGATAAAAGCACTGTAGAAACCAGTGCTTTTGTCCTTTTACTGTTTTTTCGAAATTAATCAATCGTTGAATCATTCTTCTGTGCTTGTTCTGCTGTTTCTCCAGTCGGATTGAGTAATGTCAGATATTTTTCTAATTCCTTTAAATATTCACCGTATGCTCCCCAATCACCATTTTTCTGTGCGGCAAGTGCATTATTAAAGGCATCATTTGCATAAATTGCAAGCTCTGTATTCGATAGAACATTGCTGTCTACGCCGCTGCTGCTATCGGTTCCTTCCGAGCTCGGTTTAGCGGAATTCAAAGGCGCTCCTGCTCCTTCTCCAAACATCTTATCCAATGCTTGCGCCAATGTCGGTTCATAAGCAATGCGGTCTCCGTAGTAGACAATCACACGTTTTACTTCCGGCAAACTATTATTGGAAGCTTCCAAATAAACCGGTTCTACATACATGATCGAATTCTCAATTGGTATTACAAACATATTACCACGGCTGTATTTGGAACCTGCTGTACTCCACAAAGAAAATTCTTTTGAAATTGTAGTATCTTGGTCAATCTGCGCTTCAATTTGACGCGGTCCGTAAATAACACGATCCTTCGGCAATTGATACAAAACCAGGTCTCCGTAATACTCTCCGTCATTCCTAGCAACCAGCAGCCCTGTCATGTTTTGTTTTCCATTCGGTGTATATGGGATAGAGTTAATAAACTCAACATTCTCTTCACCTGGCATCTTCATAACATAATAGGTTGGCTCCATAGCAATTTCTTCGGTTCCGAATACCTCATTTGCAATCGCCCACAAGTCTTCACTTTGATAAAAGACATTGACGTCACTCATATGATATTTTTTATAGACGTTTGCCTGTATATTGAACAAGAAATTCGGATATCGAATATGGGACTGTAAGCTTTCTGGCATCTGGCTAAAGTCCTTAAACAGCTTCGGATAGATCTTAGCTAAAGTGTTTGCAATTGGGTCCTTATCATCCACAAGATAGAAGGTCGCATCTCCATTATAAGCATCCACTACCACTTTAACAGAGTTCCGGATGTAATTCGCCTTAGAATCTTCAGAAAACGGTTCAGAATATGGGTAATATTGACTTGCTGTGTATGCATCTAAAATCCAATAGAGCCTCCCATCCACAGTTACGATGTAAGGGTCTTTATCATACGCAAGGAATGGTGCAATTTTTTGAACACGTTCCTTAATGTTTCGATTAATGATAACCTTTGAATTACTGTCAATGTTGCCCGAAACTAATATCTTCAAGTTTTGCTCCCGTATTGCAAATAAAATGCGATTGAGCATATTTAATTTAATTCCCGCATTCCCCTCATAGGTAGTATATTTATTTTTTGTACCGGATGGATAATCAAATTCCTTTTCTGTTGTATTTGTAATGATATAATTATTTGTTTTTTCACCAAAATAGATTTCCGGTCTTGCAATATTAATTTCTTCGATCTCTGAAACCGGAGGAATGCTGTTAATCATCATATCAGGCTGCCCACTGGCCGTTACTTTATCAACGCGGGATAACGTAATGCCATAACCATGGGTATATTTTATATGCCTTGTCAACCACTGTTCTGTAATTTTAGATTCATCAATCTCACGCGCTGACAAAAATGTTTGTGTATACTCTCCATTTACCATATAACGATCTACATCAACATCGTTAAACGTATAATAAGATCGAATACTTTGTGTTTGATTATAAAATTGCTCTACAGGGGTAAAGTCATTAATTCGAATATTTGAAATTGTCCCCATGTTATTTAGGATATCATCCTTTGTCAAAGTATTCGTTGCTGGGAAATTTTTAATTTCAATGTCTTGTAAATCGTATGCTTTTTGCGTAAATGCAATATTATTCTCCAGATATTTACTTTCCTTACTGATTTCGTCCGGAGAAACGATCAAACTTTGCACCAAACCTGCTGCAACCGTACCGCCAATTGAAATTAAAATCATGAGAACCGGTACAGAAAGCATGGTCTTATAACTTCGTTTTCTCAGTCCGATAACAAAGAATATTGCTGCAAACAGCGCAAGTCCCATCAGCACACGATAAATCCATAGAGTTACGTTAATATCTGTGAACCCAGCTCCATAGAGTAAACCAGTCTGTGAGTACAGCAAGCTAAATTGTTTAATGAATAAATTTGTACCTATCATTAGAAAGAAAACAACACCCATAATTGCAATTTGCTTGGACGCAATAGATAAAAGCTGGTTAAAGTTATTCTTATCAAATTGCTTTTTTGCTTTCCGATTACCAAATTTCCCATTGGCCATCTGTCCAAACATATCACCAAATGGGCCGAAATTGTTAAAGTTACCAGTGAATCTGCGTGTCCCATCATCTTCCTGTGTAAATGGCTGCGGCTCTTCTTCTTCAAACATTGTAGGTTTACGCATTCCTAAAAGAATAAAGTAAAATAACAGTGTAACAATGAAAAATGCAACGACTAGGCCTAAAGCAATTTGGTTTAACTGTGAAAGGAATTCCATTTTAAAAACATAGAATGAAATATCGTGATTAAAAATCGGGTCTGCCAAGCCAAAGTTCGTACTATTTTGATACTGCAAAATTTGGAACCATAGCTTTGTAACTGTAGATAGAGTAACAATCAGACCAAACAACGCACTCAATCCCAATGAAATATGATTGAGCGTCTTTTCTTCTTTGGCAGTATATCCTCCAATCTTAACTTTTTTGTAATAACCTTTTTTAAGAGACTGGAGATACAAATACGTTAGAATCGTTAAGACAATAAATGTAGGAACACCTATTTTCATTTGTGTAAATAATTGCGTGAAAAATACGCTGGTATAACCCATTTCACTGAACCATAAATAGTCCACCGCAAAGCGGATTAAGGTTCCAAATCCGGTAATTAATATCATTAAAATAATAATAAAAATTCCAAGTCCCATCCTGTTCTTTTTCAAATCATCACCTCTTTTGTTTCATTACATTAATAATAGTTTCTGTAAAGAATCAACTGCTTCCTCCGGAAGCGCATCTCTTCCCCCTTTCAATTCCCTTAATGAATCCAGATATTTAATACGGTTTTCAATACTTCCTCTCAGCAACTCTTTGTAGGCTCTACTGGAAAAATTCAGTTCAAAGCCTTCTACTTCCATTGTACACATTCCCTCAAAGCGTCCAAATGGCTTCATTTGAACATTTTCATCCACAATTTTTTCAATAATGCTGATCGTAACTTCTTTTGGAATCTTTTTGTCTAAGAAGTAACCTGTATTCAAAATATAGCATTCAACTCCTCTTTTTTCAAATAAAGCCTTAAATTTATGGTAATCCTCTTTTAATGCATAGGTCCGAAACGGGTTTGCATAGGGTTCAAAAACTAATTTATTTCGATCTATACCTCGTAGAATTTTTTCTGCCGTGCTTCTCTTTGTTGCTAAGCAAGCACCCATAACTGACGCTAATGTTGGGTCTTCCAGCTTTAAAACGGGTGGCAGAGAATTATCCTTCATAAGCCAAATAATGGTATTAATTGGCTCTTCTAATTTGTCCACTCGATTTGTTGCCCAGAGTTTTGATTTGATTGCTCGTCCATTTCCGTTTCGAATATCTTCCGTCACAGGTACGAGTTTTCCATCTTCATCAATCGTCGCCCCGCAATTTTGCATAGTAATTAAAAATTTATTATCCTTTGAAGTCAAAGGATAATCCTGTGTCTTATCAAAATAGGATGGTTCTAATGCGACGGTTGAACCATTTTCAGTAGAAATGATATAAGCATCGTCATGCAATACTGTTACTTCGTATTTCCCATTGTGTTTTGCATGAGTCAGTGTGGATTTCCCAGAACCAGAAAGGCCGAAAACTCCCATAACATGTGTTCTCCCATCCTTTCGAATCATGCGCTTCAGCCCGCCGTGGCATGCGGCATAGCCATTGCGGTTTGCGATCCCCCACGCTAATGTTAAGGTTCCTTTTTTATGCTCGCCGAAATATCGAAGTCCTAAAATTGCTGCACAATTATGCTCAGGATCAAAATAAGCAAGTCCATTTGGATGACGTTCATCTCTCCAATCCGGGTCTGACAAGATAAAAATATCTGGTTCATTGTCGATCACTTTAGATTTTTCATACATTTGATCGTAAAATAGATTCATATATTGAAAATTTAATAGCCAATTATATAAAGTATTTTCATATGTCTGCGGAACTAAAAGATTCGCTTTTACCATAAAATCTTCATTTAATCCGATATATGCTTTTGAGTGAAGCATGTTTTTATATCTTGTTTTATATACGGCTTCTCTCAATACGGCAGCAATATCTGCCTCTAGAATACCCTCTTCGCCTAAGATAACTCGTGCGCCTGCAAATCTTCCTACCGTCTCTCCATCATTAAACAGTAATACTTTTGCTTCTTCCGGAAGACCTAACTTTTCCGGCTCATATACGGGCATGTCCGTTACGATTGTACCAGTAGATTCTTTCGCTAATTCATATGCTTCTTTTAAATCAAAAACACGTCTTACATTGTTTCCGTAAAAAGCAGTTTCAATCGTTGTTCTGGATTGAGAAAATGCCACATTTTGTGAACTGATTTCGTTGCGTTTAAAATTTGAATTTGTTGCCATTTTAGTTTCTGTTATTGCTCCTTTTCTTTTACTATTATTATTATTTTATCCAACTAGAAGTAATTTACTACCATCATATTTTGATCAATCGGTTCTAAATAATAAATCCATTTATTTGGAATCTCATAATTTTTTCCATTCTCCGTTTTTTTTATTAATTCTTCTGTAAATACGTAGAATCCAGTGGAACCTTGGCGAATGTCTCCTATTGAAAAACTTTCAAAAACTTCGGTGATTTTTCCAGCCTTGGTAAATGACACTACTTTATTATACCCTTTACTATTTGGTTTTAATAAATCTAAAATAGAATTGTCTTTATTATTAACATAATCGATCCATTGTGAATTAAATGCAATTAAAGCTCCTACAACGGATTGATCGTAATAGAAAGTATTTCCATATTCATCTGTATACCATATATTATTGTCAATTGGTTTAGAATTATTTAAATCTTCGATGCCATAATCATGAGACGAATCAAATACTCGCGATTCTGACTCCGCAATGACCTGTATATTTTTATTCCGTTTAGTCTGACTTTCAATTAAGGCATTCTTATCAGCCATTGGATTTGGGTCCGGTTCATCAGCTGTTTCATTATTTTTCTCTTGTTGATTGGATAACGTATCATCCTCTTCTTTTTCATTTGGCTTTTCATCCAAATTAAATATTTTATCGATGCCTTCACCTGCCTGCGCAAAGACTTGTATTATTTTAGATTGTGTATGATTGATCGCTCCTGCTGCTGAGCTTTTTGGAAAAAAATATTGGATACCTAATGTAGCAATTTCAGCTGCTAAAATAACCGCAATGATTCCTAATGCAACTTTTAATTTATTGACTGGTTTTTTTTCTTCCATGCCAAAAGTGTTCTTCTGCCAGAATTTTGTCAAATCATCCTGGGACAAAGTATTTTTCAGATCAGGAGTTTTTTCGTCTCCTTCTTCTTCTGCTTTTTCTTTTTGTTCACTTTCCTCGATGGTATCACTATTTTGCTTTTCTTTCTTTTCTCGATTCACGATTTCCGCATCACTTGTCTGTGTATGTAAAATATCCTCTGAAACAAATTTCTCTTTTAAACTTTTATCTTTGTCAAAAGAAAAAGGAAGTGCTTCTTTTTCTTCCTCCTTTTTCGCTTCAGCAGAAATAACAGCTGGGTCCATTGAAATAGTCTGCCTCGTAACGGTTTCCGATTTGCCGTTTGCTTTCACCTCAACGGTTACTAAAACTTCTGTATTCGGCCCCACCAGCGTATCCCCATCTGTATGCAAAATCGGAGGCTTGTCTTTTTTTTCTTCTTCAGGTACTTCATCAAAGAAGCTTGCACGAGCTGCCATCATTTCTTCTAAGTGGTTGGCATGAGCGGCAAGTTTAACAGCCATCTCAGATTCAATATTTTCATTTTCAAAACTGTGGTTGAAAGAAATAGGTGATAATTTATCACTATAATCGCTTATTTTTTTTATTTCTTTTGTATCAATCCGTTTTGTATCATCAATATCTTCTTCTTTCGTCAAGAAAGACTTACTCATTTCTTGTTTTGGAGAATCTAAATCATTCATTACTGTTGATATCTGACTTTCTTTTAAAGAAGGTCTTTCTAAATTCTTTTTTTGAATTTTTTCATATTCTCTGTCTAACAACTGTTGAAACTCTTCATTTTTTTTACTGAATGTAAAAAATTTATCATCCATATCATTGACATCGGAATTTTCTATTTCCATTGGATTTGCTTCTTCAGGATTTTTTTCTTCTGGATTTTTTTCTTCTGGAATTTTATTTTTAAATCTAGAACCTGGCAAATCTTCAAAACTTGATACAATAATATCTTCTTTTATCGGTTCTTTTTTAGGCAACTCCCATTCAATCTTTTCTTCATCTTTCAATTTAATATCCAAACTTTGCAAAGAAATTTCTTTATCATTATTTGAGAGTTCTTCTTCATTTATTTCCTTCTCTTTTTCTTCCAGAGCATTTAGATTCCATTGAAAATCAATATTCTCTGTCTTCCGCGGTTTGGGAAACTCATAGATATTCCAAGTAAAATCCTCATGGTCCTCATGCTTTGATTCCGCAGATTCAATAGATTGTTCCTGAGGTTCTGTCTTTTCAATTTTTGTTCCGCAAACTTTGCAAAATAAATCTGTAGGATTGATTTCCGTTCCGCATATCTTACAATACATGCTTTTTGCTCCTCCATTCCAAAATTATAAATTCTTAATTATTGTCAGAATGATATGATAATCCGAAAAGTAAATTCCCGGGGAAATTTCTTAAAAATAATTATACAATCATAGTATAATACACAAACCTAGTAATGGCAATGCATACTTCCTCTTCATTTTATTTTTCAAAACAAAATATTAATGCAAAAAAGAGCGAAAAAACTTATTATTTTCGCTCTTTTTTGTCATTGATCGGTTAATTAATGTCCGCAGTTAGTAACATCATTCGCATTGTTACTAATTTTGCTTGTAGCATTTGAACGCTTTGATTTGTTAGATTTCTTACTGCTTGTGTCATTTGTGCTTCTTGTTTCATTAGAACTTCTTGTGTCATTCATGTGGTAATCATTCATACGACTGTCACTCATACGTTCTCTTTCATTGGATCTGTTTGTTTCATTTCTCATTTTTAAATCCCTCCTCTACACAAAGTATTTTGCGCAAACTTTAGAATACTATGTCAGGGAAATTGCGGAATATAAAAAAGTATGTTTTTAAAAAAATGGTTAATTTAGCTAATTTAAAATTTTATAAATAGTAGTTCTGTTTTTATTATTGGTTTTTTACTGAAAAGATATTTATGTTAAATTTTTTTTATGTATAAAAATAAAAGAAACACGTTATTATATTAAATGGTACTATGTCATTTTTTATAAAAAAACAATTGACAAGCCTTCCTTATAATGCTAAAATAATTCTTGCGTCGGAAACAATGCAATGTGCATCATTAGCTCAGCTGGTAGAGCACCTGACTCTTAATCAGGGTGTCCACGGTTCGAACCCGTGATGGTGTACCAAGAAAAAAAACCACAGCTTTTAACGGCTGTGGTTTTTTTGCCATCAATACTTGACATTTATTATCCAGAATGATATAGTCCAAAATAAGAAACGAAATGAATTCAATTGCCACAAATAGATGCATTGGCAAGCAGTATTATCGAACCAATAAAACAATTGAATTTATGAAACCTTTCGTCCCCAAAGCACATTAAAACATGTGCCAAGAAAAACCCACAATTATTTAAAATTGTGGGTTTTTTCGTTTCAATTATTTTTATAAATTGTCTATTTAGAATTTACATTATATATGTTATTTTTAAATTTCTTATACTCCCATTGCAAGGCAGCAAAGCACTTTTACACCTGTAAAAAGTGCTGCTTCATCAAAATCAAAACGCGGTTGGTGCGCGAGGTTTATAAATCCTTTTTCCTTATTGCCTGAACCGATCCATAGGAAGGAGGCCGGTATTTTTTGAGCATAAAATGCAAAATCCTCTGCTCCCATTGTCGGCTCCATAATGTGGAATATATTTTTATCTCCTACTGCCTGCTGTACCAAATTTTCTGCATAACCGGTTGCATTTTCGTCATTGATTAATACAGGTAAGCCTCTCAGTACTTCCATCTGGTAATCTGCGCCAAATCCTTCACAGATTCCCTTTAAAATTTTTTCCAAATTTTCCAGTATAGATTCGCGTGTCGATTCTGTTTGACAGCGAATGGTCCCTGAAATAACAGCAGTCTCTGCTACAATATTCTTGGCTGAGCCAGAGTGAAAAATCCCTATAGAGCAGACTGCCGGATCAAGTGGGTTTTTCCCTCTACTCATAAAGCTTTCAACTGCTGATACAAATTTTGCTCCAATAGACAAAGCATCAACCGTTGTATGGGGCTGACCTGCATGCCCACCTTTTCCAATGATTTTAATGTCAAATTCATCGGTAGACGACATGAGACTTCCATACCGAATTCCCACCTTTCCTGTTTCAAAATCATTAAAAAGATGGAGCCCGAAAATATATAAAATCTTATCAGCGAGGCCTTGCTCTTCCAAGTCATTCATAATAATGCGTGCACCACCTAAATTAGGGCCTTCTTCTGCCGGCTGAAAAATCAGCAATACATCCACAGACAAATTACTGCGTATGGACTGTAATATTTTTGCTGCTGCCAAAAGCATTGCCGTATGCCCATCATGACCGCAGGCATGCATTTTATTCGGACAAACGGATTTGTATGGAACTTCGTTTTCTTCTTGTAGGCTAAGTGCATCCATATCCGCCCTTAGCGCAATCATACGGCTGTGGTCTTTCCCTTTTATCCTCGCAACTACACCAATCTTACTTGAAATTACTTCAATTTCTTCTTTTTCCAGAAACTCTCTTACCCTCTTTTCTGTATTCAGAGTATCAAATCCAATTTCAGGATGCATATGAAAATATCTGCGATTAGAAATAATTTCTTCTTTCATAAATTGAATCTGAATATCTAACGCTTTAAAAACTTCTTTTAATATCATTAAGCTGCCTCCTTACATCGAACCATAATTAATGGCTATTGCACCAAATACGAAGGCGATCTGAATTAAAAATCCAATCCCCAGAAAAGGAATCACCCACTTATAATATTTATTTAAAGGAATTTTGGCCATCGCACACGCAATTACCATAAAGCTGGTCGGCCAAAGCAAATTTGAAAAACCATCTCCAAATTGGAAAATCAGTACAGCAATTTGGCGATTCATGCCAATTAAATCTGCAATCGGTGTCATAATTGGCATAGAGACAGCTGCCTGACCGGAACCGGATGGCACGAGAAAATTAAGCAGTGTCTGGAATACAAGCATTCCAATTGAGCTTGCATATAAGGACAAATTTTCAATTAAAGATACACACCCGTGAATAATGGTATCTATAATATTTCCCATCGTCAAAATGACCAAAACACCTCTTGCCACACCGACAATAATCGCAGAAAGTACGCCCTTTGCCAGACCATCTACCAATATTTCCGCAATCTTATTTGCTTTCCATCGATTGATGATCCCCACTACAATTGCCATAATCATAAAAATAGCAGCTACCTGATTGATATACCAACCTTGCGTAATCAAGCCCCATGCCATTGCAGCAACACTGATCAGCAAGGTCAAAAGCGACGCTTTTCGTGCAGCTGTCATTGGCGTATTTAAGCGTTTCTCATCCACTTTCATATCAGAATAATCAATGTGATAAGTCAAGCTTTTCATCGGGTCTTTTTTTATTTTTGCTGCATACAACAAAACATAAATAATCGTATACAAGGTCATAACTGCAAGAATTAAAACTCGATATCCCAATCCTGAAAACATCGGAAGCTCTGCAATTGTTTGTGCAACTCCTACTGTAAAAGGGTTTACCGTAGCCGCTGCAAAACCAACGCCGACCGGCACAACTGAAATTGCTACACCAACCATCGCATCATAACCCAGCGCCATACTCACTGCCACAAAAATGGGAATGAATGCAATGATTTCTTCATAGGACATCGTTCCAGTCGAACCCCAAATTGATAAAATAATCATAACAATTACGATAATTCCCGTTGCATACCGAGGATGCTTTTGTGTTTTTCTTACCATTAAAGCAATTGCCGCATCAATCGCACCTGTTTTTTCTAACAAGTATAAACTGGAAAATGCGCAGAAAATCAGGAATGTAATATTAGCTGCCTGAATCAAGCCTTCTTCCAAGCAGACAAACATTTGGAACAACCCAACGGGTGTTTGATCTAAATATTGAAAGCTATCTGGATCAATAATCATTTTGCCGCTTGCTTCATCCATCATACGATCATATGTTCCGGCAGGAACAATCCATGTACAAATCGCAGAAATTGCTAAAACCACCAGTAATATAACTAGTATATGTGGAAATTCTTTTTGTTCTTTCACTTTCGAGTGCACTGCATCTTTCATTTTGCTTCCTCCTTTTTTAAATAATTTCTACTTTATGAATACTTTCACAGCCGTAATTTATGCATATTTCTTACAGTGTGGCTTTATTGTACTTTAAACAAAGGATAAGCTTTTTTCTAATTATCAGCTGCTTTTTATTATCCACCTATTACAAAAACATGTAGTAGAAACCTCCTATTCTTCCTCTGTTGCGAGTAGCAAAAATAAGCTTTGTAAATATACTGAATACCGTGTAAAAGAATTTAAAAAAAGGAGATCAATCATGCATTTTTTTTCTATAATTTTATTTGCACTTTCCTCCAATATAGATTGCTTTGCTGTCGGCATGGCATATGGAATAAAAAACATACATGTTACCTATAGAGATACTTTAATAGTCAGTTTTATTACATTTATCGGAACGGTTTTATCTATGGCTTTCGGTAAAAGTCTCTTGTACCTCATTCCTCTAAAAATTGCCGGTCTGTTAGGTGGCAGCCTTATTATCTGCATGGGACTCTACTATTTTCTTTCTTTTTTATGGCATCATATAAAAGATATGCGTCAAAAAAAATTGAAAAAATCTGATGATACAATTGATATGACTCTAAATATTGCAGAAAAAAAAGCCATACAGAAAAAAAAGCAGCAATCCATCCTAAATCAAAAAGAATTAATTGTTTTAGGAATTGCGCTTTCGATTAATAATATGGGTTTAGGTGTAGGTGCGAGCATTACAGGACTCAATCTGCTGTTCACCTCTTTTGCTTCCTTTTTATGCAGCTTTTCCCTTTTATACCTTGGAAATAAAATAGGGAATGGGCATATGGCACACATGATCGGGAAGTATGCAGAGCCGATATCCGGCTTAATCATCATCCTTTTAGGACTTCTAGAAATTTTTATTTAAAAAAGGACTGTACACGATAAAAATTGTGTCAGTCCTTTCTCTTAAGGCTTTTATGTAATTAATTAATTATTTCTTTTATCTAAGTAGGCTTCTTGAATCGTCCTTTTTGTTCAATGATACGGAATAGTCGTAAAAAATTGCATCCGCTCAAAACAACATTTCTACGATAAAGCCATCGGTAAAGAAACTAAAATAAATTTGATCAAGAAATAAAAAACGCCCGCTCACAATATGAGCGGGCACTTTTTAACATTAGTTGCTACGCAACATGTACATTGACTGCACGAATTTTTCTGCTGTCTCTTGAGTCTTGCTCTGTGTCAAATGTAACTTTCTGACCTTCATTTAAAGTTTTAAAGCCATCAGACATGATTGCGGAGAAATGTACAAATACATCATCGCTCCCATCATCATTTGAAATAAAACCAAATCCTTTATCCGCATTAAACCATTTTACAGTACCAGTATTCATCTATGGTACCTCCTTCATTTTTATTATATTCCGGAACAAAAAAAACACATATTTTTGTAAACCATTTGACCAACGAGCAAATGACTTACAAAAATATGTGACTCACTTGTGCATTTAGAATACTTATTTATAGTACCACAACATTTTCTTTTAATCAAGCTTTTTTATTCTATTTTTTAGTTAAAATTTATCCATCAAAAAAACAAACCCAGATAGAATATTTAGACGTAACCAAGAAATGAAGCCAAAACCGCAGAAACTGAGGGTTATTCATTCACAGAGAGTTTACATAGAACTTGGAATGACCCTAAAAAATCAGTTCTTTTTTATTTTTCAATGCCCATACGAGTTTTGAGCAGAAAGCATTAAATTTTTACACTTCCCCTTTCATTCTTTCATTTCAAATACCGCTAACACATACATTTCTTCCAAGCTCCTCAATATAAATTATTCTTACATCCGTTCTGTATATATGTCTCAACAGATTTTCATTAATGGCATCTTCAGTCGTCCCAACGGTCAAATGACCGTCGTAATCAAGAACCCCCACTTGTCCTCCTGCAAGAATTGCATGGTCCGGTGTGTGCGTCGTCATAATTATGCCATAGCCTTGCTTCGCCAATTTTTTTATCAGCCTAATAGCTCTAACCTGATTTCCATAATCTAGATGTGCTGTAGGTTCATCTAAAATAATCAATTCGGGCTCCTGTGCAATAGCACGGGCAATGGTTACCAATTGACGCTCTCCTCCGCTTAATTTTGTATAACACTTATCTGCTAATCCAATGGCATCTAACTGCACCAACGCATAATCTGCAATTTCATAATCCCTTTTAGATGGTTTTTGAAATAAACCTAAATGTGGAGCACGTCCCATTACAATAAATTCGCGTGCAGTATATTCATACGTCGGAATATGTACTTGTGGTACATAAGCGATGATTTTTGCTGCTTGGCTTAATTCCATTTCATACATAGGTGTGTTTTTAAGCAAGATAGTTCCTTTTGTCGGCTTTAGTAAACTCGTAATGCAATTTAATAACGTTGATTTACCGGCACCATTTGGCCCTAATATGGTCATAACATTGCCCTTTTCTACTTTAAAGTTAACATCAGAAAAAATCTTTGTTTGTTTTTCATAAGCAAATTCTAAGCTTTTAACTTCTAGTACCATTGTAAATTCTTCCTTTGTCTTAATAATAAATAAAAGTAAAAAGGCGCCCCAATCATACCCGTCAAAATTCCCAATGGGATTTCAGAGCTACTTGAAACCCTTGCTATCGTGTCAATTATCATCAAAAAAATCGATCCTAATATGCAAGATACTGGGATTAACTTCACATTATTCGGACCTGTAATCATTCTTCCTAAATGGGGAAGAGCTAGACCGATCCATCCGATTGTTCCACTTATACAAACTGAACTAGCGGTCAGAAGAGTTGCACAAATTACTAAGATTCCCCTTAAGAATGAAATGTCGACCCCTAAAGTCTTTGCCTCTCTTTCTCCCAACGATAAAATGTTAATTCTCCACCTAAGTAAATATAAAACCCCTCCCGCTATTATAGTGATAGGGGCTATAATGTATATATCTTTTAACGTAACCTGCGCTAAACTTCCTAACTGCCAATACACGATAGACGCCAGTTGTGTATCTGGATCAGCAACATATTTAATTAAGCCCAGGGTTGAGCTCATCATTCCTCCAACAATAATACCTGAAAGTACAAGCATCATCATGGACTTGTTCTTTAAAATTCTAGGTATACTAGTTGTAAGTGCAACAGCTAAAAATCCCCCTATAAAGGCACATATTTGGATAATCCAATTCCCTGCCCCTGCCAATATTGCGCAAGAGGCCCCAATACACGCACCCGCTGATACGCCTAAAATATCCGGTGCTACCAGGGGGTTTTTAAAAACCCCCTGGTAAGTTGCTCCCGATAAAGAAAGTGCTCCTCCTACTAAAGCAGCAGCTATAATTCTTGGAAGTCTCAATGTAAAAATAACACTTTCAGCCTGATCAGCCCATGTTTGTTGAATAGGGATAACCTTAGACAGGAATATGCTTATTACTTCTGCTGGTGTAATATAATATCTTCCGCTACCAACAGATAGAATCGCAGTTATTCCCAAAATAGCAATTAGTGTTAGTAGTAGTCGTGAATAAGACCATTTTCCCTTTTCTTTATTCATGTATTAATCCTTTCCGGTCTTATTTGCTTAACTTATTTGCTTCCTTACTCATAATCAAGTCAATATTATCCTGTGATAGTTTGTAGTCAAAATAATCTTTATAATATGTAGTCAACTCATTTTCAAAATCATAGTCATAAAAAATATCAGGCTGTAACATTTGTGCCATCCATCTCATCATCAATGGAGTTTCCACA
The DNA here is from genome assembly GCF_035621135.1 of Sinanaerobacter sp. ZZT-01. NCBI lineage: Bacteria > Bacillati > Bacillota > Clostridia > Peptostreptococcales > Anaerovoracaceae > Sinanaerobacter > Sinanaerobacter sp. ZZT-01. Next base: position 1,277,878 of record NZ_CP141728.1, read on the forward strand.
CCCGGAGCATCCCATCTATAAATTCCTAATGGTGTTTTATAAACTCTCTTATTTTTAACTGCCGAAACATTGCTCCAATCTTGTCCAGAAATTTTATTTTGGTATAAATCTTCTGGTACAAATTCATCAAAATTACTCAAGAAAATAACTTCTGGATCCCACTCTAATATTTCCTCCATTGTTACAGTATTGTTCGCTTCCGAGGCTACATTATCTGCACCTGCCAATTCCATAACTTTTTTCATGAAATTATCATTTCCCTGAATCTTTAATTGTGGATTCCTTAAATATAAAACCCTTGGCTTATCTGCTACATCAACATTTCCCTGCTTTAATTCCATAAAACTGTAAGTCTCGCTATAAGAATCTATAAATTGCCGAGCACGTTCTTCCTTACCAAGTAACTGTCCAATGATTTTCATGCTTTCCTGCAATTCATCAATTGTTTCATTCTTAATCATTATCGGGGCAATCCCAAGTGACTTAAGCTGCTCTGCTTCATCAGTTTGATAGTCCCAAATTATCATAACTTCCACGCCAATCTTTACGGCTTCCTCCATATTTATGGAAAAGTCACTCCCGATGCATGTAGTCGAAATATTCCCATATTCGGGATCCATGCTTTCTAAAAAATGTCCTTTATAAGCTTGCATAGCAGACGGATGAATCGTTTCCAAACGTTCTGAAGAGTTATCTATACAATAAATAACCGATGCCCAAGGAATAGGAAGGACACCTATTTTTTTAACTTCTATAGGAACTTCCACATGATTCCCCGCTGCGTCTACAATTACACGTGTTGTTTGACCTTGCTCTGAAGTTTTACTCTTGTTTCCACACCCATTTAATCCTAGAATTAAACAAATACTTAAAAATACTAAAAATACTTTTCCGAAACCTTTCTTCATCTAAATTCCTCCTCAACTTTATTTTAAATATCTCAATAAATATTTATAACCTTCGTTTCCAAGTAATTTGCAATTTGATTTGTTATATTTTCCGCTTAATGCTATATAAGGTACTTGTATGAATTTTACTTTACTATTTAAGAAAAAAGGCTTATAAATTGAATCACATATGCAAATATCTGCCCATTTCGCTGCCTTTTCAATTTTGATTTCATCATTATAGGGGATGCTTTCAATCAGTTTGCATCCAAAATCTTCTTTTAAGCAAGTTGCAATTTCATTGGAAATAAATTGTTCTCCAATAACGACAACTTTTTTGTTGAAACAAATATTATTTGTTATATTAGCTATGTAGTTCTTTTTTATTTCTGTAACATCTTTATTTAAAATTTTTTCTAATTCATTAAGCCATTTATATGTGCTTTGTCTCCCAACGGGAAGTCCCACTATATAAGGTATTTTATATTGATCCTCCATCCATCTGGCAAGCTCAATTCCTTCCTCAGACACTACCCAATTTAGAGTCTCCCCAAAGGAACTTCCTTGTCTTCCAATAACGGAGCTTTTAAAGCCTAACGCCTCAAGTATTTTTATATGCTCATTAAGCAAATCCAAAGAAGCCAAGTTTAATGGAGTATACCCTACTATGTTAATATGATCTGCTACTCTATTTCCCAAATCTAAAATTTGTTTCCCTACGATAAAAAGGGTTTTTGAAACACCATACTTGTATGTATGGAATCCATTCATCGGAATCGTTATACAATTTTCAACGTTCTCCTCAATGATTTTGTAATCTATTCCTAAAAAAGCCGTAACCGGAGTTCCCAATATTACTAACTTTTTTTCTTTATTTCTTGCATTATTTATTTCGTCAACAAGAAGGTCATTGATTCCTCTAGCTATATCAAGATCATTAAATTCAGTCTCTAAAAAATTAACATTCAAACGAGATTCATCAACCTGAGAAACAACTTTTCCACAGCTTCCCGGAGATAATAATAGAACTTCTACATTCCAATCAACTAAAGTTGAACATGCGCCAGAGAAGTCTGCTGCAATTGGAGGTAATCTATGCAAAAAATTTTTACTCATTTTCAAGCTCCTCCAATATATCTACTACTAATTTCTCTTCTTCTAAAGAAAAAAATTTTTGATTAATTAAATCAGATAATATTGATCTAATTTTTGCTTTCGGTTTTATTTTTCTTTTTTCCAATGGTCCTCTTTTAAATTGGATCACATAAGTTTTCGTATCTTGCTGCAATTCTTCAATGATATTGTCAAAATCCGAACCTATTAATAAGTCAAGGCAAGATAAATAGCAAATTAAAATTTTAGGCTCATCTATAAGCAGTTTATCTATAACTTTTTTTACGTCTTGCAAATGCATCCCCATAGTCAACTTTTTTTCATCTTCTACATACATATAAAAGTTATCTTGTTGATTTTGGCTCTGTGCAGCAAAATAAAGCTGTCTGACACAGGAAGGAGGGCCAACAGCTAAAACGACTGCCCCTGGAATACTCAATAAGTAATTGAGATTACTGATTTCAGACTCTGCCATGCACATTAATTTGATATTATTTCTACTCATAGCCTGTCCTCTTCAATAAGTCTTTGCATTTTCACATACATGAGATTTAGCCCGATTCTATCGATTTCTTCATCTTCAAGAGTTTTTGGTATAGTAGAGCTTTTGTTTTTTAAAAGTTTTTGAGCTAATTGTAAGAATTCATTCCTGGACTCACTTTCAAAATAAGCCTCTATAACAGTTTTTCTTTGACATTCTGCCTTTCTTATTTCATTGCTTTGCTTAATTGCGTGAATAATAGTCGTATTTGTTTTTCTGGCAAAATCATTCATTTGCCTGTTGCTTTCGTCTCCGCTACACCTATTGTGAATCATTCCACAGAGTAACTGTTTATTTGAAGAACAGTTCTGTAATCCTTTCATAATATTATTAGCTGCATATAACGACATCAATTCCGACGAACTGACTATATAAACCTGATCCACAAAATGTTTTCTCATAGGAATAGAGAATCCTCCGCATACCACGTCTCCTAAGACATCGTAAATAATTACATCCCAATTTTCTTCTAAAATTCCAAGCCGTTCTAGCTCATCTGCCATAATAGATATTCCCATTCCTGCGCAACCGGTTCCAGGTTTGGGTCCCCCTGCTTCAATGCATGAAATCCCCTTAAAGCCTGTAAATAAAATATCTTTTCTTTGTACTTGACTCTTCTCCGATAAGACATCTAAAACTGTCGGGATCTTAAATCCAATAAGGTTTCTTGTGGAATCAGCTTTTGGGTCGCATCCTATGTGTAAAACGCGTAATCCCATATCTCCAAATGCCGCTGAAACATTTGAAGCCACCGTAGATTTTCCTATACCCCCTTTCCCATAAAGGGCAATTCTTATGCATCGTTTGTTCATTTTTATATTCCTAACTCTTTCATATATTAATAAAATAAAAAAACCCCATACCTCTCGGATAGGAGTTTCTTATCTCATATTCTTAACATGAATATATATTTAATATATATTCAATATATAGAATTATAAAACAAATCAAAATTAAACTTTCCTAATAATCCGTTAGGTGGTTAATCTAAAGTCATTAAAGTATCCTGGCTTGGACTCTGCGCACGCTGCAACAACTTCCCAGAACTAAATTCCAGTGTTTATGTCTTTTTGCAGTGGCTCCTCCTTACAGTGGCGGTACCGCATCGGACTTTAACCGATTTCCATGTAATAACTTCCTATATTTTTTTTAATTATATCATGAGGTGTGACAAGATACAATCTATCTTTCCATAGATATTTCCTATTGCCCGCCATCAATTTTTTTGATAATATAATTTGCGTATGACTATACTAAAGGAAATAGGAGGGCGCATTTTTATGAGGTTACAATCCATGAAATATATTATAGAAACGTCTAAACATCAATCTTTTTCCGAGGCTTCAAAAGCTTTATTTATTTCTCAGTCAACATTGTCAACAGCTATAAAGTCAGTAGAAGAGAGTTTAGGTATCATTTTATTTCATCGCAATAATAGAGGTGTTACCCTTACATATGACGGAGAAGATTATTTAAAATACGCCAAAGAAATTGTTTATCAGTCTGAGCAATTAGAGCAACGCTATCAATCTAGAAAATACCTTCCTATGAGATTCTCGGTATCAACACAACGACTTCCTTTTGCTGTGAGATCCTTTACAAAATTAACGAGTGACTTAAACTTAGACACTTATGATATTGCTATTAGGGAATGCCCCACTTACTCCGTTATACACGATGTTGCCACTCATAGAAGTGAGCTTGGCATCCTTTCTATTCACAATTCATATATTAGCTCTATAAAAAAGGTTCTTGTGAGCTATAATTTATGCTTTAATGAAATCAGTCAATTAAAACCATACGTTTTTATTAACTCCTTACACCCCCTTGCTACAAAAAAAAGCATTTCTTTGGAGGATTTAGAACCATATCCCTTCGTTACATATGATCAAAAGATTGATCTCTCTCATTTTACAGAGGAAATACTTTTCTATAAACTATTAAATAGAAACATACATGTAAGTGATCGATGTACTAAAATTGCACTTGTCCGCAACTGCAATTGCTTTAGCATTGGCCCGGATTTAACAAATAGCAATGCTGATATATTTCATAAAGGCTTGGGAGAGATTTTAGCCATACCTTTAAAGAATTTTCCTGAGCCATTGCATCTTGGATATATTTCTTTGATTTCTCAACCTCTAAGCAAATTATCCAAACAATATTTAAGATATTTAGAATCTGATGTAAAGACGATTGCCAAATTATAATAAGGTGCCCTTATAACAACAGCTTTCACTAATGAAAGAAAGACATATGAAAAAATATATTTTATTTATAGCAGAAAGTCGAAGACACGGGAGGTCTTCGACTTTCTTTTTCATTATGATAAATTTATGAATGAATCATAGATTGATGGTAAGTTCATCATCCGGCCTTTTTATTTGCCGTTTCATTTAAATGCGAATACTTCTTTTCTGCAATTTCCAGCCACAAATCGGCACCTTGAATACCACAGTCATTTGGATTAAAAACTGGATCTAATCCATTTGATTTTTGCTTTTCGTAATCCTTTAAAACTTTCAATACAGGCTTTCTTAGCAGAATTAAGGCAATTAGATTCAACCAAGCTGACAATCCGACCCCAATATCTGCCATATTCCAGGCAACTGCGGCACTCTTCACGCTTCCGAAAATAATCATTCCTATTAGCATAAGCTTCATTATAAATGAAATGTATTTTAAATATCGGTTTTCTTTAAATAAATAGGCAACATTGGATTCTGTGTAGAAACTAAAAGATAGAAGTGTAGTAAATGCGAAGAAGAAAATCGCAAGGGCAATGAATGCAGAGCCAAACCCCGGAACCAGGGTATCAATGGCTGCTTGTGTATAACCGGTTCCTGCTTCGATACTTGGGAGGTTATGAATAACAAAGTTATTATCCATATCAACTACGTTGTATTGTCCGGTAGATAGAATCATCAGGGCAGTTGCAGTACATACAAACAGTGTATCGACATAAACAGAGAAGGATTGCGCCAATCCCTGCTTTGCAGGATGAGAAACTTCGGCCGCTGCTGCAGCTTGCGCACCGCTTCCCATGCCCGCCTCACTGGAATAAACTCCTCTTTTTACACCCCACATGATGGTTCCGCCGAATACTCCGCCAAAGGCTGCTTCCGCATTAAATGCACTTTTGAAAATCAAAGCAAACATAGACGGTATCTGCTGGTAATTTACAGCTAAGATCACCACTGTCAGTAGAATATACAAAGCTGCCATGAATGGAACGACAAGTTCCACAAATTTTCCAATTCGTTTCACTCCTCCAAAGACAATGATGGAAAATATAGCAGCCACACAAATTCCAGTAATCAAAGGATCAACACCAAACGCATTTTTTACGGAATCTGCAATGTTAAAGGCCTGAATAGTTGGCCCTGTAAATCCATTTGCTATGATGGCGGCAATTGCAAACAATACAGCAAAGAATTTTAATCCGGTTCCTTTTTGAATGTAATAAGCCGGACCGCCTCGGTACTCACCTCCAATTTCTTCTTTCCAAACCTGAGCTAATGTGGATTCTGCGAATGCAGCACCTGCTCCTAAAAATGCAATGACCCACATCCAAAAAACGGCTCCCGGTCCACCGAAGCAAATAGCAGTCGCCACACCAGCAATGTTTCCGACACCAATACGCCCTCCAAGAGCCATCGCAAAGCCTTGAAAAGATGATATTCCACTTTCAGAGCTTTTCCCTTGAAAGAGCTGGTAAATCATGTCTTTAATTAAACGAATCTGTGGAAACTTCATAAAAATAGAAAAATAAATACCGACGCCCATACATAGTGCGATGAATATCGTTCCCCACAAGTAGCCGCTTAACTTTCCAGTTATCGTTAATAAGTCCATTCCTTTTCCTCCTTTAAATCTTTTTTGTTGTGATCACGACTTTTTGCATTATAAATTACTCGAATCGTTTTTCATCAAAAAAAATCAAAAATAATACAGAATATTTGAAATATTTAAAACACATCAACTGTCCTGAAAAAGAATTGGTTTATTTTGAACCTTTTCCTTTGCTATAAAAAATTAACCTGCCCTCTTTTATTTTTAATCAAACAGGTATATAATGTATTATTAGTTGGCGAGGCATAGCTCAGCTTGGTAGAGCGTTGCGTTCGGGACGCAAAGGCCACAGGTTCGAATCCTGCTGCCTCGACCAGGAGATTAGGACAAAATTGATATAAGTAAACATCAGTTTTGTCCTAATTTTTAATGTTATACTTATACTGAAGGTAATTTAATTAAACGAGGCATCTGTATGAAAAAAGTCATTAAATCTTTTATATTTTGGTTTTTTTTGATAGCATTATCTGAGATTTACATGCATCAAATTGGGCGAGACCCGAAAAGTATTGTTTTAATAGGCTTAAATCCCATCCTATCTGCAATTTCTCGTACTGATAATGGTTTGGCTTTTATGAATTCGGGTATGCAATTACCATGCAGAACAATTATGGGATCAATTTCGATTTATTGGTACATAGCATGTATCTTTTCTTTTCTTGTTTATGGCGCAATTTTAGATTGGGTTAGATTGGTCGTCTCTAAGCTTGCGCATAGAACAAAATAAGCATAATCTCACATGCATCTATTTTGACCTAATGACACAGAAAGAGAACCGTTGAAAACAGCGATTCTCTTTTATTTTCAACGATTGCGTTGATTTTATACTTTGAAATATTTAAGCTAAAATTGTAATATATTGCATAAAAATGATGCCATTTACAAACAAATGTGACACGAAATGCGACACGAAAATTAAAGTTTATATTGTTATTGATTATTTTATTTAATTAATTCATAATAGTACAAAAAGGAGGACCAAGATAGGCCCTCCTTTCGTTAAAAATCAAACAAAATTTTTAACGTAAAAATCGCATCACTACAGACATGAAACAAAATCATCCTCGTACCAGGGTGTTTACGCTATGCGTATTATAGATAACGTATTTACGCTGTTGCGCTGCTGAAAAACATTGGCATTCGGTATATAGTTATACACTACAAGAGATAGTTCTGTATTGGCGGAAAACTGTGCAATGAATGTTGTGATAAATAAAGGTCCATTAGATGGAAATGCTATAGAGGGTTGATAGATTGTTCCGTTTGCTGTTATCGCAGTATTAAGAATTTGGATGCTACCTGTCACGTTAATTCGGTATGAAACTTGGTATACACCAGCTTCAGAAATCGTATAAATAGTGTTGTCTGAATTTTTTGTAATATTAGAAAAAAATTGGAAATCAGGCAATGCAATGACAGCTCTAGGCAACGACGTGTCGAGTATAATATTATTAGCACCCACATTTATTCCTGCAAATGCAAAAGTGCTTGTTACACTGGGTGCAATTGGGCCTTGCTCGCCTGTCGGACCAGGCTCACCTGCGATACCTTGGGCTCCCTGAGGACCTGCTGGACCAGGCTCACCTGCGACACCTTGGGCTCCCTGAGGACCTGCTGGACCAGGCTCACCTGCGACACCTTGGGCTCCCTGAGGACCTGCTGGACCAGGCTCACCTGCGACACCCTGGGGCCCTATGGGTCCTATGGGACCTGTGACGCCCTGGCGTCCTCGAGGACCTGGCGGACCTTCTACGCAACAGTAATAGCCCGCATTGCAACAACAGCTTCCATAGCAAGCGTTGCATTTTTTACATCTATAATCCATTTATATTAATCTCCATTCTGTATAGGCACACCTTATGATGCCCCATTTTAGTATATGTCTAATCACATGATTATGTGATATCTTGGGAATCAGATTAAAAAATCATGTATGCTGATTTGCATGATTTTTTCCTTTATGTATGATAAAATTGAATTGATACTATTTATTTCATGTATTTCATGGTAAAGGAGTTCAAATTATGAAGAGAGTATTATTTCTCTCGATAGCCATTGCTTTATTCGTCACTGGATTAGCAGCATGCAGCAATGATAAGAGAGCGACTCATATAGGCGTGAATGTTGAAATCTTAGAAATCAATACTGAATTAAAAGGTTTTGTAGTGAAAAGCTTAGACAAAAACAGTATATTAGGTGACAAGTGTTACGTCAGCTGCGAAAATCCAGAAATTTATTATATATATGCAAACAACCAGACCAGTGAAGTACAGACTTTGACCTATGAAGATTTCACTGTGGGTGATGAAATTACTGTAGATATAAAATCTGTTGAAAACAAATACACTTTAACTTACAGAGTACAGTTGCTTACGCAAAGATTATAGGTAGTCCGCTTTACGGTTCGAAACAGAAAGAAGAGTTAAGGATAAACTATGAAAAGAATATATCTAGACAGGCTTGAGAACAGAGGGGGTATTGGAATCTACGGAGTAGATGCAGAACTCATTCCAGCAGGCACGACACTCTACTCCATGAGTGCGAAAGATAAAAATGCAGAATACAAAAGGTATGCTGATACGTATGATTTAAGATTTATATTTGACGATAACATTCCTGAAATTGATTTTTATACCGTACCTCATATTGATATTTTTGCACAAGACAGCTTAGGCGGGTTATTCGGCACAATTGGCCAAATAACAGATATGGAATCTGACTCTCCTATTTGCTATATCGATAAAAATAAAAATTGTTTTTTCGTTGCAGACAACTTAAAAGCATTTTTGGGTCTTCTTCCATCAGAAGAGGACTGGAAAACACACAATATCTTCAATCACGATGTCACATTCTATCGGTCAAAAGCGGATGCCGCACGCAGCTTGGATTTTTTAGAAATCCCTCATAGCTTTGAAACTTCCTCTAGGTAATACGAAATTCAGGTGAATTATCTTGATTTCTCCTATTACTTTATATATAATTGGTAGCAATTATTTCATCCCAAAGAGGTTTCGAATATTATGAAAAATGACAACAACCGTACGACGGAAGCATTACTCGATACGGCAAAACACCAAATGATGAAAGCATACCTTTCTCTCTAGCGGGACAAGGGGATGCTTTTTTGGTTTTTTTAAAAATTGTCAATACTATAAAATACAGTAAGTAATTTAGTCTAATTAGGAGGACTGATAAAAAAATGAACGATAACAGTTTTATTCCCATTATTATTTTAGCCTGTATGATTTTAATGTCATCATATTTTTCCGCAACAGAGACAGCATTTTCATCTATGAGTAAAATTCGATTGAAAAATAAAGCAAGCAAAGGAAATAAGAAAGCATCACTGGTGCTGGAACTTGCGAAAGATTATGATAAGATTTTATCTACCATATTAATTGGAAATAATATTGTAAATATTGCATCTGCATCTTTATCTACCGTTTTGTTTGTATCATATTTCGGTGATGCGGGGGTTACGATTTCAACCATCGTAATGACAGTTTTAGTGCTGATATTCGGTGAAATTTCACCAAAGAGTCTTGCAAAAGAAGCACCTGAAAGCTTTGCAATGTTTTCTGCGCCTTTTCTTAAAATTCTATCTGTATTTCTCATGCCTCTTAATCGAATATTCATACTGTGGAAACGGCTTCTGTCTCAACTTATTAAAGTACGAGATAGTAAAGCAATTACTGAGGCGGAATTAATCACCATTGTGGAAACAGCAACGCAAGACGGAGGAATTCAGCAAGATGAAGGAGATCTGATTCGAAGTGCAATAGAGTTCAATGATTTAGACGTGATCGATGTTTTTACTCCTCGTACCAAAATGGTTGCTGTAGAGGAAAAAACAAGTGAAAATCAAATTCGAGATATTTTTATAGAGAGCGGCCTCTCAAGGCTTCCCGTCTACCGAAATAATATTGACAGCATTATCGGCGTGATCCACCTTAAAGACTTATATAACAATCCGAGCTGTACCATATCAGAACTTATAAAACGCCCTCTCTTTGTACCGGATAGCATTAAAATACCGAAATTAATGCGCTTGATTCAGGAAAGCAAGTCTCATCTAGCTTTCGTGACCGACGAATACGGCGGAACGCTTGGGATCGTTACTTTAGAAGATATTATTGAAGAATTAGTCGGTGAAATTTGGGACGAGCATGATGAAGTAGTCAAAGAATTTGAACAAATTTCAGAGCATGAATACCGGATAAATGGCAGTGCAAGCCTTGATAAAATGTTTCGACTTCTTAATATCGATCAAGAAGAACCGGATGCCGCTACAGTGAATGGCTGGATTATTAAACAGCTTGGACGCATCCCTGTTGAAGATGATTCCTTTGATTTTGAAAATTTACGTACAACTGTAATTTCTGCAAACGGTAAAAGAGCAACACAGATCATGGTTACCGTTTTACCAAAAGAAATTGATTTAATTTTAAAGGATTGAACTTGACGCCGCTAAAAAAAACTGCTACTATGAATTTAAAAGTTAAATAACTATTTTATGTTCCGATGAAAGAATCGGCTAAGAGGGAAACAGGTTTAACGCCTGTGCGGTCCCGCCGCTGTAAATGATGAGCCTTTTCCATACACTGCAATGACAGAGTATCCACTGAAGCCATGCTTTGGGAAGGAGGAAACAGGCCTTGATTCATGAGCCAGAAGACCTGCATAAAATAAGAAACAGCCTGACGGGATATTCAGCAGTTGTTTGAAACATTTCTTTTTATGGTTTTATAGACAGTAAATGCGGACTGTAGCTATTTTATGGCTATAGTTTTTTGTGTTTAAAAATAATTTTTAAACTAAATTAATATCGAAACAATTACTATCTGCATAGCAATAACTTAGATAAAGGAGTATAAAAAATGATAAATATAATGAACTATTTAAGAAATCTATGTGAGGAAAAGCAACAGGCAGCTCAAAAAATCGCTTCCAACGACAGAGTTTATCACTGGCGTCAAAACTTCTCAATGAATACCGAGTATGATAAAGGTTTAAAAGACGGCATTGAATTGGGTTTACACCAAGGGATCAAACAGGGAGCTGAAAAAGCTAGTCTGCAATTGAGAGAAGAAATGGCAGAGAAACTGATTCAATTTGGATTGAATAAAAATGAAGTTTGCAGCCTTACCGGGGTTTCTCTGACTTCTGCATCCGGCCATTAAAAGTATTCTATATAAAAAAATCTTGCAATGAAGAGACCCGTATTGCAAGATTTTTTACTTATTTACTCATTATTGCTTTTTTTACTGCTTCAACGATCACGGAGACATCCGCCATTGCACCTTTCCCCAAATCACCGCAAGCTAGCAGTGCCTCTTTTGGTTCAATTAATTGATAACCAAATCGCTGCAGCTTTTGCAAGTTATCCTGTACAATCGGATTTTCATACATATTTGTATTCATCGCAGGAGCAAGCAGAATCGGTTTATCCCGCACAGCCATCATGACCGTAGAAAGAAAGTCATCTGCAATTCCTGCCGCAAGCTTTCCAATCATATTTGCAGATGCTGGCGCAATGACGCATACTTCCGCTCTCTTCGCAAGGGAAATGTGCTTAATTTCACTCGGGACAATTTCCTCAAACATATCAGTGTAAACCTTTCTTTTTGTCAAAGATTGAAAGGTCAGCGGCGTAATGAACTTCACTGCACTTTCTGTCATAATCACATCAACGCTGTATCCATCCTTTGTAAGCTGATTCGCAGCATCCGCAGCTTTATATGCAGCAATGCTTCCGGTCACTCCCAAAAGTACATGCTTCATGGTCGTTCCCTCCTTCATTTTCTGTCCTTTCCTTTGTCCAATTTTTCAAGCAACCGCATACTGATTTTTTCTGCAATTTCTTCTCTTGTTGCCATAGAATCATAAGTTTTGTCTTCGTGAATCAAATACCCAGCATGCTCGGTCGCATGAATCTCCTTTAAATCATTTGCTAAAACAAAGGTACATTTGTTTTTAAGCAGAAGATTGTGCCCAACATTGATTAGTTCTTCTCTCGCTACATCACTCAAAAGTTTGAATCCGATTAAGATCGTTTTTGGATTCCATTTTTTTATGGATTGAATAACCTTAGGCGTTTTTTCCATAACGATAACAAGGTCTTCAATTTCAGAACTTATTTTTTTACTGCTGTCTAATGCTTTGCCTTCTTTTAATGCTTGAGTCGTTGTCACCTCTTTGACCGTATAATCGCTGACTGCCATCGAATGAATAACACCATCGATTTCCTCGGTTTCAAGAAGGTGTCTTAGGTTCTCCTCAAGCTCTTTCACCCCTTGTATCGGAATGGAAATCACATTCTGTCCAACGGGAGGTTCTGCCCGAAGTCCATGTAAATAATACAAAGTCTCTATGTTTTCTCCGTAATTCTTTAAAATAGTTCTGCCGATGGTATTCCCTAATCTCCCCGTTGATGTATTCGTAATAGAACGCACATCATCTATTCGTTCTGTCGTCCCTCCGGCCGTTATGATTAGCTTCATCAAAATATCCTTCCTATCCTTTATTTCTCTGCTTTATTTACTTTTATTTTATCATAAATGTGATTTAATACCCATTTTTTCTATAATATTTTTCTTGTACTTTTTTTTGCCCTATGTTACTCTTAAAACATAAAAAATCGTTCTGAGAGTACAAGGGTTCGTCCCGAGTAGGAAGGCGACAAAAAAAACGGTTTCAGCTTCGGCGGAATTTGTTTTCTAACTAAAAAAGAAACAAGATTTATCTTGCTTCCTCGTTAGTGTTTTTTTGATTGCATGAATCCTTGTACTTAAAAGTACAGGGATTTTTTCGTTATGAATTTTCTGTAATAAAAAAAGCTTATTAAACGGTAAAGATTTGCAGCACACCCAACTATAAAAAGTAAAAATTACACTTTTGCAGATACCAACGCTAAACATATAAAGAAAGGATTGTTTTATGGAAACTAGACTGGCATTAATTGGAATCATTGTTGAGGATAAGGATTCTGTTGAAAAAATGAATGCACTTTTGCACGAATACGGCAGCTATATTGTAGGCCGTATGGGAATCCCTTACCCAAGACGCCAGGTTTCGGTAATCAGTGTCATCATAGATGCTCCTAATGATGTTATCAGTACACTTTCAGGAAAAATCGGAATGCTTCCTCATGTCAGTACAAAGACCATATACTCGAAGGTGCCGACCATATGCTAAATTTCATGCAGGGTAAACAGCTCATTGATACTCTTTTTAAAGAAAAAAGATTGGACAATACTTCTTTTCAGTTATTAATTGAAAGCGTTTCTCCATTAAGTCAAACCCTACAAGAAGAAACCTCTTCTCTTTCAATGGAGCTGTCGTCTTATCTCTTTGAGAAGGCCAGAGAAGTTACTGCAATCCATTTTCAAAATCATATTTATAAACGGGGTTTAATTGAATTCACAAACTACTGTCAAAATGACTGCTATTATTGCGGTATTCGAAGAAGCAATGGCAATGCATCACGCTACCGATTAAATAAGCAAGCAATTTTGGAATGCTGCGAGCAGGGCTATATACTCGGTTTTCGAACCTTTGTGCTGCAAGGAGGCGAGGACCCCTACTATACGGACACCATCTTGACTGATATAATCTCTTCAATCAAAAACAGATATTCGGATTGTGCTATCACACTCTCCTTAGGGGAAAAAAGCAAGGAAAGCTTTCTCTCTTATTTTAATGCAGGAGCAGATCGATATCTGTTAAGACATGAGACAGCAGATGAAACACACTATAGCAAGCTGCACCCTTCTATTCAGAAATTAGAAAGCCGCAAGCAATGTCTGTTGAATTTAAAGGAAATTGGTTATCAGACCGGAACCGGATTTATGGTAGGTTCTCCTTATCAGACTACGCAGACATTGGTTGAAGATTTGCAGTTTATTCACGAATTACAACCTCATATGGTAGGAATCGGTCCATTTTTACCTCATCACCAGACTCCGTTTGCAAACAAGTCCGCCGGGAGCTTACAAAGAACGCTATGTTTAATTAGCATTCTGCGCTTTATGCTTCCCACTCTCTTAATTCCTGCCACGACTGCGCTGGGCACAATCCATCCGAAAGGCCGTGAACTCGGTATTTTAGCAGGTGCCAACGTAGTTATGCCAAATTTATCTCCGCTCAGCATACGCAAAAAGTATATGCTGTATGATAATAAAATTTGTACAGGGGAAGAAGCAGCAGAATGTCAAGGCTGCCTTTCAAACCGTATGAACAACATTGGCCGTATCCTAGTTATAGATCGGGGTGATGCCCCGGAAAGGAATTAAAATGCGTTATGATCCAGCTTCCATGAAAGCAGAAGAATTTATCAACAATGAGGAAATCCTCTCTACCATTGAGTATGCTAAAGCCAACAAAAATAACCAGAAGTTAATTTCTACTCTGATCGAAAAAGCAAGAAACTGCAAAGGTCTTACTCACCGAGAAGCCGCAGTGCTTTTAGAATGTCAGATAGCAGAAGAAAATGAAAAAATGTTTACTTTGGCAAAAGAAATCAAACAAAAACTATACGGTAACCGTATCGTCATGTTTGCACCGCTGTACTTATCTAATTACTGTGTAAATGGATGCGTATATTGTCCTTACCACCATCAGAACGAACATATATCAAGAAAAAAGCTGACCCAAGAGGAAATTGTCTGTGAAGTGCGTGCTTTACAAGATATGGGACATAAACGTCTCGCGCTGGAAACCGGTGAAGACCCCGTCAATAACCCAATTGAGTACGTCTTGGAAAGTATCAAGACAATCTACAGTATTCATCATAAAAACGGGGCAATCCGAAGAGTCAACGTCAATATTGCTGCCACCAGTGTGCAAAATTACCGCAAGCTGAAAGATGCAGGAATCGGCACCTATATCTTATTCCAAGAAACGTACCACAAAGAAAATTATGAGCTACTTCATCCGGTAGGACCAAAACATGATTATGCCTACCATACTGAAGCGATGGATCGTGCGATGGAAGCCGGTATTGATGATGTCGGCATCGGTGTTTTATTTGGGCTCAATCTATATCGCTATGACTTCATTGGTCTTTTAATGCATGCAGAACATCTGGAGGCTGCATTCGGAGTCGGCCCTCACACAATCAGCGTTCCAAGAATTCGCCCGGCAGATGACATCGACCCAAATAATTTTACGAATTCTATCAGCGATGACATCTTTTCTAAGATTATTGCTGTTTTGCGAATCGCGGTTCCTTATACCGGTATGATTATCTCCACTAGAGAAAATGAAGAAACGAGAAAACGTGTACTGGATCTTGGCATTTCACAAATCAGTGGTGGCTCTCGCACAAGTGTTGGTGGTTATGCAAAAGAAGAGAAAGAAGAAGATAATTCCTCACAATTTGAATTGAATGATACAAGAACGCTGGATGAAATCGTAAATTGGCTTTTAGATATGGATTACATTCCGAGCTTCTGCACTGCGTGCTACCGGGAAGGACGCACGGGGGACCGTTTTATGAGTCTCGTGAAATCCGGACAAATTGCAAATTGCTGCCTGCCAAATGCACTTATGACATTAAAAGAATATTTGGAAGACTATGCTTCAGAAGATACAAAGCAAAAAGGTGAAACGTTGATTTCCAAGGAAGTCGAGCATATTACAAATGAAAAGGTACGCGCCATTGCAAAGGATCATTTAAGTGAACTTCATAACGGAAAACGAGATTTTCGTTTCTAGGACGGAGGAAACTATGAGTTTAAATGAAACGCCGAGAGCAAACCAATTACACATTGGTCTTTTCGGAAGGAGAAACTGTGGAAAATCATCTTTAATCAATGCTCTAACTAATCAGCAGATTGCCGTGGTTTCGGATGTAGCCGGAACCACGACCGATTCCGTGTACAAATCTATGGAAATACACGGCATCGGTCCATGTGTCTTCATCGATACACCCGGATTTGACGATGAAGGCACATTGGGTAATCTTCGTATGGAAGAAACGAAAAAAGCTTCTGAAAAGACGGATTTGGCCTTGATTTTATTTCACAAAAATGCGATAGACTTAGAATGTAAATGGGCAAAGAGCTTTGAACAAAAAAACATTCCAGTCGTTGCCGTCCTCAGTAAGTCCGACTGCTTAACAGAAGAAGAACAGTCGGAGCTTGCGCTTTTTATAAATAAGCAATCCGGCCTACGCCCCATTGTTTGTTCCGTAAACAATGCAGACAGTATTGAAATGCTTCGAAATGAAATCATCGAAGCACTTCCTTCTGATTATGAAAAAGAAAGCATTACCGGTGAGCTGGCCAAGCCAGGTGATCTTGTTCTTTTGGTAATGCCACAGGATATTCAAGCACCGAAGGGCCGTTTAATCCTGCCTCAAGTGCAAGTACTTCGGGAATTATTAGACAAAAAATGTTTTCCGGTCTGCACAACTGCCGATACTGTAGATGCTGCTTTGTCTTCCCTTTCTAAAGCACCGGATTTAATCATTACCGATTCACAGGTTTTTAAATCCGTATATGAGAAAAAGCCTGCTCAAAGCAAGCTTACTTCTTTCTCTATATTATTTGCAGGTTATAAGGGTGATTTGCCTTATTATCTAGAAGGTGCAAAAGCAATCGCATCGTTAGCTCCGCATTCACGTGTGCTGATTGCAGAAGCTTGTACACATGCTCCCTTGTCTGAAGACATTGGCCGGGAAAAACTCCCCCGCTTATTACGCCAACGGATTGGCAACGAGCTTACCGTTGACATCGTCAGCGGAGTCGATTTTCCTAAGGAGCTGCATTCGTATGATTTAATTATACAATGCGGTGCATGTATGTTTAACCGACAATACGTCTTAACCCGTATTGGTCTAGCTAAGAAACAAAGCATTCCAATGACCAATTACGGAGTCGCCTTAGCGTATCTTTCGGGTATTTTAGATTCAATCGATTATACAATCTAAGTAAAAATAGGTTCTAATTACTTCCATTAAATAATCTTTTACGTAATCTTTCGACTCTAAAATATTTCATATCATAAAGTATTTGTGATTTCAAAGAAAAGAATTTTATTACTTTCTTTGAAATCATATCTTTGCTTCAGAGTTAAAATCATCATCATATTATCCCCATTTAGGATAAAATATTCGCTTTGTATTCTTCTAAGCGCACTCCGCTTTTTTGTAATTTTTCAGCTAATTCTGTACCCACATATCTCAGGTGCCATGGTTCATAGGAAACATCTTTTTTCGCATCGCCTGTATCCGGATACCGTACAATAAATCCATACCGATACACATTGTCAATCAGCCATTTTCCTTCCGGCGTTTCTTCCATTGGCGGATCGGTTTCGTCATCTCGCAGTGCGACATCCATCGCCAGTCCGGTTTGATGCTCGCTGGTTCCTGGAAGTTCTACGAATTCAATGGCTTTTTTTTCTGCTTTTTCCTTTGTAAGGGATTTATCTGCCTGCATTAATTCAAATACTTTGCGATCAAATAATGTCTGCTGGCGGTCATAAGAACGATAGCCACTTAATGGAAGAATGGTATACCCTTCTTTTTCTAAATCCCTAATCATTGCGGTCATTTGTTTTGCTGCTACTTCCGTCAATTTTTCTTCTGTATAGCTTACAGTGACTAAATTATCAGGTACAAAATCTCTTTGCAAAGGATGCTCTGCATCAACAAGTACGGTATAATCCTGTTTTGCAAGTGTTTCATTGTCCGGCTCTACAGCCGAGACTACCATATTTTCTAAAAATTTTCCTGTTACGTCTGTCTGTTTTTTCATCATTTGATTCAAACCAAATGCAGAAACTCCAACCAAACTTAAACAAATTACTCCTTTTATCAATTTTCTCTTTTTCATCTGCTCTTTTCTCCTCAATAAAAAACCCTTTTGTACGAGTATTGTACCGCAAAAAAGGGGAAAATACCTTATCGCTTCCTTACTAATTTCTTAAAGATTTCTTAAGAGGCAGCTCTACAGTTAAAATTGTTTCTAAATTTTTACTTTCGGCCCTGATACTTCCTTTATGAATCGTTACTATTTTTTTAGCAATGGCCAATCCCAACCCAGCACCGCCGTTTGCTGTCGTTCTCGCTTCATCTACACGATAAAAACGTTCAAAAATACGATCCAGCTTCTCTTTTGGAATCGTCATCCCATGATTTGTAAATCTTATGATTGCTATCCGCTCTGTTTTTAAAAGTTCAATGAGAATCTCTGTCTCCGTTTCACTATACGCAACCGCATTCCTCAGTAGATTATCAAAAACACGTGCCAGCTGATCGGGATCCGCAATAATCTCTACATTTTCATCCTGCACTATTTTATAGGATAACTGCTTCTCTGACAGCAGTGGATAAAATTCTTCAATCAGTTGTTCCAGCATGATATTTAGATTCACCTTGCGCTCAATCAGTTCAATACTGGTTGCATTAAATCGGGTGATTTCGAAAAGCTCATCTAAAAGCAGCTCCATTCGTTTTGCCTTATTAAGTACAATGCCGCGATACTTTTCTCTTTTTTCCTGCTCCATATCTTTCTCTGCTTCTAAAAGATTTAAATATCCTAATATGGATGTCATCGGCGTACGCAGATCATGTGCTAAATACACTACCAAATCATTTTTTTGCTGCTCGCTTTCTTTCGCCTCCAGCTGTCGTTTCTGTAAATCATATTTCACACGATTCAGCTTTGTTTCCATCGCTTCCAATCCTTCAGGCAACTCTACAATATTTTTCTTTTCGTCAAAAACTTGATCAATTCCTCTGCTTACTGCATTCAGATAATAGGAAAGCTTCCCCATAGCAAGAAAAATGCCTAGGAGAAGGAAAAGAATGATCATTACCGCAATCAACGGAATTTTTAACTGAAGCAAGAGATGATATAGCCCTAATTGATCTGCCAAATTGGCAATAGGTCTTTGCAAAAATCCATCTACCGCTATATAAATCACAAGCATGGCAGCAATGACAGCAAAAAATACATTTCCGATAATCCGAATTATTAATTTTATCTTTAAGGTCGTAAATTCATTTTTATTCATTTCTCAACCACATACCCAACGCCCCAAACCGTTTTAATAAACTTAGGTTTTCTCGTATTTGATTCTATTTTTTCTCTGATTTTACGAATATGCACCATGACAGTGTTATTGGAATCCAAATATTTTTCTTTCCATACCTGGTGAAAAATCTCTTCGGCGGAAAAAACTTTACCCGCATGTGATGTCAGCAGAAATAAAATATCAAACTCGGTAGGCGTTAAATCAATCTCCTGTTCAAAGACCGTGACTCTATGACTCCGGCTGTCCATAAATAAACCTCGAATGCTTACTTCATCATAGTTCTCTTTACCCAAGTCTCCGGTCAATTGTGCGAACCGCGTAAGCTGTGACTTTACTCTTGCAATCAATTCCAACGGATGAAACGGTTTCGTAATGTAATCATCGGCTCCCATACCCAGACCCATTATTTTATCGATATCCTCTGACTTTGCACTGAGTAATATAATTGGTAATTTTCTTTTATAGCGAACGCGCTGACATACCTCAAGACCATTCATTCCCGGCATCATTACATCCAAAATCAACAAATCAATTTCTTTTTTGTCGATTAATTCTAATGCCTGTACGCCATCGTACGCTTTTTCAATAAAAAAGCCTTCGCTTTTCATATAAATTTCTATTAAATCAACGATTTCCTTCTCGTCATCCACAATTAAAATGGTACTCATAAAAACCGCCCATCCCCTAATTATAATTTTTATTTATTATATTCATGATTAAATAATCTAAATAAATTTTTTTCCTTTTTCTAAATAATTTTGCATTTCTTCCCGCGGAACCATACTTCCTCCGGTTGCCCAAACAATATGAACTGCTTGATGCATTTTATCCTTCAAATTATTTTTTTTCAGATACTCTTCTTGTGAAAGTACTTTTGCAATTCCCGGAAATCCGGCACAAGCGGATGGCTCAATGTATTGCTTTTCTTCCTCGGAAAGCAGATAAAGAAGTGTATAAAGCTCATCATCTTCTATCGTAAATACACCATCTAACTGCGTTTCCATAATCTTTCCTACCAATTTAGATGCTCTGCCAACTGCCAAACCATCTGCTGCGGTCTTCCCGTCCAAACCGATGTCACTGCAAGCAATTTGATCATGCAGTCCGGTCATCATACCCAGTGCCATACATGGTGCATGCGTTGGCTCTGCAAAGAAGCAATGTACATTTTCACCATAAATCTCTTTCAATCCAAATGTGACACCGCCCGGGCCACCACCTACTCCACAAGGCAAGTAAACGAACATAGGATGTTCTTCATCGATTTGAATCCCCATTTCTTTTAGCTGCTTTTCTAAGCGTTTGGCTGCCGTTGCATAACCTAAAAATAAATCAGAAGAGCCTTCATCATCTACAAAGTGGCACATCAGGTCCTTTTCCGCTTCTTTTCTTCCTTCCGCAACCGCTTTTTGATAATCATCCGGATATTCGACTACAACTGCACCCCTTTCTCGCAGCATATCCTTTTTCCATTGCCTTGCATCGGATGACATATGAATGGTCACATGAAACCCTAATTTTGCACTAATAATGCCAATTGACAATCCTAAATTTCCCGTAGAGCCTACTGCGACACTGTATTTTGAAAACAGTTCTTTAAAATGGGGCTCCGTGAGTACTTCATAATTATCTTCTTTTTTCAGCAGCCCTTTTTCTATTGCGATATCCTCTGCATATTTTAAAACTTCATGAATTCCGCCTCTTGCTTTGATTGATCCAGATACGGGCAAATGGCTGTCGCATTTCATTAGCAAAGTACCCCTATGCAGTATACCGTAACGTTCCGATAAAGCCCTCTGCATGTTTGGAATCTCAATCAACGGTGATTCTATAATCCCTTTTGTTTTCTCTGTCTGCGGAAATGCTATACGAAGATAAGGTGCAAAACGCCTGAGTCTTGCTTCCGCTTCGGAAATGTCTTTCTCTTCAAATGGATATTCCACTTTTTCCCCACTATTTGGATTGATCCAAAAAATAGGTTCCGTTCTCATCATTGGCAAAAGCAAGGAATTTTTTGTTTTCAACTCTTCTAAATCGTATGTCATTGAATCGTTCCTCCTTACGACAAATCTCTACCAGCATTTTATCATATATAAGCAAAACTTCCTACTTAAATATAGGAAATAGATGCTCTATGAATATTCTGTTTTATAAAACAAAATCTATTTATATTCTGCACTAAAAATAAATTTTTTTACAAGATTCAGAAAACAACATTTCCAGATTTTTTTCTGTCTCATCGTATTTTTAGATGTAAAAATAGTTTTTACACTTGAATATATCAATTATGAAAAGTAGAATGATATAAGGCTAATTCATATATAATAAGAAGAAGAATTAAAAATGCAGGAGAAATCATGAGAAAATTATTAATAAAGGTCTTTATTAAAGATTATGAAAACATCAGAGACCCGCATGTTCGTGAAAGCTACGGTAAATTAGCTGGTGTCATCGGCATTGTTTCCAATGCCTTTTTGTGCACTTTAAAAATCCTCACAGGATTACTTTTTCACAGCATTGCCATCTTAGCTGACGGAATCAACAATTTAGCGGATGCCTCCTCTTCCTTTATTACTTTAATCGGATTTCGACTGGCCTCCCGTCCTGCCGATGAAGAACACCCTTACGGTCATGCGCGCATCGAATATTTGACCGGCGTCATTGTATCAGTTCTTATTATCGTACTTGGCGTCCAGCTATGCATGCGTTCCTTTGATAAAATCCTTCATCCCGATCCTTTGGATTTTAATTATTTTACAATTGGTATTTTAATCGTTTCAATCTTAATCAAAATCTGGCAATCCCTTTTTAATATAAAAATGGGAGAAATCATTTCCTCTTCTACTTTAAAAGCAACCGGAACAGACAGCCGAAATGATGTCATTGCAACCTCTGCTGTGTTGTTTGGTATTTTAATCGGTAAAGCAACCAATTTGCAGCTTGACGGATACCTAGGAATGCTTGTTGCTCTGTTCATTATCTATTCAGGCTTTCAGCTGGTTAAAGAGACAGCTGACCCTTTGCTCGGTCAAGCGCCAGACCCAGAGTTAGTCAATGCAATCAGTGAAAAAATCATGAAGCACCCTGATGTTTTAGGCGTACATGATCTAGTCGTTCACAACTATGGTCCTGCTCGTATTTTTGCATCGGTACACGTAGAAGTAGATGCGCACAACGATATGATTGCAAGCCATGATATGATCGACAATCTTGAACGAACCTTAAGTGAATCTCTTCGCATTCATCTTGTCGTTCATATGGACCCGGTCGATTATAAAGACCCTTTGACACAAATCGTAAAACAACAGCTCAAAGAGATCATTACGGAATATGATACTATTTTGGATATCCATGATATACGGGTTGTTCACGGCTACACACACCATAATGTTATTTTTGACGTCGTTATATCCCCACAGTGCAGTATGAGCGAGGAGGAATTAAAATCACATTTGGCCAAAGATCTTCAATTGTGTAATCCTCTATATCAGCCTGTCATTACAATTGATAAAAATTACACAGGCGACATTGAAAAGCATTGACGATCAATAGCTTCCATGTGTATTCGATTTTTTCCGATATTCTTTAGGGGTCATTCCCATTATACTTTTAAATACTTTAATAAAATAACTTTGACTATTAAAGCCTACACGAAGTGCAATTTCAGTCAAACTAAAACTTGTATCCGCAAGCAGCCTCAGGCTTTTATCAATTCTCAATTCTGTCAAATAATAAGTAAATGCAATCCCCATTTCCTGCTTAAATAACGTTGATAAGTAGGATGGATTGATATGGACAAATTCTGCTACATCATTTAATGTAATGTCATCTTTATAATTTTCTTCTATGAAGCGCAGTCCCATTCGAATGGTTTCTGAGTTTCCTTCATACATGTGCAAAAATGCATCGTTTGCAAACCTGCCGATCAAATTATAAATAAGACCGAAAACGCTTTGAAAAGTCATTGCGCTATTTAACTCATCGAGACATTCCAAATACGTATAAGAATTTAAGGTATGCACCGCATTTTTTGAAGAAACTCTTGATAATATCCCCGTAAGCTCCATCAGACGAATTTTTACAAATCCCAAATTATCTGCTTCTAATGCCTTTATCTTTTCAAAGAAGTCTGAAAATAGAACTTGTGCTTTTTCGGCATTTCCACGTCTTACCGCTTCCAGCAGCTGATCCTCTAGCTCACTTGGATAAATTCGTTCTCTTTCCGTTTCGATAGATATGCCTCTCTTTTTATTCTCAGAAACTGCAACCGCTCCAAACTCCCTCTCCATCTGTAAAGCACCCAGCATACTGTACTGAAACAAATCATAAAGATACTGTACTTCTTTCGGTGAATACATCTTTATTACGCTGAAAAAAGCAATTAATTTATATTCATATGCTTCTTTCTGCACCACTCTTTTTAAAATGTGACGTAGAACACGTTCACGATTAGAACCCATTGCAAAAGGACCTGCAAAGACACACCCGCAATTTTCTTTTTTATATATCACTGGATATGCAACTTGAATCATGCCTGAATTGCAGACAAAAATATAGGCTTCCCGCAACTTATGAGCTGTGCTGGCAGCGGAATTTAAGGTTCTGAGACAGCTTTCACTGCAATGACACTGGTCTGTGAACACATTGCATAATTTTCCCTGTGGCTGCCATTCCCAATTCATTTCATTTTCCCGATAAAAAAAGGTGACCGGAATTTGAGTGACATTTGAAAAAGCCTTTGCAACGTTCTTTGCTTTTTCTATCACTTTCTGCTCTGCATCCAAATTTCCACCTGTAGAAGTATATTGCATTCCTCTTTATCCAATCATTTTTATATTTTTTATAATTTTAACATTATATTTTTTGATTATCAAATATTAAATTTGTTTTTTACGCGATAAAATAACAAATTTATTTACATATCTTAAAATAAAATTGATATTTTTTACCCCTTCTTTTCTTCTATAATAAAGTTACAAAACCATAAAATAAAAACCATAAAAAGAAAACTCGCATAATGAAAAAATCAAAAGGAGGAGAAAATAACAAGCAAAATAACAAATAAGAAGATAAATAAAATACCCAAAGGAATAAGCAAACGCCAATGCAAACCCTTTGGGTATTTTATTTAGTCTATCGCTATTTATTTTTTCGATGCTTTTATTTCATCCATCAACACTTTAAACTTCGGTAAAGCATTAACAATGGTTTCATGCGCAACACAATAGGCAATTCTGACATATCCCGGACAAGCAAATGCACTTCCCGGTACCAATAGTAAATTATACTTTTTGGCAAGCTGGCAAAATTCTGCATCCTTTTCAATTGGCGTTTTTACAAATAAGTAAAAAGCTCCTTCTGGCTTAATGCACTCATATCCTGCATCGCAAAGTCCCTTATAAAGGGTCTCTCTGTTTTTATTATAAAACGCAAGATCAACCTCTTCATTCAAGCATCTTCCAATCGCTCTTTGAAGTAGAGAAGGCGCATTTACAAAGCCTAAAATACGGGTAGCAACATTTGCTGCTGCAATGATATTTTCAAAGTCTGCTGCCTCATTTGGAATGACCAAATACCCAATTCGTTCTCCCGGAAGAGAAAGCGATTTGCTGTAAGAATATCCAACAATGGTATTTTTATAATACGGCGTTACATATGGAACAACCACACCATCATAAGCAAGCTCTCTGTATGGTTCATCTGCAATTAAGTAAATATCTGTGCCGAATTCTTTCTGCTTTTCATTGAGAACAGCAGCCAATGCCCGAAGTGTCTCTTCCGTATAAACCACACCGGTCGGATTATTCGGCGAGTTGATAATGACTGCCTTTGTTTTGGAAGTCAGTTTTTCACGAAACTCAACCAGATTTGGCTGAAAATCCGTTGTATTAGCCGATACAACGACTAAGTCTGCATCATAATTCGCGGCATAGCTGCGATATTCTCCAAAGTATGGAGCAAACGCCACCACTTCATCTCCCGGATTCAGTAAAGTCTTTAATATAACATTGATTCCTCCTGCAGCTCCAACCGTCATGATTATGTTATTATGATCAAAGGAAGTCCCATATTTTTTATTGATTGATAAGGCAATTTTTTCTCGAATGTCTTCATACCCTGAATTATTCATATATCCATGCACAAAAGTTGGCTCTTCTTCATTTAAAACATCAATAATAGCCTCTTTAACCTTTGCCGGTGCCGGTACATTCGGGTTACCTAAGCTAAAGTCATACACATTTTCTGCACCATACTTTTCAGCAAGAAGTTTACCTTCTTCAAACATTGCACGTATTGTCGAACTTCCTTCAACAAATGCAACCATTTTCTTTGAAATCATGTTTTCCTCACTCCTTTTACTTATCACTATACAAATTAAAATAATTTTAAACTTTTTACTTCTTTATCTCCATAGGTATTGGGTAAAATTCAAATTCTTATAAAGCTTTTTCGGTACTTCTTCATGCTGCTATAACTGCATCCTCTCACGTTCTTTGCTCTTGTACATGCTTAATATTATCATAATCTTCCACATTCATTCTGTCAATGAAACTACTGATTATTTCCAAGGCTCTTGTGGATCGGTCCCATATAATTGTACGATTTCTAAACAGGAACTATTCGCCAGATCTTTTGGCGTCACAATTTTACCTCCATCGCCGTCCAAATCATATCCAAATTGCCAATAGGCCGCCCATACTAAATGAGCACACTGTGTTCCATTATATTTTCCTTCCTTGCCATCTTTTTTTGATAAGATCCCTACTGAAAGGCGGTACGGCAGATTTTCCATATTTTGAATTGCCCAATCTGCTATTTTCTTACGGTAAGCCTGATCCTTTCCTTTTAAACGAAAAACCATGACATTCGGGTAATGCTTCCACTTACGAAGATTTTGAATACAAGAATCTTCTCCCAGAACGACTGACTCAATTGTCTTCTCATTTTTTGCATCAATAACCAGTGCTGCATGCCCATTTCTCCAGCCGTATATACGTGAACATTTTGTAACCAAAATATCCCCATCTTCTAAATCTACAAAAGAAATACCATTCACAGGATTTCCATCGTTATCAATGAGAATTTCTTCACAGGAAATTAAAGTATTTGCCTTCTGTGTAAAATTAACTTCCTCAAAAAATTTTTTATGCAAGTTATCCACCTTACTTTTCCACAGTTTGTACTCCATATTGCTCTCATTTATTGTTTTGGGTCTTATTTTTCTTAAATAATCCACAGATTGCTTCCCAAGCCCCGTTTGAAACAAAATTTTTTTATAATCTCCTTCATTCAGTTCTTCCTTTAAAAAAACAGAAATGATTTCTTCTTGTGGATAATTCGGTGTAATATGTGCATAAGGCTCTGCTGCTTTACTCGATAAAAAAACTCCGAAAAAAAGGAGCAGAAATAAGAAGCTTAAAACACACAGCTTTTTATGCTCTAAGAAAAAATCTTTCGCATGTTTCAAAACCTTTCCCCCTCCAACCTAAAACTTATCTTTTAAATATATTTTCCATTATTCTAAATTTTAGCCAAAAACTAAAAAAAGATGTGAAAAGTTATTTTTTCATCATCAATAGGGAAAGAACTGTGTTCTCTGAAAAAGAAAAACCTTCGAAAATAAAATGCGCTTCTTCGTCTCTGCATTCATTTCCAAAGGTTTCTATTTTTTATTCTATTCGCTTGTAATTCTACTCTTCATAGCTGATATCAACATAAGCACTTGTAAATGCCTTTAGCATTCCACCATATCCAAGCTCAAATTTGATACAATCGCCTACTTTATAAGTCGTATCTGAATTGGTTACATCTAGGATTAAATGATCGGAGCTTCCACCTAAAATATCAATCTTCTTATCAAGCGGTGTCAAACTATCAATATCTATATCTTGTTTTCCTACAGCTAGAATCGCACGTTTGATGACTCCGCGGTCCTCATAGACCGGCTTTTGACCAAATGCATCTACTCCTGTCTCTCCAATTGGAATCGATTGCTTTCTCTTTAATTCAATAATTTCTGCTTCTAGTATCAGTGCATCCGAGCAAGTGCCCTCAATTTTTGTTCCATATGCAGTATCATTTCCTAATATAAAGGATTCTCCCAGTCGTAAATTGTTGATACCTTCCGGCATTTCATCCTTTCCAATCAAATAGATAGAGCTGGAATTCCCACCGGAAACCATCGACAATGAAATACCGAATTTTTCTTCTATCTTTTTTGCAATGCTTACTAAAATACTCAAATTATCCTGTTTCGGAATCACCGCTCCATAGCAGGTAAGATTTACGCCTACTCCGTATAGTTCAATCTGTTCCATTTTTAAAATCTGAGATACAGCCTCCATAATTTGGTCTTCATCTTTAAAGAAGATACCTTCTCTCAGGTCACCTAGGTCAATCATAAGTAAAACTTTATGCTTTTTATCATATTTCTTTGCTGCCTCATTTAATAAAGCAATTGTCTTAATTTCTGAATTAAAGCTTAGATCAACGTACTTTACGACTTCATCTGCCTCACTCCCCATAGGCAGTCTTAAGAGTACCGTTTCTTTCCCATTTTTTTTGGCTGTCTCTGCATAGGTTTTAATGTTCTGCACACGAGAATCTGCTAAAAAATCCACGCCTTGGTGCTTCATAATGAGCTCTACAATTTTTTTATCGGCGCAGAACCCCTTTGTTACAATCATCATAGAACAGTTGCCGCCATGTGTTATTTTACTCACTGCATCAAGGTTTTGTCTAACCTTTGCCAAATGAACCGTTAATCTAGGGTACATCCCTTTTCCTCCTTTAATCCTTACTTCTTTTCTATCCATTTTTATAAAATAGAAGATACCTTTTAGATATTCTCTACTTTTTCGTAAAGTGGCTTCCTATTTTTATGCAAAGTGCAGCATTTAAAATTCTTTCACCTTATTCTTCTGCTTTCTTTACATATTCACCGTTAACCAATTCATAGCCTTCCTCACGTAAGTGATCTTCCAATTCTTTTTTCTTTTTATTTTCTATCGCTTCCAGCCGTTCCAATTCTTGCAGGTAAGCTGCCTTTGCGGAACGAATCGGACCATCTTCTTTCTTTTCTGGGAATGTAAAGTTTAAACTCTTTTGTAAAAGCTTAATCGTTCCTTCACGATACCTTTTTGACAAAACGCCCAAGGATGCCATAATATAATCGTTATCCACTAAAATACGAGCACTTTCACTTGGGAATAGCAACAGTCCTGTCTCATTATGCTGTGCGATCTCTTCCATAATTTCCACTCTGTGCGGAAGCCTTGTCAGAGCACCACCTGTCCCTATGATATATTTTACCTGTGTCAAGTCCTTTCCCTCTGCAACGGTGCTCCTACCGGAAGGACCGTAAATATAGCGAATCTGCCCTGCATGACGTTCTACGGAACGAATCACTGCTTCTTTAGTCAAACGTTCGACAAAAGTGCGTTCTTCATCATTTTTTGGAATGGCTTTATAGTTATCCATGACACTTTTTAAATCAACATCCGGCAGATCTTCTTTTAATTTTTCTTCACCGATTAGATTCACAATATTTTTCATATTCACATAAACGCCAAGATCGCCTTCCACCGTCCGCTTTGCCTTCGGCTCGGGACTGATCATAATTCTTGCAATCTGATCAGATTCTTCACATACGGAATGTACATCTGTTGTCGCACCGCCGACGTCTAAAACCACAACATTTCCGATACATTCATTTAACAGCTTTGTTGCTTCCATAACAGCACCCGGTGTCGGAATAATCGGTCCATTTACCATATCCCTTACATGCTCCATACCCGGTGCATGAATGATGTGATCCTCAAATGCATCTTGAATGACTTTTCTTGCAGGCTCTACATTCAAATCATCAATTTTAGGATACACATTATCTACAATATATAAGTTTGAACCGCTCTCCTCATCAAAGATCAGTTTGATTTCTTCTTGATTTTCTACATTTCCTGCATAGATAATCGGTGTGCCTAGTCCCATGCTTCGAATTAATTCTGCATTATATATTGCAGTATCCCGTTCTCCATAGTCCACACCGCCTGCTATGAGAATCAAATTCGGTTTTATTTCTTTAATCTTTTGTAAATCGGTACGTCTCAGCCTTCCTGCTGTTACGTAGTGAATGATGGCCCCAGCACCGAGCGCTGCTTCTTTTGCTGCTTTCGCAGTCATGTCATAAACAAGGCCATGCACGGTCATTTTCAATCCGCCTGCTGCGGAAGAAGTCGCAAGCATTTCATCGTATTCTAAAGAATCAATGCTCATTTTTTTGCATAAATCATCAATTGCGCCTTGAAGCCCAATTCTTACGTCGCCGTCCATTACTGAGGTGGGAGCCTGCCCTTGAGCCCAAAAAACAGGGTCCGCTGTATTTATATTTTTAAATGCATTTACTACCGTTGTTGTTGAGCCGATTTCGGCTACTAATACGTCGACTTTCATATAATAGCTCCTTATTTTTAACAATGGAGTCTGCACTCTTTGCACAGACTCCATTAAAATTCTTTTCGCTTATTCCTACTGATTTCTTCTTCTGATTCTTTCTTCAACTAAGAAGGAAGCTACATCAATACCATGCGAGTTTCTTCCGAAACCAGCATCAATACCAGTCTTCATAGCTTCTTCAGGAATTACCTGCGTACCGCCTGCAACAATCATGACCTTATCTCTGATTCCTTTTTCAATTGCAAGTTCATTGATTCTCTTCATGTTCTTGTAATGAATGTTGTCGTGAGAAATAATGGTAGATGCTAAAATAGCCTCTGCATTCAATTCTACTGCGGCATCAACCAGCTTTTCAACCGGAACCGAAGTGCCAAGGTATACACACTCAATACCAAATCGTTCAATACCGCCATGCTTGATGTTAATAATCTCTAGAAGACCTACAGAGTGTTCATCTTCACCAACCGTACCGCAAACAACCTTTAATGGATGATCTTTTACATCTTTTCTGATCTCTTCATCCGTTAGATATACTGGTTCTGGAGGTATAACAAGCTTTGAAAGGTCTACATCGAATTTGAGCTTTCCTTTCATTTCAATTCTTGTACCTTCCGCCTCCTGAAGCACTTCTCTTGAAATGACTTCCGGATCTTCCAAACCTAATTTGTTACCGATTTCCACTGCAACAACTTCCGCAGTTCTCTTGTTTGCAGGGATGCACATTGTAAGCATTACGGTACCATCTGCCAACCATTCCATTTCAGGCTTGATGAAGTTAGAATTTCTGTATTTCGCATTTTCAGCCATTCTTGTATTTACGTTATCATCGTCAAGCTCATCGATGTAAACAATCTTGCTTCTGTCTTCAAACGTACAGCCACCGATTAATGCAGCTGGATTTTTAGGATCTCCACCGTACTGCTCTACATTATTGTATCCATAGTGAGCCGTTACTGGAGCCATATAGTCTTCGTCTCTTTCGTAAACAAATCCATATCCAATACCGCCTTCGATCTTTCTTGCGATACCGTCGCCGTTTCTTTCCGGATACATTGCAGAATCAACGAAAAATCCTTCTTGTACCGCTTCAAAGTAGCCGCCTACTTCCACAATTTCTTCCATGAATAAGCAAGCTCTTTCTCTGATTTCTCTTGATGTATCTACTAATGGTCCATCTTTCTTTAATTCCACCATTTCCATTAATCCGTCAAGTCCGATCAATGTCTGCTTCGCAGTATCACAAGCTTCGATGTTGTAGATATGCCAAGGAACGTTTCTGCCTTCATCTGGCGTAATTGTTGACTGAATATCTGCTCTTGTAAGCTTTGAAATCAACATATTTAATACGTGTGTTACAGTTGCCTCTCTAGCAGAAGAATCGATATACTTCGTATTCATCTGTGCTCTCATTCTATATCTTCTACAGAAATCTCTGAGTGCCACTGCATAAGGAAGGTCCATATATACACACGGTGCTGGAGTTGCTGTTGGAGGTACGGTTGACAAACAAATATTCTCTGGTTTAATTCCAACCTTTTCTGAGAATAAAGAGTTAATTGCATGCTGAACGATAAGTTCCGGCATTACTTTCCATGCTTCTCTGGCCGTTGCATTTGCATTATGCGCTCCGTCAATCTGTGCGATTTCTGCCCATTCTAATATCTTCTTTGATTCGCAAGCATCTACAAAAGAACGAACGCAGTTGATGTTTCTATAAAGAACATTGTACTGTGGGTCCTGGTGAGCTCCATTAATTCCTTCTTCCGCAAACATAACTGCTACATCAGGGCCTGCAACCCCGGATACATAAGAATGATAGTTGATTGGACGACCAACTTCATCTTCAATTAAATCCAATGCTTTTCTCTGTGCTCTGACTTGCTTTCTTGTAATTGGAACGCCTCCAATACCTTGCGGAGTGCCTTCAATCAATCCGTCCATATGAGACTGCCCTGCGGTACGAATTACCATGATATGGTCTGCGCCATGCCAAGCTGCCATTCTCATTCTTCTGATATCATCTTCAAATCTGCCTGAAGCGATTTCAGTCGTAATAACAGGGGCTGGCTGTGGATCGACATTGTTGAAATATTTTGCAGGAGGTAGAGGTACACCTTGTTTCAACGGTTCAGTGGCATCCTTATATGTGAAAGGTCCCATTTCTAAGTCTGCTACAGGTTTTCTCCAAACCCATCCTTTTCTTCTTGGTGCATATTTATCGAGGTCCTGTAAGATCAGCTCGACATCAATTTTCTTGTCTTTTTCTAATTTATCGTAAGCCATCTTATTTCCCTCCTTTAAACAATGCAACTGCTTCATCCCAACCATTGCCCTCTGCTAACATTGCCGCTGCTTCAGGAATTGAAATGTTCTTAGCCTTTGAGAATTTATAAACTACGTGACCTGCACCTTTTCCCATCAATCCTCTGTCCATACACCCTTCAACAATTGGTTTTGATTGAAGTGAGGAAACACCCATTCGCAGAAGAACTGCTCTTTCTACAGAAGGAGTTGTGTTTTTCTTTCCCAAATCCAGAAGCGGATCAACAACTTGTGCTGTCAACTCCCAGAACTTGTTGTATAATTCTTCGTCTGAAAGTTTCGCAATATGCTTTCTGCGTTCTGCAAAATCATCTTTTCTTTCCATCCTGATTCTCCTTATTTCATAATCTTTTTATTTCGGA
The DNA here is from genome assembly GCF_035621135.1 of Sinanaerobacter sp. ZZT-01. NCBI lineage: Bacteria > Bacillati > Bacillota > Clostridia > Peptostreptococcales > Anaerovoracaceae > Sinanaerobacter > Sinanaerobacter sp. ZZT-01. Next base: position 1,310,451 of record NZ_CP141728.1, read on the forward strand.
TTCATAAGATGCAGGCTTTCGTTCATTGCGGTTTCATCAAACCTGCATCTCTCATTTTTAATTTGATTTACTTTCGAAGACTTTTAACGACTTCGAATTACAAAATTAAAGTCCTAAAACTTCTTTTACAAAGGCAACATCTGTCTTTGTCTCTGCTGCAAGAAATTCTAAATCAGCATCCGTTGGAGTTCCTTCGTGTTTTTTGCAAGCTTTTTTGATTAAAGAAGATCTGAAGCGCTTGATATCAGCCTCTTTGCACTTAATGTAGCTTGGATCCTTAGGAAGGATAACATTTTCTCCTGGTTTGTCTTCTGCCGGATCACCGAAGCGGATATCAATGCCGTTGTCTCTTGCGAAAGACAACTGTGGCTGGATGTGCTTTCCTGCACCGGTATATTCTGTCTCACTGATAACGATTACTGCATCTTCCGGAAGCTCCTGAGCCAATGAAAATGCTGCTGCTAATGCAGTATTTCCTGCCGGTCCTCTTTCAATTCCCTCCAGGTTTGCAAGAGCTTCTGTCATGTAGAATACTTCACCCTGTGTTACCGTTACATAACGATCCATGTAACGAAGTGGTCTTGCAGCACTTCTCGGAACATCGGAGTGATCTGGGTCTGTAGCGTATGGAACACCAAATCCGGTGTGACCTGTTGTGCAGGATTTTAAATTAAACTGCTTATCGGAAGCCATGTGAAGTCCCGTTAAATCAATGGAGGCTGCAACATATTTTGTGTCGGTAGCTCCAGCCTTCATAAGACCACGAGCAGTTCCCGTCATCATTCCGCCGCCGGCATTTGTGCAAACAACCATATCCGGGTCTTTTCCGATATTTTCACGGCACTGCATAGCAATTTCATATCCTAAAGTTTCTACTCCGGCAATACCGAATGGAGAATATAAGGAAGCATTGAAGTATCCTGTATCTTCTAAGATTGACAAGAAGGAATAGAATAATTCAGGTCCAACAGTAAGCTGAACAACTTCCGCACCAAATGCTTCGCACTTTCTTGCTTTTTCTACGATTTCAGGCTGACCAACTCCACGGGAGTCATAGCATTCCTGAACGATGATGCACTCTAAGCCCTGCATCGCTGCCTGCGATGCAACTGCTGCACCATAGTTTCCGGATGTTGCTGCGATAACGCCTTTATATCCAAGCTTCTTTGCATGAGCAACTGCGCAAGCAGCTCTTCTTGCCTTGAAGGAACCGGATGGGTTTGCAGCTTCATCTTTAGCGAAAATACGAGCACCATACCCTGGCTTTGCATACTTTCTTGAAAGCGCAGATAAATTTTTCAGCTCTAATAACGGTGTATTACCAACACCTGTTCTGCCTTGAATTTTAGAAACTTCATCTAATGTATACCCAGTTGACTTCATTAAGGTTTCATAGTCAAATGCTACGGAACCGGATTCAAATTCTGCATAATCTAAGCCTAGAGCTTTTTTCATGATTTCATTGGATCTTCCCATAACGGAAGCATAATCTTTTGCTAATGCCATTATTTTTCACCTCCGAACATGATTTCTCTCAACTGCTTATCAATCTGTACTAATTCTGGGATAAACTTTCCATAACTATGTGTATAATAAGGGTTCACTTCTAGCAGTTTTCCCTTTTCCATACGATTTGCTACAGTCTTAATAGTAACTTCATCGCCGATTTCTGCATCTTCCTGTAAAAATCCTTTTGTCCACATTTCAAGAGGGCATGCTCTTGTATCATCTGGAACTTTTGGAGCTCTTCCAGATGGTTCCAATACGATTGAGTGAATGCGAACCCATTCTCCCTTTTTAACCATTTTCATTCTCCTTTTCTAGAAAAAAATTTTATACCTTTTTCTATGCTTCTATTAAAATTAATTCTCTTCAGTTTTTATTTATCCGAATACAATTTGCTATAGAGGACGATTTTTTTAAAATCGTCCTCTATCATTCATATATTCTATTTTCTTCGCCGTACAATTCTATGTGCTAAAGCACATGAATTGCTGATCTCGACTTTAAAGCTTTTCTATTTTCTTCGCCGTACAATTCTATGCACTAAAGTGCATGAATTGCTGACGGAGGACTTTCCATCAATTTGTTTCACAAATTGGGACAAGTCTCTCTATTTTACAATTTTAGCTTCTTCGCAGACCTGATCTCTCATGTCGCCCATGATTGCTCTTGGAACTGGAAGGGTTAACATTGTGTGAAGTCCTGCTCTTGCATTGATAACGTGAGGAATCATGTTAACGCACATAGCGATTGTTCCGATTCCGCCTTCAACTTCTGGACTGTTAACCATATTGATGTTTGGAGTTCCTTTAATGATTACATAATCGCCAGTCTGTACTCCAACCTGCTCTGGTTCGATCTGCTGAGGATGGTCCATTTCAATCATTAATTCGCCGTTTCTATATCCAAATGCCTTCATTGCAACACCTGCAACATTTCCAGCTTTTGCAAATCCATAAGGTGATTTTCTGTCAACATCTGTTACGATTGGATCCATTGATTGCTCGAACTTATCGATTTCCCAACCGATACCGTCAGCAATCATACCCATGGATTCAGCAAAACCAACGTGTCCAGCTAATTCGCCCTTATTAAATTCTTCAACAGTAACACCAATACCCTGCTCTTCCATAACGGCAGGTCCAAATGGAGATAATGAGTTTACACGTCTAGATACAATATGTTCTACCTCTTCCATGCAGCCAGTCATAATTAATACAAGTAAATCCATGATAAGACCTGGGTTGATGCCAGTTCCTAAGCAAGATACTCCATTTGCCTTAGCAATTTCATCTAGCTGCTTAGCAAGCTCTGGTTCTTGCGCTTTTGGATAAGCCATTTCTTCAGCGGAAGTGATTACATTGATTTTTTGTTCCATTATGAACTTTAATTTATCAAATGCATTTCTTGTGAAAGAATCTGTGCAAAGTAGAACGATGTCAGCAGCGCCTGGTTTAATTACATCTTCAGCTGCGCCAATTAGCACGTCTTGTCTGTCGCCTTTTTCAGTTTTAATGAAATCATACATGCTCTTTCCGATTTTAGCACCACGACCTACAGCGCCTACAATATCAACGCCCTTTTTCTTAAGCAGCATGTCAGCCATACCGCCGCCCATAGCACCAAGTCCCCAAATGATTACTTTTACATTTTGCATCTTTTCATCCTCCATTTTTTATAATTTTAAAAAATTAACTTTAAAATATCTTACAGTGCTTATCCCTCATTTCATGTTTTTTCTACACTGCTCGATACTAAATTATTAAGCAAATACTATGCCAAAACAAATTTTATAATAAATATCCCTTTATTTTTAGTAATGTGCTTTATATTTCACTATATTATTTGATAATTAATGGATTTTTTATTCTTTATTTTTTTGATCTATACAAATTTTGCTTATTTTTTACTTATTTTTTAAAATTAAAGCAAAAACATTTGCACTTAGTGCAAATGTTTTTGCTTATTCCATATTCATTTTATACTTTTTTATTTTATGCTGCAAGGTCTGGCGTTTAATCTTAAGCCGATTTGCAGCCTTCGATATATTTCCGCCTTCCGTTACCAATGCATGCTCAATTATTTCCCGCTCAATTCCTTCTAAATACAAGTCTAATCCCTCTTGTATTTCATAAATTCCCTGATGTGCAACAGACTTTCTTCGATTAATAATCAGATGCTCCGGCATCAAAACATGCTCATTATCTTCTGCCATTGAGATCGCACCCATAATAATATTCTCCAGTTCTCTCACATTTCCGGGGTAATCATAATCTAAAAGCTTCTCCTTCGCCTGCTCTGACAACATCCACATCTGCTTTCCATATTTCTCATTATGTTTTTCCATAAATCGATTTGTCAGAAGGAGTATGTCGTCACGCCGTTCACGAAGAGGCGGAATATTAATCGGTACAATGTTCAGGCGATAAAAAAGGTCCTTTCTGAATTTTCCACTCTCGATCAATTCCTCTGCCGGTTCATTAATAGTGGCGATGATTCGTACATCAATCGGAATATCTTTTGTTCCGCCGACTGTTCTTATATAATCCTCCTGCAAAACACGCAGTAGCTTTCCCTGAAGCTCATAATGCATAGAATTGATTTCATCTAAAAGTAAAGTTCCCCCATCTGCCTGCTCAAACAATCCAACTCGATCCACAGCACCTGTAAATCCCCCTTTTGCTGTCCCGAATAAAAGACCTTCCAAAAGGTTTGCAGGGAGTGCAGCGCAATTTTGTGCAAGAAATGGTTTATGCTTTCTCGGGCTATCGAAATGAATGCTCTGTGCAATCAGTTCCTTACCGGTACCGGTCTCTCCAAAAATTAATACTGATGCCGAACTTTTTGCAGCCTTCTTTGCAAGTGCAACAGTTTCAGAAAATTTTTCATTCTTACCGTACAAATTATCAAAGTTATATTTTTTAATCTTAAGTTCCTTTGCTTCTTCGGGGCAGTCAATTTCCTTCCTCAATTCTAAAATAGTATGTGACATCTTTTGAATATCCGTAATATTTTTTGCAATTTCAATGGCAGCAATCAATTTACCTTCTACGACCATAGGGAAGGTCGTATTGACAGTGGTAATTTCTTTACCATCCTTATTCAAATAAGTCTGTTCTTTCTTTAAAGTGGCCTTGCGGTGCAATATCGCTTTCATTAGCGTACTTTCACTTTCATCCATGTTTTTAAAAACTTCTGCGAACGGTTTCCTTAAAACATCTTGACTTTCCATCTTCTCTAACTGAGCCATAGCCCGATTATAAATGATACTATTTCCGTCTGGGTCCACTACATGAATGCCTTCATCCATGGCTTGCAAAATTTTTTGCAGAACCTGTATATACTCCTTATTCTTCATGACAAAAACGTCCCCTTTTTACATAATCACTCTTTATAATCACTTATTTTCATTCTATACTTTTTTAGGAGATATCGCAAATTATTTAAGGTATACTCTGTAAAATTAAGCTCGTAAATCCTTTAAGAAAATTTAATTTTATATTCATGCAATTTCTTATATAAATTTTTTCTGGCTAATTGTAATTCCTCTGCTGTTTTTGTTATGCTCCACTCATTTCGATCCAGTGCCTTAAGAATAAATATTTTTTCAAATTCTTTTCTTGCTTCTGAAAGTGTTTTTATTTTTATAGTCTCACCTAACTGTAAAATATCTTCTTTCATATTTTTATTACGTATTTCTTCTGGTATATCCTCCAAATCAATCTTCTCATGCTTAGATAGTACTACCAAGCGTTCAATTACATTTTTCAGCTCGCGCACATTTCCCGGCCACTCATACTCTAACAGCTGCTGCAATGCCTCTTTTTCAAAGAGCATTACAGGTTTCTTTACTTCTTTTGCAATTTGCTTTAAAAAATAATCCGTTAAAATAGGAATATCCTCTCTGCGTTCACGTAAAGGTGGAATCGTAAGAGGCAAAACATTAATACGATAAAATAGGTCTTCACGAAATCTATGATTTTCTACCTCCTGCCGCAAATCTTTATTCGTTGCTGCGATTAAGCGAAAGTCAGTTTTTATCGTAGAAGACCCTCCCACACGTTCAAACTCTTTTTCCTGTAATACCCGCAAAAGTTTTGCCTGTGTTCCCAAAGGCAATTCTCCGATTTCATCTAACAGAATGGTTCCTTCCTGCGCCATTTCAAACCGCCCTTTTCGCATGCGGTCAGCTCCAGTAAAAGCACCTTTCTCATGTCCAAATAATTCACTTTCTAATAAATTTTGCGTTAAAGCTGCGCAATTGACCCGTACAAAGGTTCTATCCTTCCGTTTACTTTTGTTGTAAATCATATTTGCTAATATTTCTTTTCCAGTCCCGCTTTCACCCATTATCAATACGGTACTATCCATGGGCGCAATGGTTTCCACTTTTTCTTTTATTTTTTTAATGCAAAGGCTATTTCCGATTAAGGGCTCCTCTTTTGTAATATCAGAGATTTGCTGCCTTAATACATAATTTTCCTCTTTTATAGAGTAAACCTCATATGCGCGTTTTACATTAAAAAGAAGTTCTTCAATATCAGCCGGTTTTAACAAATAGGTAAAAGCACCTTTGTGGACGGCTTCTACAGCACCAGATACAGACCCCTCTGCCGTCAGCATGATTACTTCTGTAATAGGAGAGCATTCTTTTATTTCTTTTAATAATGCCATTCCATCCATTTTCGGCATTATAATATCTGAGATAACCACTGCAATCTGCTGTCTTTTTATAATGTCTAAAGCTTTTAAACTGTTTGATGCCGTAATTACATTAAAATTTTTTAGTGTAAAAATCTTTTCATAAACCTTTAGCAGACCGATATCGTCATCAACTAGAAGAATCTGCGTGTTGTAATTCATAGTTTGTCCCTTTCTCGCTTATGGGAAAGTAAAGTATAAAAGCCGTCCCTATTCCAACTTGGCTTTCTACTTCAATTTTACCTCCCATTTTCTCAACTAGCATCTTGGTAATCCACAGCCCTAAACCAGTCCCGCTTTCAAGCTGATCAGTAGTAAAAAAAGGCGTGAATATCTTTTCTAAGTTTTCAGATGGAATTCCTATCCCATCATCTTCAATGCGAATTCGTACTTTTTTATTTCCTCCTTCTCCTTCCACGCATCCATTAATTTTTATTTTACCACCTTCATTCAATGCTTTGATGGCATTGGCGATGATATTTTGAAAAATGTTTTTTAATGGTTCCGCTTTCCCATAATATAAGAAAGGATCTGGTTCAAAATGCTTTTCAATCAAAATGCCATATCGAATGCAGTCACGATTATTTAAAAGTAATATCTGGTTGATTATTTTCGTCATATCCACCAATACATCTTTATCTTCTTCTCTTGCAGAAAAATCCAATAAGCTGTAAATTACCTTTTCAGCTTCCTTTACCGTCTCTGAGACAGTTTTTATAATTTCTTTAACTTCACACTCTTCTTCCGTCCTTGTATACGCATCAAGCAGATACATAGATCCTTTGATTACTGTAAGTGGATTTTTTAATTCATGTGCAATTGCTGATGAAATCTGCCCAATGCCAGCCAGCTTCTCTGCTTGCTGCAATTCCTTCTCCATTAATATACTTTTCGTCACCCGCTGACTGAAAACTACGATCTCTTCTACCTCATTATTCCGATTGATAATAGGATAATAAGCATTGTTATAAATTTCACCGTCAATCGCCATGCGTGCATAAGCAGATTCTTTTCCAGTTATCACTTCGCGTATTTTGCATCCTTTACAAATACCTTCTCCATTTGAAAAAATATCATAACAATATCGTTTATAATTCCCTAATAATCCAAGAAGTCTTTTCCCTTTTTTGTTCATCATGCGAATTTCTCCGTCAGGAGTTACAATCATTAAAATTCCGCTGATACTGTTAAAAATGCTTTCAATTTCTCTGTTTTTTTCTAGCAAGCTTTCAGTGTATTCCTCTACGTGTTCACTCATAAAACAAAAAGCATCTGATAAGGTCTCGATTTCAGAATACCCTTCCAGATGTTTTGTTTCCCTAAAATTTCCGGAAGCAATACCCTTTGCCTGATTCACTAATTCATTCATTGGTTTTGAATATTTCTTCAGCAGAATAAATCCAAAGATTAAAATCGCAGCAAATAGGAAGAGTAGAAAGATTAAAAAGTTGTTTCTTTCAATCCGGTGAATCGCCGTATATTCCGATCGATCAATCTCTAAAACCAACCTCCACGGCATGCCTTTAACAGGTGCAAAAGCTAAAGTTCTCAAGGAGCCGGAGCCATCTGCAAGCGCATAAGAAGTCATTCCTTTTTCTTCGCTGAGAGCGATATTTAAAGCCTTTCTCTTGCTTTCGTTTGTCTCCTCTTTATCAAAAATGTTATCTAAAAAAAGCTGACCCTGTTTTGTAACAGGAGTTACATATTTAGGATGAAAAATAATATCTCCGTTTTCTGATAATAGATATATGAGTCCTGATTCTCCCAGATTAAAATCGGTAAGAAATTTTTCTCTCAATGTACTGATCCCAATATCTGCACTGACTACTCCGAATAGAGAGTTTTTATAATACACAGGATGAGAGCAGCTAATCAGCCATCCCGTCCCCAGATAATCTACGTATGGTTTCGTCCAAATAGTCTTACGCTCTGGGTTATTCTGTTCATTAGCATCCACATAAAATGGATCTTCTTTTTGTTGATGGTTTGGCATGAATACACCCATGCCGAAATATGGGTAGCAGCGTAAAAGTCCTTCCTCCGTTGAAATATAAATCCATCGAACAGTATCCTGTCTTTGTTTTACTTCTTGAAAACGAGCATCCAGCTTCTCTGTCAAGTTAATAACACGGATGGCATCAGATGTCAATTCTTGATTTGCCGGAAAAAAAACAGCAGAGCAATCCGGTTCTTTTTCTGATTTTTTACGCATTAAGGTTCCTAAATTATTAAAATAATATTCATCCGACAATGTATCACCACGATCTGTATCTGTAATATATTTTTCGGCCCACGTCGCTGTATTCTCAGCTTCATAAGCAACATTTTTCATTATCATAGATATGGAATTAGCCTTTTCTGAGGCAAGTTCGAGTAAGCTGCTTTCTACATTTCGCCTCGCTGTCTGTTTATCTTGTTGAATTACAAAAAAAGTAAATACCAAAAGGGAAATGGCATTAAAAAGAATAAATACAATTAAAATGTTGGTAACTAGTGATTTCCTAACTAAATTTTTCATGCCTTTTCCTCCTAGCTCTGCTTTTGGACCGGCAATTTACTACTTTTATTATACCAAAATTTAATTTTGTTTATAATGAAAATATAAGATGAGAGAAAGGAAATAAATTCTTTCCTTTCTCATCATTTTTAAAAATCCATTATTCCTGATTATCTGGTGAAAGAATAACAGGTGCCCACTTTTCTGGCTCCGTTTTCTGTTTTTTCTTTGCATAGATCCAAAATGGAATTCCAAGTAGAATATACAATCCTAATACAACCCATGCTCCTATATCCATTGCTATAACAGATGAATAAATAACCCAAAGTGTAAAGATAATGGAGATACTACCCATTGCCATAGCCCCTTTTACTTTAAAAGGTCGTTCCCAATTAGGCTTTGTTTTTCTTAGTTTCAGGAAAGAAAGTGTAACCAAAAGATAAACAACACCTGCCGCGGCACCATAAATCGTATAGATATAATTGATCCAAGCTTCTGGTGCAAATACTGTAAAATAGATTGATAAAATGCCAACTACGATGTTTGCCTTCCAAGGCTGCCCTTCTTTATTCAATGTCGTAAAAATAGGAGTAAATTGTCTTTGCTTTGCTGCTCCGTACAACGTACGAGAAGCACACAGCCAAAATGAGGATAAGGTTGTCAAACAGGTTAAAGAACCCATAATTACAATGATGACTCCAAGCCAGTGCATGCCGATAATATCAGCTACTCTAGGATCAACAATGTCGGTCTGTGCAATCCATTCGGTTCTGACAATACCTCCTACGCCGATGACTGCCAATCCATAAATTAAAACTGTACAAAATAGCGATCCGACAAAGGCAATCCAAAGCTTCTTTTTAGGAAAATTTGATTCTTCTGAAAGCTGAGGAATCAAATCAAATCCTACAAACTTCATGATAAGAAGTCCCACTGCTGCTCCATATCCGGCAAATCCATTTGGAAACCACGGTGTTAATGTATTATAGCTCCAATTATGATTCGTAATAAAAATAATGGAAGCAAAGATTGAAACAACTAAAGTACTCCAAAACATGATGGATTGCATTTTAGCTAGAATTTTTAATTCTTTATTTGTTAAGAAGAACCAAATAACTAAGATTACCGCCGCAATCACTTTTGTTTGAAAGAAAGTAATCGGATAAAGAAACCCAACCATGCTGGCAATCCCATAAGCAACGGTAGGCATAGCCATGATATATAAAAGCATAACCCCCCAGCAAGAGAACCATCCAATATCCCATCCAAAAGCATTCGATACCCAGATATTTTCTCCGCCTGCATACGGAAGTGTACTCGTCAGCTCCGAATAAATCAAACATAGTGGTAATACCAGCACGGCGCAGGTCAACAATGACAGCACGGCGCCGGGTCCTGAAAGCTCGAACCAAAATTTAATCTCAACCATCCATGCAGCAATCATACCTCCTGCAGCCATTGAAATTAAATTTGTTAGTTTTAATTCCTTTTTCAATGCATTATCTGACATATATTTCACTCCTTCCTAAAGTAAGGTGTTTATTGTTAATTTTCTATCCATCCCCTTTTTGCTTTTAAACTGTTTTTAGCGATTTTTTTGTTTATTTTTTTCAATTGCTTGAATGGTTTCCTGCGTTGTTAAAACGTCGCAGTAGATAACGCTCATAATTTTCAATTCTGCATCATGAAGTTCCATACTTCCCGCCGCACAGGCATCTTCGACACAGATTACCTTAAATCCCTCATCTGCCAAACCTCTTATCGTAGAAGCCACGCACTGATCTGTCACAATACCAGTGACAACGATTGTCTCAATTCCCATAAAACGAAGCAGCGTCAAATAATTTGTTCCTGTTGTAACACTGTCCGTTGTTTTGTTTACCACAATTTCATTTTCCAACGGCTTTAATTCATCAATCATTTGTGCCGCATAACTGTTAACCGGCATTAACATATTGTTCCATCCTTCCGATTTTTGCACGGGAGAACGATCCTCTCCATCCTCTCTTAAACATGCGATTCTTCCAAAGGTAACAACCATTTTATTTTCTCTGAAATATTCTAGCAGTTTCTTATTATTTGGAATGGCTATGTCGTCCAGCCTGTCATGAAATGGTATCCAGCGTTCCCATTCTCCCATTTCTTTAAATTGCAGTGCCTCTCCGAAATCTCGAAGTACAAATTCATTTTGCATATCGATAATAAGCAATGCTGTTTTTCTTGGATCAAATGTCAGCTCTTCGTGCTCCTTTACTGTCTCATAATAAAAGTTAAGATACTTTTCCTTTGGTCTCATCCTTTTTTCCTCCTTTAAAATAAAATTACTTTTGCAGTTATTAAGAGCAGAATTTATGCCAATTTTTTTTCTTTTTTAAATTTTCTAAATAAAAAAAGCTTGGAACCCTTGTAAAGTGTTTCTTCTCTATTTTTTTTAATAGTAAATTTTATAAATAATCCAAAGAATTAAATTGTAATTTTCAGAATATTTTGTTACTTAATCGTATCGTTTTTAAACTATGTTACGATTAAGTAACATTCTTTTTCATTCATTTTCTTGACTTTTTCAATCTTTTTCCCTATAATAAAATGTGCATCGCCTAAACACGATGTACATTTTATTTTTAGGAGATTTAGATATGAGATTAAGAAAAGAATCGGATGAAATGCAGGAAGATGAGATATTATTAGTTGCCAAAGTCTCTGATGCTCTTGCCCACCCAGCACGAGTCAAAATATTTCGTTTTATTTATGTAAGCAACCGAAACCGAGAAACAATCTGTAATAAAGATGTCGTCGCTAATTTTGATTATTCACAGGCTACCATCAGCCAGCACATAAAAAAATTGGTTGAAGCAGGTCTGATACAAGTAAAAAAACAAGATAAATTTTCCATATACTATGTTAATATTGGGATTTTAGGCAAATATCTAGATGCTGTTAAAAAATTTCAGTAATGGAACAAATTATGAATCACGCAAAAAACGCAAACATAAATTTAAAATGTTTGCGTTTTTAAGTCTTATTTATTGTTTTTTTACTATTGATTTATATTAACGCCATGTAAAATTCAGTATTACATACAGAATGTAGTTGATAAAAAGCAGTAGCCCCTCTTTCTTTGAGATTTCTTCTTTCTTTCCATTTGCAGAAAAGAATCGAAAGAAAAGTAAGATGATTAACATTGCCGGAATTTGGAGCTTATAAAAATTAGAAGGAACATTTAATCCGCCAGAAGTTACGGCTGCTGCACTGCCTACCACAAAAAGAACATTTAGTATATCTGCACCTACGATATTTCCAATTGCGAGCTCCCCATGTCCCTTTCTTACCGCAGTAACTGCCGTTACCAATTCAGGAAGACTTGTACCAAAAGCAATCAGTGTCGCTGCTATAATACTTTGAGGAATCCCGATTCGAATTGCTGTTATTTGTACGGCTGGAATTAAAATTTTAGAAGATGCGATTACTAGGGCAATACCAACTGCTAATTTTAGTAATTGGAAGTAAATCGGCCTCTTTTCTTCCACGAAGGTATCCGTTTCCTCTTCTTTTATACTTTCTTCGGAAACATTTTCCCCATCAGATGTTTTCGTCCATTTCATTGAAATATACAGATAAAAAGCCAAAAGAATTAGGAAAAGGCCGCCAACCCATTGACTGATGTTTCCTTTTCCTCCGGATAAAAACGGAAGACATACAACTGCTAGCAAAAATCCACATAATATTTGAATTTTACCCTGACGCTCTACAACTAAGCGATCTACCGGCAATTCTCCAATCAATGCAGCAATTCCAAGAATCAATCCCGTGTCAGCTATAATTGAACCGATTGCATTGCCCAATGCCAAATCGGGATTACCATTTATTGCAGCCAATACAGAGACGGTTGCTTCTGGAAGGGTTGTCCCTAAAGAAACAATCGTAGCTCCTATAATCGCTTTGGGCACACCTAAGTGAAGAGATAGACTCACAGCTTCTTCTACTAATATATCTGCTCCTTTACTTAATATATACAGCATCGCAGCAATAACGAGGACTAACAATAACGTTGAAAATGAATTTAAATAATTATGAATCAATAACTCCATGGTATACTCCTTCTTTTGTGGTTTAAATCTACTAATAATTATGTACGATTCGAATGAATTCTAAGCAAAAATAAAAACTCTACAAAGAATATAAACAAATAGAGTGCTTATATTTTTTGTAGAGTCTCACCAGACACAATGCCATTAAAGCCGGGAATTTATATCTTCCGGGTATGACGACTTTAATCCCTTATTCAGGTCAGTTACTCCCTCTAACAATTTAAGTATAGATATGAAATACATATTTGTCAATTTTTTTCTATCGTTATAACTTATTTTATTGAAAAGCCAGATGAAAGTAAAAAAGAGGATTAGCAAAAAGTCAAAATGACTAATGCTATCCTCTTTCTTTTTAATTTCTTAATTCCTTTTTTTTGAGGAGTCAGAATCTATATTTTCTGTATAAATTTTATTATATTCCCCTAAAACTTTCTCTTTTTTTAAATCTTCTTCAACTGTCGCTGGTTCTCTTTTTCCGACGCTAGCTTCCCAAATCCCCTCGGGAATAAAATCTGTTGATTTTATAGTATCTTGTGTTACATTATCATGCATTCCAAAATAATTACGTTTTGTTGATTCTTGTTCTTTTTTCATTACACCGTACCTCCTAAACTTTAGTATGAAATTTTTCAATAAAAGTATTCAGAGTTTTATAGAATTACTTATGATATGTTTCATTTTTATTTATTTTAAAGCATCGGTAAATCTGTTCTAGTAATATAACACGCATCATCTGATGAGGAAATGTCATTTTAGAAAAAGACAAACCGTAATCAGCACGTTCCAAAACTTCGTCGGAAAGCCCCAAAGACCCACCGATGATAAAAGCAATCTCACTCTTACCCTCTAAAGCTAATTGCTCTATTTTTTTAGCAAAGTCCTCTGAAGACAAATTTTTTCCCTGAATCTCTAGGGCAATGACAAATGCATTCGCTTTTATTTGTTTTAATAAACTCTTTCCTTCTTCTTGTTTTACAGCAATTTCCTGTGCTACCGAAGCATGATCCGGCAATCTCTCTTCTTTCAATTCGTTAATTGACAATGTACAGTATTTACCCAATCGTTTGCTGTATTCTTTCACCGCATCAGTCCAATATGTTTCTTTTAATTTACCAATACAAATAATAGATACGTTCATCATTCCACTTCCTAGTTTTATTCTGCTGCTTTTAACAGGACTTCTAATTCTATCTTCTTTTTATCACGAATGATCTCCAGCTTTACTTTGTCTCCCGGACGATGTTGAATCAGTTTTGTATTTAAACGGCTCATTGTATCTATTTTTTCTCCTTCTAACGCTACAATGACATCACCTACTTTTACTCCTGCAGCTTCTGCACCAAAGCCTGAGGTTAAATCTAATACAATTACCCCTTCATCCACACCTTTATCCACAGTTTCATAATTTTCACGGTAGGTTTTCAAGCTTACACCGCTGATTCCGATATAAGCTTTAGTAAATTCGCCTTTTTCTTTAATTTCATCCACAATTGGTTTTGCAGTATTGATCGGTATTGCAAAGCCAAGGCCTTCCGCAGATTGTACCTTTGCACTATTAATGCCTATAACTTCACCTTTACTGTTTAAAAGCGGTCCTCCGCTGTTTCCTGAATTGATAGAAGCATCGGTCTGCATCAATCCATCCATTGTAACGGCACCTTGCCCTTCACCAACAGAAATGGATCGGTCAAGTCCACTTATAATCCCTTGTGTTACACTTCTTTGAAATGCCATTCCCAGAGGGTTTCCGATTGCAACAGCATAAGCTCCAATATTTACTTCTTCGGAATCACCAAGGGAAGCTGCTTGAAGGTCAGTTGCTTCAATTTTAACGATAGCTAAATCCAAGATGCTGTCACTCCATAAAACCGAACCTTCTTCTTCTCGTCCATCGGATAGTTGCACAGTTATTTTTTGTGCTTTTCCATCACTGATTACATGTGAATTTGTTAAAATATATCCATTTTTATCAACGATGATTCCCGTTCCGACGCCTTCACTGATTCCGCTTTGTCTTCCGAACCATCCTTGATATACGACTTCTGTTTTGGTGCTGATCCCCACTACGGATGGAATCACTTTTTTTGCAATCACTTCTGCTGTATCTAATTTACTGTCGGGATTGATTGTAATATTTGACCCACTTGTTCCATTTTGTGAACTGACTATAAAATTCTGTCCGAAATACATCGCTGCAATCCCACCGCCAAATCCGGAACCAAAGGCTAGCACAACAATTAATATAATAGCAATTAGTTGTCCTTTCCCTTTTTTTCCTTTTCCGTGGTAAACATATTGAGATTCTGTAATTGATCCCCCTGCATCTCTCATAACAAAGTTTTCTCCATCAATTTTGTTTTCATTTGTCCTTACCTCATCATCCATATATGACACCTCATTTCCTAAATTTTTTAAACATCATATACTAAGCTCAATTGATCCCGCAACAGAAGATTCAGCCCAATATCTTTGCCTATGTAATAGTCTTCCTCTTCTAATATGTTTTTAACAGTCTGAAATGCCATTTGCGGAAAATTATTTTCGCGACTCAAATGAGCTAAGAGAACTTGCCGTTTTCGTTTCTCTTCTTTTAATAGACGAACCAACGTCTTTGCTGCACTTTCATTGGATAAATGTCCCTGATCCCCAAGTACTCTCTGTTTTAAAAACCAGGGGTATTTTCCAATTTTAAGCATATCTATGTCATGATTGGCTTCTAGTACCAAAAGATCTGCAAAGCGCATCTCATTTAGTAAGTCTTCACAAATGCAGCCTGTATCAGTTACAATACATACTTGCTTTTCACCCTTTGAAAAAGAAAAGCCCACAGGATCTGCCGCATCGTGTGAAACAGAAAAAGTCTTAACCTGAATATCTCCTATCAAAAAAGAATCGCCTGTTTTAAAAATCTGACATTGTTCTGAAGGTCCCTTTTCTTTTAATTGACTCCATGTTTTTTTATTGGCAAAAAAATTCAATCCTTTCTCTTTTTTTGCTAAAATGCGTACGCCTTTCGTGTGATCACTATGTTCATGTGTAATTAAAACCCCCTTCAGATCTTGAATTGATGTTCCTGTTTTTTCAATTCCATTCCATATCTTCTTTCCACTTATTCCCGCATCAACCAAAAGAGCTGTTTTATCTGTTTTGACCAAATAACAGTTTCCGCTGCTTCCGCTAGAAAAAGAACAAAAACGTAACGTCATTTTTTTCTCCTCTATCCCTATTATTCCTCTTAATTATGTTAAAAATATGAAGTTTATTTGTAGCCTTTTCGTTTTTTTATTGCTGATATGCTAAAATATACTCCATTTCATCATTATTATAGGTGATCCTCCAAGCCGGAAATGCAGTATCTTCTGAAGTAGATACTGCATGATCTAATTGATAGGAATAAAGCCAGTATACCAACGAAATATCCTTGATCTGAATAGCTTTTCCTTCCAGACTGGAAGATTTTTTATCTTCTTCTTTATTTACCATAAATTTAATCAAAGCATTGGATGCAGTGATTACTTTTTTCTTTGTTTCTCCAAACCCAATTGCATCAAACCATTTTCTTTGAAAATCAATTACTTTTCCATCTTCTATTATACAAACCATATAGCTTTCTTCAATGGGTATCTTTTCATATACATTTTTAAATCTCACATAAATTTTACTATTTTCTTTTTTTATGGATTGAAATTCTACATTTTCATCATAAACACCACAATTCTCTATAAACTCTTTGCTTAATGAGATATAATCCTCGTCCATCGTTTGATTTTCTGATAAAGGTCTCTGGTTTTCTAGTGCCCTCTGCTTTATTTCGTTTTTAAGCTCATTGCTCTTAACAGACAAAACTGCCATTGTAGGGGTTTTCTTTGGTATTTCTGCCTCCAAATAAATCTTTTTAGCAGACAATAGCTCTTCTGTATTTTTTGTCACATCATTTTCCACAAAATTCGGTTGTTTTAATGTAAAAAAATAGCTTGTAAGAAAGATAAGATTTGTGATAAGAAGTGCTATAATTAGTATGGTTTTTGCTTTTGTCCAATCCATAAAACTACAACCTCCTATTTTATGCTGTAACCAATCGGCTCTGCTTGATTATATAAATCAAAATATGCATCCATCTTCTTCATTTCAATAATCCAAGCAGGCCTCAATATAAATTCATCTTCTTCGTTCATTGTTCTTATATACCCGACTTCCATTCCTTCAATCTCTTTTGCAATCTGTTCAAAAGTCATTTCTTTTAAATGAGAATTTTTTTCTTCCACTTTTTCCGCTGCTGCTTGACTCTCTAACAAATTTTTTAAATAGATATAATTTGCACCGGCAGGGACATTTACCGCAGGAAACACTTCCTGATAAACGGCATTTTTTAAATTATTCATCATGCTGTTATCAAAATCTATCATATTCCGCTTATAACGAATTACCTGGCTTCCTTTTATTTCAACAAATAGCGGTTCTCCCTCTTGATAATATATTTTATGGCCATTCAGTAACATTCCGAATGAAAATTCATAGGTTTTATTTTTATCTTTTTCTGTAACGATAACATCTTTTAAATAAGGAGTAAGCTCTGCTCCATTTAAAGACTGCCATCCACCACGATTTGCTACAAATTTTACCGCAGTTTCCAACGCTTCATAAAATCCTAAAGAGGTACCACTGCTTTCATTTTCTTCTTCTTTATACTCAAAACTGCCGTCTGTATTCATTGTAAATACTTTTTGCCCATAACCATACATATTGATAACAGCTCCTTTGCTGTCTACCATTTTACGAACAAAATCATAACTTTCTCCGAAAAATGACGCAGATAACTCCTTTAGTTTCTCCTTGTTATGTTTATTCTCTAATTGATATGGAAATGGTTGTAAATTTGACTGAATGCTCAACGGAATTAAGGTATTGCTATTTGTCTTTAGACCAAAAATAATATTGCTCGGATAATATGTAATATAGTCAGAAGACTCAATCTCATCAATCATATCTGAAAATGTACTAAATTCTTTATTGTTGGAAGCAAGACGATAATATTTATCATCCTTATATTGATGTATAACAATGCTTTCTTTACTGCCATCAAAATAAGCCAAGGAGCCCATACCGAAAATTCCTTCTAAGCTCTGGTATTTTTTTATATCCTCATACTTTAAAAATTCAGAAAAAGGAATATCATAAGCAAATCGATATTCAATTGAACGGTAATTTAATATCTCTTCGTACTTTTCTTTTGTTATTTCTTCTACAAAAACTGTTTCCGATTTTCCAAACTGCCTCAATTGATTAATCGCTGAATTCCATAAATTACTTCTATCCTCCAATGAAACTTTTGTATATGTACCACTGCTCCCAAAGCAAACAGAAATCTCCTCCGGCTGTATCAGCTGAGATATGGATGGAGGTGGTGTATTATAATTCATTGTCGACGTAATCGGATCGCTTGGCAATTGGAAAACAATATCAAAGGAATTATTTCTCCAAAAAAAATATATTAGTAGTATTGTTATAAAAAACAATACTACTAATATGATATCTTTTATTTTTTCAATATTGATAAGAAATGGCTTTTTCATAATTATTCGCCTTTATTCATCTCCAAAAATACTCTTTAGTACATTTTGAAGGAACTGTAATGTTCCTGATTGTGAAGTTTCAAAAACCTTAGCTGATTCTTTATCCTCTTTATCCGATACAATAATCAAGCTATAAGAAGTATTCACCGCTTTTCCTTCACTATTGATTGTATCCACTTGAACCCGATAAGTTCCCGCCTTTACTTCATTCAATTGTTTCGTATAAAAACTTAATGTATTGTTGCAAACAAAATCCTCAGATGGAACAAATTCTACCGGTTGAGATTTTATTTTTCCATCAGCCTTTTTCCAATCAGCAGCTAAGATAGGTTTTAATTCATCGTTCACTTTTTGCTTTTCTTCAAATACTTTTACTTTTATCGTTTTAGGTTGTGTAACTTTTACAGAAATCAGAAGACTATTTGCATTAATTTCACTTTTGTGAACAGGACTAACTATCACGACTGCCGGATCAGACGCAGCACTTGCTAAAATTGTTGTGCTGAACAATGTGAAAATAACAATAAAAATCATTATTATATTTTTCATCTTGTCTTCCCCTTTCCTTTCGTTATTCTTATTTATAAAAAATAAAATCTTCTATAATCAATCATAAAAATTATCATAAAGAAGATATTTTTGCTATGCTACAACAAATAGTATATAATACCTATATTACAAACGTGTTACGCCGTGTTTAAAATCGCTTTACAAAAGAAATTATAATGGGAGATAAAGAATGAAAAAAATAAATATTTATACCGATGGTGCATGTT
Organism: Sinanaerobacter sp. ZZT-01; assembly: GCF_035621135.1. Classification (NCBI taxonomy): domain Bacteria; kingdom Bacillati; phylum Bacillota; class Clostridia; order Peptostreptococcales; family Anaerovoracaceae; genus Sinanaerobacter; species Sinanaerobacter sp. ZZT-01. Next base: position 1,329,589 of record NZ_CP141728.1, read on the forward strand.
CCGGAAATCAAAACGAAACTAACATAGGCGGTTGGGGAGCCATTCTTGAATACGGAGAACACATGAAAGAACTGTACGGTGGAGAAGCAAATACTACCAATAACCGCATGGAAATGATGGCTCTTATCAACGCCTTGTCCTCTTTAAAAAAAGAAGGGCAGGCTATTTCTGTTTTTTCAGATAGTTCCTATCTTATGAATTGCTTTCGAGAAAAATGGTATTTAAATTGGAAAAAAAACAATTGGAAAACTTCTAAAAAAACACCTGTTGAAAACAAAGATCTTTGGGAAGCTTTGTTAAATTTAGTCGAAAAACATACCATTCAATTTTATCGTGTAAAGGGGCACGTGAACTTAGCAAGTAAGACGGTTAATTTCAATGCACTCTTTGAAAAATTTAAAGAGTGGAACGGAGATTCCTTTACCTATCAAGATTTTTTATATATTACGGAAAAGAATAACCGAGCCGATACATTGGCAAATTTAGGTATGGAACCTTTTCGCCTATAGAATTTCAGTAATTAATACAGCCATATCGTCTCGAGGATGATCTCCCACAAATCCAATTACACTGTTAATAATCGTTTTCACTAAAGTCGGCCCGGTTTCTTTCTTATACTTATTTAATATGCATTTTAATCCTTCATAATTGAAGGATTTTTTAATTTCATCATTATATGCTTCTGTTATTCCATCTGTATATAAGAGAATGCGATCACCCTTTTCTACCGAAATTTTCACTGTCTCATGATTTGATTTCTTTAATAATCCGCAAATTGGCATTCCTGCTATTGTAATTTTATCAATTTCACCATCTTTTTTTAATAAAATAGGCAGACAGTTATGTCCGGCATTGATAAAGGTTATTTCCTTTTTTTCTTTTTCATATACGCCGGCTAAGATGGAAATATACTGTTCATTTTTAACGTTTAATTCATTATAATTTTCCAGTATTTCATCTAAAAGTAAATGAAGGTCGCCGGCTTCTGCTTTTAAGCCTCGAATGATTTGACGCAGAAAAATAGTCAGAAGAGAAGATCGAATACCATGTCCTGACACATCAGCTATGTAGAATAGACTTTTTGATTCGTTAATTTTTACGATATCAAAAATGTCACCTCCTAAATCTTCGCTGGGATAATAATAAGATGCCACTGAAAGTGAATCCCAATACACATCGTCAATCGGTAACGTTCTCGATTGAACCTGTCTTGCAAATTTCAAATCTTCGCGAAGCTTATTATAATGCTTTAAATTTTCTGCTTCAATTCGGCTCTGTTCTGTGATGTCTTGAAAGATTTCTATAGAATAATTTTCTTTTGAATCCATTTTAACGGGTGATGCAACCACTCTGTATTTTTTTTCTCCTACTATTTCATTTTTTATGATTGATTTCCCAGATTTCAAACAATCTTTTGAAATACATTTTTCACAAATCCCATCTTTGCATAGCATTTCATAACATTTTTTCCCGGTTCCTTCACCAAATACTCTTCTCATTTTTTGATTCATATATATGATATTATTGTGATGATCTAAAACTCTCACCATAGAGTCCATCTTTTCAATCACATCATACATTAAGCTGCCATTATTTCTTATCATCTGTATTCTCCTTTTTTTTCAATGTATTTTGCTGTTTTATAAAATAGGAGATAGCTTCTAAATAGGAACCAATTCCCTTTCCATAAAATTGTGCCTTACAAACATCCTTCGTAACTGAAATTTTTCGAAATTCTTCTCTCTCATCAATTTTCGTCAGATGCACCTCAACAACTGGAACAGAAATTGAAGCAATCGCATCACGGATAGCTATACTATAATGCGTATAGGCAGCTGGATTAATAATGATCGCATCTGCATATTCATTACAATCATGAATGCAATCTACAATAGCACCTTCATGATTGGATTGAAAAAATAAAAGTTCTACATTATTTTTTTTTCCTTCTTCCATCAGAACACGGTTAATTTCTGTTAATGTCAATTTTCCGTACAACTTCGGTTCCCTTTTTCCTAACATATTTAAATTCGGTCCGTTAATCACTTGTATCTTCATGTATTTTCTCCATTTGTTCACTTTACTCCATTATATGAAAAACTCATTCACCTTACAAGTTTAATCTTGCATTGTTTCTGCACATTTCTTTTATCGCTTGTGCTGCATATTTCATATCTTTCACCTGGTTAAATGGTCCTACGCTCACTCTTACCGCTCCAATTTCAAGCGTATCGATTGTTTTATGAGCTAATCCTGCACAATGAAATCCCGCTCTTACCGCAATATTATATTTATCATTTAATTCTTGCGCAACCTGTTCGCACTCCATCCCTTTAATGTTAAACGTAAAAATGCCCACTTTATCTTTCACATTTTTAGGGCCATAAATCACAATATTTTTATTCCTATCAAGCTCTTGATGAAGAATTAGAATCAATTTTTCCTCATAATTACCAATTTTCTCAATTCCAATCTTTTTTACAAAGGAAACAGAACGTCCCAGCCCTATGATTCCAGGTGCATTAATCGTTCCAGATTCATATCCTTCAGGATAATCATATGGCTGTCTTACATCTCTAGAATTTGTACCGGTTCCACCTTCTTTCAGATGTTTTAACTTTATTTTAGGGTCGACATAAAGAATACCGGTTCCTAAAGGGCCTAATAATCCTTTATGACCTGGCATAGCTAATAAATCAATATTCATTGTTTTTACGTTTATTGGAACACATCCGGCGCTTTGTGATGCATCAACAAGAAAAATCAATTTATTTTCTTTTGCAATTTTACCGATTTCTTTAATCGGCATAATAGTACCTGTAACATTGGATGCGTGCGTACAAGCAATCATTTTTGTATTTTCCTTGATTTCTTTTTTTATTACTTCTGGATTAATTTTTCCTTCCCGATTCCCATATATGATGCTGATTTGTACTCCTTCTTTTTCCATTGATTTTAACGGACGTAATACAGAATTATGCTCCATTGAAGTTGTTATTACATGGTCACCTGATTTTAAGCTTCCTTTTATTGCTAAATTTAATGAATCTGTTGCATTGCTTGTAAATATAATATGGGAAGAATCTTCAATTTGGAATAATTCTTGTATTTCTTTTCTTACTTTGTATACCTCTTCTCCCGTCTTCATTGACATTGCATGGCCAGAGCGCCCCGGATTCCCACAATATTTACTCATACACTGATTTATGGCACGAAGAGATACTTCAGGTTTTGGAAATGTAGTTGCCGCATTATCTAAATATATCATAAATTCACCTTCTTATATCTATTGATTTATCAGTTTATGAATTTCATTGTCCATTTGTTCTTATAATGATTTTTTTACTGTATATAAATAAAAAGAAGATGTTTCACGTGAAACATCTTCTTTTTATTTATTTTAATGTCAATAATAACTCGTACAAACGTTCTAATTCCTCTCTGCTATAATATTCAATTTCAATTTTACCTTTTTTTATATTATAATCGACTGTTACTTTAGTTCCTAAAATATCTTTCAGTTGATTTTCAATTTCTTTAATTTCTCTCTTCTTCTCTCTTGGCCTGGCCTTAGGACGTTTTTTTACTTCTTCTGATTCACCATTTGTAAAACGCTCTATTTCCCTTACAGACCATCCTTCAGAAACAGCTTTATCAGCAGTTTCTATTTGTTTTTCTTCATCTTTCATACCAGCAATTGCTCTAGCATGTCCATTTGTCAAATTACCTTCTAGAACGTACCCCCTGACTTTCTCAGGAAGTTTTAATAATCTAAGTGAATTTGCAATATAAGGCCTGCTCTTCCCAATGCTCCTTGAAACTTCTTCTTGCGTTAGTCCATGTGTTTTTATCATTTCTTCTAAAGCTAATGCTTCTTCAATTGGATTCAAATCCTCACGCTGCATATTTTCTATAATAGCAATCAACATATTCTGCTGTTCGTCTAGTTCTCGAATCAGGCAAGGTACTTTCTTTAATCCTGCCCTTCTTGCAGCTCTCCATCTTCTTTCACCTGCAACAATCTCATATCCATTTCTTGAATCTCTTACCATAATTGGCTGAATAATTCCGTGCATTTCAATTGATTTTGCTAATTCTTCTATCTTTTCATCATTAAAGCTTTTTCGTGGTTGATTTGTATTAGGTTTCATCTCATTGATATCAATAAATATGATACCATCTTCTTTATCGAATTCCTCTTCTTTTTTTAAATCTTCTGCATTTATCTCTACACCACTAAATAATGACTCTAAACCTCTTCCTAATCCTTTTTTTTTCGGAGCTGCCATTGTTATTCATCCTCCAATTCCAAAAATTCGTCAGCAAAGTCTAAATATGCTTCTGCACCTTTTGATTTTGGATCATAAACAGTAATTGGCAATCCAAAACTAGGCGCCTCTGCCAATCTTACATTCCTTGGAATAACAGTTGTATAAACTTTTTCTTTAAAATATTTTTTTACTTCTTCTACAACTTGAATAGATAAATTCGTTCTTCCATCAAACATGCTTAAAATTACACCTTGAATTTCCAGATCCTTATTTAAACTTTTTTTAACAAGCTCAATCGTACTCATTAACTGACTAACACCTTCTAATGCGTAAAATTCACATTGAATTGGAATTAAAACACTGTCTACAGCCGTAAGCGAATTAATTGTTAAAAGTCCTAAAGATGGCGGGCAGTCAATAAAAATGTAATCATATCTTGATTTAATTTTATCAAGCGCTTTTTTTAGTCTTTTTTCTCTTCCTTCTAATTGAACTAATTCAATTTCTGCTCCTGCTAAAGCAACACTTGCTGGAATAATATCTAAATTTTCAATACCTGTATTTAAAATAGCATCAACAGGTTCTAATTTTTCATTAATCATCACTTCATAGCTTGTTCTTTCCAAGCCTTTTTTCGTTATTCCCATACCGCTGGTTGTATTTCCTTGAGGATCAATATCTAAAACTAAGACCTTTTTTCCTTTTAATGCAAGACATGCCGCTAAATTTATATTTGTAGTTGTCTTTCCTACTCCGCCTTTTTGATTAAAAATTGCGATTGCTTTTCCCAAATTATTCACCCCGCTACTCTGTCTAGTTCTGTTTTACCTATTCATTATATACTAGCACTATTTATTTAACCATATCTTTTTACTATTTCATTAAATAATAAGCTGTTTTTTTATATTTCATTATAAATTAATTCACTTTCTGTTTTATGCCTATATTTATTACGTAATTTAGCTTATTAGATGTAATTTTATTTTAATGTTTCACGTGAAACATATCTTTTTTATACATTTTTTTTAATCTAGAGTAAAAAAACAAAATATTGTTTCACGTGAAACAATATTAAAAAGTTTTATATAAATGAAAATGCCCTTATATAAATTATACATATGATATTATAATTTTACGCCATATTATTATTTCTAATAAAATAATATGATTAAATTAAAGTCACAGCTAAATAGATCTTTTTAATAATCAGCTCTATTTAGCTGCACTTATCAAACATAATTTATTTTTAAAAATCAGGCATGTTTACGCTGATATTCATTTTTAGGTATAATAATTCGAACTTCAAAATGATCTCCCCTGTCTTCTTGATAATACTTTGCATCTTTTTCCACATCACTAATAGAGAAAAAAGCCTTTTTAATAGTATTGATATATATTTTATAATTTATAAACTTTAATTTATCTGTTTTACGACTTTCTTCTTCTGTTTTATTTAAAAAATCATCAATTAGTTTTTCGCTTTGTTTCACATTAAGGTTATGATCTATAATCTTTTGAAGCAACTGAATTCTGAGCTGATCGTCATCTATCTTTAATAACGCTCTTGCGTGTCGTTCTGTAAGCTGATTTTTTGCCAATAAAATTTGAATATCTACCGGTAATACCAAAAGTCTAATTTTATTCGATATGGTTGATTGTTGTTTCCCAACCTTTTTAGCAATTTCACTTTGAGTTAAACCGTGTTCTTCCATTAAGCTTTTATATGCAGCAGCCTCTTCAATATAACTAAGATTTTCTCTTTGAACATTCTCAATCAATGCAATTAATGCAACGTCTTTTTCATCTGCATCCTTTACCACAGCAGGTATTTTTTTTAATCCTGCCATAATCGAAGCACGAAGCCGTCTCTCTCCTGCAATTAAAAAATATTTACCTTCTCTATCTTTTTTTACAAGAATCGGCTGTAAGACACCAAACTCCGCAATAGAATCTCGAAGTTCTTCCAATTCCTTATCCTCAAATACCTTTCTTGGTTGATCCGGGTTTGTACAAATCCAATCGACAGGTAAATCAATTTGCGTTCCTTTCTTTAAACTAAACATTTTCTTCCCCCCCTGCTTTTCAAAACGAAATTTAACTACCTTTATAATACCAATTAGCTTGTCCAAAGGGAATGACCTTTCGGTCAACAAAAAACCCTTGAAATCGTCATTTCAAGGGTTCTTTAGCGGGTGTTCCCGCTTTTCTCGGATATTTTGCTGCCGTACTGCTTTGTTTTTTAATCCATAAAATCTGATGTTCCAGATTCACATCACTGATTTGCAGCGGCTTTTTTTCTTCTAAAACTCCACCTAAAATCTTAATTGCTTTCTTTGCCTGCAAGATTTCTTCAGATACGCTCAAAGTTTTATATGGTGAAAAGTAACCTCCTATTTTCACAAACGGAATACAATATTCTGAAAGTACAGATAAGTTAGCAACTGCTCTTGATACGCATAAATCAAAACTTTCTCTGTAATCTTCTTTTCTAGCTAGCTCTTCCGCTCTTGCATGAATCAATTCAACATTGGAAATTCGTAATTCATCTGTGATCTGCTTTAAAATCTTAATTCGCTTTCCAAGTGAATCCATTAACACAAATTCTTTATGAGGATGCAGAATTGCCAGGGGAATACCAGGAAAACCAGCTCCTGTTCCAACATCAATGATTCGGCTTGAATCATTCCATGGTTCGTATGCGCAGATCATTACAGAATCAATATAATGTTTAAGTATAAATTCATTTTTATCACATATTGCAGTAAGATTCACATGCTCATTCCATTCTAAAATCTTATTCATATATTGAATCAAACAGTCCAGTGAATGTTGATTATAAGGTATTTCTAATTCGGATAAGGTTTTTTCTAATTTTTCCATATTCTATTTTTTTCTCCTCATCTTCTCAAGGTGAATTAATAATACATTAATATCTGCCGGCGATACACCTGAAATTCTAGAAGCTTGTCCAACAGAAAGCGGTTTCATTTGATTTAATTTCTGCTGTGCTTCAATTCGCAAACCATCCAACTTAGAATAATCAAAATCAGGTGATAATTTTTTTGTTTCCAGCTTTTTAAAACGCTCTACTTGCTGCAACTGCTTCACAATATATCCATCATATTTTATTTGTACTTCTAATTGTGTTATGGAATGTTTTGACAATTTCGGGCGAGCTGAATCTATCTCAGCAAGCAGGTCATAAGTCAATTCCGGTCTTTTCAGAAGTTCGGCTAATGAAATACGATTCTGTAATGGAGCACTGTTATATTTCTCTAAGAACCAATTAACCTCACTTGGTATAACTTCAACAGTTCGAAGCCGCTCTTTTTCATTTTCTGCATCTTGTTTTGTCTTTAAAAATTTATGATATCTTTCTTCTGAAATCAATCCGACATCATAACCACGCTGTGTTAAACGCAAATCTGCATTGTCTTGTCTCAGAAGCAGCCTATATTCCGCTCTAGACGTCATAATTCGATAAGGTTCATTAGTACCTTTTGTTATGAGATCGTCGATTAGAACGCCAATATAAGCCTCGGATCTATTTAGGATAAACGGATTTTTTTCCATAATTTTTAAAACCGCATTAATTCCGGCAATTAACCCCTGTGCTGCAGCTTCTTCATAACCGGAACTTCCATTAAACTGACCAGCACAAAATAAATTTTTAATTCGACGATGCTCTAAATTAATTTGAAGATCCAAAGGATCAATGCAATCATATTCAATTGCGTAAGCAGGACGAACGATTTCCAAATTTTCTAATCCTGGTATCGTCTTATAAAAAGCTTCCTGCACATCTTCAGGTAAGCTTGATGACATCCCTTGAATATACATTTCATCGGTATAAAGTCCTTCTGGTTCAATAAATAACTGATGTCTCTCTTTATCTTTAAAACGGTTTATTTTATCTTCGATTGAAGGACAATAGCGAGGTCCTACTCCTTCTATTTTTCCTCCAAAAAGTGCAGACCTTAAAAAATTCTCTCGAATTACTTTATGTGTTTCTTCATTCGTATAAGTAAGCCAGCAAGAAACCTGTTCTTTCTCCAGTTTATCATTCATGAAAGAAAATGGGACTATTTCATCATCACCTTTTTGCTCCTGCATTTTCTCAAAATGCATACTTTTTGCTAGTGCTCTCGCCGGAGTTCCTGTTTTAAATCTTCTCATAGCAAGACCATATTTTCTTAAATTATCACCTAATTCAGTAGAAGGTGCGAGTCCATTTGGCCCACTTTCATAAATCCATTCGCCAATGAATATTTTTCCTTTTAAAAAGGTTCCTGTCGCTAAAATAACGGCCTTGGCTTTATAAGCAGAACCTGTTTTTAAAATAACACCTCTTACTTGATTTTCTTCAACGATTAGATCGATGACCTCACCCTGCTTTAAATGTAGATTTTCTTCTTTTTCAATCGACTTTTTCATCTCTTCATGATAACGTGCCTTATCCGCTTGTGCACGCAGAGAATGAACAGCAGGACCCTTAGCGGTATTCAACATTTTACTCTGGATAAAAGTTTTGTCAATATTAATGCCCATCTGCCCGCCAAGTGCATCAATCTCTCTTACCAAATGTCCTTTTCCACTGCCACCGATAGACGGATTACAAGCCATCATCGCAACCGCCTCTAAATTAATGGAAAGCATTAAGGTTTTTTTTCCCATACGAGCACAGGCCAAACCAGCTTCACATCCTGCATGTCCTGCTCCAACAACAATTACATCATATTCATTCATCACATAATAATTCATAAGTTATAATCCTCTATTTTCCAAGACAAAAACGAGAAAACACTTCATTTATGATGTCTTCCGATACCGTTTCGCCGATCATTTCTCCTAGTAACTCCCATGCTCTTTTTATATCGACTTCAATAAAATCCATCGCTTCCATTTTTTTTATCATTTTCAATGCATCGTTAATAGACTGTTTTGCTTGTAAAAGCAGCTCTTTATGGCGCACATTTGTAACCATCATGCTGTTTTTTTGAACTAGATCACCACCGTAAACCATTTTTTCTATTTCTTCTTCCAGCTCATTTAATCCGGTTTCATTCTTCATCGAAGTATACAAAATAACAGCTCCAGGTAATGTCCTTTTTATTTCTTTCTCACAAAGGCTTATTTCTAAATCAGTCTTGTTAATTAATACAATGGTTTTTCTTTCTCCAATATAATTTGCAATCTCTAAATCTTCTTTCATAAGAGGCTGACTTGCATCTAGCATAAAAATAATAAGATCTGCCTGATTAAAGGATTGTTTACTCTTCTCAATTCCTATTTTTTCTATAATATCATCCGTCTCATGAATCCCTGCTGTATCAGTAAGGCGAATCGGTATCCCTCTAACGCTCATTGATTCTTCAATAATATCCCTTGTTGTCCCAGGTATTTCTGTCACAATAGCACGGGATTCTCTTAAAAAGGCATTCATTAATGAAGACTTGCCGACATTAGGTTTGCCTATAATCGTGACAGCAATACCATCTCTTAACATTCTCCCTGTATCAGCTAATGATAATAGTTTATCAATTTTATCGCCAATTAACAATAAACTTTCTTCCTGTTTTTTATAAGTTAGTACTTCAATATCTTCGTCCGGATAATCTAAATTTACCGCAATCTGCACCAAAATATCCATAAGATCAGAACGTATTTCTTTTATTTTACTCGATAATTCTCCCTCCATTTGAGAAAGAGCGACCTGAAAGCTTTTATCTGTCTTTGCTTTTATTAAATCGATTACAGCCTCTGCCTGTGATAAGTCCAGTCTTCCATTTAAAAAAGCTCTCTTCGTGAATTCACCTTTTTCGGCTAATCGAGCACCAAAACGAAGCACTAAAGCTAATGTCTTCTGTAATGAAATGCTGCTTCCATGACAATGAATTTCTGCTATATCCTCCATTGTATAAGTATAAGGTGCTTTCATAAAAACAGCCATAACTTCATCAATCGTTTGATTTGTTTGAGGATCTATTACAATGCCATATGTCAATCTACGATTAACGATTTGATGTTGTTCTGAATTTTTTTTACTAATCGGAATAAAAATCTGATTTAGAATATCTTTTGATTTTTCACCGCTCATCCGAATGATTCCAATGCCACCTTCTCCAAAGGCTGTGGCAATGGCAGCAATGGTATCTTCCATTTTTACTACTCCTCATTACATAGAAGGCTGCTTCCGAAGAAACAGCCTTTTTTACAACATTATTTTAATTCAATGATAACCCTTCTATAAGGCTCTTCTCCCTCACTTCTTGTCACAATTCCGGCTTTACTTTGTAAAGTCGCATGTATCACTTTTCTTTCATAAGGGTTCATAGGCTCAAGACGAACACTTTTCTTAGAATGAAGAACTTTATCTCCCAGACGATTTGCAAGTTGTTCCAACGTCTTTTCTCTCTTTTGCCTATAATTTTCCGCATCTACTACAACACGAATATATTTTTCTTTATCTCTATTCACAATCAAGCTAGTCAAATATTGGATCGCATCTAAAGTTTGACCCCTTTTTCCTATAATGGTTCCCGAATCCTTTCCCTCTATATCAACATAAACATTTCCTTCATTTTTATATCCTTTAATAGAAAGGTCCAAACCCATCTTTTCAGTTACTTCTTTTAAAAATGTAACCGCAGCATGCTCCTGTACTTCGACAAGGTCAGAAGGCCGTTCCCGAATTACGAGCGTTTCTTCTTTTCTCGAAGCTTTTGGTGCGCCCATTTTTTCTTCCTTATGAACTACTTCTTGCTTTTTTACTACAGGTTTTTCTGATATTTTTTCTCCAACTATTTTCTTTAATGATTTTTCTGATATTTTTTCTTCAACTATTTTTTTTGATGGTTTTTCTTCAATCATTTTTTCGACACGAACCTTAGCAAGTTTTGATCCGATTCCAAAAAATCCTTTCGTAGGCTCCTCTAATACGGTAACCTTTACCTCTTCTTTCGTAAGCTTTAAATCGATTAACGCCAATTTAACAGCTTCTTCTATCGTGGTTCCCCATTTTTCTGAATAATCCATCGTTTATTCCTCCATTTATTTCTTTCCCTTTTTCTTTGAAGCATCCTTTTGTGCTTTTGCTTTTTTCTTTAATTTATTTAGTATAATTGTTTGGAATACTTGAATCAAATTACCGAGAAACCAATAAATAGCTAAGCCGGCAGGGAAAGAGCGACCCATCCACACAATCATAACAGGAAAGAAATATTTCATCATTTTCATCATAGGATTTGCAGGGTTCTCTGCTGTCATCTGCGATTGTGACTGCGAAAGTGACATAGAAAAATAAGTAGTAATACCTGCAGCAATCGGTAAAATCCAGCTATCTGGCTGACTTAAATCTGGAATCCACAAAAAAGATTCATGAACTGCCATAATCATGCTTGAATTATCAATATAAGCAATTGGATTTCTCAAAAGTGCAAATAAGCCAATAATAATCGGAAATTGAATCAGCATTGGAAGACATCCAAGCATAGGATTAAATTTTTCTTCCTGATAAAGCTCCTGCATTTTTTGGTTCATCATTTCTTTATCATTTGCATATTTTTTTTGTATTGCAGTCATTTTTGGTTGTAAATCCTGCATTTTAGATGTATGTTTAATTTGATTTGCATACAAAGGGAACAGACATAGCCGCACAATTACAGTGAATACGATTAATGTGATAGCATAATTATCAATGAAACTATACAAAAAATACAATAATGATCCCAAAGGTATTGCTATAAATTTTGTCACTGTATTCATTACCTCCTAAATTTATGCAAAATGCATAAATTTTTTTTCCTATTTGTTTATTTTAAAGGATCATATCCTCCATCATGAAAAGGATGACACTTCAAAATCCGTATTATACCAAGATAACTACCCTTCCATGCTCCATACTTTTGCACTGCTTGAATAAAATATTCTGAACACGTAGGGTAAAACCGACATGTAGCCGGAAATAATGGTGAAATATATTTCTGATAACTTCGAATAAAAAATATGATTATTTTTTTCAAGTCCATTCACCTTACTTTAATTTCTTCCTTAAACCAGATCTTTTTATTGCGGCTTCCATAGATTTTTTCACATCCGCATATTTCAAATTTAAAATTGTTTTTCTGGCTATAAAAATAATATCATAGCCTATAGCTAAATCTTTTTCAATCGATCGATAGCTTTCTTTCATTAACCTTCTGGCTCGATTTCTAATGACACTTTTTCCTACTTTTTTGCTAGCTAAAAAGGCAGTTCTGTTATAAGCTTTTCCATTTTTTTTAAAAAAAAGGACAACATATCTATCACCAACAGATCTACCTTTATTATAAAGGGCAGAAAAATCCTTTTTATTTCTTAAAACATTCGGTTTTAGCATTTTATTTTCCAATCCTTTTGCAAAAAAACGAAACAAAAAGACCACATATTGCGGTCTCTATGCTGTTAAAGATTTTCTTCCTCTTGCTCTTCTTCTTTTTAACACATTTCTACCGTTCTTTGTACTCATTCTCTTTCTGAATCCATGCTCTCTTTTTCTCTGTCTAACCTTAGGTTGAAAAGTCTGTTTCATTTTCTACACCTCCTTATATCTGTAATTTGTGCAATACAATTTTACAAACTACAATATGTAGTCTTACTTCATCATATAATGACACAATTGCCTAGTTATTATACATTTAAACCCCTGCTATGTCAATGTTTTTATAGTATTTTGTAGCTTCTTTACCGTTCCATTATTTACTTCGAAAATAAATCCATCCGGCATATTTTTCAATAATGTTTTTCCGATTTCTGTAGTCGTTATAAAAATCTGTGTTTCATTCAGCCTATTTAATAGAAAAGTCTGCCTTTCTCCATCTAATTCAGATAACACATCGTCTAAAAGCAATATTGCATTTTCATTTGTCTCTTCTTTTATTAAAGATAGTTCTGCAAGTTTTAAAGAAAGTGCAGCTGTCCTTTGCTGACCTTGTGAACCAAACTTTCGAATATCTATCTCGTCAACGCTAATTTTTAAATCATCCTTATGAGGCCCTATGCTTGTACTTCTATGAAAAATATCTTTTTTTAAATTTCTCTTAAGCGCATCTAAAAAATATTGTTTCTGCTCTTTGATATCCGACCCAAATTGTAAGTTAGTCTCATAATTAATTTGTAAATTTTCTTTTTCATTCGTAATCTTGGAGTGCAGTTCTTTACTGATTCCATTTAGTTTGTCTATAAATTTCTTTCTTTCTATGATAATTTTAGATCCATATTCTACTAATTCTTCATTCCAAACATCCAACACCTGCTGATCTATTTCTTGCATTTTTAATAAAGTATTACGATGCTGCACTATTTTTTTGTATTTTCCTAGATTTTTATAATAAACCGGCCTTAGCTGACATAATTCTCGGTCAATAAATCTCCTTCTTTTTTCCGGCTCTCCTTTTACAATCTTTAAATCTTCCGGAGAAAAAATTACTGTATAAACATGTTCAAGTAAATCAATGTTTTTTTGAATTGCCACTCCATCAATTTTAATTTGTTTTTGTTTCTCTGCATAGCGTATCTCAATTTCTAGTTTTTCTCCATTTTTTACAGTTGTACTTTTTGCAGAACAATATGTTTGATTAAATCCTATCATCTCTGCATCTCTGCTCGTTCTAAATGATTTTCCAAGACTCATAATATAGATAGATTCTAATAAATTTGTTTTTCCTTGTGCATTATTTCCGGTAATGATATTTACTTTCGGATGAAATACAACATCTTGTGTTGAATAATTCCGAAAATTATGCAATTCAATTTTATTGAGGTACATCGCGTTCTACCTTAATTAGTTGCAATTCTTACAGGCAGAACCAAATATTCAAAAGCATTTCCTTCAACTGGTTTTATAACACAAGGACTTATACTGCTATTAAATTGTAAAATGATCTGCTCATCTGTAACTACTTTTAAAACATCTAAAACATATTTTGAATTAAATCCGATTTCTAGATTATCACCTAATTTTTCAATCATAACTGTTTCTCTAACTGTTCCTTCTTCTGAACGAGAAGTAATTTCCATGCTCTCGCCTTCTATAGAAAATTTAACCAAATTATTTTTTCCTTCTTTTGCTAATAAAGAAGCTCTTTCTATACTTTCTAAAAAATCACTTCTATTAAGAATAACTCTACAATTGTAATTTTTAGGTAAAATATCATTATACTTAATAAATTCCCCTTCTAAGAGGCGCAATACAATTCTAGTGTCCTGCATTGTAATAACAGCTTTTTTTTCATCTAATATCATTGAAATCGTCTCTTCTTCGGAATCCATCATAATTTTGTTAATTTCATTTAAAATACGAGCAGCGATGACTAGTCTTTGTTCTTGTTTATTGTCCATCTTTTCCCTATTTACAGCCATTCGGAAGCCGTCTAGTGCAACCATCGTTATCTGCTCTAAGGAAATATCCATTAAAACACCTACAATGATCCCCTTTGATTCATCAATGCTGGCAGCAAATGAAGTCTTTTTTATCAATTCTTTTAAAATCTCTTTTTCAATAAACAATGACTGTTGTTCTAGTACAATTCCAATATTAGGAAATTCATCAGCAGGTAAGCCGACAATTGTAAATTCGGAAGACATGCAGCGAATGAGAATTTGATTATTTTCCATTTGATGAATTTCGATTGTGTCATTTGGTAATTTTCTAATAATATCACTGAATAATCTGGCCGATACAACAATTGCACCTGGTTCAGAGACGGAAACAGTGATTGTTTTTTCAATACTTAGATCCAAATCTGAAGCTGAAAGTCTCAATTGGTTATCCCCAGTTGTTTCTAAAAGGATACCTTTTAGGATTGGAAGAGTTGTACGAGTAGTAACAGCTTTTGAAACAGTATTCAAAGCTTTTGATAAAGTTTGTTGTGTACAAGTAAAGTGCATGAGAATGCCTCCTTCTTATAAATAAAAGTTAGTAACAGTAGTAATAGGGCCTGTGGATTTGTGGATAACTTCTGTGGATAAGTAAACGTCACAATCCTCCCTGTGAAAAACAATGTGCATAAAGAGGATAAAATTGTCTTTGAAAATTTTGTACCTGTGGATTAAATTTCTTTTATTTGTGATTCTAATGAAGCGATTACGTTTTTCAAATCTTCATTTTCAACGATGGAAGCTGAAATTTTTTCGTAAGCATGTAAAACGGTTGTATGATCTCGATTTCCAAATTCCTCTCCTATTTTAGGTAAGGATAGATCCGTGAGCGTTCTGCATAAATACATTGCGATTTGTCTTGGGAAGGAAATGTTTCGTGATCTTTTAGAGGATGTCATGTCAGATTCTTTGATGTCAAAGTGTTTGCAAACGTTTTGTTTAATAGTAAAAGGAGTTATTTCTGTGTTTTTGGAAGAAAAGACATCCTTCAACACTTCTCGAGCCAATTCTTTTGTAATTTTTTGATTGGTTAAATTTGCATAAGCAATGACTCGAATAAATGCACCTTCCAATTCCCGTATATTGGATTGAATTTTTTCTGCAATGATACCAATTACATCTAAGAGCGTATCAGAAATTGCGATTTCTTCCAATTCTGCTTTTTTCATTAAAATAGCAACTCTCGTTTCATAATCCGGGGCTTGTATGTCTGCGATTAAACCCCACTCGAATCGGGAACGCAAGCGTTCCTCTAATGTTGCAATTTCTTTCGGAGGCCGGTCGCTTGAAATGATAATTTGTTTATTTGCTTCGTAAAGAGTATTAAACGTATGGAAAATTTCTTCCTGTGTTCGTTCTTTTTTCTCAATAAATTGAATATCGTCAATCATCAAAACGTCAATACTGCGATATTTATTTCGAAACTCCACATTTTTGTCAGTTCGGATTGCTTTAATTAATTCATTCGTAAACATCTCAGAGGAAACATAAAGAACTCTTACCTTTGAATTTTGCTGCAAGATATAGTGTCCAATCGCGTGCATTAAATGTGTTTTTCCAAGTCCGGCTCCGCCATAGATGAACAAGGGGTTATACGCTTTAGCCGGCTGTTCTGCAACAGCTAGAGAAGCTGCATGTGCAAACCGATTGTTATTTCCAATGACAAAGGTGTTGAATATGTATTTGGGGTTTAAATAGAGTTCATCGGTAAAAGCATGTCCCAAAGCACCACTGTTGTTTTGTGTTACCTGAGCTTCCTCTGGAGAAATAAATGAAACCTTTAAATTTTTTCCAAAGGCCTGCTTTACTGCATTTTCAATAACTGGCTTGTAACGTCCCTCTAGAATCGATTTTGAAAAATCACTATAAAGCGATAGATATAAAATTCCCTCTTTATCATCGACATTAATCGGGGATAGAGGAGAAATCCATGTATCAAAGCTGACGGGCGTTAATTCAGGTTGAAGAAGCTCCAGAGTTTTTTCCCAGAGTATTTTTATATTATTCATTGGTACTCCATTCTAAAAAAATAAGTATATTGATAATCTTTCTAGCATAATTGCGTACAGTTATCATAACAAAAAAAGTTATCCACAGGCAATACCTAAAAATAAATAATGAAAAAATCAGACTTCCAGAAGTTATACACAATTTGTGGGTAAAATGAGTAAACCTGTTCACAATGCATAGATGTTGTGTAGAATTTTGGAAAAAATGAAATAAATAATGTATTTAAAAGGGGAAAAATAAAATACAAAGAAAGTTAAAAAAGATAAATAAGGTGATATATATATAAGATTAAGAGGACGAAACGAAAGCGAAAAACGCCGATTAGAGAGACGAAAACCAATCTTTTAATATTTTGAGCTGTTTTGGTAAAAAAGTTGTATATTGACAAGAATTAAGTTATAATGAAGTTTATGAATGAACATCAGTAAAATTGATCACAAATGTTAAAGAAAAACTTTTTATCAAGAATTTAGATAGAGTCTTTGAAAAAATTGGATGAAAAACAGGAAAGTATAATGAATGATTATACTTGTTTTATATGAAATGGAGGATAAAATGGCGTTTGAAGACGTAAAGCAGCAGCAAGCATATAATGCGGAACAGATTCAAGTACTGGAAGGATTGGAAGCTGTACGAAAAAGACCGGGCATGTACATTGGAACGACCGGTCCACGCGGACTACATCACCTGGTATATGAAATAGTAGATAACAGCATAGATGAAGCACTTGCCGGATTTTGCAAAACAATTTCAATTGCGATACAAAGCGACGGGTCCATCTTGGTAGAAGATGACGGAAGAGGTATGCCGGTTGACCTCCATCCTAAATTAAACAGACCTGCAGTTGAAGTTATTCATACAGTACTTCATGCGGGCGGGAAGTTCGGCGGTGGAGGGTATAAGGTATCCGGAGGACTTCATGGAGTCGGTGCTTCAGTTGTAAATGCACTATCCGAAGAGATGGAAGTTGAAATAAAAAGAAATGGAAAAATTTACAAGCAAACCTATTCCAAAGGAAAGATAACCAGTGAATTGACCGTGATTGGTGAATCTGGAAAGAAAACAGGATCTAAGACTATTTTCAAACCGGATCCTGAAATTTTTGAGGAAACAGAATTTGTTTTTGCGACGTTAGAGCATCGTCTTCGTGAAATGGCTTTTTTAAACCGGGGAATTAAAATAGAACTCAGTGATGAAAGAGAAGGACAAAAAAGAAAAGAGGTTTTCCATTATGAAGGCGGAATCAAAGAATTTGTAAAACATCAAAATAAAAATAAAGAAGTGATTCATCCGGATATCATTTATTTTGAATATCAAAAAGAGGATCACGAAGTAGAAATCGCAATGCAGTATACGGATCGTTATAATGAAACGATTTTATCGTATGCGAATAATATAAACACGACTGAAGGCGGAACACATATGGCTGGATTTAAGTCTGCCTTAACCAGAGTGTTTAATGACTATGCAAAAAGAAACAAATTTATAAAAGAAAATGAGGACAGCCTTTCTGGTGAAGATATCCGAGAGGGATTGACGGCTATCGTATCAGTGAAATTAACGCAGCCTCAATTTGAGGGACAGACAAAAACAAAGCTTGGAAACAGTGAGATGAGAGGCTTTGTAGAAACGACAACTAATGAAAATTTAGCGGGATTCTTAGAAGAGAATCCACAGCAGGCACGTGTAATTTTAGATAAATGTCTTCGTGCTGCAAGAGCGAGAGAAGCTGCGAGAAAAGCAAGAGAGCTGACGAGAAGAAAAGGCGTTTTAGACGGAATTTCTTTACCTGGGAAATTAGCAGACTGTTCAGAAAAGGATCCGGCTTTGTCAGAGATTTTTCTTGTCGAGGGAGATTCTGCAGGCGGTTCTGCAAAACAAGGCCGTGACAGAATGAGACAAGCTATTTTACCGCTTCGAGGAAAGATTTTGAATGTAGAAAAAGCAAGGCTGGATAAGATTTTAAACTCAGAAGAAATTAAAAACATGATTACTGCGTTTGGCTGTAATATCGGTACAGATTTTAACATCGAAAAGTTAAGATATCACAAAATTGTAATTATGACAGATGCTGACGTCGATGGTGCACACATTCGTACGTTACTTTTGACGTTCTTTTATCGTTATATGACACCATTGATTGAAGGCGGATATGTTTATGCTGCTCAGCCACCGCTTTTCCAAGTCAAAAAAAATAAGGAAGTACATTACACCTACTCAGATAGAGAACAGGAACGGTTGATGGCACAGCTTTCCGATAAACCAGGTAAAACGGTTATTCAGCGTTATAAGGGTCTTGGAGAAATGGATTATAATCAGCTGTGGGAAACAACCATGGATTATAAAAATAGGACTTTAATTCAATTTACACTGGAGGATGCTGCGGCTGCGGACGAAATGTTTACGACTTTAATGGGGGATAAGGTTCCGCCACGAAAACGATTTATAGAAGATAATGCAAAGTATGTTAAAAACTTAGATATATAGGAGAAGGAGGAGAAAAATGAATTTATTAGAGGATACAAAAGTCATTCAGCATGAAATTCATGATGAAATGAAAAACTCCTATATTGATTATGCAATGAGTGTCATTGTAGGGAGAGCGCTCCCCGATGTCAGAGATGGATTGAAGCCAGTTCATCGAAGAATATTATACGGAATGAGCGAACTCGGTGTAACACCGGATAAACCACATAAAAAATCGGCTCGTATCGTCGGTGAAGTTATGGGTAAATATCACCCACACGGCGACAGCTCAATCTATGATGCCATGGTTCGTATGGCACAGGATTTTTCTATACGTTATATGATGGTTGACGGACATGGAAACTTTGGTTCCGTTGACGGAGACGGCGCTGCGGCGATGCGTTATACTGAAGCAAGAATGACGCCGTTTGCTCTAGAAATGCTACGGGATATCGATAAAGACACAGTTAATTTTATGCCGAACTTTGATGAAGAAGAAAAAGAGCCAATGGTACTTCCGGCTCGTTTTCCAAATCTTTTAGTTAATGGATCCAACGGAATCGCTGTTGGTATGGCAACCTCCATTCCTCCGCATAATCTTGGCGAGGTAATTGATGGTGCGGTGAAATTGATTGACGATGAAGATGCAACCATAGAAGATTTAATAAGCATTATAAAAGCTCCGGATTTTCCTACGGGCGCTATTATAATGGGAAAAAACAATGCAAAAGAAGCGTATCGTACCGGACAGGGAAAAGTAGTTGTTCGTGCAAAGGTGGAGTTTGAGGAAACTGCAAAAGGCAGACAGCAGATTATTGTTACAGAAATTCCTTACCAAGTAAATAAATCAAGATTGATTGAAAAGATTGCTGAATTGGTAAAGGAAAAGAGGATCGAAGGTATTTCAGATATTCGGGATGAATCCAACCGCCATGGCATGCGGATTGTTATCGAATTAAAAAGAGATGCAAACCCTCAGATTACTTTAAATCGTCTATATAAACATACGCAGATGCAAGACAGCTATAGCATGATTATGATTGCTCTTGTCAATGGGCAGCCAAAGCTGTTAAACTTAAAAGAAATCTTAGTAGAATATTTAAAGCACCAAAAAGACGTTGTTACGAGAAGAACAATATTTGATTTAAATAAAGCAGAAGCGAGAGCTCATATTTTAGAGGGGTTACGTATTGCTTTAGATAACATCGATGAAATTATAAAAATTATTCGCTCCAGCTATAACGATGCAAAACCTCGTTTGATTGAACGCTTTGGCCTTTCTGAATTACAGGCACAGGCGATTTTAGATATGCGTCTTGCCAGATTACAGGGCTTAGAGCGTGAAAAAATTGAAGCGGAATATAGTGAATTAATGGAAAAAATCGCTTATTTTAAAAGTCTGCTTGCTGATGAAAAGAAATTAATGGAAGTAATCAAAGACGAACTTCTTGAAATTAAAAAGAAGTACGGTGATGAGAGAAGAACACAAATTGTAGCCGATGCGCAGGAAATTGATGAAGAAGATCTGATTGCAGAAGAGAACGTAGCAATTACTTTAACGCATTTGGGCTATATTAAGCGCGTGTCTGCAGATACTTACAAAACACAAAAGCGCGGGGGAAAAGGAATTACCGGACTGACGACAAGAGAAAATGATTTTGTAAAGAATATGCTGATTACATCGACACATGATTATTTGATGTTCTTTACAAATACCGGAAAAGCGCACCGCATTAAGGCTTATGAAATACCGGAAGCGCAGAGAACAGCAAAGGGAACACCGGCTGTTAACTTCTTAAATCTGATGCAGAGGGAAAGAATTACAGCAGTCATTCCAATTCAATCCTTTGATGCGAATAAGTATTTGATTGCTGTTACGAAAAAAGGTACGATAAAGAAGATGAATATGGCACAATTTGATACCAGTCGTAAGACCGGGCTGATTGCGATTAATTTGAAGGAAGGCGATCAGCTGATTGGAATCAAAGAGACTTCCGGAACGAGCAATGTTATTATTGTGACGAAACAAGGCAAGTGCATTTGCTTTAGTGAAGAGGATGTGCGTCCAATGGGGCGTCTGGCAGGCGGCGTTCGTGCAATTTCTTTGGAAAAAGATGATGAAGTTGTTGCAATGGAGCTTGCAGAAAAAGAAGAAGAACTATTGGTTGTAACGCAAGCAGGGTACGGAAAACGAACTGCTGTCAAAGATTATAAAGTACAGGCAAGAGGCGGAAAAGGTCTTTTGACTTACGCAAAAGGAAAGTTTGGTAAAACAGGAGAGTTAATCGGTGCAATGGTCGTAAATGAAAATGATGAGATATTGCTGATTAATTCCGATGGCATTATCATCCGAATTAAGGCTTCTGAGGTATCAAGGCTTGGAAGAGCTACTCAAGGAGTTAAGATCATGAGGGTAAAAGATGATGCAAATATCATAGCAATGGCAAAGGTAATTCGTGAAGAAAATGAAGAAGAGGAAGAACTTTCAGGCAAAGAGGGAAATAACTAAAAATCAAACGTTTAAAAGATAACCGGCAGGGGTATAGTTTTTAGGAGGACATAAAAAGATGGCACTGCAGATTGACAGTCATTTCAATGAGAAAGCAAAAAAATGGGATATTGTTTTGTATGGAGAAGTAGATGTTCTTACAGCTCCTGATCTTCGGGCAACATTAAATACAAATTTTTCAAAGAACGAAGAAGATATGCTGTTGCATTTAGATCATTTAAATTATATTGATAGCACCGGACTTGGAGTAATGATTGGCGCATACACAAGAATGCAGGAAAAGGGTAAAAAGCTTACCCTTTTAAATCCCAGAGAAAACATTGAAAAGTTATTGTGTATCACCAGTCTTGACAAAATTTTTCTATAAGGAAACGAGGAGATTTGAATGACAGACTTATTGAAATTTTCAGTCCCTGGAAAACCGGAATACGTAAGTATGGTTCGCATGGCGGTTTCTTCTTTAGCAAATAACATTGGATTTGATGTAGAAGCTATTGATGATATCAAAGTTGCGGTTTCGGAAGCATGTACGAATGTCGTACGTCATGGATGTTCAGGGATACAATCTTATGAAGTGACTTGTGAGGTTTGTAAAGAACAAATTACAATTTTGATTACAGATCTTGCAGGCGGTTATGACATGAGCAAATATCAAATGCCGAATCCTAACGAACCAAAAGAAAGCGGGTTGGGGATTTTTATCATACGCGCACTTATGGATGAAGTAGACATTTTTTCTGAAATCGGGGCAGGAACAAAAATTAAAATGGTAAAGTATTGTAATTGCAAATGAGCTTAGGAGTTTTCTATGTCCTCAATAAACAAAACCAATGTAAAAGACTTATTTGATGAATACAGCAAGACGAGAAGCATGGAGTTAAGAAATCAAATTGTCGAGCATTATTTATATATGATTGATATTTTAATAAGGAAATATTTAAACAAAGGCATGGAATACGAAGACTTATATCAAGTGGGTTCTATGGCTTTGGTTTTTGCCGTGGAGAGGTTTGATGCCTCTAAAGGATTTGAATTTACAAGTTTTGCAACTCCGACAATTATTGGAGAGATAAAACGCTACTTTAGAGATAAAGGGTGGATGATTAAAGTACCGAGACGTCTGAAAGAAATTTCAGCGCAGCTTCCGAAAGCGAAAGAAGCCCTTTCTGCTAAACTGCATCGGGCACCTACGGTAAAAGAACTTTCAAATTATCTGGGACACACAGAAGAACAGATTTTGGAAGCGATGGAAAGTGGACAATCGTACGGAGCCTTTTCATTAAACCAGACCTTTGACGATAGTCAAGAGGAAGGGGAAGGAGCCGTATTTGAAAAATATATGGGCGTTGAAGACAGCGGGTTTTCCAGCTTTGAGGATGCAGAACTGATAAAAGGCGTATTGGTACAGCTGGATGAGCAGGAACGGCAGTTGTTTCAGAAACGTTTTTTACAAAACAAAACACAACAGCAAATAGCGGAAGAATTTGGTGTTTCACAAATGACGATATCCAGAATTGAAAAAAAATTGAGGGGTCGGTTTAAGGAAGCGTGGAGGATTTGATTATGAAAAGAGTTTTTTCAGGCGTTCAGCCCACAGGGAATATACACATTGGAAATTATTTAGGTGCTTTAAAGCAATTTGTTGAACTGCAAAACGAAAATGATTGTTTGTATTGTATTGTAGACATGCATTCCATAACGATTCAACAAGATCCGAAAATCCTGCAAAAAAACATATTAGATGTAGCGGCGCTTTATCTTGCAGTCGGATTAGACCCTAAAAAATCTATTGTGTTTGTGCAGTCGGATGTAAGTGGACATGCAGAGCTTAGCTGGATTTTAACATGTGCCGCTTACACCGGAGAACTTTCACGCATGACTCAATTCAAACAAAAAAGCAAGGGCAGCGAATCAGCTCCGGCCGGACTTTTTTGTTATCCCGTTTTAATGGCGGCAGATATTTTACTTTATGATACAGACGTTGTTCCGGTTGGAAATGATCAAAAACAGCACATTGAACTTACGAGGGATTTAGCGATTCGTGTAAATAATAAATATGGAGAGACTTTTGTTGTTCCAGACGGAAGATTCTTAAAGAGCGGTGCTCGTATCATGGCGTTAGATGATCCGACGAACAAAATGAGTAAAAGTGCAGAAAATATCCACAGCCGTATCTCCTTGTTGGATTCACCGCAGAAAATAAAAAAATCGATTATGAAAGCGACTACAGATTCGGATGGCATCGTTCGTTTCGACATGGAAAATAAAGCAGGAATCAGTAATTTGTTAAATATTTACAGTGCTTTCTCAGGAAAAGAGATTTCGGAAATAGAAGCAGCTTATGAGGGGCATGGATATGGAGACTTTAAAAAGGACTTAGTTGAAATTGCAATTGATTCCATCAGACCGATTCAAGAACGGTTTCAGGAAATCAGAGAATCCGATGAATTGAGAAAAATCTTAAAAGATGGCGCGGAACGTGCAAATATGATTTCGGAAGTTACGATAAAACGTGTAAAGGAACGGTTTGGCTTGGGGTATTAAGGTAGAATGATGATAGGTACAGCAAAAAAAGTAATTGTTCTGATTGCGGGTTCAGAAGAAACTAAAAATTGTCTAAAACAACAGTTGAAAGACGTATTGGGTGAAGAAATCCAAATTGTTTCTTTTGCACTCGACACCGGGATTGCACATCTTCGGGAGGCAGAAGCATCCGCAGATATTGTATTGCTTTCCAGTGCTGAATTAAAAAGAGAAATGCGGGAAGACGGACTTCTGAGCGACGGGATATCCTATTTTGTGTGCCGTCGCTTTTTACAGTTAGATGAAATTGAGCAAGTAATCACTCTTCCGAAAGGAAAACGAGTTCTTTTTGTTAATGATGCAAAAGAAACCGCAGAAACCTGTATCCAGAATTTACTGGAAATCGGAGTCAATCATATTGAATATGTGCCGTGGTACCCAGAAATAGAAGCAGATCATCAAAAAGAGGGAATAACTCCGATTGATTTATCTGCTTTTTCCATTGCTATTACACCGGGCGAAGTGCATATGGTACCAAAGAGTATTAAGAAAATCATTGATCTAAAGCCACGCGGATTAGACATCGCTTCACTAGTCGGGATTGCCGAATTAATCGGCATATCGAATTGGGATGGGAACTCGGTTGTACGTCCTTACACCAGAAAGGTTATCGAAATTTCTAAGAAGATGGTTTTGATGAATACGGAAACGGAAGTCATGCGAAACTTATTAAAAGAGAAATTGCGGAGCAAGGGATATGTTGCAGTGCATTCCTTTTCTAATATTTTAGGAACCTCACCAAGACTTCTAGAGGAAAAAGAAAAGGCAAAAAAATTGGCAAAGACAGATCTAACCGTTTTAATTGAAGGAGAGAGCGGAACGGGAAAAGAATTGTTTGCTTCTTCGATTCACAATGCATCTGATCGTAAAAACGGACCGTATGTTGCCGCAAATTTCAGTGCGTTTCCGGAAGAATTAATGGAGAGTGAATTGTTCGGATACGAAGAAGGAGCTTTTACCGGTGCGCGAAAAGGAGGAAAGCGGGGTCTTTTTGAACAAGCAGACGGAGGAAGCATCTTTTTAGATGAAATCGGGGATATTTCTGCGAGAATGCAGACAAAGCTGCTGCGTGTTTTGCAGGAAAAAGAAATTATGCCGCTTGGAGGGAATACTATAAAAAAGGTAGATATTCGAGTAATTGCCGCCACAAATAAAAATTTGAGAGAAATGGTCCGCAATGGGACGTTTCGTGCTGATTTATACTTTCGTTTGAAAATGGGCTGTCTTTACTTACCGACTTTATGTGAAATGCCAGAGGAAATAAGACCCTTAACGGAACATTTTGTGAAAAAAGAACTTGGATATCCGATTGAAATAGAAGGAGATGTGTTTCAGATATTTCAAAAACTGCGCTGGAACGGGAACGTAAGAGAATTATACAATACCATAAAATATATGTTGGCTGTCAGGCAAAAAGAGAAGCAACTCTGTTTATGTGACCTGCCTGATATCCATTTTTTTGAATTTGCAATGGATTCCTCCAAGAAAAAGCGGGAATCCAAGCCATTTGCTGATTGCATAGAAGACTCTGTGAGCAAGGAACTTTTGGAGGTTTTGGAGGCTGTGTTCCTGTTACAGAAGCAGCATAAAATTGCTGGCAGAGTGAATATCGCACAATATTTAAGCAGTATCGGAAAAATTTGTACAGAAGGACAAGTAAGAACCCGTCTTAAGAGCTTAGAAATAGATGGATATTTGATTCAGAAAAGAGGAAGAAATGGTGCTTCTTTAACAGAAAAAGGAGAGCTTCAATTAAAAACATATGGTAACCATATAAAATGAATGGGAGCCATAAAAGAACCAAAAAAATTAAAAGGATCATTTGTTTTGTTTTTTTTATAAAAAACAGAGTAACATATGTTTGTGAAAAATGTAGATAAAGCGAGAAATTTCTTATAAAAAGTAGAAATAAGGAAGAGTTCTTGCTTTTTTTATTAATTATGGGTATAAAAAAGAAAAATATAAAGAAATGGCATCTTTTTTGCTAATATATAAAGCTTGTAGTTATAATATTATTTTTGGAGGTGTGAAATGAGTAAGGAGAAGAAACGAGGCTTAGAAACGCTCAATAAAGGTTTTCAAATGCCGGATACTTACGTCATCATTTTTTTAGTCGTTGTTTTGGCTGCATTGTTGACCTACTTGATTCCACAAGGAATGTATTCAACCGAGGAAGTCAGTTATGTAGTAAATGGAGTGGAAAAAACCAGAACTGTTATTGAAGATGGAAGCTTTCAATATGTTTTGGATGAAAATGGAGAACCATTAAAACAGGGTGTTGCTTTATTTGAGCCGTATGGTGAAGTAGGCATGTTCAACTATGTTTTTGAAGGAATGGTATCCGGTGACAAATGGGGTTCTGCAGTTGGCGTTATCGCATTTATTTTGGTTATCGGCGGAGCATTTGGAATTATCTTACGGACTGGTGCTGTTGAGACGGGAATCTTGAATATGATAGGGAAAACGCAGGGAAGAGAGAAGCTCTTAGTTCCGTTGCTGTTCGTATTGTTTTCTCTTGGCGGGGCCGTATTTGGAATGGGTGAAGAGGCTTTGCCGTTTGCAATGATTTTAATACCCCTTGTCATAGCAATGGGGTATGACTCTGTTGTTGGAATCTTGATTACTTATGTTGCAACACAAATCGGATTTGGAACCTCTTGGATGAATCCATTTTCTGTAGCAATCGCTCAGGGAATTGCAGGAATTCCTGTTTTTTCAGGTGCTACTTTTCGTATCGTAATGTGGGTGCTCTTTACTGGAGTCGGTGCTGCTATGACAATGATTTATGCAACAAGGATAAAGAAAGATCCTATAAAATCAGTTGCGTACGATTCAGATGAATATTTCAGAAAAGATTTTGAGGAGCAGTCCGGTGAAATACAAAAATTTACACTGGGGCATGCTTTAGTGCTTCTGACTATTCTGGCAGGAATGGTATGGGTAGTTTGGGGAGTTATGAAAAATGGATATTACATTCCTGAACTGGCAACACAATTCTTCATTATGGGTATCGTTGCCGGCATGATCGGTATTCTATTTAAATTAAACAATATGACCGTAAACGACATGGCACAATCCTTTAAAACCGGCGTTTCAGATTTAGTTGGAGCTGCAATGATCGTTGGCATGGCACAAGGAATCATGCTTGTGCTTGGTGGAGCAGACCCGACAAGCGGAACCGTATTAAATACGATTTTAAATGGATTAAGCAGTGCGTTTGTGGGACTGTCTGCGACTGCCGCGGCGGTACTTATGTATGTTTTCCAATCTGTTTTTAACTTCTTTGTTGTATCCGGCTCCGGTCAGGCTGCGTTGACAATGCCGATCATGGCACCTTTAGCAGATCTTTTAGGCGTGACACGTCAGACTGCTGTTTTAGCATTCCAGCTTGGTGATGCACTGACAAATCTAATTGTCCCAACTTCTGGCTGCTTAATGGGAGCATTGGCAATTGCTAGATTGGATTGGGCAAAATGGGTTAAGTTTATGATTAAATTCTTAGGAGTACTCTACGCGATGGCAGTTATAAGCATAATCATTGCAAGCGTAAGTGGTTTCTAAAATCAGTTTTAACAGGAGAAACACAATAAAAGAGGTAAAGCATGATAAAGCAAATAAAAAATGCAACTGTATATGCACCAGACTGCTTAGGCAGTATGGATGTGATAATTGCAGGCGGTAAAATCTGTCAGATTGGAAAAGATCTAGAGCTTGGAGAAAATATAGAAGTGGAAATCATTGATGGTACAGGAAAATACTTAGTACCAGGCTTCATTGACTCTCATGAACATATTATGGGAGGCGGTGGAGAAGGCGGCTTTTCAACAAGAACACCGGAAGCTGTTTTAACAGATTTGACCGTCTATGGAATCACAACGGTAGTCGGCTGTATCGGGACAGACGGCATCGGCAGGGACATGACAGCACTTCTAGCAAAAGCGAAAGGTTTGGAGGAAGAGGGAATCAGTACCTTTGTGTATACAGGTTCTTACCAAGTGCCAGTGCATACTTTAACAGGAAGTCTAATGAAAGATATTATGATGATTGATAAGGTGATTGGAGTCGGGGAAATTGCCATTTCAGATCATCGCTCTTCACAGCCTACCTTTGAGGAATTTATCCGCATTGCCGCTGACAGCCGAGTAGGTGGAATGTTGTCTGGAAAAGCTGGCATTTTGAATATACATTTAGGTGACAGCCCTAGATGTATTGATTTAATCGAACGTACGGTAGAGGAAACGGAAATTCCGAGATCTCAGTTTTTGCCGACACATATCAATCGCAATGCAATGCTCTTTGAGCGGTGTTTATCCTACGCAAAGAATGGAGGCTTTGTGGATTTTACAGGGAATGAAGAGATTGATTATTGGGAAACGATCTGTGATGAAGTTCGAGTATGCACGGGGATAAAACGGATGCTTGCAGAGGGAGTCAGCAGCGATCAGTTTACAATTTCGTCCGACGGTCAAGGTAGCCTTCCGATATTTAATGAAAAACAAGAGTTCATTGGAATCGGGATCGGAAAAGGCAGCTGTCTCTTAAAAGAAGTTCGGGAATGTGTGCAGAAAGAAAAAATACCGCTTGAAATTGCCATCAAGGCTATTACGTCAAACCCGGCTAGGATTTTGAAGCTTAAGGGAAAAGGACGGATCGAAAAAGGCTACGATGCAGACTTGTGCTTGTTAAATGCAGAGGATTTAACGATTAATACGGTTGTAGCAAAAGGAAATATTATGGTAAAAGAAGGAAAACCAACCATATACGGTACATTTGAAACTACGAATAAAGAAAAATAAAATTTAAGAAATTGCGTCTCTTTAAAAAAGGCCGAACATCTTTAGATGTCAGGCCTTTTTTATACTTGTTTTAGAAGTTATCATCCACCGATTGGATCGGAATCGCTGAAAGAGCCGGGAGTTAAACAGTTTCCGTCTGCATCTTTTTCTGGGCATTCATTTTTTGCCTCTCTGATTATGCCTTCGATCAATTCTTCTTGTTCATTTTTTTGCTTGTCAGCAGCCATTTTTTATACCTCCTTTGACTGATAAAACTTTTAATAGTATGCTTTATTTGAAAAAAATCATACATAAATACCATTTTTTTGGTCTTTTCTAAAGATTTTAAAACAGTGAAATAAAAGGGCTGTATGAAATTGAACTTGAGAAAGCTGATAATTAAAAAAATGAAGAACGAAAAAGCAGAAAATTATTTGATTTTCTGCTATAATAAATACATTCTAAAAGGGTAATTGAAGGATTTTATTACGGGTATTACTAATAAATATAAAAATAATTCATGCAAAACGATAAAAAGGAGGAACTCATGATTTGCAATGGAAAGACAGTGGAAAAAAAGGCTGTGATACAGGTTGCAGAATTAATGGCTGCTGCTGCGAGAACTGCGCCAAAGGGCTGTGGAATCGATAATTTAGAAGTTCTTATTTTAGATGGAGAAGAAAAAGATAATTTAGCAAAGTCTATGGAAAAGTATGGAACGGAATGGAAAATAGATTTTATGGTGAGGGATTCTCATAACGTAGAAACGGCCGATGCTTTAATGCTTATGGGGGCAAAGATTCATCCCATTTTATTGGATCACTGCGGATATTGCGGCTATAAAAATTGTGGGGAAAATATAAAGAACAATGGAATTTGCAGTTTCAATACAGGTGATTTGGGGATTGCAATCGGTTCTGCCGTTTCTGTTGCTGCAAATCATCGCATAGATAATCGGACTATTTATACAGCAGGAAAAATAGCAATGGAAATTGGACTGTTCCCAAAAGACGTTCGTGTTGCTTATGGTATTCTCCTGTCCGTTTCTTCAAAAAATCCATTTTTTGATCGAGGGACGGCTGATAATGATGCAGTAAAAAGAGAAAAAAGATAATTAGTGATGCAAATGCAGGGAACTCTGCTCTTCTTCCGTCTCATCGAAACGAGTGACGTGAGAGATAAAATGTGTGTGAAAGAAGGAGAGAATCATGATTCCTAAGAACCAGCTGCCTAATATATCAGTCGGATAATGAACGCCTAGATAAATTCTTGAAAATGCAATCAAAAATATGTAGATCGCACAAAAAATACTTATAACGCGTACCGCCTTATGCTTAGCACCATAATATTGATTCAGCAATAAGATGAGAGTTCCGTAGAAAATAAGACTCGTTAAAGTGTGACCGCTCGGAAAGCTGAATCCACCTTGCTCAATTAAGTGGAGAGCCACCATGGGGCGCGGACGTTGGAATATGTATTTTAAAATAGAGTACAGTAATAGTGAAGAAGAAGCTACGAATGAGAGCGGTAGCCCAAAGCGGTCTCTGGTTTTCGGAGACAGCAAAAGGACAACGCATATCGTTAAAAATGTCTGCCAATCTCCTGTACGAGTCAGTGTTATAAAAAATGTATTAAGTGATTCATTGCGCATAGAAAAAATTGCATTTTGAAGATAAGCATCAAACGACAATGAGGCATCTAAAGTCACAAAATATGCAATCATAGAAAAACCCAGTAAACATAGGGTTGTTACGAGGCGATTTGAGTGTTTCATAATGAATTTCCTTTGTTCATTGTTATGTATTTGCCTCAATTTTATAACTGACGGATTTGTTTTGCAACTAAATAGCAGAACCGTTATGCAATTGTAATCAAATTAACATCTTACAATGAAAAAGGAGTGAAAATGAAATTTTTTAAGAATTTACGAATGGGTATTTGGATGTATTGGGATTTGATTCACATACATTCAAATAAAAAAAATATCCATAAATACCGGGCGCAGGGGGATTTGGAATCAGAGCGAAAAGAGATCGCCATTGCAGAGTCAACCTGGGGGAAAAATCTGATACGAAAGGTTGGAGTTAAGGTACATGTAGAAGGCCTTGAGAACATACCGCAAGGAGCGGTTGTTTTCGTAGCCAATCATCAAAGCTATGCAGATATTGCAGTACTTACTTCAGTCATTGATTTTAAACAAATTGGATTTATAGCAAAAGAAGATCTAAGAAAATTACCGGTCTTTGGTGAATGGATTTATGATGTGAGAAGCGTTTTTATAAAGCGGGAAGATCCAAGAGCTTCTTTACGTGCAATTGAAAAAGGAACAGAGTATTTGAAACAAGGCTTTTCTTTGGGCATTTTTCCGGAGGGGACGAGAAGTAAAGGAGGAAAGATGGGCGAATTCAAACGCGGCAGCTTACGTCTTGCGACAAAGCCGGGAATTCCAGTTGTGCCGATTACCATCGACGGAAGCTATAAATGCTTTGAAGAGAAGGGATATGCATTTCCTGCAGAGGTTCATGTGTTCATTCATTCTGCGATTGAGACCAAAGACATGGATAAAAAAGAAGCTTCTGAGCTTTCGGAACGAGTCAAAGAAATGATTGAAGATAAACTGCAAAATTTACAAGCAAATAAAAACGGGTAGGGTGCAATTTATTGCCGCCTACCCGTTTAAGCTACCTATTTGACAGGAGGAAGGTAATGCCTTCTGCAATTTGTTCGGGTGTTTCCTGATCAATAAAAATAGTACAGTTTGCCGTTTCTAAATAATAATTCTTCCTCTTTTGATATCGATTGTTAAATTGAATGAGACGCTGTTCTTCATTTTCTGTTTCAAAGTAGGCATTTGGACGATTTGGATCTTCTTTAATGCGCTCAAACATATCTTTGGGGAACCCATCTAAGAATACGCAACCGCCGGAATTTTTTAATAAGGTTCGATTTTTTTCGTTTAATATGATTCCGCCTCCGCAAGAAATAATGATTTCACTTTTTTGAGAAAGTGTTTTTAGTAAAGCGGCCTCTATGTTTCGGAAATAAGGTTCTCCCTTTTCATTGAAAATAGTACGGATGGAATCATGTTCATTCTGTTGGATTTCTGCATCCATATCTATAAATGAAAAACCGGTTATAAGGCTTAATTTTTTTCCTATGGTGGTTTTCCCGCTCCCCATATAGCCAATTAAATAAATAATGTTAGGTAAAAGCGTGTTAGACTGAATTCGTCGGCTTTGTGTCATAATCTGTTCATAGACTTTTTCTGTGGCAGAATGAATTTTTTCAGTATTTTTAGGATCAAAATTCTTACAGAAACGCGGAAGCTTTTCCAGAATTTCTTGCTCACGTACCGCATCGAATAAAGGGAGTTCTTTTTCTTTTTTTGCTTTAGCTATATCCAGAGAAATAGACATGCGTTTAGTAAGCAGCTCCATAAGTGTATCGTCAATTAGATCGATTTGTTTTCGAATTTCTTCACGATTCCTCATTTCTTTGCCTGTTTGATTTGTCATGATATCGACTCCTTTGTAACAGCGAATAATTTTAAACTTGTTTTCTATCATAACATTAGAAAGTGTAAATGTAAAATAGGAAACGCTTGAAAGCTGGAATCGGCTAAGATAAAATAAAGCGTAAAAGACTGTATCTTCCTTTGAAAATGGGACTTTGTCAAAAAAGGAGGATGGTGTGATATAATTGCTATAAGATAAAAAACGAGAGAGGATATATGTAATGAAAGGACCGATTTTAGTTGTAATGGCTGCTGGAATGGGCAGCCGATACGGTGGATTGAAACAGATGGACCCAGTTGGATCAAATGGTGAACTGATTATTGATTTTTCCCTTTATGATGCCTGGAAAGCTGGCTTTCGTAAAGTTATTTTTATTATTAAAAGAGAAATGGAAAAAGATTTTCGTGCCATGATTGAGCCAAAAGCAGGTAAAAAATTAGAAGTTGTCTTTGCATTTCAGGAGCTGACAGATGTGCCGGAGGGATTTCATCCTCCTAATGGACGGGTAAAACCATGGGGGACAGGCCATGCTGTACTAGCTGCGAGAAAAGAAGTGGATGCACCGTTTGCAGTGATCAATGCAGATGATTACTATGGAGTGCAGGCATTTCAGGATATGTATGATTTTCTGAGAAATGCACACGATGACGACAAATATCGTTACTGTATGGTAGGTTATTTGGTGGAAAATACTTTGACAGAGAATGGACATGTAGCAAGAGGTCTCTGCCAAGCAGATGAGAACGGGTATTTGCAGGATATTGTAGAGCGAACAAAGATTCAAAGAAACAACGGGCAAATTCAATATACTGAAAATGACTGTGATTGGGCTACCATTGCAGAGGGTACCTTGGTATCTATGAACTTGTGGGGTTTTACAAGGAGTATAATGAAGGAGCTTGAAAAAAGATTTTCGGCTTTTTTAGAATCTGCATTGAAGGAAAATCCATTAAAAGGAGAATATTTTTTACCCTTTGTAGTGGATGAACTGATTGAAGAGGGAAATGCTACGGTAAAGGTGCTGAAATCGCCTGATAAATGGCAGGGTGTTACGTATAAAGAGGATAAGGAAAATGTGGTGAGAGCCTTGCAGTTACTAAAAGATCAAGGTGTATATCCACAAAATCTTTGGGAATAATTTAAAGAAAAAGGGTTGCGAAGCCCTTTTTTTTGTACTATTCTTTTTAAGATGTGCAATTGTATGCACCAATTAAAATTTAATAAAAGAAATGGAGAAAGAAAAATGTCTAACACACCAAAAGGCGTAAGGCAGGCTTCATTCAGAGAGCAGTTTACTTTCCGAGGAATGGTAATTGGTTCAATCGGATCAGTAATTTTAACGATGAGCTCTATGTATGTAGCTTTAAAGCTAGGCGCACTTCCTTGGCCAATCATTTTCGTAGCCCTTGTATCTATGTTTGCTCTAAAAGCATTGGGTCGGACAAATATCCACGAGATAAATGTCACGCATACCGTTATGTCAGCAGGTGCAATGGTAGCAGGTGGAATTGCCTTTACCGTTCCCGGCATTTGGATGCTAGAGCCGAAAGCAGAGGTGAATTTAGCTTCGCTGCTCATCGTCACATTAGGAGGAGTCTTACTGGGTTTGATCTTTACCGCATTGATTCGTAAATATTTCGTAGTGACACAGGATTTACCGTACCCTATGGGGATCGCTGCGGCAGAGACTTTGGTTATCGGGGATGAGGGCGGTAAAAAATCCGTTGTTTTATTTTCTTCTTTAGGAGTTGCTGCACTTTTTACCCTTTTTCGAGATTGGTTCGAAAAAATTCCGCAGACTCTTATTTTGAACAAAGCAATTGCTGCAAAAGGAGTCGCTTTTTATATTTATTTATCTCCAATGCTTATAGCAGTTGGATATCTTATAGGGCCATTGGCAGTTGGGATCTGGTTTTTGGGTGCTGTGATTGGAGATTTTGGAATTGTTATAGGAATGCCTAGGATGGGAATCCTTGATTTAGATACTGCAATGGCCGTGAAATCCTCATTAGGAATTGGGGTAATGGTTGGAACGGGAATCGGCATCATTGTAAAGGGTATTCTTCCGAAAGCAAAAGAAATTTTTGGGCCGATGTTTTCCAAAGAATCACGTGGAGATTCCATTGTAAACCTTCGATGGGCACCGATGCTTATGGTGATTCTTGCCTTTATTTTTACATTTGCTCTGGATTTGGGTATCGGAGCCAGCTTGATTACAATTTTAGGTGTTTGGCTTGCAACGTCAATGTCAGCTCAGGTAGTTGGGCAATCTGGAATTAATCCGATGGAGATTTTTGGAATCATCGTACTTCTCGCGGCTAAGTTTGCTGCGAGCCTTGGAAATGTACAAGCCTTTTTCGTGGCTGCGATCGTAGCAGTTGCCTGTGGATTAGTCGGAGATGTCATGAACGATTTTAAAGCAGGCCATATCCTTCAAAGCAACCCGAAAGCACAGTGGCTGGGAGAAGTAATCGGCGGAATCATCGGCGCATTTGTATCAGTTGGTGTTCTCTTTGTCTTGATAAAAGCATATGGAGCAGAAGCTTTTGGAGATCCTGAACTGTTCCCTGCCCCTCAAGCCAGCGCAGTGGCCGCTATGGTTGGAGGAATCCCGCATATGACTTCCTTTGTCATCGGTCTTTTTATAGGAACTGTTTTATATGTTCTGCGTTTTCCGGTTATGACCTTAGGACTTGGAATCTATCTGCCGTTTTACCTGTCCTTTACAGCTATGATTGGCGGTGCTTTAAAGCTGATTGTGGAAAAGGCTGCACCGAAATTTGAAAAGGCGGGGAATGGTATGATTATTGCTTCAGGCCTTTTAGGAGGAGAGGGAGTTGTCGGTGTTGTTCTTGCCTTGGTGCAGGCATTAAAGGGAATGCAAGCGTTGTAGCGCAATAAAAAAACTTGCAAATTATTTTTTTTATGGTATACTTAGTAAGCATGAATTTTTGTACAGGCAATGGCTGACAAAAATATATATGCTCTCTGCTCAGGCATAAGGCCAGAGCCATTTAGTCCATAGGGAGGTGAAAAAATGAGTAATTATGAAGTTATGTTTATCATCGATTCTGCATTAGAAGATGATAAAAAAGAAGCAAGCATCGAGACAGTAAAAGAAATCATCGCAGCAGACGGTGAAGTTGGAAAAGTAGACGTTTGGGGAATGAGAAAGCTTGCATATCCGATTAATAAGAAAAATGACGGATATTATGCTTTAATCGAGTTTACAGGCAGCACTGAGCTTCCGAAAGAGCTGGATCGAAGACTTAGAATTTCCGATCATGTGATCAGACATATCATTATCAATAAAGATGAAAAATAAAGGTTGGTGACAAAGATGAATTCAGTAGTTTTAATCGGCAGATTGACGAGAGATCCCGAGATTCGCTATATCCCGGAGAGTCAGAATGCGGTTGCGACCTTTTCAATTGCAATTGACCGACCGGTCAGAGCAGGTGGAGAAAAGAAAACCGATTTTCCTCGTATTACGGTTTTTGGCAAACAAGCAGAAAACTGTGAACGGTTTTTAAAAAAAGGTCGTTTGGTAGGCGTGCAGGGAAGACTGCAAACTGGTAGTTATAAAACCCAGTCCGGCGAAACCAGATATACTACCGATGTTGTTGCTGACAGAGTTGAGTTTTTAGAATGGGGCGACAAAAGTGAGTCTGCTAGAAGCGGGTTCGAACGTGAGACACCGGCCGGCGGTCTTGGTGTTCCAGAAGGTTTTCAAGCACTTGACGATGATGACGATATTCCATTTTAAATCTTTGCTTTTCGTAAATTAGAATTTCAAGAAAGGAGAGAAAGAGTATGATGGACAAAAGACGTGGCGCAAGAAGAAAAAAAGTGTGCCAGTTCTGTGCAGATAAGACAGAATCAATTGACTATAAAGATGTTGATAAACTAAAAAAATATGTTACTGACAGAGGTAAGATTCTTCCGAAGAGAATCACAGGCACTTGTGCCGTACACCAAAGAGAAGTGACAAAGGCAATTAAAAGAGCAAGAATAGTTGCTTTATTGCCTTACACAGCAGAATAAGAATAGAAAAGAGGCGGTTTTCGCCTCTTTTAATATTTTAAGGACTCTTTATGAAAAATCAGAAAAATGATATGGGAAAAATATATTCTTATAAAAAAATTAGACTAAAATTTTAATATAAAAAGTAAAGATGAGATAATTTAAGCTACATTTAGTAGCATATGACTAGTTAGGGAACGTTCACCTACAAAATGCTTGAAATATATCATAAGCTTCCTTTTTCAGAACAAAAAAAGAGTGCGAAATGATAATAGATTTATGATATAATAAATACGCTTTATGTAATAAAATCAGGAGATTTTATCTCGGATGTATTGATTGTATCGGAGTGAAGCAAATCGGAGCAACGATTTGCACGGATGATAGAATAAATACGCTTTATGTAACAAAATCAGTGTATTTTGTCTCGGATGTATTAGAGATATCAATTGTATCAAGGCGGAGCAAACTGGATCAATCGTTTATACTATGACAGGATGTTGAGCGATTGAAACATTATATATGTTAAGGATTATAAAATGGGTATTAAAATTTTAAAAAGCTTAATTCAACCGTATTTAAAAGTAAATACTGTTATATTAATTCTATTTGCAGCCATATTGCTTTATTTTAATATTGCAGTAGGGATTTTTGCATTTCTTATAGTTTTTGTTTTATTTTGGTATTACCAAAGATTGTCTGCGAGCAAAAGAGAGCTGCTTGTAGAATATGCAAAAGCAATAACAGACGATATGGAAGAAACAACACGGCATTTTATTTCAAAAAATCCATTGCCTCTTTGTATGATTGACTTTGAAGGTGAGATTTTATGGATCAATAAAAAATTTTCCGAAATTTACGAAGATGTGGAAATGTTTCACACAAACATTCATCAAATTACGAATGTAAAACATACCGAGTTTTTAAATAACGAAGATGAAGATAAATATATGCTGATTTCACATGGCGGTAAAATTTATCGCGTTATGGCTTCCAGCATGAGAAGCAAAGAAAAAGCACAGGAAGAGAATAATACAACAATGCTATATTGGTTAGATGTGACCAATTTGGAAACGTTGAAAAATTTATATAAGGATGAAAAGCTCTGTACGGCATACGTAAACGTTGATAATTACGATGATTTAATTGCCAGCTCTCCCGATGAGAGAAAAGCAGTCATTGCAGCACAAATCGAGAAAACGATACGCCAATGGGCTGCTAAAATTAATGCTTCAGTAACGCGATATCGTTCAGGACAATATCATATTGCGTTTGAATACAAGCATTTTGAAAAATTGGAAGTAAACAAATTCGCGATCTTAGATGAAGTCCGAGAGATTGAAACGGATGCGGATTTTCCGGCGTCTTTAAGCATGGGATTTGGTGTTGGGGCTAAGACGCCGCAGCAGCTGGATGAATATGCAGCAGCGGCCTTAGACTTAGCCTTAGGAAGAGGCGGAGATCAAGCAGTCATTAAAAAGATGAGCAAGGTAGAATATTACGGAGGACGTTTACAAGCAGTCGAAAAACGAAATAAAGGAAAATCAAAAATTATGGCACATGCACTGCGTCAGCTCATCGACCAATCGCCGAACGTAGTTATTATGGGGCATAAGAAGCCGGACATGGATTGTTTTGGCGCTGCCCTTGGAGTCTATCGCATTTCAAAAAATCGAAATAAAG
The DNA here is from genome assembly GCF_035621135.1 of Sinanaerobacter sp. ZZT-01. Taxonomy (NCBI): domain Bacteria; kingdom Bacillati; phylum Bacillota; class Clostridia; order Peptostreptococcales; family Anaerovoracaceae; genus Sinanaerobacter; species Sinanaerobacter sp. ZZT-01. Next base: position 1,367,840 of record NZ_CP141728.1, read on the forward strand.
ATACGGTAATCGTAATTAATGATTATCATGAGTCATTGGAGAATATTTACAAACGAGCAAAAGAATCAGGGAATTATCGTTTTGAAAGCAGTGAAACCGTATTGGGGATGATGGAAAAAGATACGTTACTAATTGTTTTGGATACACACAAGCCGAGTTTGGTCGAATGCTCAGAGCTACTGTATAAAACAGATAAAATTGTTGTGATTGACCATCATAGAAAAGATGAAGAAAGCATTGAAAATCCGACATTAACATACATGGAATCTTATGCATCGTCTACTTCTGAATTGATAACGGAGATATTACAGTATATTGGGGATAAGAAGGAAATAGATAAGCTGGAAGCGGAAGCTTTGCTTGCAGGAATTACTGTAGACACAAAGAGTTTTTCCGTCAAAACAGGAGTACGTACCTTTGAGGCTGCATCGTGGCTGAGAAGATCCGGTGCAGATACGGCAAATGTAAGACAGTTCTTTAAAACAGATTTGGCTTTCTTTAAACGAAAAGCACAACTGATTGCAGATGCTCAAATTTTAGAAAATGGCATTGCATTGACATATACAGAGGAGCTTGCAGCAAATATGCAGGTATTGGTATCACAAGCAGCAGATCAGCTCTTGGATATCAATGGAATTCGAGCCAGTTTTGCTGCCGGACCAACCGGCGAAGGCTATGCAGCAGTTAGCGGTCGTTCCCTGGGTGCGGTAAATGTGCAGACTATTTTAGAAAAGGTAGGAGGCGGCGGGCATTTGACAACTGCCGGGGCACAGCTTGAAATGGCACCCGAAGAGGCAATTGAAAGATTGAAAGAGCTGATTGCAGAAGAGAACATACAGTGAAATAAAGGAGGAACATATGCAAGTAATATTAATGAAAGATGTAAAGGGAATCGGAAAGGCTGGTACTGTTGCTAAAGTGAGCGACGGATATGCAAGAAACCTACTTTTGCCTAAGGGCATGGCGAAGGAAGCGACCCCCGGTGCTTTAAAAGAGCTGAAGGAGCGGGCGGCATTGGATGAAGCAAAAAGAAAAGAAGAGCTTGCAGCAGCACAGACACTTGCAAAGAAAATTGAATCCATTACTTTGACAATCAATACAAAATCAGGAGAAGGCGGCAAGCTGTTTGGCTCTATTACAAACCAAGATATTGCAAATGCACTAAAAGAACAGGAAAAGATAGAAATTGATAAACGAAAGTTTATTTTGAACACACCGATTAAGCACATCGGTGAATTTAACGTGGAAATCAAACTTTATACAGATGTTTCAGCATCTTGTAAAGTAAAGGTTATGTAGAGGGATATCAATGAACCAGATGGAACGTATTCCGCCGCATAATGACGATGCGGAAAAATCAGTGCTTGGTTCAATACTTTTAGATAAAGATGCTTTATTTGAAGTTTTGGAATTTTTAAAAGCAGATGATTTTTATAATGCAATGCATAAAGAAATTTATAATGCCGTTGTTGAATTATACCGTAAAAACGAGCCAGTTGATACCTTGACAGTATCCGAAGAATTAAAAAAAAGAAAAAGTTTGGAGATGGTGGGAGGTAGAGCATACATTGCCTTGCTTTCTACCGTCGTGCCGACGACATCGAATGCAGCACAATATGGAAAAATTGTAGCTGAAAAAGCAGTGCTGCGTCGTTTGATTTCTTCAGCCTCAGATATTATTGAAAAAGCTTATCAAGAAAAAATGCAGCCGGAAGAAGTTTTAGATTATGCAGAACGAAGTATTTTTGAAATTGCCCAAACAAGGCAGAACAAAGACTTTGAGCCGTTAAAAGAAGTTCTTTGGTCTAATATTGCAAAAATTGATGAAATGTCCAAAATGGAAGGAAACCTTACCGGGTTAACGACAGGATTTATTGATTTGGACGAACGCACCTCCGGCCTTCAGCGTTCTGATTTAATCATGCTTGCTGCAAGACCTGCGATGGGAAAGACAGCGTTTGCCTTAAACATCGCCCAGCAGGCAGCAATTAAAGCAAATGCTACCGTACTGATTTTTAGTCTTGAGATGTCTAAGGATCAGTTGGGACAAAGACTTTTAAGCATGGAATCCAGAGTGGAAATGCAGAGACTGAAAACCGGAAACCTCAATTCTCAGGATTGGGATAACATTCATTTAGCCTTAGACCAACTGTCACAAACCGAGGTGTTCATTGATGACACACCGGGGATCACTGTGATGGAAATGAAAAATAAATGCAGGAGACTAAAAGCTGAAAAAGGATTGGATTTAGTTGTCATTGATTATCTACAGCTAATGAGCTATGAAGGTCGTTCAGAAAGTCGTCAGCAAGAAGTTTCCGTCCTTTCGCGTTTTTTGAAATTGCTTGCACGTGAAATGGATTGCCCAGTCATTGTATTGTCTCAGCTGTCCCGTGCACCAGAACAAAGAACAGACCATCGGCCAATTTTATCCGATTTAAGAGAATCCGGCTCTATTGAGCAGGATGCGGATATTGTCATGTTTTTGTATCGAGATGAATACTATAATCCAGATACAACTGAAAAACCAAATATCTGTGAAGTGAACATCGCCAAGCAGAGAAGCGGGCCGACAGGAAGCGTCGAGCTGACTTGGCTGGGAAAATACACAAGATTTGTAGATAAGAGTCATATTTCCGAATAAAAAATTTAAATAGCGTAAATATTTCTGTTAAGGAGGTTTTTATGAGCAAAATCAATGAATCCATGCTGGTAAGCGAAATTTTGGATTTGGACCCCGATGTAAGTAAAATATTTTTACGCAATGGTTTAAATTGCCTTGGATGTCCGGGCGCCGCTGCAGAAAGTATTCGAGAAGCAGCAGAGGGACATGGATTGGATTTAAAAGCACTTTTAGCTGATTTAGACGACTATTTAGATAAACTTTAGATAAAAGACAAAAAGGAGTGATTGCATTGTCAGGTTTAGCAGTTGTAGGTTCCCAATGGGGAGACGAAGGAAAAGGCAAGATGATTGACTATCTTGCAAAAAAAGCGGATATGGTTGTAAGAGGACAAGGTGGAAACAACGCAGGTCATACGGTAGTCATTGATGAGAAGAAGTATGCCCTTCATTTAATACCATCCGGAGTGTTAAATAAAGATGCGGTAAATATTATAGGAAACGGAGTTGTATTTGACCCACGTGGATTCTTTGAAGAATTGGAAATGTTAGAAAAAGATGGTGTAGACACAACGAAAATCTTTATTAGTGACCGTGCACACATTGTTTTTCCTTATCATAGAAAAATGGACGAGCTGTTTGAAAAAGCCAGAGGCAAGGAAGATATCGGAACGACTAAAAAAGGTATCGGCCCTTGCTATATGGATAAGATAGAACGAAATGGAATCCGTACTTGTGATTTATTTGAAGAAAACAGCTTCATAGAAAAACTATCCCATGAGATTGACCGTAAAAATGAAATGATTGTAAAATTATTTGAAGAAAAACCTTTGGATAAGCAGGCAATTATAGAAGAGTATCGGGATTATGCAAAGCGTCTGCTGCCTTATATAAAAGATACAGGCGTTCTAGTTTATGAAGCGATCAAGCAGAATAAAAATGTTTTATTTGAGGGAGCTCAGGGCTCCATGCTCGATATTGATCTGGGAACCTACCCGTATGTAACCAGCTCGCATCCGACCTCTGGTGGTTTCACCGCAGGCTGTGGAATCGGCGCCGGTTCCATTACAGATGTGTTGGGTATTGTCAAAGCTTACACGACTCGTGTTGGAAAAGGGCCTTTTGTAACGGAGCTTTACGATGAAATCGGAGATAAGATTCGTGAAACTGGTCATGAATACGGTGTGACGACGGGAAGACCAAGACGCTGCGGATGGTTTGACGGTGTAGTCGTAAACTATTCTGCACGCATCAATGGTCTGACTGGAATTGCTTTGATGCTCCTTGATGTTTTAAGTGAATTTGATACGATTAAGCTTTGTTATGCTTATGATTATAAAGGGGAGAAAATGGTTAATTTTCCGGCAAGGCTGGACGTATTGGAAGAATGTAAGCCAATATACCAGGAAATAAAGGGTTGGAAAAAAGACATTACCAATTGTAAGACCTATGATGAGCTGCCGCAAGAAGCAAAAGAGTATATCAAAGCGATTGAAGAAATTGTGGGAGTATCGGTAAAAAGCATATCGGTCGGACCGAAAAGGGATCAAACCATTCTTCGCGGCGAAATTTTTTAATCAGCTAATATAGAAAAAGATGGATAGGACTGAAATAAAATATGAATTTTAAGCGACAAATCATTAAAGATTATTATCTACATGATACTCGTGTGGAGAATATGTTTATTAATGAATATATGGCACAAGCGCCTGGAGATTATGTAAAAGTATATCTCTTTGCATTGATGTATGCAGATATTAATGTACCTCTTGAAAACAGCATTATTGCAAAACAGCTTTCCATCGCAGATGAAGATGTGCTGAAGGCTTGGAGTTATTGGGAAAATCAGGGAATTGTCCGTAAACATTATAAAGACGCTGCGGACAAATACCATTATCAAGTTGAGTTTCTGAATTTGAGGGAGCTGGCATATGGGAAAAAGTCGAGACAGAAAAAAGCAGAAAAAGTGCCCGATCATCTAAAGAACCTTATGGATAACGGTACCATTCGAAATATGTACAGTGAAATTGAACGAGTTATCGGCAGACTTTTTGAAGGAAAAGAGCCTGCCGAGATTTTAACCTGGATACGAGACTATAATATTACACCAGAATTAGCAGTTTATGCGTATTCTTACTGCTCGAGTCATAGAAATAATAATAAGTGTAAGTATGTGGGAGCAGTTGTAAAGGAATGGGCGGACAAAGGATTGACGACCATTGGACATGTAGAAAAATATTTACAGGAAAATGACAATCGGCACTATCTTTATAAGCGAGTCTTAAAAGCACTGGGCTTTTTACGAAATGCGACAGAAGAAGAAAAGCGTATTATGGACACTTGGTTTGATCAGATGAATTTTGACATTGAAAAAGTTCTTGAGGCTTGCAAAAAAACAACCGGTATTTCAAATCCGAATATCAATTACATAAACAGTATTTTAAAAGCATGGCATTCCTCTGATAATAATAGCGGAAGAGGAGCACAGGCACAAGCGACGAGTCCGACAAATCCAAGTAACCCAATTAATATGGTAATGCGATCTTATGATGAGGATCGTGCAAGAAATGAGGCGGCTGCTCATAAGAGACGACAGGAGGTGTATAAAGCGATTCCGAGAGTGAAAGAAATTGAAAGTGAAATTCGTAAAATAGGGATGGAAATATCTAAGGTTATGCTTTCTGGGAGAGATGATGCAAAGATACAAATGAATGCATTAAAAAATAAAGTAAATTATTTAAATGGCGAAAAGGCATTTTTGTTGACCGAACATAACTATACGATTGATTACATTGATCTCAAATATACCTGTTCACATTGTAAGGATACTGGAATTTTAGACACCGGTGAACGCTGCAGTTGTTTTGCAGAAAAATTAAAGAAAGCATCCGGCAATGATTAAGACGCAGAAGGGAGGGACCTATGTCTAAAAATCGCAATAATTATTGGGAAGAAGTAGAAGATCAATTGAAAAAAATAGAAGAAGTAAGAAAACAGGAAAAAATGATTTTTGAAAAAGAGAAGCATCCTTCTAAAAATAGTAAAAGAAAAAGGAAATCAAAACAAAAGAAAAACAACACAGGCTTTGTGGAAGACCTAAATGAAAAAGAAGACCACAATCAGAAAAAGAATCCGATTGCTGCGGCTAAGAATATAGAAAAAGACAAAAAAGAAAAAATCGGAAGTAAGAAAGAAAAGACGCAAAAAGATATACAGCAAAATATACAAAAACAAGTTGAAATACAGCGGAAAAACAGCAAAGAATTTACCGATCAAATAGAGGAATCAGTTCAGGATGATCTAGACAAAAAAATTGATGAAGTATTCAAAATTTGTCTGGAAGAAAAAATAGAAGAAGCGGAAACAGAAAGCATGCGTTTGGATGCAGCAATTGACGCATTTTTTCTAAAAGTAAAAAGGATAGGAAACCGATTAAAGCAAACGTTTCGATCAATGAAACATGCAGTTTCAGAAGTTGTGAGCCCTCAGGGAAGCTCCAATCGTCAAGATGCACCTCTGCCTTATGAGAAGCTTACGGCGAAGCGGCTGACTCTACTAAAAGAGTATGGATTGATCGCGATGGATTATACGCTGATCCGGTTTGCCCGCTATTATGGCATCTTCTCAGTAAAAGAGAAAAAAATAGCTGCGAAAGTAGCCGGATTCGTAAATTGCATAGATTATAGGTTGGGACAGTGGTCCATTAAAATAGAAATGTGGATGTATGAACTTTTCCATTGGCTTGAACGCGTGGAAGACTATGCAGAGCACCATAAAGCTTTACTGATAAAGAGCTTTGCCGGGTTTGTAGCTGGAATCGCTTTAATTTGCCTGCTTATCGGACGAATCAGTGCGTATGAGTATAGCTATAATGGAAAAGTATTGGGAATTGTAAAAGATCAGCAAGAGGTATACAAAACGATTGATGTCATCGGAACAAAATTAGCGGATTCTTATGATGCACAGATTGAAATTGATAAAGAAAATGATATAAGTTTTCATCGTGTTATGGGCCTTGGACTGAAATTAGATTCAACCGAAGATATTCTAAATACCTTAACCTATATGAGAGATATCAAGGTTACCGCTTATGGTATTTTTGCGGACGGAGAGCAAAAATCTATATTGCAAAACAAGAAAACAGCGAGTGAAGTTTTGCAGCAGGTTAAAGACTATTTTGCACCTCCTATGTCAGGAATCTCCTATGATAAAGTAGGATTTGCACAAAAAGTAGAGATTAAGCCAGTGCATACAAAATTAGGAGAAATAAAAAATCCAACAGAAGCATTGAATTATATGCTGACAGGAGCTGTGGAAAAAAAGGTTCACGTCGTACAGTCGGGAGAGACCTTTTCGGGGATTGCATCTTCCTATGAGATGAAACAAAGTGAATTAGCCCGATCCAATCCAACCGTACAACCGGATAAGCTGAAAATTGGGCAAGAACTATATTTAGACCAAGATTCTCCGGTCTTGATGGTAGAGACCGTAGAAACTGCCGGATATAATTTGCCGATTCCATATGATATTACATATGAAAATACGACCACTTTGTATAAAGGGGAACAGACAGTTAAGTCGACCGGATCCAACGGACAAGAAGCAGTTGTTGCTCAAATTGTACGGCATAATGGTGTAGAAGTCAGCCGGACAGTATTGAGTAGTGAGGTATTGAGTGAGCCGGCAAATCAAGTCGTGTTAGTAGGAACAAAAGCAAAGCCAAAGTTAGTCGGAACCGGAACTTACCGCTATCCCGTAAGAGGAGCTAGACTGACTTCAAAGTTCGGACGTCGATGGGGAAGGGTCCACTATGGAGTTGATTTGGCCTGTTCAATAGGAACAAGCATTACGTCAGCAGATGGAGGAACGGTCACTTTTGCTGGGTATAAAGGCTCTTATGGTTACTTAGTAATTATCAACCATGGAGGTGGTCGTGAGACGTATTATGCACATTGCAGCAAGCTGTTCGTAAAGAAGGGCGACAAAGTATATCAGGGACAGCATATTGCAAATGTAGGAAATACGGGAAGAAGTACCGGACCTCATGTCCATTTCGAGGTTCACGTAAACGGAACTGCGAAAAATCCATTAAATTACTTAAAATAATAAATAAAAAAATCAATAATAAAAAGAGAAAGCGGCAAAATATAAAGATTGAATTGCCGCTTTTTCTCATAACAGAATATATAATGGTTTTTTATAAATCAAAGAAAACTTCATAATTTAATATGCCGCGCCCTTGTGCATTAGAAGAAGTACGCTGCAGAGGTAAGGTATTACGCATGAGTATCCGCTTTACCTCCATTGGTGTCAATTTTGGATAAAGAGCATACAGACATGCCGCAGCGCCGCTGACTACCGGGGCAGCCATAGAGGTGCCGGATTGTATCACATAACCCTTTGGATTGGTTGCATCCAGAGAAACGATGTCAACACCCGGTGCAAGAAGATCTGGTTTCACCACACCAGACGGTGTTGGACCACGGCTGGAAAAAGGTGCAACCGAAGGAGAAGATGCGAAATCAGCAGCACCGACCGTAATGACATAAGGACTGGTAGCAGGCGAATTGATCGTGCATCGATCAGGACCATTGTTTCCGGCAGCGGCAACTACGGTAATTCCGTGGTGGACTGCAGCATTTGCCCCTTTAATTAAAGGATCTTCTTCATAAGAAGGATCGGTAGGAACGCCCAAAGAAAGATTGATGACACGAATGCCATATAGACGGCGATTGTTAATAACCCACTGCATGGCAGCTAAGATGTCGGATGTTGTGCCGTTTCCATCACCATTTAAAGCTTTTATGGAAATGATGTCCGCAGCAGGTGCCGTTCCGGCAAATCTCTCTGAAACGAAGCCGTTTCCGGCAGCAATTCCGGCAACGTGAGTCCCGTGTCCGTCATCATCGTATGGGACTGACTGATGCTCAATAAAATCTTTAAATGCAATGATTCGGTTTTGAGGGTAAACAAGATCATAATGCGGAGCAACACCGGTGTCGATAATAGCGATGCCCACATTTTGACCGTGCCTTTTATCAGAAAGAATTTCATGCTTAGAAAGTCGATGTTTATCATAATTCGTTTTTAACGGAATATCGGGACGATTAAGTAAAGGTTTTGTATTTTTTTCTCCAATTTTAGAAACCAGCGGATCATCGGAAATCAAACGAATGGATTGATTTTTCGAAAGAGTGTCTATTTTATCAGCGGAAAGCTCAACGGAAACCGCATTGATAAAAGGCAATTCATATTTGATCGGTCCGTAGCTATCTGCAATGTAATCACGGATTTCATAAATGGTTTTTTTTGAATATATAATAACGGGAAAAAGAGTCTGCCTTGAAGCAGACAATTTTGCGACTAGTCGCGGATGTATTTGCATATGATTCAACTCCAATTTCTAAATTTGATTTATAATATGCAAAAGGAACCTGCTTTGCTTATTTTTTTGACGGAGATTTGATTTTTTGCTATAATAGAAACAGTTTGTACGATTTATTAAGGGGATTTGGTTAAGGAGGAAAAAGAATGGAATTAAAGAAGGTTTTAATCATAGAAGATGAAAAATCCATTTCTGATATTATAAAATTTAATTTAGCCAAAGAAGGATTCCAAATAGAGACTGCGTATGATGGACAGGAAGGACTCACAAAGGCACTGTCAGTTAATCCGGATTTGATCTTACTGGATGTGATGCTGCCGATTATGGATGGGTTCCTTGTATGTAAAAAAATACGCGAAACAAGTGCAGTTCCAATTTTAATGTTGACTGCAAAAGAAGAAGAAGTTGATAAGGTTCTAGGTTTAGAGCTAGGCGCTGATGATTATATTACAAAACCTTTTGGCATGCGTGAATTAATTGCAAGAATCAAAGCGAATATTCGAAGAATGGATTTTGTGGATGAGCTGCAGGATGCACCATCCAATATACAGGAATTTGGTAATTTAGCGATCGATTTAAACCGTTATGAGGTTCGCAAAAACGAAGTACCTTTGGAACTTACGCTTCGTGAATTTGAATTGCTGAAATACCTGGCAGAGCGAGAAAATAAAGTATTCTCCAGAGAACAATTGTTAGAAGAGGTCTGGGGCTATGAGTACTATGGTGATATTCGTACTGTAGATGTAACGGTTCGAAGATTGAGAGAAAAGCTGGAAGATGATTCCAGTGATCCGAAATATATCATGACAAAACGGGGAATCGGATATTACTTTAGGAGGCCGTAAGGGATGCTTGGGACAAAGAAGTGGAACAGCATACGATGGAGAATTGTCCTTATTTATTTTTTGTTGGTTTTTATAGCGATGACGATTGTTTCCGTTTTCATTGTAAATCAGCTGGAAGTTTATCAGCTCAATTCGATTCGAGACAATTTGACAAAGACTGTTAAAGACAGTGGCTTGCTCACTTCTTTTGAAGTATATGATGATTTGACAAGCCATAGCAAAGAGATTCAGAATACTTTAGATCAAGGATGGAAGAACAGCTTCCAGGAAGAAATGTCAATTGTAGATACTAACTTTACGATCATTGCTTCTACGAATAAAAATATAATCGGAAAAAATGCAACCGAATTATTGAATACAACACTTCTTACTACCGCAATGATTGGGGGAAAGCAAGCAGAAGCCGATGGGGTAAATCTCGCAAACATTCCGATTAAAAATATTGCATTTCCGATTGGTGAAGCAGAAAATATCATCGGTGCGGTGTATATTCGTGCCGATTTATCAGATGTCTTTAATTTTTTGACACAATCGAAACTGATTTTTATACGTGCTATGGTACTGGCATTGCTTGTAACAGTAATCCTTGGTTTCTTTATCGCAAAAAGTATTACGGTGCCGATTAATGATGTGACTGAAAAAGCAGAAAAGATGGCGCAAGGAGACTTTAGCCAAGAAGTAAGCGTCATGTCGGATGATGAGATCGGAAGACTGGCAGAGATGTTCAATCTATTGCGGCAGAAGCTGAATATTACCCTTGCAGAAATCTCTAATGAAAAAAGCAAATTAGAAACAATCCTGTGCTATATGGCAGATGGATTGATTGCAATTGACCTTTCAGGAGGAATCATACACGCCAATCCTGCGGCAAGACAAATGCTGGGTATTGTCGATCCTGATCTAGAATCAAAAAATTGTAACGATGTATTAAAAAAATATAGCAAGATTTTTCATTTGGAAAATCTAAAAGAAAATTGCAAAGAAGGAGGGGGCCAAGAAATATTTAACTATGGCTCATCTGCTTTCGCGGTTCGCTATGATCGCTTTCGGGATGAGAATGATGAGGATGTCGGCATTATAATTATTCTACAAGATATCACAGAACGGCAAAAACTGGAAAATATGCAGACGGATTTTGTTGCTAATGTATCACATGAATTGAAAACACCTTTAACCACAATTAAAAGCTATACAGAGACCTTGATGGATGGAACGTTGGAAGACATAGAAATGGCAGCCAGCTTTTTGAAAATAATTGACACAGAAGCTGACCGCATGAATCGTTTGGTAAAAGATCTGTTGCAGCTATCGAGACTGGATTATAAACAAGAAAAATGGCATAAAAAAGATAGCAACTTAATTTGGCTTTTGCGCGCTGTTGTTACAAAAGTGGAGATGACAGCAAAGCAGAAGGAACAGCATTTGAATTGTATCTTTGACGGCGAACAGGGCATTATGGTTACGGTTGATAAAGACCGGATTGAACAAGTCTTGTTAAATATTTTAAGTAATGCAATAAAGTATACCCAAGAGGGGGGACGCATTGATATTGATGCAATGAGGATAGACGGTCAAGCAAGGGTAATTGTGACCGATAACGGGATGGGGATGGCAGAATCAGAGATTCCTCGCATCTTTGAACGCTTTTACCGAGTGGATAAAGCAAGGTCAAGAGCTATGGGTGGAACTGGATTGGGACTTTCCATCTCTAAGCAAATTGTGGAGGAGCACGGTGGTTCAATAGAAATTGAGAGCCAGGAAGGAAAAGGGACAAAAGCAACACTTGTTCTTCCTTTAGCACCAATCCGGGGACAGCGGAACATTGAATAACATAAATGATACCTCCTTGTCATAAAGTGTATGGCAAGGAGGTGTTTTTTATGGATGATATGAAAGAGAAGAAAACACATAGTGTTTTTATGGAAAATCGTGAAAGAATGGTTGTCACAGGAGTAAAGGATGTAGCAAATTTCAATGAGGATACGGTTTTACTGGATTTAAATCAAGGAGGCATGCAGTTAAAGGGGAACCATCTGCACATTCAAAGCTTAGATTTACAAGAAGGAAAGGTTGTTGTAAATGGATTTTTTCATTCTATGGCATACACCGAAAAGAAAGAGAAACAGGATAAGAACTGGCTGGAGAGGATACTGAAATGAACCCCTTGATTCCAAGCCAAGTATTTGATGTTTTTGTTATGTTTTATGCAGGAATGATAGTCATGTTTTTTTATCAAATTCTGGAAGGTTATAAGAAGAGAAGAAAAACGACAAAAATGTTTATGAAAGCGACATTGGAAATTATATTTTGGATTTTTGCTGCCTTTATAACTTGTGCTTTTTTATATTATTGCTGCTATGGTGAGCTAAGCGTACATAGCTTTGTTGCACTTTTCAGCGGGATGTGTTTATGGAGATTTTGTGTAGGTAAAAAAATTTCAATTTTTATTGGTCAGCTTTATGGTATAATAAAGTCTAAAGCTAAAATATGAAATTAATATAAAGAGCACATTGTATTTTCATTTTTCTGAAAGATTTGGTGAGGCACATGGCGAAAAAAAAAAGGAGCCGCGCTTATAAAGAAAACAATCAAATTATAGATATTGAAGCAGCACGAAGAAAACGCAGCCAAAAACGAAAAGAGGCTTATGAAAAAAAGAAGATAAAAGAGAAGAACCCAGGGGTGTCCGAACGGCGTGCAATTAAAATTGTCCGCCATCGTTTTATTTGTGTCGCCGCTTTTTTTCTCATTGCAATACTCATGTCTTTGACGGTTTACAATTTAATTTCATTAAACGCAGCACAGAAGGCAGAAGTAGAAAAACAAAAAGCATTGAAAAAAGAGCAAGCTAGATTAGAAGAACAATTAAAGCAGGTGAACAGTGAAGAATACATTGAAGAGCAGGCAAGGACACAGCTTCAAATGATTAAGCCCGGAGAAAAGATTTATGTAGTACCGGAAGATGATAAGAAAGAAGAAAGCGAAAATGAAAAAGAGAAAGATAACGAGCTTAAAAGTGTTGTGCCTCAATAGTAAAAAGAAATGGGGTCTGTCATGATCCAAGAAGTAATCGTAGTAGAAGGCAGAGATGATGAGAGTGCTGTTAAATGTGCGGTAGAAGCACAGACAATTGCAACGCATGGATTTGGCATTCGAAAAAGCACTTTTGCTTTAATTGAAAAAGCATATCAAACCACAGGAATTATCATTTTTACTGATCCAGACCATGCAGGAGAGAGCATTCGAAAGAGGCTTAGTGAAAGATTTCCGGATGCAAAGCATGCGTATCTATCCAGAGAAGAAGCCAAAAAGGATGGAGATATAGGCATTGAAAACGCAAGTGCTGATACGATTAGAGAAGCTTTAAAAAAAGTGAGATGCATTTCGAGAGAAACAAAAGTCACTTTTTCAAAGCAAGATTTATTTGATTATGGTCTTTGCGGGGCAGCAGATGCTGCAGCAAGACGTGATTATATTGGAAAAAAATTGGGAATTGGATATGGAAATACTAAGGTATTTTTGAGCCGTTTAAATCATTATGGGATTAGCAGAGAGGAATTTGAAGAGGCATGGACAAGCTCTATTCACCAAATACCATTCGAAAAATAAAAGAAAAGTATGGCTTTCATCTGTCAAAAAGCTTAGGACAAAATTTTTTAACTGACGCAAATATTATTGATAAAATCATTGAAGGTGCGCAAATCGGAGAGACTGATTTAGTAATTGAAATCGGGCCGGGAATTGGTGTGCTAACGGCTGCAGCTGCTGCTTATGCACGAAAAGTCATCGCTGTAGAAATTGACAGAAATTTAATACCGATATTAGAAGAAACGTTGAAAGAATATGAGAATATTTCAATCTTACATGCAGATATTTTAAAAACGGATTTAATTGCTGTACTTGAACAAAATAAAGAGATAAACAAAACAGAAAGAACAGGTGTAAAAATAATTGGAAATTTACCCTATTACATTACAACACCGATTATTATGAAATTATTAGAGGAAGGTGTTCCTGTTGACAGCATTACAATTATGATGCAAAAAGAGGTCGCAGATCGAATCAAGTCGGGGCCGGGAACAAAAGCGTATGGTGCGCTTTCCGTTGCTGTGCAGTATTACTGTACAGTAGTTCCGGTAGCTTCGGTACCGAAGGAGGTATTTATTCCACAGCCAAAGGTAGACTCAGCGGTGATTCGGCTGGATTTGCGAAAAGAAAAATCTGTGAAATTATTGGATGAAGCAGTGTTTTTTTCTGTGGTTAAATACGGATTTGGGAAAAGAAGAAAAACACTTTTGAATTCCTTAACTGGTGTGATGGGGAAAACGAAAGAAGAAATAGCAGAGGCGCTGACGGAAACGGGGATAGACCCAATGCGAAGAGCCGAAACTTTAAGCATTGAAGAATTTGCCAGCTTGTCTAATAGGATTGCGGAAAAATAAAGGCTGGAGGATACAAGGTACAAATGAAAAACTTTTTTAATAATTGTTATGAAAAATATTTAAAGAAATATGATGAAAAATATGGAATGCCGGTGCGGGATTTTTATAGAAAGAATTTTAACTATGCTATTGTTAACTGCATCATTCTCGCATTTGCACTCGATTTATATATTGAGATTGTGAGCAGAGGGTCGTTTGGAGGAATTTTACTCTTTTTAGAGAAAAATCCATTTGCATTTTTTTATAATGGTCTAATTATCTTAGCTACACTTTCAATTGGGCTATTGGTAAAACGAAGGGTATTTGTATATTTTGTTGTCTCTTCAATTTGGTTGATATTAGGTACGACAAATGGTGTGATTCTGAGTTTTCGTATGACGCCATTTACAGTGGCCGACCTCTCTTTGATGGAGACTGGGCTTGGTGTATTACCAAATTATTTTTCTAATATGGAGCTGATGGGACTAGGCGGTGGAGTCATTCTCCTTCTGATATTATACTTGCTGTTGTTTTTATTTGCACCAAAATGCAAGAATTACAGTTTGAAAAAAAGTGTCCTTGTTATTTTAATTATAGCTCTTGGTTTGACGGGCTCTACGCAGCTGGGCCTTAGACAGAATTGGCTGTCAACAGTCTTTGGGAATTTAGGATATGCATATGATGATTATGGATTCCCTTATTGCTTTATCAATACATGGCTAAATACCGGTGTTGGGCTTCCATCTGGTTATTCAGAAGAAAAGATGAAAGAAATATTACAAGAGGTAAAGCAAGACAGTACAGCAGCAACAGGTGGATTGCTTTCTCAGGAAGAGCGCACACCGAATATCGTCATAGTGCAGCTGGAATCTTTTTTTGATCCGACTTTAATAAAAGGCTTAGAAGTATCAGAGGATCCGATTCCTAATTTCCATGCATTACAGAAAAAATATAGTACAGGCTATTTGATGGTACCTTCCATTGGAGCCGGAACTGCAAATACAGAATTAGAGGTGCTTTCAGGCATGCGTGTCCGCTTCTTTGGTCCGGGTGAATACCCGTATAAAACGGTCTTAAAGGATCATACGACAGAGACGATTGCATACAACTTGAAAGAACTGGGATATGCGACTCATGCAATTCATAATCATAGGGGTGTTTTTTATGGGAGAAATGCAGTATATCCAAACTTGGGATTTGATAGTTTCACTTCTTTGGAGTATATGGCAAATGCAGAGATGAACCCGAGAAAATGGGCGAAAGATAAAGTTCTGACAGAAGAAATTATGACGGCTTTACAGTCTACAGAGCAAGAAGATCTGGTATTCACGGTTTCCGTACAAGGTCATGGAAAATATCCAACGAAAAAGGTTTACAACAATCCGCCGATTACCGTAAGCGGCATTGAAAACAAGGGCGATGCATATGCCTATGAATATTATGTAAATCAAATTCATGAGATGGACCAATTTATTAAAGAACTGACAGACACTTTGTCTGAATATGATGAAGATGTAGTACTAGTATTATATGGTGATCACTTGCCAAGCCTGGAAATATCAAATGACATTCTGAAAAACGGTGATCTTTATGAAACGGAATATGTTATTTGGAGTAATTTTCGAATGAGAAAAATAGATACGGATTTAAAATCTTATCAGCTTTCTGCAACTGTGCTGGGACGTCTTGGTATTAATAATGGCATTTTAACTAAATTCCATCAGACACAGCAGGGAAAAGCAAATTATCTGATTGATTTAAAAGCATTGCAGTATGACATGCTGTATGGAAAGCAGTATATCTATAATGGAGAGATGCCATATCAGAGGATTAAAATGCGCATGGGAATTAAAAATATCCATATTACAGATGCATTTACGATTGAAAATCATGTATATATCAAAGGTGAGAATTTCACGCCGTATAGTGTATTAACGATTGACGGAGATTTGATTGATACCACATATCTGGATACAAGAACACTTCGTGTACCGGATGGGACCGATATTTCTGATTTAAGTAAGTTAAAAATCAGCCAAGTTGAAAAGTATAGTACGATATTAAGTACAACCGAGTAATTCGTATCCACATTATTTCATATATTAAAAAAGCAAAGGAGTAAAGAAATGAAAAAAGCAATTGCAACAAAAAAAGCACCGGCAGCGATCGGACCTTATGCACAAGGTAATATTTTTGGAAACCTGATCTTCACATCTGGACAGATTCCTCTTAATCCGGAAACAGGAACGATCGTAGAAGGTGGAGTTAAGGAGCAGACAAAACAGTCCTTGACAAATATAAAAGCAATTTTGGAAGAAGCGGGAAGTTCTATGGATAAAGTGATAAAGACAACCGTATTTATTAAAAATATGGATGATTTTACTGTGATGAATGAAATCTATGGAACCTTTTTTACTGAAGGTGCCTATCCTTCCAGATCAGCGGTAGAGGTTGCACGCTTACCAAAAGACGTTCTTGTGGAAATCGAGGTTATTGCAGAGCTGTAAAGCTTGCAATACCACTCAGAAAACAGCAGCTAAGAAGGGGAAACAGAAAGGGGGAATTGTATGTTTAATACGTTGGATGAGTCTTATTCGAGAATTACGCAAGAGCTAGTGGATCTGTCAGATCTTTGTAAGGATAACAGTTCCATTGAAGCAGAGCTTTATCGCAAATATAAAGTAAATCGTGGGCTTCGTGATTTAAGTGGAAATGGAGTATTGACGGGACTGACTGAAATCTCGGAAATTGAAGCTTCAAAGATAATTGATGGAGAAAAAACACCATGTGACGGACAATTATTTTATCGAGGCATCAGCATTGATGAACTTGTAGACGGGTTTATCGACGATAGACGATTTGGATTTGAAGAGACCACTTATCTCTTGTTGTTTGGCGCTTTGCCGACGAAAGAAGAACTAGATGATTTTCGAACTTTGTTGGCTCAGTACCGCACATTGCCAACAAGCTTCGTGCGTGACATTATCATGAAGGCACCGAGCTCTGATATGATGAACACTTTAGCCAGAAGCGTATTGACTCTGTATGCCTATGATACAAAGGCCAATGATATATCAATTCCGAATGTTCTTCGACAGTGTCTTTTAATGATCTCACTGTTTCCGCTTCTTTCTGTTTATGGATATCAGGCTTATAAGCATTATTTTGACGGAGACAGCTTATTTATTCACACACCGAAGCCGGAACTTTCCACTGCAGAAAATATTTTACATTTGCTTAGAGCGGATTCAAAATATACGGAATTGGAAGCACGTATCTTAGATCTGGCACTTGTACTTCATGCAGAGCATGGAGGAGGAAACAACTCTACTTTTACAACACATGTCATTTCTTCTTCCGGCACAGATACGTATTCGGTTGTTGCAGCTTCGTTAGGTTCATTGAAGGGACCGAAACACGGAGGAGCGAACATTAAAGTCGTCCAAATGTTTGCGGATATGAAAAAAGTTTTAAAAGATTGGACGGATGAGGAGGAAGTAGAACGATATTTACGTGCATTACTCCATAAACAAGCATTTGATAAAGCGGGCTTGATCTATGGTATGGGACATGCAATCTATTCTTTATCGGACCCAAGAGCCAATATTTTTAAAAAATTTGTCGAGAATTTATCAAAGGAAAAGGGAAGAATGGAAGAATTTCGCCTTTATTCTTTAGTTGAAAAATTGGCAGGGCAAGTTATTTCTGAAGAACGGAAGATGTATAAAGGTGTTAGTGCAAATATCGACTTTTACAGTGGATTTGTTTATAGTATGCTTGATTTGCCGCTGGAACTTTACACTCCAATTTTTGCGATCGCTCGTATTTCCGGTTGGAGTGCACATCGTATAGAAGAACTGATTAATGCAGGTAAAATTATTCGTCCTGCATATATGAATGTATGCCCACGCAGAGAATATGTGCCAATGACCAGTCGGAGCATAACGAAAGGATGAATGCACATGTCGAATCCAATGAAATTAATGGTAAGAACTTTGCTGATTGTTTTTCTTATGGTCTTTGGTACCTGGCTCAATAAACAGCTGGTTATCTATACAAATGAATCAGGCAATTTAAGATTTATTTCTTCAATTGCTATGTATGTGGTTTATCTTGCAATTGGGATCGCTGTAGGAAGTATGGTCTCTATGCGCTTTACGAAAAATAAGTACATATATATTGTGCCAATTCTTTTATTTTTAGTAATTGCGATCGCACCGTTGATGTACGCATTGGTTCCTTTGCTGCCATTTCCGTGGATTGCAAATTATTTATCACAGTTCACGTACTTGTCATGGACAATAACGGGTGTGTTTTTGGCACTGGCATTCCGGTAAAAATAATTAAGAGAATTTTCAGAAAACACTTGCAAATTATTTTTTCTTTGTTATAATAAGGTTACTAACAAAAAGAAAAGAGGTGAGTCCACCAAAAAATGCAGGTTGAAGAAAACGGATAACGCCAGCTGTCGGATGTAGTGACAGTTGGCGTTATCTTTTTTATCTAATAATTTAAATACAAGGAGGAAAATATGAGTTATATACCAACTGTGCAAGAGGCAAAGACAATTTTAAAAAAATATAATGAGGATACATTCCATTTAAAGCACGGAGAGATTGTATCCGGTGTCATGGGTTATTTCGCAAAAGAATATGATCCAGATAGAGTGGAGTTTTGGAAAGTAGTGGGAATGCTTCATGATTTGGATTTTGAGCAGTTTCCAGAAGAACATTGTATCAAACAGCAAAGTTTGATGGCTGATTTAGGCATTGATGAAGAAATCATCCATGCAACATGCAGCCATGGTTATGGGTTGACTGTGGATATTGAGCCACAGAATACGATGGAGAAGATATTATTTGCTACGGATGAATTGACCGGATTGATCGGAGCTGTTGCTGTTATGAGGCCATCAAAGAGTGTGGATGATCTGGAACTGAAATCAGTCAAAAAGAAGTTTAAAAATTTGAATTTTGCAGCCGGTTGCTCCAGAGATGTTATTTTACAGGGAACACAGATGCTTGGATGGGAGCTGGATGATTTGATTCAAAAAACGATACTTGCAATGCGAAGTTTAAACCCTGAACTGAATTTATAAAAATATGGATAAAAACTTCTATAAATAAAAAATGAAAGAACACATTGAAGTGTCTTTCATTTTTTTACTTACTTTTTCGCTTTATTTTGCTTGCATAAGGAGGAGGAGGCACAGCCTGAACATCCGGAACAACCTCCACTTTTTCTTATTTTTATGGTTTTACGAATGGCAAGAACCAAAAGCAAAATAACAATTGCACCTATGATATAATCTGCCATAATCGACTCCTTTCTCGTACGTTAGCGATTGCTAACTAATTTAATTATAAAATTCAATTGACAAATTGTCAATGAGTTTTTTAAAATTTTGGATAAAAAGATGAAAAAGATAAATAAATATGATAAACTAATTGCTATCAATACTTTACTTAACATAGGAGGGCACTATGAAATTACAAGAATCCGGTGAAAATTATTTGGAAACCATTCTGCTGCTGGAGCAGGAAAAAGGAATGGTACGTTCCGTGGATATTGCAAATAAATTGGATTTTACAAAGGCAAGTATCAGCCGTGCTATGGGTATTTTAAAACGTGAAGAATATATTACCGTTGAAGATGGAGGAAATATTGTATTAACTGAAAAAGGAAGAAAACGAGCAAAAAGCGTTTACGAAAAACACCGTTTGATTGCACAGTTTTTAGTGGAAGCACTGGAGGTTGGTGAGGAGACGGCAGAGCAGGATGCCTGCCGAATTGAGCACATTATCAGTGAAGAAACGTTTTCTCAAATGAAGCTTTGGCTGGAAGCAGCGGCTTCTTTTGATGATGAGTTTACTCAACCGTTAGATCGGTGAGCTGAGCTTCTGTGAGTTCGCAAAGAGAGTGCACGGAGAGTTCCATTTGAAGACCAATACGGCCGCCGCTGACGATAATTGTATCGAAGGCAGCGGCTTTTTGATCGATACAAGTAGGAAACTGTTTTTTCATACCGATGGGCGAGCAGCCCCCCTTTATGTATCCAGTGATATTTGTAATATTTTTTGCTGGTATCATTTCAACCTTCTTTTCCTTAAAATGCTTTGCAGCTTTTTTTAGATCCAATTCACAGGAAACTGGAATAACACAGACATAATATTCCTTACTGCTTCCTTGTGTGACTAAGGTTTTGAATACCTGGTTTGGATCTTTTCCTATAGATTTTGCGACAGAAAGACCGTCTGAAAAGCCGTTCGAGGCATTATAAGTATAGATTTGATGCGCAATTTTTTTTGCATCCAATAAACGGAGTGCGTTCGTCTTTGATATAGATGCTTTTGACATGATTACCTCCTTGATTTGTTACGATAAAAAAGATAGAAACAACGTTTCTATCTTTTTTCTATTTTTTACCCTTGTAAACAGTTGTTGTACTTTTCTTCTGCTTCATTCCAGTTGATTACTTCAAACCAGTTGCTGTAGTAGTCTGGCCGACGATTTTGATAATCTAGATAATACGCATGCTCCCAAACATCAACTGCCAGGACTGGACACAAACCCATCGTTAGAGGAGTATCCTGATTTGGTGTTTTTACTATGCTGAGATTGCCATCTTGATCGCTTACTAAATAAGCCCAGCCAGAACCAAATTGGGAGAGTGCGGCTTCTTTCAACTTCTTTTCAAGTTCTTCTGTTGAACCGAAAGTTTCTTCTATTTTATCTTTAAACTTTCCAGATGGTTCGGTCGCATTTGCAGGTGCCATACCATCAAAATATAAAAAGTGGTTATATACACCTCCGGCATTATTTCTGACTGCGGTACGAATGCTTTCCGGCAATTCGTCCTGTCGTATGATGAGTTCCTCTAAGGACCAGTCTTGATAGGCAGGGAAGTCAGCCAGTGTTTTATTTAAATTATCTACATAGCTTTGCAAATGTTTGTCATGATGAAAGCAAAGTGTGCTTTTTCCAATGTGAGGTTCAAGTGCGTCATACGAATAGGGCAGTGGTTTTACCTCAAATTTGTAATGCTCGTTCATATCAGTCTTCTCCTCTCAAAAATAAGTATTAAATAGCATTCTAGCCTTATTATAACAGTTTACTTCATAAGTTTCAAATAAATAGCACTTGACAAATATAAAAAATAAATTATTATAGTGAGTATAGATATATCTAATATCGATATAAAAGTGATTTGCTAAAAAAAGAAGGGAAGAAAGAGAGAAAAATGGCAAGAGAGCAATTGAAAACTTTAACAGAGCCGATGTATTATGTACTATTAGCTTTGACAAAGGAGCAGCACGGGTATGCGATCATGCAGAACATTACAAAGCTTACAGAGGGACGGGTCGAGGTCGGTGCAGGAACTTTGTATGCATTGCTGTCTCGTTTTGAAAAAGAAGGAATTGTGATACAGACTCGGGAGATAGAGCGTAAAAAGCTGTACTGTTTGAGCGAATTAGGAGAGAAACTTTTAACTCGTGAGTATGCAAGGCTCAATCAAATGGTAAAGGATGGCGACTTATTTTTTAATCAAGACGGCACCTTGCCCCCAATTGACCGGGGTGGGATTGAAGAGGAGGAAGAAGTCTTATCCGCAATAGAAAATGAATCGAAAGATGAACCCGAAGTGCCTTTAGGGGAGAATGTGAAAAAACCGAAAATTGTGTCAAAACCAAAAGGCTTGCGTCATGCATTTGAAAAAGGTTTGTTAACAACATAGAAGGGGTAATGGTAGATATGTTACAAAATAGTAGAAGAAAGGAAAAATACTGCTGGCATTTTTGGCCGTTTTTCAAACATGGGTATCAATATATTCCAGAATATTTAAAAGAAAAAGAAAAAAGAGGATTTCGTTTTTCTTCTTTAGGGTGTTTCTCTGTTTTTGCAAAATATCAGAAAGTAGAGCCTCAAGAAGTGAGGTATGATATAGATGTTTTCCGCCCAAAGGCTTATATAGACATACAGCCTTATCTCGATTTATGTGAAGATTCGGGGTGGGAACTTCGATGGCAGTGGGATGAATATAAAATTTTTCGGGCGATAGACGGGAAGAATCCTACCGTGTTGCAATCCGATTTACAAACAAGACAAGAACAAGAAGCAGGTATCATAAAACGTAACTTTTTCAGTAGATTATTTTTTTGTATATGGTTTACTTTTCTGTTTTACATCCTTCAAAGTAAGTGGAGCTGGAGTCAATTCTATTTGGATTCTTATGGGGATCAATGGATAGTAGGTGTTGCTTTTATAATTTTTATCGCGGGCTTTTTTGCTTTATTTTTTCAAATGTGTATCGCATATCGTTTCTATTGTAATAAAAAAAATCAGAAAGAATTTGAAGCGGGAGATTCCTTGAAACGCATAAAAAGATGGATGGGCATTGTTAAAAATATGTACTCCTTATTTGCATTTCTTGCTGTGATTATAAGCGTTTTTTTGCTTGTATGGGACTTGGACTGGTCGATTTTCGCAGGAGGGATAATCGGAGGGGCAATCGGCGCTACACTTCGAGTTGCATCGATTCGATCTAATTGGCCGTCAGATGTAAAAATGAAAGGGACTCATTCCTCGACATACTATTTTAAAATCGGAATTCTGTTTCTTACTTTTTTTTCTATTTTATCTTTTGCTGCTTGGGAAAATAAAGAAATTTTAGAAAAAAGTAATTTTTGTGTAAAGGAAATTACAAAATCCGAAGACTATTATACACCTTGGCTTGGCGGAAGCTGCTTGATTGAAGTCAGACAAGAGAAGATGATAAATAAGATATGGGTGAGCCTTGATGAAGAAATCCGCGGATCAAAGTATTTTCAAGTCGTAGAGTCAAATGGAAAAAGAGAAATTTTGATGGAGCGCGAGATCTTAAAAGAAAAAGAAAGAGAGCAGTACGGGGACTACGATATGGGATTTTTGTATCCGCAGAAGGGTAGAGTCTTGCTTCGAAAAGGGAAAACGATTTATATTACAGATAAAAAATAATGAAAAAATCCTCAAACCTGGTGTTTGAGGATTTTTCATAGTGTGAATCTATGTTAAAAGAAGGAAAGTGTGCCATTTAATATAGACTGTCAATCGAAATCAAATCATATTCCGGTCCATATTCTACAATTAAGGAGTCTGCAGCTTCTGCAATCATTGCTTGCAGACTTACTTCATTTTTTATAGCCTCGTCCTGATTCAGCTGTTGGCGAGTTTCATAATCTGCGGATTTATCACCGGGGAAATAATATTGATACAGCTTCTCGTAATAGAAAGTTGTCTCCCATATCTTCTGATAAATAGCATTCGTCATATAGCTTGCCTGTAATGCTTGCTTATAAGCAGAAGCGCTGCCCAAGGAATGAACCTGATTCTTTATATCAGTATTGATTTTTTCCTTTTCCTGTTGGGAGAGAGCTAGCTTATTTTTTTTTGCAAGTTTTTCAATGGCATAGACTTCTCTTAGAGCTGTCAATGTATCGGATTTTAATCGGCGTTGTGAGCTGCCGTCCGTATCATTGATAAAACAAGATTCGTCTGTATCTTCCATTGTTTTTTTCATATTGAGAAAGTGGTAACGATATTCTTCTAAGGATACCTCTTTTTCATCGATTTTCATAACATAGTTTACGGAAATGTTTTTTTCTCCAATTTTTAAATAGGCAGGTTCCATTTCATATTGGTTTTTCTGATTTTCCTTGCATGCAACTGTTCCAAGAAAGCAAATAATACCCAATAGTGAAAAAAGGGCAAGCCATTTTAATGGCAGATACCTTCGGATTTTCATTGGTTGGATTCTCCTTTATTTAAAAACTGCTTCAGCAATTTTATCTTATGGTTCATTTTAATAAAACGACCTTTACCATGTATCTTTCATTGTAAAGGTCGTTCATGTCGTTCATATGAAGATAAAATGATGATTTACTGAAAGCTAATAAACGGTTTATTCCTCTGGCGTATTTGTTGATGCGGGAGAAACAAAGGTCCAAGTCAAAATATCACCTTCATTTAAAATCGTATTTTTTGCATCTAGTTCAGGCGACTGGTCGTTTATCTTAAAACTCCAGCCAGTTGGATTTTCTGGAAGTTCGTTTGCTGCATCTTCATTCTGATCTGTAGATTTGACAGAAATTCCGTTTATGCTTTTGATTATCCCGGATTTATGCTCAATAGGAGTTTCTGTAATTTTTCCGTATAATACGATCGCATCCAAAACGGTAGAATCCTCTTCAATGGTGAATGGACCATGGACATCCTGTTCTTCACTGTCTTCAGGATAATCAATTGTTAAAGTGATGGAAGGACCTGATAGATGGTCAATTCTATAAGTTTCAGCATCGGAAGCAAGCAGCAGATAAGTATTCATGTCATTTACGATATCACATAAAGCAATCGTTGCCTGCCTCGTAGCCAGATTATCAAATTTCTGATCCCCATCTTTTTTCATACGAAAACTACCATCTTCATTTTGGAACGCAAGTAATGCTTCAAATGGTGTCAAACCTTTATCGGTAGCAGGAAGAGACTGATCAAACGCGGTAAGTCCCCAAATTGCAGATGAGATTGTACTTGGGTTTTCCGTTCCGCCGTTTTCAAATCCACCGGTTTCCAGCTGCTTGTCTTTAAAGAACCGAATGATTTTTTTCATAGCGGGATCTTTTTTGTGCTTTTGAAAATACGGAGCAAGTGCAATGCAAGAAATGCCGGTTAAGTCCACATTGCCCTCGGCAAGCTGCTGACCATAAGCGAAGCCTCCGTCTTCTGCCTGATAAGAAAGGAGGTATGCAACTGCATGATCGTAGTCATAGCCATCTTTACTGATTGCTACGTTTAAAGCGATCATAGCCCATACATGCTGATTGATATAAGTTGCATCGAATGAACCCGTTTCTAAATTCTGTGTTTCAGATAATTTTTTTGCAAAACTGATAGGGTCACCCTCTCCTTTGATGGTATCACTCAAAATTGCACCGATGTAGGAGGAAGCATACTCATTAGTTTTCGGCGTTTTAGGAAGGGTTAAAAAGCTCCACCCAATCCCGATTCCATCTGCTTGGTTTGCTGCACAAAGCGCAACGAGTTCTTCCCAATTGTTTAAATTATTTTCTGTTTTATAATAATTAACGGCATTTTCCAAAGCGATGAGAGCTTCGGATTGCTGCTCTGTTTTCTCAAAGCTGCATCCGCTGAGATTGCCCATTAATAGACAGAGTACCAGGCAAATTGAGAACCCTTTTTTCCAATTTTTTTTACTTTTCATTGCGTTCCTCCTATGAATGCTGCGTAATTTTATATTGTATTATAAACATTTTCATCGTCTGCATGAAATGCTTTTTCCTTATATTAAAACTAACATATTTTAGGAAGGTTTGCAATAAGGACGAGCCGTTATAGAAGAATCAAATATCGACTGAAATTTAGAAAAAAACTATAGGATTGACAATAGGATTGACAATTATATTTTTCAAAAATATAATGAATGCAAGTGTGAGGAGGGGAGAAAATGGAACAGATATTATACATACCCAGTTATAATGAGACTTTGGGAGAATATGAAAATCCGCAGGATTTAAAGGATTTTTATGAAAGATACGGATGCAGAGGATTAGAAATTATTTGCTGTGGGAATGACGATAGAAAGATTATATCGCCCGATATGGTGAAGGGACTCCATATGCCGTTTTATCCTTTTTGGATTGACTTTTGGAACGAAAATGAAGAAGCCTTGTATCAAGAATTTGGAGAACGCAGTGTATGGGAAGGCTTTTATGGTGGAAAACACCCCCAAGTACTTTTAGAAAATTTTCAAAAAGATTTGGAATATGCGAAAAAAATGGATGCAGAATACGTCGTTTTTCATATTTCTGATGTGACAATTGAAGGTGTATTTACGCATAAGCATATGCACACTGATGAAGAAGTCATTGATGCTTCAGCAGATCTGATTAACCAGCTGCTGGACCATAGAGAGTATACCTTTACTTTTCTTATGGAAAATTTATGGTGGCCTGGACTTACGATGACAAACCCAAAGATGACAGCACGTCTTTTGGAGAAGGTTCATTATGAGAAGAAAGGTATCATGCTGGACACCGGGCATTTGATGTGCAGCAATCTCGAATTGGAGACAGAGAAGGAAGCATGGGAATATGTTGAAAAGATGATAGAACTGCACGGTGACCTGCGTCAATACGTTAAAGGCGTTCATTTACATCAGTCGGTAACGGGAACTTTTACGAAAAAAGCGTTGAAACAGCCTCCGATTTTAGAAAAGGATTATTATAAGAGATTTCAGCAAGTTTATGAGCTTTTAGGAAACGTTGATACTCACCAGCCGACAGAATGCAAAAAAGCAAAAGAGTTTCTCGATCGATTAAACCCTTTATATGTCGTTCATGAGTTAATCGCTTCCAATAGAGAGCAAAGAGAAGATGCTTTAAAGAAGCAAAGTAAATTATTTCGATAAAAGACTTGACGGTGACCATGTTTACTGTTAAGATGAGAGTAACTTCATAAAAGACTTTTATGTAAGGGAAACAGGTTTGAATCCTGTGTGGTCCCGCCGCTGTATTCGTGGAGTCTTTGTTTGAGAACCGTGAGGTTCGCCACTGGGAAACCGGGAAGGAAAACAAAGACGTAAGAGTTTCTCTACAAACGTAAACCAGAAGACCTGCATAAAAGAATGCTGTACCAACGGGAGATTTTGGGCATATAGCGAAAGATTGATACACAGAAAATACGGGCTGTGGCATTTTTGCCACGGTTGTTTTTGTTTTTGTCCAAAGTTATGATAGAACCGTTTGTCTCTATGAAGTTTGATAACTGCCTTTTCATCCGCAGGAGTGTTAAGGGTATAGAACTTGCGGCTATATCCGAGATTCTCCTGCTCCTTTTCTTTTAGAACATTTTCTAAGAAACAGGAAAAAATACAATCTTAAAAAGAGTGAGATTAGATAAAGAATCAATTTACATAAAAAATGTCTTGTGCCTGCTTATTAAATCAATATAGGCAGCTAAGAGGAAAACAGGTTGAAATCCTGTGCGGACCCGCCACTGTAATCGCAGCGTTTTGCTTCAAATTCTATTGGATCAATTGAAAACAGCAATGCAATAGAAAGAATATTGAGCGGAACGGCTTAAAAGCGTAAGCCAGAGAGCCACATAAGACAAGAGTACATTCCACGGGTAATTGGAGAAAATAAGAGTAAAAAAGTAGAAATTTACTCTATTTTTCAATGTAGCAACTTCACAGAAATACGGCTGTGGCAGAAATGCCACGGCTTTTTTATTTGCAATAAGTCAGAGAGAAGTAATGGGATCATTATAGAAATTCAAAAGAGCAAACCGTTAAGAAGGAGATCAAAAAATGAAATTCAATTTAAGTGAAGCATTGCATATAATTGGACAAGTTATGATGAAGCCATGCCTCATCATTTTGTTGCTGCTCATGGTGATTGCAATCTGGCAGTTAGGGGACATGCTGGTCGAACTGCTTGTGGAAAGACGAAAACTGAAAAAGAATCATATACCTCAGCTGTTAGAGAAAATACATGAAGGGAATGAAAACCTAGATACAGTGATCGAAGAAAGCGGATTGACTTCTCGTCAGAAGAATTTACTGTGTACATTGCTCCATGCTAAACACCTTCCAAAAGTGTCATTGATTGCATTAGCGCAAAGACTTTTGGCGACGGAAGAGGAGCAGTATGAAAAAACGACTGCCATCACTGACTTAATAATAAGACTGGGGCCTATGTTCGGACTGCTTGGAACATTAATTCCTCTAGGCCCCGGGATTGTCGCTCTGGGAAATGGAGACACAGCAGCACTTTCAAAATCTTTAGGGGTTGCGTTCGATACAACTATAGCCGGAATGATCGCAGCAGGAATTGCTTGTGTTATCTCTAATTTACGTAAGCGTTGGTATAATAGCGATATGGTCACTTTAGAATCGGTGATGGAGTGTGTTTTAGAGGAGGTCACTGTAGATGATTAGTAATGGTGGGCGTTTAGGAAGACGGCGGAGAAGCCTAATGAATGAGCCAGAGCTGAACCCGTTAGAAACCTTGTCAAATCTAGTGGATGTCATGCTTGTTTTCGCCTGCGGATTGATGATCGCAATTATCCTCTATTGGAATGTAGATATTAGTAAGGTAGTGGATATTATTACTGAAGACGAGTTAGTGCAAGTAGAACATTTGAACGATGCGGCAAAGGATGGAAGTATGGCGGAGGATTTTGATTCAAAGGGAATTGTTTATGAAGATCCAGAAACCGGAAGAATGTATATCGTTAAACAGTAAAGATATAAAAGAAGGGAGAAAAAGAATATGAAAAAGAAATTAAGATTTACAAAGGTATGCAGTATTGTGTTAGTATTATGCTTCATTTTCAGCGTGATGTCAGTCAGCGCATCATCAGAGGCCTTCAATGACATTCAAACACATTGGGCAAAGGGTGCGATTGAACGCTTCAGCGAAAACGGAACGGTGAGTGGCTATGCGGGTGCATTTAAGCCAAGCGATCCGATTAAGCGTGGAGACATGGCTGTTATTTTAAACAAGATAGTGGAATTTAATGAAAAAGCAGAAAATACTTTCACAGACTTAAAAGAATCTTCTTACTATGCAGAGGCAATATTAAAGTTAAAAAGCGCAGGTGTGATGAGTGGAGCGGGGAATTTCGCTCGACCGGAGGATCAAATCACAAGAGAAGAGGCTGCACTCATGCTGTGTCAGGCACTGAATCTTGAAAAAGAAACTGTATGTAATACGACATTTAAAGATGAAGACCAAATCAGTTCGTGGGCAAAAGAAGCAGTATATGCTCTTGTAAATAAAGGTTGGATGAGCGGCTTCGAAGGAAAGATAAATGCGAAAAATAAGATTACTAGGGCAGAAGTTGTAACGATTTTAGATAAAGCAATACCGAAAAACAGTTCAAACGATTCGCAGAAAACCGAAAGTTCAGCGACTGCACCGACAATTGAAACAACGCTTGTAGATGGGAAAACAGTGAAACCAAGCAAGCTTACTTTTGATGTCTATGCAAGAAGTAAAGACGGTAAAAAGATTGACAGTAAAGTAACCTTAAATGGAGAAGCTGCTTCTGTAAATTGGGATGATCAGACCAAAACAAGCTTTACGCTAAAACTAAAAGAAGGAGAAAACATAGTTGTTGTCAGTGCCGCTTCAGATGATCAGACAACAAAACAAACATATACGCTCTACCACAAGACAGTGAAAGAGGGAGAATCCGTCGGGCATGCAGTATTTACCGTAGAAATGCTTACTCTGGGTTCCGGATATTTGGTCACACCGACTGAAGTGGAAATTTTTGAAGGAGAAAATGCAGCAAAAGCTCTTTTGCGAATTTTGGATGAGAATGGATTGCAGTATGAACATACGGGAACCGCAGACAGCTCGTTTTACTTATCACATATGAAAGGAATAGAAGGGAAGGCTCCGATGGATTTATCGAACATCCCAAGCTGCTTAAAGAAAGTGCTGGAAAAGGATAAGGCCGAAATGGAACCAAGAGCAGATGCAGATTCTTTAGGGGAGTTTGACTATACGAGCATGTCAGGCTGGATGTATTCAGTAAATAATGTGTTTCCAAACGTAGGATTTGCCGATACCTATCTGCAAGACGGTGATGTGGTTCGAGTACAATTCACAGTTTGGGGCTACGGAAGAGATATTGGAGGAGCCGATGCGATGGGTACTTATGGAAGTAATTTTTATACTGTGGCCGATAAAACAGAACTTCTGAGAAAGGTCGCAGAAAAAGGGTATGTAAACGTATCAGAGAAAGTAAAAACGATTTTAACCAAGCTCGATGCTTCGCAGACTGAAGTGGATCATGCATTATAAAAATATATCCTTCTTGACAAAAAAATAGGTGATTGATAGAATAGAGTAAAATTTAATATTAATTTTATGTCTGTTTATGTAGTATAAAAAATTACGTAGACAGCTAAGAGGGAAGCAGGTTACATTCCTGCGCGGTCCCGCCGCTGTAATCGCAGAATCTTTACTTTAAATCATTTGAATTGACCACTGGAAAACCGGGAAGGGAAGTGAAGATGCAGGAGAATTAATTTCTCCAGAAGCGTAAGCCAGAAGACCTACATAAAATAGAAGTGCATTCCACGGGTTTTTGGAGGAAAAAAGAGTAAAATAAAAAAGGTTGCTCTGTTTTTTCAGTGCGCAAATTAAGCAGAAATACGGCTGTGGCAGAAATGTCACAGTTTTTTTTTATTCTGTAGGAACTATCAAAAAAACGGATTCGCTTCAATCATAGGAATTATTATCCAAAGATTGATACACAGTTTAATAAACTTTGCAGTAAAAAATATTTTTATGGACATAAAAGGAGGAGAAAAAAAGATGGAACAACCTTTAGTTGACTTGAGTGTAACAAGAAAAGAAGAAGCAAATCTCTTAGCTTTAATTCGTGAAATCAAATATGGTGAATTACGTGTAATTATTCACGATGGAAAACCTATACGGGTAGAAGATATACGTAAAAGCATTAAACTTTAATTTTTATACGCTTAATAGAAATGGGTGATCAATTGAAAGGACTAGGAAGGCAGATCATGGCTGTGCTGCTGTGCATGGTCATGGTGGCTGCGGCGATGCCTCTATGGGTGCATGCTGCTGGGCATAAAGCGTATAGTACAGCGGAGCTGGAAGAAATCATACAAGGCATTATAGATTGGAAAAAATTAGATAACGGTTCTACACTGGATGGCTATCTCATGAATGATGCATACCTCGAATTGGCAGGGACGACGCCGGGAGATTGGTATCAGGTCGGAATGGGAAGATTTGGATATAAAGATGACTATGCAGGATATTTGGCGGTTATCAAAGAAAAGGTGCAGGATCGTTATAAGACCTCTGCGAAATTGAGTGCAGCGAAAGCTACGGAATGGCATCGAATTTCCCTTGCAATCTTGGCATCTGGCGGAGATCCAACAAAAGCAGGCACTGATACAAACGGAAATGTAATTAACCTCATTGCTGACGGAACGTATAACCGGGGGAAAACCACCTCCTTAGGAAAGCAAGGAATCAATGGATGGATATGGGGTTTGATAGCACTGGATTCAAAGCGTTATTCTGTGCCCGCGGGTGCACGTGACAGCAGAGACTCTATGATTAAGGAAATTTTAAGCCGTCAGCTTTCAGACGGCGGATTTACTTTATATGGAAATGCTTCTGATCCGGATATCACGGCGATGGCACTACAGTCTCTGGCACCGTATTATAACAGGGAGAAGGCATATACATATAGCAATAAGGCATCTGGAAAATCCGTGACGAAAAAGGTACGCCAAGTTGTGGATGAAGCAGTCAGCTGTCTTTCAAAGATGCAGCTTGCAACAGGAGATTATGATAGCTGGGGTACGAAAAATGTGGAAAGCACCACACAGGTAGCGGTGGCATTATGCTCTCTTGGAATTAACGTTCAAACGGACAGTCGCTTTATTAAAAACGGAAACACCCTTCTTGATGGAATTATGCTTTATCGGATGGCGGATGGCGGGTTTGTACATTCCTATACTTATGATGCAGATAATCCGACCTCCCTGCCGACAGAATCAAATACAATGGCCAGCGAACAAACCTTATATACACTGACTGCTGTTTGGCGGCAGGCAAAAGGAATGCGCACACTATATGATTTTCGGTCAGAACAAAGCGCAAGCCTGAAAAATCAAATCCGTACATTAGAAAAAGAAATCAACGCTTTAGAGAGTTCTCCAACGAAAGCAAAAATCAATGAGCTCGTAAAAAAATACGAAGCGATACCAGAGAGTGAACAGTGTTATGTATATAATTACTATAAACTTTCCGATGCGGCGGCAAAGGGCGGTATTGAAGTAAAAAAAGAACCTGCAGAGCCTGAAACAGAGGAAGCGGAAGAAACAGAAAAAGAAGAACAGGAAAGTGTTTTACTGTATTTCAGTGATGCAGATAAGCGAAAAGTGGACGCATTGCCGAAGGAGCTGACGACAGAGCAGTATGTGGATGTCATCAAGCTGCTTGATAAGCTTGAGAAGTCGGAGGATTTTGATAAGAAAAAAGAATACAAGGATAAGCTCACAAGTATAAAAAAGGAAATTTTGGCGATTCAGAAGGAGATTGACAGCATAAATAAAGATGTTAAGAAGAACCTTTATCCATTTGAGAAAATATCCTTAGCAGACTGGGGAACTGTCCATAGTATCGTAAATCGATATGAGAATCTGAGTACGTACGACCAAAAGAAGATTTTACGTTGGGATGATGTTGTAAAAACGAAAACGCAGGTCGACAATTTACTTCGGGCTGTCCTTATTACAGCTATATTGGGGCTTCTTTCAATAATCAGTGCGGTGTGGATTATAAAGCATATAAAAAAGAGAAAGAATCACAAGGCAAATGCTATGTTAGCACTTGAAAAGGAATATGAAGAGAAAGAAAAACAAGAAGGGAAAGGCGCATGAAAAAAGACTTGTTAGCATTGGGCTTCATCATTCTTGCCATTGCTCTTATTCTATCAGGAACCAAATTTCAGACCGTGGATGAGTACTATTTGACGCATATTGATGATATCACAGCTGATTCAAAAACAGTGACCATCAGCATTCGCTGTGAGACGATACGGGATAATTGGAATAATCTTGTGCCAGAACTGCAGTCTGATGAATTTGTCCCACAAGATGGTGTTATTTTACCGGAAACAACGTATGTACTTCGTGAAGGAGATACCGCATTTGATATTATTGACCGTGCTGTTCGTTATAATAAAATTCAAATGGAATACCAAGGGGCAAATTTGAACAGCTATGGAAGTGTATACATTCAAGGCATTCATTATTTATATGAATTTTCATGCGGTCCTTTAAGCGGATGGATGTATCGAGTTAATGGTGTATTCCCGAACTATGGCTGCAGTAAATACGAATTAAAGAACGGAGATAAAATTGAATGGGTCTATACCTGCGATTTAGGCAGAGATGTAGGCTGCGTTTGGATGGGAGGAGAGTGGAACGGACAATGAGACTATTTTCATCGTATCATCCCGGTGTACTGCTTGTATACTTTATAGGTGTGATTGGGATCAGCATGTTTACAATGAATCCGCTTTTGCTAGCGGTTTCTTTACTAGGGGCACTTGGATTTGCTGTTCAGTTAGAAAACAGGAAGGCTGTTGCTATGAGCTTTACTTTCTATATTCCGATGTTTTTTCTGATAGCAATTACCAATCCGCTGTTTAGTCACAATGGAGTGACTCCATTGTTTTTTTTAAACGATCAGCCGATTACGCTAGAAGCAATTCTTTATGGAGCAGCGATCGGAGGCATGATTATTTCTGTCATGTATTGGTGTCGCTGTTACAACCTGATTATGACATCCGATAAATTTATTTATCTGTTTGGGAAGGCCATCCCAAAGCTCAGCTTGGTTATTTCCATGGCAATTCGATTTGTGCCTTTGTTTATCAAACAGATTAAGCACATCAACACCGTTCAAAAGACGATGGGAATCTATGCAACCAAGGGCGTTGCAGACCGTATTTTAAGCGGCTTTCGCATTTTTTCGGCGATGATTACATGGTCACTGGAGAATGCCGTAGATACGGCGGCATCTATGCGTGCCAGAGGGTATGGGTTGCCTGGGCGGACAAACTTCTCCCTCTTCCGTTTCACATTAAAAGATGGAATTCTGCTCAGTATTCTTGCTTTCCTTTTCAGTATTGTATTAATCGGAAGCAGCTTAGGGGTATTAGACTATTCCTTTTATCCCAGAATGTCGTCTATTCAGATCAGCCCTGTATCGGTGATCGCTTATGCTGCATTAGTGATCTTATTATTCATTCCTTTTGTAGTTGAAGTAGAGGAAAACAGAAAATGGAATTATTACATATTAAAAATTTAGAATTTACATATCCAGATGAAAGGGAAAAGGCTTTAAAGGGAGTGGATCTTACCATACAAGATGGAGAGTTTGTTGTAATTTGCGGGCAGTCCGGCTGCGGAAAAACAACATTGCTACGTCTTTTAAAAAGAGAAATTGCTCCTTCGGGTGAGCAGTCCGGAACCATTCGCTATATGGGAAGACTTCTCTCTGAGCTGCAAGATCGAATTGCAGCATGCGAAATTGGTTATGTTATGCAAAATCCCGAAAGTCAGATTGTGATGGATAAAGTTTGGCATGAACTGGCTTTTGGTCTTGAAAATATGGGAGTTTCTACACCTGAAATTCGAAGAAGAGTCGGTGAAATGGCCAGCTTTTTTGGCATTCAGACTTGGTTTCGAAATCAGACCGCAGATTTATCCGGCGGACAAAAACAGCTGTTAAATTTAGCATCTATTATGGTAATGCATCCGAAAGTGCTTATTTTGGATGAACCAACCAGCCAATTGGACCCGATTGGAGCATCTGAATTTATTTCAACATTGCAAAAGTTAAATAAAGAGCTTGGCTTGACCATTCTTTTAGTCGAGCATCGTCTGGAAGAGGTCTTTCCTATTGCCGACAAGGTTGTTGTCATGGAACAGGGCCGTGTTCTTGCTTGTGATACACCTGAAAATGTAGGGAAAAAGTTAAAGTACGTCAGCGGCGAACACCAGATGCTGATGGGTCTTCCGAGTGCCGTACGCATTTATAATCAGCTGAATGTTGAAGATGCTTGTCCATTGACAGTCAGAGACGGAAGGGATTTTCTTTCTAGGAATTTTAAAAACAGAAAGACTTATCTTGTGCGTGAAGGAGTAAGCAAAAAAAGAACAGAAGCGCCAATCGTAAGGTTGAAAGAGGCATGGTTTCGCTATGAAAGAGAATTGCCGGATGTGTTGCGAGGTGTCGATTTGGAGGTGTATTCCGGAGAAACCTTTTGCATTTTAGGCGGAAATGGAACCGGAAAGACGACGACGCTAAAAGTTATTTCGGGACAAGCGCGAGCCTATCGCGGTAAGGTAGAGATTCAGGGGAAGAATATAAAACAATATAAGGGTATTGAGTTATATCGCCATAACATCGCATTGCTCCCGCAGAATCCACAGTCTGCTTTTGTGAAATCGGCAGTAGAAGAAGATTTAAGAGAAGTATGTAAAGCTATGAATTACAAAAAAGAAGAGGGAGAATCCCTGATAGCGGATATTACAGAAAAGCTTGGAATTTCTCATTTAATGAAAAAGCACCCCTACGATTTAAGCGGTGGAGAACAGCAGAAAGCGGCATTAGCAAAAATGCTTTTATTGAAGCCCAAAATTCTTTTGCTTGACGAGCCGACAAAAGGAATCGATGCGTATTCAAAGCAAATTTTACGAACGATTTTAGGTGATTTAAAACAAGAGGGAATTACAGTAATTATTGTGACGCATGATGTGGAATTTGCGGCTCTGTGTGCAGACCGATGTGCGATGTTTTTTGATGGGGAGGTTGTTTCTGTCGATGAGCCAAATGCCTTTTTTTCTACCAATACCTTTTATACAACCGCAGCAAGTCGTATTTCCAGGCATATGTTTGAAAATGCGGTGACTTGTGAAGATGTGGTTGCTCTTTGCCTGGAAAATGGATTGAAGGAAAGGGGGGATCAAGTTGGAGCATAGAGAAGAAAAATTAAGAAAATTTATAAGTTACTTCATTATTTTGATCGCAATTCCGCTTGTAATTGCAATCGGTGTGAAACTTTTTAATGATAGAAAATATAATTTAATCTCCATTATAATAGTATTTTTATCCTGTATTCCCTTTTTTCTCTCATTTGAAAAGAGGAATCCAAAACCGACAGAAATGATATTGATCGCCGTTATGACGGCGATTTCTGTTGTTGGGCGTTTTATTTTTGCACCAATTCCCGGTTTCAAACCTGTGACGGCAATTACCATAATTACGGCAATCTATTTTGGACCACAGGCAGGTTTTTTGACAGGAGCATTGACGGCAGTCGTTTCTAATATTCTCTTTGGACAAGGACCTTGGACTCCCTTTCAAATGTTTGTATGGGGTATTTTAGGATTTGTGGGTGGAATCCTTGCAAAGCATGGATGGCTAAATAAAAAGAGTCAACTTGCTGTTTATGGAATCATTGCCGGTGCGGCATTTTCTTTAATGATGGATATATGGACGGTACTTGCGATAGATGGGCATTTTAATCTATTGCGATATCAGGTTGCGATTGTATCATCCTTACCGTTTATGGTAATCTATGCAATATCAAATGTGGTCTTCTTGGTAGTTTTGATAAAGCCTATCGGGGAAAAATTGGAACGAGTTAAGAAGAAATATGACTTAAAGTAATGATAGGAACTGGTCGAAAAAAAAGAAGTCGGATGCAGAGGATTCTAAAATGAGTTTAAGGCAGCAAGGAGAGAAGGAAGCGGCAGGTATAAAATTTAAATAATAACAGAATTATAAAAGTTAAAAGAGAGTGTGAAACGCTGAATCCACACTCTCTTTTTACATTTAATTTTAATTTACTATATTTAGATTATTTTTTCCAAACAACTTGATTTCGCCCATAGGATTTTGCCTTATAAAGCATATGGTCAATATGATTCATGAAATCAAGAAGAAAATCACACTCATTTGGGATAATGGTAACCCCTCCAATACTGATTGTTACGACATTGCTAGCCTTTGAACCGAGGTTTGGGAGGGATTGATTAAAAACATTTTTACATACTTGATCGGCAATTCGTTCAGCTTCCTTTGCATACACATTTGGAAGGATAAAAACAAACTCTTCGCCGCCATAGCGAGCGACATAGTTGTTATTGCTAGGAAGTGCTTCTTGAATCGCAGAAGAAACTAGTTTTAATACATGATCTCCTTCTTGATGCCCATAGGTGTCATTTACATTCTTAAAATAATCGATGTCTGCCATAGCAATAGAAAGAGGCGTCTGATTTTCCAGTGCATCATTCCATTTTTCCCGAACAAAGCGTTCATAGCTGCGTCGATTATGGAGGCCGGTGAGCGTATCCAGCAACAGCTCATTTTCAATTGTTTTTTGATGTAAATAAGAGTCTACATGCGTTCGTACTCTCGCTTTGACGATATTTTGGTTATAGGGTTTTGTAATATAATCAACGGCACCCGCAAGCAGAGCCCTTTCTTCTGTTTCAATACTAGCCAAACCCGTCAAGAAAATAACAGGAATACGGCTTACTTTATCATTTTTCTGCAATTCTTCTAAAACTTTAAAACCATTCATCTCAGGCATTTCAATATCAAGAAGAATAAGAGAAGGTAATTGCTGGATTGCCAATTGAATTCCTTCTTTACCGGATTGTGCTGAAATGATATGATAGTCATTTTGCAAAAAAGAGGCTAAAGTTTGGATATTAAATGAGCTGTCGTCAATTGCTAATATTGTTTCCATTTAATTTCACCATTTTCTATATCGCTCAATATAGATTTGCATTATAATATTTTATTTGCCTTCAAATTCATTGAGGATATTTATTTATACTTATAAAATATTTTATGTATTACATCATTATTATGCGCCACTTATTATTAATTTACGCGCCTCTTAAAAAAGAGAAATAATGGCTTATTTCAACTAAAAAGATGAAGATAAAAAGAAGTAAAATACATAAAAAGGAATTGAACATTTGTTCTGATTTGGATATAATAAATAGAACAAACGTTTTATTGAACGGAAAAAGAGTATTTAAAAAGAGAGAAGGAAAAAGCGATGCCTGGTTTGGATGTTATGTTAGAAAAATTAAAAATCTTAGCAGATAGTGCGAAGTATGACGTATCTTGTTCCAGCAGCGGGGCAGACCGCACGAAAACCAATAAAATGGGAACTGCCGCAGTCTCCGGAATCTGTCATTCGTGGTCTGCTGATGGGCGGTGTATTTCCTTATTAAAGATTCTTTTTTCAAATCGTTGTGTCTATGATTGTGAATATTGTGTGAACAGGCGTTCTGCGGATGTACAACGTGCTTCGTTTGAGCCAGAGGAGCTTGCGAAGCTAACAATAGAGTTTTACAAGAGGAATTATATTGAAGGCTTGTTTTTAAGCTCTGCGGTTGAAGTTTCTCCAGATTATACGGCGGAGCGGATACTAAAAGCGCTTTCTTTGCTGAGAGAAAAATATGGATTTTCAGGTTATATTCACGCAAAGATTATTCCAGGTGTATCTGCTGAGTTGGTACGGCAAATCGGAATGCAGGCAGATCGTTTAAGTGTAAATATTGAACTTCCTACAAAAGAAAGTTTAGCAATATTGGCCCCGCAGAAGAAAGCGGCGGGGATATTGACACCTATGAGACAAATTACAAATACGATGAAAGAACAAAAAAGCCTAAAAGGAGCAGGAAATCGTTTTTCAAAGCTAAAGCAGGGAAACGACTATCTTTTAAACGGTATGGCTTTGCCGACAGCGGTACGAGAGCAGGAAGCAAAATATGGAATGGTTCCTTATGATAAAGGAAGTTTACATCGTTTTGCTCCGGCAGGTCAAACAACGCAGATGATTATTGGTGCGACCCCGGAAAGCGATCGGCAGATCATAAGAATGTCAGAGAGCCTTTATAAAAAATTTCAAATGAAACGTGTTTATTTTTCGGCCTATATACCCGTTGTTTCTTCTTCAAAGTTGCCTGCACTTCTTACACCTCCTCCACTTTTGCGGGAGCATCGATTGTATCAGGCAGATTGGCTCCTGCGTTTCTATGGTTTTTCAGCAGAAGAGCTGCTGGATGAAGACAGTCCATTTTTTGATTTAGAATTAGACCCTAAGGTAACTTGGGCACTTCGGCATCTAGAGCTGTTTCCACTTGAAATCAATAAGGTATCAATGGAAGAGCTGCTGAGGATTCCCGGAGTGGGAAATATATCTGCAATGCGGATCGTAAGACAAAGAAGGCTTGGTGCAGTAACCTTTGATGACTTAAAAAAAATAGGCGTAGTGGTAAAACGGGCAAGGTATTTTATTACCTGCAACGGAAAATATTATGGTGCAGGGGATATTGCATCCGAATGCATAAGAGAAAGAATGCTCTCACAAGAGAAAATTAGAAGTGGATTGCTGCCAAGAGAAAAAGAAGAGCAGCTGAGCTTATTTGGAAGTGAGCGGAGAAATCTATTATATGAGCCAAAGGAGGCGGCACGTGGATTACTTGTATGACGGAAGCTTCGAAGGATTTCTGTGTTGTATTTATGCACATTATTATAAAAAACGAGCAGAAGGAATTTATCCGGAGAATCATTATCAAAGGACGATGCTCCAACCTTTTTTTATTGTGGAAACGGAAGCAGAAAAGGCAGAGAAAGTTTATAAAGCAATTCAAAATAAAATATCCAATGCTTCCTTACAACGTGTTTATAAAGCATTTCTTTCGAATGATATACAAAAAGAAACCAAGCTTTTGAACTATTTAGTATTGGGCTTTCGGATTGGAAAAAAGGTGGATGCACTTCATTCCGAAACCGTGGTTTATCAAGTTCAGCAACTGGAGCATAAGGTTGCTGCGGAACAGCACAGATTATTGGGATTGGTACGTTTCTCTGCAATTGAAGGCAAAAAAGAAAAAGACAAAGAAAAAGACAAAGAAAAAGACATAAGTTCGGATGCAGGAAGGCATATTTTATATTCAGCGATTGAACCGGATCATAATATCTTAGAATTAATTGCAGACCATTTTGCACAGCGGTTCCCCGAAGAAACGTTTATCATGCATGATATAAAAAGGGAAAAGGCACTTTTCTGTCAAAATGGTGATTGGTATTTAGGGCATTTAAGGAAAGAGCTTACTTATGCTGTGTCAGAGGATGAATTGGAGTACCGCAAATTATGGAAAAAGTATTTTAATTCCATTGCAATTACAGAGAGGACCAATGCAGACTGTCAAAAACGATGTATGCCGGTGCGCTATTGGAAAAATCTTACCGAATTTCATTCGTATCCTTGATTCTGCTAAAAAAAAGATGATACAATGAACATAAATACAAGCAAGTTTTGAAAGGGGTTCGGAATGTACAAAG
Organism: Sinanaerobacter sp. ZZT-01; assembly: GCF_035621135.1. Classification (NCBI taxonomy): domain Bacteria; kingdom Bacillati; phylum Bacillota; class Clostridia; order Peptostreptococcales; family Anaerovoracaceae; genus Sinanaerobacter; species Sinanaerobacter sp. ZZT-01. The sequence continues at coordinate 1,408,104 of NZ_CP141728.1, forward strand.
AGCTGAAAAAAGTTTTGGAGAACAGTAAAAATATTGTGTTTTTTGGAGGGGCGGGCGTCTCTACTGAAAGCGGTGTTCCGGACTTTCGTTCGGAAAATGGATTATATCATACCAAGCAAAAATATGGATATGCTCCAGAAGAAATGCTTAGCTATACTTTCTATTCAACACATACAGATACTTTTTATGATTACTATAAAAACAATTTGATTTATACAGAAGCAAAACCGAATAAAGCCCATAATTCCTTGGCAAAATTAGAGGAGCAAGGTCGTTTAAAAGCGGTAGTGACACAAAATATCGATGGACTGCATCAGTTGGCAGGAAGCAAGACTGTTTATGAACTGCATGGGTCGGTGCTGCGGAATCATTGTACGAAGTGCAAAGCTTCTTATTCCTTATCTTATATTATGGATGAAGCACATTGTAAAAAAATGGTCCCGATTTGTGAGAAATGCGGAGGGGTTGTAAAGCCGGATGTCGTACTTTATGAGGAACCGCTTGACGAGACGTGTATTTATGGGGCAGTTGATGCAATTTCAAAAGCCGATACCTTAATCATAGGGGGTACATCGTTAGTGGTGTATCCGGCAGCCGGATTGATTCGATATTTTAATGGGGAGAATCTAGTTTTAATTAATAAATCCATGACTGAACAGGACCACAGGGCGACTCTTGTTATCCATGAGGCGATTGGAGAAGTTCTAGGCACATGCGTGGAGGCGTTAAAATAACATAAAATTTTTTATAAAAGTTAAAAGAAGTGGCTTTGCCACTTTTTTTTGTTGTGCAGAAAAAACGGCGCTAAAGCTAAAAGAATCCTTAAATTAATTTATGAATACTGTATACGCAAACGAAATGCAATAATAATTATTAAAATAAACATTGGAATTTAAACGAAAATAATATAAATACAATGTATTGATGATTGTTCTATTGACTTTGTATTGATTAAAGTATATTTTATATATATGAATACAACAAACATCATAGGAGGATATGAGAATTTATGAGTAAATTTACATTTGAATCGTTGCCGCAATTAAGAATATTATCAAACTCCGAAATTGAGCAGATGCATGAGAATGCGATTCATGTTCTTGAACGCGCCGGAGTCGCCTTTGCCTGTGAAGAGGCGTTGGATATTCTCGAAGAGGCTGGCTGCGTAGTAGAGAGAAACGCACAAAGAGTAAAATTTCATAGAGAATTAATTGAAAGATGCATTCAAATGGCACCAAGCTCTTTTGATTTATACGACAGGGACGGAAATTATTATTGTAAATTCGGTGATTCTCAAAGCAGGTTTAATCCTGGGAGCTGCTCGGGGCTTGTGCTAGCCGATGACGGGAAAACAGTCAGACCTTCTACGGTAGCAGATTTAAAGTTAATTACGAAGGTAGCACAGCACCTGCCGCAGATCGATTTTGTATCTTCCTCTGTCGTTTGTGAAGAAGCTCCGGGAGACTTGGGTTCTCAATATCTGTACTATACTGAAATGAAATATTCAACAAAACCGATTATAGGAGGTGCAACCGATGTACTGGGTGTTCCTCGCACGTTTAAATTGTTAGAAGCAGTACTTGGAAGTGAAAAAAATGTACTAGAGAAACCTTACAGCATATTTGATATCTGCGTGACATCTCCAATGACCTGGTCGCATATTGGAGCAAAAAATATTATTGATTGTGCAAAGCGAAATATACCAATTGAATTGATCTCTGCTCAAATTGCAGGTGCTACCGGTCCAATTAGTATCGCTGGATGTATTTTACAGCATACCGTAGAGCTTTTATCTGGTCTGATTTTGGCACAAATTGTTCGGCCGGGTACTGCTGTTAGTTATGGAGGTGCACCATGCATTTTTAATATGCGTACCATGTATACACCAATGGCTGCGATGGAATCAAATATGATCACGGCAGGTTATGCTCTAATGGGAAAATATTACGGACTTCCGACCCATACGTATGCAGCTTTATCTGATTCAAAAGAAATTGATTATCAGGCAGGAAGTGAGACTGCAAGAAGTGGCTTGCTTGCACTTCAGTTGGGAATTGATAACATTTCCGGTGCAGGAGGATTAAATGTCATCGCAGAGATGAGTGTGGAAAAGCTGATTATGGATGCAGAATACATTGGCACTTTAAAACATTTTGCAAAAGGAATTACCTTTAACGAAACGACTTTGGCAAATGAATTGATTTGTAAAGTGGGTCCTGCCGGGAATTATATGAAAGAAAAACATACATTAAAATGGTTTAAAAAAGAGCATAATTATGATAACTTGGTTATGAATTATCAAGAGAGAGCGAGCTGGAAAAAGGATGGAGGAAAAAGTATTTTTGAAAAGGCAAAAGAAGAAGCTGATCGGATCAAGTTACTTCCAGGCATCGTGTTATCCAAACAGCAGGAAGAAAATTTGGATAAAGCATTTATTGAAGTATGTTTAGAGGCAGGATTAAGCAGGGAAACAGCAGAAGAATTAATTGCGAAATGCAACGAAGCTTAATACAAGAAGTATAATTCTTTCTATCTTTATTTATTTTCTAAAATACAAATGGACACCCGAAGGTGTCCATTTGTATTTTAGAAAAATTAAATAAGCTCATAGTCTTTTGTCGCCCAATGCGTATTTTCTAAATAGTCACTTACCGCATTGGCATCACCTTCTTGGAAAAGTTGGATGATTTTTCTGTGTTCTTCATTCATTAATTTGCAGATGTCAAATTGTGCGTCTGCATCTTCGCTAAAATAAGTGTAACGTAAGACACTGGATTTGATTTCATCCAGCATACGGGAAAGAAGCAGATTATCGGCACGTTTAATGTAAACTTGATGAAATTTTTCCTGCAGTTCACAATAAGACACATAATTTCTATATTTTATTGCAATATCAATCAGATCGACCAATTCTTGCATATGGAGAATATCTTGTTCCGTTATCATGGAACAAGCTTGTTTTGCTGCTAAAGCATCAAGATCAGCCAATATGATGTAAGCATCTAATTTTTGTTTATGGCTGGTATTTACAACTTGATACCCTTTTCTGGGTATTTTGTCCAAAACGCCATTTGCCACAAGTTCAATTAATGCTTCTCTTGCCGGTGTTCGGCTGATATTTAATATTTTGCAGATTTCAGATTCCGAGATGATGTCGCCCGCCGCAAAGTCACCGCGCTGTATTTTCTCTAAAATCATTTTTGTTGCTAAATTTCTTAAGGATGAATCCATATCAGTATCCCCTTTTATATATATGTATTGTAAATAATATATCATAAAAGAAGAATAGGCGCAATATAAGGCGATTATAAAACACTTGACGAATACAAAGTATACATATATACTTATATTCATAGTAATTATTACATAGATTTGCCATACTATGTGTTTACTATTTACCCAAATTTGGTGAAGTCCTTAGGATTTATAATTCTGAGGACTTCACTGTTTTTTGAAACATTAGACCTATTTGTATTATTGTATTTTATGTATTTACGTATTTTTATATTTTCAGAATTCATTGACTTTTCTGTATCCAATTGATAGAATGAGCTATACATAGGGCCTTGATAAACAAAATTATCTTCTTATTTTACTATTTTATTTTGGGAGGACAAAAAATGGGTAGAAAAATTCCTATCTGGCAAACTTTTCTAGTAGTTGTATTATCTTTAGGTGTTATTATTTATTCCATTGTATTTAGTTATGGTGAATCCCACATGCCTCTGATTATGGCGGCAATTATAGCTGCGGCAGTAGGTGCACTAAATGGCTGGAAATGGTCATTTATGGAAAGAGGTATGATTTCTGCTATCAGCCGTTCTTTGCAAGCAAGTATTATATTATTATCAGTAGGAATACTCATTGCAACTTGGAAGGCTGGCGGTATTATTCCTTCTATGATTTACTATGGACTAAATATTTTAAACCCTTCTATTTTCTTAGTTTCTGTTTGTATTTTATGCTCGATTGTATCCTTGTGTCTTGGAAGTTCGTATACGACAGCAGGAACAATTGGTGTTGCAATGATTGGCGTATCCATTGGACTTGGTGTGGATCCCGCTATGACTGCGGGAGCGGTTGTTGCAGGGTCTTACTTTGGAGACAAGATGTCTCCTCTTTCCGATACGACAAATCTGGCACCTGCTATTGCGGGTACAAATCTTTTTGATCATATCAGACATATGGCATTCACAGTTACGCCTTCTATGCTGATTGCATTGGTCGTATATGCAGTTATAGGAAGAGGTACCGCTGGAGCCCATGTTTCGGTCACAGAGGCAGATTTGCTGCAAAGTGAAATTTTAAATGAGTTTACGGTCAGTCCATTGTTATTATTGCCGATACTGATTTTAATTGTAATAGTAGTTTTAAAAATTCCAGCTTTGCCTGGAATCTACATCGGAATTTTTGTCGGGCTTGCCTGCATGACTTTTGTACAGGGAATTTCAATTGCTGATTGGTTTCCAACCATGCATTATGGATATAATTCCATCAGTGAGGTGCAATTGAATGCTGATTATATGGTTGCGGATCTTCTTGGTGGAGGAGGCTTTCACAACATGTTGTGGTCAGTCAGTGTAATTCTTTGCTCCATGTCTTTTGGCGGAGTCATGGAAGCAACAGGCATGTTAAACGACATTGCAGAGAAGGTATTGCAAATCGCAAAAAATACGGGCTCTTTAGTAGCGGTTACGATCTGCTCTTGTATTCTTGTCAATATGATTACAGCTGACCAGTACTTAGCAATTATTTTACCGGGTAGAATGTACCGAACCGCATTTGAAGATCGAAGATTAAAGGCGAAAAATCTTTCCAGATGCTTAGAAGATTCTGCTACGCTTACCTCTCCGCTGATTCCTTGGAATGTATGCGGTGCCACGATGAAAAGCTTTTTAGGAGTTCCTACTGCGGCATATGCACCGTATGCTGTTTTAAATTGGATTAATCCATTAATATCAACACTGTATGGCTTCCTCGGATTTACAATGGAAAAAATGTCTGATGAAGAGTATCAAGAGATATTGGAACAGAGAAAACTGGATGCGGAGCTTGCTGCAAAAGCTGTTCAGTAAATAGTCAAAATGAGGCCCTTTGATAAAGTAAGACACTCCATCAGAGTGTCTGCTTTTTTTCTTATAAGAATGGAAGAAGAGGTTGGATTTTATGGATCAATACATAGATAAAATAGGATATTGCAACTCTTACTTTAAAGTAGATACTGAAAAAATAGTTGAAAATTTTTATAAAGTAAAAAATTATATTGGAAAAGACGTAGAAATCATTCCTGTTCTGAAAGGAAACGCTTATGGCTATGGGCTAGTACCTATAGCTAAAATTTTTGAAGAACGCTGTCATGTTAAATTACTAGCGAATGCGGCGATTTACGAAGCAGTGCAGCTGAGAGAAGCTGGCATATTATGCGAGATTTTAATTGTTGGAGGAATCCCACAACATCTCATTCCGATTGCAGTTAAATACCGTTTGCAAATTCCTTTGTTCGATAAAGTGACAGCACAAAAATTAAATGCTGCGGCACGAAAAGCAGGTGAAATTATAAAGGTACATATAAAGGTAGAGACTGGAATGAATCGACTTGGAGTCAAGCCGGGAAAGACACTTTCGGAGCTTCTATCTTATGTAGATGACTTAAATAATGTAGAGATTGTAGGTGCCTACACGCACTTTGCCAGTTCGACCGTTCGAGCTAACAATCTATTTGCTTTGGAACAGCATCGTAAATTTCAAGAAGGTGTGAATCAAATGAAAGAACATGGTGTTTCTTTAAAATATATACATTGTTGCAATTCTGCCGCAATTGCATGGTTCAAGGAAGCTTATGGGACACATGTCCGTTCCTGCTCTTCTGTCTTAGGGCATATAGCAATGGAAGATGGAAGCGAGCCGATTGGACTGGAAGAACCTGTGGAGATTCGCACTTTTATTACTAATATTCATGATGTGATGCCAAATGAAAGCGTTGGATACAATCAATATTTTAAAGCCGAAAAAGCTATGAAAGTAGCGACTCTATCCATCGGATTTGCAGATGGTTTTTGTCCGGAATGGATGAAGGGGCAAGGCCCTGTTTTAGTCAGTGGAAAACGCACTAGATTTATAGGCTGTTGCATGGATCAATCGTTTATAGATGTAACGGATATACCGTGTGAACTTGGACAGTCTGTCACTTTGATTGGACAAGATGGTAATGAGAGAATTCGTACGTGGGAGATCGAACAGCTTACCGGAAATACTTTTGAATATTTGTTTGGAACAATTGGACCGAGGGTCGCACGAATTTACGAGTAAAGATAGCCGTGCTAGGTGTTGAGGGACTTCTAAGAAATAATTATTTAAACGGAGAGAATCAATGCTTCCTATTATCGCAAAAACTGAATACAAATAAGAATGATTGATGTTTTAGTTTTAGATATACAAATTTATGGTATAATAAAAAAATATATAAAAATAATTATATATAAAAATAATAATGACTATAAAGTAGAATGATATAAATGGAGTGATAAAATGAATGTATTAGTTGCAAACGATGATGGAATCGAAGCGCAGGGAATTCGAGAGCTGGTCACAGCACTTGGAACGCGGAGCGATGTGAATATTTACCTTTGTGCTCCTGACCGCCAAAGAACGGCTTCCGGTCACGGAATTACAGTATCGGAGCCTTTACTCTTAAAAGAGTGGGACTTTGAGGGAGTAGAAAAAGCGTACTCTTGCTCTGGGACGCCAGCTGATTGTGTAAAGCTGGGATTACGTGCTTTTCGTGCATTGGGAATTGAAATGGATCTTGTTTATTCTGGGATTAATCATGGAGCAAATCTAGGTACGGACACTTTATATTCTGGGACTGTATCAGCAGCTATGGAAGGGGTTTTATGCGGAAAACCGTCTATTGCGATTTCTTCTTGCAGCCATCATCCGAAACATTTTGAAAGCTGTCATGAGATTGCAGTTCGCATGCTAGACTTTGCTCTAGAATCATTGGATGAACATAGCATTGTAAATGTTAACATACCAGACTTACCAGAAGCGGAGATTAAAGGAATCCGGCTTGGAAGATTGGGTGAGCGTGAGTATGCTGACCATTTTAACCCAATAAAAAATGAAGGCGGAACGATTTTATATCAATATTCAGGGGAAGCTTTGACTTATAAAGGCTTATCAGAAGATGTAGATGTAGCAGCACATGAGCAAAGCTATATTACGGTGACGCCGTTACAGCATGACTTGACAAATTATAGAATTCTGGAAGAGATGAAAAAGCATCCGCTTTTTTTATAATAGAGTAATTTTATGATTAAAAATTCGATAGATAAAGGAGAGACTGATGGAAGTGAAAAAAATAAAAAAAGAAGAAGCGCTTATGGTTGCAATTGACTTTCAAGAAAAGTTGATGCCTGTGATGAATGAAAAAGAAGCACTGGAAGCAGCCATGGTAAAATTAGTGAAGGGATGCCGAACAATGGATGTTCCCATTCTTGTGACACAGCAATATACAAAAGGCCTTGGAGAAACAATTCCTTCGATTAATATGGCGTTGACAGAAGAGATTGCAGGGAAGACTGAGGCATATGAACCATTTGAAAAAACAAGCTTTAGTGCAATGCGGCAGGCAGACTTTGCGGCTGAAATAAAAAAGCAAGACAGAAAAACGATCTTAGTAACAGGGATTGAATCCCATATCTGCGTAGAGCAAACCGTGCTTGATTTACTGGATAATGGGTATCAAGTATTCGTTGTAGGTGATTGCATTTCTTCTAGAAAAGTGATGGATAAAGAATATGCACAGCTTCGCATGATTGCTGCCGGTGCTGTCTTTACATCGATGGAATCCGTGCTGTTTGAATTGTGCGGAGGCGCGAAGGAAGCCGGGTTTAAAGGAATTTCGGCAATTATAAAATAAAATCGTACACGATTGTGACGAGAAGGACAAGATTATAAGCTGATAAAAACCCACGCATTCAGCGGGGGTTTTTCAAAATGGGAGAGAGTATGTATTTATTTAAAAATAAGATTACGTTAGAAAACAGAGAAATATTAGAGGAATACCTTGGAAGCTATGAGTATAAAACCTCAGGCTTGTCATTTAGTTCTCTTTATATGTGGAGAAACATCAATTACTTTAGCTGGGAGATTTTTGGAGACTATCTTTGTATTGCTGGGATGAGCCAGTTGGAAGAAGACAAAGAAGAGCCTTTTTTACTTCCCCCTTTAACCAAAACCGGATTTTATGAAACGGAAGGTCTGAGGTATTCTATCTTAGAAGCAAAAAAAGCATTTGAAGAATGTGGGTTTGTCTGTACCCTGCGTCTGGTTCCCATTCAAATAATGGAAGCAATTAAAGCAGCATTTTCAAAAGAAATGCTGATTATTGCTGATCGTGCAAATTATGACTATCTTTATCTGACTAAGGACTTAATTCAGCTTTCTGGAAGAGAATTTCACAGCAAAAGAAATCATTTAAATTATTTCTTAAATCATTACGACTATAAATATGTACCATTAACTTCGTCGATGGCAGAGAAGGCAGAAGCATTTATCAAGGAGTTTAATGAAAGAAAGAATTTGTCTGGTCATGAACGTGAGCTTCTGCTCATGGAGGAAGTGGCTATGAAAGATGTATTTCATAATTTAGAAAAAGTAGGTTACCATGCGGGAGCAATTTTGATTGATGATAAAATAGAAGCATTAAGCATCGGGGGAAATTTAGGAAAAAGAACGGTTACGGTACACGTCGAGAAGGCAAATATTGAGTTTAGAGGTTTATACCAGGCAATTAACAATGAATTTTCAAAGAACGTAGCTTGTAGAGTAAAGTATATTAATAGAGAAGAAGATATGGGGATTCTAGGATTGCGTAAGGCAAAACTTTCGTATAATCCTATCAAGCTTGTGGAAAAGTATATTGGCGTTTTTAAGGCGGATTTGTAATATTTCGGAATTTTATGTCTTGATTATTAGTTTTTGCAAAATTATTTTTCAAAGTGTTTTCGTAAAAATTTGTAACTTTGTTAAATATTTATCGATTAACGCAATAGAAATTAAGGAGATTAGGTGAAAATTACTTAAAATATATTGCAAAGAGGTCGTTTTTTGAATATCTTGATAGCCTCTTAGGGGTATTGTCTTTTTAAATGGAAAATGATATGATAACAATTACAATGCAAAATAATTCGAAAAATTTTAGGTTTTTTGAATGAATAGGCATAAATATTAAATTATTTTAGGAGGAAATGAAATGAGAGAAGTAGTAATTGTGAGTGCAGCTAGAACTCCAATCGGTAGCTTTGGCGGAACACTGAAGTCCACACCAGCTGTAACATTAGGTACTGTTGCAGTAAAAGAAGCAATCAAAAGAGCAGGAATTAAGCCGGAACAGGTTGATGAAGTCGTACTTGGAAATGTACTTCAGGGTGGACTTGGACAGAACATTGCAAGACAGATCTCTATGGGCGCTGGAATTCCAAAGGAAGTACCGGCAATGACGCTTAATAAGGTTTGTGGATCTGGACTTCGTTCAGTAAGTCTTGCCGCTCAAATTATTAAGGCTGGTGATGCTGATGTTGTCGTTTGCGGTGGTGCTGAAAGCATGAGCATGGCTCCATATGTTGTTCCATCTTCCAGATGGGGAGCTAGAATGGGCGATACGAAGATGATTGACATGATGGTACATGATGGATTGACAGATGCATTTAACGGTTACCACATGGGTATCACTGCAGAGAATGTTGCAGAGCAGTGGGGTCTGACAAGAGAGCAGCTTGATGAATTCTCTGTAAAATCTCAGAATAAAGCAGAAGCAGCAGTAAAAGCCGGAAAATTCAAGGATGAGATTGTACCGGTTGAAATTCCTCAGAGAAAAGGTGATCCAATCGTATTCGATACCGATGAATTCCCTAAGTTTGGATCTACGATAGAAAAGGTTGCTAAATTAAAGCCTGCATTTAAAAAAGATGGTGTAGTAACTGCAGCGAACGCTTCTGGTATCAATGACAGTGGTGCAGCATTGGTTGTTATGTCTAAGGAAAAGGCAGATGAACTTGGTTTGAGTTACCTTTGCACAATTAAGTCTTATGCATCTGCTGGTGTAGACCCTTCAATTATGGGTATCGGACCAATTCCTTCTTCTAGAAAAGCAATGGAAAAAGCTGGTATTACCATGGATAATATCGACTTAGTAGAAGCAAATGAAGCATTTGCAGCACAGTCCTTGGCAGTAGGAAAGGATCTTGCGATTCCTGAAGAAAAGCTGAATGTAAACGGTGGAGCAATTGCCCTTGGACATCCGATCGGAGCTTCCGGTGCAAGAATCTTAATTTCTCTGATCTTTGAAATGAAGAAGAGAAATGCACATACCGGTTTAGCGACTCTTTGCATCGGCGGAGGTCAAGGAACTGCATTAATCGTAGAGATGTAAATACTTACTTATAGGTGAAAAGGGGCTGTCTCAAAATAATTGAGACGGTCCTTTTTAATAAAAAAAAATATGCTTTTTTTCTTTTGTCCTTTAAGAAGGCAATAGAAAGAAGCATATTTGTTTCATATTCTACAATGGTGTTGATTAAAAAGCAGAAAACAAATATAATGAGGATGAGGCATCTTATGCTTCATAAACAGACGAAATAAAGTTTTTGAATATTCTATTTAGATTTTCTAACAATTAAAAGGCTTAAAAGTAGAGGCTGTTGTAATTAACCGTTTTTAGTATATGCTTACATAGTGAAACATTTGAAATAGATTACATGTATATAATACAAATTTGGGAAAAATGTCATAAAGTACATATAGAATTATGCTCTTGTAAATGGATACAAGAGATATTAGTTTAAAGAAGAAGGACATAATGTAGTCTTAGGAGAAACGGATTATGATAACAAAACATTTGGAAATAATGGAAGAGATATATGAGAAATTTGATGCGGTGATGATTGTTAACGCTGAAGGAGTTATAGAGTATTCAGTTCGATTTGATCAAAATATGAACAAACATATAAATGAAGGATATACGGGTAAACATATATTTGAAGTATATCCTGATTTAAAAAAAGAAAAAAGTACATTTTGGAGAGTTATTACATATGGTAAATCAATAATAGATGAATTGCAGGTTATTACGGATTATAACAATAACACTTTCAAATACATTACGTCTGCCTATCCTCTAAAATATGGAGATAAAATCGTGGGCATGATAGAAGGAACAACTATCTTGTCAATAAATGGAAAAAAGTGGGACAGTAGTAAAAGTAATTCCGATGAAAAAGAAGAAAGACTGTATCAATTGGACGATATCATTACGAATAATTCCAAAATGAAAGATATAAAAGAATTTATTTCAAAAGTTTCAATAGGTAATTCAACGGTCATGATAATAGGAGATACAGGCTCAGGAAAAGAGTTAGTTGCACAATCAATACATACGCATAGTTTGCGAAGCAAAGGACCGTTTGTTTCACAAAACTGTTCTGCAATACCCGTCAACTTGTTTGAAAGCATGTTATTTGGTACTGAAAAAGGGAGTTTTACTGGTGCGGAGCAGAAGAAAGGTTTGTTTGAATTAGCTAATGGAGGGACGTTATTTTTTGATGAGCTAAATTCCATGGATATTGTATTACAAGGGAAAATCTTAAAAGTAATAGAAGAAAAAAAGGTTCGGAGAATCGGTGGTCAAAAGGAAATAAAAATTGACGTACGTATTATTTCGGCTATGAATAAAAAACCATTTGATCTGGTAGAAAGTGGTGAAATGAGAGCAGATTTATTTTATCGCTTAGGGGTTGTGCAAATTAATTTGCCAGGATTATCTGAAAGAAAAGATGATATACCGTTATTGATCAAACATTTTATTAATATATTCAATCAGCAATCTCATAAAAGAGTCATCGGAGTAAGTGATATTGCAGAAAACATTCTTATAAACTATTCATGGCCAGGAAATGTAAGAGAGTTACGCAATGCTATTGAGTATGGGTTTAATGTTATAAACGGAGAAAGTATTACAGTAAATGAAATACCAGATTATATTTTGTATGGCGCAAGCATAAGCAATTCCGAAGATGAAAAATTTAATGCAGAAATACTAGAACAATTCTCCTATTCGGAGTTAATGAATAGATACGAAAAAAATATAATATTAGCAGCACTGAATAGTTCAGACAATATTAGTGAAGCTGCTAAAAAATTACGTATTAGCAGGCAAGTGTTAAATTATAAGATGACAAAGCATAATTTAAGTAAATAAAATATGTATTCTGTAAAAAAGGCAAAAAAAATTGCACAAAATGTAAAAATTTTTTTTGCCTTTTTTATTTTTTTGTATATAAAAAAATCACTAAGAGATAAAGAATGTGATAAAAACATTCATATTTAAGGAATAAAACCAAATATTTAATACTTTAGCATGTTGGCATAGATATTGCGCTACTAATAACTGCAAATAATTGCAAAATATTTTTTAGAGAAAAGGAGCAAAAAAATGTTAACTAAAGACGAACTTACAAAAACAAATAAAATTTGGTGTGGTATGAATAAGCCGGATATCACAGAAGATGAGGCAGATGTAGTCATTTTTGGTATTCCGTATGATGAAGCAGTAAGTTATAGAAAGGGTGCGGCAGAAACGCCTTCGGTTTTAAGGGCAAATACACTTCATTCTACAGAAGTAACTGAAGACGGTGAGCGATTGGATATACTTAATATTCATGATGCAGGAGATTTTTTGGAAAAAGACAGAGAACAACTTTTTAAACAAGTTGAGGAATATGTATGTGAATTAGTTAAAAAAGAAAAATTCTTTACTATGATTGGTGGAGATCATTCAGTAACAATACCTGTTGAGGCAGGAATAGATAAAGCAGTAGATGAACCTTTTGGAATAATTCATGTTGATTCACACCCTGATATGTGTGATGAATTGGGGGGAGACAAATATTCTCATGGAGCTGTGCAAAGAAGAGCATTAGAATTAAAAAATGTGGTTGATTCAGAAAGCATCTCTTTTGTAGGGATTAGATCGTTAGAAATAGATGAAATAAATTACTTTGCCGAAAATAAATGTAACGTACACAATGCAAAAGAATGTTACAAAAAAGGCATTGAAAAAGTAGCAGAAGAAGTCATAGAAGAAATGAAAAGATTTAAAAAAGTGTATCTGACAGTTGATATTGACAGTTTAGATCCAGCATATGCAGCAGGCACAGGAACACTACAAATTGGTGGATTATCAAGCAGAGAAATGCTGATATTCTTAGAAAAAATATTTGAAAAATTGCCTATTATTGCAATGGATGTCGTAGAAGTAGCGCCACCTCTTGATTCCACACTAAATGCTATGTTTGCAGCACGAAGAATAATTACTGAATGTTGGGGATTCAATATGAAAAAAAATAAGAAAAAATAAATGAATATATATAGAAGTAGGTAGGCTAATTATATGAAGCCAACTGGTTAATCCACAACATCTAGATAAATTATAGTAAATAAAAGATCAAATAAAACTTAAAATTTACTATGTTATTATTATATAGGAGGTAAAAATGGAGTATGGAATTATAAGTTTAGTGCCAGTTCTGGTTATTCTAGCAGTTGCAATAATTACGAGAAAAACAACTTCTTCGCTACTTTTGGGAGTAGTGGTTGCTTACATTATAATGCATGGATTGAATTTTGTTTATCCATTTATAGATTTGATTTATGAAGTTTGTACGGATCCAGATACAATTTGGGTAATCGCATTTAGCTCTTTAATTGGAGTTGTTATTGCACTTTTGGAAATGTCAGGAGCGATGAGTGCAGTTACAAATATTTTAGTTAAATATTCTAATACACAGAAGAAAAGTAAAATTGCTATGTGGATATTAGGCGTGTTACTTTTCATAGATGACTATTTAAGTGTAAGTGTAAGAGGAGCTATGTCTAAAATATTCGATGAAAACAAAGTTCCAAGGGTAATGTTTGCTTATATATTGGATTCAACGGCATCACCCCTCTGTATACTTGTACCGATTACTACATGGGCAATATTTTATCAGAGCGTATTTGGAGGATTTGAGGAATTAAGTTCTTATGGAACCGCATATGGTATGTATTTAAATGCTATACCTTTTATGTTTTATGGATGGATAGCTTTGATTATTTGCTTATTGGTTGCTATGGATATTATACCGCCTATAGGTGCGATGAAAAAGGAATATGAGAGAGCTGAGAGAACAGGAAAACTATATTCTGATGCAAGCGATCACTTAAATACTACCAATGCTGAAAATAGTAGTTCAGAAAAAGAGGATAATCGTTCTGACTTAGTAAAGATATTATGTTTTGTAATACCTGTAGCAATACTAGTAACTATTTCTATAGTTACAGGAGATGTTCTTATGGCAGAATTGGTCACGATTGCAGCTTCATATGTCCTGTATCTAGTAACTAAATCAGCAAATTGGAATGAGTTAATGGAAGCATCATTTAAAGGTGTAAATGACATGCTAATTATGGTATTAATAATTATTGCAGCTTTAATGGTAAAAACAACATTAATACAGATTGGTTTACCTGATTTTGTCATAGAAGTGGCAAAACCATATATGAGTCCAGCATTGCTACCTGCAATTACATTTGCTATTTGTGGTGTGCTTTCTTTTGCGACTGGAAGTACATGGGGAGTTACGGTTGCTGCAGGTACGATATTAGTACCTCTTTGTGTAGCAATAGCTGCTAATCCGATATTACTAATCGCTGCAATAGTATCAGGTGCTGCATTTGGTGCTCATATCTGTTTTTATGCCGATGTAACAGTATTCTCATCTATTGTATCAAAAGTTGATAATATGGATCATGCGATAACGCAGTTGCCGTATGGACTGATAAGTGCAGGTCTGTCCTTAATATTATTCGTTATAGCTGGCTATGCATATGTGATTTAAAAAATATATTGAAATTGAGAGCAAATTATGGAGGACTGATCGAATCGCCTCCTGGTATCATTGCCTAATTTTAAACTAAAAAACGGTTTCTTCGGAGGCCGTTTTTTTATTTTTTCACAAAAAAATTGAGAGCTTCATAGATAACACTAAATTTACCGGTACCAGTGTGCATTAAAAAAGGCAGGAGAAAAAAATTTTCATCCCGCCTAAAAAAAGATGGTTGGTTTCATTTATAATAAGATTTTAAAATGGTTGGATCGTTTGATTTGCAATTAAGATCGCAGAAATTACAAACATGATTAAAATTACAATCAAGATCGCAAAGTCAAGTAAGGTTGAAAATGCTTTTTCACCTTTTTCTTTTTTACTCCATATATAAACGAGAGTTCCTGGGGCATAAAGCAAGGCTGTAATCAATACGTAGATCATTCCGCTGGCATATAGAAGCCATGCACCGTAGATGGTACCGGTAAATGCAATGATTCGCTGAATTGCCAGCTCACCCGGGCTTAATTGAGAGATCGTACCATGCCTTTGTAAAATTTGCTTTAGATAAAACATACCGCTGAGTAAGTAAGGAAACATAATCATACTCGCAGAGAGTGTGTAAAAGACTTGGTAGGTTGATTCATTAAATAGAACGATAATTAGAAAAACTTGAATAATTAAATTAGAAAGAATTAAAGAACCAAAGGGTGCATTTTTTTTATTTTCAGAGGCAAAGAATTTTGGAAAACAGCCCTGAGCCGCTGGAGCATAGGCAGATTCTGCCGCTAAGATAGTGTAAGAAAATGTGGCACCTGCTAAAGAAACAATAACGGCGAAATTTACAAGAGTAGCACCCCATGTACCGACAACGTGATAAAGGACACCAGCCATTGGAGGATTTCCTAATTCAGCAAGTTCACCTCTTGTTAATACGCCCATACTTAAGACAGAAATCATAATGTAGATGGCAAGTAAGCATAAAAAGGAAATAACGCTTGCCGATCCGGCATCTTTTGATTTTTTCGCTCTTGCAGAAATAACAACTGCACCTTCGATTCCGACAAAAGCCCATACAGTCGTATAGGTAGTCGCTTTTATTTGATCCAAAAAACCCAATCCATCAGGTTCGCCGAAGAAGTTGTCCATAAAAATTTTAGGATCAAAGGCCCTCGATAAGACGATAGCAACGATTAGAACCATAATAGGAAGGATTTTACCGATAACGACGACTGCATTAATGGTAGCAGCCTGACTGACACCGCGAAGAACAAGAAAGACAGTAAACCAGATAAGTGCAGAAGCGCAAATGACAGAAATAAGATTGTTTCCCGTTCCGAAGATAGGAAAGAAATAACCCATAGAAGCAAAGAGCAATGTAGCAAAGGATACGTTGGCTAACATAGCGCTAATCCAATATCCCCATGCAGAGTTGAAGCCGATATAATCTCCAAAGCCTTCTCTGGCATAACTGTAAACACCACTTCTTAGGTCAGGTCGATGTTTATTTAATCCGTAAAAGCAAAGCATCAGTGCTAACATACCGATTCCACAAATGAACCAGCCGACCAATACAGCCGCAGTGTTTGCTCCATTTGCCGCCATATCTCCCGATATGCTGAATACTCCGCTTGCCAAAGTCGTACCAATTGCGAAGGTTGTTAAGCGAAGCAAGCCTAAGTCACCTTTGCTTTCTTTTTGAGGCTGTTGATCCGTCATACTAAAATCCTCCATTCGATCAATCACAAATGCTTGGCAACAAAAAATGCCGAAGGTATTTTTGCATACCCTCGGCAAGGAATTTTCAGGTGAATTACCTGTTTAAATTAAAAGCGTAAGGATAAGCAAGACAAACCACCGTCGAGCTTTTTATATTCAGAAGTATCTACCAATATAACATCATATCCAGCTTCTTTTATTCTTTTTTCTACAGTTGGGTAACCTTTAGGAACAATGACTTTATCATTTACCCAAATACAGTTTGCAGCATAAGATTCATCTTCAGGAATTATTATTTTATTAAATTTTTCAAAATCCGGTTTCGTAATAAATTCCCCAGAGACAAGCATGTTGTTGTTTTCAATATAATTTACACCAGTCTTCAGATGAAGAACCAATTCAAGAGGAACTTCCGATCCAGTCAATCCATGTTTTTCTAAAATTTCAATAAACTGGCGAATTCCTTCTTCGTTTGTTCTGGCACTGCGTCCTACGTAGAAATGATCGCCAACCATCATGACGTCACCGCCCTCCAACGTACCAGGTGATTTGATATATTCAATCTTATCATCGCTGAAAAACTTTTTAATTGTTGGAAGCATGACTTCTGCTTCTTTCCTTCTGGATAATGCACCAGGGTTGGAAATGATAGCACACTTTCTCGTAATAACAGCTGTATCTTCTACAAAACAAGAATCCGGATAAGCCTCATCTGCTTCTAATACTGTAACGGCAACACCACACTGCTTCAGAGCTTCTATATAGTCGTCGTGCTGCTTTAATGCCAATTCATAATCTGGTTTACCTAATTCCGGTGCAGATGTAATTCCTTCCACCATAGCTTTACAAGGTCTTTTTACAATTACATTTTTAAACATATTTAGTCCTCCCTAAACATTTTTTTCCACATATGCGATTTACGATATATTGTATATTATATACTATATATCGTTTCGACTTTTTGTCAATAGATTTCACAAAATTTTTTTATAATTAAGAAATTATTATCAATTATTTGAAAGCAGGAAATGATTGATCTCATTTTTTTAATTAAGAATAATTCTTTTTATATTAAAGCATTATTACCTTTTCGTGGCGAAAAAATACATTTTTAATTATTTTAGAGTGGATTGTAATTTTTATCGAGGACGATTATACTACCTTGTAAGAAAGGAGTTTTCTATGAATGAAATTTCAATGAAAGCGTATGCGAAAATTAATCTTTGTCTAGATGTATTGGGAAAATTGGAAAATAACTATCATCAAGTTGAAATGGTTATGCAGCAAGTGAATTTGTACGATACCGTTACTGTAAAATATTACCCGCTTATGGATGAAAAAGCGGAGCAAAGAGAAAACGAGCAGATTGAAGTGACGACAAACTGCGAGGGACTTTTGACAGATCAAGCAAATTTGGCGTATAAAGCCGCTGCTTTAATGCAGAGTATTTATAACCCCAATTGCAGGATTGCCATTGAATTGGAGAAAAGAATTCCGATCGCTGCTGGGTTGGCAGGAGGAAGTGCCGATGCAGCAGCGGTTATGCTTGCGCTTTCACAGCTTTGGCATTTGAATTTAAAATTACAGGATCTTTTGCAGCTTGGAGTAAAACTAGGTGCAGATGTTCCTTTTTGTATTATGGGCCAGGTATATAAAAGAAAAGATTTACAATTAAGAGAGAAGGAGCTTGCATCTACTTGTGCATTTGCAGAAGGAATCGGTGAAAAACTTACTCCGCTTCCACCTCTAGATGGCTGGATTCTGCTTTCCAAACCTCCCGTTAATATTTCAACAAAATCGGTATATGATGCGTTTCTTATGGATGAAGTGAAATGCCACCCAAATACTACCGAATTGATTAGTGGATTAAAGGAAAGAAATTTAAACAAAATACAAAAAAATATGATTAATGTTCTTGAGACGGTTACGTTGAACAAGAATCCAAGCGTTTTAGAGACCAAACTTTATTTAAAAAGTTTTCAAACAGCCTATCAAGTTTTGATGAGCGGAAGCGGTCCAACTATTTTTTCTTTATATACAAGTAAAAATAAAGCAAAAACAGCATATATTAATAGTAAGAAAAAAAATGAAGATACATATTTAATCAGAACCTTGTCATAACAAGTCCGCTCTCTACATACACTAAATACAAAGAAATTTTGATTTTAGTGATACAGGGGGAACGATCATGGCATATGAAAAAGATCCATACGATTTTGATAAGATTCCAGACTTTGCATTAAAACCGGCACGGCCAAAAAATGAATTGCCTTTGAAGCAGAAAACGCCTATGCCGATAGATAACGCCTTTGATCCGAGTGTCTACGACAGGCTGTTTTATGACCTTCCGGCAATCAGTCCGAAAACCGTGGCAGATATGAAGGCAGCTGCGGGAAAACCGATTTCTGAAAGAGAAAAGCTTGAGATGACTGGTGAGAAGGAAAAAGGGACGGAGCAGAGTAAGGATGAAGAGAAGCAGAAAGAAAATTCTTTAAAGAAAGAAGAAGCTGAAAGTTCTATAAAAAATTCCATTGGAAATGTGCAGGAAAGTATAGATGCAGAAACAGTAATGGCAAGGGAATTAGATGCAAAACTGGATGATAAAAAAGAGAATATCGAAGATGAGGTGAAAGAAGCGGCTTCCAAGAAAGGAACTGCATCGGAAACAGTAGCGAATAAAGAGGAAAAATTGACGCAGGAGGCAGTGGAAAAGAAAGAAGAAGTGGTTACGGAAACAGCAGAAGAAGCAATGCTGGAAACTGCACGTGAAAAAATACAAATATCACCGACTGTTCCATCTGCAATCATCCCGCAAACTTTGGAAGAAAAGAAAATAGAACGGCCGGCAGAGGCGCCAAAAGAAAAGCCGTCAGAAAAGCCTATTCCACATAAGGTTCAGCCGGTAGATGCGAACCTTTTGAGCCGCCGCCTAAAGATAACAGATGTAAAATCAAAACCACAATTTCGTGTTTTTATTGAAGAAGATATTTTAGTACCTGATGTAAAACCAGATTTAGCCTCCATTCTTTCTATGGATGGGAAATTAAAACTTTCTGATAAACAAGTATCAGCAGGTGCCTCAGGTGTGACTGATTTAAAAATAAGTGGCGATTTTATGCTGCAAACCTTATACATACCAGATAAGACACAGGAAAATGAACTTGTTGTCGCAATTGATTCCAGGCTGCCATTTAAAGAGAAAGCAGAAATACGTGCAGAGCCGTATTCGGAATTAATTGTTACACCAATGCTGGAAGCGATTGATTATTCCGTAGTGAATGAAAGAAAATTCCGCGTGAAAGCAACCGTTGGAATTAATGTAAAAGAATATCGTGCAGTCGATGTGCAAATTTTTGAAGGAATACAAGGAGAAGAGGTACAATTACTAAAAGAAAAAATACATGCAACCGATGTTGCTTTGCGTAAAACAGAAGCGATTGAACTGGAAGAAGACCTTCCATTAAAAGACAGTATGCCGGAAATTGGCAAAATTCTTCGCTATGATGTAAATGTTGTAGAAAATCATAAGCAAGTCAGTCGAGATAAAGCGGTAATCAACGCAACCGTTTATTGCAATGTTATGTATCTGGGTGCTGAGCCTTTTGGTGGCGATATTGAATCTATGGCAGAGGAAGGCGAAGAAGATACACAGAAAGCAATACCGGTATTCTATCAGGGAAAGACGGACTTCACGCAATTTATCAAATTAGAGGAAGATACTCCTGATTCAGCCGCTCCTTCTGGAAGCAGTGTTTCTTTTGCCGTCGCTAACGCCAGTGTAAAACCGAAAGAAGATGAGAACGGGCAAGTCAATTCTTTTACATTGGAGCTGACAGCAGATACTACGATTGAAGTTTATAAAGACACAGAACAGGAAATTGTAACAGATGTATATCATCATATTAAGGAGATGCAGTATGATACGGATGAAATAAGCCTTATGAATCTTTGTGGCATGGGTAATTCTGAAGTATCAGCTAGAGAGATCATTAATGTGCCGGAAAAATACGGCGGCATTGACCGCGTTGTATTTTTATCCGGAAACATTGGAGAAACAACATCGCATATTGAAGCGGGAAAAAACATCGTAGAGGGTGCAGTTACTTTAAAGATTATCTGCATTGGAATGGATGAGAATAAAACCCCATTTAGTATAAAACAGGATTTACCGTTCCGAAGCAGCATAGATATTCCAGGGATTAAGAGTGAGATGGTCGCTGATAATGAAGTTGTGCTAAAAGAGCTTTGGTATGACAAAATGAATCAAAATCAAATTGAAGTAAATGCGGGAATCTCAGTTTCTTCTAGTGTTATGGATATGGAAAAACATGCATTGATTAAAAATGTATGCTTTGTAGAATTGCCGGAGCAAAAAGAAAATCAGCCAAGTATGGTGCTATACATCACAAAAGCAGGTGACAATATATGGAAAATTGCAAAAAAATATCGTACAACAATTGAAGCAATCAAAAAAATTAACAGCATAGATTACAGTAATGATATCAAACCAGGAACAAAATTATTAATTGTAAAATAATATTACCACTTGTATAAAAACGCTCTACTTTGGAAAAAATTAAAATAAGAAAATTTCAAAGGAGCGTTTTTATTATGCGGTCAAGGAAAAAGCGAATACAAATATTGTTTTTAGTTTTACTTTGCCTGTTTGCCTATACAACATGGAATATACAAAAAAGGATGCAGTCATCTATGAGTAATGAAGATTTTATACGTTTTCATGTCATTGCAAACAGTGATAGCGAAGGAGATCAAGCACTAAAAAGAGAAGTGAGAGATCAGCTTCTGAAAAAAATCAATGAAGAACTTGTTCAAGAAGCAATTGCACAAGCGGATGATGAGGCAAAAGAAGTTTCATTAACCTTAGGAGATTCGAGAGCTTACATTGAGAGCCATTTAAGAGACATTGAACAGGCGGCAGAAAGTGTGATAAAAGAAGAAGGATACACATATAAAGTAACCGCTGCACTGGGAAATCGATGGGTGCCGAAAAAAAGCTATGGAAATGTAACTTTTCCAGCTGGTAACTATGAAGCACTTAATGTAAGTATTGGAGAAGCCGAAGGTCAAAATTGGTGGTGTGTACTTTTTCCACCCTTATGTCTGATCGGAGCACAAGCACCTGAAGAGCTGGATAGTGACTTAGTTCCGGTAGTCCAGGTTGATCCGAAAGTAGCTCAGATTTATCGCGAGGCTCTAACAGATAAAAAATATAGTGAATTGATTGAAGCAGCAACAGATCCAAAAAAGAAACCAAAAACTTTAAAATTAAAATTTAAAACTCTGGAAATGATGAAAATTGATTAAAGATGGAAATGAATGATTTAAAAATCCCCAATCTAATGATGTGATTAGATTGGGGATTTTATTTTTTGACTATAAGAATTATGAAACTTTTTTATCGTAGTTCGTTTTTTAACATCATTTTCCGAAAAACCGGAAAAAATAGAGGATAAACGAGTATTATGCTAGTAAATGAAACGCAAATAAAAAAGAAAGTTTTTCAGAAGCTCTATTATTTCTAAGCTTCATACAGTTTATTTAAAAGCAGTATCATTATTTAGAATATTCAACCAATTTGGCATCGATCTTGCTCTTATAATAAACATTGTGAAAAGTATGAGAAAATAATTAACTCATAGGATTACAAATCCTGTCTCATGAAAAAGGAGGGATGAAAAAAGATTAAAATGAATGATTTATTTTTTATGGCCGTTGTATTGTCTTAGATTGGGATTGCGAAATCCAGATTGGATTTCCGCAGGAGTTTATGAAACTTAATCGGAATAATAGACTCTTGGAGGAATAGTATTGATAAAGGGGAGGACTTGTTATGATGACCTTAAAAAAGCAAACTTTTTGGAAAAATTATCGATTTCCACTTATATTACTTTCAGGTATTATCATTGGAAGCATAATCGGCCTTATTATGGGGGAAAAAGCCGTTGTGCTGAAGCCTTTTGGGCAGGTGTTTATTAATTTAATGTTTACTGCCGTTGTCCCTTTAGTTTTTATTACAATAAGCAGTGCGGTTGGAAGCATGCTGAATATGAAGCGATTGGGAAAGATTTTAGGAAATATGCTCCTAGTATTTTGTGTCACTGGTATCATTGCATCCATTATTATCATTACGGTTGTAAGCATTTTTCCACCAGCAGCTGGAGCTAATATTGCATTGGAAGCAGCCGAAGAGTTAGAGACGATCGATCTTGGAGAACAGATTGTAAAGGCAATTACTGTACCGGATTTCGTAGGTCTCTTATCAAAGGCGAATATGCTGCCGTTGATTGTCTTTTCTATTCTGTTTGGATATTGTGTCAGTACGACAGGAGGAGAAGAAAATAAGGTCGCAAAAGGATTAGACGCTTTATCGAAAATTTTTATGAAACTGATCGGTATCATCATGCTTTATGCTCCTATTGGACTGGGTGCTTATTTTGCAGCCTTAATCGGCGAATTCGGACCACAGCTTTTAGGTGCTTATATGAAAGCGATGTTGATCTACTATCCGGTTTGTTTTCTTTACTTTATTGTTGCGTTTGCTGGCTATTCTTATTTCGCAGGAGGAAAAGAAGGAACAACAGCTTGTTTTAGAAACATTATGCCACCGGCTGTTACAGCTTTTGCAACAGGAAGCTCGATTGCGACACTACCAGTTAACTTAAAAGCTGCACAAAAAATAGGTGTGCCAAAAGATATTCGTGAAATTATATTACCGATTGGCGCGACCATGCATATGGACGGAACCTGCCTGTCTTCTATCTTGAAGATTTCGTTTTTATTTGGTGTCTTTGGGCAAGAATTTGCAGGCATTGGAACATTTGCAACAGCAATTATCATATCAGTTCTCGGTGGAGTTGTCATGTCAGGGGTACCGGGAGGCGGTTTGATTGGAGAAATGCTGATTGTAAATCTTTACGGATTTCCGCCAGAAGCATTTCCTATTATCGCAACCATTGGTTTTTTAGTCGACCCGCCGGCTACTATGGTAAATGCGTCCGGGGATACGGTTTCTTCGATGATGGTGACAAGACTTGTGGAAGGAAAAGAGTGGATGAAAAAAAATAGGGAAACGGAAATAGATGAAGTAGCATAGGAATTGCCCAATGAAATAGGAATACAAAATATTGAAACTTATAATAATGGAGGATACTATGAATAGAAAAATAATACGCACTACATTATCTTTGATGCTGATTTTGACTTTATTTTGTGGAATGACGACGTTTGCTTTTGCTGGAAGTTCCTATACAGCAGTGCCTAAAAATGTGGCAGTAGTTATGGATGACAAGACTGAAAACTTTGCAGGATATAACGTAGGGGGGCAGAATTACTTTAGGCTGAGAGACTTTGCGGAGTTGCTAAATGGAAGTGAAAAACAGTTTAATATTACATATGATAATCAATATAAAGCAATTCAGCTATGGAAAGGAAAGGCGTATACAGCAAATGGAGAGCAAAAACAGGTAAAAAACCTTATTAACAAAGAGGCACGGTCGATTTCTTCGAAACTTTTACTAGATAACAAACGCATTAAGTTTACTGCATACAGTATTGAAGGAGAAAGCTATTTCAGATTCTGTGATATCATGCAAATTTTTGACGTATATGCCGCCTATGACTATAGCGCAGAAGCGATTCTGATCGACCCGAAAAAAGATTATACCGTACAATTCCAAAATACAGTAGAGAGCGGATATTTTGATTTTTTACACGGGGCACTGCTTGGAAATTCTGACACAGGAGAAATTCTCTATTCAAATAATTCAGATCAAAAAGTATCAATCGCAAGTACATCAAAACTTATGACCTATCTGCTGATTCGAGAAGCGGTAAAAGAAAAGAAAATTTCTTGGGATGATGAAGTCGTTCTCTCCAAAACAGCTGAAGCCTATTCTCTGTCGGAAGATGGAGTTGTCCCTATGAAAGCGGGACAGAAAGTTAAATTACAGGATTTGGTAGAAGCTATGCTGATCGTTTCAAGTAACGAATCAGCTACGGCGCTTGCAGAACATTTATATGGATCAGAGGAAAAATTTACGCAGCGTATGAACCAGAGAGCGAGCGAATTAGGGCTGCTGAGTGCAGAATTTTATAATCCACATGGCCTTCCTATTTATACCCCGGATGTCCTTTCATCAAAGAAGCAGAATCGAATGAGTGCAAAGGACTTATTTGAGTTGAGCCGATACATCATCAACCATTATCCGGAAGTCCTTGCTATTACTGAAAAAGTACAGCTGTCTGAAGGAAGTTTAAATTTCACAGATGAAAATACCAACCGCTTATTATTCCAAATGGATGGTGTAGACGGATTGAAAACAGGAACGACAAATCGGGCGGGATGCTGCTTGATTGCGACAATGCCAGTAAAAAATGGTGCTGCAGAAACGAGAATCATTGCCATTGTTTTAGGTGCAGAGGACAGCACAGAACGTGCGGAAAAAACAGGCGTATTATTACAGTACGGTGAGGAGTATTATAGCCAATAGTTTGATGAAATGGAGCGGATATTATGAAATATAACTTTGATAAAATAATTGATCGCAGCGAGCAGCATGCAGCAAAATATGATGAACGCTTCAAAAAATTCGGGCGGGATGATATCATCCCGCTTTGGATTGCCGATATGGATTTTGAAACAGCACAGCCTATCATAGATGCAGTAAAAAAGCGAGCGAATCAAGGAATTTATGGATATACTTCCCGCCCAAGTTCCTATTACGAATCCATATGTCAATGGCAGAGGCGACATCACAATTGGGAGATTGATCCAAATCAAATTAGTTTTGCACCAGGGATTGTTCCGGCGCTATCAGAACTGGTACATGAATTTACGGAACCGGGAGATGCTGTGCTTATACAGACACCGGTATATCCTGAGTTTTATGATGTCATTGAGGCTTGGAAAGACCGTAAGGTCATAGAAAACCAGCTTATCGAAGAAAATGGATCTTACACGATGGATTTTTCAGACTTGGAAGAAAAGTTGAAACGGAAGCCGAAGCTATTTCTATTTTGCAGTCCGCATAATCCGGTCGGACGGGTATGGAAGAAGGAAGAACTGGAGCGCATGACGGGGTTGTGTATTCGCCATGAGGTACCGATTGTGTCAGATGAAATTCATTCTGACCTTTTGCTTTGGGGAAGCGAGCATATTCCGACGGCAACGATCTCAAAGGAGGTAGCGGGGCAAACTATCAGCTGTATTTCTTCCACTAAAAGCTTTAACTTGGCTGGATTACAGGCAGCATCCATTATTTTTCCAAACAAAGAGTGGAAAAATCGTTTTGATTCTTTTTGGGGTGGCTTAGATATTCACAGAAATAATTGTTTTAGTTTAGTTGCGATAGAAGCAGCGTGTCGTCATGGTGACGAATGGCTGCAACAGCTGCTTGTGTATGTAGAGGAAAACATGTTGTTTGTAAGAGAATTTTTACATACAGAAATCCCGGAAATAAAGGTAAGTCTGCCGGAAGCGACCTATTTGCTTTGGCTGGATTGCAGAGAACTGATGGATTATAAAAATTTATGGAGCTTTATGATTCACGAAGCAAAAATTGGATTAAATAATGGAGCTGATTTTTGCCGCAGTCTCGATGGCTATCTGCGCATGAATGTCGCTTGCCCGCGTGTTGTTTTGAAGCGTGCGTTAGAGCAGCTTAGAGAAGCAGTTCAACAATTACATATGCGGTAAATGAAATCGGCAGGATTGCTTAAGCAGTAACATTTTGTTATAATATTTCTAAGTTAAATCTTTCGCTGCTTAGGAGATAGAACATGATTGGAAACTCTCAATTGCTCCAGCTCATTACCGATCACTTGGAAGACGGTATCATATTTGTAGACAAAGAGCATAAAATACGTCTTTTTAACCAAAAAGCAAAGGGAATCACGGGGATTATTTTTGATAAATATGCATCCCACGAAGCGGGTAAAATTGAAAGCGGAGATATCGTTATTCTTGCAGATAATGCAATCGGAAAGGATGACGGTGATTTATCACCGAAGGACTTATCGCTGCTTAACATTTTGGATTCGGATATTCGAGCAAATGATTGTATCCTTGGCATTGGTGTTTATGGAAACCCTGAAATTCAGCCTGTTTATAAATATCTTCGCGGTGCGAATTTAAATGAGGACTTTGTATTAGAAGCAAATTATTTGGGCTTTCAGATTCAGGTGCTGATCGAACCGATTAAGAAAAAGATGCACATTCGAGTAAACGGAGATTCCTACAGTGTTTCTTTCTTAGATTCGTTCGGCCATATGGTGATTATCGATGGAAAAAGCGGAAGTATAAAATTTTTTCAGGCGAAAGGTTATACCATAAGAAAAGAGTCCATTAAAGAAATTTTACATGATCGTGAATTTCTTTCAAAAGGAAGCAAAAGAGAGGACCTTAACGTCATTGGAACGAAGATTGATGACCTTTTTGAAAAAGGGAAATTGCTTCAAAGCATAGGAACCGTTTTGTCTGGAAAAGAACATCTTATTCCCAATGATTTTTTTGAAATTAATAAACGTTTAGTATTGTGTTCAATCAGGGCGATTCAGGATGAGCAAGGGATACAAGGCGTTCTTCTTAATATACAGGATGTATCCGAGCTGGAAAAGCTTTTGGATGACCGCAATCAAATTTTAATGGAGGTTGAAAAAAGTTATACGAACCGTCCGTCAATGTATGGAGACCTTTCAAAAGATCTCTTTCCTCGTTTTGTCGGTAACAGTCATTTGATGGTGCAGCTGAAATATTTAGCGCATAAGGCATCTAAAACAAAATTTAATGTAATCATTACGGGTGAAAGCGGAACCGGAAAATCTTTATTGGCCCGTTTGATTCACGAAGAAAATAATAAATCCTCTCCGTTTATAGAAGTGAACTGTAATGCCATTGCACCGACTCTTTTTGAAAGTGAGCTGTTCGGTTATGTAGGAGGTGCTTTTACCGGAGCACTGTCTTCCGGACGTTCCGGATACTTTGAGAATGCGAATGGAGGTACCATCTTCTTGGATGAAATCGGAGACCTTCCTCTTGAAATTCAAGTGAAACTTTTATATGTTCTGCAAAATAAGATCATTTATCGAGTAGGTTCTGCAAAGCCGATTCCGATTGATGTCAGAGTCATTGCAGCAACAAATAAAAATCTTGAGGAGGAAGTAGTAAAGGGAACGTTTCGTCAAGACCTTTACTATCGAATCAATGTATTTCCGATTGTGATTCCGCCTTTGCGTGAGCATAAGTCAGACCTTTATATGCTGATTAATAAGATTTTAAATAAAATTTGTGTGCGTTATGATTTATCTCCAAAGCAATTGTCGGGAGAAGCGCTTGATAAGCTACTCAGGTATAGCTGGCCCGGAAATGTCCGAGAGCTGGAAAATATCATTGAGCGGGCTATTACGCTGTGTGAAACCAATTGGATTTACCCGGAACACATCAATATTAAGGGTTCTTATACGATTGGAACTTCTATGCGTGAACAGATGCAGGAAGCAGAGAAAAAAATATTAAAAGAAGCACTGGTTCGGGCGAACGGAAATAAGATTCAAGCAATGCAGGATTTAGATATGTCAAAATCCGTTTTTTATGAAAAATTGAAAAAATACTTCATATCAATTTAAATAATCAGTAGATAGACGGCTTTATAATAGTTTAAGGGTCGTCTATTTTTATTGTATTTTTTTTCCGAAAAAAAGAACTGGTAGTCCGGATTTTCGTATAAAACATAGAAAATAATATGAAAATATGGCAAAAGTGAATCATAAAAGCAACAAAACAGACGGTTTTTCGGCAATGATTATACAAAAGATTAAAGGAATCAGTTGGCATAAGACTTGCGTAAATATTAGGTAATAAGCAGCAATAAAGGATTAAAAGGAAAATTCCCCTGTAAGTATTTGAGGAGGTTTCATTTCAAAGTGCATTTAGGGGGGGAAGTGAAAAAAATCTTGCTGTTCACAAAAAAGAAGGAGCTTAGGCTATAAAAATTAGAAAAATGAGGGGAAAAAAATGAATAAAGATGTAAAAGCAGGCGTATTACATTTTGACGGATGCAATACGGTAGATTTGGCTGAAAAATATGGAACGCCGCTCTATGTGTACTCGGAAAATGGCCTTTTAGAAAAGATGAATGAATTAAAAGATGATTTTTTGAAGCCATATCCCAACACACGTGTGGCTTATGCATGCAAGGCTTTTTGCACGAAGGCGCTGTTACAGATTTTGAAGAGAGAAGGGATGTGTATTGACGTTGTATCCGGAGGGGAACTCTATACAGCGATGGCAGTAGGATATCCGGCGGAAAAGATTGAATTTAACGGAAATAATAAATTACGCAGTGAAATTGAAATGGCAGTTGACTATGGAATCGGAAGAATCATTATCGACGGACTTCATGAATTGGCATTAATTGATGAAGTGTGCAAAGAAAAGCAGAAAAAGATGAAGGTGCTGTATCGAATCACACCGGGTGTAAAAAGTGATTCACATGACTATATTGTAACTGGAAAAAAAGACTCTAAATTTGGGATCCCATTGGATGATGAGGTGATCTATCCGGCGATTCAGGAAGCAATACAATGTGAATCTGTTGATTTCCTGGGATTTCACTTTCATGTAGGATCTCAAATTTTAGATAATCAGTCTCATTTAGCGGCACTCGAGACATTGCTAAACCTTGTAAAGGGAACAAAAGAAAAATTTGGATACGAAATAAGTGAGCTGAACATTGGCGGCGGCTATGCGATTTGTTACACAGATCAAAACCCAGAAAGGTATGCATATTATCTTGATCCAATGATGAAACGGATTGAGGAATTTTCTAAAGCAAACGGAATGAATCGACCGGCGGTCGTTATTGAACCGGGTAGAAGTGTTGTCGGAGAAGCCGGCATCATGCTTTATACCATTGGAGAAATTAAAGACATAAAAGGTATCCGGAAATATGTATCTGTAGACGGAGGTATGACTGATAATATTCGCCCTGCGCTCTATCAGGCGGAATATGATGGCGTAATTGCGAATAAGGCAGAAGAAACCAAAGATGACTTAGTCACAATTTGTGGGAAATGCTGTGAGTCAGGAGATATTTTGATTCGAGATATTAAAATGCCTGTAGCGAAAAAAGGTGATATTCTGGCGGTCTTTTCTACCGGTGCATATGGTTATTCCATGGCTTCCAATTATAATAAAAATCCAATACCAGCTGTTGTCTTAGTAAAAGATGGGAAGAGTCAGTTGATTGTAAAAAGACAGTCTTATGAAGATATGATACAAAATGAATTGTCTTTGGAAGATTAATTTAATGCGGTAGAATACTGCTCGCTTTAAAAGCACACCTACATCCCCAGGCTTTTATACAGGAGGAGATATGTTGAAAGAATATATTGAAAATAAATTAGAAAAATTACAAGGCAAGACAGGTGTTTACTATAAAAATTTGAAGACACAGGAAGAGTTGCTGATTGCAGAAAATGATTTATTCTTGTCTGCCAGCGTGATAAAGCTATGGGTGATGGGAGAAGCTTTTCATCAAATTGAGCAGGGCATTCTATCAAAAGATACAATGATTATTTTAAAAGATTCAGATAAAGTGCCGTCAGGATTGGTAGAAGATTACGCAAGACAAGCAAGAACGGGATCTCTTTCAGAGGATATGTTCCCGGAAAGCGGCGTATTGAATTTGCTTCATACAGGAACAGAACTGACGATAGAAGATTTGTATCGGCTTATGATTACCGTAAGCGATAATACGGCAACAAATATTTTAATTGATATATTGGGAATGGAAAAAATAAATGCATTTATTTCTTCACTGGGGATGGAAAAGACAAAGCTGAATCGCATTCTTTTTGATACATCACCTCAAGGAAAGAATTTAGAGAATGTGATATCGCTAAAGGAGACGGGGATGTTTTTTGAAAAAATTTATAAGGGAGAGCTAATTTCAAGACAAGCAAGCGAAGAGATGTCTGCAATCTTGCAAAATCAGCAATTCAATTATAAAATTCCTTTTTTTCTTCCTCGTATTCCGATTGGCCACAAAACCGGAGAGGATAATGGGATTACAAATGATGCAGGAATTATTTACAGTGAAATTCCATTTGTTTTATGCTTTGCATCCAACGATACGGAAGTGTGTTTTGCTGATAGAGTCTGTCAGGAGATTGCAAAGAAAGCATACGATTACACCATTTGTTAAAAATAACATAGGAATAGTTCTTTAATGACTATAAAGGAGGAATAGTTTTATGGAAAGTATCAGTGTTGGCTGGCTGTCAATTTTGCCGCCAGTTGTTGCGATTATTTTGGCCTTGCTTACAAAAGAAGTGATATCTTCACTTTTGGTAGGTATTCTAATTGGTGCAGCGACGTATTCTTATACCGTCGGAACTGGATTTGTCGGGATTTTTACGACAACATTTACTCTTATGGGAGACTCATTAGCAGGAAACATTACAAATGTTATTTTCTTAAGTTTACTTGGTGCCCTGGTCGTGCAGGTTACGGTGGCAGGAGGTGCACAAGCTTACGGTGTATGGGCTGCGACCAAGATAAAGTCAAGGGTGATGTCGCAGCTTGCAACAGCCTTACTGGGCGTTATTATTTTTATTGATGACTATTTTAACTGTCTTGCTGTAGGGACAATTATGAAACCGATCACCGATAAATATCAAGTATCCAGAGTAAAATTAGCCTACTTTATAGATTCTACAGCAGCGCCAATCTGTATTATCGCCCCGGTGTCAAGCTGGGTTGCTGCAGTAGGGTCCAGCTTGGGTGCATCTGGTGTATTTGATAGTGATATGGCTGCATTTTTAGCAACAATTCCTTTTAATTTGTATGCACTCCTTACCATTGCAATGGTAATTGTTCTTGCGACAACAAATGTAGGATTTGGACCTATGCGGAAATTTGAAAGGCTGGCAGAGGAAGGGAATTTGGCTTCCACAGAAAATGACGCAGAGATGGGTGTAAAAATTTGTGAAAAAGGAAAGGTTATGGACCTTGTAATCCCAATCTTGAGTTTAATAATATTTTCTGTCTTGGGGATGCTTTATACAGGAGGGCTCTTTACTGGTGAGAGTAGTTCTGTTCAGGAAGCGTTCGGAAATTGTAATTCCTCTCTTTCTTTAGTTTTAGGAAGCTTTGCAGCTTTAGTTGTTGCGTTCGTTATGTATCTACCAAGAAAGCTGATGACCTTTAATGAGTTTTTTGAAGGTGTGACTCAGGGGGCGAAAAATATGGTTATGCCGAATATTATCTTGACGTTGGCATGGACCATCGGAGCCGTATGTCGCCAGCTGCTTTCTACGGGCCAATTCGTAGGACATATGGTAGAAGTAAGCCATTTTCCGCTGGCCTTCCTTCCAATTTTAATTTTCGTTGTCTCTTCGGCGTTGGCTTTTGCGACTGGAACTGCATGGGGAACGTTCGGAATTCTCATTCCAATTGTTATTATTGTTTTAGAACCTTCTATGGCGACGCAACCGAATTTAATGACTGTATCCCTTGCCGCAGTTCTCGGCGGATCTATATTTGGGGATCACTGTTCGCCGATTTCCGATACTACAATTATGTCCTCAACAGGAGCTGCTTGTGTGCATTTGGATCATGTATCGACACAGATTCCATATGCACTGACAACAGCAAGTTGCTGCATCATCGGATATATTGCAGCGGCACTATCAAACTACAGTGTTGTTGTGACTCTGCTAGCGGGATTTGGTTCTCTTTTCCTAGAACTGTTTCTTTTTAACAAATATTTTGGTAATGGAAAAGTAAAAGCTTAAATAAGCTATAAATAAGTTTTTTTGTGAAACAACGGATAACGATTAACGCAGAATACTAGAAGGACTGCCGCACTGATTTATGACTGGTGAGGCAGTCTTTTTTTGGTAAATTATTTAGAAAGGTAAATACGCGGCGGACGGTTTGCGATTCGGGATACAATTTCATTTTTGTTTGTTCCTGCCAGCTTTGCTGCCTCCTCAATGTCCATAGCGGAATCAGCTCCGTCGCCGTAGATGATTGCAGAATCACCTTCCTTAGCATTGGGAACATCAGTTAAATCAACCATGCATTGATCCATGCAGATTACCCCGATAATCGGGCAGCGGACACTGTGAATCAGCACATAACCTTTTCCTCTTAAATTTCTAGGATAGCCATCTGCATATCCAAATGGAAGTGTAGCGATCCTGGTATCCTTTTCCGCCTTCCATAAATAATCATAGCCAACGCCATCTCCTTTTTTTATCTCATGAATTTGAGAAATTCGTGTAAGAAACGTAAGTGCTTGTTGCAATGGAAGAAAACCAGTGTGAAAGCCTTTCAGACCATAAATCAAAGCACCGGGACGGATCATATTCATATGATACTTTGGAAAATCGACCGCAGAAATACTGTCAGCGATATGTTTGTAGCGGAAGGAAGCCCCGCCCTTTTCCAGTTCATCAATCACAGCAAGAAAACGGTTATATTGCAGATCATTTTCCTGCTTGTTGACAAGGGCAAGGTGAGAGAAAATGCCTTCAATTGTTATTGAATCAAGCTGGCAGATTTTATTCAGTTCATGAACGTTTGACATACCTAAGCGGTGAAATCCAGTATCTACCTTTAGATGAACCTTTGGTTTTTTGTGAGCTTGTTTTGCCAAGTCATTGAGAAGAGAAGCTTGCTTAAAAGAGACAATTGTCTGTGTAATGTTCTTTTCAATGATATATGGCAGCAGATGGTCAGGAGTGTGACCTAAAATAAATATCGGATAATCGTGATACGCTTCGCGAAGCTCCAAGGCCTCTGTTAATGTAGCGACGGCCAGATAAGCGGCATTCTCTTTTATCAGAGCCGGAGCAATTCCAATTGCCCCATGACCATATCCGTTTGCCTTGATCACGGCCATTATCGAAACTTCTTTTCCAATCAGCGTATGAATCTCCCTCATGTTTTCTCTGATTGCATCCAAATCGACTTGTACGACGGTATCTCTGAGCAATTCCACTTTTTATTTCCTCCTATCGGTAGCACTTGGCTTTTTTTCATAATTCAGTAATGCAAATGCAGCGGCTACTTCCATGAGCATACCGGAGCGGATACAAGAATCATCCGGATCATACCATTCACTGTGAAGAGCCTGTGGTTTTTCGCTGCTCTCCCTCTTAGTTCCCAGATTAAAATAAATTCCTTTAGAAGCATTTGCAAAATAAGAAAAATCCTCAGCGCCCATGCTGGGCTCGGAAAGGAGGAATAGCTGCTCTTGATTGAAGTGTTGCAGAGCAGCAGATTCCAATATGCTTCCAAGCAGATCATTGTTAATCAATGCCGGGTAGCTGTCATGAAAATCCACTGATGCGGTTGCTCCAAAAGCTTGCGCAGTACTTACAGCAATTTGCTCTAACTGTTGTTTCATATAGACTTGTGTTGCTTTATCAAATGTACGGATGATACCTTTTAAGTCAGCGTATGGTGGAAGAATGTTATTTTTTGTACCTGCATGGAACTGCCCTATGCTTAAGACGCCCGAATTGGTCGGTGATAGGTTGCGGCTGACAATACTCTGCAATGCTGTTACAATGTGGGAAGCTGCTAAGATTGCATCGACACCATCATCTGGATGTGCTCCATGACTTGAAACACCTTCAACACGAATAGAAAATTCTGTTGACGCAGCGTTCATTCTGCCTCGGCAAAACTCGATTGCGCCACTTGGAATGGATGGAGCAACATGCAGTCCGATCACCGCTTCTATTTTGGGATTTTCCATACATCCTGCTGCGATCATCCGCTCTGCTCCCCCGATGGTTTCTTCTGCCGGTTGAAAAAAGAATTTTACTGTACCATGAAATTCGGAGCGCAGGCTCTGCAAAATACGAGCAGTTCCTAACAGAGTAGCCATATGGATATCATGGCCGCAGGCATGCATAACCCCTTCTGCTACAGAGCGGTGAGGTATTTCCACCTTTTCGCAGATCGGAAGCGCATCCATGTCAGCACGAATTGCAATCGCAGGGAATGCCTGCTTTATGGAAGCTTCTTTTGTACCGGTCACGGATGCTACAATACCATAACCTGCGACGCCTATTTGATGTGGTATATTCCAGCTGTGGAGATAAGTGCTGATTTTTTCTGCCGTTTGTTTTTCTTGTTCTGAAAGCTCGGGGTGCTTGTGAAAGTCTCTCCGAATTGTAATGATTTCCTCCAAAATGGCATCAATTTGATTTTCTATGTTCATAATAACCTCCGTTTAAAGAATCAAAGTCAAAGTTTGTTTACATTGTTCTATAGGAATGTAAAAAGAAGTACTATACTTATAAGTATAAGCAAACTTTATGCCAAATCAATAGGGGAATTATCTATGGCATAGAATTTGCTTAATTAATAAAATAAGGCTTTATGATATAAAGTTGGATAGGAATAATGGTTTACAAAGGTATAGAAGCTAGCGAAAGGAGAACAAAATGGAGAATACGATGAGAATGATTGATCTGCATTGCGATACGTTATTGAATTGCTATCGTGATGGCCAGTGTGAACTGCTTGATAATCCAGGGCACATCAGCCTGAGAAAGATGAAAGAAGGGGGGGCGCTTGCACAATTCTTTGCAATCTACATATCCCGTAATGAGATGAAAACCATGGATCCCTATGAAATCTTTCAAGAGGTTTACAAAGTTTACCAGATAGAATTGGAAAAAAATAAGGATCTTATTTTACCGGCTTACTGTGCAGCGGATATACAAAAAAACATAGAATTAAATAAAATGTCTGCACTTCTTTCCATTGAAGACGGGGTTGTGCTCAGCGATCAAATGGAACGAGTAGAAGAGTTCTACCAGAAAGGTGTGCGCCTTTTAACGCTCACATGGAACTTTGAAAATACAATCGGGTTTCCTTGCAGTAAGGATGAAAAAGCACATCAAATGGGGTTAAAACCCTTTGGTATTCATGTGGTAGAAGAGATGAACCGCTTGGGAATGCTGATTGATGTATCCCATCTGTCTGAAGGTGGTTTTTATGATGTAGCAAAGTATTCCAAGAAACCGTTTGTTGCTTCACATTCCTGTGCACGTGCTTTATGCAATCATCAGAGAAATTTAACGGATGAACAATTAAAAACTTTGGGAGAGAAAGGCGGCGTAGTCGGTGTAAATTTCTGTGCTTCCTTCTTAAAGGAAGGTGCCAGCCGTTCTATGATTGACGACATCGTTGCACATACGGTATATATGGCGGATAAAGCCGGTGTGGAAAGCATTGGATTCGGCTCTGATTTTGACGGCATTGATGATGAGCTTGAAATGAAGGATTATTCTGGATATTTAATGCTGTTAAATGCTTTAAGCAAGCATTTTAAAGCAGTGGAACTAGATAAAATCTGCAATGGCAACGCTATGCGTATCATAAAAGACTGCTTATAGAGGGCAGAAATTAAAAAAGCAGACATGTTTATACGTCTGCTTAGACTGTAGATAAGGATATCCTCCTTGAGCTACAGTCTTTTTTCGTTAAAGAACGCTAATTATTTTTTAAAATAGCAACGGCTAAAGCCACGGATTGCGTGAGAGAGGCGAGAACAAAAAGTGCAAGACAGGAATAGACGATTGAAGTAATCTTTCTTGAAATCCCATGCCCCGGTAGTATGGTAAACTGTTTTTCAATGGAAAGGTTTTTTGCTTTTAAGAGTTTATAAAATCCGTCAACACCAACTGGCGAAATTAAACCAAGACGAAAAAACGGAAGAAAGAAGAGCGCAGATTCGCCGTCCTTCTCATAAAGCGTGATGCCCCGTTTGCCCAAAACTGCCTTTGAAATACGTTGAAAATCAATTTCTTTTGTTTTTCTTAAGATGCGATTATAATAGATAATTTCGTTATCATTATAAGTTGTGTAGAAAAATTTATATCCGAAGAAAAAGAAAAGACAAATTACCAAATAAAAGAGATAGAGAAGTAAAGAAGCGCCGACATTATAAGTAGAGGTATAATCATTAATATCAAAAAAAATAACTTCAAGAAATATGGTAAAGCGTGCTGCAATAAGCAGCATGAGGAGGATTAGAAAAACTTGTTTTGACATGGAAGGATAATAGTATTGAATTTTTTCCATTTTTGGTCCCCTTTCTTTTAACTTTATCCTATTTTACATATCCGACTTAAAAAAGTAAAGCTGAAAAGAGATTTTTATAAATATTCCTAAAATTAGGAATAGGGGTTCGAAATTCAATACAAAAACAAAGGAAAAGAAGCAAGATTTTTAGCAGATCTATTTAAAAATCGAAAAAAAAGTAGAAAAAAGAAAGGATGATATGGTAAAAAATTAAAATGGTAATTTGGCACGGAAATTGCGTATATTGTATAGAGAGATAATTATTTTTTAAGGAGGAATTATTGTTATGATGAATTTTATTTGGGTGGGACTAGTGGCCATCGCAGTAATTGCCGGAATTTTCACGGGAAATATCACGGCAGTTCAAGAAGCTTTATTTAGTTTCGCAGGTACAGCAGTAGACATTGTAATTGGTTTGGTAGGTGTTATGGTCTTTTTCACAGGATTTATGTCTGTTATGGAAAAAGCAGGGCTCTGTGAAAAATTAGGAAAGGTAATCGGGCCGGTTATGCGTCTGTTATTCCCTGACGTGCCGGTAGACCATCCGGCTATGAGTTCTATGGCTTTGTATTTTGCTGCTAATATCTTAGGTATCGGAAATGCAGCAACTCCATTTGGATTAAAAGCAATGGCCGATTTACAGACATTGAATAAGACGAAGCATATCGCAACAGATGCACAATGTATGCTTCTTGCTATCAGCACAACGTCAATTACTTTAATTCCAGTAACGGTATTGGCATTGCGTTCTGCAGTACAAGTAGAAGGTGCTGCAGAGATTGTAGGACCGGTTATCTTAGCTACGACGATTTCCACAATTGTCGGAATAGGAGCTACAATCATTCTCAAGAGAACAAAAAAGTATAAGCTGGAAAACATCATTGAGAAAGAAAGAGCTGCCGGTACTTTGGAAATTAATGAAGATTATGTCGGAAATGATCCAATTAAATTATAAATAGGGAGATAAAGGAGGATATACACATGACAGAGGTTTTAAATGTAATTTCTACATATGCAATACCGTTAATACTTTTAGTGATACCTGTGTATGCATTGGCGAAAGGCGTAAAAGTTTATTCCGTATTTACAGAAGGCGCAAAAGAAGGATTAAAAGTTTCCGTAATGATTATCCCGTATCTGGTATGTATGCTTTGTGCAATCGGTATGTTCCGTGCTTCGGGAGCTATGGATTGGTTGGTAGATATTATTAATCCGGTTACAAACTTGATCGGTCTGCCTGGAGAAGTTCTGCCGATGGGCATCATGCGTTCTTTCTCCGGCGGCGGTGCAGAAGGTATGATGAGTGATCTTCTTACAACATATGGAACACAAAGCCAGATCGGAAGAATTGCTTCCGTAGCTCTGGGTTCTACAGAAACCACGTTTTACGTTGTTGCAGTATATTTCGGATGCGTCGGTATTACCAATGTAAGACACTCCATTATTTCCGGATTGTTAGGAGACTTGGCATCTTTAATTGCTGCTACCGTTATCGTAAATGTTATGTGGTTTTAAAAGACGCACAATTGTAATATAATAAAAAAGTGATCTATAATTTTGCTAATAAAGAACAGGTAAAGAAGAGGATGGGAATGAAGTATCCAAAAAAATTAGAACCGGGAGCAACGCTTGGGTTGGTTTGCCCGAGCTCCCGCATTTCAGAAGAAAGAGAACGGGAGTGCAAGAACGTTTTGGAAGCGCTTGGCTACCGTGTAAAACTGGCCGATAATTTAACGGTTGATTATGCCGGATATATGGCCGGAGATGGAGATGTTCGGGGAAAATGGATCAATGCCATGTTTTCAGATCCTGAAGTGGATGCGATTTTCTGCGTCAGAGGAGGAGACGGCGGAAGCCGGGTTATGGACTATGTAGACTTTGACTTAATTCGGGCCAATCCCAAGATTTTTGTCGGCTACAGTGATGTTACAAGTCTGCACAATGCAATTACAAAAGAGTGTGGATTCGTGACGTTTCATGGACCGATGGTTTCTTCCAACATGGTAGCGAATTTTGATGAAGAGACAAAAGAAAGCTTCTTTAAAGCGCTGAATGCAGATGCTTCGTATACGTTTCAGAATCCGAAAGGATATGAAATCGGAGTATTAAAAGAAGGAAAAGCATGCGGTGAACTAATTGGAGGAAACCTATCCCTCCTTTCTGCCTCTATAGGTACCTTTTATGAAATGGATACAAAGGGGAAAATTTTATTTATTGAAGAGGTACAGGAGCCTATGAGTCGAATTGAAAAGCTAACGTACCATCTTCGAAATTCCGGGAAATTAAAGGATTGTGCAGGAATTCTTTTGGGACAGTTTACAGACTGTTTAAATAAAGAAGACCCTTCTTATACGGAGTTAGAACTTTACAAAGATGCATTAAAAAATTTAGATATTCCTGTTATATACAACATTCAATCTGGGCATGGATATCCGATGATGACTTTACCGATGGGCGGTGTTTGTACATTGGATACGCAAAATAAAAAAATCGAATTTGCAGCTCCAGAGAGGTAACAAGAGCAAAGATTATAAAAATGCAGAAGGAGGCCTTTAGGTATGCAATTTACAAAAATGCAGGGTGCAGGAAATGATTTTATTGTTATGAATAACATAGAATTAAAGCTTCCGCTGGAAAAGTTTCCGCAAATGGCTAGACGCCTCTGCCAGAGAGGCTTGTCCATTGGAGGAAATGCACTTATGGTCGTGGATCAGCCAACGGCAGGCGGCGATTTCAAAATGCGTTTTTATAATGCAGACGGAAGTGTTGCTGAAATGTGTGGAAACGGTGCACGTTGTATTGCACGGTATGCTTATGAAAGTAAACTTGCCGGTGAAAGCATGAAAATTGAAACCGAAGCGGGCGATGTATTTGCATGGAGGAAAAGCAAACGGTTTTATAAAATAAAGCTGAATACCCCCGAAGTGGTTCGGCTGGACTATCCGGTTGAAGTAGATGGGAAACGTTATGAATGTTCTTATGTAGAGCTGGGAAATCCCGGATTGCCCCATGCAGTTGTTCGATTGGATGCATTTCAAGAAATGCCGCATGAAGAACTGTTTCAATTGGGAAGCCAGCTTCGTTGGCACAGTGCGTTTCCAAAGGGAGCTAACGTAAATTTTTATAAAATCGTTTCGGAAGACCATATTTTAGAAAAGACTTTTGAAAGAGGTGTCGAGGACTTTACTTTGGCTTGCGGTACCGGTTCAGGCTCTGTCGTTTCTGTTTTGGCATTACAAGGTAAGGTAAGCGGTAAAAACATAAAGCTGACCGTACCCGGCGGAGAATTGTTTGTGGATGCTCTGATTGAAAATGGATGTGTCGAGTCGCTGTATTTAACAGGAGATACAAATATCGTAGCGGCTGGTGAAATCCTTGACGAAGACCTTCTTCTATAATCAAGGAGTAGCTTGCAGCAGAGCTAAGCTGTCCTTCCACCTGCCTTCCTGTGTGCTGTTCATGACTACACAAATATATTGTTCATTGTTACGAATTTCAGCAGAGATGAGACAATAGCCCGCATCTACGCTGGTTCCTGTTTTTATTCCGATGACATCTGCATCAAAATAGGGACTTTGCGGATTGATCAGTTCGTTGCTGTTATAGTAAGTAACATCCTTGCCATTACACCAAACATTTGAGATAGAGTGACTGCCTGCAATTTCAAGAAGCTCTTTTGATTTACAAAATTCAATAGCGATGCACGCCAGATCGTGAGCAGTGGAGAACTGATCCGCTGCATCATAACCGTCTGGCCTGATAAAATTGGAATCAGCTGCCCCTAGTTGGGCAGCTTTTTGATTCATCGCTTCCATAAAAACGGAAAGTGCTTCATCAATAGAGAGAGAATCATTCCCTGCAATTTTTCTGCCCGTGTATACACCAACCGAATAGGCAGCGTCATTTCCGGAAGGTAAAAGCAGTGCAACGAGAAGCTGCCTCATTGTCAAGCGGTCTCCTGAAAGGAGCCAGGCTCTGGAAGCGTCTTCTGATATATAATGAATTTCGTCTCCGATTAACACTTCGTCTTCTAGATTGCTGTAATCTAGGGCTGTCAGTGCAGTAAGCATCTTAGTGGTGCTTGCTGGTGCAATTTTATCCTCACTCGCTTTATCAAATAGAATGGTATTGGTATTGGTGTTCCACAAAATTGCATTTTGCGCTTCAATCTCTGTTTGAATTGGATTCTCACTGTAGGATGGCTTGGAAGACAGCGATGCTTCTTGTACAACAGGTGTGTTGCTGAAAGGCGGCTTGTCTTCTATTTGCGTAAAGCCAATGAAAAAAACTGTGGTAACGGTAAGCAGCGTGAGAATATAAAAGCTTTTAAGGTCAGGGCGCTTAAAAAAAGAATTAGGTTTTAAGTGAGTTTTTTTCGGTAGAAACTGCGTTAGAATCCGTCCGAGAATATAACCCAAAAATGTTCCGATTACATTTAAAATAATGTCATCGATATCCGTCCCTCTTTTTTCAAAAAGCTGAATCAATTCAATAAAAAAAGATAGTTGTGCACCTAGAAAAAGAGTGAGAAATAAATTTCGGCACTTTTTTGATATAAGAACTAAGAGCGTTCCAAATGGCACAAATATAAAGATATTACCCCAAAATTGAAGTGGATTTGTTGCTATCGTATCTTTTACGTCCAAAGGAACCAAATTGAGATCCGTTCCGATTTCAGAAAAAGAAAAGCCAAAAATAGGGGATATAGTCAGTGAAAATAGGAAGGTTAAATAACCACCGAGTAATAAAAATAAAAATCGCTTGCTTGGATCTCGATCAAGATTCTGTTTATGCAAATAAATTTCATAAAAAATTAAAAATAGCCCGGTTACTATGAATCCGGGAATTAAGTAGCTTGCAGCGTATGATATATAGTGAAACATGAAAAGCCTCCGTATTTGTTTTCTTTGCTATTGTACCCCAAATATTAAAAATGTACTTTAATAAAAACTTGCCAATTTATTAAAATTTAATAAATAATATTTGTCATTGTAAATTTAATAAACAATTTCGAAGCAAAGTAAGCATGTATTTCAAACGGTTGTGTTCAAACAGAGAGTATATTATACTGGGTTTATAATTTTTTTTAAAGACGAGGTAAGAAAATGGGTTTGAGTAAAAATACAGGAATTGTTATTGGAAACATGCAAAAGGGCAAAAATAACCTGATTACTGATGTACCAGGAGTAAAGGTTGGACATCTCACTTTATCAAAGGGAGAAATACAGACCGGTGTAACGGCAATTTTACCGCATGAGGGCAATTTGTTTCGAGAAAAGGTGATGGCAGGAAGCTGTGTGATTAATGGTTTTGGAAAAAGTGTGGGATTGATTCAGCTGAACGAGCTGGGAACAATTGAAACACCGATTCTTTTGACAAACACGTTAAGCGTCGGAACCGCAGTTACCGCATTGGTTAAATATATGCTGAAGCAAAACGAAGACATCGGCGTGAGTACGGGAACAGTCAATTCCCTAGTCATGGAGTGCAATGACGGAAAACTGAATGACATTCGAGGTCTTCATATTAAGGAAAAGCATGTGACAGATGCATTGGAATCCGCATCGATTATCTTTGAAGAGGGTGCGGTTGGAGCCGGGAGGGGAATGTGCTGCCTGGGTGTAAAAGGAGGAATCGGATCTGCTTCTAGAGTGCTGCAAATGGATGGAACGCGTTATACCGTCGGAGTCCTTGTTCTATCTAATTTTGGAGAGCGAGGAGATTTGATTCTTGCGGGAAATCCAGTCGGAAAGTGCATTCGCCAAATGCAAGACGAAGAGAAGACCCAAAAAGAAACTGAAAAGTGCCAGAGTGCATTTGAATCAGGAGAGAGGGATCAAGGATCTATCATTATGGTAGTTGCAACAGATTTGCCATTAAACGAGCGCCAGCTGAAAAGGACGGCAAAGCGTGCGGGAGCAGGCCTTGCCAGAACCGGCTCTTTTTACGGAAACGGGAGCGGAGACATTGCAGTTGCTTTTTCCACAACGAACCGAGTTCCTCATTATAGTGAAAAGGATATTCTGGAAACGAAGATGATATATGATGAGCATCTGGATAGCGTTTTTCGAGCCACAGCGGAAGCGAGTGAAGAAGCAATCCTCAGTTCGCTTTATCACGCGGAAAGCGTCGTTGGTGTTCGAGGCAGTGTTCGAAAAGGATTAAGAGAATACCTAGATCGTATACAAGAATAGGAAGAAGCACCCTCTGTACCTAAAATTAGAGGGTGTTTTTATGCCCTCGACTCCTGCTTTTATTTATTGCCACCATTAGAAAGCACTCTTTGGCATTTATCACCATTTATCAATGATTCGTGAAGTTTTTGTGACGGTGTGTGTAATTCAGATATGTAGGTTTCCATATTTCCGAGAGTATGGTAAACTATAATATAAATCATTTGAGAATGTAGAGAAATGCAAGGTTTGGAAGACTAAAGATCAGAAGACCTTA
Organism: Sinanaerobacter sp. ZZT-01; assembly: GCF_035621135.1. NCBI lineage: Bacteria > Bacillati > Bacillota > Clostridia > Peptostreptococcales > Anaerovoracaceae > Sinanaerobacter > Sinanaerobacter sp. ZZT-01. Next base: position 1,451,319 of record NZ_CP141728.1, read on the forward strand.
AAATAAAAAATAACCATATAAAAACAGGAAGGAATACGTAAATGGAGAAATATACCGAGGTCATTCAAAGAATGAAGCGATGGCTGGAGTATCCTGACTTGGAAGCTTCACTTCGTGAAGAGCTGCGTTCTTTGGAACAAGAGATAAAAAAAGAGAACGTTGATGAGACTGCGTTGGAAGAGATTTATGAACGTTTTTATAAGGAACTTGCGTTTGGAACGGGAGGATTGCGAGGTATTTTAGGTGCCGGAACCAACCGAATGAATATCTATACCGTAGGCAAGGTGACACAAGGGCTGGCAAACTATATCAATTGTAAAACTTATATAAAAGGAAAAGCAAAGGCTGCTATTTCCTATGACAGCCGAATTTATTCAAAAGAGTTTGCTGAAAAAGCGGCACAGGTTCTTGCTGCAAACAACATTGATGTGTTTCTTTTTAAAGAATTGATGCCAACACCGATACTCTCTTATGCGGTAAGGTATTTTGGATGTGCCGGGGGGATAATGATAACAGCGAGCCATAATCCGGCAAAATATAACGGATATAAGGCATATAATGAAAAAGGCTGCCAATTAAATCTAGAGGAAGCAGAGGCTGTAATCGCTCAGATGAATCAGATTGACCTTTTTTACGGCGTACAAGCTGTCAAGGGCGACTTTGCTGAGCAGCAGGCGGCAGAGCGGATCGGCCGGATACAATATATTTCAGATGAAGCAGTTACCAAATACATGGAATGTGTCAAGAATGAAAGTACAGGTGTGGACTGCTCGGATTTGTCAGTCGTCTATACACCGCTGAATGGTACAGGAAACCGTCCGGTGCGCCGCATTTTAAGAGAAATCGGAGTTACGGATATCGAAGTTGTGCCGGAACAGGAGCATCCGGATGGAAACTTTCCAACCTGTCCGTATCCGAACCCGGAAAAAATAGAAGCGCTTGAACAAGGACTTGCCTTATGCAAAAAGCGTTGTAGAGAGGCCGACGAGAGTTTATCGGAAAATTCCGAGGCGATTTCCCGGGACATAGTAAAAAAGCCGGATTTGCTTTTGGCTACAGATCCAGATTGTGACCGTGTTGCAGCTGCAATACGCATACAAGACGAAGTAGGCGAAGATGCATTTCAATTGTTGAGCGGAAATGAGATTGGTATTTTACTATTGGACTATCTTTGCAGTATGCGTAAAGATGCGAATAGTAGAAAGAGAGCTGCTCATCCATTGCCAGAACGCCCGATTGTGATTAAAACCATTGTATCAAGCAGGATGATTGAGGTTCTTGCAGCGCATTATGGGCTGGAATTGATTCAGGTATTAACAGGATTTAAATTTATTGGAGAACAGATTGGATGGTTGGAGGATCGAGGGGAAGCACACCGTTTTGTTTTTGGCTTTGAGGAAAGCTATGGTTATCTAGCAGGAAGCTATGTGCGAGATAAGGATGCAGTGAATGGTTCCATGCTTCTTTGTGAGATGACGGCGTATTATAAAAAACAAGGAAAAACTTTAATCGACCACCTGCAGGATCTGTATCAGCAATTTGGATATTATAAAAATGATCTTTTGGATTTTGCCTTTGAAGGAGTACATTGCATGCAGGAAATGCAGAGGCTTTTGGAGGGATTGCGAAAGAATCCGCCTGCGATTATCGCAGGCAGTCTGGTTTCTTCGGTTATTGATTATGAGAGAGATGAAACGAAACTGCCAAAAGCAAACGTCTTGCAGTATTCGTTACAAGATGGAAGCTGCTTTGTTGTTCGACCTTCCGGGACCGAGCCGAAATTAAAAATATATTTCTTCGTGGAAGGAAAAGACTCGGCAGAGGTGAATCATAGATTGGAGAATTTGAAAGAAGACGTTTCAAAATTAGTGCAGAGAAAATTAGACAGAGTATCCGGCTGATGTAATTAGATCAACCGGAAACAATAGGAGAATCAGTATGAGCAAAGCATTGATTGCAATTGATAAAAGTGCATCCTTTCGCGTTTATTTAGCGATTACAACGTCCATGGCGGAGGAAGCGAGAAAGATACACCAGGCAACGCCGCTTGCCGCGGCAGCATTGGGAAGAGTGCTCACCGGAACCGGAATGATGGCACTGATGATGAAGAATGAAAAGGATAAGGTTACCGTTCAATTCAAAGGAGACGGACCGGCAAAGGAAATTTTAGCTACCGCTAAGGGAAATGGAAGAGTGAAGGGCTATATTTCCAATCCATTTTTAGATTTGCCGTTAAAGGAAAACGGGAAACTGGATGTTGGAGGAGCACTCGGTATCGGAACGCTTACCGTAATAAAGGATCTGGGTTTAAAGGAACCGTATGTCGGAAGAATTGATTTAGTTTCAGGAGAAATTGCGGAAGACCTGACTGCGTATTTCTTTGTGTCAGAGCAGCAGTCATCTTCTGTAGCCTTGGGTGTGAAAATTGGAAAAGATTATGCAATCACAGCTGCAGGAGGCTTGATGATTCAGATGCTGCCGCAGGGCAAGGAAGAGGCTGTAGACGCATTGGAAACTATGCTGGATAAAATGAAGCCGATCAGTACGCTCATTGAAGAGCAGACAGCAAAGGGTGCAGGAAAAACTGAAGAAGCGGTCTTACAGGAGCTGTTAACTACGATTTTTTCGGAACTGCCGGAAGAATTTCAAGTCAATCCATTGGAATACAGAGAACTGAGCTGGGAATGTGACTGCTGTGAAGAACGCTTGGAGCAGGTACTGATGAGCATAGGAAAAAAAGATTTACAAACGATCTTGGAAGAAGATGGACAAGCGGAGCTTGTATGTCAATTTTGTACAAAAAAATACCAGTTTGATCAATCCCATTTAGAACGCCTGATTGCAGAATTAGATGAAAAATAAATAAAAAAAAGTGAGCGAGAACGAAACAAAAAGGCATGATTGCACTTTTCCCACGATACGATATAATGAACGCAAATACTTGGAGAAGCAGCTGGCTTACGAAAGCGTTTGTTAAAATCATGCATTTGTTTGCTTACCGCATAGTAAAATGCAAAAATATAGAAGGGATAAATGCAGGAAAAGCTTTGGAGGATATAAAAATGACAACAATAGGCGTTTTATTTGGAGGGCGATCCGGGGAACATGAGGTTTCTTTGATGTCAGCAGCATCGGTCATCAAAGCGATTGATAAGACAAAGTATAAAATTGTTATGATAGGCATTACCAAGCAGGGGAAATGGTTAAAATATGACGGACCATTTTGCCGTATTGAGGATGGTGGATGGCAGAAAATCGCTGAAACTGCATTAGAGAATGATCCGCAGAATTATGGATTTACCGTTTTGGGGACAGGGAAAGATTCCTTAAAAGAGCAAATTGACTTTGCATTGCCTATCTTACATGGCCCATACGGAGAAGATGGTACGGTGCAGGGATTGTTTGAAATGCTTAATATACCATATGGTGGATGTGGTGTGGCTGCATCCTCAGTTTGTATGGATAAGGGATTGGCAAAGGCAATTTTTGCAAAAGAAGGTCTGCCGCAGGTTTGTTATCGTATTGTCTGCAGTGAAGAATTGAAAGAGGAAAAAAATAATATCATTCAAAAATTATCCGATGAATTAGGTTTTCCGGTCTTTGTAAAACCGGCGAATATGGGATCGAGCGTTGGAATCGGGAAGGCAAAGGATAAAAAAGAATTAGAACAGGCCCTATTTAATGCAGCAAAATATGATCGAAGAATCATTGTAGAAGAATACATAGAATGCAGGGAAATTGAAACCGGAGTACTCGGAAATCATAATCCGGAAGTTGCTGCTGTAGGTGAAATTATTCCTTCTGCTGAATTTTACGATTATCGGGCAAAATACTTTGACGGGGGAAAATCAAAGCTATGTATACCGGCAGATATTACAAAAGAGCAGACTGAAACCATTCAGGAAATTGCGAAAAAGGCATATCGGGCAACGGATTGCTGCGGATTTGCAAGAGTTGATTTTTTCATCAATAAAAAAACGGGCAAGATTTATTTGAATGAGATTAATACAATCCCAGGTTTTACAAAATACAGTATGTTTCCTCTCTTATGGGAAGCAGTAGGCGTACCTTATTCCACATTGATTGAAAGGATAATTACATTAGGATATGAAAGACATTATGTTAAAAATCATTGGTAAACAGATTACCAGTGAACAGGAAGAGAATGTTTTAGAATTTATCACAGAGGGGAAATTTTATAGAAAAGGAAGCTCTGTGTATTTGCTATATAAAGAGAGCGAAGTTTCCGGAATGGAAGGCTGTACCACCTCATTAAAGGTGAAAGGGGATACCGTTAAAATGCGGCGTTACGGAGAGTCCGTTCCCTTAGATACGGTCATAGAATTTGAAAAAGGAAAACGATTTGAAGGGTATTATGATACGCCGTTCGGTGCAGTGGAAATGGAAGTATTGACCAATGAAGTTGAAAATTGTTTACAGGGAGACCTTGGAAAGGGCACTTTGAAAATAGATTACCATATCAGCTTACGGGGACTGACTGAGGGCAGAAGTAAATTGGATATTGAAATCATATAAAATCTATTTTGCGTAAAATATTTTTAAATAAATTTTTAGATGGAAGAATAGAAAGGAGATGTAAAAATGCATTCGCAAAGGACAAAAAAAGTAGCACGTGTGCTGGCATTATTAGTTGCGTTGGTACTCATACTGACTTCCTTCTCGTTTGTTATGTATTTTCCGGGGATGTTGGGAGCAGCTGAGTTTTCTGTATATGCTACAGAAAACGAAAAGCAAAGCAGTGCTTATTTGAAGGGTGAATTTACCACAATGGAAACCTTGCTCAAAACCATACATAACAATTATAAGGATGAAATTACTTATAAAGAGCTGATTGATGGGGCGTACGAAGGTATTTTTGAGGCATTGAATGACCCTTATAGTGTCTACTATGCAAATGAGCAGGAGGGAAAAGCGTTTGTACAAAGTGTAAACGGTGCATTTAGTGGAATTGGCGTTGCAGTAAAGGATGTGGATGGAAAATGCAGCATCACACAGACTTTTTCCGCCTCCCCTGCAAAGGAAGCAGGTATAAAAGCAGGTGACATTGTAACTGCGGTCGACGGTGTGAATGTAACCACAAAGACGGTAGATGAGATCGTTGCATTGATGCGTGGAGAGAAGGGAACAAAGGTAAGTATCACGGTAGATCGTGGTGGAAAAAGCCTGACCTTTGCCCTGACACGAGATGTGATTGGAAGTCTTTGCATCGCGGATAAGATGCTGGACGGAAATATAGGTTATATGCAGATCACAAGCTTTGACAGTGATTGCCATAAAGAATTCCGATTGGCTTTGGACCGCCTTTTAAAGGCAGGGGCAAAATCCTTGATTATTGATATTCGTAACAATCTGGGGGGATTGATTGGACCGACTGTAGAAATTGCAGATCAGCTGATGAAAGATGGTCCGATCATGTATTTTAAACAAAAAGGCGAAATCGTCGAGATAATAAAGGCAACAGCTGATGAGCATGTTGATCTGCCAATTGTACTTTTAGTCAATCAAAATTCAGCAAGTGCTTCCGAAATTTTAGCAGGCGCTTTGCAGGATAGCAAAAAGGCTGTTTTGGTAGGAACAAAAACCTTTGGAAAAGGAGTTGCACAGCAGATCGGAGAACTGAAAAACGGTTCGGAAATTAAGCTCTCTACCTACTATTTTTTAACGCCGGATAAAAAGACAATTGATCATATCGGAATTACGCCGGATTATATCGTATATAATGGCAATGAAGAGAAGTCCGATGAACTGAAAGCAAAAGTCAATGCGTTTGTTCCGATGATTGAAAAAGTAAAGGCGTCTTTGGGACAGGTCGGATTAAATGTGTACGGCGCACAGCAGAGATTAGAGGTGTTGGGATTTGATGTTCCTTTAAGTGCGACGATGGATCAGCAAACTGTCACAGCGATAAAACAGTTTCAGAAAGAAAGAGGTCTATACGCCTATGGCGGATTAGACTATGTGACTCTTGCTGCACTGGATCAAGCTGTTTTGGAATATGTTTCATCGACGACGGCTCATGGAAAAGATGACCTGCAACTGAATAAGGCGATTGAGCTTCTAAAAAGCAAGTAAATGATTAGAGATTACTCAAGGCTTTAAATCAGATTATTAAAAATGGAAAGCATCATGAATTACTGCTCGATGTATTTTTCTTGTTGCAGACACTTAAATCATAAAGATTATCTGTATATAAGAAGGCTGTATCAGTTGAATGTTCCTGGTGCTTTTTTGTTGCATGCTCTCTGTTTTTGAATCAAACAAGAAAGAGCTTTCTCTTAATGAATCATTAAGAGAAAGCTCTTTGCAATTTTTATATTTCTTACAACATCGGGAAAGCCATAGAAGCTACAGAGGGGTATCCCCTGTATGTCCCGAGTTCCATTTAATGTTACAGCGGAAGTCGTGTGGTTCCGACATTAGTGGCATACTTAAATTGATAAATTGCTAAATTGTAATCGTTGATTGCCGCAGCTACGCCTAAGCTTGCTTTGTACGAGAGCACTTGTGTCTGCTGTAATTCAGAGAGCGTGCACATACCAGCTTGGTAAGATAGGCTTGTCAGGCGATAGCCTTCTTTTGCGTAAGTTTCTGTCGATTTTGCAGACTCCAATGCCACTTTTAAATCTTCCAGTTTCGATTTTTGAGTTCGAATATCAATCTCAATTTGGTTTGGAGCATCTTTCGCTGTCTTTTCTGCTTGAAGGGATGCAACTTGCTGCTTTAGATAAGTCGATGAATTCTTAGGATAGCGGTATGCTAAGCTTTCCAATAAAATGGCATGTACTTCTTTTGCAAAGTTAGCACCTTTGATTTCGTTCCGATTTTTCAAAGCACTTTGAATGGAATCATCTAAACTGGCTGTCGGAGCAGGCAGCTCGGTTAAAGTGTCGGTAAAGGTAATTTTTTCCGTTACCGGATATCCAAGCAGAAAATTAAATTTCATCTTCGCTGTTTCTAAGCTTGTTTCAGCTGCTTGCACATCACTTTTTGCACTTTCTACAGCAGATTGAGCAGAGAGAACATCCTTTTGAGCAACCATCCCCACTTTAAATTGCGTTTCGGTATTTTTTAGAATTTCTTGCTGTACTTTTAAATTATCCTGCGTAATTTTTAAATTGTCTTGTGCTAAGAGTACACCGGAGTAAATTTGAACAGTGGTGTATTCAATTGAATTCAGTTCTGCTTTGTAATTATTTTCACCTTGTTCCTTTGCAAAATCGCGGCGAAGCTTCATGATTTTTTCATTGGTTGCAGTTGCACCGGCGGCCTCAGCACTGGAACTGGCGGTCATATAATCGGATCGGCTGACACCGGGATAGTTGACATTGAGAAGATATTGAAGCTGATCTAAGCTGTCAAAGGCTTCCTTGATGCTTTTGACGGATTCGGCGTACCCCTTTGCAATCGATTCATCCGATTGACGGTTTAATTCAGCCGTTTCCGCACTGGTTCCCGTCGTCTGCATAATTTTAATGGCTTCACTCAGAGACAGCTTGCTTTGAATTGGAACGGTGCTCGCTGAGGAATTTTCTTCTTTAGAGCTGCTTGAAGTCTTGTCGGCAGTTGCCTCTGCAACAATTGTTGTTTCTTTTGCATCAGCGGCAAAGATGAAAGTGCTGCTGCCGAGAAGCATGGAAGAAATCAGCAATGCGCAAATATATTTTTTTTTCATTTTCATTTTCCTCTTTTCTATGCTGGCTATTATTTCCGACCCGAGAGTCGGAAAACTTAATTAATATATTAAAGTTCATTTTTACAAATGTCAAGTCTAGATAAATGGTTTTTTCGCATCAGCCGTACCCGGTGTCTGAAAAGCAGGATAGAGATGGTAAGCCAGGCAGCTGCGAAAAGGATACCTCCATTTAAATAAGGAAGGATATCATGGAAGCTTGCAGCTTTTAAACAAATCGTACGCAGCGGATTAGCGAAATAGTAAAGCGGCCATACGCATTTTATGATGGCGGCAAAGTGTGGTGCCATCATGAATTCCGGCCAGATATATCCAGACGTTAAAAGGGTCGGAATCGATAAGAACATACAGAATTGTGCACAATGCGCTTCATCGTCAAAGAAGGAAGTGATAAGAATTGCCATTGCAGTCACACCGATTAAAAGTACGATTACGATTGCAAGCAGAGACAAGGTATCACCTCGAAGCGGATAGCCAAATCCTTTATTTGCGATTAACAGGCAAAGAAAGAATGATACGGTGCTAAAGCAAATGAGCCGTATGATTTTTTGAACGATTGTGAAATTTGGAAACGAGATAGACCCTTGTTTTTCTGCTAAATCATTTTTTAATTGTAATAAGTGTGAACAGATTACACTCAGATAAGTCTGCTGAATGAGTATCCCCAATATACCTGCAAACACGTATAAAAAATAGCCCATTTGCGGGTCATAGAGCATTCGGCTGGTAAAGGAAAGTGCCGTTAAATACTGCTTTGCATCATAGGGAACAATGTTACCTCCTTCTAGGATGTTAAGCTGTACACCGATGTCCAGTGTATTGACAATTGTCGTTGCATAAGCCTGAAGATTGTTGCCGATAACGAGATTGCTCCCGTCCATTAAGACGAGTAAAGAAGGAGCCTGCTTCGCCTTAATATCTTTTTCGAAATGATCTGGAATAATTACACCACCATAAACTTGATTCGATAAGATCAGATCCTTTAACTCTTCTTGCGTGCTTACATTGCCAAGGACATTTAAGCCCTCATGCTCCGAAAACTGATCAGAAATCATACGTGATGTTGAAGTTTCATCCAAATCTAAAACGGCGAAAGGGATCTTGTCGACGTAAACTTCACGATAGACATAGCCAAATAATAGTGTAAAGAGAATCGGTAGAGCAAGGACTACCAATATATTCTTTACCTTGATAAATGCATTATGAAAGTTGGTAATCATAGTATCTTTTCTCCACAAATACGACACAAGCTAAAAATAAAAGTTCTACCGCAATGATCGTACCTAAAGCGGTTAGATGAGGTATAAAATAGGACAGACCGATTTCTTTCAGGCAAAGACTTCGGATACCATCTCCATAATAAGTCAAAGGCCAAATAACACTAAGCTTTTGTAAAAGCTGAGGCATAGCAATCACAGGGAACGTATACCCGCTTAGAATGCTTGTCGGCAAGATTAGTACGCAGGTAAGCTGCGTTGCAAACACCCGATCCGGTACGATACGGCCCATGACAAAGCCAAATGCTGTCATTGCAATGGCAAAAAAACAGGTCATGAGAAGTCCTGCCAATAAGCTGCCGCGATACGGAAGACCAAAAAATACATATTGTATTCCCAGACAAAGAAGCATACTTGCAGCGCCGGCACAGCCCCAGCCGATAATTTTACTTACTGATTTAAAAAAGCCGCAGCGTTCTTCTTTTGAGCGGGATAAACCGATGATACCGAAGCCTACCTGCATTAATGCAGCCAGCATACCGGGCAGTAAAAAGTTTCTGTAATTTTTCGTTGGGTTGAATAAGGCACGGTAGGTTGCGCCGATTGGCTGTATTTGTTTCATGGATTCGGATTCAACGACAGAGAGCTTTCCCTGATAAATATTCTTCATATAACCCGCTTTGACCGTCAATAAAATTTCAGACAAAGCAGACTTTGCAGAACTGGCAACTGTCATCTGTGAGCCATCATAAAGCACTTCAACTGTTGGACCATTTCCTTTTAATAAGTTTTTGTTGAATGCTTCCGGAATGATTAAAGCAGCCATTACTTCGCCCGAGTCCAAAGCCTCTTTTACTTGTTCGTTGCTTTTGGCATAGTCCTTGATTGTAAGGATTTCACTGTCCGTAATGTATTCCAAAAGTGTTCTGCTGAAATCGGAACGATCGTAGTCAGCAATCATAATCGGAATGGACTCAATCCGGTTATATCCCATCTCATAACCCAAAGCTATCCCTGTAACAGTAGGAACAATAAGAAAAATCAGTAAAGTCATGATCAGTTTCGTATGCCGCAGTTTAAATTGATAAAGACGGTCTGAGATTGACTGAAACAAAGAAATCATTGTGCATTACCGGCTTTCTTGGAAAAATCAACAACCGCAGTCATGCCGGCAAATACATCGACATCCAGATTGTCAAGAGTGACGGTTACACGGTAAGACAGTATGTCAAATTCTCCATTGTTATTGGTTGCTCGTTTTGTGGCAAAGTCCGGCTGCTGGCTGATTTTAGTGACCTGTCCGATAAATGTTTTATCTGGATATGCAGTTAACGTGACGGGAACTTCTTGGTTTAAAGAAACATTGGATAATAAGTTCTCTTCTACGCTGACTTCAATCCAAGGGGTCTTGTTACTGGATAGAGAAGCAAGTGCCATGCCGGTTGAAACGAGTTCGCCGGACTCCACATTAATAGCAGTAATTGTGCCGTCATCAGGTGCTTTAATGATGCAGTCTTCTAAATATGAGTTGACTTCAGCTAAGGCACCTTCTGCTTGGGCGACTAAAGCATTTGCAGCGGAGACATCTTCGGAACGAGCTCCTTCTAAAGCCATGTTGTAAGTCTGTTGTGCAGCAGTATACTTTGCATAGGTTTCATCATAAGTATTTGCCGAAACCGCTCCTTCTTCATACAGCGATTTTACACGGTCATACGTTTTTTGAGCATAATCAAACGCTGCTTTTGCTTGAATAACCTCTTGGTTTCTTGCGCCGTTTGCAGCTTTTTCTGCCGTTGCCTTTGCAGCGGCGACAGCACCTTCTGCCTGTAATTTTTTTGCTTCCAATGCGGAACTGTCAATCTGTAGAAGGGGGTCTCCTTTTTTTACGATATCTCCTTCAGATACAATTACTTTTTCAATATTTCCGGCTATTTTTGAATTTAAAGTAACTTCTTCAAGTTTAATACTTCCTTGTATTTGAAGCACAGCAGCTTTTTCTTTTGCTTTTGTTGTGGAAGTGACTGTGAAAAATACGAAAACGATAAGAGCAGCAATACCAATCAGGATGATGGTCTGAATTAGGCTCTTCTTACTTTTTATTTGTGGTTGTTTTGAACAAGTGTCCATTTGCGTTTCTCCTTTTATGTGTTATGTGAATTTTTAATTTACAGTTATAGAAAAGCGGTTGCCTTTTCTATATTATCCTACGAAATTTTAAGGCAATTTAAAATAGATAATCCATACACGATTGTATAAAATTTGGACATATTTTGTAATTTGTCTAAAGAAGTGTTATAATGCCAATAAGAAAAAAATTAAGAATAAGGAGGGCATTATGGCACATTCAGGCGCCAGCGGCAGGACAAAAAAAGCGCTGTCCGAATCTTTAAAGAAAATGATGAAGCAAAAGCCGCTGAATAAGATCAGCATTCGTGAAATTGTTGAAGACAGCGGATTGAACCGGCAAACCTTTTATTATCATTTTAAAGACATCTATGACTTAGTTGAATGGATGTTTGAGCAAGAAGCAATTCGTCTCTTAAAAGAAAACATGACCTTCTTAACTTGGGAAGACAGCTGTCTTTATCTGCTGAAATATATTGAGCAGAATTGGGAAGTTTGTACCAGTGCTTTGCATTCATTGGGGCGTTCGCACTTAGAATCCTTTTTTTATAAAGACATATACAGCATTCTTCGAAGTGTAATTGACGAAGGTGCTTCCGATTTAATCTTACAAGAAAAATATAAGGATTTTTTAGCACATTTTTATACCGTTTCTTTTGCTGCGGTATTGATCAGTTGGATGAAGGGCGAAATAAAGCTGACTGCGGAAGAACTGATTGAAATGATTTCGATTACAATCAGCAACAATATCCGAAGTGCCATGGAACGGTTTTCCGAAATGTAAATAGTTATTCCAAACTGCAACGTTCTCCGGTAAACGGAAATTTCTTTAAAGAAAGGGATAAGAACCCGACAAGCGCATCGCCTTCTGAAAGCCCGGTAACCGTGATCAATTTATTCCCGAGCAGGGTATGCATTTCTGTTGTAAATGAAAAATGGTTATCGTGTACACTGCCATTTTCAAAGACTGTGTGGGAGGAAAGCATATCAACGCTTCCGGATAAGCTGGAATCACACTGCAAAAGTGTAAGCGTACCATGCCTGGGACCTAAAGGGCTTTGGAGTGTGATTTTATAGGTGCCGTTTACCATATCGTTTTTAGCATCCTTTCTTGTTTTATTTTCAGATTTTAGTATAGTAAAAAAACAACCCACTCAAAATAGATAATTTGAGTGGGTTGTATGAATTTTATACAAATATGTTATTTTGTATAAAATTTATATTAGTTCTTTTTGCTTTTGGAATTGCTTGATTTGGAAGAATAGTTTGAAGAACTGTTTCCGGTATTTTTAGAGTCTCTTTCTGCCTCAGCCGCTGCTTGTTCTTGCTGCGCATCGGCTTCATTTTCCAACGATTCTTCCGTCATTTTTTTAGAATTATTGCCGGATTGTTCGCTTGTTTTTTCTTCCTTTTCTTGCACATTCTTTTGTATTTCTTGCTGTACTTCTTTTTCTTCGTTTTCTTGTATTTTTTCTTGTGTATTTGCTTGCACTTCTTCAGTTGCCTTTTGTTCTACTTTTTCTTGCGGTTTCTGCTGTACGCTTGCTTTTACTTCTTTCTGCTGCTCCGCTTTCTTTTGTGTTTTCTGTTCTGCTTTTACTTCCGCCTTTGTTTGTGTTTTTTGTTGTGCGTTTGTTATAGTTGTCTTATTTGTATTTGATGTATTTGAGCTGGAAGTTGTTTCATCGGCAGGATCTTCCTGTTGTAGATCTTCTTCTTCATCGATGCGTTGTGAAGCTTTCCGATTTTCTTTCATTTCTTTCATAATTTCTTTAACCGGCTGATTGAGCCAGTCTTCCAAGTTTACTTCATCCGGATTTTCTGCGCTGGCCTGTAATTTTTCTACAAGGTTCAGCTTTCCGGGCGTTACACCTAATTCACGTGCTTTTTTTACACGATTCAGTCCGACACTGGAAGACTCCACAGCGATTTCGCCATTTTCTTCATCGGCAGCTTCTTGAGCGGTTTCCTGTAACGTATCTGCTAGTTTGTTCGATTTTTTTTCATTTTTTCCAAAGGTGGCAATGACGATACCTCCTTCTTCACTCCCATCAAAATAGCCATTTTTTGAAATTTCCTTTATTGTCTGAGCAATCGCTTTTTCTATGGTGTGATTTTCCATATTTTTAAAGTTCATTTCTTCTAAAATGTCTTGCCCGTCGTCATTCATTGCTTTTACATCGAGAATACGATCAAATCGATTTAGTGTGTATTCAATAGATGGATTCACGTCAAGACTAACGTAGGAATAAGGCGAGCAGTACGCATAGGCGCCGGCACCGCTGATGGCAAAGACTGCAAATACAGCAGCTGCCCATGGAAGTAGCTTGTGTTTTACTTTCAATCTTGTTTCTTTCATTATAATCACCTGTCCAATCGCATAATTTTTGTTTTTTACTTTGATCATGCGACCATCATCAGATAAGAGCGCGGCAAATGAACCTTTTATTTCTGTTACCACTGCTTTCATTTGTTTAACTCCTCTCTGATAAACCGCATATAATCGGCCAGACCGGGATACTCTCCGGATAGTATCTCGATGGCTGCTATTATATACTTTCGGTGACGTTCCAATATTTTTCGGGGTACATTTATATTTTTTTCTATTATTTTAATAGGAAGCAGCTTGGATTCTTGCAAATGATGTAATAGAAATTCGTTCTTTAATACGTAGCATACCGCTTTTGCACATGATTTTTTTGTTTTTTCTGCTTTTGGTGAACAAGCCGCAAGGTCAAAAAAGCAAAAACCGTAAGATGAGAAACTTTCATTAACCGTTTCAATTTCTAATTTTAATTCAGACTGCTCCGATTCTTTTGTTTTATTTATAATTTCTTTTTGCAATGCGAATGAATGGTCAGATACTCCGGAATAGAAGAGGGCTGGCTCGGCTAGAATTTCAGATTTCCGGCGTGTTTCGCTGCGCAGATAGTCGGTTAAGCGTCGCCGTATAACAAGTGAAGAAAAAGAAAGGAAGGAACCTTTTTCCGCATGATAATGATGCACTGCCTGCGAGAAAGCAAGCAGTGCAATCGACCACTCATCATCACTTTTTGTAATGTATTTATGGGTGACAGAGGATGCACAGTTTAGAATAAAAGGTTCGTATCTTATAATAAGCTCTTCCATTTTTTGAGTATCGGCCGCTGCTTCTTCTATGCGTGTGTTTAAGTCGTTCATCAACCCAAATACAAGTTGTTGGTAGAATGTTCCGGCTCGCTAGTAGCATCAATGCCCAAGTCTCGGAAGATTTGGTCGTCTACATCGCTTAATATAGCGGTGCAGTGTGCTTTGCAGCCCTTTAACATTGGCAGTTTTTCCACTGCGGCCTTTGCGGATGGATTGGTAGTTGCCGATATCGTTAAAGCACTCAGCACTTCTTCGCAGTTCAGAGTGGATTTTTCCTTATGAAGGATGTCTGTTTTCAGATATTGAATGGTTTGAAGTACTTCCGGAGAAATCAATAGCATATCGTCGGGAAAACGAGAGAGATCTTTGATTGCATTTAAGATTAATGCGGCACCGGCGACCATTCTTCTGGAGCTTCTGCCGGTTATAATCTTGCCATCGGGAAGCTCAATTGCCATGACAATTACATTTTCGTATTTTTGGTCCAAATTACGTTTGTATTCGGCGTAATCTTTTGCCGGTTTGACGACAGTGCGGTCTTCTACCTTAAGATTCAGCTCGTCCATTAAAAGCTTAGAACGGAGAAGGGCATCTTCGTCTATGATTCCTTTTTTATAATCACATTGAGAAAGCAGGTATCGGCGAATAATTTCTTGGCAGGAAGCTTCTCGAACAACTTCATCGTCTGTGATGCAAAAACCGACGCGGTTTACGCCCATATCGGTAGGAGACTTATACTCGGAAGATTCATTCGTAATTTTTTCAATGATTCTTTTTACAACAGGGAAGACTTCTAGGTCACGGTTATAGTTTACTGCCATTTGATTATATGCTTCCAAGTGGAAGGAGTCGATCATATTGACGTCACGTAAATCTACAGTCGCAGCTTCATACGCGATATTTACCGGATGCTTTAGCGGGATATTCCAAATAGGGAAGGTTTCAAATTTTGCGTAACGAACCTTTCGGTGTCTCTTATGCTCGTGATAAAGCTGATTCAAACAAGTAGCAAGCTTTCCGCTTCCCGGTCCCGGACCGTTTACTACGACGATCGGTTTTGTAACCTCGATGTATGGATTAGAACCATAGCCTTCATCGCTTACAATTGTGTCAACGTCTGTTGGATATCCTTTTGTATATCCATGTTGGTATGTTTTGATTCCACGGCGTTTTAATTTGTTGATAAATATATTGACAGCCGGCTCATCCTGATAGCGGGTTACCACAACGCTGTTGATGCGCAGCTGATATTTCCGAAATGTATCGATTAGACGCAGAACCTCTAAATCATAAGTAATGCCAAAATCTTGACGCGTTTTATTCGTTGTAATATCACCGGCATAAACACAGATGATTATTTCCGCATGCTCCTTCATTCTTTGTAAGAGCTTGATTTTTGCATTTTCATCAAAGCCTGGCAGTACACGCATTGCGTGTTTGTCGTGAACCAATTTACCGCCAAATTCAAGATAAAGCCGTTCTCCCTCATTGGAGTTGATTCGTTCTAAAATGTATTTTGCTTGTTCTTCAATGTACTTGTCTGCATCGAAACCGATTTTCATATTTGCCCCCATTTCGTACACAATGAAATAAATTGTTTTAGGCTTGTCACGCAACATAAAACAATTTGAGTGTTTTTTATATTTATATCTTGCTTGAATGCATTCAAACAATATTGCAATTATAGCAGAAAAGTAAAGAGGCATCAATAAAAAGAGAAGCTCTTTTAAAAAGAAAAATAATTAAAAATAATTTTCTTTTTTGGTACATGAAAGAAAAGAACGGGTATAATAATAAAGCAAACAATCGCATAAATTTAGTTTGACTGGTTTACGATTTTAGATTTTTAGTCTTCCTATTTTTTATCAGATAAATTTGAAAATTTTATAAAAATTGTTTGAATGAAATCATTTATATTGGAGGTGAGATCATGTCCGGGAAGTATAGCTTAGTGAAGGTTATGGAAAAACGAAATAATACGACATCATTGAGCCCGGAACGAATAGATGTGTGTGTGATCGGTCCTAGAGATGTTATTTATATTGAGCCCTTTTCATCCTTTCAAGATATTGTAAAATTTATGAATGAGCATAGCGAAAGCATCTATATGATTCAGGATGATGAAAAAAATGCATTGAAGTTTGAGGAATTCGAACGCCTGTGTTATATCATTGAACAGCGTGCTGTGATCCCTATTACAAACTGATATTAGACCATATTTACAATTGAGAGCCCATTTCATTTCATGGAGGTTCTTAAAGTAAATATGGTTTTTTATTTTTCAGAAAATTGATGAAAAGCGACTTACCCTTTACACTGATTTCAAAAACAGGTTATAATGATTTAAGGAAGGCAACTGCGAGAGAAGTTTTCGCACATATGAGATGTGCATATTTTATAGGTATATATAAATGTAGAGTTTTGCAGAAATGTAGATCAAGTAAGGGGGAATCAGAAAAATGAACTTAAGAAAAATGACAGCGATTTTACTTTCGGCGGTCTTAGTGTTTGGAATGGGTGGCATAACCGCAAGTGCACAAACTGTGACGAATACGACAGGGAGCACGGAAAAGAATGCGATCTTTTCCGACATTTCCGGACATTGGGCAAAAAACACGATTGAACAAGCCGTACAGCTTAATATTGTGGGGGGCTATCCCGATGGGACTTTTTTGCCGGACAACCTAATTAAACGAGAAGAATTCTATACTTTGGTGAGCAATATACTAACACAGAAGCCGGATATTGCACATACACAGATAAGCTTTACTGATGTCGACCCGATTGAATGGTACGTGGCAACAGTGAAAACTGCCGTTGCAGGCGGTATGACAAACGGTTATCCGGATGGCACATTTGGAATTGGGAGAATGATGACCAGACAAGAGGCTGCACAAGTGGCATCTACGGTCTTGTCTTCTAGCGATGCTGGGACTCAATCCGGCGTGGATACCGTAAAAGATAAAGCGTTGATTGATGAATGGGCTCACGACGCAGTAGACTTGATGTTTAAAAAAGGGTATATGAAGGGAGATTCCGAGGGGAATTTTCGACCAACGAATGCAATAACGAGAGCAGAGGCTGTACAACTCCTTTTACAAATTAAGAAAAAGGAAGCTGTAATTGTGGGAAAAGGGCAAAGCGGAGAAGATAACTCGAAAGCAACGCAGCAACCTACTATTATCGGCGGCTGTATGAAATCCCATTTGCCGCAAACAGTAAACGGGGCGGATGCCAGTCAAGAAGCATTGGATGATCTTCCGGAGGGAGTTTTTAAGCAAGGGAATGGGACGGAAAGTTCTCCGTATGAGATCACAACACAGGAGCAGCTAAACCATATAAGAGAACATAACCAAGCGGGAATTTATTTTAAGCTGACACAAAACATTGAAATATCATCTGATTTTGCGATGAGTGCACCACCTATAGGCGAGATCGCGGCGGACTGGCGGAGCGGAAATTGGCAGCCGATTGGAACGAATGAAAAACCGTTTCTTGGGAATTTTGATGGGAATCACTTTACGATCTCTGGTTTGAAGATTGACAGTAATTCGGAGAATGACGGAAGAGCTGAAAAAGTGAAAGCAGATGCGGCAGGGCTGTTCGGATGGACAGCTACATCCAGCCGAATTCAAAATGTCCGGGTTTCTGACAGTGAAATAAAAAATAAAGACGGGCTTTACACAGGAGCGATTGCCGGTCATGCTGCAGGAACGATTTCAAATTGCAGTGCCGAAAGCTCAACTTATATTGAAGAAGGAAAGAATGCGGGAGGGATTGCAGGATACAGCACAGGTAACTTAATCAGCTGCACGAGTTATGCAAAAGTAGAGAGCACGGACACCTGCACCGGAGGAATTGTAGGATACTATCATGCAGGCGTACAGACAATCAGCAAGTGCGAACATCGAGGAAAGGTCAGCGGCAGTCAAAATGTGGGAGGAATTGCAGGTTTTGTCGATGGAGAAGATCTTGCTGTCGTGAATTATGCGCTTCAGGATTCCGGAAATTATGGGACTGTGGAAGGAGAAAAAGGAAATACGGGAGGGATTGCCGGATTAATCGACGGGAATCGTGCAAGTATTACTTTACATAATTGTACCAATAAGGGAACGGTGAAAGGGAAGTCACTTAGCGGTGGGATTGCAGGCTATGTGAAAGGGAATCCAAGTACCATTGATGCTTGCCTGAATGAGGGGGAAGTGGAAGGTGCAAATGTTGGCGGTATTGTCGGTGCCAACGAAGGAACGGTTCAGCTTTGCAAAAATGAGGGAAGAGTAGATGGCAATAATCTGATTGGAGGGATTATTGGATTTCAACAGCAAGAAAAATCTAAGGTAACAAAGTGCTTTAATACAGGTACAATCGGGAAAAACAGCGAAGCGGGAAATATCGGTGGGATTGCGGGAGAATCTTCTACCCTGCTCAGTAATAGCTACAATGAGGGAAAGATTTACAGCAATGGTGTTGCCGGTGGTATCATCGGCAAAAACATGGGACGTGTTTTAAATGTGTATAATTGCGGAGCTGTATCAGAAGATGGAGAAGGGGGAAGCATTGCCGGAAGAAATCTAGGCTCTCTGACCAGCTGTTTTTGGTTGGAGGACACTGCCGATAAAGATGTTGGGATCAACCAAAACACGTCCGGATTGGAAGATGTATACATGCTTACTGAAGATCAGCTTTCCGGGAAGGTAACGTTCCGGACCGTAAACGGATATGAGTTAGTTTTGGATATGATGAATACTTATAGAGGAAGCGATGGCAAGGCAATTTGGGAAAAGGGAAGAAATCAATATCCGCAGCTGGCAGAGATGCAGGATTAAACTGTATTTAGGTAATGATTGACGTAAAAGCATAACCTTTTTGTAATATCATTGTAATGGACATTTTTTAAGAGAACAGTATAATAATAGATACGAAAATACCTGTAAAGCTTAGAAAAAAATAACGAAATTTGGTGAAAAAAAAGTTGATAATTTTATTACAGTAATATTACAATTGCCCCATTTTGTTGACGGCAATAAGCGGATAAGGGTATAATTCACTGTGATAGAATATGCGACGGGTTACCCGTTAGCGTTTCTATAAATAATGTCAAATTATCTTCAGAAGGGGAGGGTGATTTGCGCAAACAATTTACTTATAAGTCCCCTTCAGAAGAAAATACCTTAAAGGAGGAATTTTAAGATGAAGAAAGTACTTTCATTAGTATTAGTTCTTACACTGGTACTTGGAAGCTTTGGATTCGCATTCGCAGACACTACAACGACTGCGAAAACAACTGCAACTCCTACAGATGTAGTTGGTACCGAATTCGAAGGTGCTGTAACAGCATTATCTGCTCTTGGAGTAGTTAGCGGTTACGAAGATGGCACATATAAACCTGCCAATATCGTAACTAGAGCTGAAATGGCAAAATTAATCATTGCTGAATTGGGATTGGAGGCAAATGCAACCGGTTCTAAGAGCACATTCAAAGATATGTCCGGTTACGGCTGGGCAGAGGGCTATATCGGATATGCTCAGAGCTTAGGAATTGTCAGTGGTTACGGTGACGGAACCTTCAAGCCTGGCAAGACTGTATCCTATGATGAAGCGCTGACTATGATTGTAAGTGCTCTCGGATACACAAAAGATTGCAAAGAAATGAATGGAAGCTGGCCTGCAATCTATGTGCAGAAAGCTAGAGTGTTGGGATTGACTGATGATGTAAAAGCTGGTGGTGCTGTTGGAGCGAACAGAGGCGACGTTGCAATCTACCTTTACAACATGCTGACTGCTGACATGGGTTATGCTGATGCTGATGGTGTATACCAGAATAAGAAAGATAAAGACAGCAAAAACGTCAAAGTAATTACTAACTTAGACGCAGAAGAGTCTTCTGATGGTGTAGAAGGTTATTCTGTTATCACAAAGTCTGATGCTGATGATGCTTTAGTAAACATCAAAGCTTATATCGGAGCTTGCGCAAAGACTTTCAAAATGACTAAGGGTAAGAACGATGGAAAGATTATTGCTATCTCTGATGTAAAATCTGACTTCATTACTGGTGAGTTTAAAGATGCAGATAAAGTGATTAAGACTGCAGACGGAACTGAGTACAAATTAGATGATATATATAAGAATGGTGTAGAAGGAACTTCTTCTGAAAAATTCTTTAAGTCTGATTATACTGCTTCTGAGTTTGTAAATGGCGATACTGCTTCTTCAAGAGATACTACTATCTTAAGAGATGGAAAGACAATTGATACTTCAGAAGATGGTACTTTTGTAACAATCGCAGCAGACCTTTCCGGTAAAACTGTAAAAGGTATTTACTCTGTTGCTAAGTGGAGTGTTGATAATGCAGAGACCGTAGACGCTGATGATATTAAAGCAATCAAAAGTAATAAATCTTTATTAGGAAAAGACTTTACTGAAGATGACAATGATGATATTGATACGAATTCTTTTGAATTAGTTGGTGTAAAATCATTAAATGACATCAAAGAAGGTCACATTGTATATGTTTATACAGGCGGATCTGATAAAGAAATTACGAGAGTAGCAGTAGGAACGGAGACTGTCAAAGGTGAGATTACTAAAAAGAAAGAATCCACTCGTGATAACAAAGTAACTATTGATGGGAAAGAATATCAGTTTGCACAGGATAAGTTAAATAAAAATGGAATTACAAGTGCTGAAGTAGATGCAGATGATGTTGATACTGAAGATGAAGTAGAATTTTATTTAGATGCTTATGGCTATATCTATGATTACAAAGCAATTTCTGGAAGTGCAGATAACTTTGCGATTGTATTGGATTTAAGCACTGGTAATACCGGAAGAATTGATGAAAAGCATCAGATCAAGTTGTTCTTGGCAGATGGCACAGACAAGGTATTTAACGTAGACGATGATTTATTCGGAAGTGACGCAAACGACAGAGTTAGTGGCGTTACGGATAAGAATAAATGGGATGACACATTAACTGCTGGAGCTATTGTTAAATATGGCGTTGATAAAGATGGCGTTATCGATTCATTTGAAGATTTAACAATTGCTACTGGCAAGAATTATGACAATTCAAAAGCAACTCCTAATAATGCACCTAAATCTGATATTACGAAGAGTGGCTATTATGCTGGACGTGAGATTGCGAAAAATGCAGTAATCTACACTTATGAAGAAAAAGCTGAAAACTCAACAAGCGTTGATAGCTTGAACAAACGTAATGATGATGACAAGTATGGAGTTACTACATTAGAGAAAGTATTAGATAGTAAAGATATTTATGCTGCTTTCGTTACTGAAAAAGGCAAAATTGTTTCTATGTTAATCTATGATTATGCTGCTTCTGATGCGATCTATGGTGTGGCAACTGAATACAGCAAGACTGTTGATTCTGACTATGAAATCAAGATGCTTTCAAATGACGCTAAGGCAGAAAAGACATACAAAGCAACTTCAAAGGCTAAGGGCAACTTAGTTAAAGACTATGCTACTGCAGATGCGAATGCCGGAATGAAATTGATGAAGATGAAGTTCAATGCAAACGGCGAATTAAGCGATTTAGTTCAGGTTTGGAATGGAACTAAGATCATTGATACTGACGATACAATGACAGTTGGTGCAATTGAAGGGATTCAGACTGGCGATTATAGCTATAAGAATCGTATCTTTGAAGTCAAAACCGGTGCAGCTGTTAAGGGAATCTTTGAAAATCCAAAATATCCACGTGTAAGTGTTGATAGAAATGCAACAATCTTATATAATGATGGAAAAGATTGGAAATATGGAACAGATAACAAGCTAGAGAATTTGCCTGCAGGTTCTTCCGTATGGTTCTATGACACTAAGGATGACAACAATGATGACTTAATGGATATCGTTGTTATCTACAAGAAGGATGATGGAACTACTTCCAACCCTTCAACTGGTGATATATCGATGGAAAACGATCAAGCTTCTGTTGAAATCGTAACAAATCAGTCAAAGGATGATTTCTCTGGACTTTATGTTAATGGAAACCTTATTGAAGAAAAGGTCTTAGTTATAACTGACAATAGAGTAATTATTTCTGATACTACTAAGTTTACGACTGGAGACAATGAAGTTAAGGTATACTATAAATCTGCACTTGTTACAAGAAATGTTGTGAAGAAGCCTTCTACAACTGAGATTGAGGAACAAACTAAAGTAGAAGAGTATGAAGCTCTAGCATTAGATGATGATGCAAACATTAAGATTGCAGTAGATGCAACAGCTCCTGATCTAACTGGAGTACAGGATGGAACCTTTAAAACAGATCTTCAGAAGAGAATTGATGCGAAAGCAGCATTGATTAAGAAGGCTGCTACGGTTGCTACTGTGGTAGTTGCTAATGTGACTGTTGACAAGGCTGATGCTAGCACTGTAAATGCAAAAGCAACTTTAAAGAATGCAGCTGGTGTAGAGCTTGACACAGTATTAGCAGGTACCTATGGTGTAACTTATGCTTGGACAGTAGAAGCGGTTGCGCAAGGAACTTCTGATGCAGCAGTAGAGGCAACAACTGGAATGCTGGTATTAGCTAACGAGAATACTGATACTGTAACTGCTACAGTAACTAATGTTGCTGGTGTTGATGCTGGTGATAACTGGACAGTTAAGGTAGTGGTAGATCAAGCAGGAATTGGAACTACGAACACTACAGCAACAGTTACTGCTAAATAATTCAGTCTATAATGGTTACAGTGTTTATCGCTTAACTTAATAGCTTAAAAAAATCTGACTTTGTCAGAAAAGAAAACCCCCTTGGATTATTCCAAGGGGGTTTTGATTTATAGCAAATTAAAAAGGGAATAGGAAGAATTGAGACAAAGATGAGAGAATATTAGCACTTTTATGTGATACTATGCTATTAAGTTAAGTAAGCGATAAAAGCTGCATAACTTTATAGGAGACGTTCTGTATTTGCAGGAGGTCTTTTTTATTTTTTTGAATCTTGTGGAAAAAGCCTCTGCAATGGTTCTATATAAAGGGGGGAGATTTAAATGCAAATATATTGAGATGCTGGTTTTGAGTATTCGTTATTACTTAAGTAGGTTATTTTTAAAAATGCTGCAAAAATAGTAAATCGAGTTATTTTGTGCAGCGTAAAGGAAAGAAAAGAGGTATAAAAATGAAAAATGAAATGAGTGAGCTTGAAGCAATGGCATTGACGATGCATTATTATGCATATCTCAATGAACAGGATGTGGTAGAAACCATCGTTGCTCTGCCGTCCGTAATATCTCATCCGCAGTATATTGCGATTCCCAGCAATGATGAGTCATTAATAGGTAAAAAGTACAATAGAGAAACTGGAGAGTTCGAAGATGTGATGTTTTACTATGCTGTGTTGGATGAGCAAGATATCGTAGTTCAAGTTGTAGCATTGGAGTCAAAAGTAACAGATGAGAAGAAGATTGAAATTCCAAGCTATGATCAGTCATTAGTGGGGAAGTGGTATAATCGAAAAAATGGTACATTCAGCGAGCCGCCTATTCATGTTATTGCGAAAGCGAATACAGGTGAAATTAATACACTAAAAGCGGATGGTTCACCGGAAGATAAGTGGCTTCATACGGAGCTTTCTGACTTAAGAACAAAGATTTCAAAAGATGACCAAGCTCTCTATACTGAGCTAGGCAAGGTACGAACAGAGATATCAAAAGGGGATACAGCGCTTCATAAAGTGCTTGATATTCTAGATACAAGAATTACGGAAGTGGATAGAGGAAGCTTTGGTGGATATAAGACAAGGTTTGACCTAGATGATAATCAATTAATAACATCTGAGTGGGTTGATGATGGAAAGCGTTTGACATTTAATTTTGATACGGGGATTCCGGGATATTTTCCAAAGATGATTCGATTGATTAAAACCTATAATAGGAGGGATCAGCTTGTAGCGGATATTTATATAGTAAAAAATGCAAATGGTTCAGTAAAGACAGCATATGTGGATGCTGATTACATTGGAATTAGATCCGGCAAGCCAAACGTAGAAGAGAGACAGCTATACCATGCGCAGGGTGCTGACCGCTCTGATATCTTCACTGTAGGTTATGGAGACGATAGCAAATATTACAATGCGGGAGGTCAATATTTTGTACAGAAGATAAATCATTTATCAGATGGAAAAGTAAAAATTGGGAAGTTTTCTTATGATAAGAACTCGATTTCATTTACAATTTTACCTTCATCAGATATGGTAGGTATCTACACAGAAGTCAGCATGAGAGGTTATGTCTATTAGTTTAGTTATATAAAAAAACAGCGATTGATAACTTGTTTTATCAATCGCTGTTTTTTTTAAGCTGAACTTGTATTATAGATCAATTCTCTGTGTACCGACATTTTGTGCATATTGATAAGTGTAGATGGATAGATCATAGGCAGTGATTGCAGCTGCGACGCTTTGATTTGCTTCAAAAGCCTTTAACTGTGCTTCTTGCACATCGGTTAAGGTCTTGACGCCTGCATTATATGAAATCATGGCTAGATGGTAAGAGTCTTCTGCCAACACCTTCGATGCCTTTGCAGAATCTAAAGCACTTTTTTTTGATTGTATGTCCATGTAAGCCGATCGAATCTCTTTTTCAATTTCCAATGGTTTTTGTTCTAATGCCTGTTCCATATTTGAGAGAGCAATCTTTTGCTTTGCATACTTAGAGGATGCTGTCGAAATAGTATATTTCATACTCTCTAACAGTATTTTCTGTACTTCTAGCCCTAAGGCTGCATTTTTAATTTCCATTCGTTTTGAAAGACCGTTATCGATTGCAGAAGAGAGAGCTTCTTTTGGCTCATCCAACTCCTTTAATGTGTCGGAAAAAGTAACCTTTTGCATCAATGGATATCCCATATCGAGATTAAAATTCATTTTTAGGTCTTTTAAAGTGGCATCAGCATCCTTTATATTAAATTCTGCAGATAGGATGCTTGCTTTGGCAGAGTCCAAATCATTTTTAGAAACAAGGCCTAGGTCAAATTTTTTTTGAGTGGTTTCCAAAATACTTTTTTGAATTTTTAAATTGTCCTGAGAGGACTTCAAAATGTCTTCTGCCTGCAATATCTTATAGTAAGAAGTGATTGTATCGCTTTCGATTTTATTCATTTCAGCCGCGTAGTTGTTTTCTAAATTAGCTTTTGCAAAATCTCTTTTTAACTCTGCAACCTTTTTTTCGATTTTGCTGTCTCTGCTGTCGCCCCATATGTCAGAGTTATCACTGTAGTCATTGATGGTATCGCGAAATGATTTTATACTTTCCGTATAACCACTGGAGAGTGCTTTATCATAATCTTTGTTATTTTTCGCTGTTTCTGCACGAACTCCTTCTGTCTGCATGTGTTTGACAGCTTCGGAGAGAGAGAGTTTAATAGAGGTGCCGACAAAATCCATCGTTGGTGCAATTGACACAGCAGTATTAGTATCCGGCAGAGCTTCTGCCGCAAAGCAGAATAGACTGCTTGTTGTTAAAAGGGATACAGATAAAAGCATAATAATTAATTTTCTTTTCATTTAAGTCCTCTTTCTATTTTATTTTTGAACTGTCATCTGCGTCAATTTTGCAATATCGTTTGCATCATCGGCATCAATAATGACAACAATATTTGCAACATCGTTTGTATCATCGGTTACGTCAAACATCCGGAGTTTTGTACCTTTTGAAATATGATTTAAATTTGAAGCTTCGTAAGCATCAATGGATTTTTTGTTAAACGATGCACCATAAAAACTAGCGTCACGCACGATAGTAAATTTAGAGCCATCCTTTGCGGTGATGACATGACCATCTCGTTCAGCAACTTCGATCCACTTGCCGCCGGTAAGATCGGAATAGTATTTTAAACCGCTTCCTCCTGTGTTAATTTTCGTTATTACACCGTTATTTATCTTCAATGTATAAGGAGTGCCATCAAAGGAGATGGAATCTATGTTGCATTTTCCATTCGTGTTTAAGTATAAAATATCGTCCCCAAAAAGAAATTCAATTTCCTGCACGGATTCTTTATCTTTATTTACTACCTTTGCGGAACTTAAGATCATTCCAATTGCATAACCACTGTAGTCCTTCAATTTTCCGGCTTTACTTGGCGATTTGTCCGTATCAGGTTCGTTTTTGCTTGTATCAGTGGATGTTTGCGTATCCGTTTGTTTCAAAAGGGATTCCAAAACAGAATTTATCATAAGTGCGACATTGCCTCTAGTCGCAGGCTGCTTGGTATCAAATTGAGAAAGATCAGATGTAATTCCTTTGAAAATACCAAGCTCGTCCGCTTTGCTTCGGTAGTTTTCAGGCCATTTTCCTTGCAGGTCTTGCGCTTTGTATCCTAAAGCATTTACGAGCAAAGCGCACATTTCGTTATAAGTGACATTGTTTCCAGGTCTAAAGGTATTATTTCCGTAGCCTTTCGCAATGCCTTTCGCAGTTACATAATTGATGTAATTTTTCGCCCAATCATATCCCTGCATATCATTAAAGCTGCTTTTCATCGCACTTTTAAGAACCAAATCCGTTGCATTCATGCTTCTAACAATTAGAATGCAAGACTCCGCTCGGGTAATCTTGTTTTCAGGCTTAAAATTCCCGTCTTCATAGCCGCTGATAATTTCTTTTGAAATAAGGTTCTTGACTGCGGCTTCATAATTGGTTCCTTTTACATCTCGTGGTAAGGTTTCTTTGGAAAGATCGTCTGCAAAGACAGTGAGACTACCCGATAATACGAGTGCCAGTATTAGTATAAAAGATGTTATTTTTTTCATTTTTATCCCCCTTTAATTTAAGATAATTCATTAAGATTAAGATCATAATATGTAGCCTAATTATATCCTTCTTAGCTTTTTATTTCAATAATATGCCCATGATTGTAAGAAAAAAGAAATGTTTTGTTGATAAATTAGAAAGAATTGAATCAGAAGTATAGTGAAAGGCGAAATGACTTGACGAAGTATTGAATTTAGAATAAAATTGCATTGTTCATTTAATGAACGATGCACGAAGCGATAGCTACAGTTACGGAGAAAAATGATGAAAGATGAATTGGAAATTTTGAAGCTAATAGAGGAAAAACCATATCTATCTCAGCGAAAAATAGCGGAGGAAATAGGAATCTCTTTAGGGCAAGTGAATTTTTTAATTAAGAAGTGTGTAAAGAAGGGCTTCATAAAGATAGAACAGCAGACGGCTAAGTCTTTGAGATATAATTTGACACCAAAAGGTATGAAAGAGAAAGCGGAAAGGACGCTGCAGTATATAAAGAATTCTTATGGCACGGTGATAAAATTAACAGAGAAAATTCGAACGCTATCAGACTTTTATCAAAAGCTGGGAAAGAAAATTTACATAGTGGGGCCGGAAGATGAGGTAATGGAAATCGTAAAATTGGCCTTGAAAGAATATTCCATGGCAGAGGTGAATTTAAATCAAGGAGTAATTTTTTATTGGAGAGAGGAAAGCATAAGCAAATGGAAGGAAAAAGATACAGGATTGCGTGCAGAATCAGAGATAGAATTTGTAAATATTTTGAGGTGAGGTAAATGCGTGGGATAAAAAGAACAGCGGCACAGACAGCTGTTTTAATGGCAGGATTGACCTTAGGGTCAAAGCTGCTTGGTTTTATTAGGGAAATGGTTATGGCAAGTGCGTTTGGAACCAGTTATGTGACAGATGCTTATGTACTCTCTACTGCTATTCCGACGATTGTTTTTGGAGGGTTATTTGGAGCTGTTGCTACGGCTTATATACCATTATTTTCGGAAGTGACAGAGCATCGAGGGAAGAAGGAAGCCGATTTATTTACCAGCCAAATCCTAAATTTATTATTTATTATATCGATTATATCTTCTATTTTTGGTTTTTTCTTTTCCGATATGATTATTAAAATTTGTGCACCGGGGTTTACGGGAGAAACGGCAAAATTAGCGAGCTTTTTTGTCAAAGCCACTTTTTCGTACATTATATTTACCTCTACAGCAAGCTTGTTAGATTCCTATTTACAGTATAAGGGATATTTTTTACTTCCAATTATATCGGGCTATATGCAGAATGTTTTTGTGATCGGATGCATTGTAATTAGTGCGTTATACCAATATTACTTTTTGGCATTTGGATTGCTAATTGGCTGTTTTGTTCGCTTTTTAATTGTGTTTTTCTTTGCTGTGAAAAAAGGATTTCGCTATTCTTTTGATCTTCATTTTAAAGATAGAGCAAGAAGCATTATGATCCTAGCACTTCCTGTTTTCATTGGAAGTTATATTAATCAGATTAATTTGTTTGTAGATAAATCGCTGGCATCTCAATTACCGGAAGGAAGCGCCTCTGCCTTGAATTATGGGTATCTCCTTGTAGGAATTGTGACGGGCCTCACTATTTCGATTATTACGACAGTAATCTATCCAAAGCTGACACAGGCAAAGACCTTAGGACAGTGGAGCCGATTTGAAGAGATGATTTGCACGGGTATCAATCTGATATTGATCATTGCGCTACCCTGCACGTTTGGGGGAGTAGTGTATAGTAGCACCATTGTGCAAATTGTATACGAAAGAGGTGCTTTTGATTCAAATGCAACGATGCTTACACAAACCACTTTTCTCTTTTATATAGGTGGACTTTTATTTTTTGCTTTGGCAGAATTTTTTACGAGAGTGTTTTACTCAATGAAAGATACAAAGAGTACGCTATTAGCCGGGGCGGCGGCAGTGATTGTTAATATAACATTAAATTTAATTTTAGTACGTTACTTAGCACATGGTGGATTGGCTTTGGCAACAAGTATATCAAGCGCTTGTAATGTAGCGGTCATGTTCATTATTTTTAGAAAAAAATACAATGAGATATGTTTGATTGAATCTTGGTCAAAATTGTATAAAATTGCTGGAAGTGCTATAATAGCAACAGGGATATCTTATGCAATTTATTATTTGCTTGTTTCAACGATTTGGATGCCACGTATGATATACTTTGGCCTGGCTGCAATGGTAGACGGAATAGTGTATATTGGATTGTTGAGTTTGTTTAGGATTGAAGAAGTGAAGATGATTCGTCAAGTGTTGTAAGAGAAATGAAGTGTTGCTATCATAAAAACAAGCAGGTCTGTCACATATACGTAGAAGAAGGAGTGTTACCATATTATTCGCCTTATGTTGAAAATAAAGGTTTATCATCAAATTTCAAGAGAGAGCATCAAGGTAAGCATAGATATTAAAGATATGAAGCAAATTGAAAAAAATGTGGCTTTAGAAGCTGTTTTGGCTAGAAATATAGATAAATTTGTTAATGTTATTGGTATGACTACTACAGTGTTGCAAATGGCTGCTTTTTTAGGAATTAAAACCATATCTTTAATAAGAATGTGTGAAATTGATTACCAGACTGAAATTGAGAAATTCTTTAGTAATATAGGCATCGAGATGCCAACTAATATGAGTGAGATTATTATTTAACGAAAGGGGAGATTCAATGGTTATTTTTATTCGGTGCAATGATATTAAGCCGGACCCTCGTCTTCAGAAATATATTGATTATTTAGATTCTATAAAGATGGGCTATAAAATTATTGCTTGGGATAGATTAGGAAAAGGCTTTTATGATACTGATTCCATACTTTATTATAGGAAACTTTGCCCTTTTGGAAGAGGATTGAAAAATCTTTTAAAAAAAATAGGGTGGATGTTCTTTGTTATAAAGAATTTGTCAGAGCAAAATTTGTTAGGCATTGAGGAAAAAATTGAATGGTGTGTTACTAATAATGAAGAGTTAAGACGGATGGGGGTAAATGCTAAATTATTATGGGATTCAAAATTTGTAAGTATGATTGATTCTTTTATGAATACGCAGTATCGGAAGATGATAGATTTATGATAGGTACAGGAATACAGAGAGGAAAAGAATCAAATCACTTATTTGTAGTTACGGCTTAGATAAAAATAAAATTTTGAGCAAATTACATTGTTATATTAGAGCCATCTTGGGGGAAAAGCTTTATGTCAATCTTAGTTACCGGTGCGACCGGATACATAGGCAGTCATACATGTGTATGCCTTTTAGAGAAAGGGTATGAAGTGGTGATGCTGGACAATTTATCGAATAGTAAGAAATCAGTTTGCGATCGGATCTCTAGAATAGCCGGAAAGCGTTCTGCATTTTATTCTTGTGATATGTGCGATAAGAAAGCTTTGGATTGGGTATTTGAACAACATAAAATAGATGCAGTGATTCATTTTGCGGGGTTAAAAGCTATAGGTGAATCGGTACAAGAGCCACTGCGCTATTATCAAAATAATATTGTATCAACGTTGAATTTATTGGAATCTATGAATAAGCATAGCGTAAAGACATTGGTATTCAGTTCATCTGCGACTGTATATGGAGAAGCACCTACATTACCGATTAGAGAAGACTTTCCGCTGTCGGCTACCAATCCATATGGGGCGACGAAACTGATGGTGGAGCAGATTTTAAAAGATGTCTATTGTGCAGACCAAGAATGGAAGATTGCTTTGCTTAGATACTTTAATCCGGTTGGCGCGCATGCAAGTGGATTGATTGGAGAGGATGCAGAAGGAATACCGAATAACTTAGTTCCATATGTCATTAATGTAGCACTAGGAAAAACTTCTAAATTAAAGATTTTTGGCAAAGACTATCCTACGAAAGATGGAACCGGTGTCAGAGATTATATTCATGTAATGGATTTGGCAGAAGCGCATCTTGCAGCATTGGAAGCTTTAGAGAAAAAAGGCGGCTTGCATACTTATAACCTTGGAACTGGAAAAGGCTATAGTGTGCTGGACGTTATTGATACGTTTGAAAAAGTGAATGGAAAAGTGATACCTTATGAATTTGTTGCGCGTAGATGGGGGGATATTGCGACTTGCTATGCTGATTCTACGAAAGCACAGGAAGAGCTTGGATGGTACGCTGTTCGAACATTAGAAGATATGTGCAAAGATGCTTGGAACTTTGCAGTATCAAATCTAGGGAGAAATGAATCGTGAAAAGAGTATTACTGGTAAGCAATAACGGACAAGGATTTTATAATTTTAAAAAAGAATTACTAGAGGTACTTTTAACGCAAGGGTTGGAGGTTCATTTTTCGGTGCCTAATTATGAGAAGCTTGTGAGATTAGTAAATGCAGGTGCTTTTTATCATGAATTGAAAGTAGATCGAAGAGGAATGAATCCTTTAAAAGACCTTGACCTTATCTTACAGCTAAAAAATGTATATAAAGAAGTAAACCCCGATATTATGATCCTACATACGATTAAACCTAATATATATGGGAGCTGCCTTGCGATGTGGATGGGCAAACCGTATATGAATAATATTACAGGACTAGGAAGTGCTTTACAGGAAGATAATCTTTTGGCTAAGGTTATTAGAAAGATGTATCGCTTTGCACTTAAAGAGACAAAAGCTGTTTTTTTTGAGAATGTAGGAAATCGCGACTACTTTCAAAAATATGAAATTGCGCAAGAAGACAAGTATATTGTGGTACCGGGCGCCGGTGTAAATACAAGCCATTATGCACGACAAAAAAAATTTCCTGAATATAAATCTTCAGGAAAGAATGTTTGCTTTCTCTACATCGCTCGTGTTATGAAGGATAAGGGTATTGAAGAATATTTAAAAGCTGCCGAGGCGGTAAAAAAACGTTATCCGGAAGTACGATTTCAGATTTTAGGTTATTATGATGAAGATCGTTACAAGCTCAAAGTAGAGCAAATGGAAGCAGACGGTATATTGGAATATTTGGGCGTTTCACATGATACAAGGCTGCAGATGTCGCAAGCGGATTGCATTGTATTACCGTCCTATCATGAAGGAATGTCAAATGTTCTATTAGAGGGCGCTTCGTTTGGACTTCCGCTGATTACATCAAATGTTTATGGTTGTAAGGAAGCGGTGGAAGAGGGAGTCACGGGATTTCTATGCGAACCGAGGGATGCAAAGAGCTTAGAACTGGCTTTAGAAAAGTTCCTATTACTGTCAGAGGAAGAGCGAATGGAAATGGGAAAGCTGGGTAGAAAAAAGATGATTGAAAATTTTGACCGAAAAATTGTAATGAAGCAATACCTAAAGTGCATAGAATCTTTAATAAAATGAGTTGCAGAGGAATAAAATGAAAAACACAGTAAAACGTCTATTTGACTTGATTGTTTCGGCAGGTATGTTGATGATTCTGTCTCCGATTTTGCTTGTACTATATGTCTTGTGTAAAATAAAATTAGGGTCGCCGGCTATCTTTGCTCAAGAACGCCCCGGATTAAATGGGAAAGTATTCAAAATGTATAAATTTCGTTCTATGACCGAAGAAAAGGATGCAGAGGGGAATTTACTGCCGGATGAAATAAGGTTAACAACTTTTGGGAAAAAACTGCGAGCAACCAGTTTGGATGAGCTTCCGGAGCTGATCAATATCTTAAAGGGAGAGATGAGCTTTGTAGGCCCTAGACCTTTACTGGTGAAGTATTTACCCCTCTACTCGAACGAGCAGGCAAGACGTCATGAAGTAAAACCCGGTCTAACCGGATGGGCACAAGTCAATGGCCGCAATGCCATTGATTGGAATCAGAAATTTGAACTGGATTTATGGTATGTAGACCATTGGTCATTAACTTTAGATTTTAAAATCCTGTGCATGACTGTGGCAAAGGTAATAAAGCGGGATGGCGTTAGTGCAGAGGGGCAGGCCACTATGGGTGAATTTCTGGGAAATAAAAAGGGGGGAGAGGATCATACGTGACACAAAAATTGATTATTGTAGGTGCTGGCGGAAACAGTAAGGTGATTCTGGACTCTATTTTTGCCAGAAAACAGATTTTAGGTGAGGAATTAGAAATTATAGGATTTTTAGATGACGA
Source organism: Sinanaerobacter sp. ZZT-01 (assembly GCF_035621135.1). NCBI lineage: Bacteria > Bacillati > Bacillota > Clostridia > Peptostreptococcales > Anaerovoracaceae > Sinanaerobacter > Sinanaerobacter sp. ZZT-01. The sequence continues at coordinate 1,484,378 of NZ_CP141728.1, forward strand.
TTGTGCGAAAAAAGAAATGGGAGGGTATCCCATTTTAGGTGGTCTTTCTAAGATAGAAGATTTTTCAGATGAAAAGAACATTGCATTTGTCGATGGAATCGGTGCAAATTCGATACGAAAAAATCTGTATGAAAAATATTTAAGCGCATCATGGTATACGCTGGTTCATCCAAGCGCAATCCTGGGAAGTCATGTGGAGCTTGGTGAAGGAACCGTTGTAATGCCCGGTGTTATTATCAACGTAGATACAAAAATTGGAAAAAAATCATTGATTAATACGGGCACAATTTTGGAACACGATAATAAAGTAGATGATTTTGTGCATATTGCTTCGGGTGTGACCACCGCGGGAAATGTTCAGATAGGAGAATTGACCATGCTTGGTACTGGGACAAAGGTAATACAGGGCGTACGGATCGGTCAAGGTACAATGATTGGTGCAGGAAGTGTTATAATCTCAGCTATCCCGGATCACTGTACAGCTGTTGGTGTTCCTGCTAGAGTGATAAAGAAAAAAGAATAAGGAGCGTCGAGAATGAAAAAAGAGATTCCGTTAAGTGTACCTAATTTAGATATCGAAACTTTAGAAAATCTTCGAGAATGCATTGAATCAGGGTGGGTGTCTACGGGCGGTAGATTTATTGCAGAATTTGAAGAAAAAACTGCGAAGTATGTGGGAGTAAGCGAAGCAGTAGCGATGCAGAGTGGCACGGCTGCTTTACATACGGCATTACGTGTGCTTGGTGTACAATCAGGCGATGAAGTCATTGTGCCGACGCTTACTTTTATTGCAGCGGTAAATCCTGTTATCTACATGGGAGCATCTCCTGTTTTTATGGATTGTGATGATACCTTGTGCTTGGATGCAGAAAAGCTTGAGCAATTTTGTGAGGAAGAATGTGACTTAGTCGAAGACGAGCTTCGAAATCGAAGAACAGGAAACAAAGTTGCGGCAGTCATTCCGGTTCATGTTTTTGGAAATCTATGTGATATGGAACGAATTATGGAAGTTGCACAGAAATACCATTTGAAGGTCTTAGAGGATGCAACAGAAGCACTCGGAAGCTATTACAAAAAGGGCAGATACGCAGGCTGTTTTGCCGGGACTATAGGAGATATGGGTGCCTATTCTTTCAATGCAAACAAGATTATTACAACCGGCGGCGGCGGGATGCTTGTTTCAAACAATAAGAAGCTTTTGAATCATGCCAGATATTTAGGCGTACAAGCCAAAAATGACACCTTATATTTTGTGCACGATGAGGTGGGCTATAATTATCGGATGCTAAATTTGCAGGCAGCTCTTGGTGTAAGCCAGCTTGATCAATTAGAGACATTTATAAAAACAAAAATCGATAATTATAATCGATATAAGAAAAGACTAAATCAAGCTGAGGGACTTCGTATATTAGAATTTAACGATGAATCGAGAACAAATCACTGGTTTTACTCTCTTTTGGTGGGAGAAGAAACCTTTGGTGAAAGCCGGAACCAATTAATGCATCGTTTAATTGATGAGGGGATACAGTGCAGACCGGTTTGGAAACTGATTCATACACAAAGACCTTATTTGGACTGCCAAGCTTATAAAATAGAAAAAGCCGTAGATTATGCGGAGCACATATTAAATCTGCCTTGTTCGACCAATTTAACAGAAGAAGAGGTCGCCTATGTGTGCGATCGGATTCAGATGAAATAAAAAATGTAAAAAACGCTTCTGCCGGTATTATCTGGAAAAAGCGTTTTTTATTTTTAACACATGATTAACAATCATCTTTTATTCATTTTTAGCTTTCTTTTGAAGCATAAGATTAACTGAAATGCCGGTTCCTAAAAGACCGTAAAACATTGGCATAACAGAAACACTGCTGTCGTTCACCAATGCAGAGGTCAAAAATCCGCAGATACCAAAAAAGATTCCGGCTCCAACATAGGTGAGGAAGTCCGTTTCAAATTTACTTCTAAAATACAGTTTAAAGCTTTGCAGAAGATAAATTCCAAAAAGTGATAAGAGTGCGATGAGAGAAAGAGCACCGGTTCCAATGATTATACCCATATACATATTATGCGGTTTATCCACGACCAGATTTACATTCCACCCAATATTGTATTTATTGGTGTAATCGTAATGAGGGTAATAGATACAATATGTGTCGGCTCCTCTGCCTAGAAGCAAGGTATCCTTCATCATAGGGATTGTCTTTGACCAAATGTATCCACGCCCATTTCCAAAAAGTAGATTGTTTTCAAAGCCTATTGATGGAACTTTATCCAAATTTACCAAATTCCCTTTCGCATTTTGGTAATAAACTTGATCTTCCATAATAGCGAATGGCCACTGCATTTCTTGTGTATTGACAATAACGTAATAATTCCCATTTGTAAGGGTCGGTGTTATGGTGGCAAAATCGTAAAAACGAGGGTCATCGATTGCGAAATTTTTTCCATTTGGAATCAAAGCAATTTTTTTTCCATCTTTATCCAATAACTCCAGGCTGTCAATATCAGCTCCAGCCATAATTACATGTATTTTCATCAGGTTTCCATTTATAGAGAAGATGATGTCGTGTTTTTGAGTTTGAATATAATCAATTTTAGCTTTTTCACTTCCCGGAATAACATCTGTATTATCTAAGTCTACATTGTTATCTTGTGAAATATTGGCGGCACTTTCGCGAGATTCTGTATGAGTGATTCCTTTTACGGTACTTGTAAGTTCAGGAATCCAGCGTTGGTAAGTAGTTCCTATTATAAGTAAGGAAATAATAAATAGAATCGCAATTGGTTTTTTCCATCGCAGAATTTTCTTATTCAGTACGATCAGTCCCATGATTCCAATAGTGGCGAGACCTAAAAGACCACCGGAGGATGCAGATCCGATTATATTAAAAATAAGGAGCGCAAAAAGGGCAGCCCATATAATTTTTTTATAGTTTTTTTCTTCATTGTTCATATTCATTGAATAAAGGAATAGCATTCCAAATAAAGGAATCAGTAATGTCAAATAAAAAGAGACGTAATTGATATTGTACAGTGTTTGATAGATTTCTTTAGCTTTAAAGTTGAAGATTAAAGAATCTACGCTGTCCCAGGAACGGCTCGGCGTAATTAACATTTTTCCGATATTTGTCTGAAAAAAATCATGACCCCATGCTTGACTCAGTCCGACCAGACTGAGCAAAGTACTGGAAACCGCTAATGAGTAGATCATCCATTTTACAGCTTTTTCTGAATTAATTGCATTTATTATATAAAAGAGGAGGAGCATATAGCAGAGAAGCGGCAGTGTCCCTTCAAAACGAGCGTTCCAGCCCAAGAGTGAAAATTCCTTATACTCGCTCCCCAGATAGGAACTAAAAACAAAGAAAGAATAAGCGGCTATAGGGATATAAGCAAAGCAGCGCTTGATTGTCATAGATTGTGTGATAATTTTATATAGAAGAATAAGCAGAACGAAAATGGCGCATCCCAAGATAGCTATCATTTTATAGTAGCTGAAAAAATCCGTCAGACTAGAATCGCCGGCAGACCAAAAAAATTGAGACATGTTACGTTTATATTCGTGCATTCGTACAATTAAGATAACCACTGATGTAAAAAAGATAGCAGGAATCATCTGAAACCAGTGAGTTGCGGTTAGATTCCCTTGCTTCATAGACCAAAGACAGTCTTCGGGCGTTTCCAAAACTTTTGAAGAACGTTTTTTATTCTTTTTTTTCTCTTCCGATATATTTATATTTTTTTTATCTTTTGCCATGGTAGCCTCCCGCAATTTATATCTATTTCTAAACATAGATATTTAATAGATCTTATTATATAAGAATACTTATACTGGAACAAGGGTATTTCAGTGAATTATAATAGAAGCTGCTTATTTTTGGAATTTTTGGTTACACTACCGGCAGGAGGTGAAATAAATGAGTAAAAATTATCACGATGGTATCGACAGAGGTGAGATGACCTCAAGACAGAATGGAAATCTGACCCGTGCAATGGTAGAGCAGGCAGAGCAGGGCATGAAGGCTCAGGAAGCACAAACCGTTGAGTTTGCGAAGGAATTAGCCGATGAGGAATGCATTCCAAACGCACTGCCTCATCAAAATTTAGGTCATAATTCCAAGAAGACCGGACTTGGCCCAAATACAAAGAGGTAGTTAAAATTAAGTATAGAAAAGCATAGATTTGCAATTAGATTTTAGACTGATTTTCTGCATATGGAGAGTAATAGCAAAGCTCCGTATATTTTGCGGTTTCATATCCGTGATTGAGAATTAGGTTAAAATCCTCTTCTGACGGTGATTTCAAAGTAGTTGGATAATGCTTTACACGTTCAATTTCTTTCTCACTTAACATGGGTAGTGTGCCGCTTTTGAAGGCTGGAAGTGAACTGGAAGAAAAGGCAAAGATATGCTTTTTTTTGCTTCCGATTTGTACATAATATCCTTTTTGGGTACGCAGAAAGTAATCAATGACGTCACGACTTCGAAGAGATACGACCTGATCCATGTTTATGCCCAAAAGCTGCCGTAGATTGCGCGGAGAAAAAAGATTATCCCATTTTCGGTAGGATGATGGAGAGGAAGCGTTGCTGACAATCAGAAAGTCCAGATCACCTGTAAGATGGCCGCCGTCCGAAATTTTATAAAGAGCTTCCAGTCCTAAATTATCATAGACACCACCGTCCCATAGATGGAGATATTTCCAATCTTTTAAAGCAGGGGATGGAAGAGAAGAACTGTGACTTTCTGTTTTTTTCAGCAGGGTTGCCCATTGGTAATCATCAATAGAGAGCTTGTATGCCCCGATGAGTACCGGAAAACCTGCGGAAGCGGAGATGGCATCTGAAATGGACATTTGTGGGTGGGAAACATAGCCGATTTTGTAGTCTCCCATCTGTTTTTGATTAATACGGAAATTATTGCCTGTCTCAAACGTCGTGCAGTTGATGGACCACAACGGAGTGAGTGGCAAATCACAGATTTGTCCGCGAACACCCCATTTTTTTTCAATAACATGAGCCAGAACATTTACTTTTTGATTCCATTTCCATGGTGTTTCAATCAGTGAAAAAATGGAATCTTGTTGAATATTATTATTTAATATAGTATCTCGTACCTTAGGGAGTGTTCTTCCAAGGTAAAGACAGCTGTCCGGCCAGCGGTAGTGATTTCTTGCATAAATAAGACCGATTGCTAAGCTGGCACCGGAAACAGACGAAATATGCCGGATGTTTTCTAATTCATTGTTTTCTGCGAGCCATTTCAGTACACCTAAGTGAAAAATGGCAGCACGAATACCGCCGCCTGAAAGTGAAATGCCGATATTTTGGTTACCTACACTGCGTCTCATAGCGATTCGATGGTTTCCCATAGGATTCCCCCTTGCCCTTCTTACTCTTTTATTTTAAAATAATAGAAGTTACAAAAATCAGATTTAGAAGGGATTTCCTCTGATGTTATTTAACTCCTTTAATTTTTTACTTTTTTTCCCGATTGTAACGGGAATCTATTACTTGATACCACATAAGTTTCGCTATTTGTGGCTGCTTTTCGCAAGCTACTATTTTTATATGTCTTGGAATCCTAAATATGCCTTACTTATCGCAACATCGACGCTGCTTACTTATGGCAGCGGTATTTTAATTGCGAAAGCGGATAAAAAAAAGCAGGAATTAAAAAAACGATTTTGGGTCGGCATCAGCTTTCTTTCTAATTTAAGCATCTTATTTTTCTTTAAATACTTTGATTTTGCAATTGCAAATATAAATACAGTTTTTATAAAATTTGGGATAGATCTGATTCAACCGCAATTTGATGTGATTTTACCGGTAGGAATTTCTTTTTATACTTTTCAGGCATTAAGCTATACGATGGATGTATACCGCAAGGATATCTATGTAGAACGCAATCTGTTAAAATATGCATTGTTTGTTTCCTTTTTTCCACAACTGGTAGCAGGACCGATTGAACGTTCCAAGAACCTTCTTGTGCAAATCAGTGAACGGCATTCATTTGACTATGAAAGAATGAAATCCGGTCTTCTTCTTATGCTGTGGGGGCTCTTTTTAAAACTGGTAATTGCAGACCGTATCGCAACTTTGGTAAATCAGGTTTATGGACAGTATACCTATTATCTGGGACTGCAGGTGGTTGTAGCGACCTTGTTTTTCGGTATTCAGATTTATTGTGATTTTAATTCCTACTCTCTGATTGCAAAAGGTGCTGCAGAAGTGATGGGTTTTCGTTTAATGGATAATTTTAAACAGCCTTACTTTTCCAGAAGTATTCAGGAATTTTGGCAGCGGTGGCACATTTCTCTGAGCACTTGGTTTCGAGATTATTTGTACATCCCTCTAGGGGGGAATCGAAAAGGAACATGGAGAAAATACGCCAATATCATGATTGTCTTTTTAGTCAGCGGACTTTGGCATGGAGCAAATTGGACGTTTGTCATGTGGGGATTTCTGCATGGAGCTTTTCAAGTGATCGGTCAAGTACTTCGCCCTTTAAAAAATACAGTATTTGATTTTTTGGGAATCAATCGAAAAAATTTCGGCTATCAATTGGGACAAGGTGTAATTACTTTTTTTCTTGTAAACTTTGCGTGGATTTTCTTTCGAGCACCTAGTTTGGACGATGCCTTTGGCGTAATCCAGCAAATTTTTTTGAAGTGGAATCCAATTGTATTTGTGGACGGAACACTATGGCAGCTTGGGCTGAACCAAAAGAATTTTCTTTTAGCTCTCGCAGCAATTTTTGTAATGATCTGTATGAGTATTGCAGAGTATCATGGTGTAGATTGGAGAAAAAAAGTCTTAGAGCAGGGATTCCTATTTCGCTGGAGTGTGTATCTGCTACTGATTTTTTCGATCGTTATCTTTGGCGTCTACGGCCCTGGTTACAGTGAAAGCCAATTTATATATTTTCAATTTTAAGGATTTATTTTTTAACAAACATTTATGTGCCGCAAATGCGAGTCATACTTATGGAGCATGCCTTTATGGACAAAATTTCTTAACGGAGTGTTTACTTTGAGTTTGAAATTTGCAGAGGAGATTTGTTTGAAATAAATAAAAAGCTTGTTTTTTAATGGAGAAGAAAATGAAGTTACATTTGAAAATTACAATGAGAATATTCCGTATAGCCTGCTTCTTGCTGATTTTAACGCTATTATTTGCAGAAGTCAGTGATCTTTTAGTGCGTAAAAGCTTGACGCAGCCGTGGGATATGTCGGTAAAAATTGGCGGATTTTATAATGAGCCGAAAAACAGCTTTGATGTCATGTATTTTGGTTCGAGTCATATGTATTGTTCCATTGATCCGAAAATGGTGGAAGAGCAAACTGGACTACACTCCTATGTCCTGGCAACGCAGGAACAGCCGATTTGGATCAGTTACTATTACATGAAAGAAGCCCTGAAGACGCAAAGTCCGAAGGCAGTCGTATTGGAAGTAAATATGATGACAGAAAAGAAAAAATTTCCGAAGGAGGGCACCTTGTATTCTGCAATGGACCCGATCCCTTTATCCAAGAATAAGCTCGATATGGTCTTTGCATCCGCTCCGAATGGAGAACGGAGAAATTATATATTTAATATTATGAAATACCATGACAGGTGGGAAGAGTTGACGTTAGAGGATTACAAGCGAGAGTACCAAAAAAAATGTGATCCGTATCAGGGATTTGTTCGCTTAGAGCAGATTACTCCGATCGAAAGTCGTGAGGACATTTCTAACGTGATAGAAACAAGAGAACCACTCTCCAAAACAATGCAGTACTTAGAAAAAATTTATGAATTGACAAATAAAGAAGGGATTACTCTTATTTTTTTAAAAACACCATCCAATGCAACCAGAAAGGAGCAGATGCTCTATAATGCGGCGTGGAAGTTTGCAGAGGAACACGATATTGCCTATATCGATTACAACCAAAAATATGAAGAGCTGGGATTAAAGCTTAATGAAGATTTTTACGATCGGCGTCATCTTAATTTTCGGGGCGTGCAGAAATTGACGCCAAGTTTTTCTGCTTATCTTTTGCAGCAGATCTCATAAGCTTGCTAAAATAAAATAATTGACGTAAAATAGAGTAATACAAGGAAATCAGGATTAGATTGAGGATAGATACATGATAAAATATTCGAGAATTATATTTCTCTTAATTGCAGATGTCATTTGCATGAATTTGGCTTATATACTGGCTTTTTTATTTCGATTTGACTTCAATGTCACAAGTGATGTTTTCGAAGGATTTTTTGCTGTTTATGTAAATAACATTGTTATACTGTCTATAATAAAGATAGCCGTTTTGTGGTTGTTTGGATTGTATAACAGCTTATGGAAATATGCAGGTGTAGAAGAGTTAGCGAATGTAGCCATAGCCTCCATTGTCGCAGGAGCAGCCGTCATCGTCTATTTGGAATTTACGCAGCAATTTTTTCCTAGGAGCATTTACATCACTAGCTGCAATATGGACATTCTTTTTTTTGGAGGGAGTCGTCTTCTTTACCGTACGCTGCGAAATTGGCGTTCTCCGGGTAAATTCAATGATTATTTTAATAAAAATAAAACCACAATTATTGAAGAACTTACCGGTAAAACAGGCTTGACTAAAGTAATGCTAATAGGAGCGGGAGATGCAGGAGCTTCTATTATAAAGGAGATAAAGCATCATCCGGAATACAATAAAAAAGTGGTAATTGCAGTGGATGATAATCCAGAGAAGCTAAAACGGCGGATTTCTGGTGTGAAAATAGCGGGTAATCGCTCGGATATAAAAAGACTGGCAAGAAAATATGGTATAGATGAAATTATTATTGCAATTCCTTCGGGAGCGAAAAAAGAAATTCAAGAACTTGTAGCGGAATGCAATAAAACGCGGTGCAAAATGAAAATTGTTCCCTCGTTGATTGATTTGATTAATGACAAAGTCAGCGTAAGTAAGCTTCGTGATGTTGATATTGAAGATTTATTAGGCAGAGATACCGTTCAGGTAAATTTGAGAGAAATCAGTCAATATATAGAAGGGAAAATTGTTCTGGTTACGGGTGCAGGAGGTTCTATTGGGTCAGAGCTTTGCCGGCAGATTGCAGCTTTTAAACCAAGGCGTTTAGTGGCATTAGATATTTATGAAAACACTATTTTTGAATTATCGAATGAGATTAAAAAGACAAATCCACATCTGGAGTTTGATATTGTGATCTGTTCAGTAAGAGATAAAGATCGCTTAGAGGAAATGTTTGAGAAATATAAACCGCATGTTGTGTTCCATGCAGCGGCACATAAGCATGTACCATTAATGGAATTGAATCTGAAAGAAGCCATTGTGAACAATATTCTAGGTACCCAGAATATGGTAGATTTATCGGATAAGTATGCGGTCGGGAAATTCGTATTGATTTCAACAGATAAAGCGGTAAATCCAACAAATGTCATGGGTGCGACAAAACGAGTAGCTGAAATGATTTTACAGCATAAGAGTACAAAATCCAATACGTGTTATTCCGCAGTACGTTTCGGAAATGTGCTTGGAAGCAACGGAAGTGTCATTCCTATTTTTAGAAAACAAATTGCTCAAGGCGGACCGGTTACTGTAACGCATCCAAAGATTACGCGTTATTTTATGACAATACCGGAAGCGGTGCAATTGGTTATTCAGGCAGGTGCAATGGCAGAAGGGGGAGAAATTTTCATTTTAGATATGGGCAATCCTGTAAAAATTATGGAATTGGCAGAAAATGTAATCCGATTATCCGGCTATGTGCCGTATGTGGATATTGACATTAAAATTACTGGTCTTCGCCCCGGGGAGAAACTATTTGAGGAACTCCTTTTAGATGAGGAGGGTATAAAAAAGACCAATCATAATAAAATATATGTGGGACATCCAGTGCCACCTCCAGAAGAATTAAAGCTCCTATTGGAACAAGAGGGAAATGGCATAATAGAGGGAATACAAGAGATTCTTACGCAGAAAGAAGCGGATGCTAGACTTTGGTTAAAAAAATTAGTGCCAAACTATAATTTGGCAAATGTAAAAAGGACATATATGGGATTGAAAGAGAAAAAGGATGAGTAGTCTGGAAATAGAAGCTCTATCCATTGATTTGTCAATGGTAGAAGGAATGGGTCACATTAAAAAGCATGAAAAAAAATTGATAAAAAGCTGGGCGAAGCTGAAAAGTGGGGCGGAAGCGTTTACTGACTGGGTGGATTTACCGCTTCATTACGACAAGGAAGAAATCAGAAAGATCAAGCAGACTGCGCAGCATATTCATAAGCAATGCAATGCTTTTGTTGTCATTGGCATCGGCGGTTCCTACCTTGGTGCTCGTGCAGCGATTGAGATGTTGCATTCCGAATCTGAAAGTAAGAATGTACCGAAGGTATATTTTGCCGGAAATAATCTGAGTGGAACCTATCACTGTGAGTTGTTGGAAGCGTTAGAAGATAAAGAAGTATGCATTTGCGTCATTTCTAAATCGGGTACAACGACGGAGACTAGTGTAGCGTTTGCGTTACTCAAAGAATTTTTAATAAAAAAATATGGAAAAAAAGGATGCCGAGAGCGTATTTATGCAGTTACCGATCAGAAGAGAGGAATTCTTCGCTGCGAAGTGGAAGAAGAAGGCTATCAAAGCTTTGCTGTACCGCAGGATATTGGAGGACGCTATTCCGTATTAAGTGCAGTAGGTCTTTTACCGATCGCAGTCGCCGGAATTGACATACGGGAGATGCTTGATGGTGCGGCAGATATGGCGACTGTGCTGGCGAAGAGTGAGACAGCAGGTGAGGCCGGCAAGCTTGCGGCAGCGAGAAATGAATTATATCAAAACGGGAAGGTCATTGAAATTTTTGAATGTTATGAACCTAAGCTTTATTTTTTCACCGAGTGGCTGAAGCAGCTCTTTGGAGAAAGCGAAGGCAAAGAAGGAAAAGGAATTTTTCCTTCCGCTTTACAGTTCAGTACAGAATTGCATTCAATGGGACAATTTTTGCAGCAGGGAAATCAAATTTTCTTTGAAACCATCCTTTCTTTGCAGAATCCGAAAAAAGACCTTAAAGTACCGAAAAGCGCCGGAGAATTTTTAGCCGGACGCAGTATAAATGAAATAAATAATGCGGCTATGGCCGGAGTGATAAAGGCACATCAAAAAGAGGGAATTTCCATGATTAAGGTTGACATTCCTTTCCTAAACGCCTATCATTTTGGTCAGATGGTATATTTTTTTGAAACCACCTGTGCCTTAAGTGGTTACCTGCTTGGGATCAATCCGTTTGACCAGCCGGGGGTGGACAGCTACAAGTTAGAGATGCGCAAAGCGCTCACTAAATAAATTGAAACGATCATTGATCGAACATTGATCGAAAACCCACAATTTAACGTTAGTAAAATAACGGTTAAACAAATGGAGGAAAATGAAATGAGTGTAGTGGTAACAGAAAAAAAAGACAAGGTTGCAATTATTAAGATCAACCGACCGGAAGCGATGAATTCACTAAACGGAGAGGTGCTGCAGGCAATTTCCGATGCGGTAGATAAAGTGGCTTCTGATGACGAAGTAAAAGTCTTAATCTTTACCGGTGAGGGTAAGGCATTTGTTGCAGGAGCTGACATTGCGGCTATGAGCGTAATGGATGAAAAAGCAGGAAATGAATTTGGTACATTTGGTTCTGCTGTGTTCCGCAAAATTGAGACGCTTGAAAAACCATCTATTGCAGCAATTAACGGATTCGCTTTAGGTGGCGGCTGTGAATTGTGTATGAGCTGTGATATGCGGATTGCAAGTGAAAAGGCAAAATTTGGTCAACCTGAGGTGGGTCTTGGTATCACACCAGGCTATTCCGGTACGCAGAGGCTGCCTAGAATTGTAGGGAAAGCGAAAGCAATGGAATTGATTCTGACCGGAGAAATTATTACTGCTCAGCAGGCAGCAGAAATTGGCTTAGTCAATAAAGTGGTTGCACCAGAAAGCTTGATGGAAGAAGCGATGGGGCTTGCTGCAAAGATTACGAAGAATGCACCTTTTGCTGTACGAGCTTCCAAGAAAGCGATACAAATGGGTGTTGAGTTGCCTATGACAGAAGCAATGGCTCTTGAAACTGAACTTTTTGGGCAGTGCTTTGCGACAGAGGATCAAAAAGAAGGCATGAATGCCTTTTTAGAGAAGAGAAAAGCAGAATTTAAGGGTAAATAAAAAATAATTGATATTTTTAACGGAAATATTATTTTACTCTTGCAATTTATTCAGTTATGAATTAATCTAACATTATAGGCTTTGTTAAAAATGTAACAAACAATACATAGTTAAGACATGGGCGCAAGCCCAACCGAAATGGAGGAGTTTAACATGAAAAAGATTGGCGTATTAGGAACAGGTACAATGGGTGCTGGAATCATTCAGGTATTGGCACAAAATGGTTACGAAGTTGTTCTTAGAGCAAGAAGACAGACTTCCGTAGATAAGGGAATTGCAACTGTGACTAAAAATCTTGACAAAATGATTGCAAAAGAAAAGATTTCTGCTGCAGATAAAGACGAAATCTTAGCAAGAGTTCATGGTTCCACAGACATTTCCATCGTAGCGGATGCAGATTTAATTATCGAAGCAGCTACAGAGGATATGGAAGCAAAGAAAGCATTATTTAAGGAACTGGATGAGCTTTGCAAGCCTGGTACTATTTTGGCTACCAATACTTCATCGCTTTCCATTACAGAAATTGCTTCTGCTACAAATAGACCGGATAAAATTATTGGCATGCATTTCTTCAATCCGGTTCCTGCAATGAAGCTGGTTGAAATTATTAAAGGTCTTGCGACTTCTGAAGAGACAAAAGCTACTATTTTAGAGCTTTCTGAGAAATTAAAGAAAACTCCGGTAGAAGTAGACGAGGCTCCTGGATTCGTTGTAAATAGAATTTTGATTCCTATGATTAACGAAGCAGTTGGAATTTTAGCTGACGGTGTTGCAAAGGCAGAAGATATTGATACTGCTATGAAGCTTGGTGCAAACCATCCAATGGGTCCTCTAGCTTTAGGTGATTTGATCGGTCTGGATGTATGCTTGGCAATCATGGACGTTCTTTACAGTGAATATGGTGATCCAAAATACAGAGCTCATGTTCTTTTAAAGAAGATGGTTCGTGCTGGAAAGCTTGGAAGAAAGAGCGGCATAGGCTTCTTTGACTACAGCAAATAAGAAAAATGGATGATATCCTGTTGAATGATTACTAAAAACGTAAAGCCCTTTTGCATTGATTGTGAGAGGGCTTTTGTTATGTAATTCACTACGATTTTTTTATTTTCTTCTTGCATTTTTGTCAAATCAGTATAAAATATTACGGTGTATAATGAAAATAATATATTAGAATGTTGAAGCATATAAAGGGAAAAAGGAATAAGAGAGTTGCAATATGAAAGTATTTTTTAAGCAATTTATCATTGCATTTATTATTTTTACGGTGATAATGATACCGGTACAAATTATGATAAATCGTGTTGGCGAGGTTCGTATTTTTTCAGGGGAAGAGAACCTCATGAAGGACATGAATGTTTTAATTGACCCCAATAGTCCATTTTTTGAAGCCTTTCAGGACAGCCAAAGAGTGAACATTCTGGTTCTTGGAGTAAATGACGGAATGACGGACACGATTATGCTTGGGAGCTATGACATGAAAAATCAGCATGTTGATGTTATTTCTGTGCCACGGGATACCTATTATCCGAGAAAAGGTGTAACAACCCCGGCAGCAAAAAAGATTAATGCAATTTATCATAGCAGTAATAGCGGCGGAGCTGTTGGAACGGCAACTGCGGTTAGTGATGTACTTTTGGGGATGCCAATTCATTATTACGCTGTGATTGACTATAAAGGTGTAGGAAACATTGTAGAGGCATTGGGAGGCGTTCCGATGAATATTCCATTTCATATGAAATATGATGATCCATATGACAAGCCGGCTCTGCATATTAACATTCCGAAAGGTCAACAGGTATTGAACAAGGATACTGCGATTCAATTTCTGCGATTCCGCCATGCAAATAAGAACTCCGGCTACCAGAGTTACCCGGAAGGGGACATCGGTCGGATTAAGGCGCATCAAGAATTTATGAAATCTGCATTTCGGCAGGCATTGGGCTTTAACCTTCCGAATGTTGCTAGGACTGTGGTTGCGAATGTGGATTCGGATGTTGACGTGGGCATTGCAGTAAAAATTGCGACAAAGGCAATGAGCCTTTCCAAAGAAAATATTCAAACTTATTTAATACCGGGCTATCCAAAAACAGTGGACAAGGCATCTTATTGGTTTGCCAAAGATGAGGAAGTAAAGGAAATGATCGAAGAAATTTATTCCATTAGTGATGAAACGGATGAAACAAAAGAGCAAAATACGGAAAAAGAAGAATAATCAAGAAAAAAATATAGGGAATCTTTTGATTCCCTATTTCTTTTTTTTGAAAAAAGGGATAAAATAATTACGATTACTTATTTTATAAAATAGAAAGGGAGATGACATTGGGAAAAGAAAGTCTGAAAAGGGGAACAGGCGTAAAACAATTTATAAAAGTATTTTTAATTGCACTTGTAATATTTACCGGGATTGGGATACCGTTTCATTGGACGTTTCGTTCGGCTGCAGAAGCACCGGTTTTTGGTGAATCGGAATCTAATTTATTGAATGAGATGTCACCGCTGTATGATGCAAGCAGTCCTTTTTTTGAGGCTTTTGAGGACAAGCAGAGAGTTAATATTTTGCTTTTGGGGGTAAATACCGGATTAACGGATACCATTATACTAGCGAGCTTTGATATGAAGGCAAAGCATGTTGACTTGATTTCTGTTCCTCGTGACACGTATTACAAACGACCTGGCTACAACCTTCCGGCGCAGATGAAAATCAATGCCGCTTATCAAAAGGAACCAGTTAACACGGCTAGAGCCGTAAGTGATATTCTTTTGGGGATGCCGATTCATTATTACGCGGTTGTAACGTATGAGGGCGTATCTAATATTGTAGAGGCAATGGGAGGGGTTCCTATGGACATCCCGTTTACAATGAAATATATTGATCGATATGATAAACCGCCGCTTAAAATCTATATAAAAGAAGGACCGCAGGTATTAGACGGTGAACATGCAGTTCAATTTTTACGATTTCGCCATGCAAATAAAGGCTCTGGTTATAAGAGTTATCCAGAAGGTGATATCGGGCGTGTGAAGGCGCAACAAGAATTTATGAAATCTGCATTTAAACAAATGATGAGTTTTAAACTACCTCAAATCACAAAAGAAATTTTTAAAAATGTCGATTCAGATATTACGTTGGATATGTCTTTAAAAATTGCAAAAGAAGCACTGGGGATGTCACCAGAAAATATTGAAACGTATATGATGCCAAATAAACCAGATCCGGAGCCGCCTTATTATGTATACCCTCAGTCAGAGGAAATTGCAGATATGCTTACACAAATCTATTCGATTGAAGCACCGGAAGAATCTGATAAAACCACAGACGGGAAAAAAGACGAGACTAAACACGAGACTAAAATGGTCCTAGACAGTGGTGGGTTGTAAAAAACGATTTGTTTTCTATTCGTGCCAAATAGGGAAAGCCTGTTTGGCACTTCTTAAAAAATTTTATTTTTATATAACTCCATTTAAACAAGTCTAATGATTCAGCAAAAAATGCAAGAATTGTAAAAATAAATAAGAAGAAATATTTGTTGCTTTTAACGATATTAAAGGAGGATTTTAAATGAATTCCATAAATCGAAATTTGGGATTAAGTCTTGCGCGCGTTACAGAAATCGCTGCGATTGAATGTGGGAAATGGATGGGACGAGGAGATAAAATAGCTGCAGATCAAGCAGCCGTAAACGGTATGCGTCGTATGTTTGATACCATTGATATTGATGGGACGGTTGTGATTGGAGAGGGAGAAAAGGATGAGGCCCCTATGCTTTACATTGGGGAGCGGATCGGAAAGGCCAGCGCACATGCACCAATGGTTGACATCGCAGTCGACCCGCTAGATGGAACAACCTCCACTGCAAAAGGGCTGTCCAATGCGATTTCTGTAATTGCAGTCGCACCGAAAGGTACTTTGTACAATACAGAGGTGTATTATATGGAAAAAATAGCGGTGGGACCGGAAGCAAAGGGTTGCATAGATTTAAATAAACCACTAAAGGATAATCTTATAGCGATCGCAGTTGCATTGGGTAAAAACCTAGAAGATTTGACCGTCACGATCCAGGAAAGAGACCGTCATGATGCTTATATTAAACAATGTCGTGAACTTGGATGTCGTATTAAACTCTTTCGTGACGGAGATGTTGGGATGGCGATCGCTACCTGTATAGAAGACAGCGGAATTGATGTTTTGGTAGGAATCGGAGGTGCACCAGAAGGGGTACTGGCCGCAGCTGCAATGCGTTGTCTAGGTGGAGAAATTCAAGGCAGGCTCTTCCCCATGACGCAGGAGGAAAAACTAAAAGCCCCAAAAGAAGACTTTGATCGTGTATTAACGATTGATGAACTTGTGAAAACAAATGAAGTTATTTTTGTAGCGACCGGCGTTTCCGATGGAGATATGTTGAAGGGTGTGCGTTACCTTTCCGGCAGCAGAGTAAAAACGCATTCAGTAGTTATGCGGGGTGAAACAGGGACTGTTCGTTATATTGAAGCCATTCATAATATGGACAAAAAGATTGCATATGCAGATGTATATGCAGCACCGGGAGAATAAAAATGAGTGAAAAAATGATACTTCTTAAAGCAAAGAAGGTAGCAGAATTGCGAGAAATTGCACAGCATATGGGTCTTGCCGGATTTGAAAAAATGAAAAAAGCAGAGCTATTAGAAGCAATTGTGAATTCTGGAAAATCAGATTTGTCAAAAGAAGAAAAAGAGCCGGAGGATAAAGCTAGACCGAGTGATGAACCTTTACAGGGTGAAAAAAAACAGGAAGTTCAAGAAGCGTATAAGGAAAAAAAATCTGCAGAAGAGACAAAAGAGGAGCACGTGGTCAAAAAAGAGCGCACGTATTCTCAAGAGGAGCGTCCCGAGGTAGAAGGAATCTTAGACATTGCAGAGGGTGGCTTTGGATTTTTACGCTTTCATAACTTTTTGACCAGTGAGCGTGACGTATATGTATCTCCTTCTCAGATTCGGCGTTTTAATCTGAAAAAAGGGGATAAAATCAGGGGTATTACGAGAAAGCCGAATGAAGGAGAAAAATTTGGTGCTTTACTCTATGTAAAAAAAGTAAATGGAGATGAGCCCGGCGTATCCATTCGCAGACCGGATTTTGATGATTTAACTCCAATCTTCCCAAATAAACGTATGACGCTTGAAGATGGAAGGGATCTGTCAATGCGCCTCATCGATTTGGTTGCTCCAATCGGGAAAGGGCAAAGAGGCCTGATTGTAGCTCCGCCGAAAGCAGGAAAGACGGTTCTTTTAAAGAAAGTAGCTAATAATATTGAAAAAAAATATCCTGAGGTTGAACTGATTGTTCTTTTAGTCGATGAACGCCCGGAAGAGGTAACTGACATGCAGCGCTCCATTAAAGGAGAAGTCATTTATTCTACATTTGACGAACTTCCGGCAAACCATGTCAAGGTTGCAGAGATGGTGCTGGCGAGAGCGCAGAGACTTGTGGAGCATGGAAAGGATGTTGTGATTCTCCTAGACAGCATCACCCGGTTAGCAAGAGCATATAACCTCGTAGTACCGGCTTCGGGAAGAACGCTATCCGGAGGTCTTGATCCGGGAGCCTTGCATAAACCTAAGAAATTTTTTGGAGCGGCTCGTAATATGGAAGAAGGCGGAAGTATTACAATTTTGGCGACTGCACTTGTAGAGACCGGAAGCCGAATGGACGACGTTATTTTTGAGGAGTTTAAAGGCACTGGAAATATGGAACTGCACTTAGATCGAAAGTTGTCAGAAAAGAGAATTTTCCCAGCAATTAACTTAAATAAATCAGGGACAAGAAGAGAAGACCTGCTAATGTCGCAGGAAGAAATGGAAGCGGTATGGATTATGAGACGTGCCATGGCAAATGTCGGTACACAGGAAGTTACAGAAAAAATTATCGATCAATTGATGCATACAAAAAATAATGATGATTTTATACAGGTTTTGAAAAAAATTCATTTGGAAGACAATCAGAACCAGACAAACGGTCGTTCAGACCGTTAAGAGGAAAATTATGGATTTTAGTAAAATATTTATAAAAAATGCATCTCCTACAAAGGTGGGAGGGCAAGCCATTTTAGAAGGCATTATGATGCGTGGAAAAGATCGCATTGCAACAGTTCTTAGAAAACCTGACGGTGGAATGCATATGAAGGTGGACCCGTTAAAAAAACCAAGTAAATGGAGAAAGATTCCGATTGTGCGAGGGGTGGCTGCCTTTGTGGATTCGCTGGTAACAGGAACGAGCATCCTGCTTTATTCTGCAGAGATGCTGGAGCAATTTGATACGGAAACTGTTTATGAAAAAGATAAGATGACATTGTGGCTTGAAAAACGGTTTGGTGAAAAAGGCGCATTTAGTGCGATGCTTTATTTTTCTGTCGTTCTTGCTATTCTTTTTACGGTTGGAGTTTTTATTATCTTGCCAACTGCGTTGACGAGTGTGGCAGAGTCTGTAACTGAGAACGAAATTGCATTGAACCTGATTGAAGGGGTGGTGCGAATTTTGATGTTTGTTCTATACATTGCTGTAATTTCAAAAATGGAAGACATAAAAAAAGTATTTCAATACCATGGAGCAGAACATAAGACCATTCATTGCTATGAAAACAAACTGAATCTGACACCGGAAAATGCACAGCAGTTTGAAACCCTCCATCCAAGGTGCGGAACGAGTTTCTTAATGTTTGTTATGGTAATCAGTCTATTGCTGTTTTCTCTCTTGGGCTGGCAAAATTTATGGATGAGAATTGGATCAAGACTGCTTTTGATTCCCGTCGTTGCGGGATTGTCTTATGAGCTTTTACAATGGGCAGGCAGAAGTGACTCCTGGGTGGTAAAGGTGTTAAGCGTGCCGGGTCTGCTGCTTCAAATGCTGACCACGAAGCGCCCCAGCAACGAACAGCTTGAAGTTGCAATTGCGGCAATGAAAGAAGTACTAAAGGAAGAGGACGCACGTGCATATATTGCAGAATGCGGACCGGATGGTATTTTTAAAGAAATTACAAAAGCAGAAGAAGAAACAGCAGGAGACGAAGAAAAGCCCGATGACAGGGATGCAGGCAGAAGTGAGGACTAGAAGATGGGTTTAATGATTAAGGAATTGTTGGCAATTGGCGAAAGAAGACTTTCCGATGCGTCTTGTATGGATGCCAGACTAGATGCTGAGCTTTTACTCTGCGATCTGCTAAAACGAGGCCGCAGCTTTTTATTTAGCCACATTGGAGACGAGCTGGATGATCGAAGGTGTGAATTTTACTTTGAACAGATTGATATACGGGCGACCGGAAAACCTTTACAATATATTTTGGGTAATCAGGAATTTATGGGGCTGCGCTTTCAAGTGAATGAAGATGTACTGATTCCAAGACAAGATACCGAAACGCTCGTAGAAACCGCTTTAGAGTATCTAAAGGATACAAAAACACCGATGGGCGGATTTGAAATTTTAGACTTATGCTGCGGAAGTGGTGCGATTGCAATCAGCCTAGCTTACTATTTAGGCACAGCTAAAGCGAAAATTACAGCTGCGGATTATAGTGAAAAAGCACTTTTGATTGCAAAGGAAAACGCATCAGGATATGGACCGGCAAAAGGGATATCCTTTGTTCACAGTGACCTCTTTGAAGCTTTTCCCAAAAATAGAAAAGGGAGAGGAAAGCGGCAATTTGATTTGATTGTTTCAAACCCTCCTTACATATGCAGTGATGTGATTCCTACCTTGCAGAGGGAGGTTGCTTGTTTTGAACCGAGGATGGCTTTGGATGGGGGCGCTGACGGACTGGATTTCTATCGCCGCATCGCAAAAGATGCAGAGAATTATTTAAAAACAAACGGCCTGATGCTTCTAGAAATTGGGCATGATCAAGCAGAAGAGGTTATACAATTTCTAGAGGAGAGCAATTTTTTTAAAACCGTTGAGGTAAAAAAGGATTTAGCCGGAAAAGATCGGATTATATGGGCAAAAGCGGACAAATAGCTTTACACATTAAAAGAATCAAAATTAACGATATGGATAAAATGATGGAGAAAGTCATCAGAAATTCAGGAAATAATCGACAAAAACAAAAAAATACTTGCAGCAAATCAATGCTTGTGCTAATATATAGTAGCTATCGTGTATAGGGATTCGTATCTATAAAGATATGGCAGATAGATAATTTTATTTTTACAATGTGTAAAAATAGCAGGAAAGAGGTGAAAAACATGAAAGAAGGAATTCATCCAGATTACAAAGAATGTAAAGTTACATGTGCATGTGGCAACACATTTGTTACGAAGTCTACAAAGGAAGAGCTTAGATTAGATGTATGCTCTGCTTGCCATCCGTTCTTTACCGGACAGCAAAAGTTCATTAATCGAGGCGGACGTGTAGAAAAATTCAAGAAAAAGTTCAATATCGAATAATAACAAAAAAACCTGGAAATCTTGATTTCAGGTTTTTTTTTAAGCCTTTTTGTGGTAGAATAGTTCAGATATAATGGGAAGAAATCGAAAAAAATACTTTTATGCGGGAGTGAACAATTCATGTACGATAAATTAAAATTTATTGAGGAAAAATATGAGGAACTGAGCCTCAAAGTTTCCGATCCTGATATTATCAACAATCAGGTAGTTTGGCAAAAGCACATCAAAGAAATGAGTGAGATGGAGCCGATTGTCAATAAATATAAAGAATATAAGAAAGTTAATGAAGACCTGCAAGCCACGAAAGAATTATTGACCGAAAATGGCTTGGATGAAGAAATGCGTGATATGGCTAAGATGGAATTAGCTGATTTGGAAGAAAAGCGGCAAAGTATAAGTGATGAGCTTCGCATACTTCTTTTGCCAAAAGATCCAAATGATGAAAAGAATGTTATCTTGGAAGTGCGTGCTGGTACAGGCGGTGACGAAGCGGCTCTTTTTGGAGCAGATTTATTGCGCATGTATACCCGTTATGCGGAGCGGCGCGGCTGGAAGACGGAGCTAATGGACTTAAATGACACAGACATCGGAGGCGTGAAGGAAGCGGTTGTCATTATAAAAGGGAAAGGAGCCTATTCCAGATTAAAGTATGAAAGCGGTGTGCATCGTGTACAGCGTGTTCCGGAAACTGAATCCAGCGGCAGAGTGCATACGTCAGCAGCTACAATTGCTGTGCTTCCGGAGGTCGATGATGTTGAGGTGGAGATCAACCCAAATGATGTGCGCGTTGATGTTTATCGTTCATCCGGAAATGGAGGGCAGTGCGTAAATACAACGGACTCGGCAGTGCGCCTAACTCATACGCCAAGCGGACTTGTTGTTACGTGCCAGGATGAAAAGTCGCAAATTAAAAATAAAGAAAAAGCATTTAAAGTTTTAAAAGCACGGCTTTATGATATGGAAACCAAAGCAAAACAGGCACAGGAAGCCGCTGCACGGAAAAGTCAGGTAGGGAGCGGAGATCGAAGTGAAAGAATCCGCACTTATAATTTTCCGCAAGGTCGTGTGTCCGACCATCGAATCGGTATGACGATTTACCGCTTAGATCAATTTCTTGATGGTGATATTGACGAAATTATTGACGGCCTTGTGACGACTGAGCAAGCGGAAAAGATGCAGAATTACTAATGATAAATTAAAATCGGAATGGAGTTTAAAATGGAGACCAAACTAATCGATATAACGGATATAAAGAAGGGAGAAGTGCAGTTGAGAGAAGCTGCGTCCCTTTTGTGTGCCGGAGGTTTGGTCGCCTTTCCGACAGAAACCGTGTATGGTCTTGGTGCAGATGCGATGAATCCAAAAGCTGCTGAAAAAATATATGCAGCAAAAGGCAGACCTTCTGATAACCCACTGATTGTTCATATTGCAGAACTGGGAGATTTAGCGAAGCTTACAAGTAATGTGCCGGATTCGGCAAAGAAACTAATGGATAATTTGTGGCCGGGACCTTTGACTATGATATTTAAAAAGAAAGAAGAAGTGCCTTATAAAACTACAGGAGGTTTGGATACCGTAGCGGTACGGATGCCGGATCACCCCATTGCGCTTGCCCTGATTCGTGAATCAGGTTGCCCGATTGCAGCACCGAGTGCGAATCTTTCGGGAAAGCCAAGTCCGACAAGGTGGGAACATGTGTATCAGGATTTAAACGGAGCGATTGATGCCATTGTTAAGGGAGAACCTTGCAGAGTGGGGATTGAATCAACCGTATTAGATATGACCGGAGAGATCCCAATGGTTCTGAGACCTGGAATTTTAACTCCAGAACAGATTGAAAGAGTAATTGGAGGAAAAGTAATTTTAGATCCGGCGCTGCTGGTTCATAGACCAAGGGATGTCAGTGGGACTGAAATGATAGCTCCCAAGGCACCCGGTATGAAGTACAAGCATTATGCACCAAAAGCAGAAATGATGATTTTACAAGGTGATTTTAACCGTGTAAAAGAAGAGATGAAACGTATTGCAGATGAGAAAAGAAAACAGGGAAGCAAGGTGGGGACGATTTTGTTTGATGAAAACGAATTTGAACAAGCAGCGCATGATTTTTTTTCTCAATTGCGTCAGATGGATGAGGACCACGTGGATTTTATTTTGGCCGGTGCATTAAGTGATAAAAATTCAATAGGATTTGCAGTGATGAACCGTATGTGGAAATCTGCGGGATATCACGTTATTCAAGTTTAGGAGGAAATGTATGAAAATTGCACTTGCAAGCGATCATGGCGGATTTGCATTGAAAGAGCAGATAAAAGAGCATTTAAAAAACAGAGGGTTTGAATTGTTAGACCTAGGAACAAATTCCGAAGAATCAGTGGACTATCCGCTTTTCGGGAAAGCATGCGGAGAGGCGATTGCCTCGGGTAAAGCAGAGCTTGGTATCATATGCTGTGGAACAGGGATTGGTATCAGTATAGCAGCCAATAAGGTGTGTGGCGTTCGATGTGCGCTTGCAACCAATGAATATATGGCTGAAATGGCTAAAAAGCATAATGATGCGAATATTTTAGCCTTAGGAGGTCGCGTCTTGAATCTTCAAGAAGCGACAAAAATAGTTGATACTTGGCTGGATACTGAGTTTGAGGGCGGACGCCATCAAAGACGTGTGGACATGCTAAACGAAATGTAAAACGGAGGGAGAAACGAATGGGAAAAGTATACGTATTTGATCATCCATTGATTCAACATAAGCTGGCAATTATGAGAGATAAGGAAACTTCAACGAAAGATTTTAGAGAGCTGGTAAGAGAAATTGCTACGCTTATGGCGTATGAAGCAACTCGAAATTTACCATTGGAAGAAGTTGAAGTGGAAACCCCAATATGCAAAGCGCCTATGAAAATGCTTGCAGGAGAATCATTGGCAATCATCCCGATTCTTCGCGCAGGACTGGGAATGGTAGATGGTTTTCTTTCTCTTGTACCGAATGCGAGAGTTGGACATATTGGAATGTTTCGTGATCCTGAGACAAAACAGCCGGTAGAATATTACTGCAAGCTGCCGGAGGGCATTGATAAGCGTCAATTATTTGTGGTAGATCCGATGCTTGCAACCGGAGGTTCAGCAAGTGCTGCAATCAGCCTTTTAAAAGAAAAAGGAGCAACAAAGATTACATTGATGTGTCTGATTGCCGCACCAGAAGGAATTGCAGTCATTGAGCAGGATCATCCCGATGTTGATATCTTTGTTGCAGCAAAAGACAGCCACTTGAATGAACATGCCTATATTGTTCCAGGTCTGGGAGATGCCGGCGACCGTTTATATGGTACAAAATAAAAAATCAATATTTTTGGTTTAATTTGGTCGGCTTTGATAATAATAAAATCATCGGAGGATATGAGGATAGGTGATAGATATGTACAAGATTGATGATAACGTAAGTAAACATACAAATGTATTTGATGTCCTGAAAGAAAGAGGATTTATTAAACAAACGACACATGAAGAAGAAATTCGTGAGCTTTTAGGAAAAGAAAAAGTTAAATTCTATATTGGATTTGATCCGACGGCAGACAGCTTGCACGTAGGACACTTTATGCAGATCATTATTATGATGTATATGCAAAAGTATGGACATACTCCAATTGTTCTGGTTGGAGGAGGAACAGGTATGATCGGGGACCCTTCCGGCAGAACAGATATGCGTCAGATGATGACAAAAGAGATTGTCATGGATAACTGCAATCATTTTACAAAGCTATTCAATCAATTTATTGATTTTTCTGAGGATAGAGCAATTGCAGTCAATAATGCAGATTGGCTCTGGAACTTAAATTATATTGATTTCATCCGTGATATCGGCAGACATTTTTCTGTAAATAATATGCTGCGTGCAGAATGCTTTAAAAAGCGTTTGGAAACAGGGCTTTCTTTCTTGGAATTCAATTATATGCTGATGCAGTCCTACGATTTCTTAGAGTTGAATAAGAGGTATGACTGCAAGATGCAGTTTGGTGGAGATGACCAATGGTCTAATATACTGGGTGGAGTTGATTTGGTTCGAAGAGAACTTGGTAATCAGGTATATGGTATGACATTCTCGCTTTTGACGACCAGTGAAGGCGTAAAAATGGGTAAGACGCAAAAAGGAGCGTTATGGCTGAATCCGCAGAAAACAACACCGTATGAATTCTATCAGTATTGGAGAAATGTAGAAGATGCAGATGTTCGTACGTGTCTTTCCATGCTGACTTTCCTGCCAATGGAAGAGGTAGAACGCTTATCCTCTTTAGAAGGTTCTGAAATCAATCAGGCGAAGGAAATTTTGGCGTATGAGGTAACGAAGCTGGTTCATGGTGAAACAGAAGCAGAGAAAGCACAGTCTGCGGCAAGAGCTTTGTTTGCCGGAGGCGGTGCGATGGATCATGTACCGACAACACAGATGGAAGCCTCTCGGTTTGAAGGAGAAGGAATGGGTGTGGTTACCTTAATCAAAGAAATTGGACTGGTTCCAAGCAATGCAGAAGGGTTCCGTACGATCGAACAAGGCGGACTGACTATAGACGATGTCAAAGTAACGGATAAAAAATTAATTTTGACAAGAGAAATGTTTAAAGAGAATGCCATTCTAATTAAAAAAGGGAAAAAGACTTTCCATAGAGTGGAATTGATTTAGATCGAATCATGAATACCGCCTTGAAAAGCCATAATTTCAGATTATGGTTTTTCGATGGCGGTTTCTTTGTTATTCAGCGGAGGTGAATAAGGGGAAAATAAGAGGGGAATGCGTTGTCGTTACTAACAAGAACAGAAAGCCCGATATTTTAGGGAGAGGAAAAGACTCTATGAAAATGGATCGCAGACAAAAAATATTATTGGCAGTTTTTTTAGTAGCAGTCTTGGTTATTGCAGTAATACCAGGCATTAAAGCTTATATGGACCAGGAGCATAAAAGAGATGTTTTAAAGCGTCTTGCAGAGGATGGTATTTTAATCTACGGTGCGGATCAGAATGCACCCCCTTTGCGTTTTTTGGATGAGGATGGTATCTATAAAGGTGTTGTAGTTGACTTTATGAATCAGCTTTCATTAGAAATCGGTGTGGAAATTAAGACCGTTCCATATCTTTGGGAGGATGCTCTAGCTGCTTTGGAAAACGGCGATACGGATATCTGTGATATGTTTATGAACGAAGAGCGAAGTGCCAAATATGCCGCAACGAAGTCAATTTATAATCTTAGAACGGTTCTTGCGATTCAGGGAGATTCAGATTTCACGCTGGAAGACATCAATCATATGAGCATTGCGACACAAAAAGGAGATTATGCAAATGCGTATTTGAAAAAAAATTATTCAAAGGCAGAGCTCGTCTATGTGCCAGATGTTTCTTCCGGAATGAAGCTTCTTTCAGAAAAAAAAGTGGATGCAGTCATAGGAGATGAGCCGGTTGTTTATTATACGATGAGCCATAATAAGGATTACAGCAGTTTTAAATTGATCAATACCGCTCTCTATGAAGAAGATGTGGTTCTAGCGCTTAACAAGCAAAAATCAGAATTAATTCCAATATTAAATGATGCAATTACGAATATACGAAATAAAGGGCAGCTTGAGAAAATACAGCAAAAATGGTTTGGAATTTCAACCCCTCTATTAAAGGCAAATCCTCGAAAGGACTTTTTGAAGTTCTTTGGAATTCCTATGGGTGCAGTGCTTGCAATCTTAATTTTTATCATGGTGAATAATCATGCTTTGAAGCGGCAGGTAAAAGAACGTACAGTGGAGCTGGAAGACAGTCGAAATGAGTTGCAGATGATCTTTGACGGCATTACAGAATATATTGCGGTTATCAGCAAGGATAAGGTGATTATGAATGCCAATCAAGGTCTAATGAACTGCTTGCGTAAAAAGCAAGAAGCAGTTTTCGGACAGCCTTGTGAAGGTCTGTTTTCTGTACTTTGTAAAGATTGTAGTGCATGTCCGATTGACGAATGCTTGGAAAGCGGCGGAACCGTAAAGCGGGAAGTGGCGATCGAGAGCGAAGTATATGAGATGGCAGTTTACGGACTTTCTGATTCCCAAAGCGGCGTTTTGATTACCTTGAGAAATGTTTCCATTGAAAAGATACAGAGAAATCAGCTGTTACAATCTTCAAAAATGATTGCAATTGGGCAGCTTGCAGCCGGAATGGCGCATGAAATTCGAAATCCACTTGGGATTATTCGCACGCAAAGCTATCTTTTGCGCAGCGGGGAACGTCTTTCTGAAACCGCAAGTAAGTCGTTGGATTTTATTGATGCAAATATAAAGCGTGCAGGCGGAATTATAGACAATGTTATGAAATTTTGGAGAGTGTCAGATGATAAGCCGGAGCATTTGAATTTGAGAGAAAGTATGCAGGATATCATTGCACTTCAAAGTGAAGAAACAAAAAAGAAAAAAATTAAGATTTCATTAGACTGTGATCCGAATATTTGGGTGTATTGCAGTACAGAGACATTGAAGCATATTCTGCTAAACCTGAGTGCAAATGCCATTGATGCACTAGACGAGGGTGGAATTCTTAGAATCTGCGGAGAATTGCGGAAACACGCATTTTGTGTCATCTGTGAGGATAATGGAAGCGGGATTGACGAGAATCATTTAGATACTTTATTCAATCCGTTTTTTACAACAAAAGAACCGGGAAAAGGGACTGGATTAGGACTATTTATTGTATATTCTGAGGTACAAAGGCTGAATGGTACGATTACGGTAGACAGCGAACTGGGAAAAGGAACAAAATTTACCATCGTCATTCCGCAGGAACAGGAGAAGGAGTCACGATACAAGAAAGCAGCTTTAAAATATTAATTGTAGATGATGACACGGATTATCGAGAAACTTATAGGATGCTGCTCTGCGGAAAAGGCTACGAAATTGTTACCGCTGCTTCTGCAAAGGAGGCGCTTGAGATATTGGAGCATGAATATTTTCCTCTGGTTATCACAGACATTCTTATGCCCGGAATTGATGGAATTGAATTTTTGAAACAAATTAAGAGCATCTATAATAATACCATCGAAGTCATTATGGTAACCGGATATGGGAGCATTGAAACAGCAGTGCAGACAATGAAGATGGGAGCATTTGGATATTTTATAAAAAGTCATGATCCAGAAGAATTAGTCCTAGAAATTAAAAAAGTAGAAAAAATGATGGAACTTACGTGCATGAATATCCATAATGAATCACAGAGCAATAAAGATGCGCTGTTAGGGAGCAAGAACAAAGAAATGCATGAGCTTTGGGAGCTTGTCCAGCAGGTAGCTGCTTCAAAAGCAAGCATTCTTATTATGGGAGAGTCAGGCGTTGGAAAAGAAATTGTGGCACAGAGACTGCACCAAATCAGCGGAAGAGGCAAACGACCGTTCATTCCATTAAATTGCCAGCACTATCCGGAAAACTTAATTGAATCGGAATTGTTTGGGCATGAAAAAGGTGCCTTTACCGGAGCATTGAGCAAAAGAGTCGGCAAGCTGGAAGAAACGAATGGTGGTACCATTTTTTTGGATGAGATCGGTGACATGGATTTGGGGACGCAGGTGAAGCTGCTGCGCGTATTGGAAAGCAGGCAGATTGAGAGGATTGGATCGAATAAATTAATTAATGTAGATTTTCGTTTAATTTCTGCTACCAATAAAAATGTATACGAAAAAGTAAAAGAAGGAACATTCCGAGAAGATTTTCTTTATCGCATCAACACTATTGAAATTCACATTCCTCCACTGCGGAAAAGACGGGAGGATTTAGAAGACTTTATAGAATTTTTTCTGCAGCGTTTCAGTAGAGAAACTGGAAAAAGCATTTTAGAAATCGAGCCAAGAACCAAAGAATTCTTATTGAATTATGATTACCCGGGAAATGTAAGAGAGTTAAAGAACATGATTGAAAGATTAGTGATTTTAAGCAATAATGGCGTTTTGCAAATAAATCAGTCGGAACAAATAGAGATTTTTGAAGAAAATCTTTCTTCTTCATCCAGTCAGGACGAGTTACTTTCTTATAAGGAGGCGAAGCAGGAGTTTGAAAAAAAATATATTAAAGAAGCACTTTTCACCTGCGGAAACAACATCACAAAAACAGCAGAAAGAATGGGAATGAGCAGGCGGCAGCTTTTCAATAAAATTGTGGAATATAAAATCGATACAAGTGAAAAATAAAAAACGGCAAAAAAGTACCATGCAAAAAATTTCCGATATGAAATTTTTTGCATGGTGCTTTTTTAATAATGGAAATTGTTATATATATATAGCAGGCAGGGAGAAAAACAGCTGTCGCTGATTGATTGATTTAAAATTTTATTAAGATTAAGAAGAACAGATGAAATACTTTAAGGTCTTTGTAAATCAAGGACTGGCTCTATGTGTATAAGCGGAATCAAAGATTATAGTAAAATCCGAAAGAATTCTACGCATTTCATAAAAAATAAACAAATATTCTTGGCATGATGTTTGCAATATTATAAAAGTGAAATTATATTTGGAAGTTATTTTTAAAAGGAGGCAGTGTTATGGAAAAAGGAACAAAACGCTTGGAGTTTTATGGCGGCGTATGGATGTCATTCTTGCCATTCATCGTTTTTTTGGCATTAATCGTCTTAACGACCTTCCATTGGGCATCTATTTCAGATGGTGCTTTATGGGTGCCGGCGTTTTCCGCATTAGCTATTCCATTTTTCTTTGCGAAAAGCAAGAGAGAATACGCAGATGCGGTTATTGAAGGAATGGCAAGCAAGGAAGCAATTATTCCAGTAGTATGTTGGATTTTTGCAGGTGTATTCTCTAGGATTCTTCGGATGTCCGGACTTGCATCCGGTGTTGCGGGTGTTGCTGCGGGATTAGGTGTAAACAGCACTTTATTCGCAATTGTCACGTTTATCGCGTCAGCAGTATTTGCGACTGCATCAGGGACAGGATTTGGCACCATTGCAGCCGGGATGGGTGTTCTTTATCCGGCAGGAATTGCATTGGGAGGCAATCCGGGACTTTTAGCGGGAGCCATCATATCCGGGGCTGCATTTGGAGATAATCTTGCACCGGTATCGGATACAACGATTTGTTCTGCAACTTCCCAGGGTGTTGACGTACCGGGAGTAGTAAGATCCAGATTAAAGTATGCTTTGGTTGCCGGAGCGATTACAGTTGTAGCTATTTTAATATATGGAACGATGACTGCCGGAGAAGCTGGTACTGTAGATTCCTATGCTTACGATCCGAAGACCTTGATGATGTTTATTCCGGTTGTAATTACAATTTATATCGCAATCAAGACAGGAGATATAATTATTGCGACTACCATTGGTTCTTTAGTGGGTATCGTAACAGCTTGTGCATTCGGACTCTTTGACTTCGTTCAGATTGATGCAGTGGACCCTAGCGTTCCTGCCGTAATTTCAGTACATGGTGAGGGTTTAGACCGTACGGTAGATGGTGTCATTTATACAGGTATTGCAAGCATGTTGCAGGTATGTATCTTAGCATTGCTTTTATTCGGTTCTATTTCTATTATGAGAAAAGGACAAGGAGATATTCAACTTCTAAATGCGCTTGGAAAAGTGGCAAAAACTCCATTTTCCGCAGAGATTACGATATCTTTAATGGTCATTGTTCTGTCTGCACTTATGGGTTTAAACGCACCGGCTATATTGGCAGTCGGAGCATCCTTTGCAAAACCTTTGGCAAAACAGCATGGGATCAGCCCTTACAGAGCAGCAAACCTTATGGATGCACAGTCTAACACCTTATGTTACTGTCTGCCATGGACACCGGCTATGATTTATACGCTGGGTTTTGCAGCTGACAGCAGTGCACCGTTAACTGCCGTTCAAATCATGCCGTTTGTATTTTATTCTTTCGCTATGCTGGGAGTTATGTTCCTAAGTATGGTTTTCGGGATTGGCAGATATGATTTTATGGATAGAGTGAAAGAAGAAAAAGCGGCATAAAATCTCGATTACCCTTATTTTGCTTGAAAAAACCTTCCTCTTTGACAATTTAGATGACAGATATTGTATTTGACGTTCAGAAAAAACAGATTGGTAAGGCATCAGGAAAAGACATGGAAGATAGAGGAAGGCTTTTTTCATATAAAAATTAATAAAAAATTAATAAAAAAAGGACTCTAATATGGTAGAATATACGACAAAGAGTTCTTTTTTTGTCGAAAAGAAACAATTATCCTTTAAGTATATAAAATTTCAAAAAAAGATGATAAATATAAATAAAAACACAAAAAAGTAACAAATATTTTGCAACATTTTGGAGACTTATAGCGTCTAATAATATACAAGATGGGTAAAAGGGGATTAAAAAATGGAAAATCAAACGATACCGCTTTCTAATAATGAGAAGAAATCATTGATTGAGGTAGAGCACGTACGAAAGGTGTATCGAATGGGCGATGAGAAAGTCGTTGCCTTAGATGATGTAAGTCTTACAATTGAAAAAGGCGAAATTGTATGTTTCCTCGGTACTTCGGGATCGGGGAAATCTACATTTTTAAATATGGTAGCTGGCTTGGAAAAACCAACAAAAGGGAAAATTTTTATCGGCGGAATTCCAATTCATAAATTAAATGAAGCCAATGTGACTTTGTTTCGACAGAAAAACATCGGATTTATTTTTCAAGCATACCATTTAATGCCTATGATGACAGCGGTAGAAAATGTAAGTTTACCGCTTATTTTTCGTGGTGTTGAAACAAAGAAGCGAAATGCGGTTGCAAAAGAGATGCTGCAAGCAGTTGGACTTAAGGGTTATGAGAAAAGAAAACCTTCGCAAATGTCGGGAGGACAGCAGCAGCGTGTCGGAATTGCGAGAGCGTTAGCCGGCAATCCCAAAATTATTTTTGCCGATGAGCCTACGGGTAATTTGGATACCAATACGACCAAAGAGGTAATGGGCCTGATTGTAAATCAAGTGAGACAACATAATCAGACACTGATTTTAGTGACACATGATCGAAGCATTGCGAGCTATGCAGATAAGGTTGTTACCATTCAAGATGGGAATATTGTAAATATAGAACAGAAAGAGAAAGAACAAAATTTACAAAAGGGGCCGAAGGAGGAACTTTCATAACGATGAATAGTGTGAATCGAAAAGAGACGCGGAGAAAATCGAAGCGTGTTAAAAAATTTTTTAGCGGGATTTTAGTGCTGCTGATTGCAGTTGGGTGCGTAAACCTTCCGATGGATGTCTATGCAGCAGATGAAATTGAAATCACATGCAATGATACTTTTCAAGAACCAGGGCAAAGCGTTAGTATAGAAATAAAAATCAAAAACAACAATACAAAAAAAGAATTTGAATTTGACAAGGCAACTTTGGAGGTTACTGGTGGTGGAGTGTCAGTGGAAGAACTCGATACGAAAGTGACGATTCCTTCTGGTGAGGTCCATAAGCTGTCTTTCGATGCGGACATTGATCAGTCTGCATCAGCTGGCGAAAGAGATATGATACTGGTGTTGTATCAGAATGATGGGAAGAGGAAAATCTTAGAGGAGACACTTAGTGGATTTTCGGTAGCAGAAAAGTATGCAGCTCCAAGAGCCAGTTATGATGGGAATTATACCATCAGTTTTGATGTAAAATGTACGACCAATCATTCAGAAGGTTTGCTTGCTGGGTCTGACAATATTTTAACAGTGCAACTGTTTAATCGAGGAAATACACATTTGAAAAATACGGATGTCAGTCTGACTTTGCCGGAAGGAATTACCCCACACAATGCTTCTACCTCTGTGAACGCGGGTTATGTTACTATCGGAAGTAGTTATACAGCAAAATTTCCGTTGACTGTCGATTCTAAGATGGAAAGCAAAAACTATCCGATTGAAGTAAATATTTTAGGGGCAGATAGAGAGAATTCTTCTCAAAACCTGAAAAAAGTATTTTATTTCCCAGTCATTGCAGGAAACAGTACGTATTCAACGGACAATGTTGATATTACAAATGTGTCCATGCCGAACCAGGTGCTTGGCGGAGAGGATTTTACCCTGTCCTTTGCTGTAAAGAATCAGGGCAGTACAGATGCGAGTGACTTAAAAGTATCGGTAGAAATGCCGGAGGGAATTGTCAATAAAACAAAGAATGTATTTTCTTTGAAGAAATTAGAGAAAAACGAGACTAAGAATTATAATGTTACAATGGTGTGCCCGGACAAGACAACGGAAAAATATTACTCCTTTAAAATCACGGTGGAACCGATGGGTGAGAATAAAGGCAGCTCTATTTCTCAATTTGCGGGGACACTTGTAAAAGGGGTTTCGGGGAGCTCAAAGACACCGCAGCTCATGGTAGAATCCTATAACTATGGAGGCTCATACGTACAGGCAGGAGATGAATTCATACTGAATTTAGGCATTTACAATACGAATAAAAGTCATGATTTACAAAATATAAAGGTGACTGTTTCCTCAGAGGACGGAACTTTTATTCCGGTGCAGAGCAGCAATTCCTTCTATATAGATGGAATTAAAGCGAAAGAAAGAATGTCTCACGCTTTACATATGACCACGAAGCAGGATGCGGAACAAAAAACATCTACACTGACGGTTGAAATGAGTTATGAGGATTCAGCTGGGAACGCACTGGAAGCAAAAGATGTTATTTCTATTCCAATCATGCAGGAAGCAAGGTTGGTAATTGATGATATCATTGCACCTTCAGAGCTCTATGCAGGAATGCAAACAGGCGGATCTGTAAAATTTTATAATATGGGAAAAACCGTTTTAAATAATTTAAGAGTGGATATAAGCGGCGATTTTGATACGATGGAATCCAACCTGTATTATGTTGGAAATATGGAAGGCGGAAAGAGCGATTCTTTTGACTATTCTTTTACACCGAGACAACAGGGACCGATGTCCGGTGTCATCACGTTTATTTATGAGAATGCGTCCGGTGAAGAAATGAGATTTGAAAAACCGTTTGAGTTTCAGGTCATGGAGGAAATGCCTTTTGACGACATGGAAATGATGCCGGAAGAAGAGGTAAAGAAGAAGCCATGGCTTGCAATTGGTATAGCAGCAGCAGCCGTAATTGTAATTGGAGGAGTTATTTTCTGGAGAAGGAGAAGACGTAAAAAGCTGCATCAGGAGATGGAAATCGATGAATAATTGGGATTTAATCAGCTTATGCGGCAGGAATCTGCTGCGGAGGCGGACCAGAACCTTGTTAGCTATTATGGGGGTTGTTGTTGGAACGTGTGCGATTGTGGTTATGCTTTCCATCGGGTTTGGCTTGTCTGTCAGCTTTCAGGAAGAAATTGAAAGCTACGGAAATCTGCATCTAGTAAATGTGCGTACCGGGGGCGGAATGAGCTCCTATGGTGGGACCGGAGATAAAAAACAAGCAGTACTCGACAATAAAACAATTGCGGAAATAGAACGGATCAAAGGTGTAGACGCTGCTTCACCAACTATCTCAGAATATCTAACTTTGGTAATCGGCAAATATGTGGCACAGTCAGAAGTGGTCGGTATTCGTCCGGAAGTGATGCAAAAGTTTGGATATGATGTAGAGGAAGGTCGGCTTTTGCAGCAAGGAGATAAGTATGCCATTGTATTTGGAAATCAAATACCGTCGTGGTTTTATAACCCCAAAAAAACACGAGATTATACTTGGGGTGCGGAACCACAGGTCGATGTAATCACTAATAAGTTGATGATTACGGGGGACTATCAATATGGTCAGAAAAAGCAGAATTCTCCGGATGAGGAAAAAATCACTTATCAAGAATATAAAGCAAAAGGCGTTGGCATTTTAGCGAATCCAAATGACGAATCAGCCTGGAGTGCTTATATGAGCTTAGAAGGCTTAGAGCAGATTCAAAAAGATTTAAAAAAGGCAAGAAAAGAGAATACAGGTTATCAAAAAAAAGGATACGATGAAGTGATGGTCTATGTTGGTAATATCAATGATGTGGAGAGTGTGAGTGAGACTATCAGGGGAATGGGATTTCAAACCGACAGTTTAAATGACTGGTTAAAATCAATGCAAGATACGGCTCGTATGATTCAAGGGATTTTAGGCGGAATCGGTGCAATTTCTCTTTTAGTAGCGGCTCTTGGAATCACAAATACTATGATTATGTCGATTTATGAGCGTACTAAGGAAATTGGTGTTATGAAGGTAATCGGTGCAAATCTTAGGGATATTAAAAGGATGTTTCTTTTAGAAGCGGCAATGATTGGATTTCTTGGAGGCGTGATCGGTTTGATCTTGAGTTATATCCTATCCTTACTCATGAATACGGTGCTCTTGGGAGTAATGAGTGGAATTTTAGGCAGCATTGGCGGCGGCATGGGATCAACCGTTTCTATTATTCCATGGTGGGTTGCAGCTGGATCTTTAATTTTTTCAACTACAATCGGCGTTGTTTCCGGATACCACCCAGCTCGCCGTGCCATGAATTTAAGCGCATTGGAAAGTTTGAAGAATGAATAATAAAAAAATTGATTATAATTAGGAGTAAAGGTGGTGAGCAAATATGGAAAAAATAAAACAAAGCATGAATACTTTGGCAAATTTGATTTTTTACTTATGCAGCCTTCTTGAAGGAATCATTTCAATCATCATCTTACTGGTTATTGTTATCGAGACGATAGTAATGGTTGATCGGTTTGATGTATTGGATTTTCAAAACTTAGGTTCCGCACAGCTGAATTCTATTTTAGGCAGTATTCTTTGGCTAGTGATTGGCTTGGAATTTATTAAGATGCTTATGGAGCATTCACATGGAGCAGTTCTTGAAGTTTTATTGTTCGCAGTAGCCCGCCAGATGATTGTAGAGCATACATCAATGATAGAAAATTTTTTTGCCGTAGCAGCCATTGCGGGGATTTTTGCAATTCGTAAATTTCTGTATAATAAAGAGGAAGATAAAGAACCGATTTTGGGGAATGAATCGCTTCATTTGAAAACAGAGAAGGAATGAAAGAAGAAGGAATGGAATTGAAAGAATCAGCTTGACTTAAATGAGAATACATAATATAATACTCTTGCGTTGTGTGAAAAACACATTAGATCGTGTAAGAAGCCCTTTTACCGGGGGTTTTTAACATAAGGTGCAGGCTGGGTTACCGGCCGTGGCCGAAACGTTATTGCAGTGAAACCGAACACGATTGTTTGGACAATCTCAGTAGGTAAGGAGGTAAAAATGAAGTCATTTATTGCGAAGCCTCAGGAAGTAGAAAGAAAGTGGTATGTTATCGATGCAGAGGGAAAAACACTCGGTCGTCTAGCCACAGAAATTGCTTCTATTTTGAGAGGTAAGAGAAAACCGATTTATACACCGCATGTTGATACAGGTGATTATGTCATCGTTGTCAATGCGGAAAAAGTAGAGGTTACTGGAAAGAAAAGAAAAGAGAAAATTTATAAAAGACATACGGGATTCCCGGGTGGTCTTCGTGAATTAACTTTTGAAAAGTTGCAGGCTAGAAAGCCGGAAGAAATTATTCGCCATGCAGTGAAGGGCATGATGCCTAAAGGACCTCTTGGACGTGAAATGTACAAGAAACTTAAGGTATATGCAGGCCCAGAGCATAACCATGCAGCACAAAAACCAGAAATTTGGAATTATTAATAAAGGGAGGAATCAGAAATGGCAAAAATGCAGTACTGCGGAACAGGCAGAAGAAAATCATCTGTTGCTAGAGTTCGATTGATCCCTGGCAAAGGAACCATTACAGTAAACAAAAAACCTCTTGAAGATTATTTCGGTATGGAAATTGTTAAGAGAGAAGTAAGAAGACCTTTAGAGGTTGCTGGTGTTGAAGGCCAGTTTGATATTATTGCAACAGTAAGAGGCGGCGGATTTACCGGTCAGGCAGGTGCTTTAAGACATGGAGTATCGAGAGCCCTTTGTGTAGCAGATATTGCACACAGACCTGCTTTAAAAGCTGCAGGCTTTTTAACTAGAGACCCAAGAATGAAGGAAAGAAAGAAATACGGACTCAAGAAAGCAAGAAAAGCTTCTCAGTTCAGCAAACGTTAATTTGTTTCCATATGGCGATCGTATTTACGGTCGCCTTTTTTTATCTAATAGAAAATAAAACTCATTTCCATTAAATATTAACAAGCGTTAAGACATGGTATGAGTATATTGATAACGTAAATCTCTTGAGGAAATTTATTTGAGTGATTTGCTTTAATGATGAATGACATTTTATTATAGATTGATTCCTTTAATAATTAGTATTTTTACTTTTGCTTGCGAGGAAGGAAAGAAAATTAGTAAGATGAATGAAGATATTCAGAGAGAATTAAAAGCAGTGGAGAAAATAGGGAATCAAATAGCGAGAAAATTTATCCTCCAAAAATTTGTGCTCCTATTTGTTGCATTATTTGCAATTTTAACCAGTATTAAGCTCTACAGTGTGCAGGTATATCTGCTTGTTGAGCTTGTAATACTTTGGCTTGTTTTACGATTTATAAGAAAAAATCAAATAAAATTTCAAACCGCACTGTATGAAAAATGTGATCCATATCTGCAATTTACCGTTATTGATTACTATAAAAATCATTGGAGAATTATTCCTAAGAATGTTAAGAATCAATTGCTGATTGCGATGGCACAGTGCATGCTGCTGGCAGGGGAGCCGCAAGAGGCGATTTCGATTTCAAATAAAATTGAGAACCCTTCTCGTATGAGAGTTGCATATCAGGCGATTTATTATAATAATCTTTTGAATGCTTACGGGCAATTTTGCTGGGACAGCAAAAGATTTGATTTGGTTAATGAAATAAAAAAATTAAAAGAACGTTGTAGAAAAAAAGATGCAATGTATTTAGACGTGATTCTACGATTAGAAGAACTCCATATGCATCGAGCGAATCTCGACCTGGATTTTGTAAAAAAATATTTTGAAAAAAATCCGGCACAGCATCAATTTCAAAAAGTAGCCATGCATTATTACATCGCTGAGATATTACTGAAAAGCGGGAAGAAAGAAGAAGCAGAAGAGTCTATTTCATTTGTTAGGGAATATGGAAATAAACTTTATTATAAAAAAGAACTGGTAAAATTAATACAAAGGGTATAGAATAAAAAAGTTACAGATAGGAGGAAATGAATATGAAATTTGCATTGACTCACAATTGCATAAATGTATTGGACTTGGAACGTTCTATGCGATTTTACGAACAAGCTTTAGATATGAAAGAAGTTAGAAGGCTTACGGATGAGGAAGGAAATTATATCCTATCGTTTATTGCCAATGAAAATGCGACGCATCAGATTGAGCTTACATGGCTGAAAGAGCGTACAGAGCCGTATAACCTTGGAGATAATGAAATCCATATGGGACTTGTGACCGATGATTATGAAGCCGCTTTAGCGAAGCATAAAGCAATGGGTGTGGTGTGTTTTGAGAATACGAAGTTCGGGGTTTATTTTATTGAAGACCCGGACGGATATTGGATCGAAATCGTACCGCAGCGTTAAAAGACTAAAAAATGCAGTGAATGTTTCACTGCATTTTTTTATTCCATTTCTCCAGTTCATCCACCATACTCTCTTTCCACATTGGAATACCGCTGCGGTAAGATGCTTTGACCATCATATGAGAGCCAAGCGGTACTGTAATGATAAGAAAAACAATAGCTAAAATTCCTTTTAGAGAAAAGCCTAAATCGGTATAATAAAGGAAAAGAATATAGGCGACAATTAAATTGAAGATACCAAGAGTAACTGGCTTTGAAAGTGCCTGCATACGGCAATAAATATCCGGAAAACGTAAGAGACCCACACTGCCTCCAAAACAAAATACGGCACCGACAATAAGAAAGGCACAGATAAGAAACTGCCAAAAAATATCATACATTTGCATTGTTAAAGATCCTCTCCTTTTTTTCTAGTATATTTGATTTCATCCTGTGTTTTAGGTTTTTGAGGGTATTTTTTCAATGGATAAAGAACATCCCCTTTTTGCATATATTTACTCCAAACGACCATTGCGACAAAGCCTAGAATGGATAAAATCAAAACAGCATCCATATAATAGGCAGTGCCATGCTTAAAAGCATAGAGGATAATGAGTGCCAGTGTTTGGGTGCTTAGCGCATCCAAGCCGACGACACGGTCTGCAAGCGTTTTACCTGTGACGACTGTAAGTAAATTAATGACCAAAGATATAGAGATAAAAATCAATACAATATTGACCACAAGATTAATGATTGGATAGTCATGCAAAAAATTAATCATAGCCGACGACCTCCTTGATTCGATTTACAAACTCTTTTTCGATGTGGGCTAGAACCTTTGGTGCATCGGCACAGTCTAGCATATGAACATATAAAATATTGCCTTCTGGGGCAATCTCTACGGTTAAAGTTCCCGGGGTCAGTGTAATCATATTTGCAAGAAGTACAATTTCAAAATTACTTCGCAAATCGATGTGAAGTGCTACAATTCCCGGATTTAAATGCGACAAAGGAAGGCAGACATACCGAAGTACAGAAAGATTTGCAACGATTACCTCTTTACAAAAAACGAAAAAAAGTATGAAAGCTCTCCATATTCTTCTAAGATAAAACTGCTTGTGTGCTTGCGAATAAAAAACAGATAAGAAAAATGCACCCAGTAAATACCCAAAAAGAAAGCTTGCGATGGAAGGAGAATCACTGAGAAATAACCATATACCTGCCAGACCTAAATTTAATACGATTTGAGTTGCCATTTTACCTCCTATCTGCCTCCAATAGTATTTAATACCGCATCGATATACGTCTGCGGTGTCATAAGCTGCTCAGAAGCTTCGGTGCAAAGAGAAAGAATTGGTTGTGCAAAAATACCCAAAAGAAGAGAGATACCTGCGAGAAGAAAGCATGGAATCAGTGCATTTTTATATTGAAAACCAGCAGCAGGGACATATTCACGCGGAGCTCTTCCCCAAAATACATATAGAAATAATTTTATCATTGAAAATAATGTGAATACGCCAGCACCGATTGCACAGGTGAGTGCCCAATAATTTTGCTGGTTTGCAGCAGATAAAGCGATCATATATTTTGCAAAGAAACCGGATAAGGGAGGAACGCCGGAAAGTGACATTGCAACGATAAAAAAGGTCCAACCAAGCGCAGGATGTGTTGCAAGCAAACCCCCCATCTTTTTTAAATCTCGTGTCCCGGTGATTTTTTCAGTAATCCCTGCAGTTAGAAATAAGCAGCCTTTTACAACACCGTGATGAAAGATAAAATAGATGGAAGCGCTAATCGATGAAACACTGAAAAGACCAAGACCTAATATAACATAGCCTATCTGCGATATACTATGATAGGCCAATATGCTTTTATAATTCATTTGACTTACAGCTCCGAATACGCCAAGGAATATAGATAAAATGGCTAATACGGTAAGAATGAGATGCGTGTGTGCAGTATCGCCGATGAAAATTAAAGTAAAGGTCCGGATCATTGCATAAGCGCCAACTTTAATTACAAGGCCGGAAAAGATAGAGCTTACAGAAGCGGTTGCAACTGTATGTACTTTTGGGAGCCAAAAGTACAGAGGAAACATAGCAGCTTTAATGCCGAATACTGTTATAAGTAGCATAGCAACAACTGTGAAATAACCTTGATTTTCGACCATACTTGCTTTTTGAGCGGCATCTGCCATATTCATCGTTCCAAGCATTGCATAAAGAACGCCAAGTGCGATCAAAAATACTGTAGATGAAACGATATTAATCAAAAGATATTTAAAGGTTTCACGGAGTTGTGCTTTGGATGCACCGTGAACCAAGAGCGCATAAGACGACAAGAGCATAATCTCAAAGAATACAAATAAGTTAAATAAATCTCCTGTTAGAAAAATACCATGAATACCCATCATTAAAAATTGCCAGAGCACATAAAAATCGTGTTTTTCACGCTCGACACCAATGGTTTCGAAGCTGAAGAGAAGCCCTGTAAAAAATAATAAGCTGCTCAGGCAAAGCAAAATGACAGAGAACAAGTCTGCAACGAAAACAATACCAAAGGGAGGAGACCAGCCGCCGGCACAGAAAATCAATATTCCCTCTGTACGAACTTGAACGAGTAAGAATACAGACAGGACAATCATTAACGTGCAGCTGATAAAGCTGAATAAACGTTGTGCGAGTACATTTTTTCGAAAGAATAACAAAAGAATCCCGCTTATCAGAGGAATTAGAACCGGAAGCAAAGGAAGGTTAGTGCTCATCGTTATGCTCCTTTCCTAAAAGATCATCTACATCATCACTTTCCATTTCCTGATATGTGCGGTAAGCAAGAACCAAACAAAATGCAGTGGTTGCAAAGCTGATAACAATGGCTGTTAAAATCATTGCCTGTGGCAATGGGTCTGTGTATATGGCAGAAAGCCTTCCTAAAATAGGAGATTCTCCCCTCTGAAGTTTTCCGGAGGTCATCAAAAATAATAAAGTTCCATTCGAGAGCAATGAGGTACCAAAGACAATGCGAAGAAGTCTCCTTGAAAGTATCATATAAGTACCAGCAGAAAATAATATCCCAATCAATAAAGCAATCAGTAATTCCATAAGAGTCTCCTTTCTATGATTTTGTTTTGCCGATATTAAATAGAATCGACATAACGGTTCCAAGTACTACGAAATAAACACCAATGTCAAAAATCAATGCACTGGCAAGCTCTATTTTTCCAAACCAAGGAAGGATGATATGTCCGAAGGTCTGTGTTAAAAACGGCTTATGAAAATAAATGGATAAAATACCGCAGCCCCCAACGATAGAAAGCCCCAAAGGCAGGAACAAACCTACTTTAAATGGCAGATGAGACATAAAGTCTTTCCCAATTGTAATGTACATCAGAAGTAGAGCGCATGATGTCATTAGTCCTGCAATAAATCCACCGCCCGGGGCGTTATGACCAGCGAGCAGAAGATAGACCGATACAAACAAAATAATGAAGGCAACCGGCTTTGAAAAGGTTAAGATAACTAGGTCATTGTCCTTTTGATGAGTTTTTTGCAGTGTGGTAGAAGCAAGCGCATTTGTCTCGGTGTAATCTTTTAAATAAGTAATATCTTCATCTATATAAGCATCATCAGAAATGGATTGTACCTTTCCATTGTCGTCGGTAAAAAGGTGAAGAACGACATAAATGCTTAAGGATGCGAGACAAAGAACGGTGATCTCTCCCAGTGTATCCAGACCACGGAAATCTACTAAAGTTACATTCACAATGTTGCTGCCGCCACCCTTTGACTTGCTGAATGCGGTGTAAAACCAGGAAATGGATTCGTAGAATCGGTTTGAATGGGAGAAAAAGCTAAGGAAAGCAACGCTGAATCCCACAAGTAATGATAGGAGAATGTTTGAGACTCTCTTTTTTGGATTACTTTGTGCATGTGGTTCCATGCCAAGCGGAAACTGTTTTAAGACCAATACATACAGAATCAGAGTGACCGTTTCTACTAAAAGCTGAGTCAAGGCTAAATCAGGGGCACCAAACATAACAAAGAACATGGCGACCATATAACCGACAATTCCCATTGAAAGAATAGCGGCAACACGTTTTTTCATTCGTGTGGCAAGAATGGCTGCTGTCGCTGTGACAAATATCATAACAACTTCAATTAATTCAATTTGAGCAAGATCGTTAGTAGACACTGCAGAGATAAAGCCATAGTACAAAATTGGATATCCAACAAGAAGTAAGCATGCGAGAATGATATAGGACAAGTAATTGGTGAGAGAACCTGTCATGTAAAAATTCGTAAAACGCCCCGTTACTTTTGGCAGACCATATAAACAGGTGTCGTAAATACGATTTGCACTAAGCGGGAAGGAGTCTTGTCCAAGTTCTGGTTTACGTAAAGTTAGACGACTGTATAAAATCGCACCTCCAATAACAACGACAAGGGTCATCATAAGCGGTACGGTAAATCCATGCCAGAACATAACGTGTATTTCAGGAAGAGAACCACTTACAACAAGAGCAGCCGGCGCAATCAAAGCATGGGCTGCGATGTTTGGGAAAAAAGCAACAAGCAGGTTCAAAAGAACCAAAAGTATTGTAGGAAAAAGCATACCAATCGGTGCTTCATGTGGTTTTTTTGGAGTGACGCAAGAGACTTCCTTACCAAGAAAAACAGCACTGAAAAGATGCAGTGAATATACAAATGTAAAAAGGCTCGCTAAGACTGCAATCAGAGGAATGATGTAGGCAAAGCTTCCTAAGAAGGAAAAGGCATGAGACGGAGCCTCCGCAGCAGCCTCAAAGAAAAGTTCTTTACTTAAAAAACCTGAGAATGGAGGAAGACCTGCCATAGAAAATGATGCAATAAAAGCAATCATACCCGTATAAGGCATGGCTTTTCCCAGTCCGTGAAGCAGTGACAAATCTCTTGTTCCTGTCTCGTGATCTACCATTCCGGTCATAAGAAACAAGCTGCCTTTAAAAGCAGAATGATTCAAAAGGTGAAATAAGCCAGCAAAGATTGCGGCTTTAGTACCGATACCGAATAAACATAAGATAAGACCCAATTGGCTTATGGTGGAATAAGCAAGCAAAGCCTTTAAATCTTTTTGACTGAGAGCAGTAAAAGAGCCAAAAAGAAGAGAAATAAGGCCGACAAAGGTAATTGTTGTATTCCACAATACGGTATCTCCAAGAAGTGGTGTGAAACGGGCAACGAGAAAGATCCCGGCCTTTACCATAGTAGCAGAGTGCAGGTAGCAGCTGATCGGTGTTGGAGCCTCCATTGCGGACGGAAGCCAAATGTGAAAGGGTACTTGCGCAGATTTAGTAAAAGCACCGATTAGCAGTAAAATAGAAGCGGCCGGATAGAGGCTGCTTTGACGGATCAAATCATAGGAATTCATTAGTTCATTGATTTCAAAGGTACCGGCTATATTTCCAATAAGAATAAACGAAATTAACATACAAAATCCACCGGAAACAGTGATAAGCAGCGCTTTTTGAGCGCCATAGCAGGAACGCTCCTTCTCAAACCAAAAGCCAATTAAAAGGAAGCTGGATATACTTGTCAACTCCCAGAAAAAGTATAGCAGTATTAAATTGTTTGAAGTAACAACGCCCAACATCGCCCCCATAAATAGGAGCAGGAAAGCATAAAAGTGAACCAAGCGTTCTCGCTCGGATAAATAGTATATAGAGTACAGGATTACTAAAATTCCAACGAAGCTGATGAGAAGTGCAAAAAATAGTGAAAGACCGTTGATTTCAAAAGAAAGTGTAATTTTTAACATAGGAATCCAAGATAAACTTGTTGATATGGTCTCACCTGAAAGGGTTCGTGGCAGCATTGCAAGATAAAATAAAAACAGCACAATTGGAACCGGAAGTGCTGTCCAGCCCAGTTTTGTTTTAATAAATCGATGGGATATCATAATAAAAAATGAAACAACAAATGGAATAAGTATTAATGAAAAAAGCAAAAAATATCTCCCCTCAATAAAAACGGTTTTCTTATCAGATATAACTATTAAATCATATTTTACCATAAGCGTGAAATAATTACGATAAAAACCTTATTGATAAAAGAATAAAAAGTAGAATAAGAAGATGACTATTAAAAGAAAATGTCCGATTAGATGTATTGACAAAATAGATAAATTTTTCTATATTAGTAAATAGAAAAGAATATGAGGGGAATTGGCGCAGCTGGGAGCGCGTTTGACTGGCAGTCAAGAGGTCAGGGGTTCGATCCCCCTATTCTCCACCACTGGAAAAGTTCGGGAAATCAGAAATCAACGGTTTACCGAACTTTTTGTTATATATTACTACACCATGAATGAATAGTTTGGTTTGATAATCGTTTAGAATAAATCACGGACGTAGCCTGGTAGCTTATTCTTACTTTATTTCATGCTATTAGGATG
Source organism: Sinanaerobacter sp. ZZT-01 (assembly GCF_035621135.1). NCBI lineage: Bacteria > Bacillati > Bacillota > Clostridia > Peptostreptococcales > Anaerovoracaceae > Sinanaerobacter > Sinanaerobacter sp. ZZT-01. The sequence goes on from NZ_CP141728.1 coordinate 1,528,879, forward strand.
CAATTACCGTATCACTCAGTTGATGGAACACGGCTTGGGACACTGTGCACAAGCCAAGGCAGGCTGCAAATGCACCAAAATAAATCCAATCAACGTTGGTTGAAAGGAATTCAAACAACACGCCGTATATCACCTGTCCAATCGGATTACCGCACATGGCAAGGCACATGATCAAAGCCATGACTTTTCCGGTGAGGGTACCAGGTGTAATCTTTTGCAGATAGGTGATCATTTCCACGTTGAAGATCGTTGAAATCACCATCATAATTACACAAAAGCCGGAAATAAGAAAATATGTTGTCATTGAACCGATTGGTAGTCGAAGTGCAAGGCCCATTGGGAATAGCGACGCCGTACACCAGAAGAGCAGCCTTGCTCCGTGGCTTGCTTTTAGCTTATGACCAACCATGCCTGAGAGCAGTCCGCCCAATAGCCCGCCAGCCGCCAGTGCACCCTCGGCATAACCGTAAAGGCGGTTTCCGGTTGCTTGGTCAAATCCTAAATGGCTGGTGATGAGGATGGGTAGACCTACAATAATCAGTGCCGAAAAGACCATATTGACTGCGGAGAGCAGAAAACCTAGCCGTATAATTTCTGAACGCTCATGACGGATAAAATGCCAACTTTCCCGCAGATCGGAAGCGACGAGAGAGCGTATGCTCCCCTCAGAATCTCGCTTTTCAAAGGGAATGTGAATAAAGATTTCCATAACGGCAGAGAAGAAAAAGCAGACAATGCTGAGATACAAAACCGGCCTTATTCCGTAAAATCCGAAGATCAGTCCGCCCAGGACAGGACCTACTACTCCGGACAGTGAGTTTACCATGTTAATAACGGCGTTTCCGGCCATCAGCTTGTCGGGTGGTGTCAGCACCGGCAATGATGCTTGCACTGTGGGTTGATATGCGCCCTGAATGCCATAGAGCAGCATCAGGACGGTGATGAGTAAAGGCACCAAAGGGAGGCTCTCAAAGCTTAGTGAGTAAAATAGCATCAGTGCTGCGGTAAAGCAATCCAGCCATACCATCACGTTCCGCTTGTTTACTCGATCGGCTACAATACCACCGACTGGTGAAAGTAGTAGCATCGGCAGAAAAGAAAGCGCCATAACAAGCCCGTACAGTGCGGCGGAATGGGTTTTGTTAAGCAGATAGAGCGGCAACGCATAACGAAGGATATTGTTGCCAAACAGAGAAATGATCTGGCCGATTACAACCATTAAAAAATCTCGATGAAATAGTTTTGTGTTCATGTAAGTTCCTCCTTGATAAATACCAAACGTTGGTATGTATAAATTTAAAAAATGAAACCCTTTATTGGGCATTCATTTTATTTGGGTTTCTGATTCACGAGAGCGCAGTATCTCCTGTAAGATTCTATCATCTGTTCATCTAGCAACTCGATTCCCATATTCTTTAAGATCGAATTGAAAAAGCGAACCCGCTTTTCCATACTATCCACATCCGTTTCAATCACTAACGGATTAAGCCAAAGATTCGTCAGCATAGTGATGACCTCCGCAAGTTCCTTTGGATACTCTGTGAGAATAGAGCCATCTGATACGCCTTGCTCAATGACAGGCTGGACATAGTGCGGCACAACATCCGAAAAGATTTCATGCATCTGCATGGCCAACAATTTTGAATGTTTCAACATATTTGGTGCTACTGTAAAAACAATGTCACGGTCTGCGCTGGAAAGCGATTGATAAAATATCCTTTTCAGTTTTTCGTAACCGGTAAGTCTGGAATCATCCCGAATGGCTGTCAATTCTCTGATGATTTGCTTATTGAATCGGTCACCCACTGCATTGAAAATCTCTTCCTTGGATTTGAAGTGATGGTAGACGGCACCTTTGGAAAGGCCGCCCAGACCATTGATAATTTCCTGTATGGAAGTGTGCTCATATCCCTTCTCGAGAAACAGCTGCTGTGCCACGTCCAATATCAATCGGATGGTCTCCTCTGGGTATTTGTTCCGCGCCATAGTGCACCTCCTTCTCTATAACATACCAGTAGTATGTTTGAATTATATTATAGTAATTTCACGTTGTCAATCGAAATTTCATAGCATTGGAGCCTTAGCTTCTCAATAACTCCAAGTTTAATGGCCAGGCAAAACCTCCTAAAACAATTTTTTAACCGAGGGCTATTGACAAAGCATACAAAGTACTATATCATCATATCGACAGACAGTCGGTCTGTAAGATTGGAGATGTAATAATGAGGATTGTTAAAGAAGCTGTAGAACGCCGTAATGAGATTCTGGATGCGGCTGACGAACTCTTTGGTAAAAAAGGATTTGACGGTACCAGTACAAACGATATTTTAGATATAGTAGGAATTGCGAGGGGGACGCTTTATTATCATTTCAAGTCAAAAGAGGAGATTTTGGATGCATTGATTGAGCGCTATAACGAGCAACTGATTAAAAATGCAAAAAAGGCTGCCAGTGATAAGAGTTTATCAGTAAATGAACGCATGGTTCGAGCGATCACTTCGCTCAACATAAGCGGTGGGAGCGGCAGTCAGATTATCGAACAGATGCATAAACCGCAAAATGCACTGATGCATCAGAAGACACAGTATGCTATGCTCATGGGGATAACACCCATACTTGCTGAAATAGTTCGCGAGGGAAACGATCAGGGAATTTACGATACACCTTATCCATACGAATGCATGGAAATGATTATGGCCTATGGAAGCACCATTTTTGATGATGCGATGATTGTTATGAGTGCGGATGAAAAAGAGCTGAGGATTCAGGCTTTCATTTTCAATATAGAAAGATTACTTGGAGTTCCTGCCGGAAGTATGGTCAAGTATGTTATGCGGATGCTTGTTAGCAGTGATGAGGAGGATCATGAATAATTCAAAACAGTCTTTTGGGAAGTTCATTCTTCTTTGGTCAGGTCAGCTTGTTTCTGCAATTGGCAGCGGGCTTACTGCCTTTGGACTAGGTGTATATGTTTATCAGCAGACCGGAAAGGTGTCTACTATGGCACTTGTCACTCTGCTTGCGTTTTTGCCGTCACTCTTACTAAGTGCACCGGCAGGCGTGCTTGCCGACCGCTATGACCGCAGGCTGTTAATGGTAATTGGTGACAGCCTTTCCGCAGTTGGGTTAGTGTTTATCCTCATCTGTATGCTTTACGGGGAAGCGCACCTTTGGCAAATTTGTGTCGGCGTAAGTATCAGCTCTGTTTTCTCATCTCTTCTTGAGCCTTCATATAAAGCGACGGTTACGGATTTGCTGACCGAAGAGCAGTATACAAAAGCAAGCGGACTTGTACAGACGGCAGCCTCAGCAAAATATCTGATTTCTCCTATCATCGCCGGATATCTGCTTGTTGTTTCGGATATCAAGCTGCTCCTGATTATTGATATCAGCACCTTTTTTGTAACAGTTTTATCGACTTTTGTGGTGCGCCGCGGTCTCAAGGCAAAATCAGGAGTACAAATAGATTCTTTCATCTGTGAATTTAAAGAAGGCTGGGAAGCAATATCTGAAAAACGTGGGGTGCTGATTCTTGTAATGATAACTTCAATTATAACTTTTTTTCTTGGATTTATACAAACGCTCTCTGCGCCAATGATCCTTGCATTTTCAGACAGTGCTTTGCTGGGAACTACCGAAACGATCTGCGCCTCTGGTATGTTGGTGACAAGCGTCATCGTTGGAATTGTTCCCATTAAAAAGAGCTATGTGAAGCTGCTGTCAGGCTCGTTGTTCAGCGCCGGATTGTTTATGGTGGGATTCGGATTCCGTGAGAACCTTGTTCTCATTTGCATCATGGGATTTTTGTTTTTTGCAATGCTTCCGCTGGCAAACACGAGTCTGGATTATCTTATTCGTACGAATATCAAAAACGTCGTTCAAGGCAGAGCATGGGGGTTGATAGGGCTTATTTCACAGCTGGGATATGTTATAGCCTATGTTCTTTCAGGCATTCTTTCGGATTATGTGTTTACCCCTCTTTTAAGTAACGACGGAGCACTTGCGGGAACCATTGGAAAAGTGATTGGTACTGGAAATGGCAGAGGCGCCGGTTTTCAAATAATCATTGCAGGGATGCTTTTATGTGTTACTGCATTTGCGATTTACGTTATGAGGAGCATAAAAGAACTGGAGAAAAGAGGTTGCGTATGTACTTCAGAATAATTCGTAATGACATTAAGAAAAGTAAACTTATTAACATAATCATGATGTTGTTTATCGCTTCGGCAGCTATGCTTGTGTCACTTGCTGCAGTGCTTACGGTTAATCTCTTCGGATCAATTGATACACTTATGACAAGAGCTGAAACGCCGCATTTTATGCAGATGCATTCGGGAACAATAGATAGGAGTCGGCTTGAACTCTTTGCGGAGCAGAACGGAAATGTTGAAAAACTACAGATAGCTGAGTTTTTAAATATTGATGGGGCAGAGATTACCATCGGCGAAAATTCTCTTGCAGGATCGGTACAGGATAATGGTTTAAGTACGCAGAGCAGTGATTTTGACTATCTATTCGATCTGGACGGGCAAGCAATAAATGCTTCTGATGATGAAGTCTACGTTCCGATATGCTATTTGAAGGATGGAACCGCAAAAGTAGGAGATCGTATACGGATATGCGGAAAATCGTTTACTGTTGCGGGGTTTGTTCGGGATTCACTAATGATGTCGACCCTTTCTTCCTCAAAGCGTTTTCTCGTAAGCGATAACGCCCTCACGGCACTTAAAGACAGCGGAAGTGTTGAATATTTGATTGCGTTTCGGCTAAAAGATCAGGCGGGGATCTCCGACTTTGAAACAGCTTATACGTCAGCGGGACTCGAAAGGAACGGGCCAGCCATCACATATCCGCTTATCAGAATACTGAACGCAATCAGTGACGGAATGATGATCGGCGTGATACTGCTCGTGAGTCTGCTCATTGTTGCAGTCGCCTTCTTATGCATACGCTTTACGTTACTAGCTAAAATGGAAGAAGATTTCCGGGAAATTGGAGTTATGAAAGCGATCGGGTTGCGTGTAAGCGATATTAAACGGATCTACCTTTCAAAATATGCTGCTCTTGCGGGTTTGGGGTGCACTCTAGGCTGTGTGCTTTCTTTCGCATTTAAAGGCATGCTTCTTGAGAACATTCGGCTGTACATGGGCGAAAACGAAGATGCAGGCATCGCTATTCTTTTCGGAATTTTTGGGATTGTGTTTATCTTTTTTGCTGTCCTTATATTTGTTAGTGGCGTACTGAGACGTTTACGAAAGTTATCAGCAGCAGAAGCGGTTCGTTTCGGAACAACTCAGGAAAAAGCAAGCAAGAACAGGAGATTATCTTTGAGTCGGAATCGGCTTATGAGTACGAATGCTTTTATGGGTATCATTGATGTTTTCTCAAGAAAAAGACTGTACACATCTATTTTAATCGTCTTTTCCATTGCAATTTTTATCACGGTAGTTCCCAAGAATCTCTATAACACCCTTTCTTCCAAAGATTTCATCGAGTACATGGGAGTTGGAAACTGTGACCTCAGATTTGACATTTAGCAGACTGATGACATTTCCGGAAAAGCTGCTGAAATTGCTGAGACGTTGGAAATGGACAGCAATATTTCAAAATATACTGTGCTTACAACAAAATCTCTGAAAATGATAACCGATGAGGGAACGGAGGATACGATAAAGGTTGAGCTTGGCGATCACTCTATTTTCCCCGTCAAGTATAGCTCTGGAGAAGCACCTTCCTCTGAAAACGAAATCGCACTTTCAGCAATCAACGCAAAGGAACTAGAAAAAGAGGTGGGGGATTCCATAAGCTTGGTGATTGGAGGAAAGGAAAGAAATCTTTCTGTTTGTGGAGTATACTCTGATATCACCAATGGCGGGAAAACAGCAAAAGCGATATTCACCGATGAAACGGCAGCAACCATGTGGTGCGTGATCAGTGCAGAGTTTGCAGACGATGTATCTATTGGTGGAAAGATAAAGCATTATACAGCAGCATTTACCTTTGCCAAAGTTTCTGACGTGGATGAATATATATACCAAACCTTTGGGTCGACAATAGGCTCCGTAAAAAACGCAGCAGTTGTCTCGGCTTCGGTTGCGCTAATTATTTCTGCGTTAATAACGGTGTTGTTTATAAAAATGATCCTTTCCAGAGATCGATATTCGATTGCAGCGATGAAAGCATTGGGTTTCAGGAGCTCAGATATAGAAAAGCAGTACATCTCGAGGTTGATTTTTGTTCTCATAATAAGCATGGTCGTTGGCACAATTCTAGCAAATACACTCGGCGAAGTTCTCGCAGGGGCCATTATTTCTTCTTTCGGTGCTTCATCGTTCAAGTTTATTATTAATCCTGTCAGCGCTTACATTATTTCTCCACTCATGCTGCTATTTGCTGTGCTTGTCGCAGTCTTTATAGGTGTGCATGATGCCGGAAAGATAAAAATACCCGAATACATTAAGGAGTGAGAAAATGAAAAAGGTAATAAGTGGCGAAAAAATAATAAAAATATTTGGTGATGCCGATGAAAAGCGTAACGTTCTCGACGGCGTTTCTCTGGAAATAAATGAGGGCGAATTCGTGTCTGTAATGGGGCCTTCCGGCTCCGGAAAATCGACGCTTCTGTTCGCTTTAAGCGGCATGGACAATATAGATAGTGGAAAAGTGTTCTTCAATGGAAAAAATCTGGCGGAACTAAAAGAGGATCGCCTGGCCGATATTCGGCGTAAGGAAATGGGATTCGTTTTTCAGCAGCCCACGCTGTTAAAAAACCTCAGCATTCTTGATAATATCATACTGCCATCCGTTCGTGACAATAGAAAAAACACTGCACAAATTGTTGAAAAAGCCAGATCGTTGATGAAGGAAACTGACATACTTAAGCTTGAATCTCGCAGCACTACTCAGGTATCGGGTGGACAGCTTCAACGTGCCGGGATTTGCCGTGCACTTATGAATGATCCTAAAATAATCTTCGGAGATGAACCGACTGGTGCACTCAATTCAAAATCTGCACAGGAAATCATGGACATTTTTTCTGAAATTAACGCCAAGGGTACTGCTGTTATGCTTGTGAGTCACGATGTAAAGATTGCAGCTCGCACGGAACGTATTCTGTTCATGCTGGATGGGAAGATTGCAAGTGAAATCAGACTCCCTAAATTTATAGGCGTCGGATTAGAAAGCAGAATAGAAAAAATAACACTTAAGATGCAAAAAATAGGGATTTGATTAATATCTGTAAGGACATGAATCCAGAATATATGAAATGAGATGTTCCATATGAAAATTTCAGACAGTATGTTAAAATATAGATAAGAAAAAGGAGCGTGCGTGTGCGATCTATATAATTGAAATGGAGGCTTAAAATGAAAGAAAAACAGTATTTTAATCCCGTGCAGTTCATCCTAATTATTTACTTAGCATGCTTTTCATTCCGAATGGTCGAATATCTATTAATCCGCACAGATCAAAGTTTCTTTGGCGAGGCATTTATACACAAACTGATCGGCATCTTTGTACTCGTACTTGCAGCAAGATTTTTTTCGATTAGGAGGTCAGAAATTGGCTTTACGAGCAAATTCGCGATGAAAAACAGTTTTTACGGCCTTCTGCTTGGATTCGTTGTATATATAATTACTTATGGCAGTGAATTTCTAATACAATTTTCAAGAGGAAACATACCTTCATTACAAATTTATGTTACCAGTTATGCGATCAGCGGCAACCAAGGGAAACAAACAGCTTTTATATTTTTTGCTCTCTGTGTGATTGGTAATATAATAAACGTGATTATGGAAGAAGGCATTTTCAGAGGCCTATTTATTAAGCTCGGACAAACAAGGTATTCTTTTATCGCTGCCACTATTTTTTCTTCCGTCCTATTTGGATTGTGGCATGTTGCCGCTCCGGTACGCAGTTTGCTGGATGGAGAGATGAGCAGTGGCGGTGCAGCTGTGTATGCGCTGATGCTTATCTTGACAACGGGAATTGTCGGAGTTAAGTTTTGTCTGCTCACCAAGATTACCGGCTCTCTTTGGATGTCTATGGCAGATCATTTTTTTAATAATACCATTATAAATATTCTTCACATCGTTTCTCTTTCCGGTGTCGATGAGTTACAGATAATACGCATTTCAATTGCGCAAGCGATATCATTCTTAATTGCCCTTTTTATCTATTGGAAAAGCAGAGCACACAGCAAAAGCACGTTTCGGGGTTAGATAATCCATTAATTGTTTTATTGGAGAGTCTGTCATACGGAATCAATAGATTTATAGAGACTATATGCCAGATGTTTCTAAACGCTGGTTTTGATGTGCATTGCCCTAATATGATCGGCAGGCCTCCCTTTAGCTATGAGGAAGAACAAAAGGCTATCATCAAAATACAAAAAATATTAGGGCGTATGAGTCCTAATATTTTTTTATATGTATTAGAAATCCACTGGCTGTGCCGGTGGGTAAAATATTCCGAAGTCGTTGAAATTAATCCATATCTAAAAATATTTTTTTGAAAGGAAGAACATAGAAATCAATAGATAATTCCCTCAAGAGTATAAAAAAATTTCTAAATATTAAAAAAAATATTGAAATTATTAATATGTGTGATATGATATTGGCATAAGTTAGCATATGCTAACTTATGGAAAATAAGTTGGTAAATGCGAACAAAATTCTAAGCTATTATAGCAGAAAGGTGAGGTAAGTGGATACTATAATACTAAATAAATATTTTCCATTTGAAAGTAAATATTTAACGGGCTATGAACCTAAGATATTCTGTTTTCATCATGCGGGCGGAACCGCCGCGACATATAGAAAATGGACGTTAAAGCCATCTTCTGTGCATTTCATTTGTGTAGAGCTTCCGGGCAAGGGGGCTCGGCGCAGTGAAATCTTTGAGAATGATTTTAAATCTATTTTAGATCCATTATGCCAAGCAATCATAGAAAAAAGCGATGGGAAACCTTTTCTTTTATTTGGACACAGTATGGGTGCAGCGATGGCTTTTTATACGGCATATAGGCTTGAAACCTTTTACGGGATAACTCCGCAGAGACTGATCGTTGCAGGGAGACAGGCGCCAAATGAAGAGAATCCTATCGAATTCAAGACACACATGCCTGACAGCGCGTTGCTCGATGAGCTAAAGCGTTATAAAGCCACTCCAAAAGAAGTTTTTTTAAATAACGATTTATTAAAGCATATCGTTTCAGAATTACGCAGGGATTACGAATTAAATGAAAGCCTCATATACCATGGAGAGCGCATAAGCATACCCATTTTTGCACATGCGGCAGACCAAGATTGCGAGGCAGACCCAGACGTTATGAGCAGATGGGGTTCTGTGACGACAAGTCGGGTCAGTGTAAGTGGATTCAAAGGAGAGCACTTCTTTGTTTTAGAAGATTGGTATCGCGCCCAGCTTGTTTGCGCTGCTGTCGACGGAGGCTTACCAGAGAGAGAAGGAGTAGCGACATGAAAAGAGCGATTCACTTAAATGCGGAAACGAACGTATTGTCAAAAGAACAGATGAAAACGCAGGCATTTGTTCGAGAATCAGTCAATCAGACCGATAAAGAGATTGTAGCATCCTGTATTCACGAAGGCTTTTTTAAAAGTGTAAAGCAAACACCAGACTTGACAGCTGTTGTGTGGCTTGAAAAGGGAAAAAAAAGAACACTTACATATCAACAGTTGTATTCTGAGGTTATGAAAACCGCTGCTTTATTAAAAGCACGAGGAATAAAATCGGATAGTAATGTTCTAATTACACTGCCCAAAGGGTATGAGCAGATCATTGCCGTTCTTTCTGTACTTGCATTAGGCTGTACATATGTGCCGGTCAACGTATCGCATCCACAAAAACGAGTGGAGCGGATTACTCAAGCTACTGGTGCTGTACATGTGCTGACAAATAAAGAGTATGTAAATACAAGACAACTTCCGTTCGGATTGCTGCCTGTAATGATTGAGGAACGTACGCAGTATGATGAAATGCTCTCCCCGCTTTTCCCTGATCCGCAGGCTGCTGCTTATATTATTTTTACATCAGGTTCTACGGGAGAGCCGAAGGGCGTCGTTATCTCACACGATGCAGCGAATAACACCATAGTTGACATCAACGAAAAAATGAATATTGGCAGGAGAGATTGCATATTTGCTATATCGGAATTGGACTTTGATTTATCTGTGTACGATGTCTTTGCGCCTTTAAGTGTAGGCGGGTGTGCCGCACTCATATCGGAAGAGGAAAAAAAAGAGCCTGCAAGCTGGATGGAAATAGTAAAGGCTTTAGAGGTAACGGTTTGGAATAGTGTTCCAATGCTTTTTAACATGCTTCTGACGGTCTGTGAATCCGTAGGGGAGAAGCTGCCTTTAAAGATAGTTATGTTGTCGGGAGACTGGGTGCCGCTAAACCTATATGATCGCTTAAAAAAAATAGCAGACAGTTGCCGTTTGATCGCTTTGGGAGGGGCTACAGAGGCCGCTATTTGGTCGAATTATTACGAAGTACTGGGCATATGCGAAGAATGGAGATCAATACCTTACGGAAAACCGCTAAGTAATCAAAAGATGCGGGTCGTAGATAAAAACGGCTTGGATTGTCCGGACTATGTAAGCGGGGAACTGTGGATCGGAGGGCGCGGGGTTGCGAAAGGGTATATACAGCAGGAAGAGCTGACGCAGGAGCGCTTTTGTTCAGTAGATGGAGTCCGTTGGTATCGGACAGGAGATCGTGCCCTTTATTGGGAAGACGGAACTGTGGAGTTTTTAGGAAGGCTGGACAATCAGGTAAAGCTAAGAGGGTACCGGATTGAGTTAGGTGAAATAGAGTCTGTCTGCAAATTGGAGAAAATGATTGAAGATGCGGCAGCAGTTGTGATCGAAAGCAATCGATCTTCTCAGTTGGCTTTGGCTGTAACGGCAAAGAAAAATCAAAATCGACAAGCCCACTGTGTTCTGCAAAAGGACAAGACAAAATGGAAAGATGAGAAGTTAAACGAGAGAAAAAATTTAATCGAAGCCTACCTGTTACATTTATGCTCGTTTGATAACTTAGTTATCAATTCGGAAAAAAGATGGGTCAGTAAGCAGGCTCAGCCTTTATTTGATTTTTGGTGCCGTTGGTTACAGCGCCAAGATATTGTAAAAATAGAAGATGGAATCATAACAGCGGGAAATCGTTACCGAGAGGTTGATGTTAGCCGGTGCAGAAAAACAACGCCATTACAAGCTGTATTAAATCAGAGCGTGGAGACATATCGCAAAATACTTTCTGGAGAAGACGCTGCAAATGTGATACTTCAAATGGAAGAACTTTCTCCGGAAGCATTGTCTATGCAGGGAAGCCACATCCGTTCTTGCATTGACCAGATTGCTTCCATAATCAAGCAGCATTCCGGCGGTGGCGTAAAAATAGCTGTGCTGGGTGCTAGAACCGGCCTTGCGGCTAAATATCTTTATGACAAACTGGAAGGAATTGCATGCGAACTGACACTTTTTGATGATTCAGCAGGATTGCTCCATCAAGCTGAAAAAAGATGGGATGAAAGCTGCACCGTTGTTCGGTACGCATCGACTTCCAACGGGATGCTTGCATCGGAGCATGTCCATACATATGATTTTGCAGTTTCTGTAAATGCACTTCACCGATATGTTAATCCTCAGAGCGGGCTTGATTATGCATACTCATTACTAAAAAAGCAGGGATGCTTGCTGGCCGTAGAGCTTGAGGAACTAGACCCAGTGGCACTGATTTCATCAGCTGTATTGGAAAATGGATTTCAGAGGTTTGCCTGCATGAGGAAAAGAGCTGATACACCACTGCTGGATAAAGAAGAATGGCAGCAAATATTTTTAAAATCTCAATTTGAACATACAAAAATTACGGTTTCTGCGGACGACGGGGTGCTTTTCATTGAAGCTAAACGCGGAAAAGAAAAGGAGTTTACATTGATGCAGCTGCAAGAGGAGCTTTGCAACTACTTGCCACAATATATGATTCCGGATACAATCTGTCTGTTTCTTCAATTTCCTTTGAATGATAACGGGAAAATTGACCGTAGAAAAATAGTAGACACCATTTCTGCAACTGCACAGCAAGACGTAGCTGATACTGTATATTCCCGCATGGAAGAGCGGATTGCAGCCATTTGGCATGAATTACTTGGCTGTGGAGCGGTTGGCAGACAGCAGGGTTTTTTTGAAATCGGAGGAGACAGCCTTTCTGCAACAAAATTTATCTCATTACTAAAGGAAGATGTGGGAATTAATTTTTCTTTGCGTGAAATCTTTGACAATCCGTTTTTACAAAGCATAGCGGCTTTAGCCGAGAAAAAACTGGATCATCTTGAGCCGGTGGTGGAGGGAGAACTGTGATTGGAATCCTTGGTGGATGTGGTGATATTGGAGGTAAGCTGTCACAGATACTTTCTAATGAAACAGAGGAAGTGATACGTATCGGGGGCAGGCATAAGAAGCACACGGTACAATTTGATAATAAGCATTTCGCGTGGATGCAGGCAGATGTGAGTGACGCTGGCAGTTTACGGGCGTTTGTTGATGGTTGCCGCATTGTGGTAAATTGTGCCGGATTAAAAAAAGAAAGTTCTGCGCAGGTAGCAGAAATAACGACGGATGCCGGCAGCCATTACGTCGATCTCGGTGCGGCTGAACAGAGTCCATCCTCCTTGAAAGGAAATAGTGGTCTGTGTGCGGTATACGGTGCCGGCTCAATGCCAGGTTTATCCGGACTACTGCCTCGCTGGCTTTCGAAGAAATTTGACAGGGTATTTGATTTGGAATTTTATTATGCGGGGCTTGGCTCGTTTACTGAGACTGCCGCCCGAGATTACTTAGAGGGATTATCGGATAGTCAGAATAAAGCAATTGCGATATGGAAAGATGGACGGGCAGTTCCATTCACGTCGCAGAGTGCCCGTATAAAAGTATCGCAGCAGTATGTGAGGGCATTCCCGTATTTTGACGAAGAGTCCTCCTTTGTTGCCCAAGAACTCCGTCTGAAAAACGGAGTATGGTATATGGGGATTGATGGAGATTGTACTTGCAAGGCTTTGGAAAAAATTAAATACAACTATATGCGCAATCCGTATGAAGCAGTCAAGGATTTATGTGCAGCGTCAAAAGCGGATTGCGCTGCCAGAAAGGGATATGCGGGAATGTTGATTCAGCTGAATGGAGAGCGTTCCGGTAGAAAAAAAACGGAGACACTCCGTTGTCTGTTCAGAAGCCCATCTCATTTCACTGCCTCAGCGACTGCGGCTGTAGTTTTGGCTATATCAAAACATAAAATGCCAAAAGGATCATATCTTCTTGGGAAAAGCCCACACACGGAAGGATACACGGAGGAACTGATGAAAATAGCTCCTTCTGGGGGAATACAGATTTATGAGCATACAATTGGAGAATTGTATGAAGAGGTAGAGGGGGCGCTTTAATATGAGTGGTAAAATACGCGTTATTGTGTGCGGAACGACATTCGGTCAGCATTATTTAAAAGCATTGGAACAGCTGCGTGGGCAGTTTGAAGTTGCCGGACTTTTTGCAAAGGGGAGCGAGCGATCAAGGTTATGTGCGGAAAAGCATAATATCCCGCTATATACGTCAATGGCAGACTTACCGGAGGATATTGACCTAGCTTGTGTTGTAATTCGCTCCGGTGCAATTGGAGGCAAGGGAACTGAAGTAGCTCTGCAATTTTTGGAAAAAGGAATCAGTGTGATACAAGAGCAGCCAATTCATCCAAAGGATTTGGAATTATGCCATCGAACTGCCCGAAAGCATAAGGTGCACTTTATGACAGGAGATCTGTATCCAAATCTCCCGGAAGTAGAGCGTTTTATAACAATTGCCAGAGAACTGAATAAGACGGAGGCTCCCGTTTATGTCAATGCATCCTTTGCGCCGCAGGTTTCCTACCCTGCGATGGATATACTCATGCAGGCTCTTCCGTCTGTCCGAAACTGGAAGATTTATCATTTAACTCAGGAAGTGGGGCCGTTTGATGTATTGGTTGGAGAACTGGGCTCTATCCCTATTACAATTGAATACCATAACCAAATCAATCCGCATGACCCGGATAATTACATGCACCTTTTGCACAATATTGCGCTGGTGTATGAAAGTGGACGCCTTACCTTGGAAGACACCTTTGGACCGGTGACCTGGAAGCCGCGGATGCATATACCGACATTGCTGTACAATACGGCAAACGCAGAGGAGACATATCCTGCGTATTTGGATGAAAATTCAATGGAAATATTGGGAGACTATAAAAGCAGAAGTTTTAAATCTGTTGTGACACAGGGGTGGCCATATGCCATTTCGAAGGATTTAATTTCAGTAAGAGAATTAATTTTGGGAGAGAAGAATGTGAATCAAAAGGCGCAGCAGGAAATTTTATGCGCATTACAATGGACGGAAATGACAAAAACATTTGGCTATGCACGCTTGACAGAGGACAATGAGCGTCACTACACTCCATTTCAAATGATTAAAATGACTGCTGACAGTATTAAATAAGGAGCTACGAAAAATATGGAATTTCAAAAGGGAAAAGAATTAATTGAATATTTTATGGATCAAGGAATCCAACTGTGGACAGAAGAAGGAAAATTGCGCTATAAAGCGCCTTTATCTTCCCTGTCTGAGGAAACATTGCAGATACTCAAAGATAACAAAGCAATACTTGTTGATTACATGACGGCAAGTGAGGAGGAGCAGGTGAAATCGGATCCGGAATCTAAGTATGATCCGTTTCCAATGACCGATATTCAGACCGCATATGTTTTGGGGCGGAAAGATACCTTCCAATATGGTGGGGTTGCCTGCCATGTTTACTTAGAGCTTTTGTATGAATCACTTGAGGAAGAAAGGGTGCAAGCTGCTTGGCAAACCTTGATTGAACGTCACGACATGCTTCATGCAGTAATGTATGAAAATGGATACCAAGCGATACTGGAGGATATTCCTGAAATCCGCGTGAATTGCTACGATATGAGAGATGATGAAGAAAAATTGGTGAGGCTGCGTGAGGATATGGGACACCGCATGTACCCGCTTGGAAATTGGCCTATGTTTGAAATTGCTGTATCCAAACATAGTCACGAAGATATTCTTCATTTCTCAATGGAGTTTCTTTTGGCTGATTGGGTCAGCATATGGTCCTTATTTGCTGAATTTGAAAAAATTTATTTTAATAAAGAAGAGGTGAATCCGGAAATACGTGTCACTTTCCGTGATTGTGTGTTAGGAGAAAAAAGAATCAAAAACGGAGATTCTTATCTAAGGGATAGAAAATATTGGTTGGAGCAGTTGGAACGATTTCCGTCTGCACCGCAGCTTCCCTTGAAACGTAATCTTTCAGAAAGCATTCGGCCGAAGTTTGAGAGGTATATGCTGCGTCTGAATCCGGATCGCTGGAATTCGTTGAAAGCAAACGCTCAGGTTGTGGGAGTTACGCCCACCGTTTCTGTACTTACGGCATACGCCGATGCACTCGCCCGTTGGAGTCTAAATCGGGACTTTTGCATAAATATGACGGTACTGAACAGGATGCCGATCTTTAAGGATATTAACCGCGTGGTTGGTGATTTCACATCGCTGAATTTATTGCCGGTTTATTATAACAGGGAAGATAATTTCGTCCAACGGGCAAAAAATATAAACAGCAGACTATTCAACGATTTGGATCATAGGCTTTATTCCGGCGTCGAGATGATTCGTGAATTGGTAAAAATTCATGGGCGTGAACTGTCACTTATGCCGATTGTATTTACAAGTGCAATCGGATTGGTAGATTCAAATAATCAATTGATTGGACAGTTTGGAGATTATGGGATTACGCAGACACCGCAGGTCTTTATTGATTGCCAGGCGATGGACGGTTATTTCGGACTACAGGTAAACTGGGACGTTCGGAAAGGAATTTTTCCCGACGGGTTGATCTCCGATCTGTTCTGCGCATTTGAACAGCAGCTGAATCTACTGGCTGAGCAGTGTGAGAATTGGAAGAATCCTCTGCATGTGAGCCTGCCGGATTGGCAAAAAAGCGAAAGAGAACATGCGAATGCGACAGAGGCTCTCTTGCCAAATGGCGTACTACATGAAAAATTTCTTGAAATGGTGAAAAAGTATCCAAAACATACGGCAGTTGCTGATGCACATGGGGAATTGTCTTATGAAGAGCTTGACCAGCTGGCCAGGCAGGTTGCTGAAGAAATTATTCGTTCAGGCGGCAGGCAGCAGGATAACATTGCCGTCATCATGGAAAAGTGTCGCTATCAGGCGGCAGGCGTACTAGGCGTACTTTATATGGGTGGTGTTTATGTTCCGATTGATGCGAAGCAGGCTCAAATACGGAGAAATAAAATCCTTGAGAATGTCAAAAGTGAGATTATTTTGACGACATCTGATTTGAAAACGGCATTTGATGAAAAATTATCGGTGATTGAAGTAGATCAATTGAATCTGTCAGAAACTGACTTCGTTCCAAGACTGACCGGCGCTTCCAAGCCTGCATATATCATTTATACATCAGGCTCTACCGGCGAACCGAAAGGCGTCGTTATCTCTCATGCGGCGGCTCGTAATACCATTGAGGACATCAATGCAAGATACCAGATCGGGCATAATGATGCGGTGTTCGGAATCTCACAGTTGAATTTTGATTTATCGGTATATGATCTTTTTGGGCTATTATCGGCAGGTGGTACAGTGGTTTATCCGGATGCCGCAAGATATATGGATCCAGAGCATTGGAGTGAGCTGATCAAGAAGTATCGTGTCAGCATTTGGAACAGCGTGCCAGCATTGATGCAAATGTTCTTAACATACTTAAAATCATATCAAGAAGAAGACATACCGCTACGGATCGCACTTTTATCCGGTGATTGGATTCCTTTGGAGCTGCCCGAACAGCTTCTTAAAGAAATTCCGGAGCTAAGGCTTGTCTCACTGGGTGGAGCGACGGAAGCATCAATTTGGTCCAATTACCACGAATATCAGGAGGTACAAAAAGATTGGGTCAGCATTCCGTATGGCAGACCTCTTTCAAACCAGAAATACTATATACTTGATGCCGAATTTCAGGATTGTCCGGTATGGAAGGCCGGCGCTCTTTACATAGCGGGCAGCGGTCTTGCGGAATGCTATTTCGGCGACTCTGAATTAACAGATGAAAAATTTGTCCGCCACCCGCATACCGGAGAACGTATCTATTGTACGGGAGATATGGCACGCTATCTGCCTGGCGGAGAGATTGAATTTTTAGGAAGAAAGGACACGCAAATTAAGATACGGGGGAACCGCATTGAATTAGGGGAAATCGAACATGTATTAAGCCACGCACCGTCAGTTCAGTCCGCAGTCGCCTGTGTGAATCAGAATAAAAATGAAATTTTAGCATTGGCAGAAATTCGGCAGGACGGAAATTATGATAAAAAAAAATCTAGCGAAGATTTTTTGATGCTTACAAAGGACATTGAGATATCGGCTATAAAAGAGAATCAAGAACTATACGGTAAAAATTTTGATAAGGCCCTTCAAAGCAGAAATACTGCCGCTGCATATGCAATGTGTCGGGCAATTGAGGAAAGTGGTTATTTCGCTACCGATGCATTGGAGCATATTGATGAAAAGTACCATTGGATCGTACGGCACTGGGCGGCGCATTTACAGAAACAGGGGTATTTTAACCAACAGGCCGACGGGTTGCGAGACGGCTTGGATATCTCCCGAAATGCAGTAGCTAAAAAGTGGAGTGAGGCATACCGGGCCTGGGATACTGCGTTGGGAAGCAAAGATATCATTGACTATATTAAGCTGAATGCAGACAACCTCACGGAGATTTTATCCGGAAAGGCTGATCCCGTGGGATTCCTTTATTCAAATGGAGAGGATCGTTTTGTAGAAGCTCTGTATATTAATAATTCCATGGCAGCGTATTTGAATCGTTGCATTGAAGAAACATTACGAAAAATTGTATCAAAGGCATCTGGACGGAAGCTAAGAGTTCTTGAAATAGGAGCGGGAAGCGGGGCAACAACAGAATATGTCCTTCGAGCTTTGGAAGGAGCGGAATTTGAATACTATTTTACGGATGTTACCAAATACTTTTTTCCGGCGGCAAAAGAAAGATTTATCAATCCTAATATAAAGTTTTGCCTGTTGGACATTGACGATGATATGAAAATGCAAGGGTTTGCATCAAATTACTTTGACATTATTGTAGGTGCTTATGTTATGAATAATGCCAAAGATATCAAAAAAAGCCTTAAACAGATAGAAGAATTAATTGCGCCAAAGGGATATTTCTTGTTTTCTGAGCCGGTTCAGGAGGAGACTTGGCTGCTCGCTTCCCAAGCCTTAATGATGAATCAGCCGCAAGATGATTTGAGGAATAAATCGCTATTTTCGAGCGTTGAAGATTGGATTCGACTTCTAGGAGAAGATTCGCCAGTAAAAGTGGTACCAAAGGATGGTTCAGAACTTCAAAAGCTATCTGTTTCTCTCTTCATCAAGCAATATAAAACAGATCAGTGCATTGTGGATGAGAATGAGTTAAAAAGCTATCTTTCTTTACATTTACCGGAATATATGATGCCATCTCATATTATTTTCACAAACCGGTTTCCGCTGACTTCAAATGGTAAAGTAGATCGAAAGCAAGCGTTGAAATGGGCAGAGGTTTTTACAAATTCACATGAGGCAGATGTGGGTGAGGATGCGTCGATGCAGCTTGAAAATAAGCTTGAAGAGCAGGTGGCACAAATCTGGAAGGGACAGCTCAATATAGATAAGATAGGAAAAAATCAAAATTTTTATGATTTTGGGGCAGATTCGCTAATCATGGCACAAGCTGCAACAAAGATAAGGAATGTATTAAAATTGGATATTCCATTTGATTCGATATTGCGGCAGATGCTTAATTATCCGACAGTCAAGGATACGGCACAATTTATTTCACATGAAAAGAAAAAGGATAAGAGTGAAGTTGACGAAAAAGAAGATTTTAATGACAACCATTCATTTGCTTATATTCAAAATTACGGCAGAGACTCTGGCGAGCAGCGGGCTCGGATATTGATACACGGTGTGTTGGGATCGGTAGATATTTTCCGTCATTTAGGTCCGGCACTTGCAGAGCAAAAGCAGGGAAACGTTTTCGCAATTGGTATTGCGGATATAGAGCAGTACTGCAAGCTGCAAGCGGATGAGGCGGTGGAGTTTTTAGCCGATCAATATACGGAGCTCTTGTGCGATATGAAAGTCAAACATGTTCAGATAATCGGCTACAGCTTCAGCGGTGTGGTTGCAGTTGAGCTGGCTAAGCGCCTTTTAGAAAGGGGCATTGAGGTCGATGACGTGTCAATTGTTGACGGAGGAACTATGCCGATTCAGCTGCAGGAGGAGTTGCTGTATGAATTGTTATTTCTTGACAATATCCATGTAACATTAAAAGACTTGGGATTTGGCAGTCAGGCATTGCTGGAGAAAGCTTTTATGCAGATCGAGCAGAGTAAAAACAAAACCTTGGCATTGGTGGACATGAATCTGTCTGACGGCGACAGAGAACGCATTGAAGAGCTGAGGCTGGCTTCACAGCCGGATCGGTTTGAATTGTATGCGCAGATCAGCAGGGAAAACAGCGGTATGCTTATTGAACCGAAAGTGATGACTACACTTTTTCATACTTTTAAACAGTCTTTTCAAGCATTGCAGTTTGTACCAGAAGCTTATTTTGGGGATATTCATTATTATGCGTCGAAGGATAGGAGGGGAGTATTTCAGCATCTGGATATGCTGCTGGATTATTGGGAAAATGTCTGCCTTGGCGAATTTAGCCGCACAGAAATTGACGGAAACCATTATACTTGTCTTGAAAATAAGGAAAATGCGATTCGTTTAGCGTCGATGCTTAAGGAGGCGTTACTCAATGCATGATGGAATAATAAATATAAAAGCCTGCACAGAGGTATTTAGCCTGTGTGAAGCTTCAGGAGTGAAGCTTTGGGCAGAAGGAGAAAAGCTCAGGTATCAAGCACCAAAAAATGCCTTAACAAAAAATTTAATTGAGAAGATTAAGGAAAGCAAAAACGATATTATATTCTACCTTCAAAAGCTGGATGCGCTTTGTGGCAGTGCAGAGGCACTGCCACTTACGCCGATACAGAGTGCCTATTACATGGGACGGAGAGAAGATTATGAATTAGGAAATGTAAATGCACATTATTATATGGAAGCAGAGTATGGGGAAATTGATTGTGATCGGTTTCAGTCAGCAGTGAATACGGTTATCCAGCATCAGGATGCCTTGCGTAATGTGATACTCCCAAACGGCTTGCAGCTGATTCAAGAGAGGGTGCCAGAATATTCCGTACCCGTGCATGTATTTCAATCGGAGCAGGAGCGTGAAGAGAGCAGGGAAGCTTGGTCGCATCATAAATACCCTTATGGAGTATGGCCTATGTTTGATATTCACATTAGCTCCGTGCAGAGCTGTGACTGGCATTTGCATATCAGTTTTGATTGCATGATATTAGATGCATGGAGCTTATTAATGATGCTCCATAACCTGATGGAAGTATACCAGGGCAAAGACGTTACGTGGCCCAATTATAGCTTTCGGCAGTATTGCTTGGAGGAAAGCAGTTACAGAGAAAATAAGAAGGAGCAATCCCTTCAAGCTGAGGCATATTGGAGTAGAAGGGCACCCGAAATGCCTCCCTCCCCGCAGCTGCCTTACTGTAAAAATTTATTTGAAATAAAGAGTCCCCGATTTTTCCGGCTCCATTCCTATTTATCAAAGGAGGACACCAGAATTTTATATGAGCGAGCCAAGCAATATCGTTTGACACCGGCCGCAGTTATTTGCACCGCCTACATGAAGACTCTGTCCGAATTTAGTACGGAGCAAAGTCTGTCGATCAATATCACTCTTTATAATCGACTTCCGCTTCACAGAGATGTCACGCGGGTTTTAGGCGATTTTACAAATAATGCACTTGCAAGCTACGAAGGCGAGGGGCAAACCTTTCTCGAGGAAGTAAAGCTTACGCAGGCACAATTTTGGACATTGGTGAAATATAAGGATTATCACGGTGTGGATTTGATAAAAAAATTGAGTAGAAGCCAGCCGGGAAAAGCAGTTATGCCTGTGGTTTTTACAGGGGTTTTACAGGGGCTGAAGTCCGAATTAAATTATTTTCCGGAGGGGATGAGAGAAATTTACTGCATCAGCCAAACACCGCAGGTTGTTCTCGACTATCAGGCAACCGATTTTTCCGGCCGGCTTTCGGTAAATTGGGACTATGTTACAGAAGCTTTTACGGAAAAACAGATTCAGGCGATGTACCAGTCGCACTTGGCTCTTTTGAAAGCAATCATTCAGACAAATGATTGGAATATGTCGATTTAAAAATATGGGTAAATTGGGCTTATTGAAACAGATGAGGTGAAAAAATGAAAAGTATGGAGATGTCATTTCCAAATTTGCGTGAAATGATTCAATATCAGTGTGTAAACAGCGGTAAGAAGATTATTTTTATAGACCAAAATGGTACAAATGTTTTAAATTACAGGCAGCTTGGGCGTTGCATATGCAAAATAAGCGAGTTGCTGATGCAAAAGGGGATTCATAAAGGAGAGCGTGTTATTCTTCAAATGAACAAGAAACAACATGTGTTTATCACGATTCTTTCCTTGATTTATATGGGAGCAATTCCGATCCTGTTACCTGTTTGCATCAATGAGGTTCAATATCGGCAATTTAAAAGGATTTCTGAGCAAAATCCTGCGTTTCATATACTGTGTGATAAGTCGGGAGAAAAGTATCTCAATTTTTATAGCGGGGATAGCCCTGCATCTATCGTCTTGGAGGATAACGAATTTGAGGCAGAAGATACAAGAGGCAAAAGCATTTTTAAACAGTATGATGATTTATCAGTTGTGACGGATGAAGCCGCTGTTTTATATTCCTCAGGAAGCACATCTGATCCGAAGGGAATTGTATGGACACATAACAGTGTTCTGAGTATATTGTCTGCAACTGCACAGGAATATAAGGTAACTTCTGAGGATATTTTTATGGCATGGTATCCCCTTGAACATACACTAGGACTTACTTATTTTATGCTGCTGCCGATTTTTATGGGCTGCGAGATTGTGCATCTAGACAAGGAAGCATTTGCAGAAAACCCAAAAAGCTGGTTTGACGCGATTGAAAAATATAAGGCCACCATATCCTCCGCACCGAATTTTGCGTTTCAGCGGATGAGTAAGCTCATCACTATGCAGGACAGCTGGAGGCTTGATAGTATAAGGCTGATGCTTAATTCAGGAGAGCCGATTTCGCACGAAGTAACAGAGCA
The DNA here is from genome assembly GCF_035621135.1 of Sinanaerobacter sp. ZZT-01. NCBI lineage: Bacteria > Bacillati > Bacillota > Clostridia > Peptostreptococcales > Anaerovoracaceae > Sinanaerobacter > Sinanaerobacter sp. ZZT-01. The sequence continues at coordinate 1,551,272 of NZ_CP141728.1, forward strand.
ATTTTCTTTAAAAACAAAGAGGTTTGGATTATCTGCCGATCGCATGGTTCCTATGTACGGATTGACTGAAGCCAGTGGTACCCCTATTACAAATACTCAGGGCTGGTGTCCTCAGATTTCTGCCCGGCAGCTTAAGGTGGGAATTGAATTTAATGAAAGTGCGTTAGAATTGCTGCTGAAAGATATCGTTTGCCAAGGAAAGCCAATCTCAGGGGTATCGATGAAGATTGTTGATGAGAATGAAGTCGAGCTGGGTGAAGATACTGTTGGATACATACAAATCGGAGGAAAAACGTTAAGCAAAGGCTATCTCAATATAAAAAATGACGATTTTTTTAATAATGGATGGCTTAATACCGGCGATATCGGTTTTATAAATCAAGGGCTGCTTTTTATTATTGGAAGAAAAAAGGACATGTTTTTTTTAAATGGACGGAATATTTTTCTTCGAGACATTGAGCAGATGATTCAGGAAGAATTCGGTTGGAGGTGTGCTGCATGTGGCGAAAATATTGCACAGGAAGGCAAGTCGCTTATTTATGTGTTTATAGAGCTGAAAATAACCGAAGAGGAGATAACGGAGAAAAAAAGAAAGATTATGCAAAGGGTATACTCCAAATCCGGAATACGCTTAGAGGATGTTATTTTTGTAAGCAGCCTTGCTATGACACAAGTTGGTAAAGTGAATAAGCCACAGCTGCTTCAGAGCTATAGAGACGGTATCCAATGCGGCGGAAAAGAGAGTATAGATTGCTGCGGGACAGAAGATATATTAAGGCAATTACAGACAATTGTAAAAGAAGATATTTCTCTGGATACGGCCATTTACGATGTGATGAACGATTCACTGATGATGTTTCGCTGCTTAGGCTTGTTAAATAAGCACTATCATTTAAAGCTTGGCATGTTTGATCTAGTCCAGTGTAATACGGTTCATGATTTAGTTCGAAGGATGCAAGATAAGCTTGGAAGAGAAAATCAAACAAAAGCAGCATGCAGCAGTGCTTTGCCTGTGACTCTGATACAGGAAGCTTATTATTTGGGCCGTCAGCAGGTTTTCTTTGGCGGAAAGAACGGAACCCATATGTACATGGAGATTCAGCACAATTTGGATGAGAGTAGAATTCAGGAAACGCTGCAAGCGCTGATAAAAAGGCATGAAATGCTGCGTGCCGTTTTCTCTGAAAACCAGCAGCACATTATGAATGCAGAAGAGCTGCCACCGTTTTCTCTGCAAACCGATTCCATTGAAGAAGAGCAGCGTACCGCTTATTTGCAAAAAAACCGTGAAGAAAGCTTACATTCCGTTTTTGACCCCGGGAAGTGGCCTCTGTTTTCTGTTAAAAATGTAAAGATAAATGAAGCGGAAGAAAGGCGGCAATTGGCAATCGTTGATATAGATATGCTCATAGCGGATGGGATGAGCATGCACATATTACTGCGGGATTTTATCGCTTTATATAAGGGAGGTCCATTGGAAGATGTACCGATTTCCTACCGCAGATATTTGGAGCAGCTTGCTGAAATAAAATCCAGTTCAAAATACAAAGAGGACAGAGCATTTTGGGTTGAACGAGCATCGAATTTTCCCCCTGCTCCGGCTCTTCCTGTAAATGTAAAGATGTCTCATTCAGGCAATGATACAAAGCGTTTGGAACGGCGTTACTCGTCAAAGGAATGGAGCAGGTTGGAGGCCTTTGCAAGGGATGCGTCTGTGACGGTCAGTGTTGTTTTGTGCTATTGCTATTTAAAAACTCTGGAAAAGTGGTCAGGCAGTGAGCGCTTTGCCATCAATATTACTGTTTTTGACCGTCCTTTTACAATGAACGGCATTGAAAATGTTGTAGGTGACTTTACAACAAATGTCTTATTGGACTATACTTCCTGTCAAGATGGCAGAACAGATCTTATCGGTAGGCTTAGAGAATTGCGAGACCGGATGTACCTGTACTTTGACCATTCGGCGTTTGAAGGAATTGAGTTGATTCGTGAAATAGCAAAGGTACAGGAAATTAAGACTGAAAGCTTGATGCCAATCGTTTTCACTAGCATGCTGTTTGATGGTGCTTCAAATTTTGATTGGGATTGTGTGAAATACAGTCTTACGCAAACATCACAGGTTAGTTTGGACAGTCAGGTGCACCGCCAAAAAGACAGCTATTTAATCGCTTGGGATTATCTGATTAAGCTATATCCAGAGCATATGATAGAAGACATGTTTCGTTATTACTGCCAAATGCTTGAAAGCCTGATGCAAAAAAGTACGGATCGGGTGATTTTTCCTGATGAGAGCGCGGTCAGCGCATATAATCAAACGCAAGAGAAGCAAATGGGTGCGCCCTTGGATTTGCTGCTGCAAGAGTCACTTTTGAAATATAACGATAACATTGCGGTCATTCAAGGTGAAAAGAGACTTTCTTATAGGGAGCTATATGAGAAAAGTGAGCACTTGATTGCAAACATCCAAACACAAGGCATAGAAAAAGGGGATTCCATTGTCGTTCTTACAAGGCGAAATATACAAACCATTGCCGTACTGACCGCAATGGTACGCATGGGAGTTGTGTATATTCCTGTTCCGGCTGCCTACCCACAGCAGCGTGTACAGTATATCGAGAAGCATTCCGGTGCTAAAGGGATCCTCGATGCAACTGAGCTGTACCAGAATATGGACGAAACTGCCAAACCGCAGAAAATAAGCCCTTGCAGTCTAGAGGACTCTTTATATGTCATTTATACCTCCGGAAGCACTGGAGAGCCGAAAGGTGTCGAGATGACACATGGTGCAGTTGTGAACACTCTTTTGGATATAAACAAGAGATTTTGTATTACTGCGTCTTCTACGGCAATTGCCTTGTCTGCGCTGAATTTTGATTTGTCGGTATACGATGTATTTGGTATGTTGCTGGCAGGCGGAACGATTTCTCTGATTTCTGAAACCAGAGATTCTGCAGAAATAGAAAATGTGTTGAAGGAAGGAGCTGTTTCAATATGGAATTCGGTTCCGGCTCTCATGGAGCTCTTCTTGGAAGGCGTCACAGACGAATATATCAATCCTGAATTGCGTCTTGTGCTGCTGAGCGGCGACTGGATCAGTACGGATCTGCCGGAAAAAATCCGCTACCATTTTCCAAACGCAAAAACGGTCAGCCTTGGAGGTGCTACGGAAGCAGCGATATGGTCAATATACTACCCGATTGACCGGGTGGCACCCGAATGGGACAGCATACCTTATGGATATCCTCTAAGCAATCAGAGAATATATGTATTGGACGGCAGCTATGAGATCTGCCCTTATGACGTGCCGGGAGAAATCTATATCGGTGGCGTTGGATTGGCTAAAGGCTATAGGAATGACGAAAAGAAAACCAATGCGGCATTTATCCAAGCAAACGTTTTCGGGAGGCTCTATAAAACAGGTGATTATGGAAAATTTACAAGAGACGGCTATGTCGTTTTTCTCGGCAGACGAGACGGACAGGTAAAAATCGGAGGACACCGTATTGAATTGGGAGAAATTGAAGGGCAGATGCGTCAAATTCCACGCATTAAGGAGACTGTGGTTTTACTGAATAAGAGGAAGCAATTAGTCGCTTATTATACCTCGCATGAAGCAGTTGAGGCGCAAGCGATACAAGAGTCCCTAGCGGCATTTCTTCCGCCATACATGATTCCGAAACAGTTCCATCATCTTTCAGAAATGCCGTTAACCGCTAACGGAAAGCTGGACAGAAGAGCATTGTCACACATGGATGTACAGGCTCCGGAGGAAGGAAGAGGAACGTTTCAGGGAGAAATAGAACCGCAGATCAAGGAGATATGGGCCGCAAATTTAGGCTATGATGCGATTGGCCCTTATGATGATTATTTTGCTCTGGGAGGCGATTCAATTACAGCGCAAAGGATACGAACGTCGATTCAGAAGAAGTTTGGAGTTAAAATTCCTTTTACCACAATCATTGAACAGGGAAATATCCGCAGCTTATCCGCAGTGGTGACGAGAGAGATTGAACGCTCTGCGGTACGGCATGAGGAAAAAAACATAACGGCGGCTGAACTAAAAAATGAGTATCCGATGACTGGTGTGCAGTTGGCGTATTATACGGGCAGAAATAGCAGCTTTGAGCTAGGGAGGTATAACGCACACTATTATTTTGAGCTTGATATGGATTTTTCTGCAAGCAGGCTGGAGCGCAGTGTACAAAAACTGATTAAGAGGCATGAGGCGCTGCGTACCGTATTTCATAAAAATGGAATGCAGGAAGTGATGCAGAATACAGCGAAGTACAAAGTAGAGGCTGTCGATGCCGGATTGTGGAGCGAAAGCAGGATTGAGGAAGAAGCACTTAAAATACGGGAGCAGCTTTCTCATAAAACCTATGATCACGGTAAATGGCCGTTGTTTACATTTAAGGTCATAGAAAAGCAAAAAAGCTCTCTGTTGTTTGCAAGTATTGATCTGATGGTGTGCGACGGGGATAGCCTTCAAATTTTACTTGGGGAATTGGCGGAGGATTTACGTACTGGCAGCCTTACGGATACTCTTCCTTATACCTATAGAAATTACTTGGCGGACATAGGAAAGAATATCGGAACGCAGGAATATAGCGATGCGAAGGAATATTGGATGAATCGGATACCGGATTTCGCAGAGTTTCCAAGACTGCCAATGGTGCAAAAGGTATCAGATTGCAGAGAATATCGGATTAAGCGCGTAAAAGAATACATACCCGCTGCTATTTGGAAGAAAACAAAAGAGGCAGCAAAGGCTCACCGGGTTTCTCCTTCTGCGTTATTGTGTGCAATTTATGCAATGGTGCTATCAAAGTGGAGCAATCAAACAGATTTAATGATTAATATGACTGTTTTTCAAAGAGTGCCGGTGCATCCGGATGTAAGCCACATCATCGGAGATTTTACAAAATTAGTCCCTCTTAATCTGAAAGCAGACACGAAAAATCTGTGGGAAGCGGCTAAAAAAACGCAAAATCAAATTCTGACAGATCTAGAGCATATTGCATTTGACGGTACTGAAATTGTACGTGAACTTTCTAAGCGATCCGGTGCCTTAGGAAAAGCGCTTCTGCCTGTTGTCTTTACGTGTATCCTCTTTGATTCACCGGAGGATTGGTTTGAGCAGCTGGGTAAGCTGCGGTATGCGATTTCTCAGACACCACAGGTGTTCTTGGATAATCAGATCATTGAAATGCGTGGAGCGCTCCACATATCCTGGGATTATGTCGAAGAGCTCTTTGATGAGGACATCCTTCATAGTATTTTTTCTGATTTTGTTACGGCAATACGGCACGCTTATGAGACAGATATGTTGAAATATGATGTGAACGAGAGCATAGAAGCTGCTTGGAGGGGCTATAACCACAGCATTCAGTCGGTGAGTCCGGTTACTCTACACAGCCTGTTTGAAAAACAGGCACAGAAAACTCCGGATGCCATTGCGCTGATTGACGGCGAACGAGGTATTTGTTATGGAGAAATTGAAAGAAAATCCAATCAAATTGCACAGTATTTGATTCATAAGGGTGTAAGGGCTCATTCGGAACGTATAGGAATTTTATCCATCCGGTGTGCGGAGACGGTGATATCCATCCTCGGAGCGCTGAAAGCCGGAGCTGCTTATGTTCCGATTGATGCCGATTTTCCGAATGAACGTCGGAAGTATATCTTAGATGACAGCAGATGCAGCCTTTTGCTTGAGCCTTCTATTTATTCCTCCGGCGTCTTAGAAGGGTTTGAAGGCATTCCGGTTAATACCCAAATGGACCCATACTCCTTGGCTTACATCATATATACCTCAGGCAGCACCGGAGTACCGAAGGGAGTCAAGATATCTCATCAGGCAGCCTGCAATACAATTATAGATATCAATCAAAAAATTAGTTTGTCAGAATCGGACTGCTTAATTGGAATTTCATCCATTTGCTTTGACTTGTCTGTTTATGACATGTTCGGAGCCTTTAGTAAGGGTGCACGCCTTGCTATTGTACCGGAGCCGAGAGATATTCCAGCGGTTGTTTCTTTGTTGAAGAAAAACAGAGTATCGATTTGGAATTCCGTACCGGTAATCTATGGAATGGCTGTGGATCATATGCAAAATAAAAATCTGCATCAAGAGATTCCTCTCAGAGAAATTTTGCTGAGCGGAGACTGGATTCCACTTGATTTGCCGCTGCGCTCTAAGTGCTTGTTTTCGGATTCAAAGTTTATGAGCTTGGGTGGAGCGACAGAGGCATCTATCTGGTCCATTTATTATAATGTGACCGAAGTGAAGAAAACATGGAATAGTATTCCGTACGGCATGCCGCTTATGAATCAGACTATGTATGTTTTGGACCGTGATTTAGAGCTTTGCGCACCTGGTGTCAAAGGAGACATTTATATCGGCGGTGTCGGCCTTGCGTTGGGATATCAGGGAGACAGCGTGAAAACAGAAAAGGCGTTTCTTGTTCATCCGCATTGGGGGCGCATCTATAAAACGGGGGACATTGGAACCTACCATAAAGAAGGATGGATCGAGTTTTTGGGAAGAGAAGATACGCAAGTGAAAATCCGCGGTTTTCGCGTTGAATTAGGGGAGATTGAATCTGCGCTGGAGCGCTTGCCTGAGGTGGATGAAGCAGCGGCAACCCTTTATGAGCGGGGAAGCACAAAGCAAATTATTGGATATTTTGTTTGTAGGAATCACACTTCAGGCGATTCTTTGAAGATAAAAAAGTCATTGTCGTCTTTTTTGCCGGAATACATGATTCCGTCACAGCTCATACAGCTTCCGGCATTTCCTCTGTCTGCAAACGGGAAGGTGGACAAAAGCAAGTTACCGAAGCCTTCCGAAACAGAAAATCTTGAAGAGAATACCGTTTTTACGGCACCGGAAACGAACCTTCAAAAGCAGCTGGTGGATATTTGGGAGAACATTTTTGAAATGAAACATATAGGAATAGAGGATGATTTTTACTCTTTAGGTGGGGATTCCATTACGTTAATGAAGCTCATTGACGAACTGCAAATGAAGCTTGGAATCCTTGTATCCATTGATGAAATTTTAGAAAACGTCACGGTGCGGGAGGTTGCAGATCTCATAGAAGGAACAAAAGCATAGAATCAGGAGGGTAAGAGAAGCGATGAGAGTAATAGTATGCGCAGATGCATATGCAGAGGCTTATTTCTCTGCGTTAAAGGGGTTGAATCATACCTTTGAGATTGCAGGCTTGATGGCAGAGAATACAGACGCAAATAGAAAATTTGCTGAACGCTGCCAAACACAGTTATACACTGATATAGATGCACTTCCAGACAAGATTGATCTTGGGATTATTGCCCGTGCCGTGCCATTCTCCTTAGGAGGGTGCAGCACGGTAGCGGAGCAGTTTATAGAGAGAGGGATACACGTTTACCAGGAGGAGCCGGTACAAAAGGATATTTTGATTCACTTAATGAAAAAAGCAAAAAAGAATAGCCTTTGTTATAGAGTCGGAAAACCATATCTGAGATTACCGGCAATGCAGGCTTTTTGCTCCTGTATGAAAAAAGTTTTAGAGGATAGAGCAGTTTACGAGATTGGAATTGATGCAGACTTAGGAATCTGTTATTCTATTATCTATTTATTGATGAACATACTGCCAAAGGCAAGAAGCCTGACTTCGTTAAACTTCAAGGAAGTATCCTCTGGCAGATATGTAGTATTTGGGGAAATGGGAGATATTCCGTTTCAGTTTCAGACAAATGCTTTAAGGCACTCTCCTTTTCCTGTCTTGCACCGTATCATAGTGAATACTGACAGGGGAAGCCTTTCCTTGAATGGATCACAGGGACCTATTTTTTGGGAAGAGGCGGTGAAAGTGCCGCTGGAGAACCTTTCTTTTCGGGAGAGCAGGCAGTATATTTCTTCATTTGTGCCCTCCTGTCAGCTGATATGGCAAAATCAAGCACACAGTATTGGGAAATTCGTTTTGCAGGAATGGCCCTCTGCCATCAGAGAGGAGTTGCTTCAAATGGAATTAGCAATGCAGATGAAGAGACAGGATGCAGTTTTGGCGCAGAAAGAAATTTTATGCGCAGGTAATTGGGAAGCGATTTTAGGAAATACATATTCAGAGCACTTTGAAGGACGAAGAGAAGCGGTAAAGCATGATTTGTGGAACCCGGCTGTTTTGAAATATTCAATTAATAAAAAGACAGATTTAACGGGTGAGGAGCTGATCTCTTATTGTGAATCCTTGGAATTTGATTTTTTGTCTCTTTGTGTTGAACAACGAGCGCAAACTCTTTTAGTTACAATGCTACATTTTCTACAGGAAAAAGGCTTATTTCTGTCAGCTGATACCAGCTATAGAGCAGAAGAGATTATTCAAAAGGTGGGTGTTGCTTCGGAGCATGAGCATGTATTGCTTCGTTGGATTGATGTTTTATCACAAAAGGGTTTTCTTACTTTTATAAACGGGAAATATTCGTATACGGCTAAAGTCACGGAAGAGCAAGTGAAAAGGGGATGGAAAGAAATGGCTTACTTATGGGATTATCGATTGAGTTCTCCGAAATCGACTGAGTATCTGCAAAATAATGTGCGTTCCTTATCTTCTTTAATGGATGGAAGTCAAAAGGCGACACTTTTGCTGTTTCCGGAAGGACGGTTGGATTTTGCAGACAGCCTTTATAAGGAAACCGTTATTCTACAGTATTGCAATCATATGATTGCAAGGACAGTTACGGATTATATAAAGAAGAAGGAAGAAGATAAAAGGGAAGGAAAACACAACCGTCTTAAAGTGCTTGAGATTGGTGCGGGAACCGGAGCAACTACAGATACCATTTTGTCTCACCTCTCACAAACACCTTATATTGACCGGGTTGAATATCTTTTTAGTGATGTTTCGTCCTTCTTTCTTCAGGCGGCACAGAAACGGTATGAAGTGAATCTGCCAGTTACCTACCAAATAATTGATATTAATAGTGACCTTGATGGACAGGGGCTCGAAAAGGATAGTATGGAGGTCATAGTTGCCGTCGGCGTATTAAATAATGCGAGAGAAACGAACCATGCCGTCGCCGCCTTATTAAAAATATTAAGAAAGGGAGGAATTCTTCTGATTGCGGAAACGGTAGCAGAGGTCTTAGATATTCTTGTATCGCAAGCATTTATGATGGAAAAGCCAGAGGATGTTAGAAAAGGGGAGAATAAAACATTTCTTTCGGCTGAAGTGTGGAGAAAAATTCTAAATGAACAGGGCAAACTCATTGGTGAATATCCTAAGGATGGACATCCGTTGAATCTGCTGGGTCAGAAATTGTTTGTGGTCGGTAAAAAGGAGAAAATATGCATTTAGAAGTAATTAAGTATACGAATAATTATGATAACACAATGGTATTCATCCATGGCGCAGATCACAGCACATAGTATTGGGACGTACATTTTCTGCCGTATTTCTATCAGCGCGGGTATAATGTGTATGCGGTAAGCGTATATACATTTGTGCCATAATTTGATGCTCGACCCTGATTGGAAAAAAGCGGCCGTAGAAATTGATTCGTTTTTAACGGAATTTTTTAGAACGGATGAGATGTTTAAAGGAAGAATAAGAGAAAACGGGTGCAATATAAAAATGAACGATTTGTTTTATAAAGAATCACAAAGCGTCTGCATAGAAGCAGGTATACATGTTTTTGCTCTTTCCATTGATGAAATTGATAGGAAGGGTTATGAAAGATTGCTGCAGAATGTCAGTCTTTGTCGCAGAGAGAAAGCTTTGAAATATAAGAATCTTACGGATTCGGTTCGAACCGTATGCGGCGAACTTCTGCTAAGGTATGGAATATCTCAAAAATATAAAAAATATATTTCCGTTGAAGCATTACATTTTCAGTTTACGGATTATGGAAAGCCCTATATTTCCGGAAGCAACAAGCTTTTCTTTAATATCTCACATTCCGGCAGATGGGTGGTGTGTGCAGTATCTGGATGCGAAATCGGAATTGACATCGAAAAAATAGACACATCTATTGATTTGAATTTAGCAGAACACTGTTTTCATAAAAAGGAAATAGGTTCAATCAATACAGAGACAGAGGATAAGTATGAGTTGTTTTTTCATTTTTGGACAGCAAAGGAAAGTTACATAAAATGCACTGGAAAAGGTCTGTTTGAACCGCTGAATCATTTTTGTATTTTCGAAGATTCCGTGGTGCATGATGGCCTTCCTATGTCGCATAAACTGTTTTTTTATAACGGCTTTCACGGCTACAGCATGAGTATATGCAGCAGCTGCAAAAGTGCTGCTTTCGAACGGATCAGCCTCGTTACAATAAATGATATTGTTCAAATGCTGGATAGAGGGTAAGCAGCAATTTCTTTTCATCGAGATTCCTGCTTCTGTAATCTGCGCAGCTGCATTGAGTATAAAACAAGAGTAAGGCAGAGGATTGACAAATAGGGTGTCCGGTGATAATATAGCGATAACTAAGTTATCTTGAATGGGAGGCTCTTATTTTGCCAGGAGATTTTGAACAGACACATGAAAACATTCTGAATAGCGGAAAGCAGAACTTTTTAGCCTATGGGTATGAACGGACGAATTTAAGAAAACTCTGTAAGGATGCCGGTATCACGACCGGGGCATTTTATCGGCATTTTTCTGATAAAGAAGCTCTGTTTACAGAACTTGTGGAGCCTACCGTACAAGGGATTAAAAATATTTATGCGGCTTCCGAAGAGGAGTGCTTTGAGTTCGTCGATAAAAATGCGCTGACACAGGCATTTCAGGTTTCTTATAAGGTAATTGAAGATTTTGTTCATTACATCTATGACTATTTTGATTGCTTCAAATTGCTTTTGATGTGTTCTGATGGCACAAAATACAGCAATTTTGTAGAAGAGATTGTACAGATTGAGGTAAGAGAGGCTGAGAAATTTTTTAAGCTTTTAAAACAAAATAAGGTTAAATTTCATGAACTGCACAGTGAAAAGTTTCATCTTTTGACACACTCCTATTACGCTTCTGTCTTTGAAGTTGTCATGCATGATTTTACAAGAAAGGAAGCTTTGGAATATGTCCATACGCTGGTGACATTTTACAATGCGGGGTGGAGGGCAGTTCTAGGTATTTAATTTCTATTTTAAAGTGAATTCGTTTTGCGCCTATGATAACTAAGTTAGCATCATTGGTTATTCTAGGCGCAAAATAAGAACATTCAGTTAGATTAATCTAACTGAATGAAGGAGGACTTATAATGTTAAATGAAGACATGCAATCGAAAAGCAGCATAAAAAAGTTGCTTATCTTTAGCGGGAGTGGGAAACGAAAATTATTTCTTTCTATTTTTTTGGCGACAGCTGGTGTTCTTTTTGGAATGCTGCCTTATCTTTGTGTGGCTGAGATCACAGCCTCATTTTATTACAAAACACAGTCTTTTTCCCTTATTTTATTTTGGTCTACTGTTGCTATTTGCGGATTAGTGCTTAAAATGCTGCTGACTACGATTTCATCTATGAAATCACACGAAGCTGCTTTCTCTATCATGAGAAATATTCGTCTGAAATTGATTCAAAAGATGGAACGTGTTCCAATGGGGGTCATGATTGACACGCCGACAGGGACATTTAAAGCAATGGTGATAGATGTTGTAGAAAAATTAGAGAAGCCGCTTGCACATATTTTACCGGAAATGACTTCTAATATTTTGGTTCCGGCATTTACTTTGATTTTTCTGTTTATTCTTGACTGGAGAATGGCGCTGGCTTCCCTTGCAACCATCCCAATAGGTTTTTTCATTTTTATGGGGCAAATGATTGGTTATAAAGAAAAGGCTGAACAGTATGCCAAGGCAAATGATTATGTGAACGGCATCGAAGTCATCAAGGCCTTTAATCAGTCTGCGTCGTCTTATGGGAAATTTACGAAAGCAGTACGTTATTTTCGGGATTTCACTCTCGGATGGTGGAGAAAATGCTGGTTCTTTTCATCGATAGGCAATACGGTAATTTCTTCGACTTTGCTTATCACCTTACCGATAGGCGCTTTTCTTTTTATGAATGAAAACCTTACCTTCGCTACTTTTATTACCTGTATTATTTTATCGCTAGGTATTGCGGGACCTATTTTAGAAGCGTCACAGTTTGTAGAGAACTTTTCCCTTGTATCTCAAAGTCTGAAACAGATTAGTGAATTTTTAGAAGAAGATGAGCTAGAAAGACCTTCTCAAAGAGTTGTTCTTAATGATTCTGCATTTGAATTTAAAGATGTCAGGTTTGGATATAGAGATACGGAGATTCTTCATCGCATCAATTTGCGGACCGTACCTCAAGGAGTTACTGCGATTGTTGGTCCCTCCGGAAGCGGAAAATCGACATTAGCTAAATTAATGGCTGGCTTCTGGGACGTTACAGAAGGGCGACTTTTATTTGGCGGCAAGGAAATACGAGAGATTCCGTTTGAGCAATTAATGGAGCAGATTAGCTATGTATCGCAGGATAATTTTCTATTTAATATCTCAATCAAGGAGAACATTCGTTTGGGTTTTCCTGGTTCCACAGATGAGGAAGTGTTTGCTGCGGCAAAGGCTGCCAATTGCCATGACTTTATTATGAAGCTTGAGCATGGATACGATACCAACGCCGGAGAAGCGGGGAAAAAGCTTTCAGGAGGGGAACGTCAGCGAATTACGATTGCCCGTGCGATGCTGAAAAAAGCAGATGTCATTATTCTTGATGAGGCGACTGCATATGCCGACCCGGAAAATGAGGCGATTGTACAGAAGGCGATCAATCGGCTGATAAATGGAAAAACCTTGATTGTAATTGCACATCGTCTTTCCACTATTAAAAATACACATAAAATTGTCGTAGTAGAAAATGGAGCTGTGATAGCCGAAGGAACACAAACAGAACTGTTACATACTTGTCCGTTATATCAACGCATGTGGCGTGAGCATATGGCCTCCGTCGAAGTAGCATAGGGGGAAGCGTTATGTTTAAAACGATACGGCAGATTTATAATTTATGCGGCAGCTACAAGTCCAGGCTGGTGGGTGGGGTTATTTGCAGCGTATTTCATGCCGTTTTTCACTCTCTTACAATTCTTGCTATTTTAAATATATTAATGAACATTGATGGATTAACGCCGGAAATCATTTGGAGAAGTGTCTGGATTCTTTTTGCCAGCGTCGTCGGTAGAAGCTTTTTCAAATATCTTATTAACATGACGATGAGTGCAAATGGCTACAATGTATTCTGTGAAAAACGTCTGGAAATTGGAGATAAATTAAAGTATGCGCCGATGGGATATTTTTCAGAACAAAATTTAGGGCGGATCAGCACGGCCTTAAGTACGTCTTTTGCCGAGCTGGAGGGGTTCGCGATGATGGCGGTTGATAATATGATTTCTGGTATTGTTCAGGCAGTGTGTGTCATGGTGTTCATGTTTTTCTTCAAGTGGGAAATCGGAGTCATTACTCTATGTGGTTTGGTTTTCTCTATGCTTGCTTTGAACCTTGTAAAGAAAAGAACAGCAGAGCAAGCGCCCAGGCGTGAAGCTGCACGAGAAAATATGATTTCAAGAACCATTGAATACATAAGAGGTATTACGGTTGTCAAAGCATTCGGCGGGCAGCCTGTTGATGATATGAAGAATGTGTTTAGTGAGAGTAGAGATGCCTATATTTCTATGGAAAAAAAGGTGATGATTCCGGTAAACCTTTATAAGGGGATATTAGAGGTGTCTAGTGGATTGATTGTGTTTGGAGCATCCTATTTCATGCTTGTTCACGAGCTGACATTTTCTGTCGGTATTATGTTTTTAATATCTGCATTTATGGTATATTCTCAGATGGAATATATGGGAAACGGTGCATTCCTGCTGCGTTTAATTGATCATGCATTGAATCATATGGATGAGATAATGAACATTCCGGTTATGTCTGAAGGCAATGTGGCGGAGAGTGAGGATTGGAGCATTGAACTTCGAAATGTAAGTTTTGGCTATGAGAAGCGTGATGTTATTAAGGATGTAAGTTTTAGGATTCCGCACAATTCGTCAATTGCCATTGTGGGGTATTCAGGTTCAGGGAAAACGACGCTATGCAATTTAATTGCACGGTTTTGGGATGTGGACTCGGGCGAAGTCTTGTTTGGCGGACGCAATGTGAAGGAGTATCCTTGTGATGAATTTCTTTCACATATTAGTATGGTTTTTCAGAATGTGTATCTTTTTAATGATACGGTGGCAAATAACATTCGATTTGGAAAAGCAGATGCATCTATGGATGAAATAGAAAATGCAGCAAAAAAAGCTTGCTGTTACGATTTTATCATGGGTTTTCCAGACGGATTTGATACCATAATCGGCGAAGGCGGTTCGACTCTCTCAGGAGGCGAAAAACAGCGTATTTCAATTGCAAGGGCCATTTTGAAGGATGCACCGGTTGTGATACTAGATGAGGCAACCTCAAGCGTCGATCCGGAAAATGAGCAAGTGCTGCTACAAGCAATCGGGGAGCTGACTAAAAATAAGACGCTTATATCCATTGCACATAGGATGACAACGGTTAGAAATGCCGATCAGATACTTGTCATGGATGATGGGAGAATTGTTCAAAAGGGAACACACAGCCAGCTGGTTTCACAGGAGGGAATTTATAAAAGATTTCTGATGGTCCGTGAACAGTCGATAGGATGGCAGCTTTCATTTCATTGATAGCACAGTTGTGCTTTAAATAAAAAATACGAATTAGGTACAAGGAGGGTTTCTAAAATGGAGAACACAGGAAGGCTTAAGGTAAAAGACCTAATAAATGTAGGCATTTACACAGCAATTTATTTAGTTATATTTTTTGTAGTAGGCATGCTCAATGCGATACCGGTATTTTATCCATTATTATATGTGATATGGCCGATCGTTTGTGGCATTCCGTTCATGTTGTTTTTAACGAAAACCCAAAAATTTGGAATGCTCAGCATTATGTCTGTAATTTTGGGAGTGTTTTGGTTTCTTACGGGGTATACTTGGATACCAATTTTAAGTTACCTCGTGTGTGGATTAATTGCTGATTTTGTATTAAAGTCAGGAGATTTTAAAAGCTTTAAAAAATCCGTCATAGGATACTGGATCTTCAGCTGCGGAATGATTGGTCTTCAGGCACCGATGTGGTTTATGGCGGATCGCTATATGGCGGATGTGCGAGCTTATATGGGAGATCAGTATGCACAACAGCTGGCGTATTATATGCCGCAGTGGATGGGATTTGCTTCAATTGCCATTATTTTTGTCGGCTCTCTGTTGGGAGCGCTGCTTGGAAGAAAAATGCTCAAAAAACACTTTGAAAGGGCGGGTATTGCTTAATGGGAAGCTATCTCATTTATCAACCTGAAAAAAGAAAAGGATTTTGGCTTGATCCTCGAACGAAAATTATATTTATGGCATTTGTAACAACACTACTGTTTTTTGTGCATGAAAATATAGCGATTGTATCGGCGCTTGCAGCCATTCCATTTCTTTTTTTAATCATCAACGAACAGAAGAAAACAGCATTTATTTATGGGGGGTTATTTGTCCTCGGTATTTTTTCACTTTATTTAAAAAATACAGTGGCGTTGCCACAGATTATCAATGCTGTTTTCGTGTTACTTATTGCGTTGGTATTGCGCTTGTTTCCAACTTTTATGTTAGGATATTACATTATTGAATCAACCAAAGTCAGTGAATTTGTAGCTGCGATGGAAATTTGGCATATACCGCAAAGCTTTGTCATTCCCATTGCAGTAGTATTCCGATTTGTCCCGACGCTTAAGGAAGAATCATCGGCCATTACCAACGCGATGCATATGAGGGAAATTCAATTTGGAACGAAAAAATTTTGGCGAAATCCTGCTGCTTTTTTGGAATATCGAGTGATACCTCTGATGATGTCTATTGTGAAGATTGGTGATGAATTGTCTGCGGCGGCTCTAACACGTGGATTAGGCAATCCGGAAAAAAGAAGCAATATAGCAGTAATTGGATTTACTGGATATGATGCATTAATAGGTGCTGTTTCCATTGGCTTGGTCGCTTGGTCTTTATTGTGAAGGAGGAAGAGTATGATACAATTCAAAGATGTTTCTTTTATTTATCACAGTACAGAGCGTGAGGATGGCGTACACCATTTGAATTTTTCGATTCCCTCTGGACAAGTTGTTGTATTGTGCGGTCAATCCGGCTGTGGGAAAACAACAGTTACGCGTTTAATCAATGGTCTTGTACCGGAATATTATGAGGGAACATTGCAGGGAGAAGTTCTACTAGACCGAAGAAGTATTTCCAAGACACCAATTTATCAGCTTTCTAGATGGGTTGGGTCAGTCTTTCAAAACCCAAGCTCACAGTTTTTTAATGTAGATACGACGGGAGAAATTGCTTTTGGGTGTGAAAATACAGGCATTTCCAAAAAAGAAATTTATCAGCGCATTGGAAAAGTTGCAACAGAATTAAATATATGGGATCTCTTAGGAAGGAGTTTGTTTGCTTTATCGGGCGGTGAAAAGCAAAAGATAGCCTGCGCATCCGTATCAGCTATGCTTCCGGAAATTCTAGTATTGGATGAACCATCCTCCAATCTAGATGTTTCAACAATTGGGGATTTAAAATATATGATTGCGCAATGGAAGAAACAGGGCAGGACTATAATTATTGCAGAACACAGACTGTACTATTTAATGGAGCTAGCGGATCGCATCATTTATATGAAGGGTGGAAAGATTGAGAGGGATATGACTACAGCAGAATTTAAGGCACTTCCGCTGGATAAACTACGCTCTATGGGATTGCGTTCTTTGCATCCCGTTGATTTCACAAAAGTTGAAAAAGCAAGCTTTGGAAAAGACAGGCTTACCTTGAAGAATTTCTCTTTTTACTACGGGAAGACACTGGCTACAAACATTCCTCTTCTTGAAATTCCAAGGGGCGCAATTGTTGGTGTGCTGGGCAATAATGGAGCCGGTAAAAGTACGTTTGCTAAATGCTTATGCGGTCTTGAGAAGTCGGCACGGGGTATTTTGGAGATGGAAGGGAAAATTTATTCATCCAAACAACGTATTCGAGCCGGCTATATGGTTATGCAGGATGTAAATCATCAGCTTTTTACAGAGAGTGTATTGGATGAAATTTTACTGAGCATGCCAGGCGAGAATGAATTAGAGGAAAAGAAGATTGCAGAGAAACTGTTGGAAAGCTTGAATCTGTCCCAATATACAAAGCTGCACCCTATGTCACTTTCAGGCGGGCAAAAACAGCGCGTTGCAATTGGCAGTGCGATTGTTTCTAATAAAGAGATTATAGTGTTTGATGAACCCACAAGCGGCCTTGATTATAAAAATATGCTGGAAGTCGCGCATAATCTAGAACAGCTGAGTGCATTGGGAAAAACCTTGCTTATTATTACCCATGATCCGGAATTGCTTGCTCAATGTTGTAATTACTTCATGTTTATTGATAATGGGCAGATCGCTTGGAGCGGGGGCTGGAACGAACAGAACGAGATATATATTTCGAAATTTTTTGCACCTGCAATTTAATTGCTGAAATACTATGAAAAAGGGGGACTTGACCCCCTCTTTTTTTATCCATTGTAATTATTTTGAGATTCTATTTTTTTGGACTTTTGAAGATTGAGGAAGGAATTCATTTAAGCTATGATGCTTTTGAATAATAGCAAGCAGCATAACTACAAAGTAAACCTTAACCATATTGCTTAGAATTTCTTCAATGATACGAGGGATCCATACAGCCGCGAATGGGAATGCCTTCCATGCAGTAAAGATGGTTTCGCGTAATACGATTGTGTTAAGAGTAGTCACAAGCAAACCGCTGCCAATCATAGCAATCAGTAGTTGTGGAATCTGCCCTTTTTTATTATCGCCAAGAAGTTTTTTCGTTATAAAAAAATCAGAGATTAACAAAAGAATACCTAAAGCAGCACTGCTGATTAGTCCAACTGTTACAAAATTGATATAAGTATCCAAATTGGCTGAGGGGTCTTTTGTGTTCATTGTTCTTGTAATGAGAAGCTTGCTGATCAGGTGCATTTTATCTGTGTCAATCTGCTCCTTTTGTACATGATTGTAAAAATCATGCCCGATACCGTCAGCAGATAAAAATGTAATGTTGCAAAGAGCGATAATAAGTAAGAGAATCGAGCATGCGGCAACTGCAATTCTCATCTTTTTGCTGTCTTTATCTCTTAGTACCATCCATAATGCACCTCTGATAAACCCACCTGCAGCCACGACCAGAGTCATAAGGGGAATATAGGTCCCGTTTGGTTTTAAAAGATAGCCTAAAAAATCAGAAAGTCCAGAGACAACAGCGCCATATACAGGACCGAATAGGATAGAGGGCATAATAGAAAATATCCCTGAGATCCCAATACTTATTCCGTTTTGTCCAAATATAGGTATGTAAAAAGAAGATGTTGTTTTTAAAATAAGTGAAAGACTCAGAAAAACTGCAGATATTGTGATGCGGTGTATATATAAAGATGATTTCTTCAATTTAAATTCTCCCTTCTTAATGGAAACATGATAAAAAGCGTGATTTTAAATTGATGTATTAAGTTGTGAACATAAAAACACCTCCTGTTATGCAGCGAGGCTGCATAACAGGAGGCAAAATAAATAATGACACTGCTTCTTCTTATGCAGCAGCGGGATGCGAACTTTGTACCGTAAGCCTATAATCGGCTTTTCGTCCTTCTGACAACTCCCCGTTCAGAAGGCACTGAAAATCTTTTGATTTACGCACAAAATCCTACTCTGCTCATGATTATAATATTTTCTTTATGGTAGCATCCTTTTTTTATATTGTCAAATTAAACGGCTTCCCTGTATACATTTCTAATTTCAATGAATCAGAAAAAAGATTTCATGATAATTAATGAACTTTTTTAGAATAATATAAAAAAAGAGAATGACTACCTAGTACAGCTATTTTTTCATTTTTATAGTTTTTTTGTTATAATATACAGTTCTTTTCATTTACGCTGATTACATGGTATAATGAAAAAATAAAATATACGATAGGCTATAATACAAAAAATTAATAAGAAAGGTAAAGTAAATGGATGGATGCTTTTATTTTTAAGCTACCGCAATGGGAAGGAAAAATTTTATTTACCTATGATGCAGTTTCTTTATTGATCTTGCTTGCATCTATGACAGTCGGGGTATTCATTTGCTTGTGGGGGTATAAATATTTCCAAACCTTATGTCTAATGCTTGCCGCTAGTGGGTTTGGGTATCTTGCTATTGGAGTATTTAACAAACTGCCTGATAATATGATTTTAAAAATGTTTTTTTTTGTGAGTGTTGTCTTTTTAGGAATATGTATAAGCTTCTTTGCATTTAAAATCCTGATACGATTGTTTGAAAAATTAGGGCTTATAATATTTTTGAGAAAAAACTTATATCTTTTTTCTACCGTGATCGGAGCAACTGTGATCGGGAGTGTTGTCTATTATCATATTTTTAAAGATGTCTTAACTGCATGCCTCCTATTTGCCACATTTTGCGGCATAGGAATTGTACATCAAAGAAAACGTAAAAACACGCAAATCCATTTTAAGACTTATGACCAGCTGAGACAGATGAAATACCCAGACGAGCGGTAAGGAGGATTGATGATTTATGTTGGAAGTTCATAGAAGAGAACTAAAATATCTGATTTCCTTAACGGAAGCTGCAAATTTGAAAGCAAAACTAGGACAGCTGATGAAACCGGACCCCAATAATAAAGAAGATGGGTACTTAGTGCGTTCTTTGTATTTTGATACTTTATATGATTCGGATTTTGAAGATAAGGTGCAGGGTTATGACAACCGACAGAAAATTAGATTGAGAATTTATAACGTAAACGCTGATTTTGCAAAACTGGAGCTAAAAGAAAAAAGTGGGATTCATCAAAGAAAACGTTCCCTTACCGTATCAAGAACTGAAGCGGAGCAGATGTCACGCAGTGATTATTCATTCCTAGGTAATCGAGCAGAACCTTTTGCAAAATGGCTATATGCATTTATGCTAAGCAGAAATTACAAGCCCAAATGTGTTGTTGAGTATAATCGGCAAGCATATTATGTAGAGCAAAATGATATAAGAGTGACGATTGATGCTAATTTAAGAGCGACGGAGGCCAGCTTTGCACTTTTTCAACCCAATTTGATCACCTATCCTGTAAATAAACCAGGAGAGATCACATTAGAAGTAAAGTATAATAACTTTTTATTTACTTATATTAAAATTATACTCGGGCATATCGGGCGTACGCAGATTTCAAATAGTAAATATTGCAGGGCACGTATGGTTATGAAGAAAGGGAGGTGGTAATTTTGAAAGAATTCTTATACAATAATTTAATTGCAAACTCGGGTAACCTGACAATACCAGATGTAATCATCAACTTTTTGGCTGCTTGTGTCATCTGTGTTTTGATTTATATTTCTTATAAGATGTCACATTCCGGGCCGGTATACAGCGGAAGGTTTAATGTATCCATTATTATGATCACGTTAGTTACGACACTGGTGATGAATGTAATTGGAAATAATATTGCATTATCTTTAGGGATGGTGGGTGCACTTTCGATTGTTCGGTTTCGTACAGCGATAAAAGATACAAGAGATACGGCATATCTTTTTTGGGGAGTTGCAGTCGGGATCTGCTGTGGTGTGTCAGATTATTTAGTAGCTGGAATTGGTTCTGTTATTATCTTTATGTTCCTAGTGGTGTTTGGGCATATTCATAACAATGAAAGAATCATGGCTATTATTAAATTAGATAACCAAGCAATGGATGAGGTGGAAAAGAAAATAAATCTATTGTTTGGAGGAAGGGCTGTTTTACGAGTACAAAATACGCTTGTACAGGAGCAGTCAAGTGAGAGCATCTATGAACTCTCTGATAAATTATTGAGTGATGCTGAAAAAAAATATGGTTCTGTCATCAAGAATCTATCCAATATTGCAGGTGTGAAATCGATCAGCCTGGTGCGCCAAGATGATGAGATCAGCCAATAATTTTTATATCGCTTATAAGGGCAGTAGGAGAAAAGCAAATGACTCGAAAAAAACGACTCTATATTATATTGGGAATCAATATTTTATGTCTGTTGCTGCTGTTCTTTCTGCGCACGGGACAGAATCTGCTGAACTTAGCATCAGATGCAGTTAGTACACATACTTATTTTACACTTCCGGCGAACGAAGATGAAAGTGACCCCTTGCAATATATTTCAGAAGATTTTACAGTAGAAGACGGTTTCTATTCTAATTTGCCCATAGTTATTTTAAATCTGGACGGAGAAATTACAAATTATAAATCTTTTAGGAATGAAGAGGAGATTGTAGATGAATCGGTGGAAGAATGGACAACCGGATCGATTCAAATACTCAAGGCAGAGACAGGCTATACGCATTTGAGTGATACACCACAGAACCAGAGTAAAATTGAGATTAAAAAGCGCGGACATACCTCCTTTTCATTTGATAAATCACAATATAGGATTAACCTGATTCATACTGATGGCACGGAAAACTCATTGGATATACTAGGTATGGGAAGTGAAAACAGCTGGATTTTAAATGGAAGTATGGCAGATAAGAGCATGCTGCGGAATTATTTGGGCTATCGGATTGCTTCGGAGATCATGGAATCCAGTCCGGATAGCCAATATTGTGAGGTTATTTTTAAAGAAGATGGAACCTACCGTTATCAGGGGCTTTATCTTTTGCAGGAGTCCGTTTCCCGCAGTCCGGATCGAGTCAATATTGATTCGTACAAACCTAAAAATGTATATAGCAGTTATATCATTCGGAGAGACCGCTTTACTAATTTTGATATCATGCTTGAGACATATGGTCGTGTGAACCAAATATCCCCGCAGTGGATTGGTTTAAAATATCCATCGGATGAAAAAATAACAGATGAGACAAAAAAATTCATTGAAAATGATTTTTCTAAAATAGAAAAAATTATTTATTCAGATAAGAAGCCAATCTTTAAAACTTACAGCAGATACATTGACATAGATTCATTCGTAGATTATTTTCTAGTAAATGAATTTTTTGGAAATTACGATGCGGGAGAACATTCTACCTATATGTATAAAAATTCGGGGGAACGTCTCCAAATTGGTCCAGTATGGGATTTTGACCAAGCGATGAATAACTATTATCAAACGGAAATGGATCCTGAGACATTAGCATTTTATGAAAAACCACTATTTGACCACTTGTGCAAAGATAAAAGATTTATCAATTTGCTGAAAAAAAGATATGCAAAACTACGTAAGAGTAGTTTTAGTGAAGCTCACGTAATCAGTGTTATCGATGAGACGACTTCTTATTTATCTTCAGCAAGACGGCGAGAATGGTATCGGTGGGCTGCTGATTATGAAGATGATTCTTTTCTCAATCCGCATAATTATTATCTTCAGGATTTTATAAAAGACAATGTGATTATTAATCGCTTTAATGACTCCTATAATCAAGAAATTTATAATATAAAAACATATCTCAGAAAGCACGGAAAAATTATGCAGGTGGAATTAAGCAAGCTTTACAGGTTGACGGAGACAGACAGCTCGATCAAGGATGAGAAAGAACTGATTTTAGTAGTGGTTCTGCTGCTGTTTTTTGTACCGGCTATTCTGATTAATAGGAAAAAATAAAGGAGGCAAAAGATTGGAAACGATTGTAAGGCCTGAGGAAGTCGCGGAACGGCATTATTTTTTGGAATCGCTGTATCATATACATGCTATTTGGGGAATTCGAATTGCACTCATTATTATTGCAATCACAGCCGTTATGATTTATATAAAGTATTCTCGAAAAAAATAAAAGAAATGGAGAATCAAAGTGCTTTTTTCAAGTATTGTATTTTTATTTTACTTTTTTCCTGTTGTCTTTGTCCTATATTATGTTTTTTCTTTTTCAAGAAGATTACAAAATATTTGGCTATTAATCAGCAGCCTGGTATTTTATGCTTGGGGTGAGCCGGTTTATGTCTTTTTGATGCTCGCGTCGATCTTATTTAATTCGCTTATGGGATATCTTGTAGAACGGCGGACAAAAGCCTGGCTGAAACACTTATTACTTGTAGTTGCGGTGACGGGAAATTTATCTGTACTTTTTGTTTTTAAATATCTTCAATTTATACTTGATATGATAATGCCTGCATCCTTCAAAGGCTTCTCATTTGACCTTCCGTTGCCGATTGGCATTTCTTTTTTTACTTTTCAAGCATTGTCTTACGTCGTTGATGTATACCGAGGCACAACCCGCTCAGAGAACCCTTTTTATGTAGGACTATATATTTCTTTTTTCCCGCAACTGATTGCCGGTCCGATTATTCAGTATAATTCAATTGCAGAACAGATAAGAAACCGTAAATCATCCATCGATAAAATTTCTTTAGGTATTTGCCGATTTACTACAGGACTTGGAAAAAAAGTGCTCTTATCGAATTGCGTTGCAAGCATTGCAGATAACGTATTTCAATGGTCAGCAATTGGAACGGATAAGATGACAGTTCCTGTCATGTTAGCTTGGCTTGGCAGCATTGCTTATACTTTACAGATTTATTTTGATTTTTCTGCCTACTCTGATATGGCGATTGGATTAGGTTTATGCTTTGGTTTTAAGTTTAAAGAAAATTTTAATTATCCGTATATTGCTGTTTCTGTTTCTGATTTTTGGAGGCGGTGGCACATTTCGTTGACCTCGTGGTTTCGAGAATACGTTTACTTTCCATTGGGGGGAAATAAAGTAAGAAATCAAGATAAAATGGTTCGCAACATTTTTATTGTATGGCTTTTGACTGGAATTTGGCATGGTGCAAATTGGACGTTTATCTTCTGGGGTTTATATTATTTTATTTTTCAGCTGGCGGAGCGTTTTTTTGAATATCCAAGCAAAATAAAAAATAATTTTTTAAAGCATTTCTATACTTTAATGGTAGTAAGTGTAGGCTGGGTGGTGTTTCGAGCAGATGATTTATATCAAGCAGGGCGTTTCTTTATGAATATGCTGGGATTAAATCATAATGGATTTTACAGTGAGCTTGCAGTGATGCTTATTCATGAAAATTGGGTATTTCTATTGATGGCGGTCATTTTTTGTATGCCGATTGCAAGAAACATGAACCAAATATTGTATCAAGATGAGAACAGTAGAAAAGTTCACATTATATTTACCTTTTTTTATCCGCTTGTGCTGCTTAGCATTTTAATTGTCAGCGTATGTTATCTTGCCAGCGGAACTTATAATCCTTTTATATATTTTAACTTTTGATGAAAAGGTGCTGTTATGAGATTATACATGATAAAAAAACGGATTTTCGCAGTGGTATTTTTAGTTGTGATACTAACTTTTTCGCTATTAAATTTTGTCAATAGTATGGAGGAGCTAAGAGATATACTTGAACCGGTGAAGTGGTCTGATTATGAGGCTGTCTTAAATGTACCGGATGCTCTTGATATCGCAATGACAGAAAGTCTTTATAAACGCATGAATTTTATTGAAGGATATGCATACGTTCAAACTTTACTTGATAAAAGAGAGTTCAATAATTTCAGCTATATTAAAGATGAAGAAGGGTTTCTTCATTATGCTTCCTTCTTTCGAGAAGAAGAGGATGATTTTTTTGAATATGCATTTCGAATGAAGCGATTACAAGATTATGTTTCTAAGAATGGAACAAAAGTTCTCTTTGTGGTGGCACCCGGCAAATATATTGAAGGAAGTACAAAGTTGAGAACTGGCATGCCGATTAATGATCCGAATGGAGTTGTAGATGAGACCTTGCTTTATATGAATCGTCTGGGGGTAGAAACGTTAGATCTAAGGGAGGTTCTTCCAAACAAAGACCTTTCTTACGAGGCAACTTTTTTCCATACAGACCATCACTGGACCATTCCGGCAGCTTTTTATGCAACAAAAACACTTGTGGAAACATTAAAAGAACGATTTGGTGAAGACTTGGATCCGACCGGATTTTATACGGATATTAACAATTATACAAGTGTGATCTATCGAAATGGTATGCTGGGCTCAATGGGAAGAAGAACCGGTGCAAATTTTTGCGGACTAGAAGACTTTGAAGCCTTATGGCCTAATTTTAAAGGGCGTTATTACCGCGAATCACTTCGAGAGAAGGGTTACACCGTAAAGCTCAGGGGTGACTTTTCAGAAACTGTGATGGATGTTGATATCTTAAAGGATAATAAAGATATTTACTCTGATTCGCAGTATTCGGTCTATTTAAATGGACTGAGTCCGTACGATTATTTGGAAAATTTAGATCGCAAAGAAGGAAGCAAGATATTTATGATAAGAGACTCTTATTTTTCTCCGGTCATGTCTTTTTTGATACCGATGTGCAAGTCCATTGATGCGATATGGTCTTTGGAAGACATGGGAGAGCTTGACATTGAAACGTATGTAAAAGAAAATTCTTTTGATTATATTATAATGGAAATTTACCCATACAATATCAGCGAGCAGGCGTTTAACTTTTTTAAAGAGAGGTGAAAAGATGACCTCAAATGCAATAAAAAGCCGGGAGACAACAATGTTTAATAGATTTTTAAATCATTGGAAAAGGAATATTTGGTTCGTTGCGACTATATTTTTTAATATTATGTACCTTTTCTGGAGAGTTTTTTTTACGATTCCGTTTGGTTATGGGGCCGTGTCTGTCGCGGCAGGATTTGCTCTTTTAACTGTAGAAGTATTAGGTATGGTAGAAGCTTTTATCCATTATGTAAATATGTGCTCCGATGAAGTTTATCCGCTTCCTACCGTACCGTATGAGAGCTTTCCTCATATCGATATTTTCGTACCTACGTACAGCGAGGGAACAGAACTTCTTTATAAAACATTGAATGCATGCAATTACTTGAAATATCCCGATAGAAGTAAAGTACACATTTACTTGTGTGATGATAACCGAAGACCTGAGATGCGAAAGCTTGCAGAAAAAATGGGAGTCAACTATTTGGATCGTCCGGATAATCAAGGTGCAAAGGCAGGGAACCTCAACAATGCTTTGAAGCATTCGAAATCACCTTATATTGTAACCATTGATGCTGACATGATATTGAAGAGTGACTTCTTGTTAAAAACAGTGCCTTATATGGTTGACTGCGATCGAAAGAATGAGGGACGGCCGGAAGAGGAAAAAATAAAATTGGGATTTATTCAAACACCGCAGAGTTTCTATAATCCGGACTTATTTCAGTTTAATCTTTTTTCTGAGGGACGAATTCCAAATGAACAGGATTATTTTTACAGAGACATTCAGGTGGCCCGTACGAAGACGAACAGTGTCATTTACGGAGGATCCAATACTTTAATCCGCAGAGAGGCGTTAGAAGCGGTTGGCGGATTTTATACGGAAGCAATTACAGAAGATTTTGCTACTGGTATTTTAATACAGAGAAAACAGTATGTCAGCCTCGGAATTGGTGAACCGATGGCATCGGGCCTATCCGCAAATGATTTACAAGGATTGGTGCAGCAAAGAGTGAGGTGGGCGCGTGGTGTTATTGCGACGGGAAGAAAGATGCATATTTTTACAACCCCAGATTTGTCCTTTTCTCAAAAGATGAATTATTGGGCGTCGATTTGGTATTGGTATGCACCTGTAAAAAGACTGATTTATATTATGTCACCGATACTATATGCCGTTTTTGGATTTATGGTATTTAAATGCACTTTACCCCAGATTCTCATGTTCTGGTTACCGATGTACCTATCCAGCAACATTAATCTGCGCATGTTCAGTAACAATATACGTAATACAAAATGGACTGGGATTTATGAGACCGTGATGTTTCCTTTTTTACTTCTACCTGTACTTGCAGAATCCTTTGGGATTACATTGAAAAAGTTTAAGGTGACAAAAAAAGAACGCTACAAGAGCAGAACAAATGAAAATCTTATCTATGGGATCCCTTTTTCTATTTTAATTACTTTATCAATATTTGGTATTTTTCGTTGTATTACAATCATGTTTGACAGCGGTTCCTTTGGACCGATTGTTGTCTTATTTTGGTTGTTGAACAATCTGTTTTTCTTGATTATGGCGCTATTCTTTGTATTTGGAAGAGTTCCTTATCGAAAAGCAGAGCGAGTGAGCGTAAAACTTCCGTGTACGATAAGTGACGAGTTAGAAACAGTAGAGGGAGTAACAAAAGATATTTCAGAAAACGGTGTGGCTATTATTTTAAAAGAACCATATTATTTTCAAGAAGAAACTTTGTTAAGCGTTGAAATAAAAACGGAGGACTACTGTGCAAAGTTAAAAACGAAAGTCGTGTATGTATCAAGTGTAGATTCGGAGCATTGGAGCTATTCGATGAAAATCATAGATCACTGCGGATATTATGATGATTTATTAGGAATTTTATATGATCGAATTCCAACTTTACCGAAAGAAATCAAAAAAGATAGCGGAAGCTTTGAGGATTTAAAACTAAATTCTAAAACAAGAATACTTCCTCTATCTTATCAGAAACGTCAGTATCCCAGAGTCGAGGTATATGCTCCCGCTGTATGCTTAGAATTAGAGAACCGACTGGTTCAAATATATGATTTTAATTATGCGTATCTGACTTTAAGAGAAGAGAGCATTCCAAATTCTATCACATTAGAAATTTCTGAGAGCCTGCAATTAAAATGTAAATTTGTGAGTACGGTACGAAATATATATAAGCTATACAGTATTGAGAATATACAGGAAATTTGGGGAGATGGAGATAATCGAGTTTTGCTTTTAGATTGGCTGAGGTCTGCAAAAAATGCGGCAGATACCTTCTATCTTTCAATGGATCAAGAACAGAAAAAAACAGCAGATGAATTTAATGAAATGGATTTAGTATGATTTAAGAAAAGGAGACGTAAATGAAAAAATCAAAAATAATAATTCTGCTGATCCTTATATTTTGTATTGCAGGGGGTATTTGGTATTACTGGAAATGGGGCGAGGATTTGAGATTTGCAAAAAAATTAGGAGCAGGGATTAATATAGGAAATTCTCTGGATGCAACCGGTTTAAGAAACTATAATCCAAACGCTTCTGAGTTAGACTATGAGACGTTTTGGAATGATGAACCGATTACGAGGCAAATGTTACGAACCATTGCTGCTGCGGGATTTCAAACGGTTCGTATTCCCATAACCTGGGAGGATCACCTAGATGCAGAGGGAATGATTGCAGAAGAGTGGATGAATCGCGTGGAAACGGTTGTACAATATGCCTTGGATGAAGGCTTGTATGTTATTATTAATCTCCACCATGAAATGTGGCTGGATTTAAAAGCGGGAAAAGAAGAGGAAATTTCTCGATTGTTTCAAACAGTATGGATGCAGGTCGCAGAACGATTTGCTTCTTATGAGGAACACTTAATTTTTGAATCCATGAATGAACCAAGGTTAAGAGATAGTATCCATGAATGGGATGAAGGGACTGCCGAGCTTAGAGATATGGTAAACCATTTGAACCGTATTTTTGTAGATACAGTTCGTGGAAGCAGGGGAAAGAATAAGAAAAGATATCTCATGATTTCTCCCTATGCAAGCAATCATGAGGAAAAAGCATTGCAGGATTTAGAAATTCCGGGTTCGCATATAATCGTTTCCGTACATACCTATATTCCTTATGACTTTTGCCAAAATGAGGAGGGGACGAAAGAATGGAATAAAGAAGATGCAGAAAGCCGACAAAAAATCCTAACGGTCTTAGAGAACATTGATCGGTATTTTCTGCAAAGAGGAGTTCCGGTATCTTTCACGGAATTTGGATGTAAGAATAAAGACAATTTAAAAGCAAGAAAAGAATGGACCGATTTTTTTGTGAAAGAAGCAAAGAAACATGGAATTCCTTATGTTTGGTGGGATGATGGCGGTGACTATGCGTTGCTGGATCGTAGTAAGAATAATTGGATTTGGCCGGAATTGGTTGAAATTCTAACCAAATAAAACGGATTATAATTACCCCGATTTTTGAGTCGACACTTTAAGCCCTGTGATATAATGGGAGAACTTTTAATTATTCTAAATCTTGTATATTCATTTTTTCTAGCTCTTTTTTTCTTTTTAGTGTTTCACGGCAAGCAAAGTAGATGGATAGAAGAATGACCGTTGGGATGTTATAAAGCAAAAATACGATAATTACCATGAAAATCGTTGAAGAAAGATTGGCTTGATCGGTAGAGCTTTCTACAGCACTATTTATAATTTCTCCGCCTTGTGAAATAGATTGTTCCGTTACGGTAAACGTTGAGAAAATTGGTATACCCATAGCAGCGATGAGCGAAAAAATTAGGCAAATAAGAGGTAAGATTAATCCCAGCCATTTATTTTTCTTTCTCGATAAGAATATCTGTAAAGCAATGATGCTCCCTACTATGATTATGAATAAGATAAGTATAATAAATGTATTTTGCATATTACTCTACCTCCCGTTTTCCTTTTTTGTACTCTGCCATCAAGATTTTTGCTGCATCGAAATCGATTTTTTCACTAACAGCTAGTCTTTTGATTAATGCGATATAGGGTTCATTATTAGAGTCCTCATTGATTTGTATTTTTTGAATCAGCTTATCCAGACGTAAGCGAACAGTAGGATAAGTTACATTATATTGTCTGGCTATTTCTTTTAAAGATCCGGATGAAAGAAGAAATTTCTTTATGAAAACAAGATCTTCATCATCAAGATTACTCATCCATTCAGGTACAATTTCAATTGACATAATATCATCTCCTCAATAATATTAAGTATATAGTTTAATATTATTAAAGTCAATAATGAATTTGTTCTTTAATTTATTTGATAAGATTAAAAGTTTATCTATTAATCTCATTCCTATTTATCTTATTAATTACCCCATACGTCGATATTTGTTTTATTTTAGTTTGTTTGTACTACTTGAAAGGGGGTCAACAGATTAGTCTTTTAAAAGTTAATATTTACTAGGCGCTTGATCTTGACGTAAAAGTATAATAGTGCTAATATGTTGATATACTTAAACATGTAATCGCATTTAGGAGGTTGGTATGAAGCGGAGGCACCTGGATACCTATGTGGTTTTGACATTAATAATATTTTTCATGGCACTCGCATCTTTTTTGATACCGTCAGGCTCCTATCAGCGATCTGTGGATGTGACAAACGGTATTGAGTATGTGATACCGGATAGTTTTACATTTACAGAAAAAACAAACTTGTCCTTGCTCGATTTTATGAGAGTGATTCCGGATGGGATGATGCAGGCGAGTGAAATTATCATATTTGTTTTAATTGCCGGAGGAAGCTTAGGAATTATAAATGCAACTGGAACCATCAATGGCTTTATCAGTACAGTTTCATCTAAATTTAAGACGCATGGGAGTCTTGCCATCTTACTGCTAATGCTTTGTTTTTCCTTATCCGGAGCATTACTTGGAACAGCGGAGGAAGCATTGCCTCTGTATCCGATTGTCATGGTGCTTGCACTCTCATTGGGATATGATAAAATAACGGGAGTGTCCATTGTGCTTTTGGGGACTGGAGTCGGTTTTGTAGCCGGATTTTTGAATCCATTTACGGTTGGAATTGCACAGCAGGTTTCGGGTTTACCCCTGTTTTCCGGGATGGTCTATCGTTTGTTAGTTTATCTAGTATTCTTTACCATCACTATTTTATATGTACTGAATTACGCAAAGAAAAATCGTTTTAAAACAAGTTTAAATGAAGAAGTAATGGCTGATTCTTATCTTGCAGAATATGATTTCAGCACAGTCTTTCAATTAACGAAACGTCAAATTGGAGTTGTATTTGTTCTTTGCTTTTTTACAATTTTATTAATGTGTGGGGTTTTATGGTGGAGGTTTTATATCTTAGAAATTGCTGCGTGCTTTTTCTTTATGGGTATTTTTTCGGGAATTATCGGAGGATTGGACTCCGGTAAGATTGTGTCAGAATTTATGAAAGGTGCTGCCAGCCTATTATACGGTGCATTGATTATCGGTATGGCAAAATCTATCTTTGTTGTCATGCAATCTGCGGGGATATTAGATACGGTTATTTATTATCTGGTGCAGTTTATAGAAAAGTTTTCAAGGTCAGTTAATGTAATTTCAATGTTTTTAGTTCAAAGTATTATAAATTTATTTATTACCTCAGGAAGTGGTCAGGCTGCCGTAACGATGCCAATTATGAAAAACATTGCAGATTTGACCAGTATACCCAGACAGTCCGCAATTTTAGCATTTCAGTTTGGAGATGGGTTTTCCAATGTAATCAGCCCGACGTCGGGCTATTTTATGGCAGCACTGGGAATCGCAGGCGTCAATTGGCGGGAGTGGGCAAAATTTATGTTTCCATTGTTTGCCATTTGGTGTATGATAGGGTGTGTAATGCTGGTAATTTCAATATATGTATATTAACAATAATGTGGTTGAGGGAATAAAAAGATGTCAGGAATGAATAGTGATTATTTTGATTCTGAAATTTTCAAGGTATTAGGGGAAGAGGCTAGAATTGATATTTTAAATATACTTGGAAAACAAGAATTAAATGTAAGTGAGATTGCGGATAAAGTGAAAATTTCTCGTCCGACTGTCTCGCATCATATGCAGATCTTAAAGCGAGCAGGGGTTGTATTTTCAAGACGAGAAGGAAAAGAAATTTACTATAGTGTGAACATGACAGCGTTTACTTCATTGGCAAGAGTGATACTTGGATTTGTAAATACAGGTAAATTCTAATTCTAATTTTTTTGCTATACATGTTGATGTGTGTAAACATATAATCATATAAAGAAAGGAGGAAAAACAATTTGTTTTATTGGATGGATCAACTTATGGTCAAAGGAGGGAAAAAATGAAACTGTTTTCTTATGTATCAAAGGAAGAAATTTTAAAAATTTTAATGGACTTGGTTGCAATTGAAAGTCATCGTGAAAATGAACAAAAAGAGGAGAAAGTTGCACAGTACATCCATCAGAAACTAAAAGAAGAGGGAATTGCTACTAAGTTAGATTACGTAGAGCCGAAAAGGCCAAATGTCTATGGTTTTTTAGGGGAAGAAGGGGATGTTGCGGAGCTTATGTTTAACGGGCATATTGACACAATACCCGGATTTCAGATGGACTATGAACCGTTTCAGCCGTTTGTAAAAGATGGAATCATTTATGGCAGAGGAACGGCAGATATGAAAGGTGGGATTGCGGCGTACATTGCAGCATTGCTTGCCGCAAAACGTTCAGGCTTTCAGGCAAAGAAGACAGTGATGTTTGCAGGTGTCACTGGTGAGGAAGAACGGTCAAATGGCACGGAGCATTTAATAAAGACTGGAAAACGTGCCAAGTATGTTGTGATTGCAGAACCTACATCTTTACAGCCATGTATTGCACACAAAGGAATGGAATGGATTGAAGTAAAATTCATCGGAAGGGCTACACATGGAAGCCGACCGCATGATGGCATTAATGCAGTTTATGCAGGCGCACAATTTTGCAGTAAAGTAGAGCGTGTACTTCAAAATGAGATTGAGAGGCGTACATTTCCAATGCTGGGAACAGGCACGATCAATGTGGGCAGTATAGCTGGTGGAACAGACCCGAATATTGTTCCTGATGAATGCATTATTTCAATGGATCGGCGCTGGCTTCCTTCTGAGACATTAGAAATGATTCACGGAGAAATAGAGGAGATTGCAAAAGAGGTTGCCCAAGCGTATCAATGCAAGTATCAATTTCGTGCGATGCGTGAATTGACAGCAGCTATGATCAATGCACCGTATGCGCTTGCGAAAGAAGACGAGTGGGCTCATTGCGTTTGCGATGCATCCGAAGAAGTATTGAATTGCAGAAAAGAAGTCGGAGCATTTCCGGCGTGGAGCGATGCGGGAATTCTCGGTGTGCATACAGATGCCAAATGTGTCATTTTAGGTCCTGGAAATATTACACAAGCACACGCAAATGATGAATTTTGTGAATTGAAGGAAGTGTATCAGGCTGCTGAAATTTATTTAAACCTGATCGGAAAAATATGCGGATAAAAGGAAAGGGGTTCTGTTTATGACATCTCAAAATAAAGAAAAAAGAAAGTGGCATATACCACATACCTATGTCTTAATTTTTGCAATCATTATACTGGTTACCATTCTAACTTATATCGTACCTGCGGGAGAGTTTGACCGCGCACAAGACGAGCAGACAGGGCGTATTTTTGTCGTAGCAGACAGCTTTCATCAAGTAGAAAGTACACCCGTTTCCCCATTTGATATGTTTCGATCCATACACATTGCAATGGATGAAGTCGGATATATTATTTTCTTTGTTTTAATTATAGGAGGTTCCTTCGGAATCATTCAAGCAACCGGTGCGATTGATGCGGGTATCGGAAGTATGGTGAAAAAGACAAAAGGAAAAGAGAAATTAGTCATTCCGCTTCTTATGTTTGTGTTTTCCATAGCAGGCGCAATTTTAGGATCTGCAGAAGAAATGCTGCCGTTTTATCCGATTATTATATCTTTGGCAATTGCATTAGGATTTGACTCCATTACGGGAACTGCGATTGTACTGTTAGGAGCCGGGGCTGGATTTGCAGGTGCCTTTTTAAATCCGTTTACAGTAGGAATTGCACAGGGAATTGCAGGATTACCGTTATTCTCTGGCATGTGGTATCGCTTGATTTGTTACGGTATTATTTTAAGTGTATCGGTATTTTATGTATATCGCTATGCCAGCAAAATTCAGAAAAATCCGGAGCTGAGCTTAGTATATGAAGCGGATAAGAAAAAGATAAATCTACAGATGGAAGAAATTGTAACCTTAAATGGACGGCAGAAACTCGTACTTTTAGCTTTCGCATTAGGGCTCATTATTCTTTCTTACGGTGTTGTTAAGTTAGATTTTTACGTAACAGAGTTAACGGCAGTATTTCTGATTATTGGAATAGTAGGAGGTATGATAGGCGGGCTGTCAGTAAACCGTATCGCAGAGACATTTGTAGAAGGTGCAAAAGAGCTGGTATACGGAGCATTAGTTATTGGATTAGCAACGACTGTTATGGTAATCATGCGTGAAGGCAAGATCATGGATACACTGATTTTCTATCTTGCAAATATGGTTAAAACGTTGCCGCCTGCTTTAAGTGCGATAGGCATGTTCTTCGTGCAAAGTATTATTAATGTATTTGTTCCATCAGGAAGCGGGCAGGCCGCCGTTTCCATGCCGATTATGGCACCAATGGCAGATGTTGTAGGAATTACAAGGCAGACTTCCGTTTTAGCATTCCAATTTGGAGATGGATTTTCTAATGTCATTTCGCCAACTTCCGGATATTTCATGGCAGCATTGGCAATTGGTGGAATCAAATGGGATAAGTGGGCAAAATGGATGTGGCCATTGTTTTTAATTTGGTGTATCCTAGGCATTTCGCTGGTAGCGATATCCGTACTGATCCACTACGGTCCGTTTTAAGAGAAAATCACGCTTATAAATATACAGATAGACACTTATCATATCTAATTATAGCGAAATTCAATTTTATATACTTCCACAAAAATGGCTTTGAACAAACCTGTGTTCAAAGCCATTTTTAAACCTTCAATCTAGATGCTTAAAACCTTTTCCCACGACATCTCCAGCCTCACAGCCTACTAGAAAAGCTTTTTTATCTACTTCACGAGCGATATCTCGGACTTTGTAAAACTGTGGTTTGCTGACGACACAAAATATAATATTTTTTTGATTATGATCATAACCGCCCTCTCCTTTTATGACTGTAACGCCCCGATGCAGTTCATGTAAGATTCGCTCCTGTATCTCTTGACTGTGATCGGAAATAATAAATAAAAGGCGGTTTATATTAAGTCCATAAACCATGTTATCCATGACCAATCCGGAAATGTAAATGCAGATTGCCGCAAAAATAGAAACATCGATGTTGCCGTAAGCAAAAATAGATGCAATGACGACGATCAGATTCGTTCCGGTCAAAAGCTTTCCCATAGAAAAATGGGGGAAGCTCTTTTGAACGACGGCACTGATAATAGCGGTGCCTCCAGTCGTTGAATGACTCATGTAGATCAAGGCATTGCCAGCTCCCATTAAAATTCCGCCAAAAATAGATGCTAACAGAGGAGCGATGGGGGAGGTGGAAGGATAAGGAGGCATCCAGACTACCAGTGCATCAATGCAAAAACTAAAGATAGAAAGAGAAGCTGCGGTTCGAATTGTAAAACCTTTTGAGACAAAAAACCATGATAAAATGAAAAGAGGAACATTGATCATAAAAATCATCGTTCCAATGGGAATATGAAACAGGTAATTGAGAATTGTAGCAATTCCGGTTACGCCTCCCGGTGCAATTTGAAATGGCTTAGTAAAGATCTGAATGCCCATGGCGTAAGAGTAGGAACCCAAAAGATTGATGATTAAAAAATGAAGGTAATCTTTTGGTGTGTGGAGTTCGGAACGCATTTTATTCACCTCATAAATTGTATTTCTGAAGAAGAATTGTTTTTTTACATGAAGATAGTATACATTTTATTTTAAATTTTTACAATATGTTTTGTGATTTTAATAAAATTTATATTATACTTATAAGATATGTGAAAATTAGGAAAAGTAATATAGTCTTACATAGAAAAGTATAAAGAGAAGAGAGAGGGAAGGAAGTTGGATAAAGCAAGGAGAGTTTTAGAAAAATTGGCACTGGCAGATTATGAAGCTTATTTAGTCGGCGGCTGTGTTCGAGATTTATTATTAAATAAAATTCCAAAGGACTTTGATATAACAACCAATGCACTGCCGGAGTGTATTGAAGAAATTTTTTCTGGATACCGCACTTTGAGAACTGGAATAAAACATGGAACCATCACGGTAATATTTGAGGATGAGCCATTTGAAATTACAACGTATCGTACAGATGGCATTTACAGCGATCATCGCAGACCGGATCAAATCACTTTTTCTGCATCGCTTCAAGAGGATTTGGCACGCAGAGACTTTACCATTAATGCAATGGCATATAATGAAGCGGAGGGATTGGTCGATCCTTATAATGGAAAAGAAGACTTAGAAAAAGGTATTTTACGGTGTGTTGGTGATGCTGCCTTGCGTTTTGAGGAGGACGCTTTGCGCCTTTTACGTCTTTTGCGCTTTGCATCCGAGTTGGGCTTCCATGCAGAAGAAAAAACGGAAATTGCTGCTTATGAAAAAAAAGAGCTTTTGGAGAAAGTGTCAAAAGAGCGTGTACGTGAGGAATGTTCAAAATTATTGTGCGGCAAGCATGCGGGACAAGTGCTTGTGAAATGGATTAAAGTGTTGGGAGTGGTTTTGCCTGAACTTCTCCCCATGGAAGGCTTTCAACAAAGAAACCCCCACCATAAGTATGATGTGCTTTGCCACACGGCAGCTGTCGTAGATTCAATACCTGAGAAACCTTATCTAAGGTGGACTGCTTTGCTTCATGACATCGGAAAGCCGTGGCGGTATACCGTGGATAAGCATGGGATCGGACATTTTTACGGACATGCAAAGGAAAGTGAAAATATAGCGGAAATTATATTAAAGCGTTTAAAAATGGATCGGGAAAGCATTAGCAAAATACTGCTTTTAATTCGTTATCATGATTTTCGCATAGAAGCTAAAACCGAGCTTGTAAAGGAATGGCTGTGTAAGTTAGGAAAAGAGAATTTTGAGGATTTATTATTATTAAAAAAAGCAGATCTAGCAGGGCAAAACCCACTGGGTGGAAAAAAGAATCGAAAATTGGAAGCACTTTGCGCGGTTACAAGAGATATTTTAGAACGTGGTCAGTGCTATCAATTAAAAGACTTGCGAATAGATGGAAATGATTTGATAGAAAATGGAATGCAAAGTGGGGAGCAAATCGGATACGCCTTACATCTTTTATTAAAAAATGTAATCAAGGGATGCGTTGTCAATGAAAAAGAGATGCTTTTGGATTTTCTTATAAAAGAAGAACTGTTATAGGGTTCGTATGCACGCTATTATCATGTGCAATTTATAGCTCAATGTAGTGGAGAGAGCTATGTAGTTGTTCGAGAATTGGAGGGCAAAAATGATAAGAAGGAAATTACTATTCTTATATATAGGATTGATAATAATGATTGTTTTTACGACTTTTTCGTTTGCAGTGGAAAATACGGATGAGGTATTAAAAGATGTTAAGGGAACTGCTTATGAGCAGGCAGTTCAGACTTTATTGGAAGAAGGGGCAATTTCTGGTTATCAAGAGGGTGTGTTTAAACCGGATGCGTATATAACGAGAGCCGAGGCGTGTGTGATGATTGTAAAAATCATTTATTCATCGAAGGAGCCTTTGCAGTCAGTGAAGAATAGCTCTTTTTCCGATATGAATGGATACGGCTGGGCTTCACCTTATGTAAATTATGCTGTTCAGAATAGGGTTGTTAGTGGTTATGGTAATGGCGTTTTTGCTCCGGACAAGAACATTACCTATAATGAATTGGTCACTATGCTAGTATCTGCTAAAGGAAATACTGCTGCTGATTTAGAAGGGGTGTGGCCGGATAAGTATTATGAAAAGGCAAAAGAAATGGGGTTATTCGCATCAATTTCGAATGAAGTAGAAGGTAATATGGAAGCAACGAGAGGGAATGCGGCAATTATGATTTGCAATGGGTTAATAGAGAGATAATGAATATATTTGAATCATTAATAGATAAATCTTATAGATATCATCTTTCAAATTTTTGAAAGATGATATTTTTTTTAACAAATGATTGACAGAATGGAAATGAAGAATATAATATAACATATGAACAAGTATTCATATGTTGATATGAACATATGAATACATTTAGGAATAGAATAGAAAGGAGTATAAAATTGGAAGAGAATAAAAAAATAGAATGCTGTGATTCTCTTCATATTCATGATGAAATCATTGAAACCGTAAATGAAACCATGCCTGATGAAGAAATTCTTTATGATTTAGCAGAGCTGTATAAGGTTTTCGGTGACAGTACACGGATACGAATTTTATATGTGTTATTTGAGGCTGACTTGTGTGTATGCGATATTGCACAATTATTAAATATGGGGCAATCTGCTATTTCTCATCAGCTTCGAGTATTGAAGCAGGCAAGACTTGTAAAATTCAGAAGAGAGGGAAAATCCGTCATTTATTCTTTATCGGACGATCACGTTCGTACGATTATTGATCAGGGAATTGAACATATTTCAGAATAAGAAAGGAAAAGATATTATGAAAAAGACTTTTAAAATGCAGGAATTAGACTGCGCAAACTGTGCTGCGAAGATGGAAAATGCGATTAAAAAAATTAAAGGGGTTCAGAATGCTCAGATCAGCTTTATGACTCAGAAGCTGACATTAGAAGCACCGGATGAAATGTTTGATAACATATTGGAAGAAGCAATCAATGTTTGCAAAAAGGTAGAACCGGATTGCATGATTGTAACACAGTAAAGAAGCAAAGAAAGGGATTCGACAAGTCAAAGAGTGACTTTAGACAGGTGGGATATGTCAAAGAAACAAAAAAGAGTATTAATTAGAATATTGATAAGCGGTATCTTATTTGCTGCAGGAGAGGTACTTTTGGCAATCGATTTGAATCCGTTTGGAAAAGCGGGAGCGTTTGCATTCTTTTTGATTCCTTATTTGATTGTGGGTGGTGATATCCTTCTGGAAGCCGTAAAAAATATATTACGGGGACAGATTTTCGATGAAAATTTTTTGATGGTGGTTGCGACGGTCGGCGCATTTGCGGTTGGAGAATACCCGGAAGGGGTTGCCGTAATGTTGTTTTATCAGATCGGTGAACTTTTTCAGGGTTATGCTGTCAATGCATCAAGAAAATCCATTTCAACTTTAATGGACATTCGCCCAGATTATGCTAATATAGAGGTAGATGGAGTTTTAAGGCAAGTCGATCCGGAGGAAATTTCGGTTGGAGATATCATAGTTGTAAAGCCTGGGGAAAGAATACCGTTAGATGGTATTGTAAAAGACGGCGTTTCTTCTGTAGATACTTCCGCATTGACAGGAGAATCTATGCCGCGAGATTTAAAAGTAGGCAGTGAGGCATTAAGCGGCTGCATTAATTTAAACGGTGTGTTATCCATTCGTGTTGAAAAGGAATTCGGTGAATCTACTGTATCTAAGATTTTGGATTTGGTAGAAAATGCGAGCAGTAAAAAAGCGAAAGCCGAAAACTTCATTACAAAGTTTGCACGGTACTATACTCCTATTGTCGTTATTTGTGCTGCATTATTAGCAATTGTTCCGCCTTTATTGATAAAAGATGCATTATTTACTGATTGGGTTCAGCGTGCGCTTATATTTCTTGTTGTCTCTTGCCCTTGTGCATTGGTCATCTCTATTCCTTTGGGATTCTTCGGCGGCATCGGAGGTGCGTCCAAATGCGGGGTATTGGTGAAGGGCAGCAATTATTTAGAGGTGCTGGCGAAGACAGGAATCATTGTCTTTGATAAGACCGGAACTCTGACAAAAGGTAATTTTAAAGTTGCACAGATTTATCCATCACAGGGAGCAGCATTTACTGAAAATGAAGTATTGCATTTTGCAGCTGCGGCAGAAAATTATTCGGATCATCCAATCTCTGTTTCTTTAAAAGAAGCATATGGCAAAAAGATTGATCCGAAGCTTTTAGAAAACGTGGAAGAGATTCCCGGTCATGGGGTGAAAGCCATTGTGAATGGGAAAAAAGTATACGTTGGAAATGCAAAACTCATGGAACTGTGTTCTGTGGAATATGAAAAAAAATCAGTAGTGGGAACACTTGTATATGTTGCGGTAGAAGAGAGCTATGCTGGTTGTATTGTCATTGCGGATGAAATCAAAGCAGATTCTGCGGATGCCATAATCAAGTTAAAGAATTCTGGCATAAAGCGTACGATTATGCTGACCGGAGATTCAAAAAATGTTGGGCAGATGGTTGGAAAGCAATTAGGATTAGATGAAGTTTATACGGAGCTTCTGCCAACAGGAAAAGTAAGCCAGCTAGAAGAACTATTAAAACAAAGAAAACAATATGGAAATCTGGCTTTTGTCGGAGATGGTATCAATGATGCTCCGGTTTTAGCACAGGCGGATGTCGGTATTGCAATGGGAGGATTGGGGTCAGATGCTGCGATTGAAGCAGCAGATATTGTAATTATGGACGATCGGCCTTCCAAGATTGTAACTGCAATTAAAATTTCGAGAAAAACACTTCAAATCGTTAAGCAAAATATCGTTTTAGCGTTAGGAGTAAAAGGAATTGTATTGTTGATGGGAGCCTTTGGATTGGCGACAATGTGGGAAGCTGTATTTGCAGATGTAGGAGTATCGGTGCTTGCTATTTTAAATGCGATGAGAGCCTTGAATGTTTCAAAGTATCAAGGTTGATATGCAGTAAAAAGGAGAAGCTATATGCAACAGGAAATGCAAGATAAAGCACAATCAAATGAAAATACCACTACTGTAAACGAGATCCCATGGATTATTTTTAAAACAGGAGACAGCTATTTTGCGGTTTTGAGCGCAGATGTAACTTCTATTTCTATTTTACCGGAAGAGTTGACAGGTATACCGGATGCGCCGGATTATGTGAGAGGACTTGCAAATTTACGAGACTCTTGCATTCCTGTCCTTGATTTGCGGATTTTATTAAATATGCAGATTCTTTCAGAAGAAATCTGTATGTTTGAAAATATGATGGACGCACGTAAAAAGGATCACCAAAATTGGGTGGATGAGCTGATTCGCTCCATCAATGAAAAAATACCATTTGCACTGACTTCTGATCCGCATCAATGTGCATTCGGAAAATGGTATGACCACTATAAAAGCAATAATCCGATGGTACAATTTCAGTTAAAAAAAATTGATGAGCCACATAAAGAGCTTCATAACATGGCAGTAGAAACACAGCAAGTATTAAATATTACAGATGCGCAGGAGCGGGAAAGAGCTTTGGAACGTATCCAAAAACAGCTTAAGGATCAGATTTTACCGATTATGCTTCATTTGTTGGATGACACAAAAAGAGTTATGAGAGATAGTATACGGGAGATGATGCTTGTATTAGATGACGGAACAAAAAAATGTGGACTTGCTGTAGATGAAGTACTTCGTGTAGAGACTTTGGAACCAGTTCCAGATACAATTAAAATTGACGATTACCATCAGATGAATTACGTGACAGGAATCTCTAAATCAAAAGAGCAGATTGTCTTATTGATTGATGAGAAAAAACTTTTGGAATTGGTATAAATATAGAATGTAAAATTTAATATTATGGAAAGATCGATCTTTTTTCTTGTAGGGAAAAGATATAAGGCTGTAGATAAAATGTATTTTTGTCTGCAGCTTTTTTAATATAAGTTTTTTTATATGGGGGAAAAGTGCAAGTGCATGAAAGAGATAGGTCATAATTTGCCGTTTGAAATCCTCAATTTATAAGGTCGAATTATAGTAAAAGACATTTAATACAGTAAAAAAATAATAAAATATAGATAATAACAGTAATATTTTACAAAATAATATTTAACATTGACAAATAATTTTTAATGTATTAAAGTTAAAATTAATCAAATCAATCTGCGTATTTAGAGGCAGGCTTTCATATGGGAAAGGATGACAGTTGTTAAGTAGGGTGGCCTTTTTAACCACGAAAGGGGATAAATTATGTCTATTTCTAAAATTACAAAAAAATTATTTTGTTTAACTTGTGTTGTGGCTCTCAGCAGTTCTGCGGCTTTTGCACAGTCTGCTCCTCTTGATGCAAATGCAATCAAGAACAATGAAGCCAGAGGGGGGGAGATTTCGGTTATGGCTTCCTCAACACCAATCACCTCCTATGGCGGTCATGGTGAGTATGGCTGGGGACTGTTTAATGCTTGGGCGAAATATGCACATGATGACTATGAGCATCGAGTTGTTTTACAAACTGATGATTATTCATATGGTGCTTGGGAACTTGCAGGAGGAAATAATTATTCCTATAAAGAACATAAAAAAGGAAAAACGAATGTTGGAAGTGGTGAAATTCGATAAGATAAATTAAAATATACAAAGTAAGGCTACCCTATTTACTTTAATTATCATCAGAAAGGCGTTGTAATATGAAGAAATTATATGTATTTTTAGTCGTTGCGTTATATTTTACCGTTTCTCTTTTTTGCGGACTGGATCTTTCTTTGAAAGAAAATAACAGGATTGCCAACGATTTTTTCAACGGCACGATTATGGTAAAGCAGAAGAGCAATCCGGAGCAGACGCTAAAAAGCCTGAAGGAAATTTCTGATGGATATGGTCTGACTCTTGCAAAGATCTCTCCGTATGATGAAGGTACGGATCTCTATATCTATTCATCCGACGGTGCTTTTGAAAAAAGCATATTAGGGCTTAATCCCTTGCATTTGGGGATGCTTTATACAAATAAAAAAGAAATAGCGGATAGCGATGCGCATTTTGATGTTTTCAGCAATAAGAAAATCAAGGTATATCCGTTAGATGATCTGGATGAGGTCCATCTAATGGGCCGGTATAGTATCTATACGGAGGATATCAGCTT
The DNA here is from genome assembly GCF_035621135.1 of Sinanaerobacter sp. ZZT-01. Classification (NCBI taxonomy): domain Bacteria; kingdom Bacillati; phylum Bacillota; class Clostridia; order Peptostreptococcales; family Anaerovoracaceae; genus Sinanaerobacter; species Sinanaerobacter sp. ZZT-01. The sequence continues at coordinate 1,593,882 of NZ_CP141728.1, forward strand.
CTTTTCGGAGCAGATTGACAATATTAATTTAAAATACGGTAATTCTGTAGAAATATATGAAAACAGGAGGCTTTTTAATGTTGTTGAGGAAAATTACAGCAGCCTCCAAGTAGGGTATTTAGGTTTCTTGGTAGGATTACTTAACATCATCATTGTGGTTACCTATCTTTATAGAATGAATCATCTGAAGCGCAGCTTTGCAATAAAAAAACTATGTGGTTATTCCAACCAAATGATTTTCTCAGAATTATGGTGCCGGTTCATCTTAAAGCCAATTGGCATTGCGCTTCTTTTCTCATATGTTTTTTCAATCGGCGTATTTATAGTGTGTCGGTATATTGACAGCGTAAATTCACTTTTGCTGTTTTTAAAAAAATTAACACTTTATAACCTTGCCGTCAGCGTGGCTTTGATGCTGCTTCTGGCTTTATTTACCGCAATTTTATTGCAGATATTTAAAGCAGAAGATATCATTCGGTATCTGAAACACTCAAAAAAAGAAACAAATAAGCTGAATTTTTGTATTATAGCTTTATCTATGGTCTTTGTGCTGCTCTCATCGAGCGTCCTGTATACAAGTGCAGACTATGTCATAGACCGAAGAAGCTCCCAAAAACTCTGGGAGAAAAACAAGGATTTAGTGACGCTGCATGCTAGCGTAACTTCACACATCCTTGACGATACAAAAGAAAGTGCTTTGTTTGAAAAAAAACTTACGGAGCTTTGGAAGTACTTTTATAAGGAAGGAGGTATTTTGTTCCATAAACGAAAGATAATTGAAGTGAATAAGCAGGAAATTCCCCTGATTTATATTAACAAGAGTTACTTAAAAGAGAATGCGGTTTTAGATGTAAACGGGAAGCGGATTTTAGATTTTGATGAATCGGATGACAATAATATCAGTGTATTGGTTCCGGAGCGGTATAGAGGTGATATTACTTTAATTCAACCAGAACTTCACGAGCTTCATCTGAATGGTAAATATCTGGGGGAGGATATAATTAATTCACGGCTTTCCGATGAAGGAACGGAATATCACTCCTATGAAGCGAATCTCAATAATCCTGACATCGTTGAAACGGTTACATACATAAAAAATGATCAAAAACTATTTACCTATGCCGGATATGTCGATACGCCTCAAAATGGGATTCTGATGCTGGTAAACGACAGAAATATGGGTTCAAATGCATACATCCCTACCATTTTGGGGGGCGAAGGAATAAAAATTCGGGACTATTTAAAATTAAAGCCATATGTCGATGAATTTTTTAAAGAAAATGGATATGATTACGTAGACTATTATTTTGCATCTATATATGAGGGATATGAAGAGGATGTACAGTATATGCTGTTTTTAACACAATTCAGCATTTTTACGCTGCTTTTGAATTTGGTATTTCTATTTCTCGCGCTCTTTTCGTTTGTCAGTATTTACTTTGATAACTACAAGCGTAAAAATGCAGTTTTAAAATTTATGGGTTTCAGTTTTAGGGAAAGGCACCGTGCTTTTTTCGTAAAGTTCTCTGTTTTAAATCTCGCAATGACTGTGCTTTGCTTGGTCATTGTGAAAATCGCTGAGAGGAGAATTATGAATTTGCATCTTTTTGCCCCGATGCTTCTCGTTTATTTCCTTTTCATCCTTCTTCATATATTGCTTGTAAGCTATATATTGCAAAGAAAAGAAAAATTTAATATGATACAGGTCTTGAAAGGAGAATAATATGCAGCCTCTTATTGAAACAAGAAATCTGAATAAAAATTTCGGAGAAAAATCGGTGTTAAGTAATTTTACGTTTTCTGCCGATCCGCAGGAATTTATATCGATTACCGGAAAAAGCGGCTCAGGAAAAAGTACACTTTTAAACATTTTGGGGTTATTAGATCAATACGATTCGGGTGAATTGCTGATTCATAATGAAGTGATTTCTAATATCAGTGGGAAGAAAGCCCTCTTATTAAGAAGAAATTATATGGGATATATTTTTCAAAACTATGCGTTGATTGAAGACGAAACAGTAGAAGAAAATTTAAAAGTTGCGTTGAGATACGCTCCTGAAAATGGACAGTCGAAGAAAGACATCATTCAAGGTGCATTAGCAGAAGTGGGATTGGAAAATTTTGAACGAAAAAAGATCTATGAGCTTTCCGGAGGAGAGCAGCAAAGAGTTGCTGTTGCCAGAGTTTTTATTAAACCATGTGAGTTGATTTTGGCTGATGAACCAACTGGTTCTCTAGATTTGGAAAATAAAAACTTGATTTTAAAGCTATTCAGAAAACTGCGAGAAAACGGGAAGACGATTATTATTGTTACTCACGATTTAGAAATCCCTAAAATCTGCGATAAAAACATTACACTTTAAAACTGATATTTACATTTTTTTAATGTAGGCAGTAGCTCTTTTAAAAACATACGGTAAATGATACACTATAGAAATAAAAGGAGAAAGAGTGTCAAAAAGGGAGGGCTTATTTTGGATATTAATATAATCAATACTTTGGGGTATGCACTAAACATGAGTTCAATAATAATTTTGCGAGTCCTGGAAATAACCGCATTGCTTTATTTTATTAAGGCTCTTCAAGTCTACATACGAAATAATAATAAAAAAGATTAGCTTATGTTGGGATACACGTTGCCATAGTTTTTTCTTCATTGTATTGTTTCAATGCATTCTTCAAAATAAAAGGTAAAATATAATTAAAAAAAATCCTCTTTTCTTTTTGAATCAGTGAGTATATAATGGCATATAGAAAATTAAATATTGGATAAATTAATCTTCAGGGCAGGGTGCAATTCCCTACCGGTGGTACAGCCCACGAGCCGCAAGGCAGATTCGGTTAGATTCCGAAGCCGACAGTTAAAGTCTGGATGAAAGAAGAGTAAGAATGATTGTGGTATTTTTGCAATTGTTTTTTGTGTGATTTGCTCTGAAATGAATTCATTTCAGGGCTTTTTTTATTTAGATCATAATCATTTTACTAGATTTGAATGAGCAGCAACAAATAGGACAGTAAGATGATATACTGAGATTTTTTTATTCAAGGTACATTTGAGTAAGGGAGTGGTACTGTGAATGAATCGGATTACATGAGAAGAGCCATGGAATTGGCAAAGAAGGGCGTGGGATATGTCAATCCAAATCCTTTGGTCGGAGCAGTTGTTGTAAAAAACGGTAAAATCATCGGAGAAGGATGGCATGAATCTTATGGGGGACTGCATGCAGAACGAAATGCACTTTTAAATTGCAAGGAACACCCTGAAAATGCAGATCTTTATGTGACGCTGGAACCATGCTGCCATCATGGGAAGACACCGCCTTGTACAGAAGCCATTTTAGAAGCCAAAATACGTCGTGTTGTAATTGGGTCGAGAGATCCAAATGCATTGGTTTCGGGAAAAGGAGTTAAGACCTTAAGAGAACATGGAGTTGCCATTGAAGAAGACTTTCTTAGAGAAGAATGTGATGCTTTGAATTCTATCTTTTTTCAATATATCACAACAGGACTTCCCTATGCGGCTTTGAAGTATGCAATGACGTTAGACGGTAAAATTGCAACAAAAACGGGTGAATCCAAATGGATCACGGGAGAGAAGGCAAGAGCACATGTGCATACTTTGAGGCACCAATACCGCGCGATTATGGTAGGGATACAGACCGTCTTAAATGACGATCCTCTTTTAACCTGTCGAATGGAGCATGGGAGAAATCCAATTCGTGTTGTATGTGACTCCCATTTACGGCTCCCTTTAGATTGTCAGCTAATTAAAACCATTGATGAGGCGCCTGTTATTGTAGCGCATTGCAGTGAAGATGAAAAACAGCAAAAAGAGCTGGAGGTACGCGGCGTACAACTGCTAAAAACACCTTGCAGACACGGAAGAGTAGATTTGCGATTTTTATGGAAACAGCTGGCAGAGGAAGGGATAGACAGCATTTTAATCGAGGGTGGAGCTCTTTTAAATGGCAGTGTGCTAGAAGAGAAGCTTGCACAAAAAGTAATGCTTTACATTGCACCTAAAATTTTCGGAGGAAAGGAAGCAAAAACACCAATTACAGGTATAGGGGTTGCTCTCCCTTCTGAAAGTCTTAATTTTGTCTTAGAAAAGAACGAGTGGATAGAAAAAGATTTATTCTTAGAATATAGAGTGGAGGGAAAGCAAGATGTTTACTGGGATTGTTGAAGAGACTGGTATGATCCTTGGAATAAAATCCGGTGCCCATTCTGCACAGATGAAGATAAGAGGGAGCAAGGTTTTAGAAGGAACGAAGATAGGAGACAGCATTGCAGTAAACGGAGTTTGCCTTACGGTGACTGCCTTAAACGGGAGTACATTTATTGTGGATGTCATGGCGGAAACCTACCGTAGGAGTAACTTAGAAGAGCTTAAAGTAAACAACAAAGTTAATCTGGAAAGAGCGATGGCAGCAGACGGTCGATTTGGAGGGCATATTGTTTCTGGTCACATTGATGGAACAGGAACAATCACGCATAAAGAGCGGGAGGAAAATGCCGTATGGATCACGGTAAAAGCAGCTCCGAAGATTATGCGATGCATCGTAGAGAAAGGGTCGGTTGCCATTGATGGGGTGAGTTTGACCGCAGCGGATTTACAGGAAGATGTGTTTCGGGTTTCCATTATTCCACACACTGGTTCAGAAACAACGCTGCTTGAAAGAGCAATCGGCGAAAAAGTAAATTTGGAGAATGACATAATTGGAAAGTATGTAGAACGTTTTTTAAATCTTAATGCAGATTCGCATAAGAATGACGCAGAAAAGAAATTAACGGCGGAGTTTTTAAGGAGTCACGGATTTTAAACCAATCACAAATTTTAAACCAATCCACTGAGGAACTGCAAGAGAAGCTTCAAAAATGGAGAATTGAAGGCTTCTCATCAAAATAGAAAGGAAATAGGAAGAAAAAATGTTTCAATTTAATACGATTGAAGAAGCGATTGAGGATTTGAAAGCCGGAAAAATTATTTTAGTAACTGATGATCCGGAAAGAGAGAATGAAGGAGATTTTATTTGCGCCGCAGAATTTGCAACACAGGAGAATGTTAATTTCATGGCATCCTATGGAAAGGGATTGATTTGTATGCCAATGAGTCAAGTAATGGCAGAGCATTTAGATTTTCCGCAAATGGTGAGCGAAAATACGGATAATCACAGCACAGCATTCACTGTTTCCATTGATCATATTTCTACAACAACCGGTATTTCTGCGCAGGAACGTTCGGTGACTGCAATGGAATGTGTAAAGGATGGGGCAAAACCACAGGACTTTCGACGGCCCGGCCATATGTTTCCGCTGACAGCGAGGGAAGGCGGCGTTCTGGTTCGAGAGGGACATACAGAAGCTACGGTTGATTTACTAAAATTGGCTGGATTGAAGGAATGCGGACTCTGCTGTGAGATCATGCGTGAGGACGGGACGATGATGCGGACTCCTGAGTTGATTGAGTTGGCAGAAAAACACGGATTAAAGTTTATTACAATCAAAGACCTGCAGGAATATCGGCAGCGTTATACAAAGCTGGTTGAAAAGAAGGCCAGTGCAAAAATGCCGACAAAGTATGGAGAATTTACAGTCTATGGATATGTTAATAAGATAAATGGAGAACACCATGTCGCATTGGTAAAAGGAGAAATCGGAGACGGAAAAGGCGTCCTCTGCCGTGTTCATTCGGAATGCTTGACCGGTGATGTATTTGGATCTTTGAGGTGTGATTGCGGTCAGCAATTTGAGGCGGCAATGGAGCAGATTGCAAAGGAAGGTCGAGGCATTCTTCTCTATATGCGTCAGGAGGGACGTGGAATTGGATTGATCAATAAGCTACGAGCCTATGAATTACAGGATAAAGGAAGGGATACGGTGGAAGCAAATTTGGATCTGGGATTTGCAGCTGATCTGAGAGAATATTGGCCGGGAGCACAAATTTTACGAGATTTAGGTGTAAAAGAGCTGCGCCTTTTAACGAACAACCCGAGCAAAATATATGGACTTCAAGGATTTGGAATTGAAATTATTGAACGCGTTTCGATTGAGATGGAAGCACAAAAAGAGGATGCTTTTTATTTAAAGACAAAGAAGGAAAAAATGGGGCATTTGCTGCACTGCTGCGGAAAATAAATTGTAAAGAGTAAAGAAAAGAAAGGAGATACATGGAAAAAAAATCCATGTAAAAAAAAACAATGAAAGTAATACAGGGAAATGTAGTAGCCGAAGGGATTAAGATCGGAATTGTAGCGGCAAGATTCAATGAATTTATTGTTGGAAAACTTTTAAGCGGAACTCTAGATGGATTAGTACGTCATGGTGTACAAGAAGAGGATATTACCGCAGTGTGGGTGCCTGGTGCATTCGAGATCCCCTTTGCGGCAAAAAAAATGGCACAGTCTGCGCAGTATGATGCAGTGATTTGCCTTGGAGCGGTGATACGGGGAGCAACTTCGCACTATGATTATGTTTGTGCAGAGGTTTCAAAGGGAATTGCACAAGTTGGACTCGAGTCTCAGGTCCCGGTGTTGTTCGGAGTGTTGACGACAGATACCATCGAACAGGCGATCGAACGTGCCGGAACGAAGAGTGGAAATAAAGGGTTTGATTGCGCAGTATCTGCAATTGAAATGGTAAATATATCTAAACAACTTTAAGCAAAATGAAAATTATTTTTCTCTTATAGCAAAGAATCTTCCAAAGAGTTGCACTTTGGAAGATTCTTTGCTATTGTTAAGTATATATTATTAATAAATTCATATTATTTTTTATTGATATGTTAAAATTGAAACTATTATGTAATCAATCCAAAATAACTTATTTGATTTAAGATAAGAAAGGTTTAGGAATAAATGGAAGTATTAACTTTATTAACTCCACTGATTCTCAATATTTTTATAATGGTAGGTATAGCTGTTTTGATTGTGAAGCTAGTACGTAGTCATAATCAAAATAACCATAAATCCATTGATCAAATCATTCAAAAAAATAACCAAAACATACAAGAACAAGTTAATCAATTAATCCTGAAAAATATGGAAATGCAAGCTGAACTAAAAAACTTAACTCAAAAAATTGAAGAAATATTAAAAAAGTAGAGATCATTTGCAAGGTAAAATCCCAAGTTTTGCGTAAATTTTTAGAAATTGATTTAAAAGATTGAAAGATAACAGAAGGGTTAAGGGCGATAAAAAGCTCTTAACCCTTTTATAGTTTGCATAAGCTTTACGTAAATCAATAGAAGGGGCTTATTGGTTTGTTCGTTATGTTTTAAAAGGATAGAATAAGCGGCTGATTGCAGACAATTCTAAAAGTATGATGCATTCGCTTCTTTTAAGTTCTCTTCTAATGCTTCTACCTTCTCTAATAATGTTCTTGCATTTTGTATAATGCTTCTATAATTTCTATTATCTAATGATTGAGAAAAATTGTTTAAAACTAAATCAAAATTGGCAATATCAAAATTTGACACACTTGGTTTGAGACCTTCCCAAATGTTTCTTAAGGTTACGAGGTTATTACTTGCCGCTTCCCAGTTATTGCTTTCGACATCCATTTCAATTTGCCTTACTAGATAATTTAATCGAATGACATCTGTTGGGAAACCGACATTAAAATAATCTAGGATGTCAGGCATATACGTAATAATATCGATGACATCGTCAACGGCTGAATAAGGTTTTTTACGTGTCACATGATCTTCCAGGCTGACTATCGCAGCATTCATACCAGCGATGATTTCTTCAGGGACGGAAGCTTGCTGAAGCAGTGGTGTTACGGCAGCCATATTGGTTTTTATTATATTTACTTTATTGCTTGCAGCCGCCCAATTGATTCCATAGATATCATTGACGATAAGTTCTGCATTCTGTATGATGGTATCTAATTGAGCAGGAACAGGCGGTAAATCTAAAATTTTTATAATTTGGCCTATATAAATTGGCTTTTGCCTGGAAACTTCAGGATTTATTCTAATTAGTTGCGCCAATGAAATTTTAAATTTTTTTGCAATAGAAGATAAAGTATCGTTCGATTTTATAATATAATGTTGCATCTTTAATCCTTTCCTGATATTTTTACTTAATTTATCATATGATTTTATAAATTATCTGTTACTTAAAAAATGTCCATATTTACTAAACGGTAAGAAATATCAATGAATGGATTCAATTTTTTACTTCCGCGTGTTGAATAGATTAAGAAATTCGCAAAATTAAATAGAAATTCTATCTAATTTTTTTACGAGGATAGTTGCTGTAATTATTTTTAGAATATCCCCGGGGAGAAAAGGGAATACGCATAAAAAGAGGGAGGGAAGAAGTTGCGTATGTGTTGAGTACATATACCATAGTGTTCCAGCAGTGTAGCAGAAAAATATACCGATCATGAAAATTACAGGAAGCGGAAGGGCAACGGCAGTTTGCTTTTTTCTTTGCTGAATTAGAAAGCTGCAGATAAGTGCAATCAAAACATATCCAATGAGATAGCCACCCGTAGGTCCTAAGAGAATAGAGGGACCGCTTGTAAATTGGGCAAAAACAGGAAGCCCGATAAAACCGAGGATTAAATATAGGATTTGACTAAGTACGCTGTATTTCACTTCTAAAAGCCCAGCAGACAAAAAGATAGCTAGAGTCGCAAGGTTAATCGGGACAGGCGTAAAAGGTAAAGGAAGTAATATCTGTGAAAAAATAGAAGTTAATGTTGCAAATAAAGCACATAAAATTTGTTTTTTTAGCTGAACCGATGACATTTATAATTCCTTTCTGAGAGGAGGCGAGTATTTGCTTATTTCCACCCGCTCGACAAATCCTCCGGGCGTATACTGATTTCACCGGATTGTAGTGTTTTTCTTGTCCCATCCAATTGTTCAACAATAAGTCCTCCAGTTTCGTTGATGTCTACAGCGATTGCCGGAATGCTTTCAGTTGGTGAAAGGACGGTAATGCGCTTACCCAAGACGCAGGAGCGCTGTTTATATTCTTCTAAAAAAGAACCGCTTTTTAACTCTGCCTGAATGTCAAAGAAATGATCTAAAATAGAGGCAATCAGCAGATTTTTTGTAGGAATAGCGTGTGATTCCGAGAAGGTGCAATGAGAAGCCTCTTCTTGGTCTTGGTATAGAGAACCGAATATCTCTGTTAATTCCGATGGGAACTTATCAGATGGTGATGAGAAATTAATTCCGATACCTATAATAATAGATTCAATCGCACCTGTTTCAAAATTGGTAATGCCTTCCGTTAGAATACCGCAGATTTTTTTATTGTTGTAAAACAAATCATTTACCCACTTTATTTTGATCTGCTTTCCGGTAACTTCTTCAATAGCACGACAGACCGCTACAGAAGCTGCTGTAGTAATGAAGACAGAAGGAAAATTTGATTGCGAACTATGCGGTGGCTTGAACAGTAGACTCATATAAATTCCGCTTCCTTTTGGTGAATAAAAACTGCGTCCCAAACGTCCGCGCCCTTTGGTCTGCATTTCTGAAACGACGACGGTATTGTGACAGGCGCCGTCTGCAGATAGCTTTTTTAAAGTCTGGTTGGTGGATTCCAGTGATTGATACGTTAGTATATGTTCTCCAAGGACTTTGTTTTTTAAATGAGAGACGATTCCTTGCCTAGAGAGGAGGTCGCTTTCTATACAAAGAGAATACCCTTTGTTGGTACTGGCTTTTATATCATAGCCATTTTGCCGTAAATCTTTAATCGCTTTCCATATCGCAGCACGTGATAGATTGAGTTCCTTTGCAATTTGATTTCCTGAAATACTTTTACCTTTGCATTCCTCCAAAAGTCTTAAAACATGTTCCTTTGTGTTCATGGCAACCCCTTTCTGCTTAAAAGGTCAAGACAATATTATTATAGTGAAAGAAAACCATAATGTCAACTATATTATAATTATGGTTTACAATTGAGCGGCTTTAAATAAAAAAGTAAATGGAAACCAAAGATTTCCATTTACTTATGTTAAGTGCTTTATATAAATGCTATGGTTTTTTCTTTGAAAAAAGCTAAATATAAATTAAATGCTTTATTTTGGAATTTTTATTTAAATCGTCGTTTCTACATCCTTGCTTGGAAGTTGTGCGATAATGATTGCTGTGAACATGATAGCACACCCCAAAAGTTCACGGACAGATAAGATTTCTCCGAGAAGGAAATAGCCACCTAAGGCACCGAATACAGCTTCTAAACTTAGAATAAGTGAAGCAATTGCTGGGTCTGTGTCTTTTTGCGCAACCATTTGCAGAGTGTATCCAATTCCTGCTGAAAAAACACCGCAGTATACAATCGGAATGGTACATTCCACAATTCCTGCCCAGGTAGGTGTTTCAAATATGAAAGCGACAATGGTCGAAAAGACAAAAGTGACAAAGAACTGTACACAAGACAGCTTTACGGGGTCTGATATTTTCGTAAAATAGTCACAGCATAAAATGTGTCCCGTCCAGAAAAAGGCACCGATAAATATGATTAAATCTCCAAATTCATAGGTAAAACCTGTTTTAATACATAGAAGATAAAGTCCGATAGTAGCTAAGATAACTCCAAGCCAAGTGAGGGCACGCACCTTTTTTTTCAGGAAGATTCCGAATATAGGAACGAGAACGATATATAGCGCAGTGATAAAGCCTGCTTTTCCGGCACTTGTATATACCAACCCAACCTGTTGGAGCGAAGAGGCGATAAATAAAACACACCCGCATATTGTACCACCTTTGAGGTAAGCTAGGCGTTCCGCTTTTTTCTGCTCTGGAGTAGGGACGGATTCGGAATGATCTGATTTTTCTGTTTTATTCTTTTTAGAATTTAAAAAATAAATAACTGGAAGAAGTGCCAATGTAGCTAAAATATAGCGAGAGGCTCCGAAGGTAAACGGTTCAATGTGATCCATACCGACTCTTTGGGCGACAAAAGCGGTACCCCAAATAATCGCAGTTGTGAGCAGCATGATATTGCCGATTAGAGTTTTCTTGTTCATATGCTTCTAATTCTCCTTTATTCATGGTGTAAAAAATGGCATAAATAAGTATAATATTTCAATATATATCATACAAAAATTAGGATTGTAAAAATTATAAAGATATAGCAATGATTTTGTAATTTTTACACGAATGTTTCTAATTGATAGATTTGAACAGCAATGCTGAGTTGTGGATAAAAGGAATGATTGTCCCCCTCCATAGACAGCAGACTCCTAATTTTAGCCAAGCGGTAACGGATGGTATTCTCATGCTGAAAAAGTGCTTCCGCTGTTTTTTTGATGCTTCCATCGTTGCTGACGTAAGAAGTAGCCGTTCTTAATAAATCTGCAGAGTATTTTTTATCATATTGTTCAAGTGGACTGAGGATACTTTTGTAATAATAATTAAGCCAAAAACTGTTTTGAAATGGTAGAATGACTTTATACAAGCCAATTTCATCAAAGCGTTTTTGATGTGATTGCTGGATTTCACATACTTTGCATGCGTAAAGACTTTGCTGTATTCCTTTATCAAGCTGATGAAGCGCTTGGAGGCAGTCACTGACTCCTAATAGATAATCATCTGGGATCAAAGAAGTACGAAAATAAAATTCCTGAGTAACTTTTTTTAAATTTATCTTCTTTTCATCTTCATCATGAAATGTTAAAATTACCAGCATTCCCTGCTTATACTTGAATATGGAATCCTCCTCTTTAAAATAGTCTAAATTTTTTAAACGATCTAGAGTGCGAAAATGAGTTCCTTCATCGGCATGCTTCAAGGTTTTACAATAGATTACAATAAAACGTTCTTTAAAATGAGAATTAATATCTAAAGCAAGCTCTCTCACGAGTGAACGGCTTAGTTCATTTCCGATTAAGTTATCAACCTTCATTTCTAACAGCTGATTTTTATCGATCAATCTTAAAGTATCAGTGACCTCTGTAATGATATCTTCAAAGTAGATGTCATACCCAAATAGAAAAATAGAAAATGATTTTTGTTTTGCATATGAAATCAGGTCTTCCGGAAGCTCTTTGTAATATACATTTTTTATGCCTAAACAGGCTACACCGCTGTCGATCAATGTTTTTACTGCTGCAATTAAGAGGTTTATGTCATCCTTTGCAAATAAGAAGCTTGAAAGAACAAAATCATTTTTTATAAATTCCCCCTGCATCTTATAGGAAATAAATTCATAATCAAGAATAGACATACGGTTAATTACATTTTGAAATCCACTTTGCCCGGTAAGAATAGTAACATTTTGCAAACTTTTCAATTTATAGGCATCCGAAACTGTTAGGGACATGTAAGATCTCCTTCCTTAGCTTTGTTACTTTTACTAACATTATATTGTTTTATTGGAATAAATACAACTAAAGAGATTGTATTTTATCTGTAAAAATCATTTGAATATATGAATACTAAATTCAAAAAACAAAAAATCACAGCTGGCTGTGATTTTTTGTTATCTTATCTTACTATCTATTTTTGATCCCTTTGCGAGTAGAATCCTATGTTTTTATTATACGTGGTTGCTATTTATAAAAATAACAAAGTTAAATTATGAATATTGTAATTTTTACAAAACATGAAAAGCAAACTCTCTTTATAAAGGTAGAATCTAAAAGCGAAATCAACTATACTAAAGATATTAAGTGAAAAGGAGAGAAGAAATGGCAATATTGTTAGAAGAATTCGATAGAAACCGTAATGCGATCATAGAACCAGAAATGGTAGCACCTTCTTTAGAGGGGTTTCCTAAAATTGCAGTTACATGCTTTTCAAATCACTTACTAAAAACTGTTTTAGGAAAAGTGGAAAAAGAATTTTTATGTATGCTAGATACCGAGGATGGGGGAACGCCAGTTTATCGTGTTTTCTATGATGGTGTAGAAATGGCTGTTTATATGTCTCGAGTCGGTGCTCCGGCCTGTGCAGTGCAAATGGAAGAAATGATTGCAAGAGGTACGGAAAGTTTTGTAGTATTTGGTTCTTGCGGCGTGCTGGATCGCAATTTGGGCAAATGGCACATCATTATTCCAACTTCAGCAATGAGAGACGAAGGCGTAAGTTACCATTATCTTCCGCCGTCTGATGCTGTTGAAGCAGATGAAGATTGCGTGGAACTACTAAAAAGTATTTTTGAGCAGTATAATGAACCCTATATTTGCGGAAAAGTTTGGACGACGGATGCGATTTACCGTGAAACTTTAGAAAAGACGGCACGTAGGAAGCAGCAGGGCTGTATTGCTGTAGACATGGAGTGTGCCTCTCTTTTAGCTATTTCTCAATTTCGGAAGGTAAAGGTAATGCAATTTTTTTATGCAGAAGACAATCTCGATATGGAAACGTGGGATCATCGTGGTTTGAGTAAAGGTGTACATACCAAAGCAGACCACTTATTTGAATTAGCACAGACTTGTGCAAAAAAATATAGAGATTTCATGGAAAAAAAAAGGGCATTATGATAGAATGACTCTAAAATATTTTGACTATGAGGGGAGCGTTGACTATGAGAGACGAAACAAAATGCCTGCATTCTGGTTATAAACCGGAAAACGGCGGACCAAGAGTAATGCCGATTGTGCAGAGCACAACCTATGTATTTGACAGCACTGAGGAGATAGGTGCTTTGTTTGATATGCCGACCGCACATATGTATTCCCGTTTTTCTAACCCTACAGTGGAAGCAGTAGAGAAAAAAATTGCAGAATTGGAGGGTGGAGTCGGCGCATTATGTACATCTTCCGGGCAAGCCGCTTCCCTGCTTTCTATTTTAAATTTATGCAGCAGCGGAGATAGCTTTATCAGTACAACGACCATTTACGGAGGCACAGTAAATCTCTTTGCTGTAACTTTAAAAAAGCTGGGCATTGAATGCATCTTTGTCGATCCGGAAGCGGATCATGAGACAATACAAAGAGCGTTTAAACCGAATACAAAGGCAGTCTTTGGAGAAACTCTGGCGAATCCGGCACTTGCGGTTTTAGATATAGAGAAATTCGCTAAAATTGCTCATGAAAATCAAGTACCGTTAATCATTGATAATACATTTGCTACACCGATTCTATGCAAACCAATTTCGTTTGGTGCGGATATTGTGATCCATTCCACCTCCAAATATATGGATGGACATGCACTACAAATTGGCGGCGTAATTGTTGACAGTGGAAATTTCGATTGGACCTCATCGGATAAATTTTCTGAATTCACTCAGCCGGACGAATCGTATCATGGTGTGGTATATACGAGAGATTTCGGGAAAATGGCTTATATTATTAAAGCACGGATGCAGCTTATGCGAGATTTTGGGGCATACCCTGCAGCACATTCTGCATTCCTTCTGAACTTAGGACTGGAAACGCTGCCGATTCGGATGAAGCAATATTGCGAAAATGGTATAAAAGTTGCGGAATTTTTTAAGAACTCAGATAAGATTGAAATGGTTCGATACGCAGCATTACCGGGAGATCAATATTATGAACGAGCGAAAAAATATCTTCCGAAAGGTGCCTGTGGCGTCATTTCGATTGATATTAAAGGAGGGAAGGATGCTGCTGTTAAATTTATGAACGGATTAAAGTTAGCTTCGAACGAAGTGCATGTTGCAGATATTCGTACATGTGTATTGCACCCGGCAAGTGCAACACACAGACAGCTTACGGAAGAGCAGCTGGTTGCTGCCGGTGTAAATCCGGGATTGATTCGTTTCTCTGTAGGACTTGAAAACATAGAGGATATATTGGAAGATATTCAACAAAGCTTAGATCAGTTGTAAAAGAAAAGAGAAAGCACTCAAGAATCGAGACATGGATTCAAATTGGGTGCTTTTTTATAATGTGGAAATTTAACTGCAGAATTGATATTTTCGCCTGATAAAATGGGACATGCAGAGTATAGAATTCCTATTTTATAATAAATCATACTTCACTCAATTGTCATCCCGCAGGAGCTTCCGGTGTTGCAGGAGCTTCCGGTGTTGCAGGAGCTTCCGGTGTTGCAGGAGCTTCTGGAACTGCTGGTGCTACTGGAGCTGGGGCGCCTGCGGTTAGGGATTCATAAATACGGGATATTTCATTCCAGCTAGGAGGGCCGATTAATCCAGTTACGGTTCCTACAAATTTTTCTTGGAAAGCTCTTACTGCAGCATCTGTCTGATCATCGAAGATACCAGTGACCTCTACTCTTGGTATTTCCGGATAAGCTTCCGATATTCTCTGTAAATAAGTTTGCATAAGGGTAACGTTTTTATCACCCATACCTTTGGAAAGAATATACCCAGGATAAACAGTTGTATTTTCGAAACAATCAGCGGGTAAATTGTTTTGTATATTTCGGTATTCCTTGTCAAGAATTGACCAGGTTTCGATACCGACGACTCCGTCGACAAATATATTAAAATGTTTTTGAAGTGCCATGACGGCTTGTGCGGTTTCCGCATCAAAAATGCCGTTGATATTAATCACGGGAATATCAGGATAATAGCAGCCCAGAGCACGTATGTAATATTGAATCAGCTCAACCCATATACCGCTGTCACCCTCCTGCCAAGCTACTTGGAACGGACTTTCAATTTCTTCTGGAAAGACTCCTTCTGAAACAAGTTCCCCTAGGCCTTTTACCGCATTGTAGATATACTTTATTTTGTACCAAGTGGAACTTCCAACAATTCCATCTACGGTCAGATTAAAGATTCGCTGGAACTGTTTTACAGCAGCTTCCGTTTCTGCACCGAAAACACCCGGCTGATCATTGACAATTTTGGGGATAGATGGATAGTTTTGGCTGATGCGGTTCAGTTCATTTTGAATGATGCTGACATCTTGGCCAAAGCTCCCTAAACGCAGTGGATAGAGCGGGTAAGATTCAAAATTTGCATTTACGGGAACATCTCGTATGATATTGATATCATCACCATAATAGTTTTGTAGAATTTCGTAGGGAGTCATACCTTGTTGGGCAAGTGGGACTGTTCCCCACTGCGATAACCCTTCACAGGTGGTTTCCCTGCCATCGCAATAGGCGGAGAAAATGGGTTCAATATTTCCTTGCCTAGCTATGTAGCTGTTAAATATTTCGTCGACAATTTGCGTAATATTTTCAAAAACCTCTCGATTTGGAACAAAAGACTGATCGTATTTTGTAGAATTTGTTATATCAAAATCATATCCACGGCTGCGGTACCACTCTGTATAAATGCGATTTAATGCAAACGTAATTTGAGCGTAAATATTGGCACGGATTGCGCTTTCGGGCCAGGTTGGATAGATCTCACTGGATGCTACGTTCTTGATATAATCAGGAAAGGATACTGTAATATTTTCAGCGGGGGCATCTGGTTCCCCAAGATGCACGGTGATTTGTTCTGGAATAAAGGGTTCATTCGGCCGGCTGATTATGGCCATGTGCATACCTCCTATGATAAATTTTCATAAACAACTGCAATTTGGCTCCAAGTTATAGGACCGATCAATCCAGTGTTTTCTCCTAAATATTCTTGCTGAAAGGCACGTACGGCAGCTTCTGTGGCATCATCAAAATAACCGGTAACGTCAATTCTTGGAATTGCGGGATCAAATTCAGAAATTTTTTGTAAGTAAGTTTGTATTAGAGTAACATTTTTATCTCCCATCCCCTTTGATAGCATGTAACCGGGATAGATCGTTACATTTTCAATGCAGCCTTCCGGAATATTCGGGATGATTTTTTTATATTGACTTTCAAGAAGTCCCCAAGTTTGAATTCCAACAACACCATCAACGATTAGATTGAATTTTTTCTGTATAGCAATGACTGCCGCTGTGGTTTCTGGATCAAAAATGCCCGTGATTTCTATGGTGGGAATATCGGGATAATAACAGCCGAGCACACGGATATAATATTGCAGTAATTTTATCCAAATACCGGAATCGCCTTCCTGCGATGATTCACCGAATGGGCTTGAGATATCTTCCAGTGAAATGCCTTCTGAAACAAGTTCACCCAGACCTTTTACAGCATTGTAGACATATTTAATTTTGTACCAAGTGGAGCTTCCAACAATTCCATCTGCTGTCAAATTAAAAATTCGCTGAAATTGTTTCACAGCAGCTTCCGTTTCTGCACCAAAGATCCCGGCTTGATCATTTCTTATTTTGGGAATGGAAGGGTAGTTTTGGCTGATACGATTCAATTCATTTTGTATGATGCTGACATCCTGGCCAAAGCTGCCTAAGCGTAACGGATAAAGTGGGTAGGATTCGAAATTGGCATTGATTGGAACATCTCTTACTATGTTTATGTCATTGCCGTAGTAATATTGCAATATTTGATACGGAGTATAGCCACTTTGTGCAAGCGGAACCGTTCCCCATTGAGATAAACCTTCACACGTTGTTTGTCTTCCATCGCAGTAAGCAGTAAAAAGTGGATCAATACGTCCTTCTCTGCTGATATAGCTGTTAAAGACTTCATCGACGATTACGGAGATATTTTCAAAAACATCTCGATTTGGGGTAAAGGCTTGATCATATCTTGTGGAATTCGTAATATCGAAATCGTATCCGCGGCTGCGGTACCATTCCGTATAGATACGATTCAGTGCAAACGTAATCTGGGCGTAGATATTGGCACGGATTGCACTTTCAGGCCAAGTTGGATAAATCTCACTAGAAGCGACGTTTTTGATGTAATCGGGAAAGGAAAGGGTGATATTTTCGGCAGAAGTGTCTGGTTCGCCAAGGTGTACGGTGATTTGTTCTGGTATGAATGGTTGATCTGGACGACTAATGATGGCCATGTAATACTCCTTTCTGCTCTATTTTATATGGTTTCGATGTCTCCTTCATTAGGAGGGGCAATACTAAATCCGTAATATGGTATCAGACTAACTGGCTGAATAGTGGTGATCCCATCGAAGACCGGAATATCCTCTACGCTGGCGGGCAAAAAATTAGGTGATTCAATATAGGCATCATAAGTAGCATAAACTTGAAGATTTTCAGGATTTTGTGAAAGATCAGCACTTACTGTGCGCATAGCGATGGGATCTGTTTTTCCATCTTCATTTGTTTGAATTGTTTTTGTAATATGATATCCGTCGCCCATGTCTTTACAGAGAGTAATCATTGCATTTGGTACAGGAAGAACACCTTCGAGAGGAGAATCTTGATATACTTGAAAAATAAGGTATCCAATTTTAGGATTTTCCTCAATATAATTTTCGAGCAGTGGCATGATACCTTCTTCATCAATAATCGCTCTTGTTTCTGTTTTTTTTATCTCAGGTTGCTCGGTACCGGTTAAGTTATTTTGAACTTTCATTTCATTTTTTACATTATGTGGCATGAACAGTCCTCCTTTAAATATGTAATACGGTTTCAATCAGCAGCGTTGCCTATATCATTATATTAGGCGAATCTGTAAGCGTGACTTATTAGTTGCAGTAAAATGATACATCATTTAATAAATTATTTAGAAATAATTTATTGACATGTAATATTATACAGCATATAATATTAAAAAATAATAGCATTTAAATGAAAGGAGTAAAAAATGGAATTTCAAGTAGCTTCTGCTTTTCTAGATGCTTGTGTACTGGCTGTTTTATCAGAAGAAGATACATATGGATATGTATTAACACAAAGAATGCGGGAAGCAACGGATATATCAGAATCAACCTTATATCCAGTTCTGAGACGTTTGCAGAAAAGTGGGTATTTGACAACATATGATCAGCCATTTCAAGGAAGAAACCGAAGATATTATTCGATTACAGAAGAAGGCAGGCAGAAGGTTGAAGAATATCGAAAGGGCTGGATTGAATATAGGAGCCGTGTGGAGCAAGTTATGTTTGGAGGATTGCAGAATGAATAGAGCTGAATTTTTGAGACAGTTACACATTGCCTTGTCCAAAGCACCAAAAGAGGAGAGGGAGAGTGCGATTGCTTACTATAATGAATATTTTGACGAAGCGGGGGAAGAAAAGGAACAGGAGGTATTACAAAGGCTCGGTTCTCCACAAAAAATTGCATCTCAAATTATAGCAGATGCTGCTGTAAAAACAATTGGAAGCGATGCAATGCCCACCGTTAGAAAAGGCGTTTCTGCAATCTGGCTGGTTGTGTTATCTATTTTTGCCGCACCAATTGCTTTACCGCTGGCGATTGCAGTCGTTTTGTGTATCTTTGGGGTTGTCATAACGATTGCGGCAGTGATATTTGCTCTGCTGGTTAGTACGGTAGCTGCCTTTATTGCAGGAGTCGCTTGTTTTGGGATTGGTGTTACAGGGATAATTGTACAGCCATTGGCTGGCATAGGGGCTGTTGGATTTGGATGTATCTTGATCGGAGGTGCATTGTTTTTTGGAATTTTGGTAGTGCTTGCCGCAAGAGCTGTGTTTGGCACTTTGGCAAAAGCCTTAAGCCGATTATTAAATAGGAGATTAAAAGGAGGGATATAAAATGAATAGAAATAAAACATTTCGGATTTTAATGATTATAGCTGCGGTATTGGTTGGAATAGGGATTCTCTTGCTTGGATTCAGTTACATGATGGGTGTTGATTTAACCAATATTTTTAATGAAGGTAAGAATAAGAAGAGCACTTCTGTCGATCGCAATATAGAAGAGGAATTGCAGGATTTTCAAAATATTTCAATTGAGACCAATTATCAAGAGATTCGCTTAAAAGAAGGAGATACTTTTCATATCGCATATAGCTATGACAGTAAATACAGCAGCCTGTCACATGAGATCAAAGATGGTAAATTAGTTGTAACAGAAGCGAAAAAAGATAAATTAGGACTTGGAGGCGATTTACTGGCAGCCATTCAAGGAAAAGATATTGCTGGCTTTATTGAAATCACCTATCCAAAGCAAACGACATTGCGCGATGTACGGATTATAAGCGATATTGGAAAAGTGAATGTGAAAGAGGTGTCCTGCAGCAATCTTCAAGTAGATGTTGGAATTGGTTCCATTACTGTAGATGATGTGCAGACACAGACTTTGCAAATTCGAGCAGAAACCGGAGATGTGAATCTGGCAAACGGAAGTGCTGACCGAGCTGAGCTTGAGCTTGATTTGGGGAAACTTACTACAAATGAATGGAATACAAAGGGGCTGGTCGCCGAGCTAAGCAGTGGCGAAGCGAATTTAGAAGGTCGTTTTTTAGGAGAAATAAATGTAGATTGTGAATTGGGAAGCATTACGCTGGGTGTGACGGGTAAGGAGGAAGAATACTCGTATGAATTGGAAACCGAATTAGGAAGTATACGTCTTAATGGTGATAAAATAGATAATAAAACAAATAAGACCAATGCGGTAGAAAATAAAATAAATTTAAAGACAAATGCCGGAGATATTAACTTAAATTTCGGATCATAAATAAAAACTTAAAAAAATCGTAAGATTTTGTTAAGCCACAATTAACAAAAGTATGTCATAATAAGGTCATAAGAGAAAGAAAAAATGGGAAAAAGGGCAAATGCCAGAGATTTAAGAAGGATGGTAGGGGGAAAAATGAACGTTTTAATTCTAACAGGAAGATTTGGGATGGGTCACAATTCTGTGGCCCAAGCCTTAAAAGAAGAGATTATGGGGAAGTATCCGGCAGCAAATATTGTCTGCTTGGATATTTTTGAATATATTATGCCCGACTATGCGGAGAGCATTTATAAATCTTTTGCTATTGTCGCAAAGAGCGGGAATTCATTATACAATTTAATTTATAAGCAGTCAAATCACAAGAGTACGAAAGAATTTTCCTTTTGGTGCCGATTGTTCAAAAAAAGATTGCAAAGTCTCTTAGAAGAAACACAGCCAGATGTTATCATCTCAACATTGCCGCTATGTGCAAGATTGATGTCATGGTACAAAGAAGAAGTAAATTCCAATTATACGTTGATAACTTGTATCACGGATATCAGCAGTCATGAAGAATGGCTTCATAAGAATACGAATTATTATTTAGTTGGAAGTCATTTAGTAAAACGGATGTTGCTGATGAAAGGAGTTTATGAAGAGAAAATTTTTATAACGGGGATCCCGGTAAAGAAGGCATTCCATATACAGGAAGATTCTTACGGTTTAAAAATACAGGAAAAAAGTAATGGGAAGTATAAGAAGCATTTGCTTGTCATGGGCGGGGGATTAGGACTTTTGCCTAAAACAAAGGCATTTTATGAAGGATTGAATGCGCTAGAGGGGGTTTATACGACCGTTATCACCGGGAACAATAAAAAATTATATCAGTTAATTTATGGGAAATATGAAAACATAGAGGTTATCGCATACACGCGAAATGTTCCAATGTATATGAATGATGCGGATGTGGTTATGACGAAGCCTGGAGGAATCAGCGTATTTGAAGCAATCGCCTGTGAAAAGCCTATTTTGCTGTTTCGTCCATTTTTACAGCAGGAAGTAAATAATATGCGTTTTGTTCTGAGAAATCACATAGGAATTGTAATTAGTGGGAAAGAAGAAGAATGTCTTTCTTTGGTTAAGAAGGCGATGAAAGACGATGGCAATTTGAAGAAAATGAAAGATAATATTCGTACTTTAAAAGAGCAGTTTGACCTAGGCGCTATGGAATTGATTTTAAAGCGTGTAGAGAGGGGGATTCAATCAAAAGAAAATCAGAACAAAGGAGATTGGGTTTCATGAAAAAAAAATCGCTTCTGTTTTTGGGCGGAACGTCACTATTAATTGGGGCAACGTTTTACCTTTTATTAAGAAAGGCTCCGCTTAAAGAGATGATAGCGGCAATTTTGCGGGCAAATATACCTTACTTATTGCTTGGTTTATTCATTATGCTGCTTTATGTAGCATTGGAAGGTGTCTGCATTAAAGAAACGATGAAACGTATGGGAGAAAATCCGTCACTTATGCGCTGCATAGGGTATGCGTTTGTTGGTTTTTATTTTAGCGGGATTACACCATCCGCATCAGGAGGGCAGCCGGCGCAGATTTACTTTATGGCGAAGGATCGATGCAGCATTTCTCATTCTATGGTCGCACTGCTTTTAATTAGCAGTGTTTATCAAATATCCATGCTTGCTTATGGTGTAGCAATGTATGCAATAGAGTATCACTTTTTAATGCAATCTGTACTTCGAATCAAATGGCTGCTCTTGCTGAGCGCAGCGATGAATACGTTCTTTGTATTATTGATTCTATTGGCACTGTTTTTTCCTATACAGCTTCAAAAGTATGCACATATCGCTTTAAATTATCTTAATAAAATTAAAGTATGCAAAAAAATCCCTGCTTGGAAAGAAAAAGTAGATAAGCTTTTTTTTGAATACAGAGAAGGTGCAAGATATATTCGTAGCAATCCTGGATTGATTGGAAAGCTTGCTGCAATTACGGTGCTTCGCTTGACACTCCTTTATTTGGTTCCGTTTTTTGTATACCTTTCTTTGGGATTAAAAGGACACACCGCATTGCAGATGGTGGCAATGCAGGCGATTCTAACAGTAGCGGTATCCGCCTTACCACTTCCGGGTTCGGTCGGTGTAAGTGAAAGCGTTTTTCTCATGCTCTTCGGCATGCTGTTTACACCTGCATTTCTGCTGCCTGGTATGGTTTTGACTCGAGGAATCAGCTTTTATGCTATGCTGCTTTTAAGCGGAGGGATTTTCTCTGTGTCCTCCGGATTGAAGCTTTATAAACAAAAAGAATGGGCAGCGTAGCGATTCTTGCGCCTTCTTTTTACACAGTTTAATGACGAGGGCTGTTTCAAAAGAGGCGGCTCTTTTTCTCTGTTTGTTTACCTGTTCGGCTAAGCGGGTTACACCGGCTGTTGGAAGTGCGGTTGGTAAAGGGAGCTTGAATTTAAGCGGAATAGGAAGACTTTGAGGACTTGCCTTGAAAAAGTACTTGGGAACCGATATGATAAGAAGAGAAATGAAATTATGGTACTATGATAAGGCATAATAGAAGGAGGACTTACATGAGACTGCTATTTATTCGACATCCAGAAACACAGGCGAATGTGAAAAACCTGATTTACGGAAGAAGTGAATCCGATTATTCAGATATGGGAAAGGCCAGCGTTTTGTGGGTCGTGGAACAAATGAAGGAGCTGAATTTTGATGTGATATATGCAAGCCCTTTAAAAAGAACTGCGTATTTGGCTGAGCAGATTGCAAAAGATCATGATGCTGACGACATTTTATTTGAAGACCGTCTGATAGAGATGCATTGCGGTATTTTTGAAAATATGTCAATTAGTGATGCAAAAGAAAAGTATAAAGATGAATATGAGTCACTCATAAATAATTATAACCAATACGTTATCCCGCAAGGCGAATCCTTTGAAATGGTGTACCATCGTGTGGTCTCCTTCTTAAAGGAGACTTTTAAAAATCATTCTGATGAGCAAACCATTGTATTTGTCGCACATTCCATGGTGATTCGAGCGGCATTGGCCTACTTGCTTCAGATTGAATTAGATGATATTTGGCATATAAAGATAGACCCGGCTTCTATAGTAGATATCCATTACGAAGCTGAATTTGCGATGCTGCAAGGGTTAAAAGCACCGATTAAATAAAGAGAGTTTAAACAAAGGACACATTGTAAACTTATATTATAATATAAGTTTACAATGTGTCCTTTTTGTATTATAATGGGAAAAAATCGGTAAAAATGGCTAAATGGATGGGAGAGTAAAAGATATGTCACAGAAAAGTAAACTTACACCAAAAGAATTAATTTTGTGTTCTTTGTTTGCTGCATTGATAGCAATTGGGGCTTGGATTCAGATTCCTGTTCCTTTTATGGATTATTTTACACTGCAATTTCTCTTTGTTCTTCTTTCCGGAATGCTTTTGGGTCCAAAGCTGGGATTGCTTTCCGCAGCAGTGTATGTTGCAGTGGGACTCATCGGATTTCCGGTGTTTGCGGCAGGGGGAGGGATTGGATATGTATTTCGTCCGAGCTTTGGCTATTTGATTGGATTTATTGCAACGGCTTTTACTGTTGGATTCTTGTGCGATCGAAGCATTCACCTTACCTTTTGTAATACATTATTTATTGCATTCTCAGGCATGATTTTAACCTATGCAGTGGGACTTTCTTATAAATACATATTGCTTAATTTTTATTTAAACGAACCGGCTCCTTTTTTTATCCTGCTTTTATCGGCCTTTCCTTTGGATATTCCGGGAGACAGTGTTTTATGTATTGCTGCAGCAAGCCTTGTTCCGCGTCTTAAGAAGATATTAGAGAGAGAAAATTTGATAGAAAACAGATAAAACAGAGAAGAAAGGATATAAAATGAGAGTAAATGAGTATAAAGAATTCGTATTAAACGGGACCTTGTTAAATCGAGAACAAGCACTTGAACTGGCTGAACAGGATGTAGACGAGCTTGCAGATGCAGCAGATCAGATTCGAAATTATTTTTGTAAAAATATGTTTGATTTGTGTGCGATTATTAATGCAAAGAGCGGGAGGTGCAGTGAGGACTGTAAGTATTGTGCGCAGTCCATTCATTATCGAGCGAATGTAACCGAATATCCTTTGCTTTCAACAGAGAGATTACTCGACGCTGCTCTTACACATGAAGAAAAAGGCATCATGCGCTTCTCTGCCGTGACCTCCGGAAGGAGTTTATCCGATGCAGAAGTCGATGCATTAACGGAAAGCTACCGAGAAATCGCAGGCAGAAGTGGAATTTCTTTATGTGGGTCACACGGATTGTTAACATTGGAACAATTTATTCAATTAAAACAAGCGGGACTTACCCGTTACCATAATAATTTGGAGACATCGGAAGGCTATTTTAAAAAGGTTTGCACAACGCATACTTATAAAGAAAAAATAGCAGCGATTCAAAATGCGCAGAAAGCAGGATTAGAGGTTTGCAGCGGAGGAATAATTGGTCTTGGTGAGGAAATGAAGGATCGAATTGAAATGGCACTCGCATTGAGAGAACTTCAAATTGCCTCTGTCCCCATTAATTTTTTAAATCCAATCAAGGGAACCCCATTTGAGAACCTTCCCAAGCTTTCATTGGAGGAAATAAGAAAAAGTATCGCTGTGTTTCGTTTTATACTGCCAAAAGCAGTATTGCGTCTTGCAGGAGGGAGAGGATTACTTTCGGATCAGGGCGCATGTTTATTCCGGGGTGGCGCAAATGCTGCTATTTCAGGAGATATGCTTACAACATCGGGAAATGGGATACAAGAGGATCGAAAAATGATAGAGTCACTTGGATTTGATTTGAAAAGGCTTTGAGGTGGAATCATGGAAAAAGGGATATTTATTACAGCAACCGGAACGGATATTGGGAAGACTTATGTTTCATCCTTGTGGATGAAAGAATTGAAAAAGAAGGGAACTTCGACAGGTTATTTTAAGCCGGTGTTGAGCGGGGCACAAACAAAAAATGGCAGAATGGTTGATAGTGATGTTCACTATGTATGCAAAACAGCAAAGCTCTTGAAGAGGCCGGAAGAATTAGTAAGCTATGCTTTTAAAATGGCAGCTTCTCCGCATTTAGCTGCTAAAATGGAAAGTACGCCAATAAAAAAAGAGAAGATATTCAGTGATTTCCAGCGGGTAAGTAAAGAATATGATTATATGGTGGTGGAAGGCTGTGGAGGGATTGCTTGTCCGATTTATTTAGGAGAAGAAACCATTTTATTAACGGATCTTGTGCAAATGCTTGGATTGGAAATACTGATTGTAGCCTCTGCAGAGCTGGGAACAATCAATACAACGATTCTAACGGTCGCTTTTGCTCAAAAGCATAAAATACCGATAAGAGGAATCGTATTAAACCGCTTTCAAAGAGGAAACTTTTTGCATGAAGACAACCGGATACAGATTGAACGCCTTACCGGGATACCGGTTATAGCAATTGTACAAGAAAATGCAGAGGAGTTAGAATTCTGTATTCAAAATTTGCTCTGAATTCATAAGAATTATAAAGTATGGCGTGTATTTGCTTGCATTTTCCATAAGATATAGGTATAGTTTTTTAAAGAAGCAATCAAAAACGACTGTGCTCATTTGCACGGCGTAAAAAGGAGAGAATGCAAATGACTAAAAAAACCTATTACATTACAACACCGATTTATTATCCAAGCTCCAATCTTCATATTGGACATACGTATTGCACGGTAATGACTGATGCAATGGCACGCTTCAAGCGTTTGACCGGCTATGATGTAATGTTTCTAACAGGAACGGATGAACACGGACAGAAGATACAAAAAATTGCGGATGAAAATCATACGACGCCACAGGCCTATGTGGATCATGTGGTGGATGGGATTAAAGAATTGTGGAAAGTGATGGAGATTTCCTACGATGATTTCATTCGAACAACGGAAGAAAGACATGTAAAAAGAGTACAGGCTATCTTTAATAAAATGTATGAAAAGGGCGATATTTATAAAAGTGAGTATGAGGGTTTGTATTGCACCCCTTGTGAATCCTTTTGGACGGAGACTCAGGCAGTGGATGGAAAATGCCCGGATTGCGGAAGACCGGTGGAAAAGGCAAAGGAATCAGCTTACTTTTTCAGACTTTCCAAATACCAGGATCGGTTAATTGAGCTCTTTGAAAAAAATCCTGAGTTTTTGCAACCGGAATCCAGAAGAAACGAAATGCTTAACTTTGTAAAACAAGGATTAGAAGATCTTTGCATTTCTCGTTCCAGCTTTGACTGGGGGATTCAAGTACCGATTGATGAAAAACACGTAATTTATGTTTGGCTGGATGCGCTTTCCAACTATATTACAGCATTGGGCTATCCAGACGAACCTGAAAAATATGCGAAATATTGGCCGGCAGACGTTCATTTAGTAGGGAAAGAAATTGTACGGTTCCACTCTGTGATCTGGCCGGCTATGCTGATGTCTCTTGAAGTGCCGCTTCCAAAGAAAGTACTGGGACATGGATGGATTCTTTTAGAAGGCGGAAAAATGTCTAAGTCAAGAGGAAATGTTGTAGACCCTGTAAAATTGATTGAACGCTATGGTGTGGATGCTTTAAAATATTTCCTATTGAGAGAATATACATTTGGACAAGATGGGCTGTTTACCAATGAAGTTATGTTGAATCGCATGAATTTTGACTTAGCAAATGATCTGGGTAATTTAGTGAGCAGAACCGTATCCATGATTGAAAAATATAATGCAGGTATTGTTCCGGGGGCAGGCGTGGATGAAGGTACGGATAGCGAGCTGAAAGCTCTGGCTGTCGGGGCTGCCGATAAAGTGGAAGCCCATATGGACAAATTCAGCTTTAGCTTGGCATTAGAGGAAATATGGACATTGATTCGAAGAACAAACAAATACATTGATGAAAATGCACCTTGGATTTTAGCGAAAGACGATGCGAAAAAAGAACGTTTAAATACGGTACTTCATAATTTAGCGGAATCACTTCGAATTGTATCTGTTTTGATCCATCCATTTATGCATACTACTTCTACGAAGATTCGGAAACAACTGGGAATTTGGTATGCAGATGTTGCTTGGGAAGATGCATTTGTATTTGATCGGATGGATGGTGACCAAGTGAAAAAGGGAGAAGGAATTTTCCCACGTTTAGATATCGAAAAAGAACTTGCGGAGCTAGCTCTCCTTCAGGAGCAGAGCAAAAAAGAAGCTGAGAACGCACAGGCAGATGATGAGACTGCTGAAGGAGAGGGAGAAGCACCGGAAATTCCTTATAAAGATGCAATTGAGTATGATGATTTTGCAAAAATTGATTTTCGTGTCGGAAAAGTGCTTTCCTGTGAAAAGCATCCTAAGGCAGATAAACTGCTGATTTTCCAGATTAAAATAGGAAAAGAGGTACGCCAAATTATTTCAGGAGTGGCCGCTGATTTTAAACCAGATGAATGTGTGGGCAAGAAAGTTGTTGTAGTGGCTAACCTGAAGCCAAGAAAACTGCGTGGTGAAGAATCCAATGGCATGCTTCTATTTGCAGAAAATGGCGGGCGGTGTGAGTTCATTACGACAATTGCAAGAGATGGAGAAATCGTAAGTTAACCATCTATCTAATATCTAAAAAAATTGCATGAAACTACAATGAATGAAAGAATGACAGCTCGTCTCAATGAAAAAGACGAGCTGCTTTTATCTATAGAAAAAATGACTAGAGTCTCCTATAGATAAAAAGGACACTTTTTTAAGGAGGAAAGGCTATGCTGTTTGATTCACATGCACATATTAATGATGAACGCTTTGATTTTGACAGGGAGAAAATCTGTAAACAGATTGAGGAATCACCCGTCTCCTATGTTATGGATGTTGGCTTTGACTTTGAGAGTTCGGTTAAGGCAGTAGAGGATGCAGGGAAATACTCTTGGTGTTATGCAGCGGTTGGATGCCATCCGCACGATACAAAAGACATGGACGAAGAGACCTTATTACTTTTCAAAGGACTTGCAAAGAAAACAAAGGTAAAAGCCATTGGAGAAATTGGTTTAGACTACCATTATGATCATTCGGATCGAGACATACAAAAACATTGGTTTCGGGAACAAATACAATTGGCTTTGCAGTTGAAACTGCCGATTATCATTCATGACCGAGAGGCAAACGATGATGTCTTACGTATTTTAAAAGAAGAAGGCGTCTTTGATACTGCCCGTTTACAATGTTTTCCTAAAAAGCCTTGTGGGCTTGCTGATGCACGATTGCTTTTGCATTGTTATTCTGGAAGCAGAGAATTAGCGGAGCAGTATGTGAAGCTGGGAGCGACGATATCGATCGCCGGACCAGTTACGTATAAAAATGCCAGAAAGACAGTTGAGGTAGTAAAGGCAATTGCATTGGAACACCTGTTAATTGAAACGGATTCCCCCTATTTGACGCCTGAACCATTTCGAGGAAAACGAAACCAACCGACGTATGTAATGCATACCGCAGAAAAAATAGCAGAATTAAAAGAGGTTTCTTATGAAGAAGTAGCGCAAATTACGTGCGAAAATGCCAAACGTTTTTTTGATATTACAGAGTAAAAGGAAAAGGATAAAAGAATAAGGGAAAAATGCAAAAATAAAAGGATGAAATTGTCAATTAAAAAATAAATTTATGAGCAGGTTTTTACAAAAAAAATAATTTCTTTTCGCTATACTTAGGACAAGCTTTCGGTTCCATTGGGAATCTTGGAGAGAGACAGGGGGAAAGAAATCATGGAACTTCTCATGGACAACTTAAAAACAATTTTATTTGAAAGGCAGAAGATAAAAGGAGAAAATCTTTCTTTGATCTTTTCTGTCGTCAGCACGCTGGTCTTTGCCTTTTTTGTATCCCGGGTATCCTTTTTCTATTATATGTATCCATGCGGCATTGCATTGGTTACACTTTTGATGAGCAGGGAGAAAGGAAACATATATGTTCTTCCGGTAGTGCTTTTAAGCCTTCTTACAAATCAGAGAGTTGGCTATCCGCTTTGGGGTGATTTGATTGCTACCGGAGTTTGCGGCATTATTTTCTTCTTTTGGAAAAAACAATGGTTTGACCTTTCAAAACGAGCTTTGTTTGCCGCAGTAATAACGGTTGTAATTAAGATAGCATATGGATTAAACAGTCAAGTATTTTATTTATACGATGGAGTTAAAATTGGAGGAGAGGGTATCCTCATATTATTTTTTACTCATATTTTTGCCAGAATGTTTACATTAATCGAGGAAAATTCCACAAAACAAAAGTCAACAGCTGAGAGCATAGCGACGGTGACGGTTGTGGCTTTGGTTTTTATTTCAGGTTTGTTTCCATCAATGATTCATGAATTATCACCGCTTTACATAGGAGCCTTACTATTGTCCGTAATGGTAGGTTATAAGCTTGGAATTATGGAAGGAGCAATTTGCGGAGTTGTAGGAGGTCTTATCATTATGGGCATTGCGAATGGAATGCCTTCCATCAGTGGGATTCTTGCTTGCGGCGGCATGATGGCAGGAGTACTTCGAAGAGAACATCGCATTTTATGTGCACTTGGTTTCATGGGAATATGCCTTAGCTTTGGTGTGCTGAGAGGCAATCCGGATCTATATATGGCTGTATACGAACCGGTGATTGCAGGTGTAATCTTTATATTGATACCAGGTAGAATCTTGCAAAAGGTGGACCTTTTATTGGTAAAGGTAGGTAGACCTGGGGCCCGCTATGAATTGATTGCTAAAAAGCAAATGAAGTCAAAGCTTAAAAACTATTATGATACCTTTCAATATCTGGCGTTAGCTTATGGAAAATCACGCGGAGAAGCCAGGCTGCGCAGCGCAGAGAACAGTCGGGAAGTAATGGCTTGCCAGTTTCGTGGTATGGCCAAAGCAGTTGGCGGCATGATGGAAGAAATAGAGACTGTCGGCCTTGGGGAGAGACTCATTCCTAAGGTAGTTCGGTATAGTGTACAGAAAGGAATTTCGACGTATGCAAAGGCAGAAGGCATATCAGGAGATAGTTATCTTTGCACAGAATTCCAGCCTGGACAATATATGATTGTGCTCAGTGATGGGATGGGTAAAGGAAAAAAGGCGGCAGAAGAAAGTGCCCTAACCGTTAATACACTGCATTATTTAATGAAAGCTGGATTTGATGCCGAGTTGGCATTGAAGATCATTAATTCCATTCTTCTTGTCAAGTCCACAGAGGAAATTTTCTCTACAGTTGACTTAGCTATGGTGAATTTGTATACAGGCCGAATGCGTCTGTTTAAAATAGGAGGTGCGGCAACCTTTATTAAGAGAGGAAATGAAGTGGAGATGATTAAAGTATCTGCTTTACCAATTGGGATTATAGATCAAATTCCAATTGAATCAATAGAAGTCTCCTTACGCAAGGGGGATCAAATTATACTTGTTTCGGACGGGATAACTGAAGCCGATCGAGGAGAATCCGGTCTTTCATGGCTCAAAGAAGCAATTGCCGCAATCAAATCAACCGATCCGCAGACCGCAGCAGATTTAATCATTAATAAGGCGGTCGAGCGCTGCGGGATTCGTGAACGAGATGATATGACCGTCATTGTAACGACCATCCAATAACAAGGATATTCTCTTTTCCCAATATCCTTCTTTACCTTTTTAAAAGATTTCTCAAATTTTGTTTTGAGAAATCTTTTTTATGTTAAAATAGATATAGAAGCCTTGAAAGAGGAGTAGAAAGATGAATGTAATTCAAAAAGTAAAGAACACAGTGAAAGAATATGAACTGCTTTCGAAGGGGAGCTTTGTTATTGTAGGTCTTTCCGGTGGACCGGACTCACTTTGTCTCGTATCTGTACTTCAAACGATAAAAGAAGAATTATCCATAAATATTTTTGCGGTGCATGTAAATCATCAGCTGAGAGGAGAAGCAGCCGATCGGGACCAGGTTTTTGTAGAAAATACGTGTGCAGCTATGGGAATTCCCTGCCATGTAGTCACCTGCGATGTGGCGGCACTTGCGAAAAAAGAAGGTTTAAGCACAGAAGATGCCGGAAGGAAAGTGCGTTATCAAGCTTTTTTTGAAGAAAAAAAACGCCTGGAAAAAGAATTAAAGGAAGAAAATTCTTTGAAAGAAGTTGTAATTGCGATTGCACAAAACCAAAATGATCAGGCAGAAACTGTATTAATGCGCTTAATGAGAGGAACCGGCCTTGATGGATTAGTTGGGATTGAATACAAAAGAAAAGATGGTGTGATCCGCCCGCTTTTAGATGTATCTCGTGCAGAAGTTGAAGGCTATTGTGTCGAAAATCATTTAGAGCCATGCATTGATCACACGAATTTGCAAACGGTGTATACACGAAATCGGATTCGCTTAGAGCTGCTCCCTTACATGGAACAGAACTTTAATCCAAATGTAATCGCCGCATTTACCCGCCTTGCGAAAGTTGCAGCAGAAGATGCATCGTATTTAAACGATGTATCAGAAAAGGCCTGGAAAAGCTGTCGTCTGCAAGAGAAAAAGAGTGAAAAAACTAATGTGTTGAAAAAATCAGAAATTGTTGATTTAAAAGAGTTGAGAAAACAACCGAAAGCAATTCGAAAACGTATTATAATTCTCATGTTGAAAGAAAAAGGGCTGCTTCAAAATGTTTCAGCCGTGCATTTGGAGCATGCGGATCAGCTGGTGCGATCAGGAAGGCAGCCGTGCGTTGCAGAATTTCCCAACGGCTATCGCCTAAGAATCACATATGACAAGGCAGAAATCATATGTGAAAAAAGTATTACATTAAATAATAAGAAAGCAAATAAGATGCATCTTAAGAAAGAGTATGCATTAAAAGGTGAAATAAAGGAAAAACTGGTTAGGCAGGATGAAGTTTCGGAATTGAAAAAGATGAAAAAAAACATAAGAGCTTTTGATTATAATGTAGTAAAAGAAAATGGGATGCCATTGGTATTACGGACAAGAAAAGCAGGAGATTTTATTCGGCCACTTGGAATGAATGGAACAAAAAAATTGAAAAATTATTTCATTGATCAAAAAATACCGAAAGAGTTGCGCGATACTATTCCTTTAGTAGCATGCGGATCTGAAATACTTTGGATTGTTGGGGAAGCAATCAATGAAAAGTATAAGGTTACCAGTAAATCAGAAGTCATCCTTTTGCTTGAATACGATGAAAGAATATGATAAAATAAAGCATTACTGAGCGTAATTAAAAAATGAAAAGCTAAGAAGTAGGAGGAACAATATAAAATTGAATAGAACAGCTAAAAATGTTGGGATATACTTACTAATCTTTGTCATAGTCGTTATAATGGCATGGGTGTACAAAGGAGTGCCAGCGAAAGAGATTAAAGCCATTGAATTTTCGGACATGGTGACCTATTTAGAAAAACAGCAAGTGACTGAGTTAACAATAAAAGAGACGCACCTTAAGGGAACATTGAAAAATGGGACAATTGTAAGTGCATATGCACCGACACCATATGAGCTGATGCAGGTCAGCCAAAACTATGTAATGCCGCAGGCTGCGGAAGGCATATTAAAGGTGCCAAGCGTAAAGCCGGATAACTCCGGATGGATATGGAATCTGTTGCCGACCATTGTAATGATTGTTATCTTCGCCTTTTTCTGGTTCTCATTTATGAATCAAGGCCAAGGTGGGGGAAAAGGAGTAATGACTTTTGGAAAGAGTCGGGCACGTCTCCATAAAGAAGAGGATATGAAAAAAGTGACCTTTGCGGATGTAGCAGGGTTGGACGAGGAAAAAGAGGAGTTGACAGAAGTTGTTGATTTCTTAAAAAATCCAAAAAAATATGTAAGCTTAGGAGCACGCATACCGAAGGGGATTCTGCTTGTAGGCCCGCCGGGAACTGGAAAGACTTATTTATCAAAAGCTGCGGCGGGAGAAGCGGGTGTGCCGTTTTTTACAATAAGCGGTTCCGATTTTGTAGAGATGTTTGTAGGTGTTGGAGCTTCTCGTGTACGTGATTTATTTGAACAAGCAAAGAAAAATTCGCCATGTATTGTTTTTATTGATGAAATTGATGCAGTGGGAAGAAGAAGAGGCGCGGGAATTGGCGGTGGAAATGACGAAAGAGAACAGACTCTAAATCAACTTTTGGTTGAAATGGATGGATTTGGTGTCAACGAAGGAATTATTATTCTAGCTGCAACAAATCGTCCGGATGTATTGGATCCAGCGATTTTAAGGCCAGGCCGTTTTGACCGTCAAGTTGTAATCGGAGTGCCTGATATAAAAGGTAGAGAAGCGATCTTTAAGGTGCATGCAAAAAACAAGCCCCTTGATGAGACCGTCGATCCTAAAGTATTAGCAAGAAGAACCCCAGGATTTACACCTGCAGACATTGAAAACTTACTAAATGAGGCGGCATTGCTTACTGCAAGAAGGAACGGCAGTAAAATACACATGGCGGATATTGAAGAGGCGATTACCAAGGTGATTGCCGGACCGGAAAAGAAAAGCAGGGTAATCAGTGAGGCAGAGCGCAAGCTGACTGCCTTCCATGAAGCTGGTCATGCAATCGTTGCACGGGTGCTTCCGCATACGGATCCGGTTCATCAAATCACGATTATGCCACGGGGCAGAGCCGGTGGGTTTACGATGATTTTACCGAAGGAAGACAAGTATTACATGACGAAGACGGACATGGAAGAGCAGATTGCTCATCTTCTTGGCGGACGTGTGGCAGAAAAGCTGACTCTTAACGATATCAGTACGGGTGCCAGCAACGACCTGGAACGTGCGACAAGTATTGCAAGAGGCATGGTGACGAAATATGGAATGAGTGTCGAGCTTGGGCCAGTCAGTTACAGTGAGTCAGACGAGGTTTTCTTGGGACGGGATTTTACGTCTAAAAAGAATTATTCAGAAGAAGTTGCTTCAAGAATTGACCATGAAATAAGATTAATTATAGAAGCACAATTTAAAAATGTGGAACAGATACTAAATGAGAATATGGAAAAGCTTCATCAGGTAGCGAATGTGTTGCTTGAGATTGAAACTTTAGATGGAACGCAATTTGAAGATTTATTCAGCGGAACAAAGACTCCCGATGAAATTATTCAAGAAGTGCGAGACATGGAGCAGGTAAAGGCTGCTGCAGACAGTAAAGAGGCAAAAGAGGCTGCTTGGGATGAGGAAAAAACGTTAAGCGATGCAGAAACAGATGAAGATTTAAGTGAAGAGCAATCTGAACACCAAGAATTGGCAGATGACGCTGACTCTGATGACGAAGAATAAAGATCTGAGGCGCAGGGGAGATCCCTGCGTTTCGTTCCTTAAGGGGGCATTTTAAATGAGAGAAACGTTTTCTAACAGTTTAATCAGCAATACAATTTATCATTTACTGAATTTTGAAAAGCATAGCAGTTTTCAGTCTGCAGCACGAGAAGCAGCGATCAATAATAATTTTCAAATCGTTCTGCTTAGCGAGGATTTCAATACCGTTTTTTCTGTTGAAACACAGCATCGAGCAACGATAGAAGATGCAATTCGTCATGGGATTGAAAAAGATGTAGACAAAAATCAGATTAATACTCGCGTGAATGTAAATGGAGTCCTTACTTATTGGGGCCCGATTCGAATCAATGGCATTCGCCATTACCTGATGCTGGTAGATAATGAAGATTCTTATTCGCAGGAAGAAATCACAAAACTTGCTGAAATTGTCGAATTGGCAATGGGCATGTGGAAATATTCACCGGAGCGAGATCTGACTGCGGAATTTATTAAAGCACTTCGTAGAGGGAACAAGAGTCTAGCGTATAGCTTAAAGTCAGAAGCAGAATTCAACGATGAAAAAATTGAAGGGATTTATGATATACCTGATGTAGATAAAGATGCCGGTTTGAAGATTTTAGCTAATTTTGAAAAGGAATATGATATTCATAGCTTAAAGATCGCAGAAGGTGATGAAATTTGCGGTGTCCTGCTTTCAAATGATGAAGCAAAGCAGGTAGGAGAAGAGGAATGGAAAAAGTTAGC
This sequence comes from Sinanaerobacter sp. ZZT-01, assembly GCF_035621135.1. Classification (NCBI taxonomy): domain Bacteria; kingdom Bacillati; phylum Bacillota; class Clostridia; order Peptostreptococcales; family Anaerovoracaceae; genus Sinanaerobacter; species Sinanaerobacter sp. ZZT-01. Next base: position 1,629,258 of record NZ_CP141728.1, read on the forward strand.
AAAACACTTGTCTTCGGCCGGTGCAAAAAAGATATTTTATTTTAATGGAATCGATGGGATTGAAGATGCCGGTAGTGCGTTTCAAATAATCAACGAAACCGAACCATTCATTCAATTGATTTTTCCACAGAAACGAGCATTTTCAAAATATGAGCTAGCACTCGCCTCGGATTGTGTAAATATCTCGTTAAAAGGCGGGCAAGTCAAGAAAAATTATCTGGATTTATTAAAACCTTTAAAGAGTGCGGGTGAGACAAAAGCAAAACAGCTGTTAGAGACCTTGGAAGCTTTTGTCCTAGATGCAGGATTGAACACGGCAAAAACATCTCGGCTTATGGATATTCATACAAATACAGTGCAGTATCGCCTAAAAAGAATAAAAGAAATTTTAGGGGTAGACATTACTGGCAACACCATTGTACCTGGATTAATGATGGCACTGGCGGTAGGTCGGATTGAAAAGATGGTAAAATCATTATAAAAACTTTTAGAATTTAAAGGAGAACTGGTAATGTTATTAGCATTCGACGTAGGAAATACAAACATCGTACTTGGTGTTTTTAAAGACGGTGATTTGATCCAGAATTGGAGAATGGAAACGGATAAAGATAAAAGCGCAGATGAGTATGGAATGATTATCAATCAGCTTTTTGCCTACGAGGGATTGAAGGTGTCAGAGGTACGAGATGTAATTATTTCCACTGTTGTACCATCCATTCTTTATACATTGCAGCATCTATCTCAAAAATATTTTAACAAACGTGCGATTGTGATTGGTCCTGGAATTAAAACCGGACTAATTGTAAAATATGATAATCCAAAACAAGTTGGAGCCGATCGAATTGTAAATGCGGTAGCGGCTTTAGCAAAGTATGGCGGGCCTTTAGTTATTATTGATTTTGGAACAGCCACTACATTTTGTGCAGTATCGGATAAATCTGAATATCTGGGAGGGACGATTGCTCCGGGTATTAAAATTTCTTCGGATGCTTTATTTGAAAAAACATCAAAGCTGCCTCGTGTGGAATTAGAAGATCCGGGACATGCTATTTGTAAAAATACCAATGAGAGTATGCAGTCCGGTTTGGTCTATGGGCATATGGGTGTCGTAGATTATATTGTAAGAAGAATGAAGGAAGAATTAAAAGAATACTGCGTAAGCGACCGTGAACCAATTGTTGTTGCAACAGGGGGACTTGCGACATTGATTGAAAGTGGAATTGACTGCATTGATTATGTAGATAAAATGCTGACACTAGAAGGTTTAAAGATTATTTATGAAAAAAATCGGACGTCTCATGGAAGCGGAAAATGCAGGCAGCATGTATAATAGGTGTTGGGGGAAGATTTGAAAAAAGAGAAAAGAAAACAATTAAGAATCGGTTCAGTTGCTTTGGAAAATCCGTTTTTTTTAGCACCGCTTGCAGGGATAACAGATGGAGTGTTTCGAAGACTTTGTAAAAAGCAGGGTGCAGGTCTTGTATATTCTGAAATGGTTAGCGGAAAAGGACTTTTTTATAATGACAAAGCCACAGAGCGCCTACTTCGTATATACGAAGAGGAAAAGCCAGTGGCCTTTCAAGTTTTTGGTGCAGATCCTAAAATTATGGAGATTACGGCAAAAACCTTAGCTGAACGGGGTAATTGCTTACTAGATATTAATATGGGGTGTCCGGTTCCTAAAGTGGTAAAAAACGGAGAAGGCTCTGCTTTATTAAAAGATGTAAAGCTTGCTGCACAGCTTGTGAAGTCAGCAGTTTCCCATGCAGGAAAGCCAGTTACAGTAAAAACAAGGATTGGCTGGGATGAGAAAACAAAGAATGTTATCTCCTTTGCAAAAGCAATGGAAGAAGCAGGAGCCTCTGCGATTGCAGTTCATGGCAGAACGAGAGAACAGCTTTATACAGGGAAAGCAGACTGGTCCTATATAAAAGAAGTAAAAGATGCAGTCAGTATCCCTGTCATTGGAAATGGAGACATTTTTTGTGGGGAAGACGCTATACGGATGCTAGAAGAAACAGGTTGTGATTTTGTCATGATCGCTCGAGGCGCATTGGGAAATCCGTGGATATTTAAAGAAGCTTTGGCTCTTTGGAACGGAGAAACATTACCGATGCTGCCTTCCTTTGATGAAAAATTAGATACAATTAAAAAGCAATTGACCGATTTATGTGAAGAAAAAGGTGAATATGCTGCAGTGAGAGAAATGCGTAAACACGTGGGATGGTATTTGAAGGGAATGTACGGTTCTGCAGAAATTCGAAGGAAAGTAAATGAAATACAGGAAGCTGAGAAATTGCTGGAGCTGTTTGAATCACTTCAAAAGAGGAACATCTAATTGACAAACTTTCACATTTGATTTATAATCTTATGAATATTGTATCGTCGCGTGAAAACCGGCAAAAGAATGTGGCTGATTTTATCATAAGGAAAATAAAAAAGCATAGAATTAGTAAATATGCGAAAATTATAAGAGTAGAAAAGGAGAACATGCTATGGCAGATGAAATCTTATTAACCAAAGAAGGCTATGATAAAATTGTAGCAGAGCATGAAGAATTGGTTACCGTAAGAAGAGCTGAAGTCGCAGAGCGTATTAAGGAAGCCATTTCCTATGGTGATATATCTGAAAACTCTGAGTATGATGCTGCGAAGAATGAACAGGCTGAATTAGAAGAAAAAATATTAAAATTAGAAAATATGATCCGAAAGGGTAAAATTATTAATGATTCTGAGTTGACAGGAGAACATGTCAATTTAGGTTTGAAAGTAAAGGTAAAGGATTTAGATGAAGGGGAGATCATGCAATATAGCATTGTTGGCTCCACAGAAGCGGATCCTTTTGAAGGAAGAATCTCAAATGAATCTAAAGTTGGAAAAGCCTTACTTGGGAAGGCAGTCGGCGATATTGTTGAAGTGCAGGCGGAAATTGGGCTGATTCACTATGAGGTTTTAGAAATTACAAAATAATTAAGATACAATAGATAAGGGATATTTTATAATATCCGGGAAAGAGGGCATTATGAGTGAAGAAATGAACACAAACACAGTGGTTCCTCAAACAGAGGAGCAGGAGCACAACGAGCAGGTTCAAATTCGTCGTGAAAAGTTAGCAAAATTGCAGGAAATGGGAAGAAACCCATTTTTAGTTGAAAAATGGGACGTTGACCATCACAGTAAAGACATCAAAGACAATTTTGAACAAATGGAAGGAAAATTTGTTGTTATGGCCGGCCGAATCATGGCAAAACGGCAAATGGGAAAAGCTTCCTTTGTGGACATTCAGGATAAACAGGGCCGCATTCAGTGTTATGTGAGACAGGATGCCATCACACCGGAAGAATATGAAGTATTTTTGACATATGATTTGGGTGATATTATAGGAATAAAAGGCGAAGTCTTTAAGACTAGGCATGGAGAAATATCGATCAAGGTAAAAGAACTGGCTTTATTATCTAAGTCATTGCAGCCGCTTCCTGACAAATGGCATGGACTGAAAGATCAGGACATGCGTTACCGTCAAAGATATGTGGACTTGATCGTGAATCCGGACGTGCGTGAAACTTTTATCCTACGTTCTAAAATCATCCACGAGGTAAAGAGATTCTTAGAAGAAGATCGTGGGTTTTTGGAAGTGGATACTCCGATTTTGACGACCATTGCCGGCGGAGCAAATGCAAGACCTTTTTCGACTCACCACAATACATTAGACATTGATATGAAAATGCGTATTTCAAATGAGCTCTATTTAAAAAGATTAATTGTAGGGGGCTTGGATCGTGTCTATGAGATGGGAAAAATGTTCCGAAATGAAGGTATGGACCGGAATCACAATCCAGAATTCACTTCGATGGAATTATACCAGGCATATGGTGACATGGATGATATGATGGATATCACCGAAAATGTGTTTGCTAATGTAGCGAAGGTACTTTACGGTACGACCGTAATTGAATATCAGGGAAAGAAATTTGACTTACAGCCGCCATGGCAGCGATTGGATATGGCTCAAGCGGTTAAGAAATGGGTAGGCGTAGATTTTGACGAGATTCAGACTGATGAGGAAGCAAGAAAAGCAGCAATTGCTCACGGTATCGCTCCGGAAGATGCGAAGACGATGACAAGAGGCACAATTATTGCAGAGCTTTTTGAAGAGAATTGTGAAGAATATCTAGATGGGCCGGTATTTATCACAGGTCATCCGGTTGAAATTTCTCCGCTTGCGAAAAGAGACCCGAAAGACCCTAGAATTACGAGACGATTCGAAGCTTACATTAATACATGGGAAGTTGCCAATGCATTTTCTGAGTTAAATGACCCTATTGATCAGTATCAAAGATTTAAGGATCAGCAGGCACAGCTAGAAGGCGGAGACGATGAAGCACATCCAATGGATGAAGACTTTGTCAATGCATTGGAAGTAGGATTGCCTCCAACCGGAGGTTTAGGTATCGGTATTGATCGAATGATTATCTTGATGACGAATTCACCATCTATTCGAGATATTATCCTCTTCCCGACCATGAAACCACTATAAACAAAAAGGAGTGTAATGTAAGATGAAAGATATCAAGCTGCGAGAATTGTTTCGAAATACCCAATCTTATGAAGAACAAGATGTTGTGGTTCGTGGATGGTTAAGAACGAACCGCAGTTCCAATAAATTTGGATTTGTAGAATTAAATGACGGAAGCTTTTTTAAATCTGTGCAGGTAGTCTATGAGGCAGAGTTTATTGATAACTTTGAAGAGATTTCTAAAGCACCGATTGCAGCGGCTATCTATGTGGAAGGGAAGCTGGTTTTAACTCCAGAGGCAAAGCAGCCTTTTGAGATTAAAGCAAGAAAAATTGTAATAGAAGCAGACTCTGCACCGGATTATCCGTTGCAGAAAAAACGGCATAGCTTAGAGTTTCTAAGAGAGATCGCGCATTTACGCCCTAGAAGTAACACCTTTTCGGCTGTATTTCGTGTTCGTTCCTTAGTCGCTTATGCCATTCATCAATTTTTTCAAGAGAATCATTTTGTTTATGTGCATACACCGATTATCACAGGTAGTGATTGCGAAGGCGCAGGCGAAATGTTTCGAGTAACAACCTTAGATATGGATAGCCTGCCTAAGAAAAAAGATGGAGATATAGATTATTCAGAAGATTTTTTTGGAAAAGAAACAAATTTAACGGTAAGTGGTCAGCTGGAAGCAGAGACTTTTGCTATGGCATTTCGAAATGTATATACCTTTGGTCCGACCTTCCGTGCTGAGAATTCAAATACGGCAAGACACGCATCAGAATTTTGGATGATTGAACCGGAAGTCGCTTTTGCTGACTTGGGAGACAACATGGATTTGGCAGAGGCTATGATTAAGCATATTATTCGATATGTATTAGAACATGCGCCAGAAGAAATGGAATTTTTTAACCAATTCATGGACAAGGGGCTTTTAGAGCGTCTGCATCATATTGTAAATTCCGACTTTGCCAGAGTGACTTATACAGAAGCGGTTGATTTGCTTTTGAAAGCAGGGCAAGAATTTCAATATCCAGTTTCCTGGGGCATTGATTTACAAACAGAGCATGAACGGTATTTGACGGAGCAGATCTTTAAGAAACCAATATTTGTAACGGATTATCCAAAGGAAATAAAAGCATTTTATATGCGTATGAATGAGGATGACAAAACGGTCGCTGCAATGGATTTATTAGTACCTGGAGTAGGAGAAATAATCGGCGGAAGCCAAAGAGAAGAACGTCTTGATTATCTGCTGAAACGAATCAATGAATTACAGCTTCACGAAGAAGATTACAGCTGGTATTTAGATTTAAGAAAATATGGCGGCGTTAAACATGCCGGCTATGGATTGGGATTTGAACGAATCATTATGTATATTACAGGAATGAGTAATATTCGTGATGTCATCCCTTTCCCTAGAACTCCTAAAAATGCAGAATTTTAATGAGATGATATAAACTTGTAAGCAGGACCGCCTATAAAATAGGCGGTCCTGTTATATATCTTACTGAGAATGACTAATTCCTCATAATAGCTTTCTGCAATAAATTGTTTTAATATAAGCATAGAAATATTATGATTTATTTTTTTAAGTGTGAATTTAACATTTTTTCTTGCCGTAAATAGATTATTATTATTAAGATAAGTTGTAGTGATAGGATGTAGTTGTTAGTTCCTAAATGTAGAAAACTCACATATATATAATATATGATATTCTATAGAATTTAAAGAAAACCTGTTTTTATTATTTCAAAAGCAGATTTTCTTTTAATTTTTTTTTATTTACTTGAATTTTTATAGAAAATTCCTGGACAAACTATTCTGAAAAGGCAAACTATTTTGATTTTTATTTTGCTATTTTATATCTCGAATGCTATAATAAATTCAAGGCGCAATGCCAAAGAAGAAAATAAAAAAGTATAGGAGGATGCTGAGATGAAAGGATATACAAGTGATGCGATCAGAAATGTTGCCCTGATCGGGCACGGAGGCTGTGGGAAGACTACGCTGCTCGAAGCTCTTTTGTTTGATACCGGAGTCATATCCAGAATGGGTAGGGTAGAAGAAAAGAATACCGTATCCGATTACGATAAGATGGAAATGGAAAAAGGCTACTCTATTAATGCGACCGTTGTTTCTGCGGAATATAATGATACTATGATTAATTTTGTGGATACTCCGGGGTATTTTGACTTTATCGGTGAAGTGAAATCGGCACTTCGCGCAGTGGAGAGTGCGATTGTGGTGGTTGATGCGTCGGCTGGTATTCAAGTCGGAACTGTAAAAGCATGGAAAGCGGTACATAGTGACATGCCTGCATTCTTCCTTATAAATAAAATGGATAAAGAAAACGTAGATTTTGAAAGCACCCTATCTAGTTTAAGAGAAAAATTCGGAAAAATTGTGACGCCTTTTATGCTCCCGATTATGGAAGGAGAAGAGCTAAAAGGCTATGTAAACGTTGTTGACCGCAAGGCATATAAGTTTACGGGGAAAGGATCTGAAAGCATTGAGGTGCCGCAGGACAAAGAAGAGATGATGGAGGAATACCGTCAAATGCTGATTGAGTCAGTTGCAGAGTCTGATGAAGAACTTTTAAATAAATTCTTTGAAGGAGTTGAATTTACGGATGAAGAGATTTTAAAGGGCTTACGGGCGGGAATCAATGCCGGAACCTTAGCGCCGGTGATGGTCTGCTCGGCAACTAAGGTGGTAGGAATCAAGGCGCTCTTAGAAATGATTTGTGATTATTTTCCTACGCCGAAGGATCACAAAGAATATGCAGGATTAAATGAAAATGATGAGACAGAGGTGCGTGCCTGCTCTTCTGATGAACCCTCATCTGCTTTTATTTTTAAGACATTGGTTGATCCGTTTGTAGGAAAAATATCTATGATAAAAGTAATTTCCGGCTCTATTAAGGCGGGAAGTGAATACTATAACATGCATACAGAGAAGAATGAAAAAATCGGAAAATTATTTTTTATGAGAGGGAAGGCACAATTTGATGCTTCAGCAGCAGAGGCGGGAGATATTGCGGCTATTGCTAAGTTACAATATGCAAAAACCGGCGACACGCTTTGTGATAAGGCAGCTCCAATTCGTTTTCCTGAAATCTTTTTCCCAGAGCCTTCTTTACAGATGGCAATTGTACCGAAAGCAAAGGGGGACGAAGAAAAGATTGGAACCGGCTTAAACAAGCTGATGGAAGAAGATCCTTCTTTTGAGGTCATTCGAAATCCTGAAACGCATCAAATGCTAGTTGGCGGACAGGGAGAAATTCAAATTGGTATTATTATTGCGAAACTGAAAGAAAAATTTGGTGTTGATATAGAGATTGAAAGTCAAAAAATTCCTTATAGAGAGACGATTAAAGGAAATTCTGATGTACAAGGCAAGCACAAAAAACAATCAGGCGGTGCTGGTCAATACGGAGATGTACACATTCGTTTTTCTCCTTCTACAGAAGAATTCGAATTCAGTGAAGAACTATTTGGAGGTTCTGTTCCAAAATCTTATGTTCCTGCGGTTGAAAAGGGATTGCGAGAATGCATGAGCAAGGGGCCACTTGCCGGATATCCGGTTGTAAATGTGAAAGCGGTTTTATATGATGGCTCTTACCATGATGTAGATTCAAATGAAATGGCATTTAAAATTGCGGCCTCATTAGCGTTTAAAAAAGGGATTGCAGAAGCAAAGCCTATCCTGTTAGAGCCGATTATGCATGTTGAGATATTGGTTCCGGATGAATTTATGGGCGATGTTATGGGCGACTTGAATAAGCGCAGAGGGAAGATTCTAGGTATGGAACCTTTATCTGATGAGCAAAAACTTATGGCTGAAGTTCCGATGGCAGAAATGCTTACATATGCAATCACTTTACGTTCCATGACGCAGGCAAGAGCGAGCTTTCGCATGTGCTTTGAACGGTATGAAGAAGTGCCGATGCATTTAAGCCAGAAGATTATTGATGAAGCAAAGCAGAGTGGTGAATAACCCTGACATACTGTATGACAAAAATACCGCGGGCCTCCAATTAACCGCGGTATTTTTGTTGGATGAATGATTGACGAAGTATAAATGAAAAGTTTATAATTTGCTCAGACAAAAAATTATTTATATAGAAGCTAGGATGCAATTCGCTTTATGTTTAAGAGGGCGGGTTAAAGGAGTTAATATGGCAAAGAAGTCAAAGACAGTGTTTGTATGTCAGGAATGCGGATATGAAAGTGCAAAATGGATGGGACAATGTATTTGCGGTGCGTGGAACACGATGGTTGAAGAAAAGTTAGTAGAGGTGCAGAGTGATGATAAAAGGAGACGTGGGAAGAGCGGCATTTGCCCGAAAGCGACGCCAATCAATCAGGTTCATTCCGGAGATTATACACGTATGGATACCGGCATTGCGGAATTGAATCGGGTGCTGGGAGGCGGCATGGTGAAAGGCTCACTTACTTTAATTTCCGGAGAACCGGGCATTGGCAAATCAACAATGATTATACAAGCAGCAGCGAAAATAGCTGAAAAATATGGGAAAGTATTATATGTGAGTGGAGAAGAATCAGAAGAACAGATAAAAATGAGAGCAGATCGTGTTTGTGAAGGAGACATGAAAAACTTATTTTTACTTGCAGAAACAAACATGGATGTTATTTCTAAAGTCGAGGAAGAGATAAAACCAGCATTTCTTATTATTGATTCGATCCAAACTATGTATTCTGAAGATTTGGATTCGGCACCGGGAAGCGTATCTCAAGTGCGAATCTGTGGAAACATGCTGATGCGAATTGGAAAGAATGGACAGATTCCTGTTTTTATTGTGGCACATGTAACCAAAAGCGGAGATTTGGCAGGACCTAAAATTGTAGAGCATCTTGTGGATTGTGTGTTACATTTTACAGGAGAAAGGAATCAAGAATTACGAATTTTAAGAGCCTATAAAAATCGTTTTGGAACAACCAGTGAGATTGGTGCTTTCGAAATGGGAGAGCAAGGGTTACTTGAAATTGAGAATCTATCAAAAAGCTTTTTAGAAGGTCTAGAGGATGGAACCGAGGGGGCTATGGCGACTGCCGTGTATGAGGGAACACGTCCATTGCTGCTAGAAGTACAGTCCTTGACCTCGCCTACTAACATTGGATTTGCAAGGCGAACTGCATTGGGAGTGGAACTATCAAGATTGAATATGATTTTAGCAGTTCTTGAACGAAAAGCGGGCGTGTCACTTGTAAATCAAGACGTATACGTGAATGTGGTAGGAGGGCTAAAGCCAGAGGGTACTTCTACCGATTTGGCTGTTGCATTAGCAATCTACTCTACATTAAAAGGATTGCCCGGTTCTGCAAAAATGATTGCAATGGGAGAAATCGGATTAACTGGAGATTTACGTTCCGTTCAGAATGCAGAAAAAATTGTAAGAGAAGCTGCTCGAATGGGATTTGAAAAGATATTGCTGCCAAAAAAGAATGCGGAAAAGATCATTGAAATACCGAAAGGAATGACCTTGGTAGGCGTTACTAATTTAAAGGAAGCCATTCAGAAAACATATAGATAAAATAAAAAGCAGATTATCTCAGCCTTTCGCAGTGTTTATGCGCGATCAAAGAATTTTGATCGCACATAAACTTTGCAAACCTTGCAATTTCTAGTATACAACGAATAACATATTAATTCTTTTTATTACAGTCACTTGCTTTTAATTCAAACCAGAAGGTACTGCCTTTTCCTTTTTCGCTCTCCACGCCGAATCGTGCCTCATGCAGCAAAAGAATTTCCTTTACGATAGATAAGCCGAGACCGGAACCGCCCGAAAGAGCACGAACTTGATGGCTGCTCGCTTTGTAATATCGATCCCAGATCTGCTCTAGTTCATCGGGTGAGATACCCTGACCGAAGTCAGTGACACTTAAATGAATCCAATTATTCTCATTTTTAAGTGAGACACGGATGTGCTTTGATTCCCCTCCGTAGCGGATTGCATTGTTCAAAAGATTTGAAACCACCTGCGTTAAGCGGGTTTCATCTCCGGACACCATGTAGTTGTCCGAATCTTGTTCGCAGTCAAATTCAAATTGGAACCCTTCCTGCTCTTCTAGAATGAGATATGTTTGCAGCAAACTTGTGACCACCTTTTTTAGATCAAAGTCGTGAATTTGTAAAGCATCTACGCCGGATTGCATTTTCGAAATGGTTAAAAGATCGCTGACTAGAAGATTTAAACGATCGGCTTCATCGATGATTACTTGTAAATGAGCATTCCGTTTTTCGGGATTTTCACCGGATAAATCGCGAATCATTTCAGCGTAAGACTTTACCATTGTAAGGGGGGTACGCAGATCATGAGATACATTTGCAATCAGATCTTTTTGCAGATTACTCGTTTTTGCTAACTCTTGAGAGGTATACGTTAGCGTATCTGCAAGTGCAACCATTTCTGAATAATGACCACCGTCAAAAGTGACATCATAATTTCCCTTAGCAAGCTGTGCCGCAGAATTTTTCATATGAATGATTGAGCGCGTAATACGGCGTGAAAGCAATAAGGACAAGAAAAAAGCCAGAGTCAGCGAAATTATAGTAACATAGACCAGTTGATTGGCTAAGATATCTACCGTTGCTTCAACCGGAGAAAGTGGTGCAAAGATACAAAGAAAAGTGGTTTTATTTGTATTGTTTTTGATTAAGCTGCCATATATCATAGTATCCTTTTTACCGGAAGGACTGGCTGTGGTAAAAGAAACCGTGTGTGTCGGACTCTGTTTCACCTGATGCTTAATTAAATTAATATCCTGTGATGGTTTATAAGAAGCCCGGGCTGGAGGATAGTTACCGTATGACGTAAGAATGATTCCTTCCGGGAACTCCATGTACACATACATATCATTTTTATACGAAATTTGTGTAATTTCTTCAATCATGTTCGTAAATGTAGAAGAGTCAGAGGAAGCATAATCCTTAGAAATTGTGGCAGCAATTTTTAAAATCTGGCGAGCTTTCATATCCTGATAATAAGTTTGTAAAAAAAATATCTGCAAGAACCACAAAATAACCAAGACAAAGGCTGCAAACAAGCCGAAATACATCCATAATTTAAATTGAAGGCTTTTTGTATCAATGGTTTTATAAGAACTTAAATTAAATTTCAAATTTATAGCCTACCCCTCGTAATGTAACAATGTGATCACGATATTTACCTAAGTTGTTTCTTAAATTTTTAATGTGTGTATCGATGGTGCGGTCGTCTCCGAAGAAATCGTATCCCCAGATATCACGTAAAAGCTTATCTCTTGATAACGCAATGTTTTTATTTTGAGCGAGATAAAATAAGAGGTCATATTCCTTTGGTGTCAATTCTATTTTTTCTCCGTCAATTGTGACGTTACGTGCAAGAATGTTGATTTCCAAGCCATCAAAAGTGAGGACCTCATTATTTTGCGCGCTCTGCTGTCTTCTTCGTGTCAGCGCTACATTGATCCGTGCCATCAACTCTTTTGGGCTGAAGGGCTTTACTACGTAATCATCAATACCGAGCTCAAATCCAAATAGTTTGTCGTACTCTTCGCCCCGTGCAGAAAGCATAATAACTGGAATGTCCATCGTTTTTTTTATTTCCTTGCAGGTTGAAAAACCGTCTAGTTTAGGCATCATAATATCCATTACGATAAGATCAAAATCATATTGTTTGGTAAGCGCAACGGCTTCCATGCCGTCGGCAGCTTCTTTCACTTCATAGCCATTAAATTCAGCATATTCACGGATAACTTCACGAATTTTTTGTTCATCATCAACAATTAAAATTAGCGCCATAACAATATCCCCTCTCCTTTTTTTAAAATCTATTTCACGTTTAAATCATTAGTTATTTTTATTTATTGCTTTTTCTGATTCGATTATAACATAGTCGCATGTGCATTTCTTTAAGAATACGTTTTCTTTGTGAAAATTAAGTGATTTTTTAATAAAATATTTGTGTTGACACATAAATACCATTATGATAAAATGAAAAATTGTTTTCTTGACATGACATGCTTCTGTCATTTATACTATAAATAGACTGGAGGCGTTTATTATGTTTACAATTGGTGAAAAAATTGTATATCCAATGCACGGAGCGGGTGTTATTGAAACGATTGAAGAAAAGAAGATTTTGGGAGAATCTAGGAGGTATTATATATTAAAGCTCTCTTGCAGTGATATAAAGATTATGATTCCTGTAGATGCTACCGATGAAATTGGGGTAAGAGCTGTGGTGTCAGAGGAAAAATTATCCTGTGTCTTTGAGATACTGAATAGTAAATCATCCGTTATGTCGACGAATTGGAATCGTAGATATCGCGAGAATATGGAAAAGTTGAAAACAGGGGAAATTGAAGAAGTCGCAGAAGTCGTTCGGGATCTTACTCGTTGCGAAAGGGATAAGAAGCTTTCAACAGGGGAAAAGAAGATGCTTATCAATGCAAATCAGATTTTAGTAAGTGAGATTATATTGGTGAAAGAAATAGACCGAGATGCAGCGACAGCAATAGTAGATGCAGCAGTTTGAGAATAGAGACTACAAAATAAAACAAGGGGGGGTGAACGCGTGTTCACAAAAATTTTTAGAATAGTATTTACACTATGTGGACTATTATTTGGATATGGTATTGCTTTATTAGTTAAGGTAAGTAATATAAGTTCAGTTTTAGGAATGCGGCAGTCGGAAGAGCTTATTATGGCAGGAGCTTTTATTCTTCTGTCTGGAATTATATTTTTTAAATTAGCACCATTGGTTCGTAGGCATGGGGTTAAAGTGGCAAAGGGGATTGAATCTGATTTGTCAAAGGTTCCAACGAATGATATGGTTGCAGGAATTATTGGATTAATTATTGGGTTGATTCTCGCATTTTTTATTAGTCAGATATTGTATTCCATCACGATTTTAAGTGTTGCGTATATTAGTACGATTTTATCGGTAATTACTTATTTATTCCTGGGATATTTGGGAATGAGTGTTGCGCAAAAGAAAAGCAAGGATGTTCCTGCCTACCAATGGATGAGTGTTTCAAAAAAGCAGACGAAAAGCAAGAACAAAGGAAATGATGCTACCCCAAAGATTTTAGATACCAGCGTAATCATCGATGGGCGTATTGCAGATATTATGAAGACTGGCTTTATTGAGGGAACAATTGTAATACCTGAATTTGTGTTAGTTGAGCTGCGCCATATTGCAGATTCTTCGGACAGCCTAAAGAGGAATCGTGGACGAAGAGGTTTGGATATACTAAATCGAATTCAAAATGATTACGGTATTGATATTTATAATACAAATTCCGAAAAAGCTTTAGACGAAATTCCTGAAGTTGATGTAAAACTGTTGAAGCTTGCGCAAATTATGAATGGAAAGGTTGTCACAAACGATTTCAACTTAAATAAAGTAGCCATGATTAAAGGGGTTGAAGTACTTAATATCAATGAATTGGCAAATACTTTAAAGCCTGTTGTACTTCCGGGTGAGGACATGCAGCTCTTCCTCGTAAAAGAAGGAAAAGAAAATAATCAGGCAGTTGCTTACTTAGATGATGGAACGATGATTGTTGTAGAAGAAGGGAAGCGCTACATCGGCAAGACGATTGATGTTGCTGTAACTAGCGTATTGCAAACATCTGCCGGACGTATGATTTTTGCTAAGCCGAAACGATAAGAAGTAAAGCATAGGAAAGCATTATGTATAAGAATAAAAAAGTAGCAGTCATTATTGCTGCAGCCGGTTCTGGAACGAGAATGGGCTGTGGGCAATCAAAACAATTTCGAAAAATCAGCGGCCTGCCTGTAGTGGTAAGAGCCGTTGGTGTTTTTTCAGAGCATTCTTTTATCGATGAAATTTACATTGTGGCAAGAAGAGAAGAACAACAGACCTTATCACAGATGATAGACGAATACGGATTAAAAAAAATAAAAGCAATCGTTGCAGGTGGCGAAACAAGGCAGGATTCTGTTTTTAATGGAATAAAAGCTTTAGAGCCGGATAACGAATTTGTTTTGGTTCACGACGGGGCGAGAGCATTTGTATCACGGGATGTGATAACGAGAACCGTAGAGGCTTTGTCGCACGGCGTTGCAGCAGCGGCAGCAGTCACTGTAAAAGATACCATTAAAATGAGTGAAGATGGAGTTTTTACGAAAACACCGGACCGGAGTTGCCTTTATCATGTTCAGACACCGCAGGGATTTCATGTTTCAGTGTTGAAAGAGGCGCATGAAAAAGCTTCTTTAGACCATTTTTATGGAACAGACGATACGGTATTGGTAGAAAGAATTGGAAAAAAAGTATACCTCGTAGAAGGTGATTACGATAATATTAAAATTACAACAGAAGAAGATTTACTTTTTGGAGAAGCAATTGTAAAAAAAGGCAGGGAAGGTGGATTTCTTTTGAAAGAGGAATGTAAACAAAATATAATTCGAGTTGGGACGGGATTTGATGTCCATCGATTGGTTGAGCAAAGAAAACTCATTTTAGGAGGAGTTGAAATTCCTTTTGAAAAGGGTCTTTTAGGACATTCCGATGCGGATGTATTGTTGCATGCGATTATGGATGCTTTGCTGGGTGCAGGTGGATTTGGTGATATTGGCACACACTTTCCGGATAGTGATCCCGCATATTGCGGTATTTCCAGCTTAGAACTGTTAAAACAGGTGGATCACATTTTAAAAGAAGAAGGCTATACTATTGGGAATATAGATGCGTCTGTCATTGCGCAAAAACCAAAAATTGCACCATATATACAAGAAATAAGACAAAAAATAGCCGTAACATTGCAAATGAAATTAAATTGCATTAATATAAAGGGTACGACAACGGAGCAATTGGGATTTTGCGGTCGTGAAGAAGGCATTGCAGCACAAGCTTCTGTCACACTTTACCAATGAAAAATGATACCATCCTTTCACAAAGGAGGGTGACGAAATGAAAAATAGAAATATAGAAGGAGAATTCTTGTATGAGACTTTCAAAAATGTACTTAAGAACGTTGAGAGAAGTACCCTCAGAAGCAGAGATACCAAGCCATATTTTACTGCTTCGGGCTGGTATGATTCGGAAATTGGTTTCGGGCGTATATGGATTTATGCCTTTGGGTTATCGCTCTCTGCGAAAAATTGAACAGATTGTTCGGGAAGAAATGGACAAGAAGGGGGCGCAGGAAATCTTGATGTCTGCAATCCAGCCCGCCGAATTGTGGGAAGAATCAGGCAGATGGGCGGCATTTGGACCGGAAATGTTTCGCCTCAAAGATCGGAATGAAAGACAGTTTTGCCTAGGCCCTACTCATGAAGAAATTTTTACGGATATTGTGCGGAGTGAAATCAGTTCCTATAGACAGCTCCCACTCAATCTTTATCAAATACAAACAAAATACAGAGATGAAAAAAGACCGAGATTCGGACTGATGAGAAGCCGGGAATTTATTATGAAGGATTCCTATTCCTTTGACCGAGATTGGGAAGGGCTGGATAAGAGCTATGACGATATGTACGATGCATATACGAAGATCTTTACACGCTGTGGATTAACTTTCCGTGCAGTGGAGGCAGATACTGGAGCTATGGGCGGCAGTAATTCACATGAATTCTGCGCATTATCTGAAGTCGGAGAAAGTGAAATTGCTTATTGTGAAGCATGTCAGATGGCAGCAACGATAGAACGTGCTCCTTGTGTCGATGAAAAGGCACCGCAGGAAGCGGAATTGCCATTAGAAGAGGTAATGACTCCAGGAACGAAAAGCATAGCTGAAGTCGTCGATTTTTTAAAAATTCCGGTTACTAAAACGATCAAAGCACTTCTATTTCAAGTCTATAATCAGGACTACAAGTATGTAGCAGCGTTTGTCCGTGGAGATCGGGAATTAAACATGACGAAGCTGATCAATATTTTAAAAATTGCAGAGCATGAGATTGAATTTGCTGATGAGGAACAAATGCATAAAGAAACTGGATGCGTTGGAGGATTTACAGGACCAATTGGCTTGCATGATTGCAAGATTGTAGTTGATACAGAATTGGTTGAAGCAAAAAATTTATGTGCCGGTGCATGTAAAGCAGATCATCATCTAATAAATGTCAATTATGGAAGAGATTATAAAGGTGACATCGTAACGGACTTGAAGCTGTTAAAAGAAGGTGAGCCTTGCCCGGTATGTGGAGCTCCGGTTAAAATCACAAGAGGGATTGAAGTCGGACAGGTGTTTAAGCTTGGAACGAAATACAGCGAAGCGATGAACGCTTATTATAAAGATGAAAATATGAAAGATCACATCATGGTTATGGGTTGCTATGGTGTAGGAGTCTCTCGAACTTTGGCTGCCATCGTCGAGCAGCATCATGATGAAAATGGTATCATTTGGCCGATGCCGGTTGCACCTTACCATGTGGTAGTCACGATTGTAAACACTAATAATGAAGAGCAGATCAGCCTTGCAGAGGAACTATATCAAGAGCTTCAAAGAGCTGGCGTGGAAGTTCTTTTGGATGACCGAAAAGAACGTCCAGGCGTAAAATTTAAGGATGCTGATTTGTTGGGAATTCCTGTGCGGATCACAGTTGGAAAGCAGGCAACTGATCGAATCGTTGAATGGAAGCTTCGTGAATGCAGCGACTCCGTAAATATGAATGCGACAGAGGCTTTGGAAAAAACAGTGGTACTGGTAAATCAGAAAAAGTAAGCAAAAAGCAGGAGGGGCGAGTATGTGGACTGGTGGAGTACGAGTTGTTGTTTTGGATGAACACAAGCGTATTTTAATGGTAAAACAGCATCATGAGGATAAGGACATTTGGATGGTGCCTGGCGGAGGCATTGAGGCTGGAGAAAATGCTTCACAGGCTGCCGTACGTGAGGTAAAAGAAGAAACAGGTTTGGATATTAAAGTAGTAAAGCTGCTCTGGCATGTAGAAGAAGTTTCGGAGGAAAGAGGACAGCGCTTTGTAAATTTCTTTTTGGCAAATAAAATTGGGGGAGAATTATGCTTGGGAGAAGACCCTGAATTTGATTCACAGCATCAGGTACTACGTGACGTTCAATTTTTGACACAAAAAGAAGTACTGTCCTTGGAACATGTTTATCCGGATTATTTGCGAGACGAACTTTGGTATGCGATTGGACGCTATATCGACTGCGATGTATTATCCGATTCGGTTCATAAACTCATGATGGATCATTTTAACGAAAAAGAAAATGGATATAATCCATTTAAGCTAAGAAAATAGTAAATGCTTATAACAAAGAAAAGGAGAGCGCATATGAAAAAGATTATTACCATCGAAATGGAGAACGGTGATGTGATGAAAGCGGAGCTTTATCCGGAAGTTGCCCCAAAAACAGTGGAAAACTTTGTTGATTTAATTGAAAAGAAGTTTTTTGACGGCACTATTTTTCACAGAGTGATTCCGGGATTTATGATTCAAGGCGGAGATCCGACTGGTACAGGAATGGGCGGACCAGGGCATACCATTGAAGGAGAGTTTGCGGCAAATGGGTTTAAAAATGAGCTAAAGCACACAGCGGGTGTCTTATCTATGGCGAGAGCGATGGACCCCAATTCGGCAGGATCACAGTTTTTTATCATGGTAGAAGATGCTCCTCATCTAGACGGTCAATATGCTGCCTTTGGGAAACTAATTGAAGGCTTAGAGGTGGCAAGGAAGATTGTAGCTGTAAAAAGAGATGCAATGGATAAGCCGAAGACAGAGCAAAAAATGAAATCTGTTACGGTTGAAGAAATCGAAGAGTAAAGAAAAAACAAAAGAGTAAGGGGCTTTCTGTAGAGAGGAAGCCTCTTACTTTTATTAATAAAAAATTAATTTTATAAAAAAAGCGTTGGATGCGGTTTCGGATATGTTGCGAAAAAGCGAGAATAAAGAAATAATATCTGCAAATAAAAAGATTCTGCTTTGTCATTTGAGCCAAATTTATGTAGAAAATGTGAAAATTTATGAAATGATAATGATGTACTTGACATTCTTGTAACATTCTTGTAACATTTAAATGTACTTTTTCATAGGATACATACATAAGAATAAATAGGAGAAACTACTAAAAGATTCTATCTTTATTTTATAAAAGTTTAATACGAATCCGGAAGCAAGGAGGTATGAAAATAGAAACGGTAGATTTGCACAAAGGAGAGTAAGATGAACTTAAAAGATAATTTCGATAAAGAAAAGATTTCAGAAAGATTTCAGAAGATAAAGGACAAGGCTCTGTCCACGAAAAATAAGGCATTATTCTTGATAAAAGATAAAATATTACTTCATCCCAATCGGAAAAAAAGCATTGCAATTGCATGTGGTGCTGTGATCGGAGTTGCGATACTATCATTTGTTACAGTAAAAATTATGACACCGGACGCCTATATGCTGGCGGTAAATGAAGTGCCATTTGCTTATATTGAAAGTCCGGCGACGATGGACGAAGCGATTGACGCGATTCGAACAGAAATGAGCGAGTCAAAAGGTGTAGAAGAAGTTTACTGTGATGAATCCGCTTTGAAATGCACTGCAATCAGAGACTTAAAAAAAGATGCATCCATCTTATCGGAAGAACAGTTAAAAGAGAAATTTTTATTAACAAAGCTATTTATTGCAGATGCTTGGAGCATATCGATAAATGATACGGATGTATTGGCATTGGCGAGTGAAGAAGATGCAAAAGAAGTATTGAATAATGTTGTTGCGAAATATCAGACAGAAGGATCGCAAATTGTCAGTACAGTTTATAAGGAAAATGTAAATATTGCTTCACAGAAAGTGTCTGTTTCAGATATTTTAAATGTAGAAGATGGCGTTAACTTATTATTAACAGGAAATGCTGAACCAAAGTCGTATGTTGTGCAGCCTGGAGATACAGTATGGGATATTGCAATTGGGAACAATATGACACCTGAACAGCTTCAGCAAATGAATCCGGGATTTGACTCGAATAAAATTCAAATCGGACAAACCTTAAGTCTGGTTGAAATACATCCTTATATTACCGTTATTACCAAAGAGCAGGTTACAACAACAGAGAAAATTGATTTTGATACAGTTTTTGAAGCTACGAACACATTGTATAAAGGTGAAGTTAAGGTAAAAACGGCAGGTGTATATGGAAAAAAAGAAACAGTCGTTGAGTTGACAAAGGAGAATGGTGTTCAGACCTCCGCTGTTGACTTAGGCACCACTGTTACATCAGAGCCGCAGCCACAGGTCGCTTACCGAGGGACAAAGGCCTTGTCAAAGCTGGTAGGTTCAGGAAGTTTTCTTAGACCGGTACCATTGAATGTATCCTCTCCGTTTGGCGCAGCCAGAGGAGGAAGGCGACATACCGGAGTTGACCTTCGAAATCCAAAAGGAACAGCAATACATGCTACAGATGACGGAGTAGTCACGTTTGCAGGTTATTCGGGAACCTATGGGAATATAGTAAAGGTATCTCATGGAAATGGAATAGAGACCTGGTATGCACACTGTGATACAATCGTGACATCGGTTGGTGCTCGCGTAAGCAAAGGGCAGCAAATTGCGACGGTAGGTATTACGGGGAGCGCAACCGGATATCATCTTCATTTCGAAGTACGAAAAAATGGTGTGCCGCAAAATCCATTGAATTATTTATAAGAATACAAGAATTTGATATGATTAGAAAACTTTTGATAATCAATCGAATATGGTATATAATTTTAGAGCGAGTTTGTGAACTCGCTCTAAATTGTTTCAAAAACAAAAGTTGTGGTATAAATATTAGTATGTGATTTTTGCATGATAAAAACTGAAGCTTTCTGGGATGGCTTTTTTATATATGGAGGCAAATATGGTTTTTTTTGGTGAAGTGAAGGAGGATATTCAAGCTGTTTTAAATCGTGACCCTGCGGCAAGAAGCGGCTTTGAGGTATTGCTTTGTTACCCTGGAGTATGGGCATTGATTTTACATAAGCCAGCGCATTGGATGTATCATCATCATCTAAAGCTGCTTGCGAGAATCCTGTCACAGCTTGCAAGATTTTTCACCGGAATTGAGATACATCCGGGAGCAACAATTGGACGTCGGTGTTTTATAGATCACGGTATGGCTGTGGTCATAGGTGAAACGGCAGAAGTTGGTAACGATGTTACGATTTATCAGGCAGTGACTCTGGGAGGAACAGGGAAAGACAGCGGGAAGCGTCATCCTACTATCGGAAACAATGTAATGATTAGCTCCGGTGCAAAGGTATTAGGCCCTTTTACAGTAGGGGATAATTCCAAGATAGGAGCAGGGGCTGTTGTGCTGGAAGCCGTACCTCCGAATTGTACAGTAGTAGGTGTACCTGGAAAGATTGTAAAGAGAGGAAATCAGAGAGCAGAGGACCTAAACCAGGTGGATTTGCCAGATCCAATTGCAGTAGAACTGGAATGTTTACGAAAACGCATCGTTATGCTTGAAAATAAATTAAGAGCAACAGAGAAGGAAAAGATACAGGGAATGTGTGGTAGTGAGGAGGAAGCAAAATGAAAATCTATAATACCTTGACACGGCAGAAAGAAGAGTTCGTGCCGATCGATGAAAAGGAAATAAAAATTTACGTGTGCGGTCCGACAGTATATAACTATTTTCATATTGGGAATGCAAGACCCTTTGTTGTATTTGATACATTAAGAAATTATTTGCAGTATCGGGGCAAAAATGTAAAATTTGTACAGAATTTTACTGACGTGGACGATAAGATTATTAATAAGGCGAGAGAAGAAGGCGTCGATGCCAGCGAAATCAGTGAAAAGTACGTAGAAGAATATTATAAAGATGCGGCAGCTTTAAACGTACAAAAGGCTAGTGTACATCCGAAAGTAACTGAAAACATGAACGAAATCATTGGGTTTGTACAAGGATTGATTGACAAAGGCTACGCATATGAAATAGATGGTGACGTGTATTACAGCACACGTAAGTTTTCGGATTATGGAAAGCTGTCAAAACAAAACATTGAAGACTTGGAATCGGGTGCACGCATTGAAGTGGGTGAAAAGAAAAAAGACCCATTGGATTTTGCGCTGTGGAAGGCACAAAAAAAACAGGATGAGATCGCATGGGAGTCTCCTTGGGGAATGGGCCGGCCGGGCTGGCATATTGAATGCTCAGTTATGTCTACGAAATATTTAGGAGAAACCATCGATATTCATGCAGGCGGGCAGGATCTTACTTTCCCACATCATGAAAATGAAATTGCACAGACGGAAGCGCAAACAGGCAAGCCATTTGCAAATTATTGGATGCACAATGGATATATTACAATTGACAATGAAAAGATGTCAAAATCAAAAGGTAATTTCTTTACAGTGAGAGATATACTAAAAGATTATGATGGAGAGGTAATGCGTTTCTTTTTGCTATCCGGTCACTATCGGAGTCCGATTAATTTCAGCCAGGAGTTGATGGAACAAGCAAAAAACAGCTTAGCGCGAATGCAGAATGCAAAGCTTCATTTACAACACTTGATTCAAAATGGAGAAGGTAGTATGACGCATGACGAAGCTGCACAGTTTGCTAATCTGGAGAAATACCGTGATAAATTTAATAATGCAATGGAAGACGATTTGAATACCGCAGATGCAATCAGCGCAGTGTTCGAGTTGATTCGGGATATGAATACGGTGACAAAAGATGGTGCCTCAAAAGAATTTTCTGAAAAATCCCTTTCTCTTTTGGATGAATTGACTGGCGTTTTGGGATTGCTTCGAAAAGAGGCTTCCGATACAGAAATGGATAGTGAGATTCAAAAACTAATCGAAGAAAGACAGGAAGCAAGAAAAGCAAAGAATTTCGCAAGAGCGGATGAGATCCGAGATGTGTTAAAGGAAAAAGGCATTACATTAAAGGATACACCGCAGGGTGTTCAGATTATTCGCGAATCGTGTTAATTTGATGTTGTCTGTCTCCAAAGCCTATGTGGAAATTATAAATCAGTGTAATGTGGGAACACGGACCTTTTTGCAATTGACAGTAGAGCACACCTGTAAGTGCTAAAAACAGACTCTCCGAATCGGAAAGAAGGAGGATAAGGGATTGTTAAAAGATGTGGATCAAAAGAGAATCAGAGAACAAATTGATGCCTTATTACTTTCCGATGGAAGAGAAAAAGAATTGGATGCTTTGATAGAAACATTAGGTAGGCTTCGTCCGGATTACGTGGATTTTGAGGAAGTCTGTCAGAATCTTTATGATGGCATTCATATTACAGATGGAGAGGGAAAGATACTTTTTATAAATAAAGCATATACCCGAACAACAGGGATATTTCCTGAAGAAATAATCGGGAAAAAGGTTCCAGATATTGAGTTGGAAGGGTGCTTATATAAAGGATCGGTTACAGGAGCTGTTTTAGAGAAGAAAGAACGTGTCAATTCTGTCGCTAGAATTATTAAAGTAAATAAAGATGTATTGGTGACAGGAACCCCTGTTTTTGACAAGCAGGGTAAAATTAAACTGGTAGTAACAAACACTCGTGATTTTCCGGAGCTGAAGGAGCTGGAGCACCGGCTTATTGTACTCTCTGAAGAGAGAAACAAAAAAAATGAAGAGTTGGCATATATGCGTCAACAGCAAACCGGAAGAAAACAGCTTTTGTATTTCAGTGATGCGATGAAATCAGTTATGGAAACGATTAAAACAGTTGCAGAAACCGATGTAACTGTTTTAATAACAGGAGAAACCGGAACAGGCAAGGAACTGGTTGCCAACGAGTTGTATCAGAATAGCAATCGTAAAGACAAGCCCTTTATTAAAGTAAATTGTGCAGCAATACCGGCAGAGCTGCTGGAATCGGAGCTGTTTGGGTATGAGGCTGGAGCGTTTACCGGAGCAAAGCGGAATGGTAAGGTTGGAATGTTTGAATTGGCAAATACAGGGGTCATATTGCTTGATGAAATAGGAGATATGTCTCTTCCGCTTCAGGCGAAGCTTTTGCGAGTTCTTCAACAGAAAGAGTTTATAAGGATAGGCGGAAATAACACAGTTTCGCTTGATATTAGGGTGATTGCATCTACGAACAAAAATCTGTTGGAGGAGATTAAGAATAAACGTTTCCGGGAAGATTTATATTACAGGCTGAATGTAGTTCCAATCAACCTAAAGCCTCTAAGAGAGCGTAAGGAAGAAATTCCTTATTTGGCTGAAAAATTTTGTCAAAAATATAACAAAAAATATAATAAAGAGATTTTAATCAGCGAAGAAGGAATGAATGCATTAAAGAAATATTCTTGGCCCGGAAATGTACGAGAATTAGAAAATATGATAGAAAGACTGGTAGTTACCAGTCGCGGCAAAAATATTACCAGCCATAGCATTTTTGTGGCTCTAAGTCCAGAAGCCTTATCGTCTTATAAAGAGATTGAAAGCAGCAGTACACTTAAAGATATGGTGCGGATATATGAGCACAGTATTATTATTCGAACATTAAAAGAAGAAGGGTCGCTGCGGCGGACTGCTAAGGTTTTGGGAGTAGATCATTCCACTCTTGTCAAAAAGCTTCAGCGATATAATCAGGAATTTCAGTGAATTAATTCACCATATATGTGAAATAATTCACCGAAAAAATATTGTTGTTTTTTAAGAAAAAAGTGGTGTATTTAGATCAAATATTAGTTTATATCATCTAATAATTGCGGTTATAATATTATTCTACAAAAAACAGCAGGTGAAAAAAATCACCTGCTGTTTTTTGTTTGCGTAATGCTTTGATTTTAATTGGATAAAAAACATTGAAATTACAAAGATTCAAGCCTTGTTGTACTTTAAAAATAAATTGGCATGTATTTTGCTCTTAAAGAAAAGTGAAAAAATATTAAAAATAGATAAGGAGCATTTACATGAAAAAAACAATTATAACTGTTGCTACAACAGGCGCTTGGCCAAAGAAAAAAAATAATCCCAATGTGCCTATGACACCGGCTGAAATTGCTGCAGATGTCTATGACTGTTGGAAAGCAGGAGCTGCTGTTGCACATCTGCATATGAGGGACGAGGAGGGAAATGGAACCATGTCCACCGAGAAGTTTAGCGAAACGGTTAAACTGATGAAAGAAAAGTATCCGGATTGTGACATTGTATTAAACCTTACAACCTCCGGAGATTTAAATGCAACCGATGAAACACGACAGGCTCATATTAAAGCATTGCATCCTGAGATGGCATCCTTTGACTGCGGTTCGATGAATTGGATGCACTCTGGATTGTTTATTAACCATCCTAAGTTTTTGGAGCAGCTGGCTGCAAGCATGCAAGTATGTGGGGTTAAACCTGAGATAGAGTGCTTTGATCCCGGAATGATAGCAAATGCCGCATATTATCTTAAAAAAGGCGTCATTAAAGCACCGTTGCATTTTCAGTTTTGCATGGGATGTGCCAATGGAATACCAGGAAGTCTTAAAAATCTGCTGTTCATGAAAGAAACAATGGAGATGCTCTGTCCTGAATCTACATGGAGCTGCTTTGGAGTAGGGCACTCTGCAATGGAAATTTTGTATGCGGGAATTGCTTTGGGTGGGCATGTTCGTGTGGGAATGGAAGACAACGTAATGTATTCCAGCGACAAGCTGGCAGACAGCAACGTACAGTTTGTTGAAAGGGCGGCTCGTATTATCCGTGAATTTGGAAATGAGGTTGCAACACCTGCAGACGCTCGTGAAATTCTCGGTTTGAAAAAATAACCGGAATGAACCGCTTATCTTTTCAGAAAGGAAAGGTCATGAAAGAAATAAAATATATTCTGATTTGTGGTGCAGGTATGATGGGTAAGAACATAGCCTTTGTCATGGCATCAAACCCAAACTTCGAAATAGGTGTGTATGATTTAAATGAAACCAATATAAATGATGATATACGCGGAAATGTGCAGCCGCTTATTGATAAAGACGCAATATCTAAAGAAGAACTGGAAGCTCGTCTTCACCGGATTTCTTTTACCACAGATATGGAAAGTGAATTGGTAAAACGTTCGGATTTGGTTATAGAGGCAGTTTTTGAGGATATGCAGTTAAAAAGAGAGACCTTTGCGAAGTTGGAGCAGCTTTGCTGCCGGGATGCAATATTTTGTACGAACTCATCCGTTATGAGTCCAAGCGAAATTTCTGCTGACTTAAAATACAGAGAACGATTTGTCGGAACCCACTTTTGGAATCCCGCACATCTGATCCCACTAGTTGAAGTTGTAAAATCGGATGCTTCGAGCAATGAAGTCGCACAAACTGTTATGGAAGTGCTGAAATCAGTGGGCAAAGAGCCGGTGCTGTGCAAGAAGGATGTTCCGGGTTTTATTGCCAATCGTATGCAGCATGCCCTGTGGAGGGAAGCAATTTCAATTGTGGAGAATGGAATTGCAGATGCCGAGACTGTTGACAAGGCGGTAAAATATTCGTTTGGGATGCGCCTTCCTCAATTAGGACCTCTGGAAAATGTGGATATGGTAGGTGCTGATTTGACTTATAATATCCATGAATATATATTTGAGCATTTGGAGGATACCCACATGCCTTTGCCGGTGCTGAAAAAAATGTGTGACAACGGAAAGCTTGGTTTTAAGACCGGAGAAGGATTCCAGAAATGGACGCCCGAACAAATTGAAAAATCGAAATCAGACTTAAATGAATATCTTGTGAACATGCTCTATGGAAAATGATGCTTCCATAGCAGGGTGAGGTGTATTTAAAGAAAGGAAGACGTATAAATGTCAAGTAATACCAATTCAACCCTTCAGAAGGGTACTCTTTTATGGCAAATGAGTAAAAAGTTTCAGTTTGCGGCAGAAAAAATTATTCCCGATTCCTTTGTTTTTTGTTTGATTCTTACATTTATTGTATTTATAGGCTCACTTGTGGCAGGTGCAAAACCTTTGGAATTGGTGAATGCTTGGGCTGACGGACTATGGACACAATCTACCTTTGCGTTTCAGATGAGCTTGATGGTTGTTGTCTGTGCTACCTGTGCTAAATCGGCTCAGGTAAATAGACTCTTAACAAAGCTGGCAGATTTGGTACATACTCCAACAGGAGCTATGATTTTACTCATGCTGTTCGGCTATGGCTCCAGCTTTGTCAATTGGGCATTTTGTACAATTGTAACGCCCATCCTTGCCATGCAGCTTGCGAAGCGCATAAATGGCCTTCATTTTCCTATGATGATAGCTGCAGGATATTCTTGCATGATTTTAGGGCAATGCTTGGGACCATCCGCATCCTTGTATGCTTT
The DNA here is from genome assembly GCF_035621135.1 of Sinanaerobacter sp. ZZT-01. Lineage (NCBI taxonomy): Bacteria > Bacillati > Bacillota > Clostridia > Peptostreptococcales > Anaerovoracaceae > Sinanaerobacter > Sinanaerobacter sp. ZZT-01. Next base: position 1,655,998 of record NZ_CP141728.1, read on the forward strand.
GCTTGCAACTCCCGGTCACTTCCTTGAAGATAAAATAGGCGTGCTCACTCAGGCGCAGACAACTTATAATACTATGAACGTAATTCTGTGGACTGTGTTGGCTGTATCCTTTATGGTTATCGCGATCTTTACTCGTCCGCCAAAGCATGAAACGGTAGAATTCTCAAGTGCATTAGACAGCGTGTCGCCTAATTATGATGTAATTGAAAAACTTACCCCGGCGGACAAAATGAATGGAAGCCGTATCATTATGTGGCTTATTGGAGTGGGTGGACTGGTAGCTATTCTATATAGTTTTATAAGCAAAGGCTTCCTCGGATCCCTATCTGTAAATTTTATCATTTTTTTGTTTCTCATTATTAACTGCTTTTTATATAATTCTCCACGTGCTTTTGTTGAAGCTCACAAGGACAATATGCGGCTTTCCTGTGAGGTTCTCATTCAGTTTCCGTTCTATGGTGGAATCATGGGACTGATGAATTGTGGACTGGGTCAGGTTATAGTAAGTGCTATCGTCTCTGTTGCCAATGCGCGGACAATGCCGCTGTTTTCATTTCTTTCGGCATCTGTTGTCAATCTGTTTATCCCATCACAAGGTGGGCAGTGGATTGTTCAAGGTCCTCTGATTGTTGATGCAGTTCAGCAGACTGGAGCAAACATGATTGATTGTATTAATGCTTTTGTGCTCGGCGATGAAGCTACAAATCTGCTCCAGCCGCTTTATGTAATTCCAGCATTGTCAGTTGTTGGAATGAAGCTCAAGGATGTATGGGGATTTATGGCATTCATCTGGGTCTTCTGGTCAGTTATTACATGTCTAGGTTTGTATTTTATTCCTATGTTTGTTTAGATGAAGTATGGGTTAATACATTTTAAGTTATCTAAAGAAATACCCTAAAGCAAATTAGCTACGGGGTATTTCTTTAAAAGAGCTGCTGGGTTTGTTGCTGGGAAAAGGAGATAAGCGTTTCGGAACTGCTTGACAATAGAATATTTATTCGATACAATTTAGCATGTATTAATAAATAGAAAGAAAAGGACGGACTCACTAAAACGAGGACATCGAAGGAGGACTACTTTGAAGAATGTAAAGACAATTGCAAAACCCACATTAAAAACATCAGCTTGTCAGGGAGGCTGCGGTGAATGTCAGACATCATGCCAGTCTGCTTGCAAAACTTCTTGTACTGTTGCAAATCAGGAATGCGAAAATACCAGACGTAGATAGTTAAGCTTTAAGTTAAAAAAACAGCAGTTGTGCTGTTTTTTTTATCTGTTGGAGGATTGCTATTCTGCGGACAGAATAGAAAGACTCTTGTCAATGGAAGATTGAGCAAAAACAGACAAGCTTTGTACTATGCCGTTTTGATAGAATAAAATATAAGAGAAATTTTAAAAATAATAGGAGGATACCTGTGATACATAAATATAAATTTAAGGATCAGAATATAGTGCTGGATGTCAATAGTGGTGCCATTCATCTTGTGAGTGACAGCATTTATGATATATTAGGATGTTATAAGGAAAAGACAAAGGAAGAAATTTATACTTTATTAGGAAATAGGTATAAAAAGGAAGAATTAGAAAAAGCTTATACAGATATTCAGACCTTAGAAGAAGAGAATATGCTTTTTTCGGATGATTCTCAAATAACAAATGAGATGCTGGAAGGGCGAGGCTCTGTCATTAAAGCGATGTGCCTTCATGTAGCTCATGATTGTAATCTACGCTGCAAATATTGCTTTGCAGATAAAGGAGCTTACGTCGGCGAACGTGCACTGATGTCTTTGGAAACAGGGAAGAGGGCAATTGATTTTCTGCTAAATCAATCAGGAAGTCGTAGAAATTTGGAGCTTGATTTTTTCGGTGGGGAACCTTTGATGAATTTTGAGGTAGTGAAGCAATTGGTACGTTACGGGAGAGAAGCGGAAAAGCCTTTGAATAAGAATATCCGTTTCACCATCACGACAAACGGCGTTTTGCTCGATGATGCAAAGATCGATTTTATTAATGAAGAAATGTCAAATGTTATTTTAAGTATAGACGGAAGAAAAGCAGTAAATGACGAAATGCGTCAGACGATAAATGGACAGGGAAGCTACGATGTGATTATGGACAACTATCTACGTTTTGTTAAAAAAAGAGAAGGACTCTATTATGTGAGAGGAACCTTTACTGCAAAAAATCTCGACTTTGCTGAAGATGTGAAGCATTTGGTGGATTTGGGATTCAAAAATGTATCAGTAGAGCCTGTGGTCACGGACCCTACTTTGGATTATGCACTCCATGAGAGCGATTCAAAGGTTATAAAAGCAGAATATGACCGCTTGACTGATTTGTTTCTAGAGTATGAGGAGGCAGGAAAGGATTTTTCTTTCTTCCATTTTAATTTAGACTTAAATCAAGGACCATGTGTTTATAAGAGAGTTGCCGGCTGTGGAGCAGGAACGGAATACGTTGCTGTATCACCGGAAGGTGATATCTATCCATGTCATCAATTTGTGGGAAATGAATCCTTTAAGCTTGGGAATGTGAAAGAGGATCAGTTCGAGAATAAGCTTTTTGACCGCTTCAATAAGGCGCATATCTATAATAAAGAAGCTTGCCGGGAATGCTGGGCAAAATTTTATTGCAGCGGCGGATGCCATGCAAATGCTTATCACAGCAATGGAGATATTTTGAAACCTTATGAGCTTGGATGCGAATTGGAGAAGAAACGATTGGAATGTGCAATCGGAATTAAAGCGGTAGAAGCATGCAGATAAGTATAAATAGAGAAGAAAGCGAGAGGGCAGAGCGGCATTGAGAATTTTAGTAATAAGCGATACGCATGGCTATGTGAGCCCAGCAATGGAAATCTATCGTAACCAGCATGAGATTGAGCCGATCGACTGCATTGTTCATCTGGGCGATTTAGTGTCCGATGCCAGAGCTCTAAAAGCAAGATTGCACGCAGAGGTTATTAGTGTAAAGGGTAATATGGATGGAAGTCATTCGGAAGAGGATTATAAAATTTTAACAACAGAGTATGGAAACCTTTTACTGTGTCACGGACATATGCAAAATGTAAAGTACGATACGCAGAATTTACTGTACCGAGCGGAAGAACTTGGCTGTAAGGCTGCACTTTACGGTCATACACATATCCCTTCCTTTGTAGATGCAAATGGAATTTATTTATTAAATCCGGGAAGCTTATCACTTCCAAAAGGCGGAAACCCTGGCTCTTATGCAATGATTGAGACCAGTTCGGAAGAATTTCGGGCTACGATCCTGTTTGAACCCCCAAAAAAGCCAAAGGTAACAGGCGGATATTTGCGGGACTTGTTAAATAACAGTGACCGGGCATAAGACGTTTGGTAATCATGTATAAAATGGAAGAATAGAGGCGGCGGGAAGGGCTGCGGATGGGAATAAGTATGGAAAAAACAGATCAAACAGCGTATATGAATACGACGGTGCTTGCTTATATGGGAGATGCGGTATATGAAGTATTTGTTCGTGAGCATGTGATTGCAAGTGGACAAATTCATGCAGATCGGCTGCATCAATCAGCTGTCAGATATGTAAGAGCGGAAGGGCAGGCAAAAGCATTAAAGAAAATGCTTGAAGATTTATCGGAAACTGAACTGGCGTTGGTGAAGCGGGCGCGAAATAAAAAAATAACTTCAAAACCGAAGAATGCAGACCCCATTACGTATAAATGGGCGACGGCATTTGAAGCGCTGATTGGATACCTGCACCTGAGTGGACAGAAGGCCCGCAGAAATGAGATTATGGAACAAACCGTTTCTATTATTGAAAAGCTTTGAGGTAATGTTATGAAGCGAATTGCGGTCGTTGCAATGGAAAAACAATATGCAAAGTATTTGCGAGATAATTTAGCATTGTATTTATCGAATTATGCGGAGTTTTATTATTATTCTCTTTCTGAAATAGAAAAGATGGATTTCATTGAAGAAGAATTTGTTGTCATTTCTACCTTTACTATTTTTCAGGGAGTGAAACATAAGATGACGACTCAATCAGAGCTGATTGTGGTCAATGTAACGCTGAGCCGTGAAAAGATAAAGCCGCTTTACGAGCTGCCAATGGGAACAAGGGCACTTCTTGTAAACTTTGATTACCGAACCTGTGTGCAGGCAATTACGAACCTTTACGGTGCGGGACTGCATAATCTGGAGCTGGTTCCTTATTTTGGAGAGGATGATTATGACCATACCATTCATCTTGCGATTACGCCGAATGAAGTGAGGCTGGTTCCTGAGGGAATTAAAAAAATAATAGATATAGGAGAAAGCGTAATTGATTTCAGCTGCTTGTACCATATTGCAGAGCGGCTGGGTGTCTCGGACGTATTTGCTGCGAAGGAAGGAATACGTGCCAAAAAAATCGGCTATTTTTCTAATTTTGGAATGGAGCGTTTGCTCGGAGAAAATGAAAGCCTTACAGAAAGAGTCGATACTTTGATCAAGCTTATGAAGCAAGGAATCATACTGGCAGATATTGTAGGAAACATTTATACCTGCAATGAAAAAGCACAAAGACTTTTGCAGAATCGTTCTGAATTACTCGTGGGCTTTAATATTTCTGAACTGCTCCCTGAAATTAAAATTCAAAGTTACCAGAAGCAGAAAAAAGAGCCTAGAGATGAATTGATTTGCATCAACGGCATGAATTTAATTATTTCTGTCGTTCAGATTATAGTAGAAGAAGAAATCAGAGGAAGTATTATAACACTTGATAATTTTGAAGAAGTGGAAGAAAAACAGCACGGTATCCGAACGCGCATGAGTTCATCCGGTCACAAAGCGAGATATAGTTTCTCGGATATCATAGGTGATTCTCATGAAATTATAAAGACGATTCAGATTGCCCGTCGTATGGCGAAATCAGACTCTTCTGTTATGATTATCGGAGAGAGTGGCACCGGAAAAGAAATTTTTGCACAGAGCATTCACAACGAATCACTGAGAAGTCGTTACAATTTCGTAGCAGTAAATTGTGCGGCGATACCAGAAAATCTTTTAGAAAGTGAGATGTTTGGTTATGCCGAGGGTGCGTTTACGGGAGCCAAGAGGGGTGGAACGGTAGGATACTTTGAATTGGCCCATAAAGGAACCATATTTTTGGATGAAATCGGAGAAATGCCTTTGAATCTTCAATCCAAATTATTAAGAGTAATTGAAGAACGCCAGATTACGAAGGTAGGATCAAATAAGCAATTTTATGTTGATGTAAGGATTATTTGTGCAACGAATAAAAACTTGTTTGGATTGGTGGAGAAGGGCGGATTTCGGGAAGATTTATATTACAGATTGAATGTGCTGCCGCTTCGTCTTCCGAGCCTTAAAGAGAGAAAATCGGATATCTATCCGATTCTGCTTCACTTTATGAAGCAGGTAGGCATTCCGCTTTCCTTTACGGAAGAAGCAAAAGAAGCCTTGATTTACTATGGGTGGCGAGGCAACATAAGGGAATTGAGAAATGCGGTGGAATTTTTATGTAATTTGGGCAAAGAAAAAATAGAATTAAAGGATCTGATCTTTTTACGGGAAACGCAAACGGTGAGAAGAAGTTCATTGATGCAGGAAGAAAAATTAGGAAATGAAGTCGGCGGAGAAATAGCAGAATACGAGAAAAGCTATATTCTGCGGTTTGGAAATAAAATTCCGCTTATGCGATTTGTGCTGGAGGAGTTGATAAAAGCAAAGGGCGATAAGGAATTTTTAAGCAGAAATAAGCTGTACCGCAAAGCAACGGAAAGGGGACTTTCATTTACGGAGGGAGAAATCCGGGGGATGATCCGCAGCTTAAGTGAAGCTGGATTTTTAGACAGCAGGAGCGGAAGGAGAGGCACTTCTATTCTCGATCGTGGAATTCATTTATATCGATCATTAAATAAATTATAAATAGGAACAATAGGCAAATGAAATACCAATAATGCCTATTGTTTTTTTGTTATGTGGGGATAAATTGCTGATTATTTATGTTTGCATGAGGAAACCTTTCATTTTAAATGAAAGAAATGCAGGGTAGGAAACACTCCATCAAGAAAAAGCAGTCCAAATGCGACGGAATATTGAGAGTTTATTTATATTTTATAATTTTCTGCTAATTGGCATGGAAATTGCTTTTATATGAATGTGAAATAATAAATATCTTTAGAAAGGATGGATTTTACATGAATAGCATTTTGCAAACAATTAATGATTTTTATGCAAACATAGTTCCTATTGGGGATGCTATGTGGGGATTCCCTACGAACTTCGAATGGTATACGAAAATTCCCATTTTAGGCAATTTTACATTTGCAGTTCTGCTGCTTTTGGGCATGGGTATCTTTTTTTCGATCAAGTTTAATCTGGTACAGTTCCGTTTCTTCAAAAGAGGTCTAAAATCCTTAATGAAAAAGAAAAGAGATGAAACTGGTGTTACACCGCTGGCGGCTTTTATGCTAAGCACGGCAATGCGGGTTGGACCTGGAAACATCATTGGTGTGCTAAACAATTGGAAGGATGAATTCTACGGCTATTACCATTACGGGCTTTGCTATGTGCTTCAAATAGACCCTCAAACTATTGGAAACCCAGGGAGAATTGGAATTCTGGAAGAACTTTTTGAATATATGAGTAAATTTGAAGATATCTGGTTTGCTACCGGGAAAGAAATGACAGGCTGGGAAGGAGCGTGATAAACGAATCCTGTTGGAAAAGACATTGAATTTGGATATGAAAGGACGGAATGTAAGAGCGCCAGCTCGAAAAGACGGCGTTAAACCAGTGATGAGGAAGCATGATTGAATTCGTTGGCATAAAATAAAAATTATGTTACAATCGGAGTGCAGAAAAGAGTAAGGAAAACTCATCATGACAAAGGAAGCTTGAGGTGTATTATGAAGCGGATCGCGGTCGTTGCAATGGAAAAACAGTATGCAAAGTATTTGAGAGATAATCTGGCGCTTTATTTATCAAATTATGCTGAGATCTGCTATTATACGGTGGCAGAAGTAGAACGAATGGAACAAATTCCTGAAGAGTTTGTCCTTGTGTCGGCTTTTACTATTTTTCAAAGAGTAAAGGAAAAGATAAAGGAAACCTCAGAACTGATTGTAATTAGCATTACGTTAAATAAAGAGAAGGTTGAACCCTTGAGAAAACTTTCTAAGGGAACACGTGCGCTTCTTGTAAATATTGATGAACGGACATGCATGCAGGTAATTACATCCTTGTATGCAGCAGGCTTTCGTAATGTAGAGCTGATTCCTTATTGGGGGACAAACGGCTATGATGAAAGCATTAAGCTGGCAATCACCCCCGATGAGGAATGGCTGGTTCCTGATGGGATGGAAAAGATTATTAATATCGGAGAACGTATCATAGATTTAAATTGCATTTATGACATTGCAGATAAGCTTGGTGCAGAGACGCTTTTTGGTTCTCGGGAGGCATTTGAAGCGAAAAACAATATGTATTTCGGAAATGCGAATATCGAGCGAATTCTAGGTTTGAATAAGAATTTATCCGGTCGGATAGAAGCACTCCTTCATCTGATGGATCAAGGCATCATTATCACAGATGTCTTAGGGAAAGTATGCCTGCATAACGACAAGGCACAGGCTTTTTTGCGCAGAAGATCAGAGCTTTTGATTGGTTTTGATATGCTGGATATTTTACCAGAGCTGAAAGCGTTCACTGCGACAAACCGAAAGGAGAACAGTGACAAAGAACTGATTGAGATAAATGGCGAAAACTTAGTTGTCTCGTTAAGTGGCATTGTTCAAGATGGAGAACATTTAGGCAATGTAATCATTTTGGATAATTTTGAAAAGATAGAAGAGCAGCAGCACGGCCTTCGAAGCAAGCTGAGCGGAGTGGATCATGAGGCACGCTACCATTTTGAGGATATAAAAGGGAAAAGCGAAGAATTGGAAAAGGTAATCACAGCTGCAAAACGGATGGCTCGCTCCGATTCATCGGTTCTTATTACGGGAGAAAGCGGCGTGGGAAAGGAAGTGTTTGCACAGAGCATTCACAATGAATCCTCACGTGCAAGTTATAATTTCGTCGCGGTGAATTGTGCGGCGATTCCTGAAAATTTGCTGGAAAGTGAAATGTTTGGCTACGAAGAAGGGTCGTTTACAGGAGCACGCAAGGGCGGTAAAATCGGTTACTTTGAGCTGGCGCATAAAGGGACGATTTTTCTTGATGAAATTGGCGAAATGCCCCTTTTGCTGCAATCAAAATTGCTTCGTGTGATTGAAGAAAGAAAAATTGTAAAAATCGGATCGCATAAAGTTGTGAATGTAGATGTTCGGATTATTGCAGCAACCAATAAGGATCTCATGCAGCTGGTTTGTGAGGGTAATTTTCGGGAGGACTTGTATTACCGTATTAATGTTTTACCTTTGCAGATACCAAGTCTCAGAGAACGTTCGGAAGATATTATGAACTTGCTGGAGTGGTTTTTGTCTCTTATGGATTGCAGCTTTACATTCAGCCATTCTGCGAAAAAAATAATTGAAAGGTATCCGTGGCAGGGCAATATTCGTGAATTGCGTAATGCAGCAGAGTATCTTGCCAATTTAAATAAAGTGGAAATTGATGTTGTGGATCTGCCTCCGTCATTACGCAACTTTGCAAAAGACGCAGAAGGACCGCGGGGAATCCCTGCTGCTGAAAATGCAGGAGGAAGTATTTTAAAAAAAGAAAAAGAGTACTCTGCACATTTTAATTATAGATTCCTTTTGAGGGAAGGGAAGCGTGTGGAGCTGTTTCTTTTTATATTATCGGAACTGGCTGAAAATTATCAGTGCAGGAAGCGTATAGGGCGCAGCGGGTTGATGCAAAGAGCGCTGAAAGAAGGGAGTCTGTTTACAGAGGCTGAGATTAGAACGGCGCTTCGAAAATTAGATGACTTTGGATTTGTTTCTACCGGAATCGGCAGAGGAGGCAGTGTAATTACGGAAAGTGGTTTCTCGTTATTAAACGATATAAAAGGTTTAATTGGTTAATAAAAGACCAGTTGAACCGGTTCCTTTAGCCCGAAAATAATAAAATAAAGACTGAAAGAAAAAGTGATAAAATTTTGTATTTACTATAAATTAAAGCTTTAGAACGGTTTGAACAGTCAGAATCTTAAAAAAAAGGATAATTGGCATGATGCTTGCTCTATTAAATAGCAACAAGAAAAAAGGAGGAATCATCATGGAAACATCTTATTTAGGAATCTTATCTCTTATACCGGTATTATTGACGATTGGTCTTGCAATTAAGACGAAGAATGTAATTTTATCTTTGGGAATCGGAGTCTTTTCCGGTGTGTTGCTGCAGGTCGGAGGGAATCCTGTTACTGCAACGACAACAATGGTGGGTGACTATTTGTTTGCGCAGCTTCAGGACGGCTATAATGCCGGCATCATTATCCTGCTTGTTTTTATCGGAGGCTTTGTGACTCTAATTGAGCAGTCGGGAGGTGCGGAAGCCTTTGCAAGAAAGGTGGCCGGATTGGTGAATAATCGCTGCAAGGTGCAGGTTGCAGCATGGATTGGCGGAATTTTAGTATTTTTTTCCGAGCTAGGGACACCGCTCATAGTAGGACCGGTATTTACACCTTTATTTGAAAAACTTCGGGTTTCAAAAGAAAAGCTGGCATGGATCATTGACACGACGGCTTCACCTGTCTGTATTTTGATTCCGTTTATCGGCTGGGGCGTTTACTCAATGGGGTTGATTCAGGAAGAATTTGATGCACTGAAAATCACAGAAATTACAGACTGGACAGCATTTATTTCTGCGATTCCATTTCAATTTTATCCGATTCTCTGCCTTTTGATTGTACCGTTGGTCGCTTTTTCAGGAAGGGAATTCAGCTTCATGGCAAAAGCGGAGCAAAATGCCCAGAAAGGCATTTTCAGCCAGCTAGATGAAGACGCATCAAAGGCGCCGATGATGCTGACAAATAACAACGTATCACCACTCGTGGTAATCATTCCGCTTTTGGTATTGTTTGTAACGCTCTTTGGGATTTTAGCACCATTAGGATTTCCTGTAAAGCAGGTTCCCGGAAGTCAATTCCGGATTGCGTTAATCAGCGGATATTTCTATGGAGCGGTTACCATGATTTTGATGATGGCATGGTATAAGGTAAAGACAATTAAAGAAGGTATACGCATTTATTTTAAAGGCTACGGCAAGATGTTTGAATGCATTGTTATATTGATACTGGCTTGGTCTTTGAGTTCTGTTGGAAAAGCCATCGGAACTCCGGACTTCATCGTAAATATAGCAAAGGGAAACATTCCGAGCTGGAGCATTCCCGCCATTATCTTTATCGTAGGTGCTTTGATTTCTTTTGCGACGGGAACTTCATGGGGAACCTTTGCGATTATGATGCCAATTGCGATTCCTATGGCATTTCATTTAGGAGCACCTTTATATGTTTCTATAGCAGCGGTATTATCTGGCGGACTCTTTGGAGACCATTGCTCTCCGATTTCCGACACAACAATTTTGGCAGCAACAGGTTCCAACTGTTCGCTCTTGGATCACGTGAAGACACAGTTCCCTTACGCACTTCTTTGTGCATCGGTTTCTATTGCAGGGTATGTGGTTGCGGGATTCTTTGAGAGTGTGATTGTTACAGGCGCTTGTATGGCAGCGATGGTTGTTGTTTATGTTTTAGCGGCAAAGATATGGGGCATTAAGATTGAAAACCTGGCATTAACAGATATAGAAAAAATGAATAAATAAGACATAGGAAAAAGAAAGGAAACGAACAAATGGCAAATTTATGGGGTGGAAGATTTGAAAAAGGAATGGATGAAATTGTAGAAAAATTCAATGCATCCATAGAATTTGATGAACGCTTGTATGCCTGTGACATTCAAGGCAGCATTGCGCATGTGACTATGCTGGCAGAACAAGGAATTGTAAGCATAGAAGAAAAAGAACAGATTATTAAAGGGCTTGAAAGCATTAGAGAGCGTATTGCAAAAGGAGAGCTGACCTTTACAGTTAAAAATGAAGACATTCATATGGCGGTGGAAAGTACTTTGATCTCCGAACTTGGAGAGGTTGGAAAAAAACTTCATACAGCAAGAAGCAGAAATGACCAGGTCGCAGTTGACACAAGGCTGTATTTGAAAGAAGAAATAAAAGAAATTATTGAAAATTTGATTTATATGGAAAAGGTACTTTTAGAGAAAGCGGAAAGCTATGCAGATAAGATAATGATTGGCTTTACACATATGCAACATGCGCAGCCGGTTACAGTCGGATTTCATTTTATGGCTTATTTTCAGATGTTCAAAAGAGATATTCAACGCTTGCAGGATACGTATGAACGTATGGATTACTGTCCGCTGGGAGCGTGTGCACTTGCAGGTACTACGATTCCGACTGATCGTCACAGAACTGCGGAAATATTAGGATTTCAAGGACCGACACAAAATGCGATGGACAGCGTAAGTGACAGAGACTACATCATTGAATTTTTAAGTGATGCATCCATTTCAATGATGCACATCAGCCGCTTTGCAGAAGAATTTGTATGGTGGAATTCACAAGAGTTCAGTTATATCGCCATAGATGACAGCTTCTGTACCGGAAGCAGCATTATGCCGCAGAAGAAGAATCCGGATATGGCAGAGCTTCTTCGTGGTAAAGTAGGGCGTGTTTATGGGCATCTAATGCAGATGCTGACCGTATTAAAAGGGACACCGCTCGCTTATAACAAAGATTTTCAAGAAGATAAAGAAGGCTTATTTGATACCATCGATACGTGGAAGGCATCTTTGCGAATCTTTGCAAAGATGATAGAAAAAACGGAATTTCGCATGGATGTAATTGAAAAACATCTAAGCAAGGGCTTCTTGAATGCGACGGATTTAGCAGAACACTTTGTGAAACTGGGTATTCCATTCCGTGAAGCACATGAGATTGTAGGAAAAATGGTAAAATACTGTGAGCATCACGAGAATGATTTTGTTGATTTAACCGATGAGGACTTAAAAGAGATTGATGAACGCCTTTCACTTGCGAAGATGCCAGATCTAAGTATAGAGGGCTGTGTCAATGCGAGAGTGTCTTTTGGCGGAACCGCACCAACTGAAGTTCGCCGCCAAATTCAGGAAGAAGAAGATTGGTTGAATACGTTGGCATAAAATAAAAATTATGTTACAATCGGAATATAGAAGAGAATATGGTATTTTTCAATGGAAGGCTCTCTGAACCTTCCATTGTTTCTTGGATATAGTTGGACAACAGATGGAGGGAACTTGATATGACACAAAAATCAGTTGCATTGGAAAAACATTTGGAATGGAAGGGGAAGCTCGAAATCATAGCGAGGGCACCTATTAATACAAGAGAAGAATTAGCGATTGCTTATACACCTGGGGTTGCAGAGCCTTGCTTGGAAATTGCCAGAGATGAGAGTTTGGCGTATGATTATACGAGAAAAGGAAATTTGGTAGCAGTAATCACAGATGGAAGTGCCGTTTTAGGCTTGGGAGATATCGGACCGAGTGCAGGTATGCCGGTCATGGAAGGAAAGTGCGCTTTATTTAAACGCTTTGCAAATATTGATGCTTTCCCGATTTGTATTGATTCAAAGGATCCGAAAACGATCATTGATACGGTGGTTGCTATATCGAAGAGCTTTGGCGGTATTAATCTGGAAGACATCTCCGCTCCTAGATGTTTTGAAATCGAGAAAGAACTGATTAAAAGATGTGATATTCCGGTATTTCATGATGACCAGCACGGCACGGCAATCATTACTTCAGCAGGACTTTTAAATGCGGTTCGCCTGACCGGAAAGAAGATGGGTGAACTTAAAATTGTCATCAGTGGTGCCGGTGCGGCCGGAATATCAATTGCACGATTATTTTTGCAAATGGATTTCGGGGATGTAATTCTTTGCGGAAGCAAAGGCACGATTTATGAAAATGCCCCTTATAATAATGAGGCACAGCAGGAAATGGCGAAGATTACAAACAAAGAAAAATTGGTCGGCAGCTTAGCGGATGCGATGAAAGGTGCAGATGTACTGATCGGTGTTTCTAAGCCTGGAATTGTAACACGGGAGATGGTGCGTTCTATGGCGGACAACCCAATTATTTTTGCGATGGCAAACCCAATACCGGAGATTATGCCGGATTTGGCAAGAGAAGCGGGGGCTGCTGTAGTTGGGACGGGAAGAAGTGACTTCCCAAATCAAGTAAACAATGTATTAGCGTTTCCTGGCATTTTTAAAGGCGTGTTATCGGTTCGATCCAGAGAAATCACTGACAGCATGAAAGAGGCGGCTGCAAGAGCCATTGCCGGTGTGATTGATGAAAAAGAATTGACGGCCGATTACGTACTTCCGGATGCTTTTGACGAAAATGTAGTTAAGGCCGTTGCAGATGCCGTTGCAGCAGAAGCAGTTCGCCTGGGTCTGAATCGAAGATAGTAGGTTAAGAAAGTTGCATAGGAGGAACGGAATGGAATATCGAATTGAACATGATACCATGGGAGAAGTAAAGGTACCAGCGGATAAATATTGGGGAGCGCAGACACAGCGGAGTTTTGAAAACTTTAAAATCGGAGGCGAAAGAATGCCGACCGAGATAATAAGGGCTTTTGGCGTCTTAAAAAAAGCTGCGGCGCTTACGAACTGCAAGCTTGGAACATTAGATGAAAAAAGGGCAAACGCAATCTCTGCAGTGTGCGATGAGATCATAAAAGGAAAATTGGATGAACAGTTTCCGTTGGTTGTTTGGCAGACCGGGAGCGGGACTCAGTCTAACATGAATGTAAATGAAGTCGTTGCGAATCGGGGAAATGAAATTTTAGGGGAAACGCTCCTACACCCGAATGATCATGTCAATAAATCGCAAAGCTCTAACGATACGTTCCCGACGGCGATGCATATAGCAGCACTTATGGAATTGGAAAATGATTTGTTGCCGGCGATCTGGCAGCTGGAAGAAACATTTCGTGAACTGTCAGATAAATATAGCAGCATAATTAAAACAGGAAGAACGCATCTGCAGGATGCGACGCCGCTGACACTTGGTCAAGAAATCAGCGCATGGCAGGAGATGCTTGCAAAGTGTGCAGATATGATTATGAACTCCGAACAAGGCTTAAAAGAGCTGGCCTTAGGAGGAACGGCAGTCGGTACCGGATTAAACGCGCCGGAGAAATTCGGTGCATTGGTTGCAGAAGAAATTTCAAAGCTTACAGAAAAAGAATTTGAAACGGCACCAAATAAATTCCACGCTCTGACCAGCAAGGATGCGTTGGTGTATGCACATGGAGCTTTAAAAGCGTTGGCATGTAACTTAATGAAAATTGCAAATGATGTACGCTGGCTGGCCAGTGGGCCGCGCTGCGGCATTGGTGAAATCTGTATTCCAGAGAACGAACCGGGAAGTTCGATCATGCCCGGAAAAGTAAATCCGACACAGTGTGAAGCGATGACGATGGCCTGTGTACAGGTAATGGCAAATGATGTGGCGATTGGAATGGGCGCGTCGCAGGGAAATTTTCAGCTTAATGTGTTTATGCCTATGATGATTTATAATTTTTTACAGTCAGTCCGGCTTCTTACAACCGCATTGGTTTCTTTTCGTATCCATTGTGCGGTCGGTATTGTTCCAAATGAGGAAAGGATTAAAGAGAATTTAGACCGTTCTTTGATGCTGGTAACGGCGTTGAATCCGCATATCGGATATGAAAATGCAGCGAAGGTTGCAAAGACTGCACACAAAGAGGGAATTACACTCAGGGAAGCAGCCGTTAAGCTAGGGTTGTTAACTGCAGAAGCATTTGATAAGGCAGTGGTTCCGGCCAATATGGTAAAGACAATTGAATGCGATTCGTCAATATAGCGGGCTGCCTAAACCGATTTATTTGCTTTCTTTGGCACGCATGATTACAGCGATGGGGATGTTCATTTACCCATTTCTCTCATTGCTGCTGAATACACGGTTAGGTTATAATGAATTTCAAATCGGAAAAGTAATGCTTTACATAGCAGCGGCAAACATAATGGGAACCTTGCTTGCCGGAAAGCTGGCAGATCGATTTGGGAGAAAAAAAATTTATCTTTTTGCTCTGACCGGCTGTGTCGTTTCCTTGTTTTTTGGAGGCGTTGTCTGCGAAGAATTTTGGGTAGTGCCTGTGGTTGTAGTGGTTTACTTTTTTGTTAGTATGACTATGCCTGTTCTTGCAGCGATGATTACAGATCTGTCAAATGTAAACAATCGGAGAGAATGCTTTTCTTTGTTGTACTTAAGCACCAACATTGGCATATCTATGGGACCTTTGATTGCAGGGATGCTCTTTTACAATCATACGCCTTGGATTTTTTGGGGGCAGGGCATCAGCTGCTTCTTGACTGCATTGCTTGTGTTTTTTTTCATAAGTGATACGATGCCAATTGCAGAGGCAAGTTGTATCAATACAGAAAAAACCGAAAGTGAAACGATTTCGAACTTGGGAGAAGAAAAAAGAAGGGAAGCGGATCGAAGCTTATTTTTACTTTTGCTGGAGCGTCCTATTCTTTTCTGTTTTATTTTATGCCTGGCTGTACTGACTTTTTGTTATATTGAAATAGACTTTATTCTGCCTTTGCAAGTAAAAGACATATTTGGAGTTGAGGTGGGTGCAAGATATTTTGGAATTATGAGTGCCTGTAATGGCATTGTGGTGGTGACCGTATCTCCGATTTTGGTATTTTTGACAAAGAAAAAAGAACCTCTGCTTAATATGTTTATAGCGGCATTGCTATATGCAGCAGGATTTGGATTTTATGCGTTCACACAGTCGATTGTGTTGTATGTGATCTTGGTAGCTGTGTGGACTTCCGGAGAAATTTTAATTTCAACCTGTTCCGGTGAATACATAGCATCGCATTCACCGGAGAGCCACAGGGCACGGTTTCAGTCTCTGTACGAATTTGCCAGAGGGATAGGAAAAGCATTTGGACCGCTGGCTTTCGGCCTGTTTCTTTTGGAACATAGTATGGAATCGGCATGGATCCTAATTGCGTTTTTGTGCATTTTAATGGCATTTGCATTATTTATACTTTACCGTGCAGAGGAAAACCGTAAGCGAAGTAAGAAAAACAGAAAATATTTCATATAAATTATTATAGATATTTTTAATTCGATGTGATTAATTTAAAAGTACGCAATTGAGAATGTGGTTGTGAAATTATAGAACTATGATAAAATAAATGAAACGATAGATAATAAATAATACTTAATGAGAAATAGAGGAGACACAATGAGCAAGGCGGATCAAATTTTTGTAGGGATGTGCAGCGATATTATTGAGAATGGATATTCTTCCGAGGGGCAAAATGTCCGTGCGGTTTGGGAGGATGGAACACCGGCGCATACAATAAAAAAATTTGGAGTAGTAAATAGATATGATTTAGCGAAGGAATTTCCAGCGCTGACATTAAGACCTACACCAATGAAATCAGCAATTGATGAACTTCTTTGGATTTGGAGCAAAAAATCCAATCATGTCAGCGACCTAGCGAGTCACATTTGGGATGCTTGGGCAGATGAGGAGGGTTCCATTGGAAAAGCTTACGGATATCAGTTGTCAGTAAAACATAAATACAGTGAGGGAGAGATGGATCAGGTCGATCGCGTACTCTACGATTTAAAGCATAACCCATACAGCAGAAGAATCATGACAAACATTTATGTACATGAAGACTTGCATGAAATGAATTTATACCCATGTGCGTATAGTGTGACATTTAATGTAACGGATGGGCGTTTGAATGCAATTTTGAATCAGCGTTCACAGGATATTTTGGTGGCGAATAATTGGAATGTCGCGCAATATGCAATTTTGGTGCATATGCTTGCCCAGGTAAACGATTTTCAGGTTGGAGAATTCGTACATGTTATTGCGGACGCTCACATCTATGATCGCCATATTCCTTTAGTAAAAGAATTGATTCAGCGTCCACAGCATCCTGCTCCTAAATTGAAAATGAACCCAAATATAAAGAATTTTTATGATTTTACGGTGGATGACTTTATATTTGAAGGGTATGAGGCAGGTGCACAGATAAAAGGTATTCCGGTAGCGGTTTAAATGGAAGGAGATATGGGATGAAGGCAATTGTGGTAGTGGATCAAAACTGGGCGATTGGAAAAGATGGCGGGCTTTTGGCTCATCTTTGCGGAGATTTGAAACATTTCAAAGAAATTACGATGGGAAGCACTGTGATTATGGGACGAGCGACCCTGCAATCTCTTCCGAAGCAACACCCGTTACCTGGCAGGAAAAATATAGTGTTGACGGAAAATGTAAATTTGACAGAGGATTTTCTTCGGTGTGATTTTACGGTATGTGGCTCTATCGGTGCCCTGTTTACAGAGCTGATTGAAAATGGAGATATGGAAGATTCGTTTGTAATCGGTGGTGAAAAAATATACCGGCAGCTTTTGGAATATTGCACAGCAGTTTATGTCACAAAAATAGATTTTGCTTTTCCGGAGGCTGATAAGCATTTTCCAAATTTAGATGAACAATCGGAGTGGGATGTTGTAACAGATGAGGACCCAATTGAAGAAAACGGGTATTCTTATCGTTTTATGGAGTATAGGAGAAAATAAGCTTGGTGAAGCAGAATGAAAATGTGAATGCAAATTTGATAATTGGGAGGAATCCAATTATTGAAGCACTTAAAAATGGCCGCAAAATAGATAAAATAATCATGCAAAAAGATGGAGAAGGTTCCATTAAGAAGATTGCGGCAATGGCACGTGAACAGAAAGTTATGCTACAATACGTTGATAAAGCGGCGTTAGATCGGATTGCAGGAGCCGGAAGTCATCAAGGGGTAGCTGCATATATTGCTGCATATGGGTATTATGAAATTGAGGACATTCTAGAAATTGCCGTTAAAAAGGATGAAGAACCATTTTTGATTTTATTGGATGGCTTAGAAGATCCGCATAATCTAGGTGCAATTATGCGTACAGCAGATGCAGTTGGTGCGCATGGCATCGTTATCCCAAACCGCCGTTCGGTTTCGCTTACCGACACAGTGGCAAAAGCTTCGGCAGGAGCGATTGAATATGTGCCGGTCGCAAAAGTTTCTAATTTGGTGCAGACAATTGACAAATTAAAGAAAAAGGGTCTGTGGATTGCTGCTTGTGACATGAAAGGAGAGACCTTTTATGAAGCGAACTTGACAGGGGGCATTGCGATTGTTGTAGGGGGAGAAGGTCAAGGAGTGAGCCGTTTGGTTCGTGAAACTTGCGATTTTATACTTTCCATTCCAATGAAAGGGAAGATTAGTTCTTTGAATGCATCGAATGCGGCTGCAGTATTGATGTATGAAGTAATGCGCCAAAGAATAAAAGCAAGGATTAAATGATTAGATAGCAGATAGGGGAATGGGATTAAGAATATGAGCAAAGAAAATTTGGAACGTTTGGAAGAAAAGAAACTTCAAGAGGATGATACAAATGACTGGATGCCTTTTAGAGATCAGTACACAGAGGAAGAATTAGTCCAATTGGCGCAGAACGGCAATACGGATGCGGAAGAATATTTAATCCGAAAATATAAAGATGTTGTGAAAACCAAAGCGCATCTTTACTTTATGGCAGGCGCTGATCGCGAAGATGTTGCTCAAGAAGGGATGATCGGCATTTTTAAAGCGATACGCAGTTATAGAGCGGATAGAAAGGCTTCATTTCGTACCTTTGCTGAGCTTTGTATCAATCGTCAAATCATCACGGCAATTAAAAGAGCAAGCAGATTGAAGCATGCACCCTTAAACACTTCAATTTCTTTAAGTAAGCCGCTGTCAGAGGAAAATGGGAATAATACCTTGCAGGAGACCCTATTTTCCGATAGCAATTCAGATCCGGAGGCGAGACTACTTTTAAAAGAAGTTGTTGATTATATACATGGCAATGGGGCAGAATTGTTCAGCGAATTGGAATTAAAGGTATGGTATGAATATTTACAGGGAAGCAGTTACATACAAATTGCTGAACAAATGGGGAAAAATCCGAAAACAATTGATAACGCAATACAAAGAACAAAGAGAAAAATTGCAGCTTATTTTAGAAACGGAAATTAAAAAGAAAACAGAAAAGAGGTTGACATTCATACCTAAACCATAGTAGAATATGAAACGGTATAGGCGGCTTGTCTATATTTGATTTGCTGTTGTAGCTCAGTAGGTAGAGCACTTCCTTGGTAAGGAAGAGGTAGGCAGTTCGAACCTGCTCAACAGCTCCAATTTTACTAACAAATGAAATTAATTTATGAAAGATATTTGTGAAAGACGCAAGTAAAAGGGAGGAGTATTCAAATGGCAAAGGCTAAATTTGAGAGAACGAAACCACATGTAAACATTGGTACAATTGGTCACGTTGACCACGGAAAGACTACATTAACGGCTGCAATTACAAGAACTCTTCATCAGAGATACGGACTAGGCGAACAGGTAGCATTTGACCAGATCGACAAAGCGCCGGAAGAAAGAGAAAGAGGAATCACGATTGCAACGTCCCACGTAGAGTATGAGACACCAAATAGACATTACGCACACGTAGACTGTCCGGGACATGCTGACTATGTAAAGAACATGATCACAGGAGCAGCGCAGATGGACGGAGCGATCTTGGTAGTAGCAGCGACAGATGGACCAATGCCGCAGACAAGAGAGCATATCCTGCTTTCCAGACAGGTAGGCGTACCATACATCGTAGTATTCTTAAACAAGTGCGATATGGTAGATGACGAAGAGCTGCTAGACTTAGTAGAAATGGAAGTAAGAGAATTACTTGACTTATATGAATTCCCAGGAGATGATACACCAATCATCAGAGGATCCGCACTGGAAGCATTGAACAATCCAGAAGGCCCATGGGGAGATAAGATCGTTGAATTGTTCGAGCAGGTAGATGCATACATTCCAGAGCCTACAAGAGCAACAGACAAACCATTCTTGATGCCGGTGGAAGATGTATTCTCAATCACAGGAAGAGGAACTGTAGCAACAGGAAGAGTAGAAAGAGGAATTCTGAAGGTATCCGACGAAGTAGAAATCGTAGGACTTGCAGAAGAAGCAAGAAAAGTAGTCGTAACAGGAATTGAAATGTTCCGTAAGCTATTGGATCAGGGAGAAGCAGGAGATAACATCGGAGCATTGCTTCGTGGAATCCAGAGAAGTGAAATCGAGAGAGGTCAAGTATTAGCAGCACCTGGAACGATTCACCCGCACACAAAGTTCAGTTCAGAGGTATATGTATTAAAGAAGGAAGAAGGCGGACGTCATACACCATTCTTTAACGGATATAGACCACAGTTCTATTTCAGAACAACAGACGTAACTGGAAACGTAACGTTACCGGAAGGAACAGAAATGTGTATGCCTGGAGATAACATCAGCATGAAGATCGAACTGATTACTCCAATCGCAATTGAAGAAGGACTACGTTTCGCTATCCGTGAAGGCGGAAGAACAGTAGCATCTGGAGTTGTATCTAAAATTGAAGCTTAATCGCTTATAAGAAACAAACGTTTTAAAAGCCCAATCTTTGGATTGGGCTTTTTTAGATAAAAACGGAATTTTCTTCCGGATTTTTCGTTTGAGTGAAACAAAAGATTCTGTAAAAGGGGTACGTGATGATATTTGAAATGGGAATCCTGCTATTAATTATTTGGAACGTTTTTTCATTTTTTTTAATGGGATGGGATAAGCGGTGTGCCATTAAGCATAAATGGCGTATTCCTGAAAAAACACTTTTTTTCTCTGCCTGGTGTTTGGGCGGAATTGGGATTGGAGCAGGGATGCTTGTATTTCGACATAAAACAAAGCATTGGACATTTCGTCTTTTTGTTCCCCTTGGAATTATTTTTGATTGTATTATAGTTTGGCTTGTATTTTCATTCATTTAAGTGTAGAATAATAGTATAGACAATGGCCTGCCGATATACGGAGGTCTTTTTAAATGGTATTTCATTTTGAGAGGCTTTACAAATTAATATGAATTGCCGTTTAAAATAAATATATTGACATATGAGAACAACTATGGTAGGTTTATAAAGTGAATCTATGATTAAATGATAAAATTGTTCACCGTGTGTCATAAAATAAAGAGATAAGCAACAATTCATTTGCTGCTTTGAAAATTTATAATGGAGGTCAGTCATGAGAGTAAAGGTTACATTAGCGTGCGCAGAATGCAAGCAAAGGAACTACAACACGACAAAGAACAAAAAGAACGATCCAGATCGTCTTGAGTTTGATAAGTATTGCAAATTCTGTAAAAAGCACACACTTCACAAGGAAACCAAATAATAGGAGGTGTGAAAAATGGCAGATAAAAACACAGCTGTAAAAAATTCAGGCGGTACGCGTGAGTATTTTAGAGGAATCAAGACAGAGATGAAGAAAGTAGTATGGCCCACTAAGAAGGAACTCTCCTCTTATACCAGTGTGGTTATATTGACTTGTGCTGTTTCTGCTCTTGGAATTTGGCTGGTAGACAGCGTATTTCTAGCTGCGTTGCAGGGCATTTTAAAAATTACTTTCTAAGAGTTTAGACGAAAAGGAAGGCAAAAATGTCAGATGAAAATAATAGGGAAGAATTTGTGGAAGAAGAATCTTTGATCGAGTCGGAAGCGGGAGAATCCGTGGGAAGAGAAGTCATCAAAGATGGAAGAGTGGATGATACCGATCCTTCTAAGCTTGCCAAATGGTATGTTGTGCACACTTATTCTGGCCACGAAAACAAAGTAAAAGTTAATATTGAAAAACTTGTTGAGAATAGGGGTATGCAAGATTTGGTTCTTGCTATTGTAGTACCTACGGAAGATCGCGTAGAGATTAAAAACGGTCAACGTAAGGTTAAAACCAGAAAGATGTTTCCGGGTTATGTTATTGTAAAGATGATTGTAACCAATGAATCCTGGTATTTGGTTAGAAATACACAGGGTGTAACCGGATTTGTCGGACATGGTTCCGAACCAATTCCACTATCTGATGAAGAAGTTCGAAGAATGGGTATTGAAAAGGTATACATTGATTTGGATATTGATCCTGGCGATAATGTTAAGGTAATTAATGGACCATTTGAAAGCTTCATGGGTGTTGTAGAAGAGGTCAATATGGATAAACAAATTCTTAAGGTTAAAATATCTATGTTTGGAAGAGATACCCCGGTCGAATTGGAATTCGGACAGGTTGATAAAATCTAGTGAACTTAGCAAATAAGATTAATTTAAATAATGATGAATTTGCATCAGAACGACTATTCTTTACGAGTGAACTTACCCGATAAGGGTAGCTTTATGGTGTAAAGAAAGAAAGGAGAGATAGAGATGGCAAAGAAAGTAGAAGGTTTAATTAAGCTTCAGATTGCTGCTGGTAATGCAACACCTGCACCACCGGTAGGTCCGGCACTTGGACAAAAGGGTGTAAATATCATGGATTTCTGTAAGCAATTTAATGCAAAGACGGCTGATCAGCCTGGAATGATTATACCGGTTGTGATTACGGTATATTCTGACAGATCGTTTACGTTTGTAACGAAAACTCCGCCTGCAGCAGTTTTATTAAAGAAAGCAGCAAATATTCAGTCCGCTTCTGGTGAACCGAATAAGAAAAAGGTTGCTACATTGACGACTGCACAGGTAGAAGAAATCGCGAAACTTAAAATGCCTGATTTGAATGCTGCAAACCTTGAGTCTGCAACATCCATGGTCAAGGGTACAGCAAGAAGCATGGGAATCGTTATTGAAGACTAAAATAGTGGGAGGTTTGAAAAGAACCGTTTGTACCACAAGGAGGTAAACAATGCCTAAAAAAGGTAAAAAGTATCAGGACTCTGCAAAATTGGTAGACAGAGCCAACTTTTATGAAGTAAATGAAGCACTCGCATTAGCGGTGCAGACAGCGAAAGCTAAGTTTGATGAAACAGTAGAAGTTCACATTAAGCTTGGTGTTGATGGAAGACACGCTGACCAGCAGGTTAGAGGTGCAATTGTACTTCCGCATGGAACTGGAAAATCAAAGAAAGTTCTTGTATTTGCAAAAGGTGATAAGGCGAAGGAAGCAGAAGCGGCTGGAGCTGACTATGTAGGTGCAGATGAATTAGCGCAAAGAATTCAAAAAGAGAATTGGTTTGATTTTGATGTAGTGGTTGCGACCCCTGATATGATGGGTGTTGTTGGTAGATTAGGTAAAGTATTAGGTCCTAAGGGCTTAATGCCAAATCCAAAATCTGGAACTGTTACTATGGATGTTGAAAAAGCACTTCAAGAAATTAAGGCTGGTAAAGTTGAATATAGACTTGATAAAACAAACATCATCCATACACCAATCGGAAAGGTTTCCTTTGGACCGGAAAAGTTGGTCGATAACTTTAATGCATTGCTGGAAGCAATCTTAAAGGCAAAGCCGTCCGTAGCGAAAGGACAGTATTTGAAGAGTGTAACTGTAGCGACAACTATGGGACCTGGAGTAAAGGTAAATGCACTGAAGATTACCCTGTAAGGGAGATCACTTAAAAAGTAAATAAGAACTGTAGACAGCCGGTGTCCGAATATGGACTTAATATCCTGCCGAGGTTATTGAATCATATAATTATGAGCCTTTTCCGTCTACAGAACCGAAAAGGCTTTTTTTTATAAAAGCCGGAAAGGAGATTGATATGTCAGTAGAACATTTACAGGCAAAACAGCTGATTATTGATGAAATCAAAGAAAAGCTTGAAAAAGCACAGTCTGCTGTTATCATTGATTACATCGGAACGACTGTTGCACAGGCGGACGCAATGAGAAAAAAGCTTCGTGAAGCAAACGTTGATTACACGGTATATAAAAATACATTGATGGTTAGAGCAATAGAAGGAACACCTTATGAAGGACTGAAAGATGTTTTGGAAGGACCGAGTGCCATTGCAATCAGCTATGATGATGCAGTAGCACCTGCCAGAGTATTAAACGGAGTAATCAAAGATTATAAAAAAATGGCATTTAAGGCTGGCGTCATTGAAGGAACTTTCTTTGATGCAGAAGGCGTTCAAGCGATTGCAAACTTACCATCCAGAGATGAGATGATTGCGAAATTTATGGGAAGCATCCAGTCCCCTGTATCCAAATTTGTACGTACTTTACAGGCGATTGCAGATGAAAAACCTGCTGAATAAAGCAGTGTATCAAAAACAAATAATGAAAATGTAAATAAAGTTTTCTAAATAAAAATCTATATGGAGGATTGAAAAATGAACAAAGATCAGATCATTGAAGCGATCAAAGCGATGACCGTTTTAGAATTAAATGAATTAGTTAAGGCTTGTGAAGAAGAGTTCGGCGTATCTGCTGCTGCTCCAGTTGCTGTAGTTGGTGCTGCAGGTGGTGATGCTGCTGCTGAAGAACAGACTGAGTTTAATGTAATCTTAACTGCTGCAGGTGGTGAAAAGATTAAGGTTATCAAGGCAGTAAGAGAAATTACAGGTCTTGGACTTAAGGAAGCAAAAGATATGGTAGATGGTGCTCCTGCAACCTTAAAGGAAGGCATCACGAAAGAAGAAGCAAATGAAATCAAAACAAAGTTAGAAGAAGTTGGAGCTTCCGTAGAATTAAAATAATTTTGTTTTTAAAAGAGCTAGACATCAAAAAACCGTTGCATGGAATGTGCAGCGGTTTTTTTATTCAATGAAATTAACTGTTAAAAGGATTGATTGAAACAATTGATAAATGGATAAAATAAAATTTTAAGTTGTAATTTGAAATACTCTATAGTAGAATAAATATAAATTTAGTTAAACGTTTAACTAAAGCATAGATAAGAGCTCTCTGAGGAGATTGGCATGAAAAGACAAGTGACGATGAAGGATATTGCAAAAGAAGCGGGTGTGTCAATTGCTACGGTTTCTATGATCTGCAACCATAAAGATAAGAACATAAGTGATGAAACAAGAAAACGTGTATTGGATTTAATTACCGAAAGAGGTTATGTTCCAAATGTAATGGCCCGTAGTTTAGTTACGAAACAAACAAAAATAATTGGATTGATCATCCCCGATATTACAAATCCATTTTTTCCCGAAATTGCAAGAGGTGCAGAAGATGCAGCAAGTAAATGGGGATATAGCGTAATCTATTGCAATACGGACGATAAAATAAAGAGACAGGAGAATTATATAAAAATATTAACAGAAAAGATGGTAGACGGGATTATTTTTGCCCATTCTGCAGAGAAAGAAGAAGCAGATTTCAGTAAACTTAATATTCCAATTGTTTTAATTGATAGAGATTCTAAATCAGACAATGTGGTGGGAAGAGTTCTGGTTGATAACAAGAGTGCATCGATGAGTGGAGCATGTTATTTGATTCAGAAAGGCTATAAAGAGATTGCATATATTGCAGGTTCGATGAAAACGAAGACCGCCCAGGACCGTTTAGAGGGATATAGAAGTGCCTTGCAGGAGCATGGCCTTCCTTATTATGAAAAGAGGGTAAAGAGAGGCTGCTACCGGAGTCAATGGGGTTATGAGGCGATTTGTGAACTGAAAAAAGAATTCGTTCCCTTTGATTCTGTATTTTGTGGAAATGACTTGATTGCAATTGGTGCAATTAAGGCCTTAAAGGAATTCGGAATTCACGTTCCCAAAGATGTAGGGATACTGGGATTTGATGATATTTATATTGCCAAGATGACAACACCGCCGCTTACAACAATACGGCAGCCCAAATATGAAATGGGATATAAGGCGGTAGAGCTACTGGTAAATGTCATAGAACATGGCGCAAATGATAACAAGCAGAAAGACCGTTTAATTCTAGGAACGGAACTGCTTATTAGACAATCTACAAAGTAAAGGGGGATCTTATGATTACAGTAATAGGAAGCTTAAATATGGATTTAGTCATCAATACCCCAAGATTGCCCAAACCGGGAGAAACGATCATGGGAAGAAAATTTAAACAGGTTCCCGGCGGTAAAGGCGCAAACCAAGCAGCTGCAATTGCAAGACTAGGAGCAGATGTTCAGATGATTGGCTGCATTGGAGAAGATCAAATGGGTCAAGTGCTGAAACAAACGCTAGAGAAAGACGGAGTAAATACAAAACATATTTTTGAAAAAAAAGATAGTTCTACCGGCGTAGCTGCAATTCTTGTTGAAGAATTTGGGAACAATATGATTACGGTTGCACCGGGAGCAAATTATGCGCTTAGCGTGGATGATATAAAAGATAAAAAAGCAGTAATTCAAGATACAGACATTGTACTTTTACAATTGGAGACAACGATGGATGTTGTAGAAACGGCTCTGACTTTGGCAAAGGAGGCCGGGAAGAAAACCATTCTAAACCCGGCACCTGCATGGAGTCTTAGAAGGGCCGTTCTAAAGAATATAGATGTTTTAACACCGAATGAAACAGAACTGGAGACGTTAACGGGGGGCAGAATTGACACGGAGCAGAAGTTGATCGATGCCTCTAGAGTATTAATAAAAAACGGAGTCGGAGAAATTGTTGTTACACTTGGAGAAAAAGGTTGTGTACATGTTACGAAAGATACGGCGAAAAGATTTCATGCTTATAATGTTAAAAGTGTCGATGCAACTGCGGCGGGGGATAGTTTCAACGGGGCACTGGCAGTCTGCTTAGAGAGAGGAGACTGTATGGATGCAGCAATTGAATATGCAATGAAAGTTGGTGCCATGACTGTAACAAAAGAAGGGGCGCAAACATCGCTTCCGTATAAAAAAGAAGTTGATGCATTTACGGAATGGTTAAAAAAAGGAGAAGAATAAAATGAAAAAAACAAAGCTGCTGCAATCAGATATTTCTTATCTGATTGCAAGAATGCGGCACAAAGATCGGCTTGTAATCGGTGATGCTGGTCTTCCCGTTTCAGATAAGGTTCAGCAGATTGATCTAGCGGTTTCGGAGGGAGTACCAGACTTTTTGACAGTTTTAGAAGCTGTCTTGTCAGAGCAGAAGATTGAAAAGGTAATTATGGCAGAAGAATTTGCACACGTTAGTCCGCAGCTGCATCAGAAAGTCATTGATCTGCTGTTTGCAATGGAGCAAAAAGAAGAGACAGAATTGGGTGTGGTATATATTCCTCACGAGACATTTAAAGAAGAAACACAAAGATGTGTAGGTGCCATAAGAACAGGAGAATTTACTCCTTATGCAAACATTATATTGATTTCTGGTGTTGTATTTTAAACGGAGGTGTCGTGATTGCCCAGCAAATTGATTGAGATGAAAGGGATAAGCAAAAGCTTTTCCGGTGTTCCTGTTTTAAAAAATGTAGATTTTAATATCTACGAGGGTCGAATTATGGCTCTTTTGGGTGAAAACGGAGCAGGTAAATCGACATTGATGAAAATTCTAACGGGAGCTTATCAAAAAAACCAAGGCGAAATTATGATCGATGGAGAGAAGGTTGCATTTCAAGATATCCGGCAGTCACAAGCAAAAGGAATTGCAATTATTCATCAAGAACTGAATTTAATCAAAGATTTATCCATAGCAGAAAATATATTTCTCGGAAGAGAACCGCTTTCATTTGGCGTACAGATGAATTGGAAAAAATTAAATGAAGATGCAAAGATATGGCTTGAAAAATTAGGATTGAATGAAAATCCGGAAACGTTAGTCAAAAACATCAGTGTGGGGAAACAACAGTTAGTTGAAATTGCAAAAGCACTTTCCTTAAATGCAAGAATATTGATTATGGATGAGCCAACTGGTGCACTTACGGTTTCTGAGACAAGAAAACTATTTGAAGTTATTTTAGACTTGAAGGCAGAGGGGAAGAGCATCATCTACATATCACATCGCCTAAAAGAAATTTTTAAAATATGTGATGATGTTACGATATTAAGGGATGGTCAATTTGTATGCGAGATGCCGATATCTGAGCTTGATGAAGATAAAATAATTGAAAATATGGTTGGAAGAAAATTAACGGAACAATATCCAAGAGTTTCCTGTGAACCTGGAAAAACCATTTTGGAAATTAAAAATATGGGAAATTTGTTTGTTAAAAATATAAATTTGGAATTAAGGGCAAATGAGATTGTTGGAATAGCGGGGCTTATGGGATCCGGACGGACTGAACTTGCAAGAACGATTTACGGTATTTATAAAATCCAGGAAGGTGAATTATTTATAGATGGAAAAAAGATAAAAATTAATAGCCCTACCGATGCATTAAAGCATGGCATTGCTTATGTTTCGGAAGATCGAAAGAATAATGGTATTGTACTGGGGATGTGCGTCACAGAAAATGTTACCTTGGCATCTTTAAAAAAATTCAGCGGGAAGCTTGGGAATCTTTATCGTAAGAAAGAAGAATTATCCGCACAGCAATATATGAAAGATATGTCCATCAAAACTTCTGGGAGCAGACAGCTTCTTAAGTATTTAAGCGGAGGGAACCAACAAAAAGTTTCTTTGGCAAAAAATTTGAATGTTAGTCCTAAGATTTTAATTTTAGATGAACCGACTCGAGGTGTGGATGTTGGAGCTAAAAAAGAAATATATGACTTAATCAATCGCTTTAAAATGGAAGGGATGAGTATTTTAATGATATCCTCAGAAATTCCGGAAATACTGGGTATGAGTGACCGTATTGTGGTCATGCACGAAGGCGAAATCACTGGTGAGTTAAGTCAAAGAGAAGCAGACCAAGAAAAAATTATGGGCTTAGCGGTTGGAAAAGAGGTGAAAACGGAATGCAGTATTTAAGAAAAGAAACAGCAATAAAAGAGGTCATTAGAAAAAA
Organism: Sinanaerobacter sp. ZZT-01; assembly: GCF_035621135.1. Classification (NCBI taxonomy): domain Bacteria; kingdom Bacillati; phylum Bacillota; class Clostridia; order Peptostreptococcales; family Anaerovoracaceae; genus Sinanaerobacter; species Sinanaerobacter sp. ZZT-01. Next base: position 1,684,788 of record NZ_CP141728.1, read on the forward strand.
TAAGCCATTCATTGTATTATTCATTTTAGCACTGGTCATGTCTTTTCTGAGCGAACGTTTTTTTACATGGGGAAATATCATCACGGTTTTACGTCAGACATCAATTAATGCAGTGATTGCTACGGGGATGACATTTGCGATTCTAATTGGAGGAATTGACCTTTCTGTAGGATCGGTTTTGGGTATTTGCGGTGCTGTTGCAGCAACGATGATTGCTGCAGGCATGGACGTCGCATTGACATTGCTTTTAACACTTCTTTTGGGCGTTGGGATTGGAATTGTCAACGGCTTGTTAATTAGTAAGGGGAGAATACAACCCTTTATCGCTACATTAGGTACAATGACTTTGCTCCGAGGTGCGACTCTGGTTTACACACAAGGAAAACCAATCAGTACGAGAGGCGCGGAACATGCAGAATTGTTTAGTAAAATAGGAAAAGGATTTTTTGTCGGAATTCCAGTTCCTGTTTACATTATGATTCTCGTCTTTATCATTGCATATTATATTTTGAGATATATGAGAATTGGACGCTACATTTATTCGCTAGGTTCTAACGAAGAAGCAACGATATATTCCGGTATTAAGGTGGATCGTATTAAAATATTTGTATACGGGGCAGCTGGCTTATTAGCTGCTCTTGCAGGAATTCTGGTCACTGCTCGACTAGGTTCGGCACAGCCTACAGCAGGAGAAGGGTATGAATTGGATGCGATTGCCGCTGTTGTATTGGGCGGAACCAGCATGTCTGGAGGAGTAGGAAGTATATTCGGTACAGCAATTGGTGCATTGATTATTGGGATTTTGAATAATGCTTTGAATCTAATGCAGGTGCCATCCTACTATCAAGGTGTTGCAAAGGGGATTGTTATTTTAATAGCCGTACTGCTTGATCGGCAGCAGAAGGCGTTGCGCTAAGATTTTAATCCGTATTGGATTAAAATAGATAGAATTTTTTAACCTAAAGTGAGGAGGAAAAAAAATGAAAAAAGGATTTCTTATTTTATTAGTGGTGATTCTTGCTTTTGGAATGGGTGCGTGTGGCGCTGAAAAACCAGCAGAAGAAGGCGATACACCCACTATCGGACTTGTAGTATCTACATTAAACAATCCATTTTTTGTTGATTTGAGAGATGGGGCACAGGCGAAAGCAGATGAATTAAAAGCTACGCTTGTCGTTTTAGATTCTCAGGATGACGCTTCAACAGAAATGTCTAATGTGGAAGATTTAATTACGCAAGGAGTGGATCTCATTCTAATTAATCCAACAGATTCGGATGCGGTTGGAAGTGCTGTTGCAGCTGCTAATGAAGCAGGTATTCCGGTCATTACATTAGACCGTGCAGCGAATTCTGGTGAAGTTGCAGTTCATATTGCATCGGATAATGTTGCAGGCGGAGAAATGGCGGGGAAATATATCATTGAAAAGCTTGATGGAAAAGGGAAAGTGGTTGAATTAGAAGGAATCCCCGGTGCATCAGCAGCAAGAGACCGCGGAGAAGGATTTAATAAAGCAATCAAGGACAGCGGATTAGAAGTAGTTGCAAAGCAGACTGCAAACTTTGACCGTGCAGAAGGACTTTCCGTAATGGAAAATATTTTGCAAGCACAGCCGGAAATTGATGCTGTATTTGCGCACAATGATGAAATGGCTCTAGGTGCATTAGAAGCAATCAAAGATTCCGGAAGAGACATTTTGGTAGTTGGTTTTGATGCAACGGACGATGCAATCGCTGCGGTAGAAGCAGGGACGATGGCTGCTACGGTACAGCAGCTTCCAAAGGAAATTGGTGCAAGCGGTGTTGATGCAGCATTAAAGGTAATCGGCGGCGAAAATATCGATACCTATATTCCGGTGGAATTACAACTTGTAACAAAAAAATAAGTGAATCGCTTAGTCAACGATAAAATACCGAGCAGGTCATCCTGCTCGGTATTTTATTTGACTATTTTGTCGGAATAGGGGAGTAATTTAAAAAATAAAAATAACTTGAAATTGCGACACATCCTTTTTTGGGTAAAGGAACAGGCGATAATTTTATAAGATGGATTTAGAAAATACTGTGAAATACATATTCAGCAGAATTATCTGCTGGAGAAGTGGACATTGCTGTAATTGCAGATGATTGACCTGAAAATAAAAGCATTATATTATACTAAGTGTAGATTGCGCTTGATGCAATAATAAAATATAATAATAGAGAAAGGATGTGTTTTTTTATGGCAGAAAGAGAAAAATTTGGGTCGCGGTTAGGATTTATTCTTGTTTCCGCGGGATGTGCTGTCGGATTAGGAAATGTGTGGAAATTTCCATACATGGCAGGCCAGTATGGTGGCGCCGCATTTATACTTATCTATTTAATATTCTTAGTTATTTTAGGATTACCAATCATGGTTTGTGAGTTTGCAGTTGGGCGTGCGAGTCAAAAAAGTGTGGCATCTTCTTTCCGTGTATTAGAGCCAAAGGGAAGCAAGTTCCATAATTTTGGCTATTTTGGAATGATCGGAAACTATGTACTTATGATGTTTTACACTATGGTTGGCGGCTGGATGCTTTATTATTGTTATCGCATGATGGCTGGCGAATTTGTAGGAGCCTCACCGCAAGAAGTTGGAGATGGATTTGCAAATATGCTTGGAAGCCCAGGGACAATGACACTTTGGATGGTTATTGCTGTTCTTTTGGCTTTTGCTATTTGTTCAGTTGGGTTAAAAAATGGTGTGGAACGTATCACAAAGATTATGATGATATGTCTTTTAGCTATTATGATTGTGCTTGTTGCACGTGTGCTTACTTTGGAAGGTGCAGGGGAGGGAATTAAATTTTATCTGGTTCCTGACTTTGCAAAGATGATAGATAATGGAATTGGAAATGTAGTGTTCGGAGCACTTTCGCAGGCTTTCTTCACATTGAGTATCGGTATTGGATCCATGGCGATTTTTGGGAGCTATTTAGATAAATCCCGCTCTTTGATGGGTGAGGCTACAAGTATTACACTTTTGGATACCTTTGTTGCAATTATGGCAGGTTTGATTGTAATTCCAGCGTGTTTTGCATTTAATGTAGAACCTGATTCCGGTCCGGGTTTGGTCTTTATTACACTGCCGAATATCTTTGAAAAAATGGTGGGCGGTCGTGTATGGGGAGCCTTTTTCTTTCTGTTCCTGTCTTTTGCTGCGTTGTCAACGATCATTGCAGTATTTGAAAACATCATATCCTTTGCAATCGATTTATGGGGATGGGAAAGAAAAAAAGCAGTATTGGTAAATATTGTTACGGTTATTATATTATCCATGCCTTGTGTTTTAGGTTTTTCCACTCTTTCTGCAATCCAGCCATTGGGAGCCGGAACAAATATCATGGACTTAGAAGACTTTATTGTTTCTAGCAATTTACTTCCGCTGGGTTCTATGGTATATCTGATTTTCTGTACATCTCGGTATGGATGGGGTTGGGATAACTTCACCAAAGAGGCAAACGCCGGTGAAGGAATTCGTTTTCCAAATTTTATAAGAGGATATATGACTTATATACTGCCTATTTTAGTTGTGGGAATCTATCTAAAGGGTTACTGGGATAAATTCCACTCTGCAGGCTGGATGATTGTTGGATTTGCATTTTTAGCATACATTGGATTTGTTTCCTTTGGTGGAAGAAATAAAGAGGCATAAAGTAAAGTTTAAAATAGTAGAAAAATGAATAAAAGAATCTGAGAAATAAAATGAATGAAGAAAGAGGGAGAATGTAGCATTTTCCCTTTTTTCTTATTAATCAGCTCTAGAAGCAGAGAAAAATGGAAAGAAGTCGACAGAGGAGAAGTAATTTGGAAAAATTTCCTTTTTAATTGGATTAATATTTTGTGAAATAGTCAATAATTTCCTTGACTAGTTGAAAAACGTATGCTATTATAGTACATTGCCACGCAAAGTATTTTGTTTTCAATGCAAGGAGGGAAGAACATGCCTCAACCCGTTAAAATAGGTAAAAAAGAACGCATGAGCTATTCAAAAATTAATGTTGTAGCTCCTATGCCCAACCTGATTCAGATTCAGACGGATTCTTACAAATGGTTTTTGGAAGAGGGCTTAACAGAAGTTTTTGAAGACATATCCCCGATTCGGGATTATGCTGACAATTTGGTACTGGAATTTATTGGACATTCCTTAACAGATGCACCAAAATACGGTCAGGAAGAATGTAAGGAACGCGACGTGACGTATGCGGCGCCTTTAAAGGTGAAAGTTCGCCTAGTCAATAAGGAAACCGGAGAGGTAAAGGAACAGGAAGTCTTTATGGGAGATTTTCCGATTATGACCGAAAAAGGTACCTTTATCTATAATGGAGCAGAACGTGTTGTTGTTACACAGCTCGTAAGATCTCCAGGACCTTATTATGATGTAGCAATTGATAAATCAAATAATAAGCTGTTTTCAACTACAATCATTCCAAATAGAGGAGCATGGCTGGAGTTTGAAACGGATTCCAATGAAATTATTTCGGTTCGTGTAGATCGAACCAGAAAGCAGCCAATCACGACTATTTTAAGAGCTTTAGCTTATAAGTCTGTCGATGATAAGGTGGAAACAGAAAGAAGAAAAAATCCGAATATCACAGAAGCAGAACTTGCAAAGAAGATTCGCCGCTATAATGAATTTTCTACCGAGATTGCAAAGACGCTTTATGAAGGGGATAATGCTGAAATTGAATCGATTTTTGGCAGCCATGAAAGATTGAATAAATCTATGGCAAAGGATGTCACAAGCAATTATGATGAAGGCTTAAAAGAAATATATAAGAAATTGAGACCTGGTGAGCCAGCTACGTTTGATAGCGCTTATGATTTAATTGAAGCGTTGTTTTTTGATGCCAAGAGGTATGACTTAGCTAGAGTTGGCCGTTATAAATATAATAAAAAATTAGGACTGAGCAACCGTATCATAGGCTGTGTTGCCGCTGAGGATGTATTTGATCCAGCTACGGGCGAGCTTTTAGTTGAAACGAATACAAAGATTTCAAGAGATTTGGGATTTGCGATTGAAAATGCCGGCGTTGAGAGCATGATGGTATTAAGTAAGATCGATGAAGAACGAACCGTAAAAGTAATCGGAAACAATTTTGTCGACTTACAGAGCTATGTAGATTTTGACCTGGAAGAAAACAAGCTGCCAAGAAAGGTTTTCTATCCGGTATTACGTTATATTTTAGATAATACAGAAGAAGCACGCTTAAAAGAAACTTTGATTTCGATGAAAAATAAGCTTTCGCCAAAGCACATTATTTTAGATGATATCATTGCTTCTGTAAGTTATATTTTGAATCTTTCCGATGGCATAGGAGCCGTTGATGATATTGACCACCTAGGCAATCGTAGATTAAGAACTGTCGGCGAATTGTTGCAAAATCAATTTCGTATTGGTCTTGCGCGTATGGAACGTGTCGTAAAAGAGAGAATGACGATTCAGGATATTGAAGTGACAACGCCACAGGCACTTATGAATATACGGCCGGTTACTGCTGCAATTAAAGAATTCTTTGGAAGTTCTCAGCTATCACAGTTTATGGATCAAAACAATCCATTGGCGGAGCTGACTCATAAAAGAAGACTTTCTGCACTGGGGCCTGGTGGGCTGTCCAGAGAGAGAGCCGGATTTGAAGTTCGAGATGTACACCATTCTCACTATGGAAGAATGTGTCCGATTGAAACGCCGGAAGGTCCGAATATCGGTTTGATTGGTTCTCTTACAACATATGGAATTGTAAATGAATATGGTTTTATTGAAACACCTTATCGAAGGGTGGATAAGCAGACTGGTATTGTAACTGAGGATATTTATTATTTAACCGCCGATGAAGAGGAACAAATTATCATTGCACAGGCAAACGAGCCGTTAGACAGTGATGGCTACTTTGTTAACCGCAAGGTAGTAGCAAGAGGAGCAGGCGGAGAAATTGACCTTTATAATAGAGAAGTTGTAGACTTCATGGATGTATCGCCAAGACAGGTTGTATCTGTGGCAACGGCTTTGATACCATTCCTTGAGAATGATGACGCAAACCGTGCCCTGATGGGAGCAAACATGCAGCGTCAGGCAGTACCTCTATTAGTCAGTGATGCTCCAATTGTAGGTACCGGTATGGAATATAAGGCTGCCTGCGATTCAGGAGTTGTAATCTTAGCTAAGAATTCAGGAGTCGTTGAATATGTGGATGCAGTACGCATTAAAGTCCGCAGAGATAAAGACGGCGGCTTGGATGAATATAAGATGCTCAAATATAAACGTTCCAACCAAGGCACGTGCATCAATCAAAAACCAATCGTATCACATGGGGAGCACGTAGAAGAAAATGAAGTGATTGCAGACGGTCCATCAACGGATCTTGGAGAAGTTGCACTTGGAAAGAATCTGCTGATCGGCTTTATGACTTGGGAAGGGTACAACTATGAGGATGCTGTTATTCTGAATGAACAGCTTCTTATGGAAGATGCTTTGACATCGATTCATATTGAAGAATATGAATCGGAGGCCAGAGATACAAAATTAGGACCAGAAGAAATTACAAGAGATATTCCAAATGTAGGGGAAGATGCATTAAAAGATTTAGATGAAGAAGGCATCATCCGTATTGGTGCGGAGGTAGATGCATCTGATATTTTGGTTGGAAAAGTAACACCGAAGGGTGAAACGGAATTAACAGCCGAAGAAAGATTGCTCCGTGCTATTTTCGGAGAAAAAGCGAGAGAAGTTCGAGACACTTCTTTGCGTGTACCACATGGTGAGACCGGAATCATTGTTGATGTCAAGATTTTCTCAAGAGAAAACGGCGATGAATTACCTCCTGGTGTCAATAAATTAGTACGCTGCTATATTGCTACAAAGAGAAAAATAAACGTAGGAGATAAGATGGCAGGGCGCCATGGAAATAAAGGTGTTATTTCCAGGATTCTGCCACAGGAAGATATGCCTTTTATGCAGGATGGTACACCGCTGCAAGTCATGTTAAATCCTCTTGGCGTTCCTTCTCGTATGAATATCGGGCAGGTATTGGAAGTTCATTTAGGCTTGGCTGCTAAGTATAGAGGGTGGTATATTTCAACACCGGTATTTGATGGCGCAAGTGAAATAGATATTATTGATCTATTAAAAGAATGTGGTTACCCGGAAAGTGGAAAACTTTGTTTAAGAGACGGTAGAACGGGTGAAGAGTTTGATAACCCGGTAACTGTGGGATATATGTATATGCTGAAGCTGCATCACCTTGTTGATGATAAAATCCATGCTAGAAGTACAGGGCCGTATTCGCTCGTTACGCAGCAGCCTTTGGGCGGTAAAGCACAATTTGGCGGACAGCGTTTCGGAGAGATGGAAGTATGGGCTTTGGAAGCCTATGGTGCTGCTTATACACTGCAAGAGATTTTAACTGTAAAATCAGATGATGTAGTTGGGCGTGTGAAAACATATGAAGCAATTGTAAAGGATGAAAATATCCCTGAACCGGGGATTCCAGAATCCTTTAAGGTATTAATTAAGGAAATGCAGAGTTTGGCGTTGGATGTAAAGGTCTTAACGGATGACGAACAGGAAATTGAAATTAAAGAATCAGATGAATTGGATAGTGCATCCGGATTAGAAAGTATTATAGACATTGAGGCAGTCTCTTCGGAAGATGAATTCTTTAAAGAAGAGTCTGGATTCAGTGAAGAATTGGTGGATGATGACGACTTGGAAGAGACCGACGGTGAATTAAATCTGGAAGAAGATTTCGTAGACGATGACCTTGTTTAGATAATACAAAAGCATCCGTTGTTTCACTTAGAACGAATAAAGGGAAGGGGAGACGCTCCTTGTACGAATTAAACAATTTTGAATCATTACAAATAAGCTTAGCTTCCACAGAAAAGATTCGAAGCTGGTCCCATGGTGAAGTAAAAAAGCCAGAAACCATTAACTATAGAACATTAAAACCTGAAAAAGAAGGTTTGTTTTGTGAAAAAATATTTGGGCCGACAAAAGACTGGGAATGCCACTGCGGAAAGTACAAAAGAATCCGTTATAAAGGGATTGTATGTGATCGCTGTGGAGTTGAAGTTACAAAAGCAAAGGTACGAAGAGAGAGAATGGGGCACATTGAACTTGCTGCTCCAGTTTCTCATATTTGGTATTTTAAAGGCATTCCAAGCAGAATGGGCTTGGTATTAGATATCTCACCAAGAAATTTGGAAAAGGTACTATATTTCGCTGCATATATCGTAACCGATCCGGCTGATTCCGGACTGGGTTATAAAGAGATATTGACTGAACAGCAATACCGCGAAGCAAAGGATAAATTCGGAAGCGGATTTAAAGCAGCTATGGGTGCAGAGGCAGTCAAAGAATTGCTCTCACAAATTGATTTAGTTGCTTTGTCGGATGACTTGAGAAATAAATTAAAAGATGCTTCTGGACAAAAGAAAATTCGAATTGTCCGTCGTTTGGAAGTCATTGAAGCGTTAAGAACTTCCGGGAATAAACCGGAATGGATGATACTGGAAGTGATCCCTGTCATTCCTCCTGATCTTAGACCGATGGTACAATTGGATGGTGGTAGATTTGCCACTTCCGATTTAAATGACTTGTATCGAAGAGTGATCAACCGGAATAACCGTTTGAAGAGACTTTTAGATTTGGGAGCTCCGGATATTATCGTTCGAAACGAAAAAAGAATGCTTCAAGAAGCAGTCGACGCTTTAATTGATAACGGAAGAAGAGGAAGGCCGGTAACCGGACCTGGAAGCCGACCGCTAAAATCCTTATCGGATATGTTAAAAGGAAAGCAAGGACGTTTCCGTCAGAACTTATTAGGTAAACGTGTTGATTATTCTGGACGTTCTGTAATCGTTGTAGGTCCGGAACTGAAATTCTATCAGTGCGGTCTTCCAAAAAAAATGGCGTTGGAATTATTTAAACCGTTTATTATGAAGAAATTAGTTCAAGACGGTCATGCACATAATATTAAGAGCGCGAAACGGATGGTAGAGAAAGTAAGACCAGAAGTTTGGGATGTTTTAGATGAAGTGATTAAGGATCACCCGGTGCTTTTGAACCGTGCGCCGACACTTCACCGTCTGGGTATTCAGGCTTTTGAACCAGTATTGGTTGAAGGAAAAGCGATTAAGCTTCATCCGTTGGTTTGTACTGCATATAATGCGGACTTTGACGGTGACCAGATGGCAGTACACGTTCCGCTTTCTGTAGAAGCACAGGCAGAGGCAAGATTTTTGATGCTCTCTGTAAATAATATTTTAGCACCGAAGGATGGTTCTCCAATCACAACTCCAACTCAGGATATGATTTTGGGAAGCTACTATCTGACACATCCGGGTCTGGAGGAAAGAAATACAAAGGCAGAAATAGGCGATGGGAGTATTTTTACAGACTACGATGAACTTCTGATGGCATATCAAACAGGTGCTGTCGGAATTCATGCAAGGGTAAAAGTTCGAAAGAAACTCTCTAAGGAAGACTCCGGTAAACTAGTCGAATCTACGGTTGGACGATTTATCTTTAACGATAGAATACCGCAAGATTTAGGCTATGTTGACAGAATAGCAGACCCGTATTCGTTAGAAATCGACTTCCTGTGTGACAAGAAAAAGCTGGGACAGATTATTGATAAATGCTATCGCCGGCACGGCAATACAGAAACCGTAAAAATGCTCGACCATATCAAGAGCACTGGCTTTCGTTATTCCACAAAAGCTGCAATTACGATCAGCGTAGCAGATATGGAAATGCCAAAGGAGAAAAAGGCGATTATTGAACAGGCGCAAGCGGTTGTTGATAAATACCAGTCTGCTTATCGGCGCGGTCTAATGTCTAACGACGAGCGCTATGAGAAAGTCATTCAAACTTGGCATAAGGCGACAGATGATGTTGCGGATGCATTAATGGATTCTTTGGGAACTTTAAATAACTTATATATCATGGCGCACTCCGGAGCCCGTGGTAGTAAGAACCAAATTAAACAGGTAGGCGGTATGCGTGGTCTGATGGCAAATGCAACCGGTAAGACGATTGAAATTCCGATTACAGCGAATTTCCGTGAAGGTCTTTCTGTTATGGAATACTTCCTTTCTTCTAATGGAGCTAGAAAAGGATTGGCCGATACGGCTCTGCGTACAGCTGACTCTGGATATTTGACAAGAAGATTGGTAGATGTCAGCCATAATGCCATCGTTCGAGAAGTGGACTGTGGTACGACAGAAGGGATTGAAGTCAGAGCCTTTACAGATGGAAAAGAAGTAATTGAGGCATTAAAACTTCGTATTGTAGGAAGAACTGCGATGGAAGATATTTACGATACAAAGGGAAGTTTACTCGTTGCTGCTGGAGAAGAAATTAAAGAAGCAGCGGCAGAGGCGATTGAAAAAGCCGGAATTGAAAGTGTTAAAATCCGTTCAGTTATGGCTTGTAAGAGCCAATCCGGTATCTGTGCGAAATGTTATGGAAGAAACCTCGCTACTGGTGAAGCAGTTAATATTGGTGAAGCAGTCGGTATTACAGCAGCGCAATCCATTGGTGAACCGGGTACTCAGCTTACAATGCGTACGTTCCATACGGGTGGTGTATCTGTTGCAGGAAACGATATTACACAAGGTCTTCCTAGAGTTGAAGAATTGTTTGAGGCTAGAAAACCAAAAGGTCTTGCTGAAATTTGTGAAGCAGATGGTAAGGTTATATCGATTGAAAGCCGCAAAGACAATAAAACTGAGGTCAAGATCTGCGGTGAAGAAGAGCATGTTTATATCATCCCTTATGGTGCACGCTTACGTGTATTGGAAGGCGATTTTATTAAAGCAGGAGATGCTATTACGAAGGGTCCGCTAAATCCACATGATATATTGAGACTCAATGGTGTAGAAGGTGTATATCAGTATCTGCTTAAAGAAGTACAAAGAGTATATAAGCAGCAAGGTGTAGATATCAATGATAAGCATGTTGAAGTTATTGTAAGCCAGATGCTATCAAAGTGTAAAATTGAAGATGCGGGAGACACAGCACTTCTTCCAGGCGGTCTTTACAGCCAATTGGAATTAGCAGATGCAAATGCTGCGTTGGAAGAAGGACAGCAGCCGGCTGTTGGCAAGCGTGTGCTTCTTGGTATTACAAAAGCATCCCTCGCAACCAATTCCTTCTTATCAGCGGCTTCCTTCCAGGAGACAACTCGTGTCTTGACAGATGCGGCGATCAAAGGTAAAAATGATAAGCTGCTTGGACTGAAGGAAAATGTTATTATTGGTAAGCTGATCCCGGCCGGAACCGGAATGAAACGGTACCGAGGCATCAATTTGGATTATGGCGTAAATACGGAATATATGAATTCATTTAAAACAAATCTTGATGAAGATGACGAATTTGATAATGTTTTGGAAGAAAATGCTCCGTTTTTCAAGCCTGAAGATGAGATTGTAAAAACGGATGCAGCAGTTCCGGCAGAAGTGAGCCCTTCAGATGATAATTTGGATATTGGCTTTACAGAAGTGTAATAAAAGCAAAAAAACTTGCTGAAAAATTAAAGAATAAAAAATTACTATTGCTCAGTATTAAAAAAAATTGACAACTTTGTCACTTTAATGATATACTGAGCTTTGGTTCGCTATGGGTTTAAACCATTAGGGTTTAAATATAAATTATTTAGTTTTTGTGCAAACAGATTTGCGCAAAGAAAGGAGATTTAGATGCCTACAATTAATCAACTGGTAAGACAGGGAAGAGTCAGAGCTGAAAAGAAGTCAACTGCTCCTGCGCTGTTAAAGGGTATGAACTCCATTAGGAGAATGCCGACAGACACTGAAGCACCTCAAAAGAGAGGCGTATGTACTTCCGTAAAGACTGTAACTCCTAAGAAGCCAAACTCCGCATTAAGAAAAGTAGCAAGAGTTAAGCTGACGAATGGTATTGAAGTAACTGCTTATATCCCGGGAATCGGACACAATTTACAAGAGCATAGTGTTGTGTTGATCCGTGGCGGTAGAGTTAAGGACCTTCCGGGTGTAAGATATCATATCGTTAGAGGTACACTTGATACAGCTGGAGTGGCAAACAGAAACCAGGCTCGTTCTAAATATGGAGCGAAAAGAGCTAAGAAAAAATAAGAGTTATAATTAGGAAAGAATCGGGAAAACTAAAAAGTGCCCTTAATATAGATGTTGAGTGGCACCACGGCACGTGAATGCATCGTGTCGAGTACCGAAATAGGAGGGAAGAGAAGTGCCAAGAAGAGGAAATATTCCAAAGAGAGAAGTGCTTCCTGATCCAGTATACGGCAGTGTTGTTGTAGCGAAGCTAATTAACAGCATTATGTTGGATGGAAAGAAGGGCGTAGCACAATCTATTGTTTATGACGCTTTTGATAAAATTAAAGAAGTAACAAATGAAGAACCGCTGGAAGTGTTCGAAAAAGCTATGAACAATATCATGCCTGTTGTAGAGGTTAAGGCAAGACGTGTGGGTGGTGCAAACTATCAGGTTCCGATTGAAGTGAGACCTGAGAGACGCCAGACACTTGGTCTGAGATGGTTGACAAAATATACTAGACTCAGAGGAGAAAAATATATGGCTGAAAGACTCGCAAAAGAGCTTATGGACGCAGCAAATAATACCGGAGCCTCTGTAAAGAAGAAGGAAGATACCCATAAGATGGCTGAAGCAAATAGGGCATTTGCTCACTACAGATGGTAATCATAGAGAGAGGAGTCAGATATGCCTAGACAGTTTCCATTAGAAAAGACTAGAAATATAGGTATCATGGCCCACATTGATGCAGGAAAAACCACAACAACAGAGAGAATTTTGTTTTACACAGGAAGAACTCACAAGATTGGTGAAACTCATGAAGGTGCGGCTACCATGGACTGGATGGCACAGGAGCAGGAAAGAGGAATAACGATCACCTCTGCTGCTACTACTGCACAGTGGAAGGATACCAGAATCAACATTATTGACACGCCAGGACACGTAGATTTTACCGTAGAAGTTGAAAGATCTCTGCGAGTATTAGACAGTGCTGTAACAGTATTATGTGCAAAAGGCGGTGTTGAACCACAATCCGAGACTGTTTGGAGACAAGCAGATAAGTATGGTGTACCAAGGATGATCTTTATCAATAAGATGGACATTTTAGGTGCGGATTTCTACCGTGTTGTGGATATGATAAAGGATCGATTGAAAGCGAATGCAGTTGCGATTCAATTGCCTATTGGAAAAGAAGAAAATTTTGTCGGAATTATTGATTTAATTGAGATGAAAGCGGAAGTATATAAAGATGCACTTGGAAAAGAGCTTGAATTTGTAGACGTTCCGGATGATATGAAAGAAGCAGCAGCAGAGTGGAGAGCAAAGATGATCGAAGCTGTTGCGGAAGGTGATGAAGAGCTTTTAATGAAGTATTTGGATGGTGAAGAACTGACCAATGAAGAAATTAAGAGAACGATTCGAAAAATGACCATAAGCGGTGAAATGGTTCCTGTAACTTGTGGTTCTGCATATCGAAACAAGGGTGTTCAGCCTTTGCTGGATGCAGTATTAGACTTTTTACCTTCACCACTGGACATTCCTCCGATTAAAGGGATTTTACCGGATACGGAAGAAGAAGCGGAAAGAAAAGCAGACGACAAGGGTCCGTTTTCAGCATTGGCATTTAAGATTATGGCTGACCCGTTTGTTGGAAAGCTTGCATTCTTCCGTGTGTATTCTGGAACATTAGCCTCAGGTTCTTATGTTTATAATTCCACAAAAGGTAAAAAAGAAAGAATCGGAAGAATTCTGCAGATGCATGCGAACAAGAGAGAAGAAATCGAAATGGTTTATGCCGGTGATATTGCAGCTGCAGTAGGATTAAAGGATACAACGACTGGTGACACTCTGTGTGATGAAAAGGAAGAAATCATTCTGGAATCTATGGATTTCCCAGAACCGGTAATTGAGATTGCGATTGAGCCTAAAACGAAGGCTGGTCAAGAAAAAATGGGTATTGCGCTTTCTAAGTTAGCAGAAGAAGATCCTACTTTCAAAACTTTTACGCATGAAGAAACCGGACAGACGATCATTGCCGGAATGGGTGAGTTGCATTTGGAGATTATTGTTGACCGACTTTTGCGTGAATTTAAAGTAGAAGCAAATGTAGGTAAGCCGCAAGTATCTTACAAAGAAACGATCACAGGCACAGCGGATGTGGACAATAAATATGCAAAACAGTCTGGTGGACGTGGACAGTATGGTCATGTTAAGATTAGAATTTATCCGAGAGATCCGGGTGAAGGCTATGAATTCAAGAATTCGATTATTGGTGGTGCGATTCCGAAGGAATACATCCCTAAGATTGATGAAGGAATTCGTGAATCCATGCAGAATGGTCCTTTAGCAGGCTATCAGGTTGTGGATGTCGGTGTTGAGTTATACGATGGTTCTTACCATGAAGTTGACTCTTCCGAAATGGCGTTTAAAATTGCTGCTTCCATGGCATTTAGAGAAGCTGTTAAAAAAGCGAAACCAGCATTGCTTGAGCCAATCATGAAGGTTGAAGTAAACGCACCAGAAGATTATATGGGCGACATTATTGGTGATATTAGTTCCAGAAGAGGAAGAATTGAAGGTTCAGAAATTCTCAATGGAGCGGTAACCGTTCGTTCGTTTGTACCGCTGTCTGAAATGTTTGGATATGCAACAGATTTACGTTCGAAAACACAGGGTCGCGGCGTTTATGTAATGCAGATGGATCACTTTGAAAAGTTACCTGACAGCTTAATTGACAAAATCAATAAATAAGAAAATATAGAGACATTCCTTGCATGCATATGCTGTGAGGGGTGTCTGACATATTTATAAAATGGAGGAATTTTATAATGGCAAAGGCTAAATTTGAGAGAACGAAACCACATGTAAACATTGGTACAATTGGTCACGTTGACCACGGAAAGACTACATTAACGGCTGCAATTACAAGAACTCTTCATCAGAGATACGGACTAGGCGAACAGGTAGCATTTGACCAGATCGACAAAGCGCCGGAAGAAAGAGAAAGAGGAATCACGATTGCAACGTCCCACGTAGAGTATGAGACACCAAATAGACATTACGCACACGTAGACTGTCCGGGACATGCTGACTATGTAAAGAACATGATCACAGGAGCAGCGCAGATGGACGGAGCGATCTTGGTAGTAGCAGCGACAGATGGACCAATGCCGCAGACAAGAGAGCATATCCTGCTTTCCAGACAGGTAGGCGTACCATACATCGTAGTATTCTTAAACAAGTGCGATATGGTAGATGACGAAGAGCTGCTAGACTTAGTAGAAATGGAAGTAAGAGAATTACTTGACTTATATGAATTCCCAGGAGATGATACACCAATCATCAGAGGATCCGCACTGGAAGCATTGAACAATCCAGAAGGCCCATGGGGAGATAAGATCGTTGAATTGTTCGAGCAGGTAGATGCATACATTCCAGAGCCTACAAGAGCAACAGACAAACCATTCTTGATGCCGGTGGAAGATGTATTCTCAATCACAGGAAGAGGAACTGTAGCAACAGGAAGAGTAGAAAGAGGAATTCTGAAGGTATCCGACGAAGTAGAAATCGTAGGACTTGCAGAAGAAGCAAGAAAAGTAGTCGTAACAGGAATTGAAATGTTCCGTAAGCTATTGGATCAGGGAGAAGCAGGAGATAACATCGGAGCATTGCTTCGTGGAATCCAGAGAAGTGAAATCGAGAGAGGTCAAGTATTAGCAGCACCTGGAACGATTCACCCGCACACAAAGTTCAGTTCAGAGGTATATGTATTAAAGAAGGAAGAAGGCGGACGTCATACACCATTCTTTAACGGATATAGACCACAGTTCTATTTCAGAACAACAGACGTAACTGGAAACGTAACGTTACCGGAAGGAACAGAAATGTGTATGCCTGGAGATAACATCAGCATGAAGATCGAACTGATTACTCCAATCGCAATTGAAGAAGGACTACGTTTCGCTATCCGTGAAGGCGGAAGAACAGTAGCATCTGGAGTTGTATCTAAAATTGAAGCTTAATCGCTTATAAGAAAGACTTTCCAGTGCTATTCGAAAAGTTATTTAGCATAGAAAGCATGCTGTGAGCAGCGTGCTTTCTTTTTATACAATAAAAAAAGTCTTTTATTTGCTAAGATAAATGATTTAAAAAGAGTTGTTTAAGCTTCATTATTATTTATTTAAATATGAAAAAACATAATTACTTAATGCACATACATAAAATAGACTACTTCCTGTTTTCGCAAGTATCATATTTAATGTTGTGCTGCTTAACAATGTATTTGTAAATAAAAATCTTTGATTTTTTTGTATATATTTTTTTCTTATTTAAAAATCAATTATTTCAAAAATATAGAGAAGGAGCAGATATGGAATCTTACGATTTTTTATTGTCTATAGCAATTATTTTGTTGGTCACCAAAATATTTAGTCTCATGTCGAGAAAGGTACATATGCCACAGGTGGTTGGGGCGTTAATAGCAGGCGTTGTGCTGGGACCAAGTGTTCTTGGGCAGATCACAGAAACAGACTTCTTGTTAAAGACTTCGGAAATTGGTGTGATTATCCTAATGTTTCTTGCCGGCTTAGATACAGAGATTCAGGAACTTAAAAAGACAGGTATTGCCTCATTAATTATTGCAGTGATTGGCGTTGTCGTCCCGTTAGCCGGAGGATATATAGCTTATCAGATGTTTTTCCAGGATACAACAGATCCGCAACATTTCTTGAAAGCGGTATTTATGGGCGTTATTTTAACCGCCACGTCTGTGAGCATCACGGTAGAAACGCTTCGCGAACTGGGCAAGTTAAACGGCAGAGTGGGCAGCAGCATTTTAGGAGCGGCGATTATTGATGATATTTTAGGTATCATTATATTAAGCTTAGTTATAAGCTTTACGAACTCAGACGTACAGCCAAGACAAGTATTTGTAAAAATTGGTTTATATTTTGTCTTTATATTCTTTGTTGGAATTTTTGTACCGATGATTTTTAAAGCTTTGGAGAGATGGCATGGTACTGTAAGGCGCATGGCGATTTATGGGTTTGCATTTTGCTTGATTATGGCATATATCACAGAGGTTTTCTTTGGAATAGCCGATATTACCGGTGCCTATTTTGCGGGCTTATTCCTCTGTAATGTTACCAAAACAAAGGAATACATCGTTAAAAAGCTAACTGTAATTTCATACCTGATGTTTTCACCTATGTTTTTTGCCAGTATTGGAATTAAGACAGATATACAGGGTTTAAGTGGCCGAATCTTAGTCTTTTCGGTTGTTTTGACAGTAATCGCCATTTTAACTAAGATGCTTGGATGCGGACTGGGTGCTAAGTTGTGTAAATTTACAGATCGAGAATCGATGGCAGTGGGAATTGGGATGGTTTCCAGAGGGGAAGTCGCTTTGATCGTGGCACAGAAAGGATCAGAGGCGGCTTTGGTTGATGAAGAACTCTTTCCCGCTGTGATTGTAATGGTTATTGTGACAACATTAATCACTCCGGTTCTTCTAGGGCTTATACTAAAGGATGACCACTACAGAAGAAGAAAAGCTGCGGCATGAGTATAGAATGAATAATATAATACAAAGAAAAGCAAGGGATTACTTTACTCCCTTGCTTTTCCGCATGTTAAGCTTTTAGTCTTTAATATTCAACTTCTCCGTCAGTTGTAATTGTAATCACTTGCCATGGAATGTGCTTTCCGCTATTTTTCATTGCAGTTTCTACCGCTTGTACTATGCCGCCGCAACAAGGGACTTCCATTCGGATAACGGTAACTGCCTGGATGTCATTGTTTGCTAGAATTGCAGTTAATTTTTCTGCATAATTTACAGCATCAAGCTTTGGACAGCCAATTAAAGTTACCTTATTTTTCATGAAGGTACTGTGGAAATTCCCATGAGCATAGGCCGTACAGTCTGCAGCAATTAGCAAATGAGCATTGGAAAAGTAAGGTGCATTAATAGGTGCTAATTTAATTTGAACCGGCCATTGGTTCAATTGGGAACCCTGCGGAGTGTGATGCAAGGTTTTGGATTGTGAACCAGGGCAACCACCACCAGATGGACATCCGCCATCCGCTGCTTTCTTTGCTTGTGAGGCTAAAACTGCAGCGTGGTCGTAAGCAGGAACCTCACGTTCTTCAAAGGTAATGGCACCAGTCGGGCAGGAAGGGAGACAATCGCCTAAACCATCACAATAATCTTCTCTTAATAGTTTTGCTTTGCCATCAACCATACCAATGGCTCCTTCGTGACAAGCAGCTGCACAAATTCCACAGCCATTACATTTTTCTTCGTTAATTTTTATAATTCTTCTTTTCATAATATTCTCCTTTAGGTTTCTATTTTAAAAATATATTTTGTTTTAATTGTAGATTGTAGCCTTAGTATAAAGCATAAGATCTTCAATTTCTGTTACATTTGCAACAAAAATTATCTTTTGTAAAATTTTTTTAGAAAAAATCATAATAAGATAGTAGAAACAAACTCCAAATTGTAGCATAAAAAATAGCCTGTCATTAATTGACAGGCTATCTTTTTGTAAAGAATTTATTATTGATAAAGAGAACTTAAATATTCAACTACTGCTTCGGAAACAGCCGTTGCATAGTTTTCTCGAAATGTATCCGTAAGCATAAGCTGTAAGTCGTTCGCATTGCTTAAAAAAGCACCCTCAACAATAATGGCAGGCATTTCTGTACGGCGAAGAATAGAGAGATCCGGCCGGCTTTTTGCGCCTCGATTATAAGTGCCCGCATAGCTCACCATCTTTTTTTGTATTAAAGTTGCTAGTTCTTTACTGGATATGCCATAAGCTGACTTTTCGTCTGTCTCATTATAAAGCGTTTCGGTTCCGCGTGCACTTGGTGCTTTTGCTGCTGAGTTATTATGAATGGAAATGACCAATGTGATGTTTGAACGATTTGCTAAGTCTGAGCGGGCAATAAGGTCTTCCTTTGCATTTTTAGAGCTTGCACTTACAAAATGATCTCCACTGCGAGACATCATGGTATTGAAACCAGCATTACTTAATTTTTCATTCAATCGTGTCGCGACATCAAGATTGATGTCTTTTTCATTTAATAGAACTGTTCCATTTGAACGTCCTTGTGATCCGGGGTCAATTCCGCCGTGACCAGGGTCAATTAAAATAAGAACCTCATTTAAAGTACTTGGCCTTTTGTTTGGAGAGCCGTTTGCTGTGGTCGGATCTTTAGTAGGAACTACAGGAGCATCGCTCGTATATTGCTTTGAAAAATCGATATAGAGAGTTTTCTTGTCAGATGAAAGTGTCAAAGAACCCGTCTGCTTATCCAGTAAATCAACAACGACTCGTACCGTATCGGGCGTAAATTGAGAAGTTCGAATCGCAGTAAAAACCGCATTGTTTGATACATCTGGCGGAAGAATTTTCTCACTGACAGAGGAATCTAAAGTAAATCCGGTTAAGTCAAGCACATATCGATTAGGGTTTGATAATGTTGAAGCTTGATAGGTTTGAATTGAATCATTTGAAGTAATTGCAATACGGTAAAAATATTGAAGATCTTCATAAGTTATCTTGTCAATTGAACCATAGGTTGTTTGTGAAATTTTAGGTGAAGTCAGTTGAATAATGCGCTGATCCACATCGTAGCCAACACCGAAAGACAGAGCTTCTGATACAAATCGAACTGGTATCATTGTACTGTTATTATGAAGTCTTGCAGGCACCTCTAAAGTTTTTTCTTCTCCATTTACATATGCAGTGGAAGAATTTAAAGTAAGGCTTACTTGCGTATTTGCATAGGCGATGCCCACATGGTTGGGATTATCCGAGGACCATTCTACTGTAGCGCCAATCGCTTCAAATACAGCTCTTGCAGGGACCAATGACCTGCCACTTTCTATGTAAGGTGGAACTGTGGTTTGAATTAAATTTCCGTCAATGGTCAGTTTGTGGTCGCTTCCATCGGCGGCCCCGATTGCGGAGGCAGTTGTCGTACTGATTAAAAGTAGCAATATAAACAGTAAAAACTGCACACTTATCCGCAGAAGTGAAAATTTTTGTATTTCTTTCATTTTTTTTCCCCGTTTCTAATGATGTTACTTTATAGTATACTTCATTTCGTCAAAATGAAAAAGGAAAGAGTGCAATGTTACATAATTGTAAGATATCCGACATCAAATTGAAAAAAGAAGCGTGTATTTTCCGATAATCTATATTTTAAATTTTTATTTTTAATTTAAAAATTCATTTTATACTAAAGTTTTTATTATATTTATAGTTAATAAATGGGCCTAATTGAAAGGAATATATAATTATGGTATAAAAAAACAAAAATAAGAAACACTAGGATGAGTGTTTGATAAGTTCAAAATTATGCAAGTGGTTAAAGCATTGAAAACATCAAGAAAACAATTGATAATAAATATTATAAAAACTAAATTTTTTTTAAAAAAAGCTTGCATTATGTATCGTACTGTTTTATACTAAAAAAGCTTGCTTGTAATGCGATGAAGCAGGAAGTTGCTGAGCTATCAGGTAATTTCTGCAGAGAATTGTCCGTTCCAGAAACGGGCGAAGGGATTCTCATGCTTTTTGCTTTGAGTAAAAAATTATGAAACACACGGTGACGTGTGAATGGTGGACGAAAAGCAAAAAAACGTGAAAACGGAACTGAAAACCCCCTCGTACAGCATAGCGAAAACGTACGAAAAATAAGGAGGAAGAAAAAATGAGCAATCAGAAAATCAGAATTAAATTAAAGGCTTATGATCACAAATCATTGGATCAGTCCGCAGCAAAAATTGTGGAGACAGCCAAGAAGACCGGAGCAGAAGTTTCCGGACCGATTCCACTGCCGACTGAAAAGCAGGTAGTGACAATCTTGAGAGCGGTTCATAAGTACAAGGACTCCAGAGAGCAGTTCGAACAGAGAACGCACAAAAGATTGATCGATATTTTATGCCCAACACCTAAAACCATTGATTCTTTGATGAAACTGGATATGCCAGCTGGTGTAGATATCGAAATTAAACTGTAAATACTAAGAAAAGATAGATTCCAACTGAAAAAACACGAAATCTATGATTTCGGAACTTTCTGTATGAGACCTGATTTCATGCGAACAGGGTTTCAAAGGATCTCCACCACTTAGTATGATTACGTAGCGTAATCCGCTGTAAGAAATTAGGAGGAAGAAAGAATGAAAACAATCTTAGGGAAAAAAGTCGGAATGACACAAATTTTTTCTGAGATGGGTGCAGCAATTCCGGTAACTGTAATTGAAGCAGGACCGGCAGTAGTTACCCAGATCAAGACTGTTGAGACTGATGGCTATAATGCCGTGCAAATCGGCTTTGAAGATGCCAAAGAGCAAAGACTCAACAAGCCAGCAAAAGGACATTTTGCAAAATGGCAGGCGCCTTTAAAGAAGCATTTGACAGAAATCAGACTTGCTGATGATGAAAGCTATGAAGCTGGACAGGTGATTACCGTCGCTGACTTTGAAGAAGGTATAAAGCTTGACATCACCGGTACTTCAAAGGGTAAAGGTACCCAAGGTAATATTAAGAGACACGGACATCACAGAGGCCCGATGACTCATGGTTCTAAGCATAAGAGACTGCCAGGCGGTTTAGCTGCTGGTACGTATCCTTCCAGAGTATTTAAAGGAAACGAAGCACCTGGAAGAATGGGAAGAGAAACCATCACGGTTCAGAATGTAGAACTTGTTAAGGTAATTGCAGACAGAAATGTAATGCTTGTCAAGGGAGCGGTTCCCGGACGCAAAGGCGGATTGCTTCGCATTCAGTACGCAATTAAGGGACAGGACAAATAAGAATCGACTCAGAAAGGAGGAAGTCAAATGGCAACAGTAACTATGCTGAACATGACCGGAGCAGAGACCGGTAAGATTGAATTGAAAGATGATATCTTTGGAATAGAAATAAACGAGTTTGCGGTACACGCTGTCGTTAAAAATTATTTGGCAAATCAGCGACAAGGAACTCAATCTGCAAAGACGAGAGCTGAAGTTCGAGGAGGCGGAAGAAAGCCTTTCAGACAGAAGGGAACAGGCCGCGGCCGCCAGGGAAGCTTAACATCCCCGAATCATATCGGAGGCGGTGTGGTATTCGCACCAAAGCCAAGAGATTACAGTTATACATTACCTAAGAAAGTAAGAAGACTTGCAATGAAGTCTGCACTTACTTCTAAGGTGGTAGAAAATGAAATCATTGTTTTGGATGAATTAAAGTTTGATTCTCCAAAAACAAAAGAAATGATTAAAGTATTGGAAAATGTAAAAGCTGCAAAGAAAGCCTTAATTATCACAGGCGAGAAGGACGAGAATGTAATCAAGTCCGCAGCAAACATTCCTGGAGTTAAAACCACGATGGTATCCGAAATGAACGTATATGAGATTGTAAATTATACAAGCTTTATCGTTACGAAGGATGCGATTAACAAAATCGAGGAGGTGTACGCATAATGTCAACGCCTTATGATGTAATTATAAAACCTGTTATCTCCGAAAGAAGTATGGATGATGCGCAGGAAAAGAAATATACGTTCAAGGTTGCGGTAGACGCAAATAAAACACAGGTTAAGCTGGCCGTTGAAGAGATCTTCGGAGTAGAAGTTGAAAAAGTCAACATCATGAACGTTAACGGTAAATTAAAGAGAATGGGAAGAAATGTAGGAAGACGTGCTGCTTCCAAGAAAGCAATCGTAACCCTTACAGATAAGAGTAAGGAAATCGAATTCTTCCAGGGCCTGTAAGGAGGGACGCTTAAATGGGAATCAAAAAGTATAAACCGACCTCTCCTGGAGTAAGAGGGATGACGGTTTCCACATTTGAAGAAATCACTGCAAGTACACCGGAAAAATCTTTGACGGTTACTTTAAAGAAAAATGCTGGAAGAAATGTAAGAGGAAAAATCACCGTTAGACATAGAGGCGGTGGCACAAGAGCAAAGTACAGAATTATTGATTTTAAGAGAAACAAAGATGCAATTCCTGGAACGGTTGCGACCATTGAATACGATCCAAACAGAAGTGCGAATATTGCATTGATTGTTTACGCAGATGGTGAAAAGAGATATATCATTGCGCCAAACAAGTTAAAAGTTGGTGATGTGGTTTTCTCCGGTCCAGAATCAGATATCAAGAATGGAAATGCACTGCCTCTTAAGAATATTCCAGTTGGTACCGTTATTCACTGCATTGAGCTGAAGGCTGGTAAAGGAGCACAGTTAGTTCGCTCCGCAGGAAATGGCGCACAACTGATGGCAAAGGAAGGCGATTACTGTCAGGTAAGACTGCCGTCCGGTGAAGTTCGAAAGATTAGAATGGAATGCAGAGCAACCATTGGTGAAGTTGGAAACTTGGATCATGCAAATATTGTGATTGGTAAAGCCGGTCGTAAAAGACACATGGGAATCCGCCCAACCGTCAGAGGTTCTGTAATGAACCCGAACGATCACCCTCATGGTGGTGGTGAAGGTAAAGCTGGTATTGGTCGTGTAAGTCCGGTTACTCCTTGGGGGAAACCTGCACTTGGTTACAAGACGAGAAAGAAGAATAAAGCTTCTAATCAATATATTGTTAAAAAACGCAACGAAAAATAGTTGAGGGGAGGATAAATTAAATGGGTAGATCGCTAAAAAAAGGCCCTTTCGTCAATGCAAAGCTTCTGAAAGCAATTGAAGCAATGAATGCAGTAAACGAAAAGAAGGTATTAAAGACATGGTCAAGACCATCAACTATATTTCCGCAGATGGTAGGACATACAATTGCTGTACACGATGGAAAGAAACATGTTCCGGTGTACATCACTGAAGATATGGTAGGACACAGACTCGGTGAGTTTGCACCTACAAGAAACTACAGAGGACATGCGGCAGATAAGTCTTCTAAGGTGAAAAGATAAGAAAGGAGATATGAAAGATGGAAGCAAAAGCAGTTGCAAAATACGTTAGAATGTCTCCGATTAAGCTTAAGCCTATTACTGACCTAGTAAGAGGAAAAAGCCTTCAGGAGGCGCTGACTATTTTAAAATTCACTCCGGGTAAAGGTGCGGAGTTAGTAGAGAATGTAGTAAAATCTGCAGCAGCAAACGCAGAAAACAATCATGATATGGACGTCGATAAGCTTTTTGTTGCTGAAGTGTATGCACATCAGGGACCTACCATGAAGAGATGGAGAGCGGGATCTCAGGGACGTGCATCCGTTATTCTTAAGAGAAGCAGCCACATTGGCGTAACACTAAAGGAAAGATAATTTTCAGGACAGGAGGTTTATTGAATGGGTCAGAAAGTAAGTCCACATGGATTAAGAGTGGGCGTTATAAAAGACTGGGATTCCAAATGGTATGCAGATAAGAAAAACTTTGCTGATTATCTGGTAGAAGATCAGAAAATCAGAGAATTCGTGAAGAAAAAATTATATGCCGCTGGAGTTTCTAAAATAGTAATCGAAAGAGCAGCTAACAACCAGTTGAAAATTTCCATACTGACTGGTAAGCCGGGTATGGTAATTGGTCGTGGCGGAGATGGCATTGATCAGTTAAAGCTTGCAGTTGAAAAATTAACGAAGAAAACAACGCAGATCAATATTGTAGAAGTAAGAAGAACAGAACTTGATGCACAGTTGACAGCAGAAAGTATTACACAGGCTTTGGAAAAGAGAATTTCTTTCCGAAGAGCGATGAAGCAGGCAATCGGCAGAACGATGAAGGCCGGTGCAAAGGGAATTAAAGTTGTAGTTTCCGGACGTGTAGGCGGTGCAGAAATTGCAAGAAGTGAAAAATACAGCGAAGGTAACGTTCCTCTACACACATTGAGAGCAGATATCGGATATGGATTTGCAGAAGCAGATACCACTTATGGTAAGCTGGGTGTTAAGGTGTGGATTAATCATGGCGAGATTTTAACAAAAGGATTAAAGAGTAATTTACCGGAAGATTCCGGCAGACCGGAAGGGCGTAGAAATAATAATCGCAACAATGACAGATCAAGAAGAGATCGTGGCGATAGAAGAAATTCTAGAGGTGACAGAGACTTTAAAGAAGAAAAGAAGTTTGTAAACCCTAGAAAACGTCCTGCAAAGCCGGCACAGCCAGCACCACAAGCAGAAGTAGCGGTAGAAGAAAAAGCTGCAAATGTAGAAGAATAATCGTCAGAGAAAGGAGGAGAGAAACGATGTTAATGCCAAAAAGAGTAAAACGTCGTAGAGTCCACAGAGGAAGAATGAAGGGCGTAGCAACCAAGGGAAATACCATCACTTATGGTGTGTATGGATTAGTTGCACAAGAATGTGGTTGGATTCGTTCGAATCAAATAGAAGCCGCTCGTATCGCGATGACAAGATCCATCAAGAGAGGCGGAAAAGTATACATTAAAATTTTCCCGCATAAGTCCGTAACAAAGAAACCGGCGGAAGTACGTATGGGTTCCGGTAAAGGTGCTCCTGAGTATTGGGTAGCTGTTGTAAAGCCGGGCAGAGTTATGTTTGAAATTGAGGGTGTATCGGAAGCCGCTGCAAGAGAAGCAATGCGTCTTGCAATGCATAAGCTTCCTGTAAAGTGTAAATTTGCCATCAAAGGCCAAGAGTTAGCAGAAGGTGGTGAAGCGTAATGAAAATTGAAAACATTAGAAATATGTCTGAGGTTGAACTGAACGCAGAGGTAAAGAAGCTTAAGAACGAATTATTTAACTTAAGATTTCAGCATGTAACTGGTCAGTTAGAAAACCCTATTAAATTGAGAGATATCAAGAAAGATATTGCTCGCGTAAAGACAATCTTAAGAGAAAAACAGCTTAAGAAGGTAGAAGGTTAACCGGAAGGAGGGTGCGAACATGTTAGACAGAAACAGAAGAAAGACAAAAGTTGGCTTCGTTACAAGTGACAAAATGGATAAGACGATCGTTGTCGCTGTGGAACAGTCCGTCAGACATTCCCTTTACGGAAAATCAGTAAAGAGAACGAAGAAATTTAAGGCACATGATGAAGAAAATGAGTGCAATATCGGTGATAAAGTAAGAATTATGGAAACAAGACCTCTCAGCAAGGATAAGAGATGGAGACTTGTAAACGTGATTGAGAAGGTAAAATAGTAGAAGGAGGCACCAATTATGATTCAGCCGGAAAGCAGATTAAAAGTTGCTGACAATTCAGGCGCTAAGGAATTATTGTGTATCCGTGTTCTCGGCGGAACGAGCCGTAAATACGCGAACATTGGCGATATTATCGTATGTGCCGTTAAAGATGCTACACCTGGAGGTGTTGTAAAAAAAGGTGACGTTGTAAGAGCCGTAGTTGTACGTACTTGCAAGGGAGCCAGAAGAATTGACGGCAGTTATGTGAAGTTTGATCAAAATGCAGCAGTAATTATCAAAGAAGATAAGAATCCTGTCGGGACTCGTATTTTCGGACCTGTTGCGAGAGAATTAAGAGAAAAGAGCTTCATGAAAATCGTGTCTTTGGCACCTGAAGTGCTTTAGTGGGAGGTGAAAAGATGCAGATTAGAAAAGATGATACAGTATTAGTAATTACTGGTAAAGATAAAGGCAAAAAAGGTAAAGTCTTAAAGGTATTCCCTAAGACAGAAAGAGTCATCGTAGAAGGCATAAACATTCAGACAAAACATCAGAAGCAGACCAGAACGGCGCAGAGTGAGATCAAGCACCAGGAAGGTTCCATTCATGTTTCCAATGTGATGTACTACGATACAAAGGCCAAGGCTCCAACCAGAATTGGATACAAGGTTGAGAACGGGCATAAGAAGAGAGTATCCAAGAAAACGGGCCAGGTTTTGGACTAATCAGTTTGAAAGGAGGGAATCATCTTGGCAGTTAGACTAAGAGACAAATATAAGAATGAAGCATTTAATGGCTTAATGGATAAGTTTAAATACAAGAATGTTATGGAAATTCCTAAGCTTGAGAAAATCACCATTAATATGGGACTTGGAGATTCCAAAGACAATACAAAGTTGGTAGAAATGGCAATTGATGAATTGGCTTTAATCAGCGGACAGAAACCAGTTGCGACAAAAGCAAGAAAATCCATTGCTAACTTTAAGCTTAGACAAGGAATGACGATCGGTGCAAAAGTAACGTTAAGAGGCGAAAAAATGTATGAATTTGCGGATAAGTTTTTTAACATTGCACTTCCTCGCGTAAGAGACTTTAAAGGCGTGAGCAAAAACTCCTTTGATGGAAGAGGAAATTATTCCATGGGTATTAAGGAACAATTAATTTTCCCTGAAATTGTCTATGATAAAGTAGAGAAAATTAGGGGCATGAACATCGTATTCACAACAACGGCTAAGACGGACGAAGAAGCGCAAGCTCTTTTGGAAATGCTCGGCATGCCGTTTGAAAAGTAGTAGGAGGGAATTATGGCAAAGACATCTCTCAAAGTAAAGCAACAGAGAAAAGCAAAATATCGTACACGGGAATACACTAGATGCAGAATCTGTGGAAGACCGCATGCTTATTTAAGAAAATACGGTATCTGCCGTATCTGTTTTAGAGAATTGGCTTATAAAGGAGAAATTCCTGGCGTAAGAAAAGCCAGCTGGTAGTATTAAAAGGAAGGAGGCACTTGAACTATGACTATGACAGATCCTATAGCAGATATGCTTACAAGAATCAGAAATGCCAATACTGTAGGACACGCTACTGTTGACATCCCTGCTTCTAAGATGAAAAAAGCGATTGCGGGAATTTTAACCGAGCAAGGTTATATTAAAGGATATGATATAATTGAGAACGAAGTTCAGGACGTAATTCGAGTTCAGATGAAATACGGTACTGATAAAGAAAGAGTAATTAGTGGAATTAAAAAGATCTCTAAACCGGGATTAAAAGTATATGCAAAGAGCGGAGAGGTGCCTAAGGTGCTTGGTGGCCTAGGAATTGCAATCATCTCTACATCTAAAGGATTAATCAGCGACAAGCAAGCGAGAGAACTTGGTGTCGGCGGCGAAGTAATTTGCTACGTTTGGTAACAAGAGAAGGAATTAGGAGGTATAGCAAATGTCAAGAATAGGCAAGCTCCCTGTAACGATTCCTGCTGGTGTCGAAGTAAAAATCAGTGACAGCAATCTTGTTACTGTAAAAGGACCAAAGGGAGAGCTGCAGGAGCAGATTAGCAATTTAATAAAAGTAGAAGTGAAGGACGGTGTATTAACCGTTACAAGAGATAACGATGCGAAGGAAGCAAGATCCGCACATGGACTTTCCAGAACATTGATTCAAAATATGGTCGCTGGAGTAACCAATGGATTTGAAAAGAAACTTCAATTGATTGGTGTTGGTTATAAGGCTGAGAAAAAAGGCAATGTACTTGTTCTTAATTTAGGATATTCACATCCAATCGAAATGCCGGATCCGGAAGGTATCCAGACGGAGGTTGCTTCTCCTACGGAACTTACGGTAAAGGGGATCAGCAAGGCACTTGTTGGAAACTACGCAGCAAACATCCGTAAATGGAGAAAGCCGGAACCTTACAAGGGAAAAGGCGTTCGTTATGTGGATGAAGTGGTACGTAGAAAAGAAGGCAAGGCCGGCGCTAAGAAAAAGTAGGAAGGAGTGAATAGAAATGGCAAAGAAAGATAGTAGAAATGATAGACGTCTGGCAAGACATGCCAGAGTTAGAAAAGATGTATCTGGAACTCCTGAAAGACCAAGAATGTGCGTGCATAGAAGCATAAAGAACATTTCCGTGCAGATCATTGATGATGTTGCAGGAAAGACTTTAGCAGCGGCCTCTTCTTTGGATAAGGATATCAAAGCACAGGCTGCTTATGGTGGAAACAAAGAAGCTGCAAAGCTTGTAGGTGCTGCAATTGCAAAGAGAGCTTTAGAGCAAGGTATCGAAACAGTATGCTTCGATAGAGGTGGATTCTTGTATCACGGAAGAGTGAAAGAATTGGCTGATGGTGCTCGTGAAGCTGGACTCAAATTCTAACAGGAGGAGGAACAGAATGCGAAATATGATTGATGCATCCAAGCTGGACTTAAAAGAATCGATCGTAAACATCAGAAGAGTTGCGAAGGTTGTAAAAGGCGGTAAAAACTTCAGATTCAGCGTAACGGTAGTAATCGGTGACGGTGAAGGTCATGTAGGCTGCGGTCTTGGAAAAGCTCAGGAAATTCCTGAAGCAGTAAGAAAAGCAATTGAAGATGCAAAAAAGAATTTAATTTTCGTTCCAATGGTTGGAACAACGATACCACATAGATCTTTAGGTATATTCGGAGCAGGAAGAGTATTGATTATGCCTGCTGCACAGGGTGCCGGAGTAATCGCTGGTGGTTCCGTTCGTACCGTTTTGGAACATGCTGGATTGAAAGATGTAAGAGCGAAATCAATTGGTTCTAATAACAATGGAAATATGGCTTACGCAACAGTAGAAGGGTTGAGAAATCTGAAAACACTTGATCAGGTATGCAGACTAAGAGGAAAAACAAAAGAAGAAATCTTAGGATAAGGAGGAAACGCAAAATGGCTAATAAGACAGTGAAAATTACACTGATTAAGAGTGTAATCGGCGCTTCCCCTGCTCAGAGAAAAGTGGTAGAAGCGTTAGGACTAAGAAAAATTCGACATACAGTTGAGCTCCCAGATACACCGCAGACACGCGGAGCTGTAGCAAAAGTATCACATCTTTTAAAAGTAGAAGATTAAGAATGGGGGTGTATGAGAATGAAACTACATGAATTAAGAGCGGCAGAGGGTTCAACCAAAAAGCCGAAGAGAAAAGGCAGAGGTACTGCAACCGGTCAGGGTAAAACTGCCGGAAGAGGTATGAATGGCCAAAATTCCAGAAGTGGCGGTGGTGTTCGCCTTGGCTTTGAAGGCGGGCAGATGCCATTGTATCGAAGAATTCCTAAAAGAGGTTTTACGAATATTTGGAGAAAAGAATATGTTGGTGTGAATGTTGAATCATTGAACGTATTTGAAGATGGAACCGTGGTTACACCAGAGCTACTCATGGAAAAAGGACTTGCGAAGCAGGTTATTGATGGTGTTAAAATTCTAGGAGATGGAACACTTGAGAAGAAGGTAACCGTGAAGGCTCAGAAATTTAGTAAAACAGCAAT
The DNA here is from genome assembly GCF_035621135.1 of Sinanaerobacter sp. ZZT-01. Taxonomy (NCBI): domain Bacteria; kingdom Bacillati; phylum Bacillota; class Clostridia; order Peptostreptococcales; family Anaerovoracaceae; genus Sinanaerobacter; species Sinanaerobacter sp. ZZT-01. The sequence goes on from NZ_CP141728.1 coordinate 1,714,937, forward strand.
TGAAAAAATCGAGTCTGCCGGAGGAAAGGCAGAGGTGATCTAATATGAGCATGATAAAGACAATGGCTCAGGCGTGGAAAATTTCAGATATTCGAAAGAAAATTTTGTTCACTGTATTTATGATGGTGGTCTTCCGCTTGGGATCAAACATTCCGGTACCGGGTATTGACAGAGCTGCATTAGCTCAGTTGTTTAGCTCGAGTGATACAGGGTTGTTTGGATTGTTTGACTTGTTTTCTGGCGGTGCGTTCAGTAACTTTACCATTTTTGCTCTAAGCATCACACCGTACATTACGGCATCGATTATTCTCCAGTTACTCACCATTGCAATTCCTCGTTTAGAGGAGCTGGCAAAAGAGGGGACCGAAGGAAAGAAAAAAATCGCACAATATACAAGGTATTTAACCGTTATCTTGGCTTTAATCCAAGCAATCGGTTTGACGGTTGGTTTATTCCGCCGTGCGTTAGTAAGCACAGATGTATTTTCTATCGTTGTCATCGTTATGACGTTATCAGCTGGTACGGCATTCCTGATGTGGCTTGGCGAGCAGATTAATGAAAAAGGAATCGGAAACGGTATTTCTTTAATTATCTTTGCCGGAATCGTATCCAGGATGCCTGGAGGAATCGCACAGACTTGGACGAAGCTTCAAGCCGGTGATGTGACATGGCTATCCGTCATACTTTTCATACTGTTTGCTTTTGTTGTGGTAATCGGTATTGTTCTTGTTCAGCAAGGACAGAGAAAAATTCCTGTTCAGTATGCAAAGAGAGTCGTTGGAAGAAAGATGTATGGCGGACAAAGTACACATATTCCAATGAAGGTAAATCAGGCAGGCGTTATTCCAGTTATCTTCGCGATATCATTATTGCAGTTTCCATTAACCCTAACTTATTTTTGGGCTGATTCGGGATTTGCACGCTTTGTTCATGCATGGCTGTCACCGGCAGCACCAGCACCTGGTATATGGCTTTATGCAGCATTAGATGTTATCTTGATTATAGGATTTACGTATTTTTATACAGCAGTTACATTTAATCCAATGGAAGTAGCAGATAATATGAAAGCAAACGGTGGTTTTATTCCTGGAATTCGACCGGGAAGACCAACTGTTGATTATTTAAACAAAGTTATGACAAGAATTACTTTTGTAGGAGCAGTTTTTTTAGCTGCCATTGCTATCATGCCAACCCTTCTGCAACAGTTTACACATTTGCAGATTGGCTTCGGTGGAACCTCCCTTCTGATTGCAGTCGGTGTTGCACTTGACACGATGAAGCAGCTGGAATCGCAAATGGTAATGAGAAACTACCAAGGCTTCTTGAAATAATTGGAGGATAAAAAAATGAATTTAGTTTTGTTAGGCCCTCCGGGTGCCGGCAAAGGTACACAAGCAACCCAAATTGCTGAGAAATATAATATTCCTCATATCTCTACTGGTGATATTTTTCGAAAAAATGTAAAAGAAGGAACACCTCTTGGTAAAAAAGCACAAGAGTATATGTCTAAGGGAGAGCTTGTTCCGGATGATTTAGTGATTGAATTAGTAGAGGATCGCTTGACAGAAGATGACTGCAAGAACGGATTTTTATTGGATGGTTTTCCAAGAACCGTTTATCAGGCAGAAAAATTTGACGTTTATTTAAAAGAAAAAAATTCGGTAATCGATAAGGTTTTAGACATTGACGTAGAAAAAGATATATTGATTGATCGAATGATTGGTAGAAGAGTTTGCAAAAACTGTGGCGCAACTTATCACGTAAAAAATATGCCTCCGAAAAAAGAAGGTATATGTGATGTTTGCGGTGGAGAGATTTACCAAAGAGCGGACGATACATTAGAGACAGTAAGCAATCGCCTTCAAGTTTATCTTGAGCAAACGAGTCCACTGATTGATTATTATGAAAAAGCCGGAAACATAGCTCACATTAACGGAGCTGGTGCTTTAGATAAAGTCTTTAGCAAAATTGTGGAGGTTTTAGGAGTATAGAATGATTATTCTGAAATCACAAGAAGAAATTGATCTTATGAGAGATGCGGCTACTGTGACGAAAGCCATGCTAAAAGAGCTGCCAAATATTATTACACCGGGCATGAGCACAAAGGACATTGATGACTATGTAGAGGAAACGATATTGAAAAACAATATGATCCCTGCATTTAAAGGATATGGTGGATTTCCTGCGAGTGCTTGTGTATCGGTAAATGATGAAGTGGTTCACGGTATTCCGTCAAAGAAACGGAAGCTGGTGGAAGGTGACATTGTCAGTGTCGATCTTGGGACCATTTACCGAAAGTATTACAGTGATGCAGCAAGAACTTACGGCGTAGGAAAAATTTCCGAAGAAGCACACCGCTTGATTACAGTAACAGAACAGAGTTTTTTTGAAGGCTTAAAATTCTGCAAGCCAGGATTTCGTTTATCAGATGTATCGCATGCCATTCAAGAAAGTGTAGAAGCGGCTGGGTTTTCTGTCATAAGAGATTACGTTGGGCATGGAATCGGAAGGGCAATGCACGAGGATCCGCAAATTCCGAATTACGGAAAGCCTGGAAGAGGGCCAAAGCTGGCTCCGGGCATGGTACTTGCAATTGAACCAATGATTAACCAAGGAAGCTATGAAGTAGATGTGATGCTGGACAATTGGACAGTGAAGACGTGTGATGGAAAGCTTTCCGCTCATTATGAGAATACAGTTGTGATTACGGAAGATGAACCCGAATTGCTGACTTTGTAAAAACAGTGAGATTCTAAGCAGTGCTTTATGAATTTTGTGCAAAATAAATTTGAGCGGCAAATTGCGGTAAGAAAATAAATCGGTATTGTTAAATAAGTAGAACCGGGTAAAGGAGGAGGTGCGCCATATATGGCAAAAAAAGATGTCATAGAAGTATTCGGCACCGTGCTGGAAGCACAACCTAATGCTATGTTTGTTGTAAAGCTTGAAAATGGCTACGAAGTGCTTGCACACATTTCCGGTAAAATTAGAATGAACTTTATCAGGATTCTACCGGGAGACAGAGTAAAGGTGGAATTATCACCTTACGATCTTTCCAGAGGTAGAATTACCTGGAGAGACAAATAGAGCAGTTAAGGAGGATTAATATGAAAGTAAGAGCCTCAGTAAAGCCTATCTGCGAGAAGTGCAAGGTAATCAAGAGAAATGGCAAGGTTATGGTTATCTGTGAAAATCCAAAGCATAAGCAGACACAAGGCTAATAAACGATAATCATCATAAAACAGCTGGAGTGTATCCTGGGGAGCGGCTGTGTTTCCCTGCCGTGAGGCAACGAAACAACCTAGGACATTCAAATAAAAACAATAAGAGATTAGCAAATTGTTTTCCGTAAAACCCTGTATGGAAAGGGTAAAAAAAGGAAAAAATAGGAGGTGTAAGGATGGCTCGTATAGCCGGTGTCGATTTACCAAGAGACAAAAGAGTAGAAATTGGACTCACCTATATATACGGTATCGGTAGAAAGACTGCTGCTAAAATCTTAGCAGAAGCAGGAATCAACCCGGATACCAGAATCAAAGATCTATCTGAGGATGAAGTAGGTGCAATTAGAAAGATTATTGATTCGGAATACAACGTAGAAGGAGACCTTCGAAGAGAAGTTTCCCTGAACATTAAGCGATTGATGGAAATTGGCTGCTACAGAGGAATTAGACATAGAAGAGGGCTTCCTGTTCGCGGACAGAAGACAAAGACCAACGCAAGAACCCGAAAGGGTCCTAAGAAGACAGTTGGTAGAAAAAAGAAAAAGTAAGGAGGGGAGATTAAAATGGCAAAAGCAATAAAAAAGACGGTTCGTAAAAAGAGAAGAGAACGTAAAAATATTGAACGCGGTCAAGCTCATATCCAATCGACCTTCAATAACACTCTTGTTACTCTAACAGATTTAAGTGGAAATGCATTGTCTTGGTCCAGTGCTGGTTCTTTAGGATTTAAGGGTTCTAGAAAATCAACACCGTTCGCAGCACAGATGGCAGCAGAAGAGGCGGCTAAAGGTGCAATGGAACATGGACTGAAGACGGTAGAAGTATACGTAAAGGGACCAGGTTCCGGACGTGAAGCTGCAATCCGAGCATTGCAGACTGCTGGTCTTGAGATTAATATGATTAAGGATATTACTCCAATTCCACATAACGGATGCAGACCACCAAAGAGAAGAAGAGTTTAGTGAAAGGGAGGTGTAGTTAATATGGCTAGATATATAGGTCCTGCTTGCAGATTATGCAGAAGAGAAGGCCAAAAAATGTTCTTAAAGGGCGAAAGATGCTATAGCAGTAAATGTGCGATCGATAAGAGAAGCTACGCTCCGGGGCAACATGGTCAGAGCCGAAAAAAGGTTTCTGAATATGGACTTCAGCTCAGAGAAAAACAGAAGGCAAAGCGTTTCTATGGAATATTGGAAACACAGTTTAGAAATTATTTTGATAAAGCTGAGAAGAAAAAGGGTATTGCTGGTGAAAACTTGTTAATTATGCTTGAGACAAGATTTGACAATGCAGTATATAGAATGGGATTTGCTTCTTCCAGAAAAGAAGCAAGACAGCTCGTTCGACACGGACATTTTACGATTAATGGAAAGAAAGCAAATATTCCTTCCCTTGAAGTAAAACCGGGTGACGTAATCAAAGTGAAAGAAAAGAGTGCTTCTTCTCCTAAATTTAAGGAAATTAGAGAAATGTCTATCAGCACTCCAAACTGGATTACGGTTGAGCCAGATAAACTTGAAGGTAAAATTCTTGCAATGCCAAGAAGAGAAGACATCGATACACCGATCGCAGAACATCTCATCGTCGAATTGTACTCAAAGTAAGCCACGTAAGATGGTCCCATATGGGAATTCCGCGGCCTAGGCCGATTTGGAATTCCTCCAGTTGATTCGATTAAAAAAGGAGGGATTTTGAGTGATCGAAATTGAAAAGCCAACAATCGAGTGTATCTATTCAGATGAAGATAAGAGTTACGGCAGATTTGTAGTCGAACCTTTGGAAAGAGGATACGGTACAACTTTAGGTAACAGCCTGCGGAGAATTCTTCTTTCTTCGCTTCCTGGAGCTGCTGTCACATCTGTAAAAATTGATGGTATTCTTCATGAATTTTCAACCATACCTGGTGTGAAAGAGGACGTTACCGAGATTATTCTTAATTTAAAGAAACTCGCAGTTCGCTTAAACAATGAAAGTACAAAAAGAGTGATTATCAATGCAGTTGGTCCTAAGATAGTAACTGCTGCGGATATCATTGCTGACAGTGACTTGGAAATCTTCAATCCGGATCTGCATATTGCAACCTTAGAAGAAAATGCAACTTTAGTAATGGAGATTAATGTTGCAAAGGGAAGAGGGTATGTGCCTGCAGACCAAAATAAGACAGAATCCACTCCAATTGCAGTGATTCCGGTGGATTCCATTTATACACCGGTTCGCAAAGTCAATTTTATGGTTGAGAATACCAGAGTCGGTCAAGTGACCGATTACGACAGACTGATTCTTGAAGTTTGGACCGACGGCAGCATTGCTCCTGATGAGGGTGTATCGATTGGTGCAAAGATCATGCAAGAACATTTAAAACTGTTTATTGACTTGACAGACAGCATGGATTCGGTTGAAATCATGGTTGAAAAGGAAGAAGATCAGAAAGAAAAGGCTTTGGAAATGACGATTGAAGAGCTTGAGCTTTCCGTTCGTTCTTTCAATTGTTTAAAACGTGCGGCGATCAATACAGTAGAGGAGCTGACTCATAGAACCGAAGACGATATGATGAAGGTGAGAAACCTAGGCAAGAAGTCTTTGGATGAGGTAAAGCACAAGTTGGAAGAATTAGGCCTTGGATTAAAGCCGAGCGAAGAATAATTGCGGAAGGAGGATGAATTATGCCAGGTTATAGAAAATTAGGCAGACCGACTGCTCATAGAAAGCTTATGTTAAGAAATCTTGTGACCGATCTTTTAAGAGAAGGTCGTATCACAACAACAGATACAAGAGCAAAAGAAGCAAGAAGAGAAGCAGAAAAAATGATTACATTGGCAAAACGTGGAGATTTGCATGCAAGAAGACAGGTACTGGCTTACGTCTTTGATGAAGATGTAGTAACAAAGCTGTTTGATGAAATTGCACCAAAATATGCAGAACGTAACGGTGGTTATACCAGAATTCTAAAGCTAGGACCTAGAAGAGGGGACTGTGCCGAGTTGGTATTTTTAGAATTAGTATAAGCTTATTTTGTGAATCAAATACAAAGCCTGGGGTAGTTTCCTCAGGCTTTTTTTACAAGTTAAGCATTGCCCTTTTCTTAATTTGAAATCTATATTAAAATTTAGAAAAATTTAAGTTTTTGTGTATTAAGATAGGAATGAGAATGAATATAACATTAAGTGAAATCATTAAGAATGATTTATTTAAAGATATTGAGATATTAGCAGGAGAATCCGGCTTATTTCGAAAAGTAAAAAGGATTTCTGTTTTTGATTGTCCCTATAAAGAAGACATTTTAGACGACAAAATTGTAGATGAGGGCGATTTTTTTATTTCATGCCTAGAACAGTTTAAAGTGAATCAAAGCAATATGGAAAAATTTATTGATTCATTGATTTCAGGAAAATGCAGCGGACTTCTTGTTGTAAACGATGATTGCATAGACACGTTAGATAAAGATACTCTTCAAAAATGCAATGAAAATGGCTTTCCAATTCTTTTGATAAGAGAGAACTTGCCGTATGCGCACATAATGCATGCCATTAACAAATACATTGCCATTGATAATGCAAACGCAATCAATTCGTTAAAAATTGATAAGATTCGTTATGGAAATATAACTGGTAATGAGAAGGTAGAAATATTATATAGCATCAATCCGAATATAGAACAAAATCTCAGAGTGATTTATGTTAATGGAGAATTTGAATCGCAAATAGCTCAAGGGGAATTTTATAAAGAATTTCTAAATCGTAAAAGTGATATTTATATAAGAAGCAACAATTATTCTTTATTTATTTTAAGCGGACAAGACGGTAAAAGCGTAAAACATAATTCGGATGTGGTGTCAAGCAGGATATCTGATCTGATGAAAAATTCAGTGTTGGGATATAGTCGGATCCATAACAGAAAGGACATAGCAAAGGCTTTGGAAGAGGGACGACGCGCTTTAGACACTGCAAAGTCTCTGGAAATAACAAAGCAGGAATATGATCCATTGATGTCTCTGCAGCTGCTATTATGTGTAAAAGATTCGGAAGAAGCCTACGACTTTTATGATGCTTACGTTGAAATGATTCGACAGAAGGTTTCGGAAGAGAACCTTACCGAGCTTTTACAGACGATTGAATTATTTGTTGCACATTCAGGGAATTATTTGGAATGTGCAAAGGCAATGAATCAACATGAAAATACCATTCGTTACAGAGTTAATAAAGTAAAGGTGGCACTTCATATGGAAGCGGATAACATTAAATTTTATGAAACAATTGCGATAGCTGTAAAACTTAGACATGTATTATCCAGGAAGCTATAATTTCAGAAATTTGTAATTATTTTAAAAAATAATTTGCTTTTTTAAAATAATTATAAAGTAGAAGGCCTTTAAATTCTATATAATCTTACAAAAAAGGAGGCCAACATGGATACAAAAGAAAAAGTAGTTAATATTGAAACAACCACATTGGAACGCGTTCCAGAAAATGAGCGGAAAAGCTGGGGCGATGTTGCACTGATTCAGGCAGGTGTATACATCTGCGTACCTTCATTATTAGTAGGCGGTTTGCTGGCTAGTGGGATGTCCCTTAAAAACGCTATTATATCAGGAATACTAGGATATGTTATTTCAGTAATTGTGACTGTATTAACCGGAATAGTTGGGGTAGACCTGCATGTGCCAACCTGTGTAGTAACAAAATCTTCTTTCGGAGAAAATGGTGCGAGAATTATAATTTCAACTATTTTCGCAGTATCATGCATTGGATGGTTCGCAGTACAAAATAATGTTTGTGGGAGTGCATTTTCAAGTTTTATGGCGACTATGGGAATTGATTTTTCCAGTAAACTGGCAGCCGCAATATGGGGCATTATTATGCTTGTCACTGCAGTTGTTGGTATTGATTCCTTAAAATGGTTGAATAAAATTTCAGTCCCGGCACTGGTCATTATAATGGGAATCGGATGTTATATGGCAATAAAAAATTTTGGAACAAGTCAATTAAATGTAGAAGTTGAAGCGACAATGTCTATTGTTGATGGGATTGTTCTTACGGCCAGTTTTTTAGGTGTAGGAATGGCATGTGCACCAGATTTTACAAGATACCAAAAAAGCAGAGGCGGGGTATGGGCATCTTCTTTTATTGGGATTATACCACCAGGGGTAGCTTTATTGATAGTGGGAGCAATTTTGACTAAAATAGTTGGGGAAAATGATTTAAGTTTAATTATGTGTATGATTGGACTTCCCCTCCTTGGAACAATTGTATTAATATTAGCAACATGGACAACCAATACAACAAACGCTTACACCGCAGGTATAAACATGGTGATGTTGTTTAACACAAAAGATGATAAAAGAGCCTTTGTAACCGGTATTGCGGGCATTATAGGTACCGCGCTGGCAGTGTTAGGTCTATTAGATAATGTGAGCTTCTTCTTTGATTGGCTGGGCTATCTGTTCTTGCCGACAGGGGGTGTAATGGTAGCAGATTATTGGATTATCAGAAAAGGACTCGTCCATAGATGGGGATATTGCAAAGGTTTCAATTGGGCAGGTGTTTTTAGCTGGCTTCTGGGAACCGCAGTTTCAATTTGGTGTGCGGTTAGCGGGGCAATTTTCCTTGGATTTGCAACATCAGCAATTTTGTATGCAGCGCTGTATCAGGTCTTGCCGAAAAAAGACGAATTTGATTTAGAGGGAAATCTTTTAGAAAAATAGAGAAGGCGGTGGGATATTTTAAAGTATGTCTAGAAAAGGAAATTGTCATGATAATTCCGTAATGGAAAACTTCTTTGGAATCCTGAAACAGGAAATGTACTATGGGGTCACATCAATTATTGAGCTTGTTTTAGTATTGTAGAATGTAAAAGGAATTGTGGATGGAAGGTAAAAATCTGATTCATATAATTACTATTATAGTTTCTATAAAAAATGTTGGGGTAAAAATTACTCCAACATTTTTTTATAAAATTATAGCATTAAATACGCCCCATCCGCATTCTATCGGGCAGAGCACCTTATTTTATCGGAGATAGCTCACGCAATTCATCATCTACGATTTTGCCTTCTTTCATAATAAGATTATCATCCAGGTATACGGTTGAATTCAAGCAGATTCCGTCAGTATGAGATTTTGCGTCTTGTCCAATCGGAGGTGCATCCATTGGACTTACATATCCGATGCCCCATTCTGTACAGCCCCAAACTCTTTCGTCTTCTACGACGTTTCCTGTAAGCTTTGCACCAGGGTTAAAACCATAAGCGATATGTGCCATTTTAAACATTCCTTCATCGTTAAATGAATTCAGGTACTTCTCATATTCTGCAGCTTCAGATCCACCTTCAAATTTTACAATTTTTCCCCTTTTAATAGTCAGCTCAATTGGTTGTGATGGAACCTTTCCAAATGGTGGGGTTACAGTGCCATCAAATACAATTTTTCCGTTTACTGTGCCGAATTTTGGTACTACATTCAGCTGCCCTGTAAGCATGTGCATTCCCGGTGCAGAAGCATCACCGCAGTCGCTAGCGACGACATGATTTGGATCAAGCTCAAATGTAACATCGGTGCCGGCGGGAGTCGTTACTCTCATTTGTTTACCAGCTTCATGCAGTTCTTTCACTCTGTTCATAAATACTTGAAGCTGAGGAGTTTCTACATTTCCAACTGTTCTGACTAATAATTCCTTTGAAAAGTCTACAAGACACATATATCTTAGTTTAGGGTTACCTGCCATTGCTCGTTCAAACGGAGTTGAGTAAAGAAGCCATTGGTGATTAAATTCAATCCATACATCGGCTCCCATTAATGCACCTGTTAAGGCTTCTACTGGAATATCAGGGTCAGCTGCTTTTCCAACAGAAGCAGGAGTTGCAATCATAATCACCATTGGAAAACCACCAGCTTTGTACACACTGGCGGATACTGCATCTAAAAGATCCGAATCAGACATTGTATCTGCAGTAACGACAACTGTTTCTCCTTTTTTCACTGCAAATATTTCAAATATAAGTTTATCTGCAGCATGTTGTAATTCAAATTTTAACATTTTTCACCTCTCCTATTCTAATTGTGTTAAAGAGATTATACATAAACGAAAAATAAGTATCATTGTAAAAAAAATAATTATAAGATGCTAAATTTAAAATTATAACAAAGCAAATGAATGAACTGTTTTATATAATTACATATAATAAATTTTAATTGAAAGGAAAAAGAAATGAAGGATTTTCTGACGAATGAAAGAAATTGTATGATATATGATTTAATCGAATTAATTAATATACCTAGCATTTTTAGTGAGAAAGCTGAGCCGGGCAGACCCTTTGGGAAGTTTGTAGGTTTGGCGCTTGAAAAGGTGATGGCTTTAGCGGAAAGTATGAATATGAATACTAAAAATTTAAATGGATATGCCGGTGAAATTACTATTGGGGATGGGGAATATATGGTAGGAATACTGGGGCATATAGATGTAGTTGAAGCTGGAGAAGGTTGGACGAGTGAGCCATTTCATGCATTTGTGGATGAAGGGAAAATATACGGGAGAGGATCATCAGATGATAAGGGGCCGATAATAAGTTGCCTTTATGCAATGAAATATTTAAAAGAAAACAATCTGATACCTAAAGGGACTTCTTTGCGTATGATATTGGGCACGGATGAAGAAGAGCTTTGGAGAGGGATTCAGTATTATACCGCGCATGCAGACAGGTTGCCTGATTGCTCTATTGTTCCGGACGGATATTTTCCTGTTGTGTTTTGTGAGAAAGGGTTATTGGATTTTAATCTGGATTTTCATATAAAAGAATGTGAATCAGAAGCCAGCCTTGTGGAGTTTAGAGGCGGTGCAGGGAGAAATGTAGTTCCTTCGGATGCTGTTTGCAATATTCAATTTTGTAATGAAAAAACTGTTCGAGATGTGTTCAGAAAGATTCCGAAAACAGAAAATATAAAGGTTGCTGTCACGGGAACACAGATGACAATTACTTCGAAAGGCAAAGCCTGTCATGCAATGGCTCCAGACGAAGGCGAAAATGCGATAAGCAGACTTATAGGAGTACTTTCACTGTTTGATGTAAAATCTGATTTTGCTGATTTTGCAGTAAGGTATAACAAATACATTGGAATGGATTACAATGGAGGTCTTTTTGGATTGGGGTTTCATGATGAGATGTCTGGCAAACTTACATTCAATATAGGAAAAATAACTTTTGATAAAGGCAAAGTTCATTTGGAAGGAAATTTAAGACATCCTGCATCCATGCGAAAAGAAGAAATAACTGATGTAATGAAAGATACGGGCGACAAATCAAATTTTGAGTATGAGGAATATGATTATCTCGCTCCGGTATTTATTGAGGAAAAATCTCCGGTATTTGAAGCATTAATGTCCTCTTACCAAAGAATTACGGGAGATGTGACAACAAATCCTCTCGCAATCGGCGGAGCAACCTATGCAAGAGCGATACCGGGTGCGGTAGCTTTTGGGGCATTGTTTCCTCATGAAGAAGAAATGGCTCATAAGGCGAATGAATTTCTTTCAATAGACAGCTATATGAAAATGACAGAGATTTACGCGGATGCATTAGAAAATTTATTAAAAATTAAAGGTGAATAAAATGCAGATGAATCTATCCACAATGACTAAAGAAAATAACTCTAACAGTTTGAACCAAAACGCTTCTTATTCTCAAACAAAGGTGAAGAAAGCACTGAGTTTTGAAACATTACTGTTTCTTATAATTTTTATAATAATTTTTGGTACTTTAGGCAGTAAAATGGGAACAGTCAATATGCTGAATACCATGATGAATACTGCATATGATTTACTGCTTAATACCGTTCTATATATTATGGCGATTGCAGTAGTAGCGGGTGCAATAGCAGGTCTTTTTACCGAATTTGGTGTTGTTGCGGCCATAAATAAAATACTATCCCCTTTAATGAAACCTTTATATGGTTTGCCTGGTGCTAGCGTGGTGGGTGTAGTTACAACCTATCTATCCGATAATCCGGCAATTTTAACTTTGGCCGATGATGATAATTTTAGAAGATATTTTAAGAAGTATCAGCTTCCTGCACTTACGAATATAGGAACTGCGTTTGGCATGGGGTTAATCATTACGACGTATATGATTGGTATAAAAAATCCTGAAGGTGGAAGCTTTATCTTTTCAGCTTTAATAGGAAATTTTGGCGCAATAGTGGGCAGTATCGTGAGTGCCAGGCTTATGCTTATAAAGAGCAAACGATTATTTGGTGAAGAGCAAATGGCCTCCATAAAATCTGAACCATGTGAGATCAGTATGGACGAACGAATCATCAGAGATGGCAGTACGATGGAACGATTCATGGAAGCCATGCTTGAAGGAGGGAAAAATGGAGTTTACATGGGAACGGCAATTATTCCGGGTGTGCTGATAATATGTACGATTGTCATGATGCTCACGAATGGTCCTTCTGATAATGGGATATTTACAGGTAACGCCTATGAAGGAATTCGCTTGCTGCCCTTTCTTGCTGAAAAAATGGATTTTATCTTAACACCGTTGTTTGGATTTGCTTCACCTGAGGGAATATCTGTTCCAATTACGGCATTAGGTGCGGCAGGGGCAGCAATCGGCCTCATTCCTAGTCTGGTATCTAATGGCTTGGCAAGTGGAAATGATATTGCAGTGTTTACCGCTATGTGTATGTGCTGGAGCGGATACTTGAGTACCCATGTTGCAATGATGGATAGTTTACAATTTAGAGAATTAACTGGACATGCCATTTTATGCCATACAGTTGGAGGCCTTTGTGCAGGGATGAGTGCTCATATCATGTACATCCTTTTTCTCTAGATAAAATCAAATATATAGTACATTCTTTTTAGTTATATAAAAAATATTGCAAGCATAACCTATAAAAAAGAAAAGACTTTAAGGATTTAAAATTGCAGAAAGAAATGCTATAATTGACCAAACAAGAGAAAAGGAAGGATCGTCTTATGCAAAAGAAGGAAGTTACCTTAAAATCCTTAAAAGACAATGGACAAGAGATTCCTCGAATGATATTAGTGGGAAGGTCTCACAGCGGAAAAACAACGCTTTGCCAATATTTAACTAATCAGGAGCTTCACTATCATAAAACACAAACCGTACAATTTATTAATCATTGTATTTTAGATACACCGGGTGAATATTTGGAGCAGAAGGGCTATTATGGTGCACTTTCTGTCACAGCAGCAGACGCTCATGTCATAGTGCTTGTGCAGGATGCGACTGAAGACGGCACAATGTTTGCTCCCTCCTTCGGTATGATGTTCGGAGGGAAGCCGATTGTCGGAATCATAACAAAGAGTGATGCCGCAAGCAAGGAGCAAATTCAGCAAGCTGCCGATCATTTGATTCGTGCAGGTGCGAAAACCTGCTTTGTAACGAGCAGTGTGAAAGGCGTGGGATTTGAGCCTTTTCTAAAATATATAAAAAATAAAGTAAAAGAAGGACACAGTTTGTAGAATATTGAGAAAATTGATCGATAGATGCTTGACAATAAAATTTTTTTTCTATATAATCCATACTATAAAGCAAAAGAGCTTGTGCGACGTAGTAAAAAGCTCGGAATGATAGTATGCGAAGTAGCATCTAGGCAAAATACACGTTATTGTATTTGTTTAGGTGCTTTTTTTGTAAAATGTTTGAAAAATATCCATGGTAAACAGCTCATTATCCTTAAGCAAGAAAGGAGTGTGAGGCCTTTGGAAGAGGTAAAACAAAGAATTATACAAGAGTTTGTTCCTGGGAAACAGGTTACGTTAGCACATGTTATTGCAAATCCTAATAAAGAGCTATACCCAAAGTTAGGAATGGTACAGGAAAAAGGTGCAATTGGAATTATGACAATCACGCCCAGTGAGGGAGCAATGATCGCAGCAGATGTCGCATCTAAGGCAGCAAATGTTTCCATTGGATTTGTCGATCGATTTAATGGAACTTTGGTTATACTAGGTGATGTTGCAGCTGTTGAGGCCGCAATCAAGGATGTTATGGTAGTTTTATGTGACAAAATGGGCTTTGCGGGAACGAATATCAGCAAAACATGATTGCCACGTTGGGACTTGAAAAACACACATAATATAGCCCTTAGGAGTGATACCATGAAGGAAAATGGAAGAAAAGGAATTCGGGTAATCATCGCCGAAGATGAACCCATAACTAGAATGGATTTACGTGAAATGCTCGTTACCGCAGGATACAATGTAGTCGGTGAGGCATCAGAAGGATTTGATGCAATCGAACTTTGTAAAAAAGAAAAACCAGATGTTGTCCTTTTGGATATTAAGATGCCGTTGCTGGACGGACTGTCTGCTGCAAAAGTCATTTATGAAGAAAGAAGTGCACAGACCATTTTATTATTGACGGCTTACAGTGACAGCGAATTTATAAGAAGCGCCACAGATATTGGGGTGGCCGGATATATGGTAAAGCCAATTGATGAAAAATCTTTAGTTCCGAATATTGAAATTGCAGTTGCAAGGAGCAGAGAAATGGCTCTGGTAAAAAAAGAATGCGAATATATATCACAAAGACTGGAAAATAGAACGGTAATTGAAAAAGCAAAAGGGCATTTGATGGAGTCAATGCAAATATCGGAGGCAGAAGCTTACGAATATATCAAAAATTTAAGCAAAGAAAAGAAAGTCTCTATGAAGCGTATTGCAGAAATCATATTGACTTAGAAGGATTGTGATAGTATGCCAGATACCATAGAAAGATTATGTAAAGAGTATACAGATTTAACAGGAGAAGAAATAGAAGTGATTAAACGGCTGGGGTTGGGATTACAGCTGTTAGCAAACTTAGAAGATGCAGATTTTTTTATTGACTGCCCCACTGTAGACGGAGTGGACGCAATCGTTGTGGCAGAAGCAAAGCCAGAGAATGTACCATCCTCTTATACGAAGACAGTGGTCGGTCTTTTGGCAAAACCCAATAATGAACCCGCAGTTGCCAGAACGTTTCGATTGGGGCTTTCAACAAAACAGATGAAAGCCGTTACACAAGAATCCACTATGGTAATACAGTCTGTGGAACCGATTAAGCATGGAGAACGAGTAATCGGTGTTCTGATTGAGGAAAAACGTGCAGATGAAAACAGTGAAATGAGTGAGAGAATTCGATTTTCTGATACGAGCTACGCAATTGTAGCAGATATGCTGACACGCATGGATGAACAGACCTCATGGCTCACGGATTATATCGATGAAGCGGTTATTCTTGTAGATATGCAAGGTTATGTCAGCTTTCGAAATAAAATGGCACGAGATCTTTTTGAACGATTGGGTTATGCAAATGATATTTTAGGAATGCCTTATAAAGGAATTGCACTTCACGGATCACATCTCGAATGGTTCGATCAGGATGCAAGTTATTCTGGAATAGAGGTATCTGTATCCAACTACGATTTGACGGTAAAACAAATATTTTTAAAAAATAATAATATTGATTTTGCGATCATGATAAGAGACATTACCCACATTAGACAAAAAGAAAAAGAACTGATTTTAAAATCTGTAGCTGTTAAGGAAATGCACCACCGAGTAAAAAACAGCCTTCAAACAATTGCGAGCCTGCTAAGGTTGCAAGGGAGAAGAACAAAAAGCGAAGAAGCAAAGATGATATTAGATGAAAGTATGAATCGAATTTTAGCCATTGCTACTACACACGAATTACTTGCAAAAGTAGGAGTGGATCAGGTAAACATTCGAGATGTATTAGAAAATATAAAAAATAATACATTGCAGTACTTTCAAAAACCAACAACGAAGGTAAGTATAAAAATTGAGGGAGATGACCTTCTTGTTGATTCAGAAATATCAACGTCAGTAGCCTTAGTGGTAAGCGAACTCATGCATAACTCATTGCAGCATGCATTTGCAGATCGGCCGCAGGGAGTAATCCATATTCAAATCACACGAGGTCAAATGTATTCCAATATAGAAGTCAGCGATGATGGGAAAGGGTTTGATTTCGAGCAAGTTAAGGGTGCCAGTCTTGGGTTAAACATTGTAATTTCTATCGTCAAAGATA
Organism: Sinanaerobacter sp. ZZT-01; assembly: GCF_035621135.1. Taxonomy (NCBI): domain Bacteria; kingdom Bacillati; phylum Bacillota; class Clostridia; order Peptostreptococcales; family Anaerovoracaceae; genus Sinanaerobacter; species Sinanaerobacter sp. ZZT-01. The sequence continues at coordinate 1,731,215 of NZ_CP141728.1, forward strand.
AATTAAATGGGAATTTGCGAATTGACTCGGGAAATCTTGGAACAAGAATTAATTTTGATTTTAAAAATAAAATAGCGAATATGGATAATGTGACGTAACATTTTCCGAGACTAAGTGAAGCAGCTTAGGTACAGAAATTATTCTGTGTCTAGGCTGTTTTTTGTTTAAAAATAGATCATTATGAATTTTGAAAAGGTAAGGGAAGGATGTGGTTCTTTTGAGGGAGGATGTGATAAGTGTAGGTATTGATATTGGAACATCGACGACACAGCTGATCTTTAGTCGGCTGACCATTGAAAATCGTGCCTCTGCCTACACAGTACCAAGAGTAGAGATTGTAAATAAAGAAGTAATTTATTCCAGTGATATTTATTTCACACCATTGCTTTCTTCTACCGAAATTGATGCAGAAGGTGTCAGTGAAATAATACGAAATGAGTATAAAAAAGCAGGGATGACTTTTGATCAGGTTACGACAGGAGCCGTGATTATTACAGGTGAAACTGCAAGAAAACAGAATGCCAATTTGGTATTAAACCGCCTCAGTGATTTAGCAGGTGATTTTGTCGTGGCAACCGCAGGCCCAGACTTAGAGTCCGTCCTTTCTGGAAGAGGCGCTGGAGCAGATCATTTAAGTGAAGAAAATCGAAATACCGTTGCCAATTTAGATATAGGTGGCGGGACAACAAATATTTCAGTTTTTCAAAAGGGGAGCCTTTATGCGGTAACTTGCCTGGATGTTGGAGGACGTCTCATAAAAGTTGAAAAAGGAAAGATTATATATATTTATTCAAAACTAGAAGAATTAGCAAAGCAAAATGGAATTGAAATAAAAGTTGGAGATAATGCAGATGAAATTAAATTGAGAAAAATTTGCAATTTGATGGCGAATCAGATAAAAAAGGCATTACATCTATCGGGGAATGAAGTGGAAATGTCGGTTCTTTATACGAATGAAGGAAAGGCACTGCCAGAAGAATTAAAAATTGATGCAGTTACTTTCTCAGGAGGCGTTGCCGGCTATGTTTATGAACCGGAGGAGAATGATCTTTTTCGGTACGGAGATGTCGGTGTCCTTCTTGGGCAGGAGATCAACCGATGTGGAATTTTAGAGAACGTTCTTTGCTATAGAGGAGAAGAAACCATTCGGGCAACCGTAGTTGGAGCAGGGAGTCATACCACAGAGGTAAGCGGAAGCACTATCTTTTATCAAAAGGAAAAACTCCCTATCAAGAACATACCGATTTTACGGCTCGCAGATGCAGATGAAGAAACTCCTGACTTGATTTCTCAGGCTATTTTAAGACAAATGCCAATCTATCAATCGGAAGAAAAGCCGCAGCCGGTAGCGATTTTACTAAAAGGGAATCGTTACGCTTCTTTCTCTTCCATTCAAAAACTGGCAGATGCAATGATAAGTGCAACTGAGCTGATACAAAAGAAAGGACTTCCTTTAATTGTGATGTTGGAATCTGATATCGGTAAGGCGTTAGGAAATGCAATGCACATAAAACTTCAAGGTAAGGCAGATGTCATCTGTATTGATGGGATCAAAGCACAGAATGGAGATTATGTTGATTTAGGAGAACCTGTTGGGGGTGGTCACGTATTACCCGTGGTGATCAAAACACTCATATTTAACTCGTAGATGGCTTCCATTTGGAAGAAATCAATATAGAGAAAGGAAAAGGTGAAAAGGAGCATGATATTGAAAACAAAGCTATTTGGCCACACGTATGAGTTTAAGTCACTCAGAGAAGTCATGGCTAAGGCAAACGAGGAAAAATCCGGTGATAAATTAGCCGGAATCGCTGCGGAGACCGCAGAGGAACGCGTAGCTGCTAAGGTTGTGCTGTCTCACATTACATTGGAAGAATTGCGCAATCAGCCGGCAGTTCCGTATGAGGAGGATGAAGTAACCAGAATCATTCAAGATGCAGTAAACGAATCGATTTTTAGTGAAGTGAAACACATGACAGTTGCTGAATTTAGAGAATGGCTGTTAGACGAAACAACGACACCGAGCATGATAAGGAGAGTTTCTCGAGGTATTACCGGTGAGATTGTTGCAGCGGTTTGTAAGCTGATGACAAACCTTGATTTGATTTATGCTGCAAAAAAAATGAGAGTATCGGCACACTGTAATACTACGATTGGATTACCGGGGACCTTTTCTTCTCGACTTCAACCAAATCATACGACAGATGATCCAAAGGGAATTATGGCATCCGTTATGGAAGGGTTAAGCTTGGGCTGCGGTGATGCGGTAATCGGTCTAAATCCAGTGGATGACTCCGTAGAAAGTGTTGCAAGAATTTTAAAGAATTTTGATGAATTTAAACGTAAATGGGAGGTGCCAACTCAAATTTGTGTTTTAGCACACGTAACGACACAAACTGAGGCGGCCGATAAATTTAATGCACCGATTGACTTAATGTTTCAGTCAATTGCAGGCTCGCAGAAAGGAAATGAAGCGTTTGGTTTGACGGCTACTATGCTAGATGAAGGTCATGATATGATGCTCAAAAAAGGAACGAGTACCGGACCAAATGTTATGTATTTTGAAACAGGCCAAGGATCGGAATTATCTTCCGAAGCACATCATGGATGGGATCAGGTGACGATGGAAGCACGTTGCTATGGATTTGCAAAACGTTATAATCCATTTTTAGTCAACACAGTTGTTGGATTTATCGGACCGGAATACTTATATGATTCAAAGCAGGTAATTCGTGCAGGTTTAGAAGATCATTTTATGGGGAAACTCACTGGAATTCCAATGGGATGTGATGCGTGCTATACCAACCATATGAAGGCAGATCAGAACGATATTGAAAATCTGGCGACTCTCCTTGTCGCATCTGGGTGTAACTACATTATGGGAGTTCCTCAGGGTGATGACTGCATGCTGATGTATCAATGCACAGGATATCATGAAGCAGCTGCACTTCGAGAAATTTTCGGATTAAGACCAATTAAGGAATTTGATCTTTGGTTGGAAAAAATGGGCTTTTCAGAGAATGGCAAGCTGACACCTTTAGCGGGAGATGCTTCCGTATTTTTGAAGAAATAGAAGGGAGGTATAAAGATGGAACAGAACGATTTGAAAAAAATCATTGAGCAGGTATTAAAAGAAATGCAGCTTTGTGATACGCCGAGTGAAGAAAAGAAATGCGATGCAACGGAAGCACAGCAGGACACATCTAAAATAGAAGATGGTTGTATTCCTGATGTGACCGAAGTAGATATCCGAGAACAATATCTGGTTGAGAATCCGCAGAATGGTGAGGTTTATTATGAATTAAAACAGTTTGCACCTTGTCGCCTCGGTATTGGGAAATGCGGAGCACGTTATAAGACAGATCCAATGCTTCAGTTTAAAGCGGCTCATTCTGCTGCTCAGGATGCTGTATTTAATGATGTAGATGAAGAGTTTATAGATCAAATGAATCTTTTCAAAGTGCAGACACAGTGTGAGAATAAAGACATTTATTTAACAAGACCAGATCTTGGGAGAAGACTCAACGAAGAAGCGGTTGAAGTGATTAAAGAAAAGTGCAAGAAAAATCCAACAGTTCAGATTTATGTTTCAGATGGACTTTCCTCTGCTTCCGTAGCAGCAAACGTCCAAGATCTGCTTCCTGCGATCATGCAGGGATTACAGAGTCAGGGAATTGATGTTGGCACACCATTTTTCGTAAAATATGGTCGCGTTGGTGCAATGGATCAGATATCTGAACTTACAAATGCTGATGTTACGTGTGCATTAATTGGAGAAAGACCAGGTCTGATTACCGCAGAATCAATGAGTGCCTATATCGCTTACAAAGCAACTATGGGGATGCCAGAAGCAAGAAGAACAGTAGTATCTAATATTCATAAGGCAGGAACCATGCCGGTAGAAGCCGGAGCGCATATTGCAGAAATTATAAAAGTAATGCTCGAAAAGAAAGCAAGTGGAACGAACTTGAAACTGTAATGAAAAAGGAGGAATTTAGGACATGAAAAGAGATCCTTTGAAAGCCACCGTATTGGCAACAAAAGTGATTCCGAATGTAAACCCGGAATTAGCAAAAGAGCTGGGGCTGACTCCAGACCAAAGATCGTTAGGGTTGATCACAGCTGACTGTGATGATGTAACGTATACAGCTTTAGATGAAGCAACAAAAGCAGCGGATGTAAAAGTTGTTTATGCAAAGAGTTTTTATGGTGGAGCTGCGAATGCAAATACAAAATTAGCAGGTGAAATTATAGGAATTTTAGCAGGACCAAATCCTGCAGAAATTAAAAGTGGTTTAAAGGCATGTATTGATTTTATTGAAAATGTAGCACACTTTGTTTCCGCAAATGAAGACGATTCGATTCCGTATTATGCACATTGTATTTCAAGAACAGGTTCTTATTTATCAGAAGGAGCAGGTATTAAGGAAGGCGAAGCTCTTGCCTATCTAATAGCGCCTCCGCTTGAAGCGATGTATGGTGTGGATGCAGCGATGAAGGCAGCTGATGTCAGCATGTGTGTATTATATGCACCACCTTCAGAAACAAACTTTGGCGGGGCATTGCTTACGGGCAGTCAATCTGCATGTAAAGCAGCTTGTGAAGCATTTGCAGCTGCAATTGAGTATGTTGCAGAGAACCCATTGGGTTAATCGGGAAGGATGCAAGTTATGAAAGCCATAGGAATGATAGAAGTGAAAGGGTTTTTAAGTGCAGTAGAGGCGTTGGATAGTGCCTTGAAAGCTGCGAACGTAACTCTGCACAGCGTTACTAAGGTAAAAGGCGGATTGGTAGCGGTTATCATAATGGGTGATGTAGGAGCAGTGAAAGCGGCTATGGATGCGTCTTCGGCAGCGGCTAATCGCGTAGGAGAAATCGTATCCGTGCATGTAATACCAAGGCCAAGTGAAGGTGTTATGAATATGATTGAAACACAAAAGCCGTTGGAATACAGAGAAAAAGAGACCGTAGAAAAGAATGTTTCTTCAGAGACAGAGAAACCTTTGCTTGAGGAAAAAGTCTGCTTAGAAGACTCAGAGATTGAACTGAAAAAGAAAGCTGTGTCAGATCAAGTAGAGTCTGTAGTGAAGACAGCAGAGGAGTTGGAATTATCCCAGAAATCAGTTGAGGAACTAAGGCATCTTGCACGAACATTAGAAATAACAAATATGACAAAAAATAAAATAAAATTTGCTAAAAAAGATGAACTAATTAAAGCAATCAGCGAATTTAAGGAAAGGAGAGAGGACTGATGCTACTTTATGATAAAGATTTGCTGTCTGTGCAGGAAGTCAGAGAATTAGTAGAGCGTGCGAAAGCGGCACAGCTTGAGTTAGCACAAAAAAAGCAAGAAGATGTTGACCTCATTGTAAAATCAATTGCAGAAGCAGGGATTCGTAATGCGAAAAGGCTGGCACAGCTCGCTCATGATGAGACAGGATTTGGAGTTGTTGCAGATAAAGAAATAAAAAATATATTTGGAAGTAAAGGCGTTTATGATCGGATTAAGACAATGAAGACGATCGGCGTACTGAAAGAGGATAAGGAGGCAGGAACGTATGCTCTAGCTGTACCAATGGGGGTTATTGCTGGGTTGGTTCCTTCAACAAATCCAACTTCTACCGTGTTTTATAAAGCGGAAATTGCAATCAAAGCAGGAAATGCAATTGTATTTTCACCTCACCCGAACGCTTTAAACTGTATTTTAGAAACAGTTAAAGTGATTCGTCAGGCGATTACGGAAGTAGGAGGTAACAGTGATCTTGTCGGCTGTGTTTCTTTACCGACTGTTCAAGCGACAGATGTGCTTATGAGCCATCCGGATACTTCATTGATTCTTGCGACTGGAGGGTCTGCAATGGTACGTGCGGCCTATTCCTCTGGAACGCCGGCAATTGGGGTTGGTCCAGGTAATGGTCCGGCATATATTGAACGTACAGCAAACCTTCAAAAGGCTGTTCAATGCATCTTCGATTCAAAGACCTTTGATAACGGAACCATCTGTGCTACCGAACAGTCCGTTATCTGTGATCTGGATCAAAAAGAGGCAGTGCAGGCAGAAATGAAACGTCAGGGGGCTTATTTCTTAAATCAAGAAGAAAAAGAGAAATTAGGAAACTTTATTCTTCGATCAAACGGAACCATGAATCCGATGATTGTTGGAAGAAGTGCGCAAAATATTGCCGAACTGGCAGGGCTTTCACTTCCGGAGGGCACACGTATCATTGTTGCAGAGGAAGACGGAGTCGGAAGAGGGCATCCTTATTCCAATGAAAAACTAACTCCGATTCTAGCTTTTTACGCAGAGAAGGATTATAAGGCAGTTTGTGATCGATGCTGCGAAATTTTATATTATGAAGGTGCAGGACACTCATTTATCATTCACTCAGAAAATCAGGAAATTATAGATTATTTCGCAAAACGTGTACCAGTGTCAAGATTTATCGTGAACAGCCCGGGTGCAATGGGAGGAATCGGTGCATCGACTGGCTTAATGCCAGCCTTAACCTTAGGATGCGGAGCCGTTGGAGGAAGTGCGACGAGTGAAAATGTAGGGCCGGAGCAATTGTATAATTTAAGATATGTTGCTTATGGAAAAAAGAGTATGGAGACCATACGAAAAGAAGCGGCTCAGGCAAGTAATCGTTTGGGCTGTGGAAACTTGAAAGAAGATCAGGTGAACGAAATTGTTCGAGAAATTATTCGTCAATTGGAAGCTGTTTAGGCAGCAAAGATAAGGAGGAGACGATATGGCTACAATGCAAGCGTTAGGTATGATAGAAACAAAAGGATTGGTTGGTTCCATTGAGGCAGCAGATGCAATGGTAAAAGCTGCAAATGTTACCTTAATCGGAAAAGAACATGTAGGAGGCGGCCTTGTTACCGTTATGGTAAGAGGCGATGTAGGTGCGGTAAAAGCTGCAACAGATGCTGGAGCAGCAGCTGCGGAAAGAGTGGGAGAATTAATTTCTGTACACGTTATTCCAAGACCGCATGAAGAAGTAGAAATGATACTTCCGGTATTAAAGTAAGGAGGAAAGAAGATGGCAGCAATGCAAGCGTTAGGTATGATAGAAACAAAAGGATTGGTTGGTTCCATTGAGGCAGCAGATGCAATGGTAAAAGCTGCAAATGTTACCTTAATTGGAAAAGAACACGTAGGAGGCGGCCTTGTTACCGTTATGGTAAGAGGCGATGTAGGTGCGGTAAAAGCTGCAACAGATGCTGGAGCAGCAGCTGCGGAAAGAGTGGGAGAATTGATTTCTGTGCACGTTATTCCAAGACCGCATGAAGAAGTAGAGATGATACTTCCTGTTTTGCAAAAATAAAGGGCGATTGAAAGAGGCAGGAGGTGAGAAAATTTGAAGGTAATAACGGAAGCGATTTTACGGACGGAATTGCGTAACGAGCAACCGGATGTTTATTATATCCCGGAAGGGAAGCTGTTATCACCGGCCGGCCGTGAATATCTGCAGCAACGTAAGATTAAGATTGCGCCCAAGGGTGCCGAGCCGAAAAAAGAAGAAAAGAGTGTTTCGGAGTCTGTTACACAGGCTCCGGAGCCTCCAAAGGCTAAGTATATAGATTTTGAAAGCGGAGCCTATTATACGGAAAAACCAGAATATATGTGTCAGCTTTACGATAACGTTCTTGTGACGAAAAGTCATGCGAGAATTTATTTTCGAGGAAAGCTGGACTCTATACAGTCGCAGATTGTATTGGATCAAGCAAATCTGGCGGAAAAGGGTGTGAACCAAAATCTGTTGAAAGATTTGGATGGAATCCTAGCCATATTGCGTGAAATTATGCGCTGTGACGTATTGAACGAAGGATTTTTTAATGACTCCATCATTGGCCTAAGTTACAAAGAGCTGAGAGAACAATCTCACGATCCGATGAAGTATTTTAAAATTAAACAGATGGAACTTCCTTCCTATAAAATGGGAAGCAGCTATGCACTGTTGAATCAGCTAAGATCTTCTGTTCGAGAGGTAGAGGTCGCAGCGGCTGTGGCATTTATTGAAAAGAAAAGGTGCAGCCGGCCAGATATCTTAGAAGCATTGAATCGCTTATCCAGTGCGCTGCACATTATGATGTGCCGATATTTAGCAGGAATGTATCAATAGGGAGAAGACAAGATGGATCATAATTTAGTGGAAATGGTAGCTACAGCGATGCAGCAGAACGGGCTGATACAGGTAGAGGTTTCTGCAAGGCATGTACACTTATGTCAAGCAGATTTAGAAACACTATTTGGAAAGGGAGTTCAATTAACAAAAAAAAGGGATTTATCGCAGCCCGGACAATATTTGGCAGAAGAGAAAGTAACACTCGTTGGATCAAAAGGAGAAAAAAAGGTATCGGTTCTTGGGCCAGTTCGAAAAGAAACACAAGTAGAACTTTCAATGAGCGACTGCATGACAATGGGAATCAAAGCTCCCGTTCGTTTGTCGGGAGATTTAAAAGATTCAGGGAGTGCAGTATTAAAAGGACCTTGTGGAGAAGTTTCATTACAAGAGGGAGTAATTGTTGCACAGGCACATGTGCATATGACACCGGAAGCCGGTGAAGCTTTAGGCCTGTGTGACCATCAGAAAGTGAAACTGGAATTGATGACTTCTCGTCCGACTGTATTGGATGCAGCGGTCAGAATCAGTGCAGAATCCAGATGTAGAGTGCACATTGATACGGACGAGGCGAATGCGTCAGGATGCAGCGGTTTTGTTGTAGCGAAGATCCGAAAATAAAAAAGGCGGAATGTAGGATGAATTTGCAAAGAGTAAATAAATATATGGAGCGAATCGCCCAGTCAGAAACGACAACCTTTGAACCAACAGGAGAAAAATTAAAAGTTGGAGTGGACCTGGGAACTGCTTACATTGTCATGGTTGTGCTTGATGAACAGGATAATCCAATTGCATGCGAAAAACAAGCGGCCAATGTGCTGAAAGACGGGGTTGTCGTAGACTACTTAGGTGCTTTGCAGATTGTAAAGGACTTAAAGGGAAAGCTGGAGAAGCGTTTAGGCGGAAGAGAGCTTTTAAATTGTGCGATTGCAATGCCCGCAGGAACAGAAAGCAGCGTAAATACGCACACGTATGTGGCGGAGGGAGCAGGCTTTGAGGTTACAAATGTTTTGGATGAACCTTCTGCAGCAAATGCTGTTTACCAAATTGAAAACGGGGCTGTGGTAGACATCGGCGGGGGAACAACAGGGATCGCAATTCTGCACAATGGTAAGGTGATTCGCATGGAAGATGAAGCAACTGGAGGAACACATATCTCTTTGGTTCTAGCAGGGAATTTTCATATTGATCTTGCGCAGGCTGAGGAGATAAAACAAGATTACAGTAAGCATAAAGAAATTTTACCCGTAGTAAAAGCTGTGGTAGAAAAAATGGCTGCAATTGTAAAACGGTATGTTCACCCAGAAGAGATTGATACCATTTATCTTTGTGGAGGGACCTGCTGTCTTACAGGAATTGAAAAAATCTTCGAAAAAGAGACAGGGATTATAACTATAAAACCGGATAATCCGTTCTTGGTAACTCCTGCGGGGATTGCAATGAACTGTATTGCCGGTTAGGAAGGAGGGGGCAAATGGAATGGAATGAACTGGTTGAAGAAATTACAGCCAGAGTAAAAAAAATATTGCAGGAACAAGAATCATTGAATTGTGAAGCACCTGTTACGGAGTGTGGAACAAAAAAGAAACTCCTTATTTTGTCGCCACAAGGCAGTGAGCAATGCCATGAAGTATGGGATTCAATAAAAAACCAGAAGGAATGGAACATTACGTATGCTGCAGAAGAGAACTATGATTGCGATATCGCTGCAGTGGATACAGTCGTACTTTGTAACGTAAGCAATGAACGACTCGTAAAGATTGCAAACGGCATCGGAGATACCCCTTTGACAGCATTAGCAACTCGAGCCATATTAATGGGCAAAAAGGTGATTATTCCAACAGAGGAATTAGAACTTCTTTGCTATAGCAAGAGTGCACCTGCGGCCTATTATGACCACATGCTGCAGTATGTAGCTCTTTTAAAACGGTCGGATGTAGTATTGTGTGATTTAAAGCAACTCTATTCGGTAATCTGTGAAAAGGAAACGTGCGAAGAAGAATCCGGTATAAAGAGTCAGCAGCCTTACGTTCAGGAGAAGAAAGAAATCCTGCATTTAGGAAAAAAAGTGGTGACAGAGCGTGACATTCATGAAGCTTGTACGAATCAGATAACTGAGATTCGAATAGGTAAAAAAACGATTGTAACCGATCTTGCAAAAGATTATGCGAGAGAAAGAGGCATCAAAGTGATTGCGGAGATGTAAGATTATTGCGGAAAGCAGAGCACTCGAAGCATTAATAGAGAGGATGGAAACATATGCAGGTAGGAAAAGTTATTGGGACGATTTGGGCAACTAGAAAAGAAGAACGTTTGGCAGGATTAAAGCTTTTAATCGTGATACCGATAGATCTGCTTGAAAAGAACAGTAAAATGAGTCCGATTGTTGCCGCAGATATTATTGGAGCAGGAGTGGGCGAGACGGTTCTGATTGTTTCCGGAAGTTCTGCTCGCAGTGCGGTTGGAGATTCAAAAACTCCTGTAGACGCTACGGTTGTAGGGATTGTAGATGACCAGGAAATTGATGAAAATGTACTATAAATCGACTCGGAATAGTGAGGTGATTCTATGAAACTGATCGATGCGGTAAAGTCTGCAGGAGTTGTTGGGGCCGGAGGAGCCGGATTTCCCACTCATGTTAAGCTGGCGGCACAGGCAGATACTTTTATTATAAATGCCGCAGAATGTGAGCCTTTAATTGAGACGGATAAATATTTAATGCGGACTTTTCCGGAAGAGCTGATTATATCAGCTGAATTAATTGCGACTCATTTAAAAGCAAAGCGAAAGGTAATCGCTTTAAAAAGTAAATACAAAGAAGAGATTAAAGCCTTGTCTGCGGCAATAGATAAACACAACTCTTCCTTTGAATTGGTGCAAATGCCTTCTTTTTACCCTGCAGGTGATGAGCAGATTTTAGTTCAATTTGTTACCGGAAAAAGTGTGCCGGAACGAGGGTTACCACTACATGTCGGAGCAGTTGTCGATAATGTTGGAACTGTTTTAAATGTGGGAGAAGCTGTTGCCGAAAAACCGGTTACAGACAAATATCTTTCAATTGTAGGTGAGGTAGAAAAGCCATTAATGTTAAAGGTTCCAATTGGAACATCCATAAAGGAGTGCATTGAAATGGCAAAACCCCTTATTTCTAAGTATGACTTTATACTCGGCGGCCCGATGATGGGAAGAGTCTGCAAAGGGGAAGAGGCGCAGACGGAATTTGTTACAAAGACAACTGGAAATGTGATTTTGCTGCCAAAAGGACACTATTTGGTTGAACGCTCAGAGCTCTCCATTTCTGCCATTGCGGCACAGACCAGAAGCGCCTGTATCCAGTGTAAAATGTGTACCGATATGTGCCCTCGTTATTTAATTGGGCATGATATAAGACCAAGTCAAGTGATGAGAAATCTTTACAGAGAAAAAACAATTAAAGATAATGTAGAATATGAACATGCATTTGGGAGTGCGATAAACTGTTGTGACTGTGGAATTTGTGAAATGTTTGCCTGTCCAATGGGATTGTCTCCTCGAAAAGTAAATGGATATATTAAAGGCAAGTTGGCGGAAAGGAAAATTAACCCGGAAAAGAACCAATCACCCCAGGTGCGTGAAGGGCTTGACTGGAGAAGAATTCCTACCGACAGGTTGATTGCAAGGCTGGGGTTAAGCAAATACGCATCCCTTCATGTAAAAGAGCCTTGTAGGGAATACAGACCAAAAACAGTGACACTTTATTTAAAGCAGCATATTGGTGCGGGTGCACAACCTTGCAGAGAAACCGGCGAATTTGTTCAAAAAGGTGAATTAATCGGTAGTATCGGAGAAAATGCTCTTTGTGCAAATCTGCATGCCAGCATTACTGGAAAAATTACATTTATAAATAATGAGAAGGTTGTAATTACAGAGAGTGAGGAGTGAGATCAATGGCAAATGCAATCGGCATGATAGAATTGAATAGCATTGCAAGGGGAATTGAGGTATGCGATTACATGGTAAAGGCAGCACAAGTGGAGCTGCTGAGAGCCTCTACAGTTTGTCCGGGAAAATATATTGTGGTAGTCGGTGGTGATACCGGTGCAGTCGAGTCATCCATGAAAGAAGGCATACAAAAAAGCGGGGAATGTGCAGTCGATACTCTTTTTATCCCAAATATTGATTCACAAGTAACGTTAGCAATCAATATGACCAATCCAATTGAACGATTTGGAGCAGTCGGGGTTCTTGAGTTTTATTCCATTGCTTCGGCAATTACGGCTGCAGATACTGCAGCAAAAGCCGCAAATATTACTTTGGTTGAAGTGCGCATGGGCTGTGCAATTGGCGGAAAAGGAATTGTAACGCTGACTGGAGATGTAGGAGCCGTGAAGGCTGCCGTAGAAGCAGCACAGCAGGGAAGCGAGCTTATGGTGGGTAGTACGGTCATTCCAAGACCATCCCCTAAGTTAATTGAAAACTTGTTATAGTTTATATTGGAGGAATTCCACAGAATAATGAAATAGGAGGTAGTCTATGTTTAATGAATTGATCGAAGCTTTCGATGTATCTGTGTTGACATCGAGTTTACAATCGTATGTTTCAAACTTGACCGTTAATTCTATTATCGTAACCATTATGACGATTTTCATGTTAATAGGTGCAGTGGATAAAATCAGAGGAAACAAACTTGGCTATGGAGAACAATTTGACGAGGGTTTTAATGCGATGGGACCTCTTGCGATTGCTATGGCAGGAGTTGTTGCAGCAGCGCCGGTATTATCTATTTTATTAAAACCATTCATTGCACCGATTTATACTTTTTTCGGCGCAGATCCCGCAATGTTTGCTACGACACTGCTTGCTTGTGACATGGGCGGCTATCCGCTCGCAATGCAGCTGGCGGCAGATGAAACCATTGGAAATTTTTCTGGATTAATTTTAGGCTCTATGATGGGACCAACGATTGTATTTACAATCCCAGTAGCCTTGTCCATTATTAAAAAGGAAGATCGACCGTATCTTGCAGCTGGTGTTTTGGCAGGCTTGATTACATTACCTCTAGGCTGTATAGCCGGAGGTCTGGTCATGAATATGACTCCGTATAAAATCAGCCTGATTCGTATCTTAATTAATTTGATTCCGGTTATTATTGTAGCAGGATTGATTGTACTGGGTCTTTGGTTTAAGCCGAGTTCGATGATTAACGGATTTAACCGTTTTGGAACAGGTGTTACTGTTATCATTACTGTTTTTACTGCAATAGCTATTTTCCAATACTTAACAGGAATTCGATTCCCACTCTTTGATATCATGGTAGATCCGGATAAGAATGGAGGCGTAGTCGGTCTGGAGTCAGGTCTTCTCGTCTGCGGTCAGATTGCAATTGTCTTGGCCGGAGCCTTCCCAATGGTGCTTTGGATTACAAATACCTTCGGGGGCGCTTTGGAACGAATCGGAAAAGTGCTTGGAATGAACGACAAGGGTTCTGCAGGTATGGTTGCCACTTTGGCAAACAACATCGCTATGTTTAATATTTTACATGAAATGAATCCGAAAGCAAAACTCTTAAATGTAGCATTTGCAGTATCTGCAGCGTTTGTATTTGGTGACCATCTTGGCTTTACTGCCGGAAATAACCCTGATATGATTTTTCCGGTCGTTGTAGGAAAGCTGGTTGCAGGTATCACTGCACTTATTTTGGCAAATGCGTTAGCTCCTAAGCTGCTGAGCAAAATTGAAGACGGAAACGGCGAAAAAGCAGTGTAAAAATAAGGAGGATAAAATATGAATGTTAGTGAACAGCTTATTCAAGAAATTGTACAGAAGGTTTTGACCCAATCGCAAGGAAATATCAAAAATGAATTTGAAAAAGAAGCAGACCAGAGCGGCATTTTAGTGGTTCGAACGGAAACAGTGAAGACAGAGGCCTTTGAAGGAAGAGATGATGTCAAGCTGAAAGACATTGTGACACTGGAAGAAGCGCCGAGAATGGGAGCCGGAATTATGGAGCTTTTTGACGGTGCCGATTTTGAATGGACGCTTACTTATGACGAATTTGATTATGTAATTGACGGAACCTTAGAGATTCTCATTGACGGAGGACGTAAGATTACCGGAAAGAAAGGGGATATTATATTAATCCCGAAAAACAGCCATATCTCTTTCAGCACTCCGGATTATGCACGATATGCATACTTTGTCTATCCCGCCAACTGGCAGGAGCTGGCATAATTTAGTAATAAAGCATTAAGAGAGACCCTCTTACCTCAGTACGGTGAGAGGGTTTTTAAATCCTATTATAATTCCAATAAACTCTTTTATAAAAAATATATTGATAATTTATAAAATAAAGAATATACTGTAAAAAATAGACGCTTTTTGTAGTATGCAAGGTACATTGCATATAGAATAGAAAACAGGTGAGAACCCTGTGCGGTACCGCCGCTGTGAGTGGGCGCTCCTCATGAAAAGTACAAAAGAGCTTTCGTGAAAGAAGAGAAAGTGCCCATAAGCCAGAAGGGACGAAAAGCAGAAGTGTTTCCCGTGCAAAATAGGATGGTGATGCATGGAAAATGAAATTTTAGAGTGCAGAAAAACGGACTGCGGCAGATTTGCTGCGGTCTTTTTTAATTCCAAGAAAGATGATTTTTCCTTCTTGGGTGAGAAAGAAAACAAAAATCGGTTTCAGTAAACAGTGTGTGATCCATAAAGAAAAAGAAGAAAAGAGGGAAGAGGAAATGAGACAAAGAAGGAAAAAGATACTGGCGATGCTTCTTGCAGCAGTGATGCTCGCAGGCACGAGCTTGACCGCTTTTGCAACAGATTGGTCAACCTATCAGGGAAATGAGAAGCACAATGGAATTTTAGTAGAAGGCGCGGAAACTAGCACCAGCCCGAGCGTTACACAGATTGTTTTACCGCATAACGGCTCCGGCTGGGACGGCGTCGATTCCGCCGCTGTCATGGAGACGACAGAGGATGGCGATACCTATGCTTATGTACTGTATGACGGGTACACCATAAAAGAGGATGGAAGCGGTGGCGGGCGGCTTGCAAAGATCGACTGCACTGCATCGACACCGTACGTCGTATGGGATACGCAGATTACGCAGAGCCCAGGCTTCCAACTTTCGAGCCCGTATCTGGATGTGGAAGACAGAAGCATCTATGTAGGCGCTTCCGGCTACAACCAGAAAGCAACAAACGATAATTTGGCTTTAGAAGCAGGAGTAACAAAGGATTGGACCGTATCTAAAGCAGGTACAAAAATGGAGCTAAATAAGGTCATCGTATCCGGGGATGAGACGGTTACAATGACACAGTCAAATGTAAATCTAAAAAACAGGAAAAAGCACCGTGCGGCCACCGGCGTAAAGGTATATGGAAGCAATGTGGCTATGACCATTACCGCAAAGCTCAATGGAACCGTAGTGGGAGAAAATACCTTCACATCCCCAGATTTGATCGACGGCCACTATTACTTAAACAAAAACTTTGATGACCACTCTTCCGCAGCAGAAGCAGCAGTCGTTACCGGAGCGAATACGCTGGAATTTACCTATGAAGTATCCGGAAATACAGGCAATACCGTAGAAGTTGAGTATTGCAGTCTATATGAACAAAACAGTGCGATTACTAAGCTAGTAGATATTGATGAAGATATGCCAACTACAGATTGGTCACTGGCTGTGCCAAATAATGCACAGGTTAACACACCGATTGTAAAAAATGAAGAATACATTTACTTCGGAACCTGGTCGGGACGTACGGGGACATACTATCAATATGATATAGATTGTGAAGAGCTACTGGAATACAATCCGGGTAACGGTGGCTTTTACTGGGCCGGTGCGGTGGTAGACGGGGATTACGTTTATTTCGGCGGAGACAATGGTTATCTATATGCCCGTCCGGTTGGCGATGATTTTGAAGATCCCGATGAGGGAAGCATAATCAATTTAGAAACGGCAGGCGGTGTGAGCCCGGGCAATGTACGCAGCACGATTTCCCTCGTAGACGGGCACCTTTACTTCACGAGTCAGGGCGGTTACATTTGGAGTTTTACACCAAATGACGGTATGCCGACTCTCGACTGGAAGGCAGAGCTGGCAGCGACCTCTACGTCGACACCGACCGTAGTAGGAAATGATATTTATGTAGGCTATTACGCTGGATTTAGCGCGGGCGGTGTGCAGAAGATAGAAAAGACAGGGCGCCATACGGTTACGACGATTGCAACGCCGGGACCGGTACAAAGCTCAGTACTTGTCTATATGGACGGAGGCGTAAATTACCTGTATTTTACTACCAATTCCGCAACCGGAGCCGGCTACTGCTATAACGGCAGCACCCGAACAAAGGTTTGGCAGACACGCGGAGATACGTATACCCTGCAGGGGATGGCTTCCAGTAACGGTATTTTAACTTTTGGTAATGACTACGATCACTTTTATCTTGTGGGAGGGGCACATATGACGGAAAAAATACCAGATCATACAGGAGCGTTCGTTTGGCCTGCAGATTCTGCTGAGGTAACTTTGTGGTTTGGAGAGGTTGATGAGCAGTATACAGCAGCCAATCAGGGAATGAATATACAAGGAGAAGCAAACGGTTCTGTTTATTCTGTCAGCGATGGGGTGGTAGCCTATAAAGGTAATTCTTCTAAATATGAAAACGTTCTTTACATTAATTTTAAATATAATGGGATCTATATGCAGGCAAGATACGGACATTTATCTGAAACTGCTAGCTTAAGGGTAGGTGATAAAGTAAAGAAAGGTGACTTTGTTGGTAAAATGGCAACTGATTCAGATACAGGAAGTGGCTTGGTCGAGATTGTTCTCTGCAAATCAAGCAATGGTGTAGTATGCAATAAAAATGGAAGCAATATTCAATTTGTCGATCCGATTCAATATTTAGAACGTCCAATGTGTGATATTTCTTATCTTGAGCAAGACATGGCTACTGTTTTAGATACCTCAGGGTTGCAGGAATCTTCTATTGCAACTCATGCCATTTGGCCTTGGGAGGATGCAAACGATCCGGATATAAGATACAGAGAAAATAAAGACTTGAATACAAGTCAGGCTTATCTAAGAAAGCTTATAGTAGAATATGGAAGAGAAGTTAACAAGGCAATTACACATAAAAATATCGTAAAAAAAGGAGTCATTAGTTATAATGCGGCAGATGGCATTACTACGATCAAGTTAAACGGACGAACAAAAAAATATGGAGTCTCTTTAGGCAATGCTAAGATTAAAAATAACCGTATGGTTGTAGACCGTGAACAAGTTTGGTATGATTTGATTGGAAACGTGTACCATTATCCAGAAGGGGGGACATGGTATGCGGAGAAAACCGATTATATAAGTGGAGGGGTTTGGCAAGTCATTTATATGCCAAAGGATATTGCGAATGATTTATATCGACTGACTGGGGACGAACCGATTCCTCAGATGCTTTATGATAGGGGAAAAGAGGCCATGGTGGGTATAGAAACGAAGGCTTTTGCTGAATTTTTATCAGCCAACTATGGGATTGAAATATCTGCATCGAATGTAGGCGTGTTCGCAGCAGCACTAGTCTTTTTGTACGATTTTTCAAAAGCCTATGATAGAAATAAATTTTTTAATGCAATTGAACAGTGCAATAAAAATGAATTTGTGAGAATATCTTGCTTCTTAATTCCTTATCAAGGCATTACATATTCATATACAAATGCAAGGGAGATAAAAGACGTATATAGGTCAACAGGAGTATTTAAAGCAGGGTATTTTGAATTCAGCGAATAATAAGGGGGAGATATGAAACATAGAAATGTGTTAAATTTAATGCTTGAGTTAGCTACTATGATATGTCTTATTTTCTTGATACTGGTATCCATCTTTAATTTAAGCTGGGAATTCAAAAAAATAGGGATTAATATTTACTTTATCTTATTTTTAATTTTGGGCATGTTGTTTTTGTATTTTACTTTTTCGAAACAGTATAAAAGGAAGAAAACAAAAAAAAATATGCGGTGGGAATTGATAGAGAGATTTCTAGTAAGCATGGGTTCTTTTATTATGGCACTATTCAGTTATTCTCCACCACAGTATTTTAATAAAATAATAGCAATAATTATTATTGCCTATGGAGTGGCCAGTATGATTGTTGACTGGTTGATTGAACATTTCGTGAAAAGGTGAGCGTTAGGAAGAGATCATTCATACTTTATCTATCCCGCCAACTGGCAGGAGCTGGCATAATTTAGTAATAAAGCATTAAGAGAGACCCTCTTACCTCAATACGGTGAGAGGGTTTTTAAATCCCATTATAATTCCAATAAACTCTTTTATAAAAAATATATTGATAACTTATAAAATAAAGAATATACTGTAAAAAATAGACGCTTTTTGTAGTATGCAGGCAGATATAAAATAATTATAAGAAATGAAAAAAGATGCTTCGAATAAAAAAGAATAGATATTAATTCATTCAAAATAAAACGTGATAGTTTCTGAAAAGGAGTATTATGAATAAATCGTTTAGATTTCAGAGCGAAAAAATTCAGGGAAGGCTACGGCGATTGAACTGGTTTTGGTCGATTTCAGTTATAATTTTCATTTTATTAAGCTTTAGCGACAATCTTGCTACGGATAGACCTTCGGAGTTATCTTTTGTACTGAAAGAGTACAATCCTCTTTTGGCATGCCTTTGCGTTCCTTTTGTAATTTGCTTAGTTGTGAAGCTTATCGAGTTTTTTCTCATACGTTTCAAGTCAGCAGCAATTGTACCAGACAAAAAGTCTATCTTGTCTTGGCTCATAAGGCATTTTTATATCAGTTATAAAACAGAACAGCTTGTACTAAAAGAGGAAACCATTTTACTTATATTGCAGACAGCCTTTTGTGTATTCGGTTTTTTTATGGAGATGAAGTGGTATCTCATAGGTGCAATCGGAATGCTTTTGTACCTATTGCTTTATATTACTCTAAGCTTTGAAGACATCAAAAATCTTTTGAAAAACTGAATTTATAAAAAAAATCCGTACTGTTTAATATACTTGTAAGATAATGTTTTGAAGTAGAAAAGATGCCTGCTATTTGGTGGGCATCTTTTTAGTATTGTCCGCATTTACGGAGAGGAGCATATTACATAAAGTAGCAAAATATTTTTTTGTTAAAAGAATATAATTAAAAAATTTAGAAAATTAAAACTATATTCATGGACGCATACTCATTTTTATAGTAAAATAAAATAAAATGATTCCTAAATTATTTAATGATGCTTTAAGGAGGCAGAATATGAGGAGATTTAGAATCTTGGCAGTTACGCTTGTGATGGCGTTAACTCTCAGTACAGCAAGTGTATTTGCTTGCACCGCAGTTTATGTAGGAAAAGATGTGAGCGCCGACGGCAGTACGATTTTGGCTAGAAGCGAGGATCAAGGAAGCGGCGCTTACAATAAAATGTTTGTAGTGGTTGATCGGGTGGAGAACGTGCCCGGGCGGACCATTGATGATGTAAATGGATTTTCCTATAAGCTGCCAGAAACGACATATAAATATACGATGGTGCCCGATTATTCTGATGCGGGTGACGGGACTTATGCCGGAGCATGTACAAATGAATATGGCCTATCCATAAGTGCGACGGTATCCGCTTATGCCAAACCAGAGGTAGGAAGTGTGGATCCGTATGTTGAGGGTTCTCTGCGTGAGGCTGCATTGACGGAAATTGTTGCAGCAACCTGCAAGACTGCAAAGGAAGGAATCAAGCTTCTGGCAAACATCATTGAAACCTCAGGATCAGAAGAAGGAAATGTCATACTGCTTGCGGATCAAAGCGAAGCATGGATTTTTGAGGTTTACAGCGGACACTTATGGGCAGCACAAAAAATGCCGACAGATAAAGTGGCTGTTTTCGGTAACCAATTTATGATAGAAACCGTCGATCCGCTTGATACCGATAACTTTATGTATCATAAGAACTTATTTGAAACCGCAGAAAAATATGGATGGACAGAAAAAGTAGATAATAAAGTTCATCTTGCAGCAACCTTTGGGGAAGCAAGAGAAGACTATTCGAATATGCGCACATGGATGGGACATAGACTACTTGCTCCATCTACAGTAGGGGATTATAAGACAGAAAGCTATTACCCTTTGTTTTATGCTCCGGATAAAAAGGTTTCTGCATTAGAAGTGATGGATGTGCTTCGCAACCGATACGAAGGGACGAAATATGATGGAGCATTGCCTGAAAATGCAGGACTACGGTTTATCGGTGTTGAACGCCAGTCACAGATTCATGTCATCCAAGTAAAAGAAGAGTATCCGGCTGATATTTCAGCATTACAGTGGCTTGCTTTTGGTAATGCGGAGCACTCTGTATTTTTACCAAATTTCAGCGGAATTAATGATACCTATGCGGCCTATAAAGTGGACGGAGAACGGCCGAACTATGACGGTGCATATTGGAAATTTAAACGGATCTGTGCTTTGGCAGAGCAGAACAGAAGTTTTTACGGGCAGGGGGTCAAGGATTATTGGAAGCTCTATGAAGAGCATCTCTATAGCGACATACAAAAAGCGGAGAAACAAATGCTCGCTCTATATGCAAAGGATCCAAAGAAAGCAAAACAATACATAACGAAGCTGCATATGGAGATCGCAGAAAAAGCATGTAAAGATGCAGACCATCTTTATGATGATTTACTGTATTTTGTAATGGATCGAAATGGGCGCAAGCTGGATAGGAGGGGCGGGCCGTTTGTAGCGAGTGTTGCAATTCGAGATGCCGCAAACATGAAAGGCTATACACTGAAATGGATTGCGAAGGACAAAACGATTACGTTAACAAAGGGGTCGACTGTCTATAGTATTATTGCGGGTGATTTGGAATATAAGGTTGTGAAAAATGGAACCAAAACAACGGGTAAATTCTCTGAAACACCGCGTGTGGAGAAAGGAATCACATATTTGCCCTTTGATTTTGTAAGTGCATTATAGGGGACGAAACATAAAAGACAATAGAAGGAGCTGCATTTTAGTTGGTATAAAATGCAGCTCCTTTTTTATACAGAAAGTGATTGAGCATTTTCAGAGCATGCACCATTTGCAAGCGTTTCTGTATCAGATGTTTCATCGAAGCGCAGTGTATCGAGGATGTATTGCTTGTATCTGAGATGTTTGGTGTTGAGTGGCTTTGAGAAGCTGAAATGTCCTAATTTAATCTTGTCACTTGTATAAACCGGAGAGGAAAACATCTTTCTTGCTCCAGTCAAACAGTCATTTCCATAGACGAAGATAGATATTTTTGCGGAAGAACCATAAGTGTGTAGTATGTCATCTAAACTTAATGTGCCATTTTTTGCTTTTGTTCGTGTTTCAGGGGAATAGAAGGATTTTTTAAATTCATTTAATGTAGTTTGTGTCGGATATAATGTCAGTTTATGTGCATAGCTTAATCCGGCGTTCTTTTTTTGATAGCGTTTGCCATGTAAGATCGGGAGTGTATTATCATTGCCGATACCCAGATATGTATAGTTTGTAATTTTTCCAAGCTTTAAGGATATTTTTGCCAGCAAAGAAACTTCGATTAAATCACGGTTTCCCGAGTTAATCAATTTTATTCGATAGCGGTATTCTCCTGGATATTCTTGTGTATTTTTTGATTTTTCAATTATTGAAGAATAGTTTACTTTTGTTCTTGAAATCCGAAAAGTTAGTATCCAAAAGAGAAAAGAAGCAACGATTGATGTAAATATACTCCACAGTATAGTTTCGATTAGAGTCATAGCAAATAATACCTCCAAATTTGATTTCTTTATTATACCATTTGTTGATTGTTTACGGGGGGTTTTAGATTGGGTATAATAATAAAAATAAAGATAATTATACATAGGAGCTTATGAGAACCTTCATTTTCGAGAATACTGTGATATAATATATGATTCATTTCAATTGAAAGAACGGTTAGCTATTTGATCGTCATATAGGATGGAGTGCTGTAATATGTGCTGGGAAGAAAAACTAAATATGTTGTATGGAAAGGATAATTTAAAAGCCTATGCGGTTTTACAGGAACTTGAAATACTTTCCGAAAAAGAAGATGCCCTGTATCCTTATTTTGAACAATTTCTGGAGATGCTTCAAAGTGAAAAATATATGATTCGAATGCGTGGATTACGTCTTCTTTGCAAACAGGCGAAATGGGATAAGAAAAATAAGATTGATGAGAATATAAATGAAATTCTGTCTACGCTGGAAGACAAAAAACCTACAGCAGTCAGACAAGCCCTGAAAGCATTGGAGGATATCGTCGTCTGCAAACCAGGGCTGCATAGGAGGATAAAAGAAAAAGCGGAGGCTGTAAACTACATGGCATATAAAGATACAATGCACCATCTTATAAAAAAAGATATCCAAAGATTACGGGAGATAATGGAACACGTTTAAAATAGGCGATGGGACATGAAAAAGCACTGTTTTCTTCTGAAATAGGAAGTTTGTAAAAAACAAAAATAGTTTGACAAACTAATTAGTCAGATTTATAATTAGTTTGTCAATCTAATTAATTAGTAAAAATTAAATAGCATACAAGGAGGAAGCAGAATGGATCTATTTTCCAGAGAACTGAATGGTTTATTGGCAGATACCTTTCGTTCCATATTGAAAATAGAAGAGCAGGCAGTTCGAAATTCAGAGCAATCGGATCTTTCTATTAATGAATTGCATTTGTTGGAAGCAGTAGCAAAGGATAAAGACAAGGGAAGAACTATTAGTGACATTGCTTTGGATATGAATATCACATTACCTTCTGTTACCGTTGCGATCAATAAGTTAGCTAAAAAAGGATATGTTGAGAAGATAAAATCTGAAAATGATGGAAGACGTGTGTTTGTAAAATTAACTCGATTGGGTCATAAAGTAAATGCAGGTCATCAGTATTTTCATGAAAATATGGTTCGAAATGTAGCCGCTGGCATGACAGAAGAAGAAAAAGAAATTTTGGTAAGAGGTATTACAAAATTAAACGAGTTTTTTAAAAAAAGACTGGAAGCGAGGAATAAAAAATGAGCTTTCGAATATTAGGAACCGGCAGTGGTCTGCCGTCTCTTTGTAAAACAAATGATGATTTATCAAAAATTATGGATACCGACGATGAATGGATTCGAACACGAACCGGAATTGAGGAACGCCGGATCTGCGGTGAAGAGAGTATTACGGATTTGGCGGAGTTGGCAGCAAAACGCGCACTGGAAGACAGTGGAGTTTTAGTAGAACAATTGGATTTAATTATTTGTGCTACGCTGTCTGGTGATTACATTACGCCATCAATGGCTTGTATTTTACAAGATCGCCTGGGTGCAAAATGTCCGGCTTTTGATCTAAATGCAGCCTGTACCGGATTCTTATACGCAATGGATGTGGCTGCAGGGTATTTTGCAAGAAATTCAAAAATGAAGATTTTAGTTGTTGCAGCAGAAGCAATTTCTAAATTGGTGGACTGGAGAGAACGTAATACGAGTGTTATTTTTGCAGATGGCGCTGGTGCTGTTGTTTTAGGCGAAGGAGATGATTTGCTGGCAATTCGTTTGACAGCAAAAGGAAATATCCATGCACTTGCAGCCCCGAATATCGCGGGCAACTGTCCATTTCGTAAAGAAGCAAATCAAGAAACGTTTTTGGAGATGGATGGAAGAGAAGTTTTCCGTTTTGCCGTTTCGTCTATGTGCAGAGATTTAAAAACAGTGATGAAGCTTGCAGGTGTAACAGGCGATGAGATCGATTATGTTTTACCGCATCAGGCAAACATGCGAATTTTGGATTCTGCAATTGGTAGACTAGATATTGATGGAGAAAAATTTCTCACCAATATAAATTGCAGAGGGAATACCTCTGCGGCAGCAATCCCGTTACTGCTTGATGAGACAAATAAAGCGGGAAAGCTGAAAAAGGGCAACCTATTAGCAATGAGCTCCTTTGGAGGC
The DNA here is from genome assembly GCF_035621135.1 of Sinanaerobacter sp. ZZT-01. NCBI lineage: Bacteria > Bacillati > Bacillota > Clostridia > Peptostreptococcales > Anaerovoracaceae > Sinanaerobacter > Sinanaerobacter sp. ZZT-01. The sequence goes on from NZ_CP141728.1 coordinate 1,755,299, forward strand.
GGCCTCACAACAGGGGCATGTATTTTACGTTGGAGCAAATAAAAAGAAAATTGGAGGATAAGGATATGACAACATTTGAAAAGGTAGTAAACATTTTGGTGGATGCAAAGGATTGTGAAGCTGATAAGATTAAGATGGAAAGCACATGGGTTGAACTGGAATTGGATTCTTTAGACACGGTTGAATTGGTAATGAATCTTGAAGATGAATTCAGTATTTCACTAGAAATGAATGAGAATTTGAAAACAGTTGGAGACGTGGTAAAGGCAATTGATGCTGCATTGGAATAGGGGTTAATCATGATTAAAACACCAGTTTGTGAGATATTAGGAATCGAATATCCCATTTTCCAAGGTGGAATGGCGTGGATTGCGGATGCTGATTTAGCAGCCGCAGTTTCCAATGCTGGAGGTCTTGGGATTATTTCTGCAATGAATGCGAATGGGGAGTGGCTGCGAAGGGAAATTCATAAAGCGAGATCCCTTACCGATAAGCCGTTTGGGGTAAACATTATGTTAATGAGTCCGCATGTTGAAGAAGTTTCACAGCTAGTCGCAGAAGAAAAAGTGGCGGTGGTAGTAACCGGAGCCGGAAATCCGTCAAAGTATATGAAAGATTGGATTAAAGCTGGCATTAAAGTGATTCCTGTTGTTCCATCAACCGGGATTGCGAAGCTGGTAGCAAGAAATGGAGCGGTTGCTGTCATTGCTGAAGGAGGAGAATCCGGCGGACATATTGGAGAGATTACAACAATGGCATTGGTACCGCAGGTCTGTGACGCGGTGGATATTCCGGTTTTAGCTGCCGGAGGGATTGCGGACGGCAGAGGAGTTGCAGCAGCTTTTATGCTTGGAGCAGTCGGCGTGCAGCTGGGAACTCGGTTTTTAGTTGCCAAAGAATGTAATGTACATCAAAATTATAAACATAAAATATTGAAAGCAAAAGATATTGACACGATGACTACTGGGAAACGACTTGGTCATCCGGTTCGTACTTTAAAAACTCCATTTGCAAGAACCTTTTTGAAAATGGAATATAACAGTGAAGTATCAAATGAAGAATTAGAAAAATTCGGTGCAGGCTCATTGTACGCCGCTGCTATTTTAGGCGATGATAAAAAAGGCAGCTTTATGTCAGGTCAAATAGCTGCTATGGTAAAAAAGGAACAGACTGCGGCTGAGATCATTCAAGAAATCTTTACTGAAGCAGAAGAAGTGATTCGCGGAGGAACAAAATGGGTAAAATAGCTTTTGTATTTGCTGGGCAGGGAGCACAATATCCAGGGATGGGAAAAGAATTTTACGACAATAATGATGCAGCAAGAAATATCTTTGATCAGGTCGAAAGGCTGCGTCAGGGAACGAAGGAACAATGCTTTTTCGGAACAAAAGAAGAACTTTCTCTTACAGTGAATACACAGCCTTGTTTATTCACTGTTGATTTAGCTATTGCAGAAGCTTTAAAAGCAGAGGGGGTTTCTCCCGATGCAATCGCTGGATTTTCCCTAGGTGAAATTCCAGCTTTGATTTTTTCTAAGATGCTTACCTTGGAAGATGGTTTCGCTTTTGTCTGTAAACGTGGTGAAGCAATGCATGAAGCAGCGATGAAACATCCAGGTGGTATGGCAGCAGTATTAAAGTTAAGTGCAGAAACAGTAATTTCCTTATGTGATGCTGAGGCTGGAACATTTCCAGTTAATTTTAACAGCCTGGAACAAACGGTAGTTGCTGGAAAGAAAGAAGCAATGCCTTCTTTTATAAAAACTGTCAAGGAAGCGGGGGGAATGGCAATTCCACTTGCAGTCAGCGGTGCTTTTCACAGCCCCTTCATGAAAGAAGCTTCTTTGGAATTAGAAACCTTTTTGGAAAACATCCCTGTGCAGGATGCAATATATCCTGTATATGCAAATGTGAATGCAAAGCCTTATACAAAAGAAAACTTTAAAGAACGGATTACCAAACAAATTATGAGCCCAGTGTTATGGCAAGCTACGGTAGAGCATATGACAGAAGAAGGGTTTGATAGCTTTATTGAGGTAGGACCTGGAAAAACGCTTTCCGGTTTAATTAAAAAAATTGCACCGCAGGCATCCGTTTATAATGTTGAAAAAGAAAGTGATTTACATCGTGTTTTAGAAGAACTAAAATAATACACGGTGGTTTTAGGAGAATATTATGTTAAAAAATAAAACGGCATTTATTACAGGTGCATCCAGAGGAATCGGTAAAGCCATAGCATTAGCAATGGCGAAAAATGGAGCCAATATTGCATTTACCTATGTATCAAACCAAACAGCGGCAGTCGAGACTTGTGAAGAAATTAGAGGTCTTGGAGTTGATGCGGAAGCTTTTTTATGTGATGTTACCGATTTCTCCCAGGCTGGCGAAACAGTTAAGGCGATTGTTGCCCGATTTGGGAAAGTTGATATACTGGTAAATAATGCAGGTATCACGAAGGATGGTTTAATTTTGACCATGAAAGAGCAAGATTTCGATCAAGTAATTAATACGAATCTCAAAGGTGCTTTTCATATCATCAAGCATATGAGCGGGCCGTTTATGAAACAGCGGAAGGGAAGTATTATCAATATTTCTTCTGTTTCAGGATTGATGGGAAACCCTGGCCAGGCAAATTATTCGGCAGCAAAGGCAGGACTGATTGGATTAACCAAAACAGTGGCCAAGGAATTTGCTCCGAGGGGAGTGACCTGTAATGCAATTGCACCGGGCTTTATAGAGACGGACATGACAGCAAAGCTTTCTGAAAAGGCAAAAGTGGCCGCACTGGAAGCAATTCCATTAAAAAGAATGGGTAGTCCTGAAGATATAGCCAATGTTGCTGTTTTTCTTGCTAGTGATCAGGCAAATTATATTACAGGAGAGATCATTAAGGTAGATGGTGGATTATATGTTTAATTGGTATGGAAAAGGGCTTAGATTTGGAGATTTGCGTATACCAACTCCCATTGTACAAGGCGGCATGGGTATTGGAGTGTCCGGGAGAAAATTAGCCATTGCGGTAGCAGAATCCGGAGGCATCGGTGTTATTTCCGCAGTCGGGCTTGGTTATATGGGAATTCCGTGTGAGATAGAAGAAAAGAAAGACGAGAGCTCAAATATTTCCATTCTAAGGCAGGAAATTCGTAAAGCAAAGCTTGCGACAAAAGGTGTGCTTGGAGTGAACATCATGGTTGCTATTTCTGAATTTGCAGAAACAGCAAGAGCAGCTGTAGAAGAGGGCATTGATATTATATTCGCAGGAGCAGGACTGCCTCTGAATTTGCCGGCTGCTTTAATTGAGGGAAGCAAAACGAAATTAGTTCCCATTGTTTCATCAGCAAGAACAGCGAAATTGATTGCAAAGCGTTGGATGAGTCATTATCAATATGTGCCGGATGGTTTTGTCGTGGAAGGGCCGATGGCAGGAGGACATTTAGGGTTTTCAAAGGAACAAATAGATGATCCGAGCTATCGTTTAGAGAATTTGATTCCGCAAGTTCTTGAAGAGGTAAAGAGAATAGAAGAAGATGCAAAAAAGGAAATTCCTATTATTGCAGCCGGTGGTGTGTATACAGGAGAAGATATTTATGAGATGTTAAACCTTGGTGCGAGTGGGGTTCAAATGGCAACTCGTTTTGTAGTGACGGAGGAATGCGATGCTGACCTTGCGTTTAAACAGGCTTATATTGACTGTAAAAAGGAAGACATTGGAATTATAGAAAGTCCGGTTGGATTACCGGGGCGGGCTATCATCAATAAATTTTTATTAGATGCAAAAAAAGGACTTAAAAGTCCGATCAATTGCAGCCGACATTGTATCAAAACCTGTCAAGAAGAAAAAAGTCCGTACTGCATTTCTTCTGCATTGATTAATGCAGTACATGGAAAGGTAGAAAATGGATTTGCTTTTATCGGTGCAAACGGGTATCGGGTAGACCGTATCTTAACGGTAGCACAGTTGTTTGAAGAATTGGCAGAAGAATTTCGTGTAAGATATGAGCAAAAGGCCTTAAAATAGGAGGAAGATTATGAGAAGAGTTGTAGTGACCGGACTTGGAGCAGTTTCTCCGGTGGGCAATCAGGTCGATGCATTTTGGGACGGCTTGATATCCGGAAAGAATGGCATTGACTTTATTACGAAATTTGATGTGTCAGATTATAAGGTCAAAATTGCGGCAGAGGTCAAGGGCTTTGATCCTTTAAAGTACATGGAGAAAGCAGAAGCGAGAAAGCAGGATCTTTTTTCGCAATATGCAGTGGCTGCAGCCGTGCAGGCGATGGAAGATGCAGGAATTACGGAAGCAAACACAGACCCTGAGCGTCTTGGCGTTTATGTTGGATCAGGAACCGGTGGGATGAATACCTTTTTTGATGAGGCCAAAAAGCTTTTGGAAAAAGGTCCAAACCGTACCTCTCCGTTTTTTATTCCAATGATGATTGGAAATATGGCAACAGGGAACATTGCGATTCGTTTTCACGCGCAGGGACCGAGTCTTCCGATTGTTACCGCTTGTGCGACTTCGACGAATGCGGTTGGAGAAGCTTTCCGCACCATTAAATTTGGATACGCAGATGCAATCATTGCAGGCGGAACTGAGGCTACAATAGTGCCTTTAGCAGTAGCAGGATTTACGAATTGTATGGCACTGACACAGAAAAATGATCCAAATGCAAGCTCCATTCCATTTGATAAGAATAGAGATGGGTTTGTCATGGGTGAAGGAGCGGCAATTCTGATTCTTGAAGAATATGAACATGCGGTTAATCGAGGAGCAAATATTTATGCAGAAGTAGTAGGATATGGAAATACAAACGATGCGTATCATATGACTGCACCACATCCGGAAGCGATGGGGGGAGCAAAAGCAATCTCATTAGCCTTAAACGAAGCGGGTGCATTGGAATCTGGACTTTTAGAAGAAGAGCGGATTTATATTAATGCACATGGTACGAGTACGCCGCTGAACGATAAAACGGAAACCAAAGCGATTAAAATTGCATTGGGCGAAGAAAAAGCGAGAAAAGCACATATTAGTTCGACAAAATCAATGACTGGTCATATGCTGGGAGCAGCTGGTGCGATTGAAGCAGCTGCGACGGTGCTTGCATTGAAAAATGGAAAAATTCCGCCGACAATCGGTTATAAAGAGTGGGATCCGGAATGTGATTTGAATTATACGCCAAGTAAGAGTATAGAGGCGGACGTAAGATTAGGTATGTCTATATCACTTGGTTTTGGCGGACATAACGGCTGCATTGCATTTCGAAAAATAGAAGAGTAAGGAGCGGCTTATAATGAATATTGAAGAAATAAAAGGATTAGTGAGACTGTTAGAAGAATCAAAGTTGAGTTGTCTGGAAATTACAGAAGGTGCAACTAAGATTCGGCTGGAAAAAAATTTAACAAGCGATACACTTTTGACAGCGCCAGCATTCTCCACAATACCTAATGAAATACAAGCAGTGCCAAGCACAGCTGCACCATCCTTAGAAATAAAAACAGAAGAGCCGAATACAAGAAAAGAAATGCCTGTCGGAACTCCGGTAAAGTCACCGATGGTAGGCGTTTTTTATGCAGCGCCATCTCCGGAGGAAGCTCCTTATGTAGCAGTAGGAGATTCTGTAAAAAAAGGAGATGTTGTTTGTATTGTAGAGGCAATGAAGCTTTTAAATGAAATTGTTTCAGAATGTGATGGCGTTGTTTCCGAAATTTGTGTGGAAAATGGAGAAGTCGTGGAATTTGGTCAGCCTTTATTTTATATAAAATAAGGAAAATTTCACTTTTAGGAGTGATGGAAATGAAGAAAGAAGAGATTAAGAAGCTGCTTCCTCATAGAGAGCCAATGCTCTTGATTGATGAAGCTTCTATTGTGGAAGAAAATAAAGCAGAAGGCATTTATACAGTAAAAGGAGACGAATGGTTTTTACAAGGACATTTTCCGGGAGATCCGGTTGTTCCAGGTGTAATTCTTTGTGAGATTATGGCACAGACCTGTTGTGTATTGATTCGTGAAGGAAGTAGTGACGGAGATGAAGGAAAAGCGACACCATATTTTACTGGTTTAAATAATGTAAAATTTCGAAATCCTGTAAAACCCGGTGACGTTTTAAATCTAGAATGCAGTATAGAGCGGGTGAAGGAACCTTTTTACTTTGCAAAAGGAAAGGGCAGTGTGAATGGAAAATTGTGCGTAAGTGCGGAATTTTCATTTGCATTGGTAAAAAAATGAGGAGATAATTCATGTTTTCAAAAATATTAATTGCAAACCGCGGAGAAATTGCAGTGCGAATTATACGCGCCTGCAAAGAAATGGGGATTGCTACGGTAGCTGTTTTTTCGGAAGCGGATCGTGATGCCTTGCATGTCAGCCTTGCGGATGAAAGTATCTGCATTGGTCCGTCATCACCAAAAGACAGTTATTTGAATATGAGTGCAATATTATCTGCTGCGGTAGTGGCCGGCGCAGAAGCAATACATCCGGGATATGGCTTGCTTTCTGAAAATGCGAGATTTGCTCAGTTGTGTGAAGAATGCGGTATTGTGTTTATCGGACCTTCCGCAGAAGTCATTCGCCGTATGGGTGATAAGGATGAAGCCAGGAAAACAATGAAGCAGGCAGGTGTTCCTGTGACTCCAGGTTGTGATGTCATCGAGGACGTGAAAGAAGCGAAGAAAGAAGCAGAGAGAATCGGCTTTCCCCTGTTGGTAAAAGCCAGATCGGGCGGAGGCGGAAGAGGAATCCGATTGGTCCATTCTGCTCAGGAGTTTGAAGCAGCATTTAAAACGGCATCGGCAGAAGCAAAAACAGCGTTTGGAGATGGCGCAGTTTACATGGAGCGTTTTCTATCTCCCGCGAAGCATATAGAGATGCAGATCCTTTGTGATAAGCAAGGAAATGTGATTTCTTTGGGTGAACGTGAATGCTCAATTCAGAGAAAAAACCAAAAATTGATAGAGGAAAGTCCGTCTCCGTCAGTAAGTGTGGAGACTCGAAATAAAATGATAGAAGTTGCAGCAAAAGCTGCAAAAACAGTTCGTTACGAAAATGCAGGAACGATTGAATTTCTTATGAGTGAGGACGGAAGTTTTTATTTTATGGAAATGAATACAAGGCTGCAAGTTGAACATACCGTGACAGAGATGGTCACAGGAATTGATTTAGTGAAATGGCAGATACGTATTGCCGCCGGAATTCCTTTAGACATGAAACAAGAGGAGATTCAATTTACAGGCAGTGCGATTGAGTGTCGAATCAATGCAGAAGATCCGAGTCAGAATTTTCGACCTTGCGCAGGACGCATCGACTTGCTTCATATACCAGGAGGGCCGTGGGTTCGTTTCGATACTGCGATTTACCAGGACTATGTAGTACCGCCTTTTTATGATTCTATGATTGGTAAGCTTATTGTTCATGCAAAGACGAGAGAAGAGGCCATTCGGAAAATGCGTGCTGCATTATGTGAACTGATTATAGGAGGAATCGCAACGAATACGGAGCTTCAACTTGAAATTTTGGAGGAAAAGGACTTTGTAAAGGGAGACTATTATACGAATTTCATGGAGCGTAGGGAGAAAAGGGGGTAGTTCATGTTAAAAAAAGGTTTGTTTCGAAAACCAAAAAATGAATTAGAATATAAGGAAGTGGAACAAGTAATTTCACAACCATGTATTCCGGATGATGTCTGTATTTCTTGCCCTGAGTGCAAAAATACCCTTTTTGTATCTGAAGTGAAAGAGAACAGCCATGTTTGCCCTGTCTGTGGGAGACACTTTAAAATAAGTGCAAGAGAACGACTGCATATGATTCTAGATGAGGATTCATTTGAAGAGCTTTATTCAGACTTAATTTCTTTTAATCGAATTGATTTTCCGGGATATGACGACAAGTTAGAGACTGCAATGCAGGATAGCGGGGAGTCAGAAAGTGTAATTTGTGCACAAGGTACGATTGGTGGATTTAACACAGCAATTTTTGCAATGGATTCCAAATTTATGATGGGAAGTATGGGGACAGTAGTTGGAGAAAAAGTTACAAGATTATTTGAGTACGCAACACAAAAAAAACTTCCGGTTATTGGATATACATTGTCTGGAGGTGCACGAATGCAGGAAGGCATTTTATCCTTAATGCAGATGGCAAAGACAAGTGGAGCAGTGAAACGCCATAGCGATGCGGGAAACCTCTATGTGGTTGTACTTACGGATCCTACTACGGGTGGTGTTTCGGCAAGTTTTGCGATGGAAGGTGACATTATATTGGCAGAACCAAAGGCGCTGGTTGGTTTTGCAGGACCAAGAGTCATAGAACAGACAATCAGACAGAAACTACCACAGGGCTTTCAAAGATCTGAATTCTTGTTAGAAAAAGGATTTGTTGATGCAATCGTGGAAAGAAAAGATCAGAGGGATTACTTAAAGAATATATTAGCACTTCATAGTAAGGAGGTGCTGCTATAATGGAAGCTTATAAAAGAGTGATGACAGCCCGTGCAAAAGGCAGGGCAACAGCACAGGACTTTATTGATAATTTAATTAGTGATTTTATGGAATTTCATGGCGATCGCAAATATGCAGATGACTCTGCTATCATTGGTGGCATCGGTAAATTAAAAAATATGCCCATTACGGTGATTGGTATAGAAAGAGGCCATACAACAAAAGAGAAAGTAAAAAGAAACTTTGGTGCTGCACATCCAGAGGGGTATCGAAAGGCACTTCGATTGATGAAGCAGGCAGAAAAGTTTAAACGGCCGGTACTTTGCCTTGTGGATACGGCAGGCGCTTATTGTGGAATTGAAGCCGAGGAGCGTGGCCAAAGTTTGGCAATTGCAGAGAACTTAATGGAAATGATGACGCTAAAGACCCCTATTCTTTCTTTATTTATTGGAGAAGGAGGTAGCGGCGGTGCTTTGGGGCTTGCGGTTGCAGATCAAGTCTGGATGCTTGAAAATGCGGTCTACTCTGTTATTTCGCCGGAAGGATGCGCCAGCATTCTTTGGAAAGATCCTTCAAAGATGAAAGAGGCAGCGCAATGCCTTAAAATGACGGCAAGAGAATTGTATGATCTTGGAGTAGTAGAAAAAGTAATCAAAGAAAAGGAAGCGGGAAAAGATTTTAAAAAAGTGTATTACTTATTAGAGGATCTTTTGTTTGATGCATTTAATAAAGCTTTGAAACTAGAGGAAGCAGATTTGTTGGAAATGCGTTATCAAAGATTTCGACAAATTGGTACGCAAGAAAGATGAAGATAAAAAATTAGACATAGGATTGTATAAATTATTATATTAAAAAAGGGAAACCCTGATAGTTTAAGGAAAGCATAAGTTGCTCATCTTAGTATCAGGGTTTTATTTATTAAAGAGATTTAAGATAAAGAAGCGTCAGATTTGTTGACGGATTCACTCATTAGTGGAAACACTTTCTGGTTCTGGTGAAGGAGTGGATGCTTCAGAACGATTTATTGTAACTGTATAACTCTGGCTTGAGCCATTAGATTTAACACTTATTGTAACTGAATTACTGCCCACATTTAAAAGTACGGCATCTTCTGCAGCTCCAGTTCCACTTCGGCTGTTTACTGTAACAGTTGCATTGTTATCGACGGACACAGCTGAAACAATAACGGATTTTTTTTCATTGTCTACATCAATAGATTTACTTGATGAAATATCACGGCCATCTACTGTGATGGAGGACAATCCCGTATTTGAATAATTGATGGTAACGGTATAAGTAGATGTTTTTTTATTGTCTCCATAGGCACTAATTGTAATGGTCTTCGTGTTGCTTCCTGAAGGAATGCTTATCGTTTGAGATGGATCGCTGACGGACGCACCGCTGCTTGCAGTTGCATCTACAGAGATATTATCTTTGCTCTCAACCGTCGTACTATACGAGTAAGTTCCTGATTTTAGTGAGATTTTACCTCCATTCACCGTCAAGGAACTGAGCTCAGCAGGTTGCATAACCGGTGCATTTGTAGAAGCGGATGCATTTGTTAAAGCAGATTTTGCTGAACTGGTGACGAGAACGGCATACACGGTATAGGAAGTATTTGAATCCAGACTATTTGCAGAGAGAGAAATGCTTCCGTTTTTTGAAACACTGCCATAGTTTTTAGAAAGTGGGGCAGCATTATTTCCATTTTTCAGACTAGTAACTTGAGCGACACTTGGTGTTGTTTCATTTGAAGGAACCAGGATCGCATAAAGTGTACCAGCTTCATTTGCAGTAATCCTTGCACTAATCGAAGAATCAGATTTATTAGTAATAGAAATACTGGCATTTGGTGTTGTGGATGTAGCGGTAGTAGTAACCGTTGTAGTATAGACGGCGGAATTAGTAGAGCCGACTCGTAAAATACTGCAAACCTTGTATGAAGTACCGGAGGTTAGATTATTTATGCTGCCTAAATATTTTGAAGTATAGGCATAGACATAAGAGTTTAAACTTCCTGATGGATAACCACCACTGGCGTTTCGAGCTGAATAAATGTAACTTGCACTTGGCGTGCTTTGTGAACTTGGCACAACAACAGAGTAGATTGTTCCATTTTGATTACCGGTTGCTGTAAGCGAAATACTGTTGTTTGAAAGAGCAGACGCAGAAATTCTGGTAATTTGTGGAACACTTGTAGACTGAGTTGTAAATGTTACATAAGAAGAAGGTATTTTCGTATGATTCGAATAGGTCTTTACCGTATTATTTCTAACTGCAAGATAATACACTGTATTCTCGCTTAGATTGGATTTTGGTGTAATTGTGATGTATCTGTCCGAGCTGATGCTTGCATTAAAGCTTACACGGCTTCCATTGGAATTATTCACACGAAAATCGATGATGTCACTCAAATCACTGGTTCTTATGGTCGATCCGTTATAAGTTACTACACGTTCAGAGAAACGAATCGTTGGTCTGAATGATGTCGAAACATTTGTGTCTCTGTTGCCTGGGGTAAACGAAGTATAAGCATCATCGTCATCGCCCGTACTGAAATAGGCAGAAAAAGCATCGTTTCCTTTATTATTGGAATCCTTTAGTTCATTTTTATCAATGATTACATAGTAACGCTTGTCGTCATCCAGCCTTGATTTCGGATCGATAGTAATGACCTTCTTTGAGGAGTTGATCGAGCCATTGAATTTTACTTTACTGCCTCTTGAAGAATCTTCACGTAATTCAACGAAATCATCGATATTTGATGAGGTGATCGTTTTTCCGTTATAGAGCGTCATAGCTCGATCAAAAGTTAAAGTAATATCTGTATTCCTAGAAACATTCGATTTTCTTGGAGACGGGTCCATAGTGATGTCTCCGTCCTGATCGTCGTCACCTGTGCTGAAATATGCGGAAAATGAAGCATTTCCGTTATTATTGGAGTCCTTTAGTTCATTTTTATCAATGATTACATAGTAACGCTTGTCATCATCCAGCCTTGATTTCGGATCGATAGTAATGACCTTCTTTGAGGAGTTGATCGAGCCATTGAATTTTACTTTACTGCCTCTTGAAGAATCTTCACGTAATTCAACGAAATCATCGATATTTGATGAGGTGATCGTTTTTCCGTTATAGAGCGTCATAGCTCGATCAAAAGTTAAAGTAATATCTGTATTCCTAGAAACATTCGATTTTCTTGGAGCAGGACTCATGGTAATATCTCCGTCCTGATCGTCGTCACCTGTGCTGAAATATGCGGAAAAAGCATCGTTTCCATTATCACTGGAATCTTTTAGTTCGTTTTTATCGATAATGACATAGTATTTTTCATCATCGTCCAATTTCGAATCCGGGTCAATCGTTATAACTTTTTTTGAAGAGCTGATCGAAGCGCTAAAGCTTACCTTGCTTCCATTTGAAGAACCCTCACGTAATTCAACGAAATCATCAATATTGGAAGAAGTAATCGATTTCCCGTTGTAAAGAGTCATTGCTTTTTTAAAGGTTAAGGTAATATCTGTATTTCTGGAAACATTCGTTGAACGGTTAGAAGGGTTCATTGAAATATCAGAGTTAGTATCAACTTCATTTGGACTGACCCTAACTTTAGAATGCACATAGACATTAGTGGGTTTTTTTGCATAGGTTACACCATCTGCATTTACACGCATCGTACGTATGGTGCCGTTCCCATGAAAACCGCATGCCGCATTGATGTCACTGTCAAGTATGGTTGCGTTGGTCTCAACGGTAACATCTGTTGAGTTTGCAGCGGATGCAACATTTAAGGAATTCACAGTACCGGAAGTGATGGTAACTTCTGAATTTGAGCCTGCGAGGTTGACTTCAGGAAAATTCCCTGTAAAGGTAACTTTAGCATTTCTTTGAACATTAACTTTTTTGAAGCCCGGGCCAAAATTTCCGCCCTGCAGGCTGGAAGTCTGAAGGATAGCGTTATTGGAAACATTCACGTTTTCAATATTCGTTTCACCTTTTAAATAAACGCGAACCGAGTCAGATGCTTTGGAAACATCTGCACTCACAATCCGTGAGTTGGAAATGTTAACACTGTTTTCACCGCCGCCTTGCACATTGAGTTTCCCCATAACGATACAATTTTCGATATAAGCGTTTCCGTCACCGAGGGAACGGCTGATCGTTACCCCATTTGAGTAAATTTTATTTGTAAGGGAAGTGCCGTTTGAGGATACGTTTGGATCATTTTTCACAATTGCTTCGTTATTCAAAATGTCACTGATAATTTTTGCGGTTTGAGCGCGGGTCAATTTATCCGCAGGATGAAGTTTACCGTCATCATAGGCACCAAGGTATCCTTTTCCTATCATGCGCTGCATTGATTCTATAGACCAGCTCTCCACAGAGGTATAATCTTTGTAGCTTTTTATGTTCGCAGTCTTGCCGTAAGTCGGAACGATGCGTGAGAGCATGACTGCTGCCTCTTGTCTGCTGACCGGATTGTTTGGTTTAAAGCTGCCATCACTGTAACCGCTGACGTAACCGGCAGAAAGAGCCTTTGCTACATCACTGTAATACCATTCGGATTTTGGTGTATCATTAAAGGATACCGAAGCGGTTCCTGTGTTTCCTAAGGTAGCGTTTATCATGTGTGAGAATTCAGCGCGGGTAACCGCATTATCTGGTAAAAATGTACCATTTTCATAGCCCTTAACAATTCCTGCAGCGATAATTTGATTGATGTATTTTTCTGCCCAATGCCCCTTGATATCTTTCATAGATGCACCATAGGCTTCAATATTCGGAATGGATAGTGAACATATTAACACAGCAGCTAAAAGTCCACTCCCCATTCTTTTTAATGTAGATATAAGCATTTCTATTCCCTTCCCTTCAACGATTGATTCACATTTTATTTTTGAACATAAAATAGTAACATAAATATGTACCTTTTTATATTAATATAGCATTAGAACACGCAATTGGCAACGAAATGGAAAACCTGTAATTGGATTGTAATGAAAAATTAAAATTCTTTCAACATATTACCTATTTTTTCCATAGTTGAATAGTTTTATTTTTTAGGTTATAATAATAAAGATTAGGAGGATGATTTATGAAGTGGGCGATAAAACGTAGCATTTTGGTTTTCTTTTTGGTAGCACTGGTATGTATATTAGGTGCCTGCGGAAAGAGTGTGGATACCATCCAAAGTGAGTTTGAAGAAATGTTAACTGGAGAAATTACACCTGAAAAATTAGTGAGCACAGCGGCTTATTTAGATAAATATATTGGGAAGTTGGATGAAGAAAGAGCAAGCCGTATGCTTGTGGATTATGAAGATTATGCGTTGCGTTATATGAATTCAGAGGTGGATAAGACCCTGCTTGAAGAGATGAAGGGGTACTATGCTGCCAGCGGTAAATCACGGGAATTAATAAAAAATATCGACGAATTGCAATCATTTGATCAAGCGATGCAAAATGCAGATATTATCGTAAGTTTACAAGGGGATCAAATTAAATTAACCTTGGATTACAGACAACTATCATCCGATTATCAAAAATATATTTTACCGGAAGTATATCACTTGTATCAAATAAAAGCATTGGAAGCAGAGAAGCCGTGCATCCAAAATGCGACATTACTGCTTTCGTGGGAAGACCTGGTGCAAAGAGCTTATCAAGTAGAACTGCTTATGGCCCAGTACACTGATGGTAAGCTGATTGCCAGTGACTTAAAAAGCTTGTATGAGATGTATATGAATTTTGTATTGATCGGAGCAAATAATACTCCAATTTTTGACTATGAGACCATGCAGTTTTCAGAGGTAGCAAAAAAAGAATATTCAAGTTTTATAGAAAAAAATCCAGATACCATTACAGGATGGATACTGGAAGAATATTTTTCGTATTTGGATGAGAATGGGTATCAGCTGAATTATAAGAACAAGACAGAGAGCAAAGCCTTTTTTGATCATTGCTCTTGGCTGATAACGGAAGCAGAAAAGAGAGTAAAGAAATAGATGGAAGATAAAATCATTCAGATTGAGGATTTGATTTTCGAATATCATAAAGAAGACAATGAAGAAGAGATCATACGAGCGCTCAATGGTGTGACTTTGAATTTAAAACGGGGAAGCTTCACCGCAGTGATTGGAAAAAACGGTTCAGGAAAATCGACGCTGGCAAAAAACATAAATGCTTTGCTGCTTCCAAGTGGAGGTGCTGTGTATGTAAACGGGTATGACACTAGAGATGAGGAAAAGATTTGGGATATCCGGCAGTCAGCCGGTATGGTTTTTCAAAATCCGGATAATCAACTGGTTTCCTCAATCGTCGAGGATGATGTTGCATTTGGACCGGAAAATTTGGGTGTAGAGCCGGCGGAAATTCGTAAGAGAGTCGATGATGCTTTAAAAAGTGTAAATATGTATGCCTATCGGAAAAATGCACCACATTTGTTGTCCGGAGGTCAGAAACAGAGAATTGCAATTGCAGGTGTAGTGGCCATGCGTCCAGAATGCATCATATTAGATGAGCCAACTGCAATGCTCGATCCGCATGGACGGGAAGAAGTCATGGATATTATTGAAACTTTGCATCGTGACGGAATTACGATCGTATTGATTACGCACTTTATGGAAGAAGCAGCTCTAGCAGATCGAGTGGTCATTATGGAAGATGGCAAGGTTGTCATGGATGGAACTCCCGTTGAAATATTTACAAGAGCAGAGGAGATCAAGGCGTTGAATTTGGACGTGCCTCTTACAGTAGAGCTCGGTGCACGTTTAAGGAAGCATGGAATTCCGGTGCCGCAAGAAATCATTGATACAGAAGGACTGGTGGATTTTTTATGCCGCAAATACAAGTAAAAGAACTGACTCATATTTACGCGGAGGGAATGCCGTTTGAAACGGTTGCACTAGATCGTATTCATTTTGAAATTGAACAAGGTGAATTTGTAGGGATTATCGGCCATACTGGTTCAGGGAAATCAACTTTGATTCAGCATTTGAATGGGCTGCTTAAGCCAAAATCAGGACAGATTATTATTGAAGGTTTGGACATCACGAATAAATCAGTTAAAATGAGAGACATTCGCACGAAAATCGGGCTGGTTTTTCAGTACCCGGAATATCAGCTGTTTGAGGAAACGGTTGAGAAAGATATTGCGTTTGGTCCTTTAAATCTAGGGGTATCGAAGGATGAGGCAGCAAAAAGAGTAAAAGAAGCGATGCAGCTTGTAGGACTAGATTATAAGACACTTGCAAAGCGTTCTCCCTTTGCACTTTCCGGCGGCCAAAAAAGAAGGGTGGCAATTGCAGGTGTAGTGGCCATGCGTCCAAAAGTTCTAATATTGGATGAACCAACTGCGGGTTTAGACCCAAAGGCACATCAAGATGTTTTGCAAATGGTTGAAACGATTCACCGTAAAGAAGGGATTACTATTTTACTGGTATCTCATAATATGGGAGATATCGCAAGGCTTGCGGATAAGGTGCTGGTAATGGACGGCGGGCGTTTGGTGATGACGGGAACGCCAAGTGAGATTTTTCACAGAGCAGAAGATTTGAAACGTATGAATCTGGCTTTGCCGCCTGCTACAGAGCTTATGTACCGATTGAAAACGAAAGGCGCACCAGTATCAGCAGATGTTTTAACGATTGCAGAGGCAGAAGAGGAAATTTATCGATGGATTGGAAAGCGATGAAATGATTCGAGATATCACATTAGGACAATACTATCCAGGTAATTCATGGATTCATAGATTAGATCCAAGAGTAAAGATTATCAGCACATTTGCATTTTTAATATCTTTATTTATGGTAAACGACTTTATTGGCTTTGCTATAGCTGGCCTTTTTTTGGCGGCTTGCATTGCCATATCAAGAGTGCCCCTTTCTTTTATAACGAAAGGCTTAAAGCCGATATTTTTAATTATCCTGTTTACCTTTATTGTAAATTTATTTATGACAAGAGGAACGGTTCTGCTGTCCTTAGGTTTTTTTACAATTACCAAAGAAGGTCTTTACAATGCACTTTTCATGGCATTGCGTCTGATACTTCTCATTATGGGCTCTTCCATTTTGACATTGGCGACAAAGCCGATCAGCCTAACGGATGGAATTGAACGTCTTCTTTCGCCATTTCAGCGGTTTGGTATGCCGGCGCATGAATTAGCGATGATGATGACGATCGCTTTGCGTTTTATTCCGACGCTTTTGGAGGAAACCGATAAAATTATGAAAGCACAAATGGCAAGAGGGGCCGATTTTGAAAGTGGAAATTTAATGCAGAGAGCGAAAGCTTTGATTCCCCTTTTGGTTCCTTTGTTTATCAGTGCATTTCGCATTGCATTAGATCTTGCGATGGCGATGGAAGCTCGCTGTTATCGAGGTGGAGACTGCCGCACCCGTATGAATGGAATGTGTTTACAGAAAAGAGATGCAGCGGCATTCTTTGTGGTCGGCGTATATTTTATCGTTTTAATTTTGCAAGCATATGTTTTGTAAGTTAAATAAAAAAAGAAAAATGAATAAGAAAAGCGAAGTAGAGGTGACATATACCGAGCGAGAGAAGAAAGGAAGAGACGACATGAAATACAAGCATGTATTATTTCTGATTCAAGCAGCGGTAATTGCCGCTATTTATGCTGTCCTCACTTTAGTATTGATGCCTTTTAGTTATGGGGTTATGCAGGTGAGAATATCTGAGGCTTTGACTATCCTACCTTATTTTACACCGGCGGCGATTCCGGGTTTATTTGTAGGATGTCTGCTGGCCAATATTATTGGACCTTATGGAATATTAGATATTGTTTTCGGAAGTTTAACGACATTAATAGCAGCAGTTGGTTCGTATTTTTTTAGAAAATACCCATTGCTGGTACCATTACCTCCTGTGGTTGCAAACGGAGTGATCATTGGGTTATTGCTTCATTACGCATTTGGGGTTCCGGTTGCGATATGGGCTTGTATGCTTTGGGTCGGCTTTGGAGAGTTCATTTCTTGCTATGTGCTTGGGCTTCCACTGATGCGGCTATTAAAAAAATACGAATATATTTTTAAGTAAATCCTTAAAAAAGCGGCAGTCGCCGTCTTTTTTTGTCCGATGAAATTTTAGAATGAAGGAAATGATTTAAGAAATCTACTGTATGATTGCGTCTATCTTTTTGCGAATGTGCATATAGAATAATAAGCTTGTTTAGAGCAGTAAGGGATGGAGCGATGCCGATGAAACCGATAAATATTTTATGTACAGGATGTGCAGCGATGCTTCTATTGAGCGTCGTTCTTTTATTGTCACAAAAATTTTCTTATGATACAGAGCATACTGTTTTACGTGTAAAGGTAAGTGAACCCTCATCTGCCGTGAGGAAGGAAGAAGAAAAGAATCAGGCAATTGATTTTATCGTTGAGGAAGAAATAGTAGAACCCAGTTTCCCAGTGAAACTGAAATATAATGCGTATCCCATGACGCTTTCCTATGTTGTGTGTGAAGGGGATACGAATATTCATGCTTTACCCTCGCAGGATGCAAAGCTTTTAAGAACAGCGCAGAAATGGGAGAAGCTTCAGTATATCGAGAGTATCACTTTTTTTAAAGGTGTAAAAAGGAGCACAGGAGAAAAATGGTATCATGTCTATTGGTATGAAAATGAGGATGGAGAGGTGTTTGCAGATGGAAGCGGGCAATCACAGCAAGGAGAAGGAAAAAACACGTTAAAAAAGGTATTTGGATTTGTAGGTTCGGATTTTGCTTCGAGAAGGTATTTTGATTTCCATCAGATGGAGGAAAAGATACAGAAACTTGAGGGAGAAAATAAGGAGGGGAATCTAACTTATATCAGCAATTATAAAAATTATTATGGATTACCGCCTTTGTGTAAGGGAAAAGAAGTGGATGAAGGAGGCACACCACGCAGTCAAAGTGCTCCTGGATACTTTAGCGCAACTAAGAATAGCAGCTTTATCTATATTCCAGATGGAACTTTAGTCAAATGCTTGGAGTATGTAAATGGTTTCTGGCATGTACGGCTTGTACAAAATGAAACACAGTATTTTGTTCCGGAGAGGTATATTCTCCGAAAAGAGGCGCTTACAACGCTTTCCAAGATCATTGTGATCGACAGGAAAAATCAAAATATTACTTCCTTTGAAAAATATGAAGGGAATTGGCAGATTACGTCATGTTCTCTGGCGACGACGGGTACGACAAATCAATATGCACAGCCGACACCGTTAGGCTGTTACTTTGTAATTGAAAAAAAACCACAATTCTATTATATTAAAGACGGAACAGATGAGATCCAAGGATATGCACCTTATACACTTCGTTTTTGTGGAGGTGCATATATTCATGGAGTATCTGTCTCTTACAAATGGGAGAACGGAAAACGTATTGATCCAGGCCTCAAAGAATTTTCTTCTTCAATCGGTACAGTGCCGCTTTCACATAAATGTGTAAGAAATTATACCTCGCATGCAAAATTTCTCTATGATTGGTATACGCAAAATGAGACGGTTGTACTCGTAATTGAGCCATAATTAGACAAAAAAATCCCTTGCAATCAAGAAAACAATCGGATACTATATATAGTGACTTGAAAAATAATAACAACGATAGACAGTATGATGCTGGGGATCAGGAGGTAATAATGAGTATAACCAAAGTACAAAAACGAAGTGGCGAAATTGTAGATTTTAATCTTTCAAAAATTCGCCATGCTATCTTTGCTGCGGCTAAAGCGGTAGGGGGGACCGATGAATTAGAAGCACAAAGATTAGCTGGTTTGGTGGAGAGCGTGATGAAAGAAAGTCATGCGGCAGGCATTCCTTCGGTAGAAGATATTCAGGATGTCGTAGAGAAAATATTGATAGAAGAGGGTCACGCAAAAACAGCGAAGGCCTATATTCTCTATCGAAAAGAACGCCAAGATATTCGCAGGGCAAACAATTTATTTATGGATGCAGAGCAGATGATTGAAGAATATGTATCCTTAGATGATTGGCGTGTAAATGAAAATTCAAATATGGGGTATTCGCTGCAAGGCTTAAATAATCATATTGTAGAAAGTATTACGAAAAAATATTGGCTGAATAAAATATATAGAAAAGAACTTCGCGATGCACATACACGCGGAGATTTACACATTCATGACTTAGGTCTTTTAGCACCTTATTGCTGTGGATGGGATCTAGAGGCATTTTTGCTGCAAGGATTTAAAGGAGCAAAGGGAAAGATTGAATCTCTTCCGCCGAAGCATTTTGAGTCTGCATTGATGCAGTTGGTTAACCTGCTTTTTACATTACAGGGAGAAGCTGCAGGCGCACAGGCTGTTTCGAGCATTGATACCTATCTGGCGCCTTTTATTTATTATGACAACTTAGAGTATCCTCAGGTAAAGAAGGCGGTACAGCGATTTGTATATAATCTCAATGTTCCGACGCGTGTTGGGTTTCAGACTCCATTTACAAATATAACGCTGGATATTGCTCCACATCCGCTTTTAAAGAATCAAGGAGCCATTATAGGCGGAAAAATGATGGACAAGGTATACGGCGAGTTCCAAAAAGAAATGGACCTTTTTAATCGGGCTTATTGTGAAGTGATGATGGAGGGAGACGGAGCAGGGAGAGCTTTCAGCTTCCCGATTCCTACTGTAAACATTACAAAAGATTTTCCTTGGGATTCAGAAGCTGCAAATTGTATCATGGAGATGACAAGAAAATTTGGAACGCCTTATTTTGCAAACTTCTTAAATTCCGATTTGTCTCCGGAGGATATTCGTTCTATGTGCTGCCGTTTGCGTTTGGATAATCGTGAGCTTCGCCATCGCGGAGGCGGTCTGTTTGGCGCGAATCCTTTGACTGGCTCTATTAATGTAGTAACTCTAAATATGGCGAGAATTGGATACGAGTCAAAAGACGTTGCAGGTTTTAAAAAACAAGTAAGAAAGCTTATGGAATATGCAAGAGAAATATGTGACTGCAAGCGAGTTGCGTTAGAACGTTACATGGACATCGGATTATATCCTTATTCAAAGTTTTATTTGTCAGCGGTGAAGAGTGCAACCGGTGAATATTTTAAAAATCACTTTTCTACCATTGGGTTAAATGGTATGAATGAAGCATGTTTAAATCTTTTAGGTGTTGATTTAACGACAGAAGAGGGGAATGCATTTGCGATTGAGGTTATGGATTTTATGAATCGTGTGATTCAACTTTTCCAGGAGGAGACCGGCAGTCTGTGGAATTTAGAAGCGTCTCCGGCGGAAGGAACAAGCTATCGTTTTGCACGCTTGGATAAAAAACTGTATCCGAATATCATTGCGCAAGGTACGGAAGAGCCATACTATACAAACTCAACACAGCTTCCGGTTGGAGCCACTGATGATATTTTTGAAGCAATTGAACTGCAGGAAAAGCTGCAAACAGCATATACCGGAGGAACCGTGCTGCATGGTTTCATTGGAGAGCAGATTGATGATAAAGAGACGTGCAAGGTCTTTATCAAAAAAATTATGGAAAATACCGCAATACCTTACGTTACAGTTACGCCGACTTTCTCTATTTGTGAAGATCACGGCTACATTTCCGGAGAGCATTTTGAGTGTCCAACTTGTGGAAAAGATGCGGAAGTATGGACTCGTGTCGTTGGATTTCATCGTCCGGTGCAGGCATGGAATAAAGGGAAGAAAGAAGAATATAAAGACAGAAAAGAATTCTCAGTATCAGTGAGTCTTAGTAAGGGAATGAATGCAGACGAAAAGCAAGCAGCTCGCAAGGAAAAAGAGGATATTGAAACAAAGGAAGTTGTTGTACAATGAAGATTGCAGGAATTCTGAAAGCATCATTAATTGATTATCCGGGAAAGACATCTGCCGTATGTTTCTTAGGTGGATGTAATTTCCATTGTGGTTACTGCCATAATCCGGAAATCGTGCATTGCAGTAAATCACAGATAAATGATGAAGAGCTTTTTCATTTCTTGGAGAAAAGAAGGCGGTTTTTGGATGCAGTTTGTATCTCGGGCGGGGAACCGACTTTGCAGGAAGAATTGTATTTCTTCGCATCGAGAATAAAAGAGATGGGGTATTTTATTAAGCTGGATACAAACGGAAGTAACCCGGAACTCTTAAAACTTTTGGCAAAAAATAATCTATTGGATTATGTAGCGATGGATGTAAAGGCACCATTAAATCGGTATAATGACGTCGTATGCGTAAAGGCAGACCAGAGTGCGATTCGTGAAAGTATGGATTTCCTTTTAGCAGGAAGCATTCCTTACGAATTTCGTACGACTATTTGCAAAGAACTGCTTACCTTTGAAGATTTGACTATTATGAGTGATGAATTGTCCGGTGCAAAGCGATGGTATTTGCAAACTTTTCAAAAGCAGGGTGACTTATTAAATGCTTCTGCATCATTTTCTGCTTATTCCGAGGAGGAAATGAAACACTTTGCAATGAAATTGAATGAAATGATGAAAATTAAATTATGCGCAGAAGGCGCAGCAACTGCAAGAGAGGGAAGTACATGCGTCAGCGTAAGGTAAAAAATGAAGAAGAAAAAATAGAATCTTTCTGTAATTATGTCATAAAGGATGCAAAAGTTCATAAAGGGAATTGGAAAGAAGTGTTTCAGAATAATAACCCCATTTACCTTGAAGTTGGCTGCGGAAAAGGACAGTTTATTACAACATTAGCAAAATGCAATCCGCATTGTAACTATATTGCGGTGGAGGGTGCGGGAAGTGTTGTTTTACGAGCTTTAGAAAAAGCTGCAGAAGCAGAATTAAAAAACATAAAATTCATTACGAATTACGTGAATGACATGACTGATTATTTTGAAAGAGAATTGGATGGAATTTATCTTAATTTCAGTGACCCGTGGCCAAAGGATCGCCATGCAAAACGACGCTTGACACATACTCGTTATATTAAGAGCTATAAAGAAGTCTTAAAGCGGGGAGCTGGCATTGAATTTAAGACGGATAATGATGCTCTGTTTACATTTTCAACAGAAGAATTTCTGAAAAATGATATGGAGCTTATAGAATATACCGATGATTTGCATATGACTGATTTCACTGCGAGGTTGGTCACAACGGAGTATGAAAATAAATTTAGTAAAATCGGAAAGAACATTCATTATCTAAAAGCGATGTCCCCAAAATAGTACAGGAAAACATTAATTGCATTTTAAAAGGCAGCCTCTACATAGAGCGCTGCCTTTTTTATTCTAATATTTTGAAACTGCTGCTGCAATTTTTGCAGGAATATAGGAACAGGCTTCTTCAGAAATAGAAGCAATGGATATACGAATTCCATCACCGATTGGAATGACAAAAATATTCGATTTTTGAAGTTCTTCACCAATTTGATCCGCATTCTTACATGGAATAGTAATGAAAAAACCCGAATCAAACGGGCAGGTTGTCAAATTACATTCCTTAGCAGCATGCATAAAAATGTTGCCTCTTTTGATCAGCATTGAAAGATATTCATTACGCTCTTCAGTCACTTTGGAAAGAAGCGCTTTATCAGCAAATATTCGAGACAGTACGACCATAGACGCACGTGTGCCGTTTGACCAAGAAGCTCGGCTGGAGAAGGTAGCTACCATTTTGAATTCATCGGCAATATCTTTATTTGGCGTCATACAAAGGATTGCACCACAGCGCATCCCATATAAGGTATATCCTTTTGAAGCACTAAATGCAATGAGGACTAAAATATTATCCGGAAAATCTTCTAATTTTGAAAAGAACGCACGGTATTGGTCTGCATCGCCAGAAAAATCTAAGTAAGCGATGTCAACGAGAAGTGTAATTTTTTTATCTTTATTTTTAGCCGCATTTTTTAGACTTCTGTTTACTTTATCCCAGTCCTCTAGAGTAAAGGTATATCCGGTTGGATTGTGTGCTGGGGTGTTGATTATAACAACTGTTTCATCCTGAGCTTTTAAAATCTGATTTAGTTTTTCATCAAAGGAGCTGTCATTAAATTTTTGTTCTTTATCAAATAGAGTATAAGTCTCTAGCCTACGCTCAATTTCAGCTGCAATCGTACCGTAAGGGCTCCAATGCCAATCGGAAGTCAAAACCGTGTCTCCTCTTTTTGTATAATTTTGGATGGCATTTCTTATAGCACCGGTCCCGCCTGGCGTTGCACATGCTTCAACGTATCCTTTTGGGTTATAGTTTCCGAATACGGCTTTTTTCACGGTATCAATGTATTCAGGGGTCCCTGCAATTGGAGCGTATTCTGCATAGTCTTTTGGTGCGAGGTCTTTTAAGACATCGACAACAGAAGATAAAACGATCAAATTTCCTTCATCATCTAATAAAGCGCCAATGGTTGAATTCACTACATTGTCTTTACCAATTTCAGCAATTCTTTTTTTTGCTAAATTGCTCACCCCAAAGATTTTATCCGGGCCGCCCATGATTCTTTTGTTTTCCTGTGCCATAATCAATTTTGACATATACGTCACCTCATCCTTTATTTATCTTTTTAAGAACTGCATAAAATTGTATACTGTATATGCAGAAAACTCTAATCAAACATTATTTTTTCATAATAGAATTAATTATATCATAAACGCTTTCCCACGCAAGAAATTTTATGATAAAATGAAAATCGTATTTCTTTTCAAAGATTTATCTAGAAAGAATTTTTTTTAATGCAACGGGAAAAATAAAAAAAGAAGGTGGAAAAATTGTATATTAAACAGCTTTTTATCCTTTTGAGTGCATTGTTTGTTGGATACATAGCATCGGAAGGACTTGGAATTCCGATTCCGTCAAATGTTATAGGATTGTTGCTGCTGCTTTTTGCATTGCTATTTGGTTTGATAGAACTAAAAGATGTAGAAGATACGGCTGATTTTATCATTAGACATCTGGCATTATTTTTTGTGGCACCTACTGTGGGATTGATGCTATATTTTGATTTAATGAGAGAATCCTTTTTGCAAATCGCGGTTCCTCTATTTATCTCAATCCTGATCGGCTATTTTGTAGCTGGAAAAGTTACGCAAACAGTGATTGAAATACAGTCAAAGATAGTTGCAAGGAAGGAGAAACGATGAGAGAATTATTATTGAGTAATCCATATTGGGCTATTTTATTAACTTTAGTCGCTTATTTGGCCGGAATCTGGATACAAAGAAAAACCTGCTGTACTTTACTTCAGCCTATATTAGTATGCTCTGTATTGTTGATTGCATTCTTGATGATTACAGGAATTTCTTTTGAAGAATATAATGAGAAGAGTCAATTTTTAAATTTCATTCTGCCATTAACTGCGGTAGTATTAGCAGTCCCGCTGTATCGGAATTTAGTAATTTTAAAAAAATATGCTATACCCATTTTTTCTGGTATTTTTGCAGGAACGCTTGCCACCATTTTAAGTTTAGTTGCAATTGGAAAAATAATGGGCACAAAAGAAATTATTTTAATCTCCATGCTGCCAAAAAGTGCGACAAATCCGATTGCAATAGAAGTCTCATCGCAAATAGGAGGAATTCCTTCATTGACAGTTGCAATGGTTGTGATTGCAGGCTGCTTTGGAGCGATATGCGGCCCTGAAATTTTAAAGTTGATGGGAATTACACATCCAGTTGCGAAAGGAATTGCAATTGGGACGCTATCCCATGCAGTAGGCACTTCAAGAGCTTTTAAGGAAGGACAAATTGAAGGTTCCATGAGCAGTTTGGCCATTGCTTTAGCCGGAATGGCGACTGCAATCTGTGCGCCGATTGCAGCTGTAATTTTCTTTTAAAATCAATGCACCTTATTGTATGAATTCTTTTCAGAAAGGAAAGAATAGCAATGGAGGTGTTTTTATATGCGTTTAAAAAATGGAAATGAGTACATTCCTCAGCAGGAGGAAAAGAAACAAAGCTTACAATATACGATGATTGCAGTGATATGTGTATGCTTGGTTCTCATTGGAACCGTTTTTGCGATTCGCTCCTACCCACAATGGATGGCGAAGCGCGGAAATAACGGGATAGATCTGACAAATGAGCAACAAAAGCAGCAAGTAGTACCGAATCAAGATGTTGTAAAGCAAGTACCGACGGTAGACAGTCGAGATGCAGGCAAGCCAAGTGAGTCCGAAAGTAATTCAGGCAAAAAAAGTGCATTTATCAGTCCGGTAAGTGGGACGATTGTAAAGGATTTTGCAATGGATGTTCCGATTTATTCAAAAACATTAGATGAATTTACAGTACATGCAGGAATTGATATTGAAGCTCCTTTGGATACACAGGTATGCGCAGCAGCGGCGGGCACGGTAACTAAGGTCTATACCGATGATCGGCTTGGTATCACGATTCAAATCACGCATGAGGATGGATTGATCAGTCAGTATTCTAATTTAAGCACAAATAAGATGATAGAAGAGGGAGATGTAGTGAAGCAGGGGGATGTAATCAGCGGCGTCGGGAATACGGCTTTATTTGAAAGTCTGGATGCTCCACACTTGCATTTTGAGATTCAAAAAAATGGAGAAGCACAGAACCCTACTTCCTATATAAAGTAAATTGCTGAGAGAGCTATCTCATAGAAAACAAATTTGTTTTATGTGATAGCTTTTTTCTTTTTTTGCTTGCAAGGCGATCTCTTATATGGTAAAATCTCTTCAATAGTTTATCGCGATAAAGCAGTACAGTAATAAAGTAATATAAAAGCGATACATAGATAGGGAGGATAAGAAAAACATGAAACTCCAAATGAAATCATTAAAGCCAGAGGAAGCGATTACCTTACAGTTACGTTGTCTCTATGAATTATATGGATATAAAAAATATCGAATGGGACGCTTCGAAGAGTATAGTTTGTACGCAATGAATAAGCGTTTTTTAGCAAGTGAAAATGTGATCACATTTACAGATTTAGATGGTAAACTTTTAGCATTAAAGCCGGACGTGACACTGAGCATCGTCAAAAACACGAAAGCAACTAAAAAAAATACCGAAAAACTATATTATATTGAAAATGTATATCGTGAGAGTAAGGAAAGCCATACGTATAAAGAAATCAGCCAAATGGGTTTGGAAATAATTGGTAGAGTAGACCGCTATGCAGTCATTGAGATTTTGTTGATGGCAGAAAAGAGTTTAAATGCAATCAGCACAAACTACATACTTTCTATATCACATATGGATTTTGTATTGGGTTTTCTTGAAGAATTGAATTTGGACGAAGAGCAAAAAAAACGGATTCTTCAATGTATTCGAAGCAAAAACAAAGGTGAATTGCTTGTGGCGGGAAGAGATGCAAAGCTCAATGAAGAAGAGCTGAAGATACTGGATAAAATTCTTTCTTTATGCGGAAATTTTGCGGAAATATTAGGCAAAGCAAAGGAGATCGCAGTAAATGGTGTGATGAAAGAGACTTTAAAAGAATTGGAATCTTTTTATCAAGTACTTCGAACTTTGAATTGTGGAAAAAAAATGCAACTAGATTTTACAATGATTAATGAAATCGATTATTATAATGGAATTATTTTTCAAGGATATGTGGAAGGACTTCCAAGAAGTGTTTTAGCAGGAGGAGAATATTCTGCAATGATGGAGAAAATGGGGAAAGATGCGGAAGCTTTAGGATTTGCTTTGTATCTCAGTGAATTGCAGTATTTACCGTTGGAATCGTCCGTTTATGACGTTGAGGCTATGGTGCTTTATGAAAAAGGAAGCGACGATGCAAAGCTTGCAGCACAAGTAAAAAAATTAACAAAAGAAGGCAATCGTGTAAGGGCGGCAGAAACCATTCCAAAAGGGTTGCGATATGAAAAATTGTATCGTTTTACGCAGGAAGGGTTAAGAGAGGAGCAGGAAGAATGTTAAACATAGCATTGCCGAAAGGGCGTCTGGGAGACCAGGTATATGAACTGCTGGAACGCATTGGATATGATTGTAAAAGCATCTATGAGGAAAATAGAAAGCTCGTATTTGAAAATACAGAAAACGGTGTTCGATACCTACTTGTCAAACCAAGTGATGTGGCTATATATGTTGAGCATCACGCTGCTGATATTGGAATTGTGGGAAAAGATATTTTACTAGAATATCAGCCGGATGTCTATGAGCTTTTAGATTTAAATTTAGGGAAATGCCGTATAGCGGTGGCAGCAAAGAATGATTATGTGGAAGATAAGGATCGGACTTTGCGTGTTGCGACCAAATTTGTGAACATAGCAAAGGCTTATTATGCGGGAGTTAATCGTGATATTGACATCATCAAGCTGAATGGAAGCATAGAACTGGCCCCGATTTTAGGACTTTCGGATGTGATTGTAGATATTGTAGAATCCGGAAATACCATTCGAGAAAACAACTTAAAAATTGTAGATGAATTTAAACAAGTCAGTGCGAGACTCATTGCGAATAAGAGCAGCTATTTATTTAAAAATGAAATGATTGGTCAAATGGTTGAAAAGCTGCAAGGAATGGTTTAAGTTAATAGAAAGGAAAATAGGTATGATTGCAATCTATGAAAGTGATAAAATAAAGCTAAGCGATATACTGGACCGCGAAAGAAAGCAAAGTGAGAATGTATCGGAAATTGTAGATGAGATTTTGTGTAAGGTTCGTGCGGAAAAGGATGCGGCTCTTTTTGCGTATGAGAAGCAATTTGATCATGTTGCTTTGGACTGCTTAGAAATAAGCAAACAGGAAATTAAAGAAGCATTAATTCGAATTGATCCAGATTTTCGAGTTACTTTAGAGGCGGCGTGTGAAAACATTAGAAATTTCCACAAACATCAGCTTCGAAATGGTTTTCTTATAAGCGAAAAAAATGGAGTAGTTTTAGGTCAAAAAATAACTCCAATTGAAAGAGCAGGTATCTATGTGCCGGGAGGGACGGCATCATACCCTAGCAGCGTACTTATGAATGCGATACCTGCAAAGCTTGCGGGAGTGGAAGAAATTATTATGGTAACACCTCCGGATCGGAATGGAAACATTGCGGATAACATTTTAGCAGCAGCCAATATCGCAGGCGTTACAAGAATCTTTAAAATCGGAGGGGCACAAGCGATTGCGGCTTTGGCCTACGGGACGGAAAGCGTGCCAAAGGTTGATAAGATTGTAGGACCGGGAAATATTTTTGTAGCGACTGCAAAAAGTAAAGTATATGGTAAAGTTGACATTGACATGATTGCAGGTCCCAGTGAAATCCTTGTGCTGGCAGACGGAACGTGTAATCCAAGCTTTGTGGCGGCAGATTTACTGAGTCAAGCAGAGCATGATCCGCTTGCGAGTGCAGTTTTGGTGACAGATAGCAGAGAACTGGCAGAAAAAGTGCAAAGGGAGATTGAACAGCAGCTTTCTCTGCTTTCCAGGGGGAACATTGCAAGAGAAAGTATTCACAATAATGGAAAAATCATTTTGGCTTCCAGCTTAAGCGAAGCGGTTGAAATTGCGAATAACATTGCGCCAGAGCATTTGGAAGTTTGTGTGGATGATCCGTTTTCTTTGCTTTCGGAGGTGAAGAATGCAGGTTCGATTTTTCTCGGAAAGTATGCGCCAGAGGCATTAGGAGATTATTTTGCAGGATCTAATCACATCCTGCCTACAAGCGGAACCGCACGGTTTTCCAGCCCACTAAGTGTCGATGATTTTATTAAAAAATCCAGCTTTATATATTATACGAAAGATGCGTTAAGAGAAGTAAAGGATCGGGTTGCAGATTTTGCAGAAAGAGAAGGCCTAGGTGCACATGCAAAAAGTATTACTATCCGATTTGAGGAGGAGTAAGAAAAAATGAGTCGGTTTTTAAGCAGAAGATTTCAGGAAATAGAGCCCTATACACCGGGCGAGCAGCCGCAGGACATGCAGTATATTAAGCTGAATACAAATGAAAATCCTTACGCACCAAGCTCGAAGGTACTGAGAGCAATCAATACCGAGGCTTTAGAAAATTTACGTCTTTATTCGGATCCGGAGATTAAGGAGTTGACGAGTACAATTTCTGAATATTATGGTGTGAATCCAAATCAAGTATTTGTCGGAAATGGTTCGGATGAAATATTGGCTTTTGCTTTTCAAGCCTTTCATGATGAGAAGCAGGAAGTGTGTTTTCCTGAAATTACTTATGGCTTTTATCAGGTGTTTTCCGAATTATATCAAGTACCGAACAGGAAAATTCCTCTGACAAAAGAATTTCAAATCAATATCGAAGATTATTTAGGATGTAAAAAAAATATTATTTTAGCGAATCCAAATGCACCGACCGGCATTTGTCTGCCGCTTTCGGATATTGAAGAAATTTTAAAATCAAATCCGGAACAATTGGTTATGATTGATGAAGCATACATCGACTTTGGTGGAGAGAGCTGTATTCCTCTGCTAAAAAAATATGATAATCTATTGGTTATACAGACATTTTCTAAGTCCAGAAACTTAGCCGGTGCCCGCATTGGATTTGCAGTTGCCTCAAAAGAGGTTATTGAGGATTTAAACAAGATAAAGTTCAGCTTCAATCCGTATAATGTCAATCGCTTGTCAATGGTGCTGGGTAAAGCAGCAATGGAGGATGAAGACTATTTCAGACAGTGTACCAATGAAATCATACATACGAGAGAGAAGATTTCAATGGGGTTAAAAACGCTGGGATTTGAAGTCCTACCATCGAAAGCCAACTTCATATTTGCAAGGCATCCCCAAATAAAAGGGTGTGACTATTTTAAAAAATTGAGGGAGAAGGGAATACTGGTGAGACATTGGGCAGATACGCCGATTACCGATTTTGTGCGGATTACCATAGGAACCTATGAGCAGATGACATCTTTCTACCAAGTAACGAAGCAAATTTTAGAAAGATAATGGAAAGGCGAGAGGAAACGATGCGAAAGAGCAGAATTATCAGAGAGACAAAAGAGACAAAAATTGAATTGGAATTAAACTTGGACGGTAGCGGGATTTATCAAATTAATACAGGCTGTGGATTTTTAAATCATATGCTGGACTTGTTTGCAAAGCATGGAAGGTTCGATTTGCGAATTGCCTGTAAGGGCGATGTCGAGGTAGACGACCATCATACGGTGGAGGATGTCGGCATTGCACTCGGAAGTGCATTTATGCAGGCAGTCGGTGAAAAGCGGGGCATACGGCGTTATGGAAATTTTCTATTGCCAATGGATGAAGCTTTGATTTTGTGTGCACTGGATATCAGCGGAAGATCTTCCTTAGTCTTTGATGCGGCGATTCCGACGCAGAAAGTCGGAACCTTTGATACGGAATTAGTCCAGGAGTTTTTGCTTGGATTTTGCAGAGCGTTTGGTCTCACCTTACATGTAAAGCAATTGGCAGGCGAAAACAGTCACCATATTATTGAAGCGATCTTTAAGAGCTTGGGAAGAGCCTTGAATCAAGCAATTTCAATTGATATAAATTATAAAGATGAGATTCCATCCACAAAAGGGAGTTTATAGGAGGAGCAAGATGATCGCAATAATTGATTACGGCGTAGGGAATTTATTTTCTTTGCGTTGTTCTTTGGACTATTTGAAGCTTGAAAGTATCATTACCAATCGAGAAGAAGATATTTTGAAAGCAGATCGTATCCTGCTGCCCGGAGTCGGAGCCTTTTCAGATGCGATTCAAAAACTGAGAAATACAGGGCTGGTTGACGTAATTAAGAGTGAGACGGAGAAAGGAAAACCTCTCTTGGGAATTTGCCTCGGCATGCAGCTTCTGTTTGAAAAAAGCTTCGAGTTTGGAGAGCATCAAGGCTTAGGGTTAATCAAGGGGGAGATTTCTTCTTTGAAGTCAGTTGTTTCCGATTCCTTGAAGATTCCACATATTGGCTGGAATCGATTGCAGAGGAAAAAGGAGCATCCACTCTTAAAATATACAAAAGAGGGCGATTACGTTTATTATGTGCATAGTTTTTATGCGGACAATTGTGTGGAAAGTATACGGGCCGTTTCGGAATACCAAATAGAAATACCGGGAGCAGTTGCATATAAAAACATATGCGGGACACAATTCCATCCGGAAAAGAGCGGAGAGGCAGGGCTTCGAATCTTGCAGGCTTTTGCAGAATTATCATAGGAAATTGTAAAAATGGGTTTCAAATTTTTGATTAACATTTTAGTCAATGGGAATAAAAAAAGAAAATAGGAGACGCTTAAGCGAGAAAGGATACGATATGGATATTTTTGCTGCAATTGATATTTATAATGGAGAAGCAGTACGCTTATTTCAAGGGGACTACCAAAGGATGACGGTATATGGAAAAGATCCGGTTGCGGTTGCAAAGAGTTTAAAAGAAAAGGGAGCAACTCATTTACATATTGTAGATCTAGATGGAGCAAAGGACGGGACCTTAGCACATTTTGATACGATAGCGGAAATTGTAAAAATCGGAGGTATTTTTGTACAGGTAGGAGGCGGCATTCGAGATGAAGAACGCATTTTGCGTTACTTGGAATTAGGCGTTAATCGAGTTGTTTTGGGTACAGCGGCTGCTACCAATCAGCCATTCTTAAAAGAAATGCTTAAAAAATATGGAGAAAAAATTGCAGTCAGTGTAGACGTTAAGGATGGTATGGTTGCCATTCGTGGATGGAAAGAGATGACGAATACAGACGGCATTGATTTTTGCAAAGAACTATCTGCAATCGGAGTCCAAACAGTAATCTACACAGATATTTCTAAAGATGGAATGCTAGAAGGGACGAATATGGAGGTCTATGAAGAACTTTCTAAAATAGAGGGACTTAATGTGATTGCGTCCGGAGGAATCAGTTTTATCTTAGAGCTGATGCAGCTGAAAGAGTTCGTTTCTGCGGCAATTGTCGGGAAGGCACTTTATACGGGAGCGATTAAATTGGAAGAAGCAATGCAATTAATCTAAAAGAAAGGCAGGGAAGTTCCGATGATAACCAAAAGAATCATTCCATGCTTGGATGTGCGAAATGGGCGAGTTGTAAAAGGAATCAATTTTGAAGGGGTGCAGGATGTTGCTGACCCGGTAGAAATGGCACGGTTTTATAATGATGCGGGTGCCGATGAGCTCGTTTTTTATGATATTACTGCGAGTGTAGAAGAACGAAATTTATTCACTGAAATTTTAAAGAAGGTTGCCAGTCAAATTTTTATTCCGCTAACAGTGGGCGGTGGTATCCGGACTGTTGATGATTTTGACCGTGTCCTGAAGTGCGGTGCGGATAAAGTGAGTGTCAACAGCGGTGCCATTCAAAACCCGGATTTGATTCGGCAGGCAGCTCAAAAATATGGAGAACAGTGCGTCGTGCTCAGTATGGACGTGAAACGGGTGAATGGAGCGTTTCAAGTTTTCTCAAAAGGTGGAAGAGAAAATACGGGAATTGATGCGTTGAAATGGGCAGAGGAAGGTGTGAAAAAAGGAGCCGGAGAACTGGTTGTAAACAGCATAGATACGGACGGCGTCAAAGAAGGCTTTGACATAGAAATGCTGCTTGCTATTGCAGAGAGGGTATCTGTTCCGATTATTGCGTCGGGAGGCGCCGGAAAAATGGAGGACTTTAAAGAGCTTTTCCAATATCCGCAAATGGATGCCGGGCTTGCCGCCAGTATCTTTCATTTTAAAGAGGTGAACATTCACGATTTAAAAGACTATTTAAGAAAGAATGGAATAGAAATGCGCTGAAAGGAGTGATACACAAAATGGAATTAAAGTTTGATGAGGAAGGATTGATTCCTGCAATTGTGCAGGATTACTATACCAAGCAGGTATTGACACTTGCTTATATGAATCAGGAGAGTTTGGAAATCAGTGTAAGAGAGCGGAAGACTTGCTTTTTCAGCCGAAGCCGCCAAGAGTTATGGAGAAAAGGTGAGATGAGCGGCAATCATCAGCATATTGTAAGTATTTATGCAGACTGTGATGCCGATGCTCTTGTAGTAGAAGTGGTAAAGGAGGGGCCGGCCTGCCATACGGGAGAAGAAAGCTGCTTTTATGAACCCCTTTATTTAAGTGAAGAAATCACTCCATTTTCTTATGATTCATTGTATGAGCTGATCAAAGGTAGAAAAGATAATAAGAAGGAAGGCAGCTATACGACCTATCTGTTTGAAAAAGGAATGGATAAAATTCTGAAAAAGATTGGAGAAGAGTCGACTGAGGTTATTATTGCTGCGGCAAAAGAGGATCGGGAAGAAACGGTATACGAGATTGCAGATTTGACTTACCATATGATGGTTCTCATGGTTGAAATGGGGATTTCCTGCAGAGATGTCACAGCAGAGCTGGCAAAGCGTCATATCATCGACCATAAGGTAAAACAGGAGCGTATGAAGTAATGGTAGTTACTTCTAATGTGCACACGCATACGAGTTTCTGTGATGGGAAAGACAGTGCAGAGGTTATGGCTGCTGCGGCAGCAGAAAAAGGGTTTCAGTGCTTGGGATTCAGTGGGCACTCCTATACCCCATTTGATAAAAGCTGCTGTATGAGTATGGAGCAGACAAGAGCATATAGAGAAAAAATCAGTATGCTGCAAGAAAAGTATGAAGGAAGCATGGAAATTTTATGCGGAATTGAATGGGATTATTATTCCGTAATTGATCCTTGCCAATGGGAATATACCATTGGCAGTGTTCACTATGTGCAGAGCCCTTTGACCGGGAAGTATTATGCGATTGATCTTTGTGATTCTGAATTAGAAGCATGTATTGAAGAAGGATTTTCCGGCGATGTTGCTGCGATGATCAAAGCTTACTATGGGAACGTGGTAGATATGGCTCTGACTTTAAGACCCACCATTTTAGGGCATTTTGACCTGATTCGGAAGCTGAATCGGGGAAATCGTTTTTTTGATGAAAGCTCACCCATTTATAAGATGATTACTTCTCAGGCAATGGAACAAGTAGTGAGAACTGGAACCGTTTTGGAAATCAATACGGGTGGAATGTTTCGCGGGTATTGTGATGCACCGTATCCTGAAAATTCACTTTTGCAATTGGTGAAAGAACTGGGAGGAAGTCTTATTTTAAGTTCGGATGCACATGAAGTATCAGGACTAGATTATGCATTCTATGAAGTCTTAAATCAACTTCGGAAATTAGGCTTTCAAGAAGTATTGGAACTGCGGAAAAACGGATTTATTTCCACAAAATTGTAGCCGCGAACAAATCCGCGGCTATTTATTTTTCTTATGTTTACCCATTTCTTTTCTTATATTTTTTTTGTGTGGCGAGTCCACCTCGAATGTGACGCTCGGCTTTGTTATTATCTAATACGTTTTTCACATCCTGACAAAGCCCTGGATTTAGTTCTTGAAGTCGTTCGGTCACGTCTTTATGTACAGTTGATTTAGAAATACGATATTTTTTTGCAGCAGATCGAACGGTAGCTTTTGTTTCAATAATATATCTAGCAAGCTCCAAAACGCGTTCTTCTATATAATCCTTCATAATGCACGACACTCCTTTAAAGATAATTTACCTGCACAAAAATTAGATTCTGTGTGAAACATTTACCAATTATCCTATGTATATGAAGGAGAGGACGAGGATATGATGTGACTTGGAAAAAAATCAAATTGGAAATATTGACAGCTGTTTGTATTTTTGGTACTCTAAATTAGTTAAAAGTAGGCTTTGCGGCGAGCAAAGCCTGCTATTTTTAGAGAAAGATAAAATTTAAAGGGGAAGGCGTAGATAAAAGGGGAAATTATGAACTTTATTGAAATTTTAAAGGCTGTCTTTTTAGGCATTGTTGAAGGCATTACAGAGTGGCTCCCAATCAGTAGCACAGGACATATGATCTTAGTGGATGAATTTTTAAAGATGAATGTCAGGCGTGAATTTTGGAATATGTTTTTAGTCGTCATTCAGCTTGGCGCTATTTTAGCAGTAGTCGTACTCTATTGGGATAAATTATTTCCTTTTTCTTTTAAAAAAGGAGAGAACTTTATTAAGAAGGATATTTTTAACTTATGGTTTAAAATTATTTTTGCCGCAATTCCAGCGGCGGTTATTGGTATTCCATTAAATGATATGGTGGAAGAGAAGTTCAGTAATTATATAGTAGTCGCCATTGCATTGATCGTTTATGGTGTTATATTTATCTTAATTGAAAACTGGAATCATAAAAAACATTTTGCGATTAATGATATCTCAAAATTAAGTTACAAGACAGCATTTTGCATAGGACTATTTCAGGTATTGTCCTTGATCCCGGGAACATCGCGATCCGGTTCTACGATTATTGGTGGCATGCTTATGGGAACTTCAAGAGTGGTTGCTGCTGAATTTACTTTTTATTTAGCGATTCCAGTTATGTTTGGCGCGAGTCTATTAAGGCTTCTTAAATTCGGTTTGGTCTTTACGGGGATGGAAGTGGCTATTTTATTGACCGGAATGGTGGCTGCTTTTATCGTCTCTATTATATCTATAAAATTCTTGATGAGTTATATTAAAAAATATGACTTTAAGGCATTTGGCTATTACCGGATTATACTGGGTATTTTAGTTTTGGCCTATTTTATACTGACTGGGAGATAAGCTAGAAAAGAATCTTGTGATTTTTGAGAAAATGACAAATAATTAGTAAAAAATATAGATTGACAAAAAAATATTTATCAAAATACTTACTATTTCCTTAAGACTTTTGGAATAATATATGGTAACATAGAAATAGCGGGCATATTCGCCCAATATTTTGTGTTAGGAAAGGTTTTAAAGGAGGACACAAGTTAAAATGGCTATTAAAGTTGGTATTAATGGTTTTGGTCGTATCGGAAGAGTGGTATTCCGTGCTGCAATGAACGAAGAGGACATTGACATCTGCGGAATTAATGTGAGAAATGCCGATCTGGATTATATGGTATATATGATTAAATACGATACCATTTTTGGACGTTTTCAAGGCACTTTGGATACATATGAAAAAGGAATTGTTGTAAATGGGAAAAAGATACCTGTTTACAGTGAAAGTGACGCTGCTTCAATTCCTTGGTCGGATTGCGGCGCAGAATATATTGTAGAAGCTACCGGAGCTTATGTTACTACAGAAGCGGCATCCAAGCATTTGGTTGGCGGTGCAAAAAAAGTTGTTATTTCGGCACCGGCAAAGGACAAGGATACCCCAACATTTGTTATGGGTGTAAACCATATGGACTACACGAGAGATATGAAAGTTGTTTCCAATGCATCTTGTACAACCAATTGTTTGGCACCTCTTGCGAAGGTAATTGAAGATAATTTTGGGATAGAACAAGGTTTGATGTCTACAATTCATGCAGCTACTGCAAAGCAGAAGGTTGTGGATTGCAGATCTTTAAAGGATTGGCGTACAGGACGTTCCGTGTTCGGAAACATCATTCCGTCCTCTACAGGTGCAGCAAAAGCGGTTGGACTGGTTATCCCTTCTTTAAAGGGAAAATTGACCGGTATTTCATATCGTATACCGACTGCGGATGTTTCAGTCGTTGATTTGAACGTTATGCTGAAAAAACCGACAAATTATGAAGAAATATGCAAGGTGCTAAAGGAAGCTTCTGAGACTTCAATGAAAGGTATCTTGGAATATGTAGATGATGAAGTGGTCTCAAGTGACTTTATCGGTGATTCCCATACTTCCATTTTTGATGCAAGAGAAGGAATCATGTTGAATGATCGTTTCTTTAAGTTGATTGCATTTTATGATAATGAATGGGGTTATTCCAGTAAAATCTTAATGCTGATCCAGCACATGGCTTCTGTCGATAAATAATAGAAGAAAGATCGCTGAGGGACATTAATATAAAAAAGCAAGCAGATACCTTATCCATAAGCGATTTGCTTGCTTTTTCATTTGTTTTGAGTAATGCTTCTTTTATTTTATGGAAAATTTTGACTTTTTATTTGCTATATGATAAAATATTTAGATTAATATAGGAGGAAGAATTTGAAGGATACGCAGAAAAAAGGAAATCCGATTGCACTGTTACCCATTGGAGTTTTTTTAATCATATTCATTGGTTCAGGAATATTAACGAATGATTTTTATAGCATGCCTGCAATTGTAGGATTTTTGATTGCATTAATGATTGCATTTATGCAAAACAGAAAAGTAAGTTTCTCTGAAAAATTTGTAATTGCGGCAAAGGGTGTAGGCAATGAGAACATTGTCATCATGTGCTTGATTTTTTTGGCTGCCGGAGGGTTTTCCGGTGCAGTAAAAGCCGCAGGTGGTGTAGAGAGTACTGTAAATTTAGGATTATCCGTTTTACCTTCTGAGGTAGCGGTTGTAGGATTATTTTTGATAGGTTGTTTTATCTCCATTTCCATGGGCACTTCAATGGGAACTATTGCAGCGTTAGCACCAATTGCTGTTGGCATTAGTGAAAAGGCAGCAGTATCTTTGCCAATTTGTATCGGCGCTGTTGTTTGCGGTGCCATGTTTGGTGATAACCTTTCCATGATCTCAGATACGACGATTGCAGCCGTACGAACACAAGGCTGTAAAATGAAAGATAAGTTTAAAGCGAATTTATTGATTGTGCTTCCAGCTGCAGTTTTGACATTAATATTGTTTTTATTTCTGGCAAAGAATAATAGCTTTCATATTACAGGGGCGCTGCCGTATAATATTTTTCAGGTCTTACCGTATCTTTTAGTATTGACTGGGGCATTAATAGGGTTTAATGTCTTTGGCGTTTTAATAGCAGGTACAGTGGCATCGTTGATTGTAGGGGTGGCAAGTAAAGCCATTCCTTTTTCTGACATATTCAAAGTGATCGGTGATGGAGTAACTGGAATGTATGATATAACCGTTATTTCAATTGTAGTATCTTGTATTGTTGCACTCGTAAAAGAATATGGAGGGATTCAGTATATTTTAGAGCTGATCCATTCAAATATTAAGGGGCAGAAAGGTGGTATGCTCGGAATTGCAGCTCTTGCTTCTATGGTGGATGTTGCAACCGCTAACAATACGGTAGCCATTGTTATGGCTGGCCCGATTGCAAAGGAAATTAGTGAGGAGTTTGATATTCCTCCGATCCGCTCTGCTTCTATTCTGGATATTTTTACTTCGGTGTTTCAGGGCTTGATTCCGTATGGCGCACAGCTTTTGTCTGCGGCGAGTTTAACGGGACTCACTCCGTTTGAAATAATACCTTATATGTATTACCCCATATTTATGGCTATAAGTGCTCTTTTGTTTATTTTGTTTAGTAAAGAAAAAAAGTCAGTACGATAAAAGTAGAATCAAGATGGGAGTGGAGTTTATGAAGGAAGTTTTAATAGACACGTTGCTGGATGGGATTCGGATGCTTCCCTTTTTACTGGCAGCCTATCTTCTTATCGAATGGATCGAACACCGTTCCAATGATAAGATGAAGCGGATACTAATAAATTCCGGAAGATATGGTCCGCTGGGAGGCGCTGTTTTAGGTGCAATTCCGCAATGCGGATTTTCGGTGGCAGCTGCTAATTTTTACAGTGAGCGGGTGATTACAAAGGGTACTTTGCTGGCTGTCTTTCTATCGACCTCGGATGAAGCGATCCCAGTGCTGCTCGCAGCTCCTAAAAGCGGAAATATTTTATTAAAGCTGATTGCAATAAAAATAGTAATTGGATTTTTTGCAGGATTTCTTGTTGATTTGATAGAACGGAAAACAAAGAGGAGCTTTGATTGGATCCAATCAGATAAATATAAATCACCTGAAAATTGCCACTGTGAAAGAGGGATACTTTCTGCGGCACTTTATCATACGGTAACGATATTTCTGTTTATTTTAACCGTTTCGTTTCTGCTCAATACGATGTTCTATTACGTCGGGAAAGAGAGTGTATCTGCTTTTTTAATGACTGACAGTCTATTTCAGCCACTTTTAACCGGATTATTTGGTCTTATACCGAATTGTGCAGTGTCCTTAGTGTTGACGCAATTGTTTTTAGCGGGCAACATCAGCTTTGGCTCTATAGTAGCAGGGCTTTGTACAGGTGCAGGGATCGGATTTGCGGTTTTGCTAAAAGCAAATCGGAAGTTTAAAGAAAATATTAATATTACAGTTCTCTTATATATTATTGGTGCAGGAAGTGGAATTCTAATTGATATTTTTATGTCTAATATGAACGTTATTTAAATTTAGAAAGAGACAGGACGTGTAAATGTGGGCAATCGGAAAAGGCATATTTGGACTTGTTATTGGATTTTTATGGATAGAAACATGGAAAAATACTCCGAAGAAATGGCTTTGCGATTATGGTGAAGAGGAAAGGGAGCTCTTAGTAAATAAAGAGAATTTAAAGGGCTTAAATCTTCTTGCAGTGCTTATTTTATTTTCTTTTAGTATATTTTTGCCTTGCACAGATTTGAATTCCTGCTTTTCCTTTTTCTTAAAGATGTGCTTTGTTTGGATTCTATTACAAATTGCGGTAGGTGACATTTATTATCAGATTATTGCAGATCAATGGATCTTTGCTGTTGCACTGCTTGCTGTTTTCGAACAGTTGTTAAATGGAAGGGTGCAGAACCTTCTCTCGCTCTTCTTAACAGCCTTTTTTTTATTCCTTTTTCTTTGGATCTGTGCTTCTCTTTTCGCACTTTATTTTCAAAATATGGTCTTTGGATTTGGTGATATTAAATTATTTTTCTCCTTGTGTTTATACTTTGGATTGGGAGATGTGTTCTGGGTAATGGCATGGTCTTTGATTTTTTGTGGAATCGGATGTGCTTTGTTGCTGTTATTTAAAGTGTACAAAAAAGATTCCACTTGCGCTGTGGCGCCGTATATTGCGGCTGCTTGTTATTTTTTATTATTGAATCCATAAAATGCAAGTTTAAATTTTTTTATAATAAAAGAGGCAAGAAAAAATTCTTGCCTCTTTTATTATGTAAGAATAACGGATAATGCAACTATTTTTGATTGCTTGCATTTAATACATTTTTTATCTTGTGCTGTACCATTGACTGGATCGCAGTTCTTGCAGGCCCCAAATACTTTCTTGGGTCAAATTCGCTAGAATTTTCAACTAAGAAACGACGAATTTCAGCTGTCATTGCCAAACGAAGGTCCGTATCAATATTTACTTTACAAATACCATATTTTGTTGCGGTACGAATCATATCCTCCGGCACACCTTGCGCACCAGGAATATTACCGCCGTATTGATTGCATAATGAAACAAATTCAGGAAGTACGGTAGAGGCACCATGTAGTACGAGCGGAGTCGCGGGAATGAGAGCGTGAATTTTTTTGAGACGTTCAAAGTCCAAATATGGTTCTCCCTTAAATTTGTAAGCTCCGTGACTGGTTCCAATTGCGATAGCTAAAGAATCAACACCAGTACGCTCTACAAATTCAGCAGCTTCGCCAGGGTCGGTAAAAGTTGCAGAACGGCTGTCTACTTTGATGTTATCTTCGATTCCGGCAAGCTTACCGAGTTCTGCTTCTACTACAACTCCATGCGCATGAGCGTATTCTACAACCTGCTTTGTAAGAGCAATATTCTCTTCAAATGAATGCTTGGAGCCGTCAATCATAACAGAAGTGAACCCATCA
Source organism: Sinanaerobacter sp. ZZT-01 (assembly GCF_035621135.1). NCBI lineage: Bacteria > Bacillati > Bacillota > Clostridia > Peptostreptococcales > Anaerovoracaceae > Sinanaerobacter > Sinanaerobacter sp. ZZT-01. The sequence goes on from NZ_CP141728.1 coordinate 1,796,210, forward strand.
TCAACACACTTTTTACAGATTTCAAAGTCTTCTCCATGATCCAAGTGAAGTGCGATATCTAAACCAGAGTCCTCAATAGCTGCTTCGACCAGCTTTGTGAGGTAGAGCGGTTTTGCATATTTTCTGGCTCCGGCAGAAACCTGTAAAATAAGCGGTGCTTGTTCTTCCTGAGCAGCGCTGACAATACCTTGGATGATTTCCATATTGTTCACATTAAAAGCACCAACTGCGTAATCACTTTTTAATGCTTTTGCAAACATATCTTTTGTTGTTACCAATGCCATAATAAATCCTCCTTCAATGTGTGAAAAGGTAAGTTTTCACATATTCCTATGAAGAGTATACACCGAAAGAGGAAAAGTTGCTATCCCTAATTATCATTTTCATTGTTATTGAGCATGGAGAGAATTGGTCCCAAATTGCTTAAAAGACCTTCCATATTTTGAAATTGTTTCACGCCTGAGATTGTATTACTCAGCGTATCAATTTTTTTCTCTGCTTTCGTATCGACTAAAAAGCCTTTGGCGGCATCCAGAGACTCTTGAATACGGTTGATTGAGTTTTCTTTACTTGGTGGCAGCGTTCTCATCTGATTTAGATGATTAATTTTATCAAGTGCGTCTGTAATTGCCCTTAAACGATCTAGAAGTAATTCCATTTTAAATGTATCGAAATAAGAAATCGAAAAAGGTGATAGGAACGATTTTTGTATGGACGGAATATTTATGTAAGGCTTACTTTTCAAATTTGATTTTCCTCCACTCGAAAAAATTAAAAAAACAATTAAAAGTAATAATGGATTCATAGTAGCCTCCATTTTTGCGTTTATTTCCTATTCTATGAAAGTGCGAGCGAAAAGGTGCATATATATAAAAGAATCGTTAGAAAAAAGGAGGTTTTTTTTATGGATATTAACGACAAATTGCTAATGGATCTTGCAAACCAGGTTGGTTTTTCCGGAAAAAATGAAAAAAGCGTAAAACAAGCGGAAAGAATGGCAGAAGCTTATAAAGGAAAGGGTGAGGATGAGTTACTTAAAGAGATTTTAAAGTTAAAGCAAAGTATGAAATCGGACAGAGGACAATATGAGAAACAAATAAAAGCCATCCGTTCTTTGCGTGGCATCATGAACGCAGAACAGAAGGCTCGTATGGATCGGGTATTACAGCTTCTGGAAGAGGATTAAAAGGTATCTAGTTGGTAAGAATTTTTACAATTTGCGCCGGCGTAGAACCTTTGGGAACAATAAAGTTTCCAGCTTTTAGCTTGCTTTCTGCCTTTGCAGTTGAAACGGCTTCAAAAAACGCATCCTTATCTTTAATCAGACCGCAGTCAACTAGCGTTTGTGCTATTTTGGATCCGGTAGAACCGGATTCTATGTAAACCGAATAATTCACAGCAGAAGAATCTGCCGATGTTGGATCAGTCTTTGTATCACTTTTACTTGATGAAGCGTCGGCAGCATTCTTTTTATCTGAATCCGCCTCTTTGTTTTCGTCATCACTTCCTGTCAGATCACTGGATAAAATAGGATCATCCGTTTTTTCCTTTTCTTGTGCAAGAACTGTTTGAGGATAGGCCATAATTGCATCAACGCGATTGGAAATGATTAGCGCAGCGATGGCAAGAATGACAAACACTACAAGCAAATCATTTTTATTGTACAATATATCTTTTAATTTGTTCATAATAAATCCCCTTTTTTATTCATGACTTTCGTCAAACTTCTCTTTTAATCTATCATAATTTCCTAATAATCTCAATAAAAATGGAGCATGGGATTATTAAATTTCAATTACACGTTTATGGCATTTCCAATTTAAGAAAAAATGATGTATAATAGCAAAGTAATAATTGCATCAGGAGGAAGCATGATAAAAATATCCATTACGGAAAACGAAGAAAATCAAAGATTGGATCGTTTTTTGAAAAAGTACTTTAAGAGTGCTTCGTTAAGTCACCTTTATAAGTTGATTCGCAAGGACATAAAAATAAACGGAAAACGAAGCAAGGCAGAAGCCATTTTGAAACTGGGAGATGAATTAAATATCTACATCACAGACGAAGAAGCTGAAAATCTTAGAAAGACAAAGAAATTGCAGCATTCCAAAAAACAGTTCCACATCGCATATGAGGATGCGCACATTCTGATTGCAGAAAAACCATTTGGACTTTTGGTACATGGAGACCGAACGGAAAAAAAGAATACTTTAGCAAATCAGGTGATTAGTTATTTAATTGAAACTGGAGAGTATCGTCCCCGTTTGGAACGCACATTTGCACCGTCACCGGTGAATCGCTTGGACCGTAATACGACCGGGCTGGTCATTTTCGGAAAGGACAATCGTACACTGCAGACGTTAAATCAAATGCTTCGAGAAAAGGAATGCGTAAAAAAGTATTATTTAACGATTGTATGCGGCGAATTAAAAAATGAACTTCATTTAATGGACAAGATGATAAAAGATGAAATAAAAAACAAAGTAAGTGTACATAAATTAGAAGAAGGTAGCGATGGACGAATGATCGAAACGATCGCACGTCCGATACAATCTGCAAATGGATATACTCTAGTGGAAATTGAATTGATAACCGGACGAACACATCAGATAAGGGCACATATGCAGAGTGCAGGATATTGTGTAATTGGTGATGAAAAGTACGGGAATGCAAAGGCAAATCGTGAATTGAAAAAACGCTTTGGGCTGTCTACACAATTTTTGCACGCTTACAAATTGTATTTCGCTCATGCGCATGAACCGATAAGCTACTTAGAAGGGAAAATGGTTACTGCACCATTGACCTCATATATGGAGTCTATCAAAAAAAATTTATTTGAATGAAAATTGAATTGAGAAGTTTCTGATTTAAATTCGATTAGAAAATGTAAGGTAAGAAAGGAAGTTGAGTAATTTGAGTCAAAATACGAAAGAATGGATTAAAGATATTGTATTTGCGGTAATCATTGGACTGATTATCATACAATTTATTAGACCGACCATTGTAAAAGAGCATTCTATGATGCCAACCTTAAATGAAAATGATTACATTTTTTTAAGCAAACAATCCTACACCTTCGGAGAACCTAAATATGGTGATATCGTTGTATTTCAAAGTGATTTGAAAACGGCGGAAGGAAAAGAGAAACGCCTTATCAAAAGAGTGATTGGACTGCCGGGCGATGTGATCAGCATAGCAGACGGAGTCGTCTTTCGAAACGGACAACCGCTGGATGAAACTTATACATTAGAACAGTATACTTCTACGGTTATGTCAGACATTACGGTGCCGAAGGACAACTTGTTTGTAATGGGAGATAATAGACAAAACAGCATCGATAGCAGAGACCCGGATGTGGGATGCATTGAAGAAAAACGTTTGGTTGGAAAAGCATTTCTTAGGTTATATCCATTTAATAAAATCGGATTTCTGAAGTAAATAAAAATCCTTTATTTTTTGTTGAAGAAATGATTGGGAGTCATTTGATACATAATAAAGAGATGCGGATAAAAAACGAGGGGAGATGTTTATTTGAGCCAAAATACGAAAGAGTGGATGAAAGAGATTATAATAGCAGTTGTTATTGGACTGATTATCATACAATTTATTAAACCGACCATTGTGCAAGGCCATTCCATGATGCCGACTTTAAATGAAAGGGATTATATCTTTTTAAGTAAGCAGGCTTATGCGTTTGAGGAACCGCAGTATGGAGATATTATCGTATTCCATAGCGATTTAACAACAGCAGAAGGACAAGAAAAAATGTTGATTAAACGCATTGTTGGTTTACCGGGTGATGTGATACGTATACAGGATGGCGTTGTTTTTCGGAATGGAGAAGCATTAGATGAATCCTATACTTTAGAACATTATACGTCCACGATTATGTCGGACATTACCGTTCCTGAGGGCAGCTTGTTTGTAATGGGGGATAACAGACAAGGCAGCACTGACAGCAGAGATTCGGAAGTTGGATGCATTGCGCAGACTCGCTTAGTGGGAAAAGCGGTTTTACGCCTATATCCGTTTAATAAAATTGGATTTCTTAAATAAATAATTTATTATAGTCAGTCAATGATATGACGGAATCGCTTTAAAATTTTTATATCTTAAAGTAAACAGGGGAGAAAAAATGAAAGCAGCAATTTGGGATTTTGTAAAAACGATATTAATGGCGCTAGTGATTGCTATTCTTATAACAAGCTTTATTAAACCAACTTTGGTAAAAGGATATTCGATGTATCCGACCATACAGCCGAACAGCTATATGATTGTGAATAAAATCCCTTATATCAAGGGAATGCCTCAGCATGGCGACATTGTTGTATTTAAGGCGCATATTTATATGGAAAACGGTGAAGAGAAGGACTTAATTAAGAGAGTGATTGGAGTACCAGGGGATCATATTTCTGTGAAAGATGGGGCAGTTTACAGAAATGGAGAAGCATTAAAAGAAGACTATATTTATGACGGAGTCACTTCCGGTGAATTGGATGAAATCACTGTTGCAGAAAATTGTATTTTTGTAATGGGAGATAATCGTGGGAATAGCCTAGATAGCAGAGACCCAAGCATTGGACAGGTGGAAATGAAGGATATTTTGGGGAAGGTCGTTTTGCGGCTCTATCCATTTGATGAAATAGGCTTTTTATAAAGGAAGGTGAGAACAGTGAGACAAAGGAAGCTGATTGCCAATAATAAAAAAGCGCGGCATGATTACTTTATAGACGAGGTCTATGAAGCGGGTATTGTATTGACCGGTACAGAAATTAAATCACTTCGCCAAGGAAAAGTTAATTTAAAAGAAAGTTATGCAAAAATTGATAATGGGGAAGTCGTTATTTACAATATGCATATCAGCCCGTATGAACAGGGAAATCGTTATAATACAGATCCGATGCGAGAACGTAAGCTTTTGCTGCATAAACAGGAGATACGTAAATTAATCGGATATACAACACAAAAAGGATTGACGATTATTCCTTTAAAATTATATTTGAACGAACGAGGCTTGGCAAAGATGGAACTTGCCGTTGCCAGAGGAAAGAAGCTATTTGATAAACGTGATGATATTGCGAAAAAAGATGCGGATCGACGTATGGAACAGCAAATGAAAAAGCATTGGCAGTAAGCCAATGCTTTTTATAATGGCGGAAGTGGCACAGCCATTTTTATTATGTTAAGACATTTGTTTATAAAAATAAATATTTAATTAAGAATAGAAGTGCGACGACAACAATCATTACATTCAATTCTTTTCTCTTTTCAGCACCTCCGATTAATTTCAATAGAAAATAAGAGAGAATACCAAAGCCAATACCATCTGCAATACTGGATGCAAAAGGCATCATTGTAATAGTTAAAAATGCGGGGATTGCTTCGGAATAGTCGTCAAAAGGAATGTCTTTAATGGGAACGGCCATAAACAATCCTACTAAGACAAGAGCCGGGGCAGTCGCAGCACTTGGCACGATCAAAATTAGAGGTGAGAAAAATAGTGCGAGGAAAAAGCAGGCAGATGTTGTTAAAGCAGTCAATCCTGTTCTGCCTCCCGCAGCCATTCCGGCAGCGGATTCACCAAACGTGGTGACGGTGCTTGTCCCTAAACAGGCACCCAAAGTAGTACCTACAGCATCACATAGAAGAGCTTTTTTTGCATGTGGGAAATTTCCGTTCTCATCTAGTAAGTCTGCACGCATAGCGAAGGCAATGAGAGAGCCGGCTGTATCAAAAATATCCACAAGCAGAAATGTGAAAACGATTAATAGCATGTCAATTGTAAAGAAATTTGTAAAGTCGAAATGAAAAAATATTGGAGCAATGCTAGGCGGAAGACTAACAATAGAAGAAGGGAGCATCGTAACGCCAAGTGGTAATCCGATAATTGTTGTAGCAATAATTCCAAGAAGTAAAGCCGCAGGAACTTTTCTTACCAAGAAAATACCGGTTACAATCAAACCAATGCTGGCGAGTAAAGCAGTCGGTTCGGAAAGATCGCCAAGTGTAATTAAATTTGAGGTGTCCGCTACGATGATATGTGCATTTTTCAAACCGATCGAGGCAATGAAAAGACCGATTCCTGCCGAAATTGCTTTTTTTAGCGTTGCCGGCATTTTATTTATGATGGATTCACGAATATCAAATAGAGATAATAAGATGAAAAGAATACCTTCAATTAAAATCGCGGTCAGAGCAAACTGCCAGGTGTAGCCTAACTGAAGTACAACATAATAGGTAAAAAAGGCATTCAATCCCATTCCAGGAGCAAGTGCGATTGGAAGTTTAGCCCATACCCCCATGAAAAAAGTAGCAAGGAGAGCAGCAACAGCAGTTGCTGTAAAAACGGCACCGTAGTTCATACCAGATTCTTCTAAAATAACTGGATTGACGATTAAAATATAAGCCATTGCGACAAATGTAGTGATACCTGCAATCACTTCTGTTTGTATCGTTGTTTTGTGTTCCTTAATTTGGAAATATTGAATTAGTTTTTTAGTCATAGAGATCTCCTTGTCAAATTATAAGATAAAACTGTTCTATTATAAGTTTTTTTTGAAAAAAATGCAATGTAAAATATATCCATAAACAAGAAATATAACCTAGATATTTAATAAATTTTTAATGGTTAAAATTATAATTTTAAGGTATAATGTATATGTAAAGTAAAAGCTTTATCATTACCTGGGGGCGTAAAGGTTTCGACGGGGGTGTAGAAGCTGGATCAGCGAGCCGTAGTTGCCAAGTCTACGTAAAAAGTGGCACGTTTAAATATAAACGCTAAAAATAATAACAATTACGCTTTAGCTGCTTAAGCAGCTGCCGCTAAGCGGCGCGTCGTCAGCTCCGATTCACCTGTAGGTCGGATACCTGGCGTCAATTATACAGGAAAACTCTGTGTGAGCTCCTAGTAGCACAGGGGAACAATAGGATAGCTGAAATGATAGCCTGCTGATGGGCGATCATAGAGGCGAAACATTAAATCATCAGCTGCGCTCGGAGAAAATTCTGTGGAAATGCTTTCGGACGTGAGTTCGACTCTCACCGCCTTCACCAAAATTATCAGGCTAAAATGAATGCAGAATTGCATGTCCATTTTAGCCTGATTCTTTATCTGATACTTTTAATTTGAAATTTTTATATACGGGAGATGAGCTTGTGGATTATTTGGAAATAAAACAAAATTTTGAACATCATGGTTTTTCAACACAGCTTTTTTCAACAAAAGAAGAAGCTTGTTGCTATCTTGTCGATATTTTACAAAATCAAACGATTGGATTTGGTGGAAGTGAGACTTTAAAGGAAATGGGTCTGTTTGAAGCATTACAACAAAAAAATGTTGTTACATGGCACAATAGAATTCCAGGCTTAGCAGTAAGAAAACTGGCAAATTGTTCAGATGTATATATAACCAGTGCGAATGCAGTAACGGAGACAGGAGAGATTCTTAATATTGACGGAACAGGAAATCGTGTTGCTATGACTGCTTTTGGACCTCAATCCTGTTACTATGTTGTAGGAAAAAATAAAATTACACCGAATCTTAGCGAAGCGTATCAGCGTTGCAAAAATGTGGCTGCTCCTTTGAATGCAAGACGCTTGGGGGCTAAAACTCCATGCGCAGTTAAGGGAGATAAGTGTTATGACTGCAACAGCCCCGACCGAATATGCCGCATTATTTCGATGATTGAAAGAGTACCAATGGAAATGAAATGTGAAATTATCTTTGTGGATCAAGAATTAGGGTTTTAAGTTCAAGATTGAGAATATGAATTTTTATTTAGAATTTCTAAAGTGTACATTGCAATATATAGAAAGTTAGTACTAAAACAAAACATGAAGAACGGGATGTTCATCTATTTTGTACTCATGACACACAATTAAAAATGAGCCTTATGTCTCATTTTTTATTTTTTTGTCTTGCTTTTGTGAAATTGATTGAGAACTTGCATCTGCAAGAGTGTTCATAATTATATTTTTTTGTAAAAAGCCAACAAAATAATGTTGCTGCCGCATTTAAACAGTATAAGGATAAAGGAGATAAAATGAATACTGTTAAAATTGAAACTATATTTGATTTGATGAAAAACAAAGAACAGCGAGGGTTCGAGCTTTTATATGAACATTATTTTCGTATTATGTACGGCATCGCATATTCAATTACCGGCGACGACGAGGTGAGCAAGGATGCTGTCCAAAATACGTTAATTAAGCTATTTGTCCTCGAACCACATAAATTCCCCGAAGCGCATGTGTTGACATGGCTGTATACCGTCGTCAAAAACGAAGCGCTTATGTTGCTTCGTAAGGAAAAGCAGACTATTGACATCAGTACAATTGATGAAAAACTTCCAATGATTGATAAAAGCATTGAGGAATTTGTCGATATGGAAAACTACTACACTTTGATTTCATCTCTGAACGAAAAGCAACGGCAGATTGTCACACTGAAAGTGTTAGGTGGTATGAGCCATAAAGAAATATCCCACATGCTGCAGAAGCCGATCGGTACAATTCAATGGACATATAACATGTCCATCAAGAAACTGCGTACTGCGCTTTCTACAATGGCTACGTTTGTCATCATGCTAGGCACAGGCTTTGCTTATAAGCTGATTCGTGCATTTGATACAGAATACATTGAAATCCCGGAAATGGATATGGAATCGTCCGTCAATATTCCAGCACCGCCAATAATTGATGCGTGGGTTATTGTGCTCGGTATATGCTTTTTATTGTCGGCAACAGCTTTAATCGTATTTTTTAGAAATACAGACAAATTGCCAACAAAACGCAAAGCTAGACGCATCTAAAAGATATGAGCAAAACAAAATGCTTAAAATGAAAAGGAGAATAACAATGAAAAAAAATAGGAAAATTTTGTTAATGACTCTCGGGTGCGTTATGTGTCTCAGTTTAACCGCCTATGCCTCTGTTGCCACCGACTTGAAAGAACCCATTCTAAACAGCCAAGTCGGGTTGAAAATGCCTATAACAGCACCAGCACTGGAAGACGGAATCACTGATGGTACTGATTTGTTTGATGTTGTGCAGTTCAAAGGCAAAATTGACAGCATTGATGGGGATGGAGCAATCGTGACACCCGATGAAGGTGAAGAGATCCGTAGCTCTGGAGATGCCGTTCGTATCAATATTGCCGATTACAGCAAAACACTCAACGTAGGTGATGCCGTAACGATCTATTATGACGGCATAATTATGGAAAGCTACCCATTGCAGATCAACATCCTTGGCATTAACGATGAAATGTTCGATATTGAAGAACCTAGCAACGGTGCGGATTCAAGTGAAGCGGTTACGTTTGTAATCCAGAAGTATTAAATTAAGCTTTTCATTTAGATTCATCCAAAGGAAGTGTAAAATAACCGTCATGATAACTTCGGGATGATATCGTATTATTATATGATAAAGATCACATCTATTTTGTACGAATGAAACAACGTAAAGTCATGTATGAGATCAAATCCTCATACATGACTTTTTATATGTGGTAAACTTGAAGCAAGTATTATTTATATTTAGTCTGGTAACTCAAATATGTTTTCAACAGACGTTTTTAGTAATCTTGCAAGTTTCATGGCTAATTCAAGTGTTGGATTGTATTTGTCGTTTTCAATAGCATTTATAGTTTGCCTAGTTACTCCTAATTCATTTGCAATATCCTCTTGCCGTAACCCCATATTTTTTCGCAATTCTTTAATTTTATTTTTCATGGTAGCACCTTATCTTTCTAAAAAGAAAAGAATAGCGCCAAAAAAAATCAGACACACAACAACTGCAGTTAGATACCATATGATGATCTTTTTTCCGCTTTTATCTCCCGCTTTCCATTTAGAGATTTGCGTAGCAAAAAAATAAACAATATTTTGAATTATCAAAAGGTAAAACGGTAACGTAATATTACCGAGTTTTATAAAATCATATATGCCCCATATAAACAATGCAATAACGGTAAACGACCAGGCCCATTTAATAGAATCTAAAGCTATTTTTGTTTCCATCTCATCCATTTTTCTCATAGTTTGACACCTCCATAATGTATAATTGTTTTGACATTTTCAATATAACAGATCAGCAAAATAATGTCAAGAAGTTTTTACATTTTGAGGATATGATTGATGGAAGCTGTATAAATAAATTAAAAAGATGCAATTGCGATTGAAGAATTTTAATCCCAGGAGTATAATGACATTGTAAATGATAGGAAACGTAAAATAAGGGGAATTAGCGCAGCTGGGAGCGCGCCGCGTTCGCAATGCGGAGGTCAGGGGTTCGATCCCCCTATTCTCCACCAAAAATATTAGAGTTCATTTGAGCTCTAATATTTTTTATTAGAGAAATCGCAACTTTGACCAAGAGAGTATTTGAAGATAAAGATTTTTTAATTAAAGTATATCGCAAATTAGCGATTAATGTTGAAATAAAGTGATATTTGAAGAGTTTCTTCGAAGGAAACCGATATCTTTATGGTAACGATTCTTGTTGTTCATCGGAAGTCTTTCTGTTATATTAAATAGAAGGAAACATTTAATGAGTGACTTTTGATGAATGATTTTTGTTTCATTTCACAAAACAGCAAAGAATGAGAAGCTCAATAATTGTTAGAATGAAGTGTAAGTGCTGCAAGTACACAATTATAATATAGGAGGATACAAGAATGAAAGTTGTTATTGTATATGAATCGACTCATCATGGGAACACAAAAATACTGGTGGATGCAATTGCCAAAAAAAACGAAGTCGACCTGGTAGATGCAACAAAAACCAATTCCATTCCTTATGAACGCTACGACATGATTGGATTCGCGTCTGGGGCTGCATTTGGGAAATTCTACAAGAAGATAACATCTCTAGCACGCTCTGTTCCTTCGGGAAAAAAGGTGTTTTTCTTGTACTCTTGTGGGAAGAACAGCAAAGATTATTCAAAAAATATATGTGGGATTTTAGAAGCGAATGGGTGTATTTCTCTCGGTTCATATGGTTGCTGCGGGTATGACACGTATGGGCCGTTAAAATTGATGGGTGGGATCAACAAAGGGCATCCGGATGAAAATGAAATTAGAGGGGCAGTAGATTTCTATACATCACTCGTATGAGGATGAAGGAGTTATAAATTGAGAAGAAGGATGAAAATAAAGATTTTTTGTTTCTTGGCTGTGGCAGTACTTATTATGTGTGGCTGCACCGATAAAGATGGAACAACGGAAAAGGTTCCAACACTTATAAATGTTACTTTAGAAGATGAGAATAGTGTTGAAATTGCGGTGGATGATAACGGTTGGATTCCTTTAAAGGATGATACTCGGATTCACGTACAATTTAAAGGAGATGTTGATTATATTTTCTTTTATCTTACCCCGAGAGGAACAGAGACCTTTAGTCAAAGAGAGTTAGTTGGAGTGGCATCAGCATATGACAATGACAGTACTGGTGAAAAAGGTTTTGGTATTGGAAAAACCACAGTGCAGTATAAATGGAATGTACCAGATAAGAGTTTTGATGGCGTTCTGGGGATTGAACTGATGAGTGGAACGGTAGCAAGGTATGAAGGTAATGTGGCTGATGTGATAAATAGATAAGGGAGATCGGATAATTTTTTTGCGCATAAAAGGAAGTCGGATTTATTTTTATAATAGATTGACAAATTATAGCCTATATGGCATAATGAACAGACAATTTAATTTACTCGTGAGGGAGTAGTTTGCGCAGAATTTTGCGTGTCAAGTCAACATACTGACCTTTTTTGGTCTGGCTTGCCTTAATAAACGAGACTCATGTATAGCATTTAGCTGTGCATGGTCTTTTTTTTAACTCGTGCATAGTACGGCTATGCACGAGTTTTTTATATTGTATAGGAATATCGCAGACGATGTTAGCGAGACGAGAAAAGTTTTCTTTTTGTTTCGTGAGTCAAAATTTAAAAGAAGGAGAAAAGACATTGTTAGAGTTTCAAGAAGACAAAAGCAAGCTTGTCTGTAAGTTAAATACCGATGAACGATCTGGTTTAACAAATGATCAAGCAACAAAAAATCGTGAAAAGTATGGAGATAATACACTGACTAAAGAAAAACCGGAATCCTTGCTTAAGCGTATTGCGGGGGCATCTAGAGAGCCGATGATCCTGATGTTGATTATGGCGGGAATAATTGCACTTATTGTTAATGTAATACGCGCTTCTACTGGATCTGAGGCAGATTTTTTAGAATGCATTGGAATCTTTGCTGCAATTTTTCTTTCAGTTCTGATCACCGTTGTTATGGAAGGAAAGAGTGCAAAAGCATTTGAGGCATTGTCAAAAATCAGTGATGACACGATTGTAAAGGTGTTGCGTAACGGAGATACGCAGATGCTGAGCCAGAAAGAGATTGTAGTAGGTGATATTGTAGTTCTTTCCACAGGAGATAAGATTCCGGCAGACGGCAGACTTTTGCAGAGCACAGGGCTTTCTGCAGATGAATCTGCTTTAACCGGAGAAAGCTTACCGGCGAAGAAAGATGCAGATGCTGCTTTTCTAGATGAAAAAATACCACTTGCAGAACGGGCAAATATGCTGTATTCCGGAAATTTTATTACTGGTGGACACGGGAAAATGGTGGTGACTGCGGTAGGAGACAGCACCGAATTTGGAAAGATTGCAAAGGAATTAACAAAAACAGAGCGAGCGTCTACACCGTTGCAGGAAAAACTGGCGAGGCTTGGAAAAACCATCACCATACTTGGTGTAATTGCAGCAGCGATTGTTTTTATTTCAGAATTAATCTCATTTGCATTAGCAGGAACGCTTGTACTGGAAGATGTTTTAGATGCCTTTGTTACTAGCATTGTTCTTATTGTTGCTGCCGTACCTGAAGGACTTCCGACAATTGTAGCCGTTTCTTTATCGATTAACATCATTAAGCTTTCCCAGCAAAATGCGTTGGTGAAAAAGATGATTGCTTCTGAGACAGTAGGATGTATTAATGTGATCTGTTCTGATAAAACGGGTACATTAACAGAAAACAAAATGACTGTATCTGCATTTTATGATGACACATGGAAAGAGAAACCATCCGAGCTTTCTTCAGATTGGCTGATTCATAATATCTGCTTGAATACAACAGCTGATCTTTCAAGAGACGGAGCATTTATTGGGAATCCCACAGAATGTGCAATGTTGAATTTTTACGAAAGCTCGGAAGTAAGAAAGAAGAGAGATAAATCGTATAAGAACGAACGCGACGATCATGAAATATTACATGCATTCCCGTTCTCATCCGAACTGAAACATATGACGACAATCAGTAAAGTGGATGGAAAACTGATTTCCTATGTAAAAGGTAGCCCGGAGTGTGTATTTACAATGTGCAGCCTTACAAATAAAGAAAGGAAAGAAATCGAACACGTTATTGCCCTTGCTCAAAAAAAAGCGATGCGTGTTATTGCATTTGCGCATAAGGAGCTGGATAAAATGCGTGATTATGAAGATGAAAATCACCATAACGATATGGAAACGGATATGATATTTGACGGATTTGTTGCCATATCAGACCCGCTGCGTACAGATGTGTATCAAGCTGTAGCAAATTGCCGAAATGCAGGAGTGGATTTAAAAATACTTACAGGTGATAATATCATTACAGCAACTGCCATTGCCAAAGAGCTTCATATATTAGAAGGGAAGCGAATTGCAGTAGAAGCAAACGAGATTGCTGATCTCAGTGATTCGGAATTGCTGGACATGCTGCCGCAAATCAGTGTAATTGCTCGAAGCACACCTTCAATAAAAATGCGTATCGTTAAACTTTTGAAATCTCAGGGAAATGTAGTTGCTGTTACGGGAGATGGCATCAACGATGCACCCGCATTGAAAAATGCAGATGTAGGTATTGCTATGGGGATATCAGGAACCGAAGTTTCCAAGGAGGCCAGTGATATTGTACTGCTTGATGATTCCTTTTCAACAATTGTTAAGGCAGTTGCTTGGGGACGTGGAATTTACGAAAATTTTAAGCGGTTTATTCAATTTCAACTGACGGTAAACGTCTCTTCGGTCATTGTTGTCTTTACATCGATTTTGCTTGGGTTGAAAGCCCCGTTTACTGCGTTGCAATTGCTGTGGATCAACATTATAATGGATGGACCGCCGGCACTTACTTTAGGGTTAGAGCCAATCTATGATGATTTAATGAGCCGGACACCAACAAAGAGAAGCGATAATATTATATCTCGTACGATGTTTATAAAAATCGGGGTGACCGGATTATATATTTCCACTATTTTTCTATGTCAATACCTGCTCAACTTTTTAAGCGCGGGGGACGAAGAAATGACTACAGTACTATTTACTCTGTTTGCATTGTTTCAGCTGTTTAATGCTTTTAATTGTCGTGAGCTTTATACGACCAGTATCTTTAAGAATTTGTTGAAGAATAAAATCATGCTTGTGGTTATTTCAATAACGTTTGTGCTACAGATTCTAATTATTCAGTTTGCAGGTGCATTTTTTGGAACCGTTGCCCTTGAATTTGGAATGTGGATGAAAATATTTGCCTTAACCTTTAGTGTTATTTTAGTTTCAGAACTGGTAAAATTCCTACTAAGAAAGAGAGAAAGAAAGTAAGTAATTACGGTTATAATTTTTCCGTTATAGAATAATGAGGCTAAAAAACAGAGAACTGAGTTGATCCTCAATTCTCTGTTTTTTTACTGAAATATTATTTTTATCATGCATTCCCGTTATTTGAGGATTCTTTGGAGAGAAAATCCCCATTCATCCCACTTCCAAACCGCGGTTCGTGTAGTTCCGTTCGTATTTGGAGTGTAATAATTTCCGATCATTTTTTTATAGACCCCTTCCTCTACAATCAGTTCATTTAATCCGTCTTCATCCTGATCTTTTATTTCGAAAAATAGTATCGGACGGTCTAAATTGGAGGAACACCATACAGATTTAAACGTAGAATCTTGCATCTGATATACAAACAAATGATTTTTATAGTCTTCATCTTTTTCGGTATGCCAAAACGGTTTTAATTCACCAAAGCTTCCTTTTTTCCAAAGGCTGATTACCAAATTCATATTGCCGTCGTGATTGATGTCTCCCAAAGAGAAGGAGTCAACGTAATAATTTTGAGGTGTCTTCCAGATCTCTTTGTCAGCCTCTTTGACAGAAAGTGTATGGTTGGATAAAAAATATTCTTCTTTTATCCCGTTTCCATTAAGGTCTTCTTCTGCATAGATGTGTGGGAGAGAATTCTTTGATCCTGGGCAAAAAAGGAATATAATTAGAAGCAATAAAAATATTTTTGCTGCTTTTAATCGGAAATCTTTTTTTACCATTTTAAAGACCCCTTAGGAGCGGTATAGGATTTTGCCCAAGACGGAGTATCCGGTGCAAGCCCTTCTTGTAGAATGTTTTTCCATTTTTCATCTGTTAGACGGTCTTTGGACGGCCACGTAAATTCGTAATAGGAGTAAACGGCACCTCTTGCAATTCGCAGGCTGCCTGCAACTGGTACTACGACGTAGATTTCATTGATATAACCGGTTCCTTCTTGCAAAACCTGTCCGTTTGGATCCGTTGCTACGTCGCTGATTAAAGCAGCTGGGTTTGCACAAGCAGCAGACGGATCAACGTTTTCGTCCTTTAACGCTTCTATCCAGAAATGCTCCAGCTGTCCGCCAAAGCTGCGAATCAAGTCATAATCTTCATCACTCAAATCTTGCTCTGCTAATTCTTTTTCAGAAATCAATTTTAGTTTTAAAGACAACTCTTCAAGCTGTTCTAATGAAGCAGTAATGTCTTTGTCAAGGAGATTTCTGCTTTGTAAGCCATCAATCATCATTCTGGACAAAGATGCAAGTCTAGCATAGACTTCCGGATTTGGCTCTACATAACCTCTGTCATCCTGTTCTCCATCGCCGCCGCCCATTTCTGCATAAACTTGTTTTGCGTAAAGAACCGTATCATGCTTGAGCTCTGTCCAGCTACTTAGGTATGTTTCCAATTGCTTACGCGTCCAAGCCTGATTTTGCATGAAGGAAGGGTAACCTGCTTCTTTTGGTTGAGTAAGTGGAGATAATGTGTAAAGCCAAGCGAAGTATAAATTTTGAGTTTGTGTTTTAGTATCCAGCGAGGTAGTGAGAGTTTGAATTTTTTTCATATTTTCCGGATAATTTTTATAATCTGTTTCGCCCATCTCATCCAAGATAGAGTAAGCCTCCTGTGATCCCATAGCCGCTGGAATGTCTAACCCTTTCGGAAGCATACGGCGTTCTTTACTGCTGTTTTCCCCAACTTCCCGATAGACCAAACGTTGGAAAATGGAGCCATCCAATGTGAAGCGTTGTCCCATAAAGCGAAAAGCCTTGACTGATTCATCACGGTTTGGTTGAATGGATTCGTCAAAGATCGGTATGGAGTTGATAGATGGAGGATCTAGTTTCTGAACGGCAGAAAGGAAAGTATCCCATCTCTTAAAGTCTTTTTTTAAAAGACTCAGATCAGGAATCTTACCATAGCTATCGTTCAGAAGAGTGATATATTGTGTAAATTCTAGATCGTCACTTTTCCCTACAAAGAAATTAGTTGGTTCATAAATGCTGTTCCACTGATCGTATACATCTTGACTGTTGAGAAGCAGAGTGATCAGAACGGCTGATTTTGTTTCATCGTCATTCGTAGTGCGGAAGGACATGCGCCCGTACCACATCATTGTTTTAAAATAACGTTTCAGCTCGTTTGATTTTGTATAATGACCGCGGGGACTGTATTGTGTATAATCCTCGTTAAGAGAGCTGGATGAATTTCCAATGTTCATCACTGGAGAAGAAGCAAAGGATTCCTGATGCTTGGAAATCAGCTGGTATTCAGTATTCACTTCATCACCCACATAGGAAGGAATTGTAAGATCAAGGTTTAAGAGCTTAGCTGCTACAGCGAAAAATGCGACGTTTCGTTTGGAAGCGTTTTCCCATTCGGTATCTTTCAAAGCATCGTATTGTAATTCACTTTTTTCCAGCATAGATTGCGTAAGCAAATTCAAATGCTTGCAGAAGACATCTTTTTCCATGGTTCGAAGCAAGTAGCTGAAATATAAATGATAGTTATGAAGCATAGCATCGGTGGTGACGAAATTGGGTGTCCAATCATACCGATTTGATTCATAGCTTGAAAAAAATTCACTTGTATTCGTTGGGATCACAACAAAATTGTTCTGAACTAGCAATTTTTTTGCTTCGTCTGAAAAGGCAAAGCGGTCTTTATTGACGAGATTGCTGAGGTTAGCACTTGTCTTATATGCTTTTACGGATGGTTTTGCGTTTACAGGAACTTCTTTATAGTCTGCAAAGGAAGTTTGTAAAGTCAAATCCAAATCAGCCAGCTCTTTTGTAGGCTGGCAGCCGCCTAGGCTTGCTGTTAAAAGAAGCGTTGCCGCAAGACAGATAATGCTTTTTTTTCTTTTGTTCATATGCGTTGAACCTCCTGGTTAATAATTTTTGATTATGTACTTAGAAAGTTAAAGCTATTGGGAAAACAAAGATTGAAATCCAATTATTGTCTATAGTTTATTACAATGGAAAGGCATTGTAAAACATGTTTTATCGCAAAATCAGAACGAATAAAACAATATTTTTTATTTATAAGGTACAAGAAAATATAAGACCGACACAACAATCTCTTAAATTGGTTGGTTTTATTTTTTTTATTGGATGTATTTTATGAAAAAATAGGATGCTATTATCAAGACAATAGTTAAAGATAGATTTTTTAAAATTTAACAGCAGGTGCATGTATTGAACGCATGATAAAAAGGAAATCTGCCTGCTGTTGCCTTGCAGGGAGAAATAAAACAATTAAAGGTTTACTGATTTTTCAATGGAGGAATGAAAAATGAAATTAAATGATTTTAAATTAGAATGTTATTTTGGCCAGTATGAATTTACTGCACCATATTTGCTGACACAGTCCGATTGTGAATCGATGACAACGAATGAATTACTTTCTTTGGAGCCTGGTGCAAAAGAAGATTACCTGAATCAATGGCTGGGATATACAGAGACATGGGGAGATCCGGAGTTAAGAGAACTAATAGCAGGCTTATATAAGGGCATGGCAGCAGAGGATATATTGGTTTTTCATGGAGCACAGGAAGCTATTTTTGGATACATGAATGTGATGCTACAGGAAGGGGATCATATGATCGCCATGTATCCAAATTATCAATCAGCATATGAAGTGGCAAATTCCGTTCCGAATTGTGAGTTTTCTAAGTGGTATATCAAAGATGACGGAGAAAAATGGACGCTGGATTTTGATGAACTGGAACGTTTAATCAAACCGAATACGAAGGTGCTTGCTGTTAATTCGCCAAACAATCCAACCGGATATACCTTTACAAATGCGGAAATAAAAAAATTATGTGAAATCTGTAAAAGATATGACCTCTACCTATTTGCAGATGAAGTCTATAAAGGTCTCGAAATGGATGGGGAAAAGAGAGAATGGATGGCTGACGAGTATGATAAATGCGTGTCATTGGGAGTCATGTCTAAAGCATACGGTCTTGCGGGACTGCGAGTAGGTTGGCTGGCAAGCAAAGATCATGAAGTGCTAGAAAATGTTGTTAAATTTAAGCACTATATGAGCATTTGTGATTCCGCACCATCTGAGTTTTTATCTAAAGTTGCACTGAAACACAGTGATGAATTGCTGCAAAGGAGTATTGACATCATTCAAGATAATTTAAAGCTGGTAGATGAATTTTTTGAACGTTATCCAAACTTATTTGAGAAAAAAGCAATTACTTGCGGACCGGTTGCTTATCATAAGCTTTTAATCGATATGCCGGTAAAAGAATTTTGCCAGCTCGCTGTTGATAAAAAAGGTGTTTTGCTGCTGCCTTCCGATATCTATGGTATGGATGATCAATACTTTAGAATGGGCTATGGCCGAAAAGGCGTTCCAGAGAGTTTGGCAAAATTCGAGGAGTTTTTAATAGAAGAAAAATTTGTATAATGATTGATACGATAAATAAGTTTGCAAATGCAAGCTTATTTATCGCATATAAAAGTTTTTTTAATAAGGAGGGAACGATGGAAACATTACTGCTCAGTATAAAAGACGTTGAAGAAGCATTAGCAATGGAAGAAGTGATTCATGCGGTAGAAGAAGGCTATATAGCTTATCATGAAGGGAAAGTACAGCAGCCAGAGATTGTATCGATAGAAATGCCGCAAAATAATGGGGAAACGGATATCAAATCGTGTTATAATCAATTAAATGAGAGAATATCCGTTAAAATTGCATCAGGATTTTATGACAATGGAAAAAAGAATGATCTTCCTACTATGATTGGAACCATATTATTGTTTGATGGAAAAAGCGGTGCACCTCTTTGTGTGATGGATGGAAGTTTAATTACAGGAATACGAACTGGAGCGGCAGGTGCCATTTCATCAAAGCTATTGGCAAGAAAAAATTCTAAAACAGTAGCTGTATTTGGAACCGGTGGACAGGCGAGGATGCAGATATATGGCTTGTGTCAGGTAATGGATATTGAGGAAGTTCGAGTTTACGGTGAACATAGGAATGGGCTTTTAAAATACAAAGAAGATGTAGAAGCCAATACAAAAGTAAATGTTATTCTATGCGAGACACCGGAAATGGCAATGCAAGATGCAGATATTGCTATATCGACAACCCCCTCGAAAAAATATTTTATAGAAAGATCTTGGGTTAGACCGGGGCTGCACATTGTCGCTGTGGGTGCAGATATGGCTGGTAAAAATGAATGGGACCCGAAGATTTTTCAAGGATCAAAAATTGTGAATGACAGCATTGCACAATGTGTCAGCCGAGGAGAAACCAGAAACGCGATTGTTGCTGGAGTGATTCGTGAGAATGATATTTATGCTGAAATCGGAGAACTTTTGGCCGGTGAAAAGCCGCTTCGAGTAAGCGAGGATGAAATTACAATCTTTGATACGACCGGGATGGGAATCCAAGACAATGTCACCGCAATGATAGTATATGAAGCAGCGAAGAAACGAGGCTTAGGAAGCTATTTTGAGTTTATTTAATGAGGAGGATAAGTGTAATGAAGTTTAGTATTATTGATGCGTTTACAGACAATTTATTTGGAGGAAATCCGGCAGGAGTTGTGCTTTTGCCGGAAGGACAGGATTTTCCGTCTGATGAAGTGATGGTTAAAACAGCCGCAGAGCTCAGATATTCTGAAACTGCTTTCATCAAGGAATTTGGAGCAGATACCTTTAATATTAGATATTTTACACCAGCATCAGAAGTTGATTTATGCGGTCATGCGACCATTGCATCTTTTTATTACCTATTGAATGAGGGAATCATTGAATCCAACAGAATTTATACAAATAAGACATTAGCGGGAGATTTGGAAATTGCAGTGAATGAAAATTCAATTCTTATGGATATGGGAGAGCCACAGATTTTTGATACGATTCCACAGGGGCAAGCTACGGAAGAATTATACCGCATAATGGGACTGGATTCGGAGAATCAAGGAATCTGTGAAAAATATCCAAACCTTACCTTACTGCCGAAAAAAGTATCAACTGGATTGATAGATATTATGTTGCCTGTACAAAATGAAAGTGAACTGGAAAAAATTAATCCTGATTTTAATGCACTTACAGAGCTTTCTAAAAACTATGAAGTAGTAGGGGTTCATGCTTTTACGTTGAATACGAAAGATGGAAAGATTCATGCTAGAAATTTTGCTCCATTATATGACATTGATGAAGAAGCGGCAACCGGAACTTCCAATGGTGCATTAACTTATTACTTGTACGATTATGGAATGATTCAGTTCGATCGTACTTATGAAATCATTCAAGGCGAAAAGATGGGAAGACCTTCAAAGATATTAACACAAATTGAGAGGAAAAGTGGAAAAGAGAAGATAAAGGTTGGAGGGTCCGCGGTTACAGTTGCTGTGGGGGAAATTAACATATAGGAGCAAAGATGAGTAAAACAGTTACAGTGGATTGGCTTCCGAACAAGAAATCCAAAGAGCCGGTTTATCAGCAAATCGTAGATTATATATCCAGGAAAATATCGAGCGGAGATTGGGCTGTGGGATATCGACTTCCATCTCAACGGATACTTGCCGAAAAATTTCAGGTAAATAGGAGCACTGTTTCCATTGCACTGGATATTTTAGAGGCATATGGAATTATTGAAGGAAGAGTTGGTAAAGGAACTGTAATTATAAGTAACACATGGTCACTTATGTTTTCCAGTAAAGAAGCAAGCTGGGGGAGCTATGTAAAATCAGGTTATTTCAAAGAAAATCTTCCAACGATTCAGGTTATTAATAAACTGGAATTTGTGGATGGAATCACTCGGCTTGGGACGGGAGAAATGTCACCAGACTTATTCCCAAAAGAGGCCGTAACGAAAGCGATTCAATCACTAGCACCCAAAATGAGCAGTTTAAACTATTTGGGTCCTTTGGGTTTGGATGAACTGAGAGAAACCTTGTCATACAGATTAAAGGAATTTGGAATAGAAGCAAAGCCCTCTAATATATTGATTACTTCTGGCTCTTTACAAGCCTTGCAGCTGATCTCTATCAGCATGTTAAAACCAAATTCGAAAATATATTGTGAAATTCCATCCTATATTAATTCTTTACAAGTTTTTCAATCTGCCGGAATGAAGCTTGAAGGGGTTACTATGGATACAGAAGGGTTGCAGTATTGGAATATGGGGGAAAATATGAAAACGAAAACCCCGTCTCTTCTTTATACAATTCCAACTCATCATAATCCTACAGGCGTTGTTATGTCCGAGCAGAGGCGAAGAGAAGTTTATAAATTCTGCAATCAAAATGCCATTCCGATCATTGAAGATGATGCTTACTGTGAATTATACCATTTAGAGAAGCCGCCAAGACCGATTAAAGCAATGGATGAATCTGGTTCTGTATTATATTTAGGTACGGTATCCAAATCATTTGCTCCTGGGCTTAGAATTGGGTGGGTGGTAGGTCCGGAGTCAATTATTGAGCGGCTTGGCGATGTTAAGATGCAGTTAGACTATGGAGCCAGTTCTCTGTCGCAGATCCTTTTAAATGAAGTTTTTATAAATGGCTCGTATGATGCATTTCTAGCGGAATTCAGAGTGATATTAGAGAGAAGAAAGAATAAAATGCTAGAAGCATTGGAAGAATACTTATCAGATATTGCAAAATGGAATCAACCCACTGGAGGGTATTATATTTGGCTTGATTTTATGGAAGCAGTCCCCGTGGAAAAATTATTTAATCGAGCATTGGAAAAAGAAATTTTGCTTAACACCGGAAATATTTATCATATGAGCAAAACGCATTCACTAAGGCTTTCTTTTGCCTATATTAATGAAGATGTCATTGTTTCAGCGATTAAGGAGCTTTCGGAGATGGCACGGACATTAATTTAAATAATAATTAAATAACTTTGATTGAAAAACAATTGTGTGATTTTTCATAAAATATTTCTTTTCTTTTCATTTATATAGTATAATTTATATTATCTAAGACTTTAGGCATGACTGGTTATCGTTGCTATTGATTGATTATAAAACCTTTATAATGAGATTTAATTAACTGTGCAAGAGAGGTTTGGACTTATGATTGAAACACTAAGCCAGGTACAAAAAATTATAGACATGTGTGGAGATAATACAGAAATTGTTATTTGCAATAAAGATGGTATTGTCGAATACAGTACATGTCAGCATTATACACAGTTGCCCGCACTTCTGATCGGCAGGCATATTTTAGATGTATATCCTAGTTTAAGTGAGGAAACAAGCACAATTATTAGAACCATTAAAACAGGAAAATCCATTATTAATGAAAAGCAAATTTTAACAAACAGTCAAAACCAGCAGATTTCTTTAATGTGTACCTCTATGCCAATTTTTGAAGAAGGAGAATTGATCGGAGTTGTTGATTATTCAAGATTTGTAAAAGTTATTAATAATAAATCCACAGCAGAAAAATCAAAGCGTCTATATCAGCTTGAAGATATTATTACAAGAAATGATGACATGCTTTTGTTAAAGGAACGTATAAAAACGATAGCTGATAATAATTCGACGGTTCTTATTTATGGGGAGACGGGAACAGGAAAAGAGCTGGTTGCACAATCCATACACACAAGCAGCCGGCGAAATGGAAAGCCCTTTATTTCGCAAAATTGTGCGGCAATACCAAGCAATCTTTTTGAAAGCATTTTCTTCGGTACAGAAAAAGGGAGCTATACGGGAGCACAGACGCAAAAAGGATTGTTTGAATTCGCAGATGGCGGTACTTTATTTTTAGATGAAATCAACTCTATGGACATTTCCATGCAAGTCAAGCTCTTAAAAGTACTTGAAGATAAAAAGGTAAGGCACATTGGAGGGCAAAAAGATATTCCCTTTGATGTCCGCATCATTTGTGCGACCAATGAAAAATTAGAGGACTTACTAGTTTCAAAGCGATTGAGAGAAGATTTATATTATAGAATCAGTATTGTTAAAATATACATTCCTCCACTGAGGCAGAGAAAAAATGATGTCCTGTTACTTGCCGATTATTTTATAAAAAAATATAATAAAAAAATGGACAGGGACATTAGGGGATTAAGCGAAATGGTAAAAAGTATCATGGGAAGTTGGAATTGGCCCGGAAATGTAAGAGAGTTAAAAAATATGATTGAGAGTGCCTTTAATCATGAAGGGGGACATGAAATTATATTAAAGGATATTCAAGAGTTTATTCGGTCGATTGAGTATCAAAGTG
Source organism: Sinanaerobacter sp. ZZT-01 (assembly GCF_035621135.1). Taxonomy (NCBI): domain Bacteria; kingdom Bacillati; phylum Bacillota; class Clostridia; order Peptostreptococcales; family Anaerovoracaceae; genus Sinanaerobacter; species Sinanaerobacter sp. ZZT-01. Next base: position 1,820,016 of record NZ_CP141728.1, read on the forward strand.
CGACACCGATTGAATATCAGACAGCACCGCTTGCTCACCAAGCCATTTTACCTTGTGGTGAGAATGATAGCATTATTGATTTGCAAAATACGGTGGACCGTTATGAAAAGGAATTAATACAACGTGCAATAAAGAATACAGGCAGCTTAACAGAAGCTGCTTCGAAACTATCTATTACACCGCAAAGACTGAATTATAAAATTTCAAAGTATAATCTGCGATGACCTTTTATAAAAAAAATTTTATAAATTAAAAATTTTTTTATAAAAATTTTTGTAAACTTTTAAATATTACGAAAAATAGCGTATAGGAAAGCCTTTTATGCTATTTTTTTTTTTGGCATATTACTTGCTTTATAAATAATTGTTCGCAAAAAAGAGAGGAGGGTGGAAAAGTAAGCGTACGAAGTCTTAGATGGCTTAAACTCATAATTTGAAATAAACGTGCTATTTTAAAAATTATTGTTAATTATGGAGGTCGAAAATGAGTATTACGGAGATTACAGGACAGATAAATGCTATTTTATGGAGCAAATCTCTCATTTATGTTTGTTTAGCAGCAGGTTTGTATTTCTCGATAAGAACCGCATTTCCACAAATAAGATTATTTAAGGATATGGTAAAACTACTTCTTAGCGGGAAAAGCTCAAAAAGTGGTGTATCCTCGTTTCAGGGATTTGCTATGGCATTAGGCGGACGTGTTGGAATTGGAAATATTGCTGGTGTAGCTACAGCTATCTTCTACGGCGGTCCAGGAGCAATCTTTTGGATGTGGGTCATTGCCTTTTTTGGTGCAGGATCAGCTTATGTGGAATCATCACTTTCTCAAGTTTGGAAAGAAGACATCGGCGGTGAATATCGAGGGGGTCCGGCTTTCTATATTGAAAAAGGTCTAAAGAGCAAGGTAGTTGCAGTTATTTTTACCATTGCAGTTATCATCGCATGTGGATTTACGGGACCTGGAATTCAAGCATTTAATATTGCTGATTCTTTTAAGAATGCATTTGGGATCAGCCCGCTTATTACAGGAATCGGTGTCGCAGCTTTATTCACAATTGTAATTTTTGGCGGCGTAAAAAGAATTGGGAAGTTCGCTGAAATTGTTGTACCGGTCATGGCAATCGCATATATTGTGGTAGCGCTTGTGATTGTGGCTATTCATATTACAGAAGTTCCAGCAATGTTTAAATTAATCTTTTCTTCAGCGTTTAATATGAATGCAACCTTCGGAGGAATCTTTGGAAATGCAGTTTTATGGGGCATAAAAAGAGGTGTATATTCAAACGAAGCAGGACAAGGTACTGGCGCAATGGCTGCTGGTGCAGCAGAAGTTTCTCACCCGGCAAAACAAGGATTGGTTCAGGCATTTTCCGTTTATGTCGATACTCTTTTTGTCTGTACCGCGACAGCCATTATGATTTTGTCAACAGGAGCATATAATGTCGTAGATAACAGTGGAGCGTTTATTGTTGAAAATCTTCCCGATATTGGTGTGGGAGTTGGATTTACGCAAGCTGCGATTGATACATTACTTCCTGGTGTAGGAGGAGCCTTTATTGCGATCGCTATGTTCTTCTTTGCATTTACAACTCTGCTTTCATTTGCTTACTACGCAATGTCAAATGTCGCATTTCTCTTTAAAGATAGTAAACATTTGGGTGTTATTACAAATGTAGTTCGAGTTATTCAGGTTGTAATGGTTGTATTTGCAAGTGTAAAGAGTTCTGAATTTGCATGGAATTTAGCTGATATTGGTGTGGGAATGATCGCATGGATTAATATTCTTTCTATCTTGATTATCGGGAAATACGGATTTGCTACCTTAAAAGACTATGAGGAACAAAAGAAAATGGGCTTAGATCCAGTCTTTGTACCAGAAAGATGTGGAATTGATAATGCTCCATTATGGAACAAGATAGCGAAAGAAAACTATCCTGAGGAATTACAAAAATTAGAAGCAAAATTAAAATGAAATGATATAATTGATTAGTACATTGATAAAGAATTTAATGACAGAACTTTCTTGATGGAAAAACTGTCATTAAATTCTTACTTATTTACTAAGTTAAGGAGATAGAAATGAAACTTGCGGAGAAAATAGAAAATAATTTAATGACTTATTTAAGTGAGATAACACATACCGGAACTGCGTTGGAAAAAAATAATGAAAACTTTTTTAAAAAGTGGTTTAACTCGCTAAGTTATTTAAAAGAAAATCCGGAGCATTGTGGTTTTTATGATATCAAGAATGATTATTTACAAAGAAGGATACCGTGGGCTTTATTAAAAGGAACAGGAAATCAAACGATCGTCATGTTGCATCATACAGATACGGTTGATGTTGAAGATTATGGGAAATATAAAGAATATGCTTATAACCCATACGAATTAGAAAAATTATTCAAAACCGGAGAAGTTGAATTGAATGAGAGTGCGAAAATAGATTTGGAATCCGGAGAATGGTTGTTTGGAAGAGGTGCATCCGATATGAAAGGGGGCGGTTGCATTCACCTGTCGCTCTTTGAAGAATACACAAAGAAGAAAGATTTCAAAGGCAATATCCTTTTGATCGGCGTACCGGATGAGGAAAATTTATCTGCTGGTATGAGATCTGCGGTCTATTTATTAAAAGATATGAGGGATCAGTATCAGTTGGAATACAAACTACTTTTAAATGTGGAGCCTCATGATCGAATTGATGAAAACAATATGACGCTATACGATGGTTCAGTAGGCAAGATTATGCCGATTTTCCTAGCTAGAGGTAAGCTTGCACATGTTGGACAAATTTATCAGGGACTAAATCCAGTCAACTTGTTGTCGGCAATTGTAAGAAAGACAGAATTAAATCCGATTTTTATTGAGAAAGCAGGCAATACGGTTACAACACCTCCGGCATGGCTTTACTTTAAAGATAGAAAAAACACATATGATGTTTCTTTACCACTTACGGCAGGCGGATATATGTCGATTCTATCACTTACGAAATCTCCAAAAGAAATTTTAGATCAGCTGAAGTCAATAAGTCAGGAAGCGTTTGAAGAATTGGTATCTGATATGGAATACAGCTATGAAAAATATAAAAGCATAGCTGGAATTGAAGGAGTGGAGCATCATTGGGAGCCAAAAGTAAAATATTATGGTGAAATTTATAATGAAATAGTAGAAGAAAAAGGGGAAGCATTTAAGGTTGAAATCGCAAAATACCAAAAACAACTAGAAAATAAAATAATCAATGGTGAAATATCAAGAGTAGAAGGCACTTATAAGTTAATGGAAAAGACATTAGAATATTATAGTGATTTGTCTCCAATTGTAGTAATTGCAATGGCAGCACCATATTATCCCAGCACGAATAATTCTATGTTAGAGAGTGCCTCAGAGGTGAATGAACTGGTAGGTAAGCTAGATCAATATGCGAAAAAAGAGTTTGGAAATGGTATTTATGTTCAAAACTATTTTACAGGTATATCCGATTTAAGTTACGCAATGTTTACAGTAGATAAAGAAAATATAGAATATGTCCAAAATAATATGCTCTTTTGGGGAGGGATGTATTACATTCCATTGGAAATCATAAAAGAGCAATCAATGCCAGTATTAAATGTAGGCCCTTGGGGTAAAGATTTGCATAAATATACGGAACGAGTATTTAAGAAAGATCTTTTTGAAAATATTCCTAAATTGACAGACTATATAATAAATAGTTTATTAGGGTAATACTTATAAGATGGTTCAAGATAATTTTTTAATTAAATCATGTGAAAACAGTACTTCATTAAAAGATAAAAATAAGATGATCAAGCAAAGATACCATATAATAAATTAAATATAGAGATGAAAAATATCTTTACTGTGCAAGGGTTAAGAAATAAGCTATAGGGATAAAATCTTATAGCTTATTTTTATGCGTTCAAACATGTTATTTGATTCGACGGTTTGAGAAGGAAGACGCTTAATGCTCAAATAAAAATAAATCTTTGTGAACCGTTCGTATACTTATTACAATATATAGGTGAAGGGCAAAACCACATGTGGAGGAATGAAAGTTGAAACTTACAGACATTGATGAGATGGTTTATATTGAAGGCAAAGCTTTGTACAATTTTTGCAGACATTTAACCCAAGATAAAGAAGAAGCAGAGGAACTCTATCAGGAAACTTTCTTAAAGGCAGTAGAACTGTGCAGTAAAATTGATGTAGAGAAAAATCCAAAAAGTTACTTAATGTCCATTGCAGTTAAACTATGGAAAAACCGCAAAAGAAAATTTGCTTGGCGTTCTAGGATTGCGTTCATACAAAGCAGCAAGGATGAAAGTGCTCGAGAAGAAAATCTGTTTGGAGAAGTACATAGTCCAGAAGATGAATTATTGAAAAAAGAGAAGCAACGCATCGTATCTGACGCAGTAAAAGAATTAAAAGAAGCGTATCGAACACCAATGTATTTGTACTATGCAGAGGAAATGCCATTAAGAGAGATCAGTCTGATTTTGCACTTGCCTGAAGGTACCGTAAAAAGTCGGCTTTATAAAGCAAGAAAAGAGATAAAAAAATATCTGGAGGTTAATGGATATGGAAGATAAAGAATTGAATCAACTATTAAAAAATGCTCTTTTGACAGACTATGAGCCGGATCATAATCTGAATACAAAAATTTTACAAAAAATAAGGGAGAACCAGAATATGAATGGAAAAAAAATGAGAAGATTATCCGTTGCTGCCGTAGTATGCTGTGCAGTTTTATGTGGCTCCGTAACAGCATTTGCTGCTTGGACACTGCTGACACCAAAGGAGATTGCAACAGAGTATGGGGATAAACAGCTTGCCACAGCATTTGAGAGCAAGGATGCTGTTTCAATGCAAGAATCAAAAACTTATGGAAAGTATACGGTCACATTACTAGGCGCCGTTTCAGGTAAAAATTTAAGTGATGTTTGCTCGGAAGAGGAGCAATTGAGTCCGGAAAAAACATATGCAGTTGTCGCGATTGCTAATAAGGATGGGAGCCCTATGCCAAAGACTTCTGATGAGACATATGGAGAGGAAGCGTTCTTTGTTTCGCCGTTGATTCAAGGTCTAAATCCCGCAGAATATAATATTATAACAATGCATGGGGGCTATTCTGAAATAGTAAGAGATGGGATTAAGTATCGAATCATTGAATGCGATAACGTAGAGCTTTTTGCAGATAAAGCCCTTTATATGTGTGTTAGTAATACAACATTTTTGGATAGAGATGCTTATACCTTTGATGAGAAAACAGGTACGATCTCTGCGAATAAGGATTATGAGGGTATGAATCTGCTGTTTGATTTGCCGTTAAAAAAAGAGAAAGCAAATAAAGATGCAGCAAAACAATATTTAAAAAAATTAACGCTGGAAGAAGAAAATGAAAAAAACAGTAAAGAGGAAGAAGATAAAGAATTTACAAAGCCGGATATCAATGAGGTTCAGAAAAACTGGACGTTGGTTTCAGAGGAAAAAGTTACTCCGGACAAAGACGGAAGAGTTTATTATTCCCATAAAGGAAAATCCGGATCAGGAGAAGGCTTTATTACAGAGGATGCTTTGTTTGATGAAGGAGAGACAGGATATTCCGAGACTATGTCAGGAACGCAATCGAATGATTGGAAAACAGCAGTTCTTTTTTATAAAGATAAAGCTGGTGATATTCTAGTATCCGTATATGAGACGCATATATAATAGGAATAGGAGAATTTCAAGAGGGGTAAGGCTCAGATAAATTTAGATAAAGAGGTGTTGAACTTGAACACCTCTTTTTTACGTTTTTTGTAGAAAATATTAAAGAATTTTATCACATAAAAACGACGCAGTATACCTCATACTGCGTCGACATATTTTTATTTATTTAGACAATATAATTATACATTAAATGCTTGCTGTTTGTCAAATTGCCCCTTAAATTATTATTTAGGGTAAAAAAAGGAAATGTCGACATCATTTTAATCATAACTATAAGGCTCTTTCCGATAACCCGTCTATAATTCGCCGTCAACATCAGAGTCAAAATAGTAATGGTAGCCAGTAAAGGAGTTTACAATGTCACGCAGAGGAGAAAATATCTATAAACGAAAAGATGGACGCTGGGAAGGAAGGATTTTACGCCAGAATGGCAAATATCAATATCTTTATGCAAAATCGTACAGAGAAGTCAAAGAAAAGATGAAGTATTTTCATGAAAATAAAGTTGAGAAAAAACAGTTTAAGAACCTTAGTAAAGCTTCAGAGCTATTTGATTTATGGCTGAAAGGAGATGTTTCACATCAAGTAAAACCGTCCACTTACGAAAGCTATCACAGTTGTATGCATAAATACGTAATTCCGTTTTTTCAGAAGAATGAAAATGCTCAAATCACAGTCGATTCTGTCAGAGCGTTTGTGCGGCTTATAAGGGAAAATACGTCTATTGGAGAAGCATCCAGAAAAAAGATATTGACCATATTTAAAATAGCATTAAAAGAAATACTAAAAGATTTACCGATGTCTCATAGTATTCTTGAATTGGTTCAGTTCCCTAAAATAGAAGAAAAAGAAGTACAGGTCTTTTCCATGAAGGAACAACGTATGATTGAGCATGCTGCACTGAATCGCGAGGATAAGCGAGCTATCGGAATCGTATTATGCTTTTATACTGGCATACGTCTTGGAGAACTTTGTGCACTAAAATGGAGCGATATTGATACAGAATCTGGGACGATGTCTATCACACGGACCGTGTCTCGGACTAGGAATTTTGAAGATGGAAAGAATAAAACGGTTTTGTTTGTTGGCACTCCAAAAAGCAAAAAATCAATGCGGAGAATCCCTCTCCCTACATTTTTGCTAAAAGTAGTAAGGGAAAATAGAATTGGTTATATAAATGAAAATCACTATATATTCTCTGGGAAGAACGTTCCGGTGGACCCTCGCTATTATCAAAAATTATTTAAGAGGATGCTCTTAGAAAGTAAGATACCGGAGCGTAAATTTCATGCAATTCGTCATACCTTTGCGACACGTGCACTGGAACTGGGAGTAGATATTAAAACACTTAGTGAGATATTGGGGCATTCTAATGTTTCCATAACACTTAATGTCTATGCACATTCTCTCATGGAGCATAAAAGAGCAGCAATTGATAAATTCAACACGATTTACCTTATGAACAAAGACAAAGCATCTTTCACCGTCAATTCCACCGTCCAAAAAGTATCAAATATCTGATGTTTTCATTGATTTAAGACAACAAGACGCAGTATGAGGTATACTGCGTCTTTAAGACAATAAATGAATAAATTTAGTTTAGCCCGAATAGAACAATATATTCATCAAGCAAAGTGATATACTGTTTGTATTTTTTTGACGAGTTTTATTTAAAGTTTGAAATATGCTGCACTAAATTTTAAAAAAAATACTGTCTAAAGATTTATTTAGCAACCACTGAGGTAAGACATAAGGAAGTTTCTGACCAAAGTGTTTTCTATATCCAAAATACAAATTTGCCTGAAAACAGGGAGGAATGATTATGAAAAAATTTAAAGATTTCAGTATTTCGCGTAAGTTATTGACCGGATTTTTGAGCTTAACATTGATTATGCTGATCATTGGTGGTGTGGGTATCTTTGGAATGGTTCGGATTAATCAGATGGACACTTATTTGTATGAATCACAAACAGCTCCGATGAATGATTTAATCAGTGCGATTGAAGATTTATACCAGTTTAGTTCTGATTCGAAGACAGCTGTAATTCAAACCGGTAGCGCGCAAAAGATTGAAGAATTAGAAAAAGAATATCTCAGTACAAAAGAAAGCTTTATAAATCATGTGGAAGCCTATAGGGAAACAATCAATACTGCGGATTCACTTGCTCTAATTGATGAATCTTTGAAATTATATGATGAATCATTTGATCCAGCCATTCAAAAATGCTTTCAGGCAGCAAAGGTCGGAAAGCAAGATGAGGCGATGAATGCACTGGAAAATGAAACGAAAGATATACAAAAAATATATAATAATTTTGACACATTGGTTAATAATCGAATGTATTCTGCACAAAAAACCAGTAAATCAAATGATTCCTCTGCGGTTTTATTAACAATTATTCTAACCATTTTTGTTCTTATTGGAGGAGGTCTTGCAGTATTTCTTGGATTGAGAATATCAAAAATGATCAGTAAACCAATTGAGAGGGTCGTTGATGCAGCAAATAAGATTGCATTGGGACATGTGGATGTTGACTTAGATGATATTACTGCTAAAGATGAAACCGGTCAGCTGGCTGCGGCCTTTACCGGAATGATTGATAGCATTCGCGACCAAGTATTAGCAGCTGAGAGCATCAGTATCGGTGATTTTACGAAAGAAGTGCCTCTACGTTCGGATAAAGATGTTCTCGGATTGGCATTACAAAAAATTAAGACGGATCTTAATCGAACCTTATTAATTATTAACACAACAGCAGATCAAGTCAATATTGGGGCAGAACAGGTATCAAGTGCTTCACAATCGCTTGCATCCGGGGCGGCAGAGCAGGCGGCAACTGTCGAGGAGTTAAATGCGTCTATTACGAATGTTGCACAGCAGGCAGAGCAAAATTCAGTCAATGTACAGAAAGCTTCGGAATATGTAGGACAAACTGGCTTTGGCGTAAATGAAAGCAATGCGCATATGCAAGAGCTTAGCACTGCGATGAAAGAAATTAGCATTGCTTCTGAAAAAATATCTAGCATTACTAAAGTAATTGAGGATATTGCATTTCAAACAAATATTCTTGCCTTAAATGCAGCGATCGAGGCGGCTCGGGCAGGGAATGCAGGAAAAGGGTTTGCAGTGGTTGCAGATGAAGTGCGTAATCTTGCTGCGAAATCCGCAGAGGCGGCAAAGCAGACGGCAGGCTTAATTGAGCAATCTTCAAATACAGTTTTAGCAGGTGAAAAACAAGCATTGGAAACTGCGCAAATTCTTCAAGAAGTTGCTGAAAAATCAAGACTTGTTGAACAGGCAATACAAGAAATTGAATCGGCATCGGCTACGCAAGCACAAGCGATTGAACAGATTAACCAAGGTCTTTCACAGGTATCTTCCGTCGTACAGACAAATGCAGCGACAGCGGAAGAAAGCTCTGCATCTAGTGAAGAATTGGCTGCACAGGCACATACTTTGCAGGAAGAGGTTGGAAAATTTCATCTGTTGAAGGAGCAGTCTAACGACACTTCAACGCCTTTGAATGTTCGGACTGTTGCAAGAAACAAACCTCAAAATCAATCTTCTTTGGAGAAAGATACCATCAAGTATTAGGCCTGTTTAATACTGAGTGAAAAAATATTTTAAATAAAAAAATTTTAAGGAAAAAATTGCAGTTATAGCGCAGTCGATGGCTTTTGTTGTATAATGAGTGTAATCTAAGCCAAAAGGGGTATGAAATAAAAAATAAGCTGACTGGCTGAATTGGGGGTAGAAAAAATGGATAGAAATGAGAGCGACAGAAGCTGCATCGACTGCGGAACGGCAAAGTGTGGTAAATCCGATAAAAAGTATCCGACATTTTGTTTGACAGAACAAATGGATGAACAAATTTTGAAGGAAGCAATGGCTCTTTATCTTGAAAAGGAAGAGAATCAGAAAATAGCAATTGCATCAGCGGAGGTAGAAGCAGAGAACTATTGTAAAATGACTAGAATTGAAGAAATAATAGAATTTGCAAAAAAAATCGGGGCTGCGAAAATTGGAATTGCAACCTGCGTTGGACTGCTTTCAGAAGCGAGAACAGCTGCAAAGATTTTTAAAAAACATGGTCTTCAAGTATACGGAGCTGCCTGTAAAGTAGGAGCGCAGCCGAAGGTAACGATTGGAATTCCTAAAACCTGCGAAGTAGTTGGAGCAAATATGTGTAATCCAATTTTACAGGCTAAGATACTAAATGAAAACGATACTGATTTAAACGTTGTGATTGGTTTATGTGTAGGGCATGACAGCTTGTTCTATAAATATTCTGATGCATGGGTTACCACTTTAATTACAAAAGACAGAGTTCTCGGACATAATCCTGTTGCTGCACTATACCAAGCAAATGCGTACTATTCGAGATTGATGGAAGAGGGCAAGAAAGAAGAATGACCTTTGGTTTAAATGAAACAATAGTAAATTTCAAGTAGGGGGCTGAATGAGCAAAAATATGGAATACTGCATTTCAATGTTTCCCGAATTTATGTTATAATTAAAAAAATATTATAGAGATGTCATAGATCAGATTTAATTTTAAATTATATATATCATATGCTTATTTTTATTGCGAACACAATGAAGAGGCAATATGATTTATGGTATTAAGAGCTGTCTTTTTATCATGATGAAATGCTGAGGTAAACAGCATTGGAATCGTTTTTTTTATTCGTTTTTACTCTTTTCTTGTGCATATGAGGATGTGGGAATATGGAGCGATATATAGCAAGGCAGCCGATATTTGACAGGGACATGAATTTATATGGATATGAATTACTTTATCGTGAAAGCAATGTAAACCTATATACGGGTGTGGATGACAATCAAGCGACTGCTGAATTGATATGTAATTCTTTTCTTGTTTTTGATATCAATGATTTGACGGATGGTAAAAAAGCATTTATAAATTTTTCAAAAGGTCTTATAAAAAATAATGTTCCGCTCTTGCTACCAAAACAAAATATAGTTATTGAAATTTTGGAGCGCGAAGATACTACGCAAGAGATCATAGATGCTTGCAAAAAAATGCGTGATATGGGATATATGTTAGCACTGGATGATTTTGTTTTTGAAGAAAAATTTTTATCGTTGATGGACACAATTGATATCGTTAAGATTGAATTCCCGCTTATTGATTGTAAGATACAACGTGATTTAATTCAAAAATATAAATCTAAAATAAAATTTTTGGCAGAGAAAATTGAAACGAGAGAAGAATATCAAATTGCATTTGAAATGGGGTATGATTATTTTCAAGGTTTTTTCTTCAGCAAACCTTTTGTGATGAAAACAAAAGAAATAGAGAGCCTAAATTCAAATCTGCTTCTTATTATGGAGGACCTGAAAAAAGAGGAACCGAGTTATGAAAAAATTGCCAGCATTATTCAAAGTGATCTTGGTCTTACCTATAAGCTTTTAAAGCTCGCTAATTCAGCATACTATGGAGCAAAAAATAAAATAACTTCTATACGGCAAGCGTTGTCTTACTTGGGAATGAATAAGATTTATCAATGGATTTCGCTGATGCTGCTGAAGGATTTTCAAAGTGTTGAAAATGCAGAATTGATTAAATTGTCTCTAATACGAGGGCGGCTTATGGATTCTTTGGCAGTTGAACTGGGATTGAGCGGTGCAAATGCAGACTGCTTTTTTACCGGAATGTTTTCCTTTATTGACATTCTATTAAATAAGGATATGGATGAGGTGCTGAAATATATGCCATTCACAGATAATGTCAAAATGGCTTTGTTGGGCATGGAAAATGAGCAGAGAGAATTGTTGAATTGCATCATTGATTATGAAAAAACTGGATTAAATATGGGAAAGGCATCTTTTATGAATAAGATAAGTGCAGAGCGGTATATGGAATTGTATGTAGATGCACTGAAATGGGCCAGTGGTTTGAACTATGTCTGATTTCATGCGAAAGGATCAACGATAAGAAAAAACAAAATAAAAAGTAAATCTGATTGTATTTGAGCAAGATGCTTACAAAATCTTGTCTAAGATGTAATTCAGTAATTGCAGATGAAAATGCAAAATTTTGTCCAGAATGTGGAGAATCACTTATAAAGAGATGCGGAAATTGTGGGGCAAAAATTGATGGCTCTCCTAAGTTTTATCCAGAGTGCGAAAATAAATGATAAGGGGAGTGATAAAAATGAAAAAAAATCAAGCATTGTTTTTAAATGTTGGAATTGGATTTGTAATTTTTATTGCAACAATATCAGCATATTTTTTAATGCCAGAACGGACCGCCGTAGATGACTGGGGACTGGGGTTTACACTTTTAGCTGAATTTATGATTATAAACGGCTTCTTTTGGTTAGAAAGCTATCAGCCTAAAACAAATAAAGTTTTTATGCGATCAGGATTGAGCGGAATTTTGATTCTTTATTTCCTATTTACTGCGACTTTTTCCTTATTTGCTAGACAATTTAATAATAGTATAAAGACTTTTGTTTTTATACAAATCTTAATTATTGCAGCAACTATTATTCTGATTATACTGTTCATCACATCTTCGAGGAGAGTCAATTCGGTAGAGCGTTCAACACTTCAAGAAATGGCGAACTTAAAGAAATGTGAAGAGAGAGCCCTCGCCTTGCTGTATAATTCAAATGCGAGGCTTTATGAAAAACAGATCAACAAGCTATACGAAAGTATGCGTTACAGGGATAAAACATTCTCTACTTCTCTAGATGATCAAATTTCTGAGAAGTTGGCAAACCTTGAAGATGCGCTCAAATCTTCAGAAAAAGAGGAGATACTTAATACGATATTTAATGAGATTGACAGTTTAATGATGCAAAGGAAACATGAGATTTCCAACTTAGAGAGAGGAGGCTTTTAAATATGAAAGTCTAAAGTGCTTGTTACGTTCAATGTGCTTATTGGAAAATAAAGTGATACATATTGCTCAAGAAGGTGAGTGCGAGTGTTGAGGTACTCCAATTGCATTTTAAAAATAGAAAGAACGCTTTGCTGTAAACTAAACGGTAGGGTGTTTTTTATTTAATATTTCACATAAATTAGGATCGCAGATAAAAGAATAGATAGAGTACCAATTTTAGTAGGATGAGTCAATGAGCATTTTATGGTATGATAAATTGTAACTTTTTTAATGATTTCATATAACAGAAAAAGATGTAGGAGAAGAGAAATGAATACCTCTATGATCGATATAGTAAAATATACAGGAGAACTGCTGGAAAACTCTGAGATATGCGCAAAAGAAGCCTTCAGAGTTCGTGAATTGAGTGATAAGCTTGCCAATCAGCAAATTACCATTTCGGTGATTGGGCAGTTTAAACGAGGCAAGAGTACGCTGCTGAATAAAATGCTTGGAGAAAAGCTGTTGCCTGTAGGTATCGTTCCTGTAACCTCTGCGGTTACGAGAATACAGTATGGGGAGAAAGCAGCGGCTGTACATTTTGGGAACGGTATTGTTCGACCCGTTGCTTTTGAAGCATTATCGGAATATATCAGTGAGCAAAAAAATCCGGATAATGAGAGAGGTGTTGCTTCTGTTACCTTAAAGGTACCTGCTGCGTTTTTAATGAGTGGAATAACACTTGTAGATACTCCGGGAGTGGGTTCTTTTCATAAGCACAATTCAGATGCGGCATATGCTTTTATAAAAGAAAGTGATGCTGTAATTTTTACACTATCTGTAGACAGCCCAATTAACGAAATTGAGATTAATTTTTTGAAAAGTGCAAAAGAATATGCAGCCAAATTCTATTTTGCAGTTAATAAAATTGATGTAGTCTCAGAGGAAGAATTAAGTGCTTATTTGGATTATTGCCGTAGATTGCTTTGCCAAATTATGGAAGTGGAGAGCGTCAATATGTATGCAGTAAGCGCAAAGAATGGTGAAGGAGTATCTACATTAAAGGAAAGCATTCAGAATGATTGTGAAGAAGCAGCCAGAAAAATTATAGAAGATTCAGTTGGAATGAAATTAAAGGACATTATTGGAAGTACCTTAGCACAGCTGGGACTATATTGGAATGCATTAAAAATGCCTATTGGCAAATTTGACAACCGGTTTAAAAGTATGGAAAAATATTTGGAAGATTTACAAAAAAATAAAAAACAGGTACGCGTTCAACTCGAAAGAGAAGCGGATCGGATGATTGAAGCATTCAAGCAAACGATTACTTCTCATAAAGGTGAAATACTGTGCATGGAAGATTCACTTTGCAAGGAAGCGCAGGCTTCTCTGAATCAAGAGATGATCACAAAGCTTCAAGATGCATGTTGGGAGATGTCAAATGAGATGGAAGCACGGCTGAATGAGATGAAGACATCGTTAGCGGATACGGTTTCAGAGCTTTTTGGGATGGAATATCATTATGAAATGAAGACCTTAAATCTTGGAAGAGAAGAAAAAGAAGGACAAGGTACAAAATTCAAAGAAAACGAGCTGCTGAAAAAGGATTGGGAAGAAGCTGATGATAACTGCGACCGACTCTTTGAAAAGATGTTTTTGAATTATACATTCCAAATCAGAAGTTGTGCAACTAATCTTGCAGAACGATTTGAAAGTGAACAAGAGAAGATTTGCAATGAATTGCAAGCTTCATTGAATCATATTTTAATGTATCGTGAGACAAGCACTTATATCGTTGCAAGAAGAATTGAAGATTTAAATATATTAACGAGAAACCTGAAAAAAATAAGAAATCAATTATAATAAAAATGTATTTAAAAAGCTTTATAAAAAAGCAAAAAAATGTTATAATATAAGAAAGTAGAAGAAAGGAAAAAGACAATCTATGAGTGATTTTGAGCGTATAATTGAAAATGTGAATGCGACGATGAGCATGGAAGACATGCCTCTTAAGCCAATTGACAAAGAACGCATTCGAGATTGTCTCGATGGTTCGATTTCGTTTCATGATGCAATTGAAATTTTAGTCGCAAAATATTTTCGCAAGCAGGCGGTATAGCGATGGAAGAAGAACTGTATTTTTATGAGTACGATCAGGATGGCTATTATTGTTACCCGGATTCCAATACTTTAAAAAATAAATTAAATATCTTGGATGCAGAGGAATTGAAACAGGTTGAACGTGAAATTACCGCACTTCGTACTGCGCAAATTATGGTGGAAGGCATAGATGGCAAATTTGATTTTGATCATTTAAAAGCGATCCACCGTTTTCTTTTTCAGGACATTTATAAATGGGCAGGGGAGATCAGGAATGTAAACATTTCAAAAGGAAATCAATTCTGCCTGTTCCAATATATTGAAGAGCAGATGAATCAGATTTTTATGCAACTAAAGCAGGAAAACTATCTAAGAAACTGCCATGACTTAGAAGAATTCGGAAAGCGTCTTGCTTATTACTTAAGTGAAATGAATGCAATTCATCCGTTCCGGGAAGGAAATGGACGTGTGCAGCGACTCTTCTTGGAGGAACTTGCTGCATTTAATGGATATCGACTGGATTTTCTGAAGATAAGCAGTGAAGAAATGCTTGATGCAAGCCAGAAAGGTTTCTATTTAGATTATTCCTTAATGGAAGACTTAATCATAAGAGCCTTGTCACGTAAAGAATGAGGCTTGTTTTTCTTTTAAAATAAAGAATTATATATTTAAGTTATCTAAAGGATTTAAAGTATCTAGACCATCTGTATTCTCTTGCTTTGCAACTAAATCAGATAACAAATACAGGGTAGTGGCAAAATATGAAAAGCAATCTGCTAAACGATCTAACTCTTCCGCAGACATGTCTTTCGATATGATATTTGCTGTAAATGTAATAAATGTAGTAACTTCCTGCGGAGTCATGACAATCACCTCATAATAACGTATGCATTTGAAGGAAATACAATGTAAACGAAAATTGAATGAACTGAAAAAAACCAGAAAGCTTAGTACTTGCGGAAAAATAGATCAGAGGAATTTATGAAGAAGATAATAATCAGTATACTTTTATTTCTAGTTTTAATTGTTCCCATTTGCTGGAGCCTATTTCAAAAAGGGCCCGACGGGACTTCCTTTGAAGGCGATTATCATGAAGCAGAGGCAATTGATTTTCTTGTGGATTTCACTTTTCTGCGGGAAGGTAAGGTGATCCACGAATTAAATATCTTAAAGCGTGAAATTAGTATGATTGAAGCCGCACAGGAATTCATTCTTATGGATATGTTTTTATTTAACGATGCCTATGACCGAAATTCTGAAAAATATCCGAATGCGGTTGCTAGCATCACAAATGCATTGATTGAAAAGAGAAAGTTAAATCCAGATATGCCGATTGTCTTTATTACGGACCCAATCAATGGATTTTACGGAGCTTATGAAGAAGAGGCTATCCAGAGCATGAGGGATAGTGACATCCAGGTTATTTTGACGGATTTAACGCAAATGAAGGATTCAAATCCGTTGTTTTCTGGTTATTATAGAGCTTACATAAAATGGTTTGGAACGAAAGGAAAAGGATGGATTGAAAACCCTACCGATACAAAAAAGCCAAAAGTGAATATTCGAAATTTTTTAGGCTTGCTAAATTTGAAGGCAAACCATCGAAAGCTTCTTATCACAGACCAAGAAGGAATGATTACATCAGCGAACCCACACGATGCAAGTAGCTATCATTCAAATGTTGCAGTAGTAGTGAAAAGTCCCGTTCTCAATGATATGATTGAAGCGGAGAGGCGTGTCGCAATCTTTTCCGGAGAGGAATTACCTTATTTTGAATACTATCAAGGAGAGCAATCGTATCTGTCAAATACGAAAGTAAAATATTTGACGGAGAAAGCGATTTATAATCGTTTGCTTGAATGCATTCGTGCGGCAAAAAAAGGTGATAAGATTCAAATAGGCATGTTTTATCTGAGTGAGTTTTCTGTGATTGATGAATTGGAAAAAGCTGCGAAACGTGGGGTTCTTATTGAATTAATCGCCGATCCAAACAAAAATGCTTTTGGCGTAAAAATGAATGGATCGCCTAATTGTCAGTCTTTATCGAAGCTGGGTGAAGAAGAAAACTTTACTATAAAATGGTACAATATTGGAGAGGAACAGTACCACGTAAAACTGGCATCGTTTACTTATCCGGTACATAATATCATCTTGATGGGGTCCGCGAATTATACGAGAAGAAATCTAAAGGGTTATAATTTAGAAAGTGATTTGGAAATTGTTACTGTGAGAGATACGGATATTTCAAAAACCATTCAGTCCTATTTTAAACGGTTATGGAATAACGAGGACGGCGATTATACGGTGGAATTTAAGACATATGCGAATGATGATTTCTTAAAGTATAAGTTATATCAAATACAAGAAGCAACGGGGATATCTTCCTATTAGAAAATAGAAAAACTGATAGATAACGAAATAAAAATACGCCTTGGAAGGTTTACACAACTAAGCAAGACGTATTTTATATTTTTACTCAAAGATTGTATTTGGAAGCTTATCTACGTCAGTGATTGTGCCGGTAACGGTGACGTTAAAGAAACTACGGTCTGTAGCGAGATCCACATCCGTGTTTGCTAGATTTTCTGGTGTCAGTAGACGAATTTTGGGACGAAGGATATGTTCCTTTGAGTTTTGCAGAACGATTGCCAAAGAGCCATTGCTGAGTTGGACAACGGTTCCAACCGGATAAGCTGCAATGATCCTAAGAAATGCTTTTAAGAGATCATGGTCAAAATGGGTGCCTCCGCAACCCATCATATATTCTACTGCTTCATTCGGAAGCCATGCACGTCGATAAGAACGAGATGAAGTTAATGCATCATAAACATCTGCTAAGGCTAAAATACGCCCGTAAATTGGGATGTCATCTCCCTTCAAGCCATAGGGATATCCGGTTCCATTGTATTTTTCATGGTGGCTTTCTATCGCCGACAAAACAATATTCGGAATTTTTTGGCTAAACTCCAGTCGGCTAATTGCTTTTTTGGGATGTGTTTTAATCTCATCAAATTCTTCAGGTGTGAGAGGACCTTTTTTATTGATAATATCTAATGAAATATCCAGTTTTCCAATATCATGAAAAAGTCCAGCCATAGCAAGATGAAGGAGAAGATTTTCCGAATAATTAAGCTGCATGCCTATTAGGACGCTTAGAGTTCCCACATAAATACTATGGGAATAGGTATAAGTATCATAGTCTTTGATATCTATTATGTTCAGTAAAAATTCTTCTTTCGAAGTTATATAATTTAAAAGCTTCTCTGCAATGTTGCGCATGGAATCAATTGTAGAAGTAGAAAGAGGCATATTATGTAAGTAGCCGCCGTAAAGCGATTTTAGTTCATTGGTAACTTGTTGTTTTATCTTTGGTTCAATAAATTCTTTTACTTCAATATCACTTGCAAATTTACTTTCAATATACACGCCGGAAATATTTAATTCAGTAAGCTTTCTGATCATTGGTGAACCTAGCTGCTGTCCTGCAACGATAAGGGGAAGAGAAGTTGGATGGTAATATACCGATCGTGCAAGTACCATACCCGGCTGCAAATGCTGCAATGGAAGATATATCATTGAAACTCCTTAATCCTTAAATAAATTTCCCGTAACTGTGGGAGATACTGTTATAAGTCAATTAATAATATAGCACAAAATAATATTTTTTTCCACCGTTTCATAGCGCATTGTTAGATTATTCCTGCAATTTTTCCTTATCTAAAATTTCAATTCCACCACGGAATAAACGCACAATTCCTTCACTTTGAAAATATTTTAACATTCGGGTGACTACTTCCCTCGCAGATCCAATATTGTTTGCAATTTTTTCCTGTGTAATGATTAATGTATTACTTTGCTCGATATTAGATTGCTCTAACAGAAAATTAGAAAGACGACGGTCAAAGCTGGCAAACAGAACTTGATCGATGACCCACATTACATCTGAAAAGCGAGATTCCATTAAATCATTCATAAAAGACTGCACAGAAATGGATTCATTTGCAAGCTGGCGGTAAGATGCGGTTGGAAGAAGAAAGGAATCCGTATCCTTCTCAACTTCAATATGGACATCAAAAGTGATGTTAGGCATAATGCAGGAAGCGGAGAAAATGCATACGTCTCGGTCAAAAAGCCGATAGAGTGTTACTTCTCTGCCACTTTCAGATATCATGTATATGCGAAGTTGACCTGATTGAATCAAAAATAGACCGGAACAGTCATCTGAGCCAGTGTGCAGGGATTCTCCCGATGAAAAGTGCTGCTTTATCATATCTTTTTTTAGAGAATCCTGCTGGACTGGCGTCAAATGGTTCCAAAAAGACAAGGCGTTTTGAATAAATTCAATTTCTTTGCTTGTAAAAGGCATATGACGAACCTCCTTTATAGGATTAATTATACCTTATCAAAGCTCTAGTTACAAGCAAAGCAAACATTGAAAGTAAAGTAGAAAGAAAATTTAAAAGGGGTTCATTGGTTTATCGAACCATCTGTATGAATTCTTGTTTCGATTTTACGCCTACAGATGTATGGGTGCATACACCATCCTTAAAAATCATAACGGTGGGGATAGACATAACACGATATTTTCTTGCAAGTTCAGGCTGTTCATCTACATTAATTTTTGCTACAGTAGCCTCATCTTTAATCTCTTGTGCAAGTTCCTCTATAATAGGGCCAAGCTTTTGGCAAGGACCGCACCATGGTGCCCAAAAATCCAAAATAACGGGTTTCTTACTATTCAATACCTCTTGTTCGAAATTATTTTTTGTTATTTGCATTGTCATTTTATTTCTCTCCTTTTCATTTTAAAATTTTAGAGTAAATGGTTAATTTTTTTAAGGCGTTTTCTGAAACGCTTTTGTTAAAATTAAGTATAAAGAGAAAACGCATATATTTCTGTAACTTAATCACAATAAAATCGAGAAATAAGGTGACTTTGTCACATACAATTTCATACAAATTGTCTATGCTGAGAATAAACAGAAAAAATTTTTTAAAATTGAAATAAAGTTGAATGGGAAAGGAAGGCATAATATGAAGATATGTATTGTTGGAGGCGTAGCAGGAGGGGCGAGTGCGGCAACACGTTTACGTCGTTTAGATGAGAATGCCGAAATTATTTTGTTCGAAAAAGGAGAATATATTTCTTATGCAAATTGCGGATTACCTTATTATATTGGAGGGACAATTAAAGAAAAGGAAAGTCTGATTGTCACAAAACCGGAGTTATTGCGAAATCGTTTTGCAGTTGATGTCAGAATGAGAAACGAAGTACTCTCAATCCAACCAAAAGAAAAGAAAATAACAGTAAAAAATCATGATACAGGAAAAGAATATGAAGAAAACTATGATAAGCTGATTCTTTCACCAGGAGCGGAAGCAAAGAAACCAAATTTTCCGGGAGTGAATGAAGAAGGCATTTTTACTTTGCGTACGGTTCCTGATACCTTCCGAATTGAGGAATATATAAAACAGCATCAAACAAAATCAGCAGTGGTGATCGGCGGCGGTTTTATTGGGATTGAAATGGCTGAAAATTTAAAGGAAAGAGGCCTTGATGTAACGGTTGTAGAATATAGCGATCAAGTTGTAGCGTCCTTGGATAAAGAAATGGCAAATATACTGCATCAGCATTTGATTGAAAATGGGATTCATCTTCAATTAAATACGGGTGTCACGTCGTTTCAGAAACAAGGGGATGGGAGTTTGAGCCTTGAGACAACGCAACAGAAAACTCTGCAGTGTGAGCTTGCAATTTTAAGCATGGGTGTAGCACCGGAAAGCCGTTTGGCAAAAGAAGCAGGATTAAGCTTGGGAATTGGTGGAAGCATTGCGGTCAATGAGCAGTATCAAACATCAGATCCCGATATTTATGCGGTAGGGGATGCGGTCAGCATCATTAATCTTGTAAGTGGAAAAGAAGGAATGATCCCGCTTGCGGGGCCTGCAAATAAGCAAGGACGGATTGCAGCAGAAAATGCACTTGGGGCAGAGAAAACCATCGGTGCAGGTGTGCAGGGGAGTGCGGTGTTAAAGGTGTTTGAATTGACAGCAGCATCAACCGGTATGAATGAGAAGCAATTGAAAAAGGAAGGTATGGAATATCAGAAGACATATGTGCATCCACAATCGCATGCTTCCTATTATCCGGGAGCAACACCAATCAGCATGAAGATGTTATTCGATAAGAATGGAAAGATTTTAGGAGCACAGGCGGTAGGATATGAAGGTGTAGAAAAACGGATTGATGTAATTGCAACAGCTATGCGCTTTTCTGGTACGGTATATGATTTGGAAAATCTGGAACTATGTTATGCTCCGCCTTTTTCTTCTGCGAAAGATCCAGTTAATATGCTTGGATTTTCAGCGGCAAATATGTTAAAGGGAGATATGCCGGTATGGTATGCAGAGGATTTGGAAACAATGGATTTAGACTCTGTTACTTTCTTGGATATCGGAACACCCGAAGAAATCATGATGGGAACTTTGCCGAATGCAGTTAATTTAAATCTGGATTCTTTACGTGAGCATCTTGATGAATTGGATAAGAGCAAACCGATATATGTAACTTGCAGAGTTGGTCTTAGAGGTTATATTGCTACACGTATATTAATGCAAAATGGATTTGATGTAAAAAATTTAAGCGGAGGCTATCGAACTTATAGTCTTGTAACTTATAAAATTGATGAGCAAGAGCCGCTTCTCATTGAAAAGAGCGATAAAAAAGTTGACGAAAAAAAGCGCAGAGAACCGCAAGACAATTCAGATACAACAAAAACAATTGAAGTAGATGCATGTGGCTTGCAGTGCCCGGGACCGATCATGAAAGTATCTTCTGCTATGAAAGATATGAAAGATGGGGAACGTCTTGTCATTCGTGCGAGTGACCCTGCATTTGCGTCAGATATCAAGGTCTGGTGCGAACGTACAGGAAATCTTTTAGAAGGGATTAAGAATCAAAAAGGCATTTATGAAGTCCGACTTCAGAAAATGAAAGGGGCAGTTCCCGGAGCTTGTAGCAATGACTTTGACCAGACTTCCTCAGGTAACGATAAAACTATGGTCGTATTCAGCGGCGATTTGGATAAAGCAATTGCAGCGTTTATTATCGCTAACGGTGCCGCAGCAATGGATCGCAAAGTAACCCTGTTCTTTACATTTTGGGGACTGAACATTCTGCGTAAGAATCAAGCAGTTAAAGTAAATAAAACATTTATTGAAGGAATGTTCGGTAAGATGATGCCGAGAGGAAGCAAGAAGCTTGGACTATCACGTATGAATATGAGTGGAATGGGTGCAAGGATGATTCGAAAGGTCATGAAATCAAAAAATGTTTCTTCTTTAGAAGAACTGATTCAAGCAGCAATGGATAATGGGGTAAGAATTGTTGCTTGTCAAATGTCTATGGACGTTATGGGGATCCGAGCAGAAGAATTGATCGATGGAGTCGAAATTGGCGGAGTTGCAACTTTCCTTGGAGCAGCCGAACTGTCAGATACTAATTTGTTTATATAAAATATCATGCTGAAATTAGGGGAAGGAAGAAAATAATGACACAGACTGTCCTCGAATAATGATGAGGGCAGTCTTTTATTTGTTAGTAAGCTGTGTTAAAATAAAAAAATAACAGCAAATATTCCTGTTTTAAGAAATGTAACGGAGGGGAAAAGCATTGAAGATTAAATTTTGTGGAGCAGCAACTTCGGTAACGGGTTCCTGTCATTTAATTACGACCGACAAGTATAAAATTTTGCTGGATTGTGGGCAATTTCAGGGCGGAAAAGCGATGGATGCCATGAATTATGAAGAGTTTGGATTTGACCCGGCGGAGATTGATTTTCTTTTGCTTAGTCATGCCCACATCGATCATTGTGGTAGGATACCTCTTCTGGTAAATAGAGGATTTAAAGGGAAAATCTATTGCACCAGTGCGACGGCTGATTTGGTTGAGGTAATGTTGAAAGACAGTGGATACATTCATGAAAAAGAGGCTGAATGGAAAAACCGCAAAGCGGAGCGCGCGGGCAAAGCTTTGGTAGAACCATTGTATACGTATAATGATGCATTAGAATCCTTGAAATATATTACACCGGTTCTTTATGACCAATTGATCGAAATCAACGAGCAGGTGAAGGTAGTATTTAATGATGCAGGGCATATTCTTGGATCAGCGATTATAGAGATATGGATTGAGGAAGAGGAGCGTATTTCAAAAATTGTCTTTTCCGGCGATTTGGGAATGACAGATCGGCCAATTCTCAGGAACCCTACAAAAATTAAAAAAGCAGACTACGTTATTATGGAAACGACGTATGGAAATCGTGTCCATGAGAAAAATGCAACTAGCATTGACCGCTTGATTGAGATTGTTTTAGAAACGACAAGAAGAGGTGGAAATGTTGTAATTCCTTCCTTTGCGGTTGGAAGAACGCAGGAATTGATTTATGAATTCAATCGGTTTTATGAAGATCACTCAAAGTATAAGAAAGAATTGGACAAACTGATGGTGTATGTGGACAGCCCGATGGCAACAACGGCAACAGAAGTTTTTCGGAAAAATGCACAGGTATTTGATGAGGAAACAAAAGCTTATATTCTGAAGGGTGATAACCCGCTCGACTTTAAAAATTTAGTCTTTACGAGAAGCAGTGATGAATCCAGAGCGATTAATTTCGACCATGAGCCAAAGATCATTATTTCTGCGAGTGGTATGTGTGAAGCAGGAAGAATCCGTCATCATTTAAAGCATAATCTATGGGATTCCCGTAACAGCATTGTATTTGTGGGCTATCAGGCCGAAGGAACCTTAGGGAGATATTTAGTTGAAGGACAAAAAGAGGTTACACTTTTTGGAGAAAAAATTCATGTAAGTGCAGAAATTCATAATTTAGAAGGATTTTCTGGACATGCAGACAGAGATGGGCTAATGGATTGGCTGGGGGGTTTCCAAATGAAACCGCATGATATTTTCTTGGTACACGGCGAACAAGAATCCAAACATGATTTTGCAGATTTGGTAAAAAAAGAATTGGGCTTGGATTGCACGGTGATTGATAGCGTATCCGAATTCCAGTTAAACCATGTAACCACATTGACTTCACAGGAAGCAAGCGCTGATGAGGTTGACAAGGAAGAAATTATGAAAATGCGTGAGCGCATTGCAGATATTCACGATGATCTAGAAAATATTTTATATCGTACTAATTTAGCAGTAGGAGATTCAATCTCGCCGGATCGGATGGTTGAGATTAATAATATTATATTGGAATTACAAAAAAGCACTTTAAATCTAGGTTCGACCGTAACGCTTGAAGAAGAACCGAAAACCATTCAAGTAAAAGTGCAAGAAAAATAAAAAATTATTTATGCAGAGCAATGCCCTTTTTTAAAAGGGCATTTTCTATGCGTAAAAAAGTAGAAACATCTTTACAGCCGATACGATGCAAGTGAATGCCCTCAGTCAGATCGCTGAGCGGTTTTCCCTCTCCTGATTGAACTTTGGTTGCGAATAAATCCGCATCATAGCGGGAATGAATAGCAAGAGCACCTGATATCTGCCCGTAGATTGCATGCTCGATCGTTACATCGATAAGAGAGCCGCCATAGTCTACAACAGTATAAAGCTCTTCAATTAATTGAGAGAACGTGTGTTTACAAGCGATTACACCAACATATTCAAAAGGCATCTTATCATTATTGTCTGAGTGATACAAATACCCTCTGGGTGTGGAAGCTATATTGTTTCCGGAAGCTCGCAGAATGGCAATATCTCCGACAATTACTTGGCGGCTCACGTTAAATTGAGAGGCAAGTGTCGTTGCGCTGATAGGAGTTTCGGATTCCTGTAGTGCAGCTATAATTTGATCACGCCTTGTTTTTGTTTGCATAAAAATTTCCTTCCTAAATTATAAGAATACCATGATAATAGCATAGATGTGTAGACAGGTCAAACTGTAATCAATACATATGTCTTGACATGTGGAATGTCATTTGATAGAATGGGATTGTTTTTATACATAAACTAATTTGGAGGGCAGAATGGAGCGAATAAAACAATTTTTAAAACGTAAGGACATCGTATTTTCAAGAAAGCGTTATTTTAATGATGCATTATCTGCAATGGCATTAGGATTGTTTTCCTCTCTTTTGATCGGTCTGATTATCAAAACGCTAGGAGAGCAGAGCGTTCTGCTTTTCGGACAAAATGTGTTGTCTGATTTTTTCATTACAGCAGGAACAACAACAATGAGTTTTATGGGGCCGGCCATCGGAGGTGCAGTTGCTTTTGGGTTAAAGGCGCCACCTCTTGTTTTATTTGGAAGTATTGTTACCGGCGGTATGGGGGCTGCAATGGGTGGACCGGCGGGGGCCTTTCTAGCAGCCGCAGTTGGTGCAGAATTTGGAAAGCTAGCTTCTAAAGAAACAAAAATTGATATCATTGTAACGCCATTTGTGACCATTATGATGGGTGCGGCCGCTGCTCAATTTTTTGGACCGCTGGTTGCGGCACTGATGAGCGGACTTGGAATGGTGATTATGACCGCAACTGTCATGCGACCATTTTTAATGGGGATCATTGTTTCTGTCGTCGTCGGACTGGTTCTAACCGCACCGATTTCCAGTGCTGCACTTTGCATTATGCTTAATTTAAGCGGTTTGGCAGGAGGCGCGGCGACCGTAGGCTGCTGTGCGCAGATGATTGGATTTGCAATCATCAGTTTTCCGGAAAATGGTTTAGGGGGATTGCTAGCACAAGGAATCGGAACCTCTATGTTACAGGTTCCAAATATCATAAAAAATCCGTGGATTTTAGTACCACCGACATTGGCAGGAGCGATTGTTGGTCCTATTGCCACAAGTAGGTATTTCAGCATGACAAATATACCAGCCGGTTCGGGTATGGGAACCTCTGGATTGGTAGGGCAAATAGGGACTTTCACATCAATGGGGTTTCATGGACAAGTGTTAGTTTCTGTCTTGCTTCTACATTTTCTTCTCCCTGCTGCCATTGCGTGGTTTACAGACTATGCCTTAAAGAAATCGGGAAAAATCAAACTGGGAGATTATAAACTAGATTTATAAGAAAAATAAAAAAAGAGGTATTTTAAATGATAAATTTAAAATACCTCTTTTGGTAAGTAAGAATCTTTTTTCTTAGATGATTAAAAAATATATTTCAGGACATTAATATTTTTCTTTTGCAACGTGAGACGCAATTTCTGCTTTTACAAGTTGTTTAATCTCCCATGCACGTTTATTCGATGCATTGAAAGCACTGTTGCATCCAGGATCAAGATTGATTTCTAAACCTTCCTTGCAAAGCGTATTGATTTTTGCTGCTAGAGCTGCAATTTCATGATGAATGTCGTTTGTACGGTCGGCTTTGTAAATTTTTTCGGATGCCTCATCAGAGAGTGCTGTAAATTTTTCTGCCGGTGCACCGCATTTTGGACAGACACTTGGAGCAGAATCACCTTCCGTAATATATCCGCAGACACTACATTTCCATAACATAATTATTTCCTCCTTTTAATTATACTTAATAATATTATTATACCACGATAATTAATAAGCAAACATGATAAAATCATACATATTTAAAAATTATTCGCCGAAATCAGACAACAACTTTCAGTTGTAATGTTGCTGAAAAAATGGTACTATCAAATAGTCTTCTTCTCCATAGAAGAAATTCTTACTATGAAAACTGAAGAAAAAAGGAAAAGGTCTTAAGATGGAAATAGAAATGAAATATGGCATTGGGGATAAAGAATGTGCCGAAAATATTTGGGATGACGAGGATCTTTTAAACATAGCAGACATAGAATCACGAGAAACTATTTTAATGAAAGCAGCATACTTTGATTCCGATGATTATGTATTGTCTAAGAACGATGTCGCTTTTCGCGTGCGGATGGAAGGCAATCGAGTTGTGGCTTCTCTAAAGTGGAATGGGAATTGTGAGGATGGACTTCATAGCAGAGAGGAAATTAATGTTCCGATTAATGATGAGGCGTGTTTGATTATGCCGTCTCCAGATGTTTTTAAAGAGAGCGAGCAGGGTAAAGCCGTTCTTGAACTTTTAGGTGACAGAAAGTTGCACAGTCTAATGGAAACCTGCTTTATACGGAAACGGATGCGCATTGATACAGGTGACTCCATATGCGAAGTTGCAATTGATGAAGGAGAAATTGTAACTGATTTTGGAACGCTACCGATTTGCGAATTAGAAATTGAATTATTTTCAGGGGAAGAAAAGGAAGTAAATGTAATCGGGGAACGTCTTGCTCAAAAATACAATTTGGTTCCGGAGAACCGAAGTAAATATGCAAGAGGATTACATCTTTTAAAACAGGGAATTACAAAATTAAATGATGAAAAATAAAGAAATAATGAGGGACTTGGTGAAAAAATCGAGTCCTTTCTGTTTTTTTATCACTAAATAAGGAAATTAGAGCGAATAAAGGGCTTAAAGAGCTCTTTTTCGGAAATATACTTTACTTTATAATAGGAAAACGATATAATAATGTGCGCAGTTTATGCATTTTCGTAAATTAGACGTAGAAAATAAGAAAAAATAAGTGTAAAATGCTTTACACTTAAACCCATATGCTTTTTTAGCATTTGGAAATAAAATAAAATATAAAGCCGGGCAAATTTATAGCTGTTATCGTTATAAAGGAGAAACAGTTTATTTGTCTTGTTCATTGAGATGGAGGACAAAAATGAAAGCAACTTTATTAGGTAAAGAAAAAAATGACGCAAAGTTCACTATGACCTTTTCTGCAGATGATTTCGAAAAGGCAATTGGAGAGGTTTACCAGAAGAGTAAAGGAAAATTTGTGGTAGATGGTTTTCGTAAAGGAAAGGCCCCTAGAAAATTAATTGAATCTAAATTTGGAGAAGATGTCTTTTATGAAGACGCGATCAATGAATTGTTTTCTAATGGATATCCACAGGCATTAAAAGAATTATCTTTGAATCCAGTAGACCGCCCTTCTGCTGACTTTGGGGAAGAAAAAATTGAAAAGGGCAAGGACTTCACCGTTACAATTACCGTAACTTGCATGCCTGAATTTGAAGTGAAAGATTACAAAGGTGTTAAGGTAGAAAAAATTGAACATCCGGTAACCGAGGATGATATAAATAAAGAATTGGAAGCATTACAGAAAAGAAATGCCAGAATGATTGTTGTGGACAGAGCGGCAAAAGATGGGGATACTGTATTAATTGACTATTCCGGCTTTGTAGGAGAAGAACAGTTTGAAGGTGGAACGGCAGAAAGACAGCCTTTGACTTTAGGTTCTAACACTTTTATTCCTGGATTTGAAGAGCAGCTGATTGGTGCGAGTGCAGGAGACGAAAGAGATGTTAAGGTTACTTTCCCAGAAGAATACCACGCGGAGAATTTAGCTGGTAAGGAAGCTGTTTTTAAATGCAAGGTACATGAAATCAAAGAGCAGGAACTTCCGGCTTTAGACGATGAATTTGCTAAAGATGTAAGCGAGTTTGATACTCTGGAAGAATTAAAAAAGGAAACAAAGGAAAAGCTAGAGAAATCAGCGATAGAAGCTGTCGAATATGAAACGAAGAATGCAGTATTAGAAAAAGTCTATGAAGCAAACGATGTTGATATTCCGGATTGTATGGTAGAAGATCAGTTAAATGAAATGCTTCAAGAATTTGAGCAGCAATTGTCACAGCAGGGATTAAACTTGCAGATGTACTGCCAGTATTTAAATAAAGAATTAAAAGATTTGAGAGAAGACCTTCGCTCCGATGCACAGAAAAAGGTGAAGACTCGTCTTGTGATTGAAGCAGTTGCCGATGCTGAAAAGATTGAAGTTTCTAAAGAAGAGATGGAAAAAGAGATGCAGGCAATGGCTGATATGTACAAAATGGAATTATCTAAGCTGCAAGCTATGATGCAGGTAGATAACCTTGCATACCTCAAGCAGGATATAAAATTAAGAAAAGCAATCGAATTTATGTTTGAAAATGCAATAATTGAGTAATAAATAATATATATATCAAAAAGAGAGGGGTAAAAAAATGAGTTTAATTCCTATGGTAGTGGAACAAAGCAGCAGAGGCGAACGCTCCTACGATATTTATTCAAGGTTATTGAAGGATAGAATTGTGTTTTTAGGTGAAGAAGTAAATGATACAACTGCAAGCCTTGTGGTCGCTCAGCTTTTATTTTTAGAATCTGAGGATGCTGAAAAGGATATTAGCTTTTATATTAATAGCCCGGGAGGATCAATTACCGCAGGGATGGCGATTTATGATACGATGCAGTATATCAAGCCTGACGTTTCAACGATATGCATTGGCATGGCAGCGAGTATGGGGGCATTTTTGTTATCATCAGGCACAAAGGGTAAGAGATTTGCGCTGCCGAATGCAGAAGTTATGATTCATCAGCCTTTGGGAGGAATGAAAGGGCAGGCAGAAGATTTAAGGATTCATGCTGAATGGATTATTAAAACAAAAGAAAAACTAAATCGTATTCTAAGCTTAAATACAGGTCAAGATATTGCTACCATTGAGCGTGACACCGATCGCGATAATTTCATGGGAGCAGAAGAGGCTTTAAAGTATGGGATTATTGATAAGGTGATTACCAATAGAAAATGAGGGGAGGATATATGAGCAAGTATGATGAAAGCAAGCAACTCCGTTGCTCTTTCTGCGGAAAACCTCAAGATCAGGTTCGCAGATTAGTAGCGGGGCCCAATGTATATATTTGTGATGAATGTATCGAGTTATGTCAAGATATTATAAATGAAGAATTCACTGCGATTGAAGAGCCGGGTAAAAATCTAATGGAATCTGGATTTCTGCCTAGACCAAAAGAAATTGCAAAGATTTTATCCGATTATGTGATTGATCAAGATGGTGCAAAGAAAACACTTGCTGTAGCTGTTTACAATCACTATAAAAGGGTTAACAGCATAAAAAAACAAAAAAATGATGAGGTTGAGATCCAAAAAAGTAACATTGTTATGATTGGACCGACAGGATCAGGTAAGACTTTACTTGCGCAGACGCTGGCAAAGATATTAAATGTGCCGTTTGCGATTGCAGATGCAACAGCACTCACAGAAGCCGGATATGTTGGTGAAGATGTAGAAAATATTCTTTTGAAACTGATACAGGCTGCGGATTATGATGTAGAAAAGGCTCAAAAAGGTATCATCTATGTGGATGAAATTGATAAGATAGCCAGAAAATCTGAGAATCCTTCCATAACACGTGATGTTAGCGGAGAAGGAGTTCAGCAGGCATTGCTGAAAATCTTAGAAGGAACAGTTGCAAGCGTACCTCCTCAGGGGGGAAGAAAACATCCGCATCAGGATTTCATTCAATTTGACACGACGAATGTACTGTTTATTTGCGGTGGTGCATTTGACGGTTTGGATAAAATTATACAAAGAAGAATCGGTGAAAAAACAATTGGCTTCAATTCACAGCTGACACAAACAAAAGTGGATTCTTCTGAACTGCTAAAGAAAGTACAGCCAGAAGATTTGCTGAAATTTGGATTGATTCCAGAGTTTATAGGTCGTTTGCCGGTCATGGTTACTTTAGAAGAGCTTACAAGAGATGCTTTGGTAAGAATTATCAGGGAGCCGAAAAATGCGATTTTAAAGCAATATAAAAAACTCTTTGAATTCGATGATGTTGAATTGGAGATTGAAGAAGATGCAATTATGCGTGTGGCCGAGAAAGCGATTGAGAGAAAAACTGGAGCGCGTGGACTGCGAAGTATATTAGAACAGGTTATGACTGACATTATGTATGAGATTCCATCAAGAAATGATATACGCAAATGCATCATAACAAAAGGCACCATTGATTGTAACACTGGGCCGGCATTAGTACTTTTGGAAGGAACCCAAATTACTGAAGGCAGTGAAAAGGAAGAATCCGCATCATAAACAGACGGCTCTGCCGCCTGTTTTGTTGCTTTGCGCATCTGTTTATTTAGAAGGAGGGAAACATTTATGGTAGAGAAAAAGAAAAAGGCTGCCTTAGAAGAACAAGAGCCCATTGAAATAAATGCGAATATAGATGCCGAAATGAATGCAGATATTGAAAAACAAGATGAAATAGATGATGTACAGGAAAGTAATTTTCATACGATGCCTTTGATTCCGCTGAGAGGCTTAACTGTATTTCCGAATATGGTGCTTCATTTCGATATAGGAAGAGAAAAGTCTATAGCCGCTTTAGAAAAAGCGATGATGATTAATCAAATGATTTTTTTGACCGCACAAAAAGATGCTGAGACAGATTTGCCTACTCAAAAAGATTTTTATCACGTAGGGACAGTAGCAAAGATTAAACAAATGTTAAAGCTTCCTGGAGACAACATTCGTGTATTAGTCGAAGGCGTGTGCCGTGGCGAAATGCGTAATTTGCTGAAAGAAGTTCCTTATTTTAAATGTAAAGTTCATGAAATCTATGAAGAGCGTTATGAAGTGATTCCCCCCCGAATTGTGGCACTCATGCGCACAGTATTAAATGAATTTGAGGAATACCTTAGCTTTACTCCAAAGGGAGGAATGGATGTGCTTTCTTCTGTTGCCTCTGAAGACCAGCCAGGTCGCCTGGCGGATATTATTGCTTCTAACCTTGATGTTAAAATAGGGGAAAAACAGGAAATTTTAAATGCATTTGACGTAGAAGAGAGATTAGAAATTTTAGGCTCCATACTTAGTCGTGAAATTGAAATCCTGCGTATTGAAAATGATATCAGCAGTAAGGTGAAAACGCAGATGAACAAGACGCAGAAGGAATATTATCTGCGAGAACAGATTCGTGCAATTCAGGAAGAATTAGGTCAAGACGAAGATATTGAAGATGAAATTCAAAAATGGTTGAAGCAATTAAAAAAATTAAAGCTATCTGCTAAGATGCATGAAAAGATAGAAAAAGAAATAAAAAGATTGAATAAAATTCAGCCGTCTTCCGCGGAAGGCGGAGTGATACGCACGTATATTGAGTGGGTTTTGGCTTTGCCATGGAATAAACTGACAAAAGATAATATTGATCTGAAGCAAGCAAAGAAAATTTTGGATCAAGACCATTATGGACTAGATAAAGTAAAAGAAAGGGTACTGGAATATTTAGCTGTTATGAAACTGGCAGGCAGTATGAAAGGACCGATTTTATGTCTGGTAGGGCCACCCGGAGTTGGAAAGACATCCATTGCAAAGTCAATTGCTCGTGCAGTTAATAGAAATTTTGTCCGTATGTCACTTGGTGGTGTGCGTGATGAAGCAGAAATTCGTGGACACAGAAGAACTTACATTGGAGCAATACCGGGGAGAATCCTTTCTGCAATGAAAGATGCAGGCAGCAGCAATCCAATTTTCTTATTTGATGAAGTGGACAAGATTGGTGCGGATTTTCGAGGAGACCCGGCGTCAGCACTGCTGGAAGTGCTGGACCCTGAGCAAAATAAAGAGTTTATGGATCATTATTTAGAGCTTCCGTTTGATTTATCTAAGGTCATGTTTATTACGACAGCAAATTCGATAGAAACGATACCAAGACCGCTCCTGGATCGTATGGAAATCATTTCTGTTTCCGGATATACGGAAGAAGAAAAAGTAAAAATTGCTCAAATGTATCTACTGCCGAAACAGAAAAAAGAGCATGGATTGAAAGAAAAAGACATTTCCATTTCTGAGGAAGGAATCCGATCCATTATAAATGATTATACCAGAGAATCCGGAGTCAGAAACTTGGAGAGAGAACTGGCAAATGTATGCCGGAAAGCGGCACGCCAAGTCGTAGAAGGAAAAGATAAGAAAAAGAGAGTTTCTCCAAGAAATATAGAACATTATTTAGGGAAAAAGCGGTATCATTATGATCGTATAAAGGATGATGATGAAATTGGTGTGGCAACTGGAATGGCTTGGACAATTGTAGGCGGAGACACTTTGTTTATAGAAACTACAGTTGTTCCCGGAACCGGTAAGCTTGTTTTGACCGGTCAGCTTGGAGACGTCATGCAGGAATCAGCAAAAGCAGGAATCAGCTATATTCGCTCTCATTGCAAGCAGTTTGGGATTAGTGAAGAATTCTACAAGGAGAAAGACCTGCACATTCATATCCCAGAAGGAGCAACACCAAAGGATGGACCTTCTGCCGGAGTCACTATGTGTACTTCTGTCATCTCCGCGTTGACAAATACACCGATTCAAAAAGAAGTTTCTATGACAGGTGAGATTACACTTAGAGGTAAGGTTCTGCCTGTAGGGGGAATTCGTGAAAAAGTTATGGCTGCACACCGCGCGGGAATAAAGAAAGTACTGTTACCGAGAGGAAATGAGAAAGATATTGAGGAAATTCCTTCTGTGGTACGAAAAGATTTGACATTTGTCTTGCTGGATTCAGTAGAAGATGCATTGGAAGAAGCTTTGGTAAAGTAAGGTCAATAGACGGAGGAAAGTTATGATTATAAAAAAGGCAGACTTGTTGGCGGTAGCGGTTAAAAAAGCTCAATATCCGCAGGATGACCAAAAGGAAATTGCTTTTGCAGGGCGATCGAATGTCGGAAAGTCTTCGCTTATCAATATGCTGTTAAATCGAAGGAACTTTGCTCGTGTCAGTGGTAATCCGGGAAAGACAAGAACGATAAATTTTTATGAGATCAATGATGACTTTCGCATTGTTGATCTTCCGGGATACGGATACGCAAAAGTGTCCAAGTCCATTTCGGAAGGCTGGGGAGATATGATGGAAAATTATTTATCCAGCCGACAGAATTTATTAAAGGTGATCCAGCTCGTCGATATTCGTCATGCACCATCTGTACAGGATGTGCAGATGTATGATTGGCTTCGATATTATGATTTGGATGGTATTGTAGTAGCAACTAAAGCAGATAAAATTTCAAGAAATGAGCTATCTAAAAATCTATCCATCATCCGAAAAACTTTAAAACTATCACAAGAGGACTTGGTTGTTCCGGTCTCTTCACTGAAGAAGACCGGAAATACCGAGTTGTTGGAGATTTTTGATTTACTGCTGGAGGATTAGGCCATGCAATTTATCAGCTTAAGTTTTATAATCAAACGTATAAAAACCATTATATACATGATGAAAGATAAATCTGTGCCCAAAAGGAAGAAAGCGCTAATTATTGTAGGCATTGTATACCTGCTTCTTCCTTTTGATTTAATTCCTCCAATTATACCCATATTAGGATTTTTGGATGACTTTATTCTTTGGGTATTTATTTTGGGGCATCTAAGAGATGAATTGAATAAATATTGGGTGGGAGATGATGAAATTAAGCCAACCACTAAAAAGTATCGTGGAAAAAATGTAATAAATGATGTAGACTTTGAGGTATGTGAGGACGAAACATGTACATCTGAGGAGAGTAATAAGGACTGCAAGGAGGATTGCAGAAAATAAGGAGAGACGATAGTGAAAGAGAAGCAATATGTATTTGGTGAGATTTTGATTAGTGAAGAACAGCTAAAAAAAAGAACCAAAGAGATAGGGAAGCAGATTACCGAAGAATATAAAGGCGAATCTATTTTGGCTGTTTGCATACTAAAAGGTGCAGTATTGTTTATGACGGATTTGATCCGAGAAATCGATTTAGATGTGCAAATTGACTTTATGTCTGTTTCCAGCTATGGTGCTTCAACCAAGAGTTCCGGAGTTGTTCGTATCTTAAAAGATTTGGATACGGCAATTGAGGGGAAGAATGTGTTGATTATTGAAGACATCGTTGATTCTGGATTAACTTTGAAATACTTAAAAGACTATTTAATGGGAAGAAATCCCAAAAGCCTAAAAATATGTACTTTGCTTGATAAACCAGCAAGAAGAAGTGCAGACATCTTAGCCGATTATACTGGATTTGAGGTAGAAGATCAGTTTATTGTAGGCTATGGATTGGATTACAATCAAATGTACCGTAATATTCCGTATATTACGTGTCTCGTTGAAAAATAAGTTGTTTATAGAGACTCAATTTTGAGCCTTTTAATAATAGAAATTTATGTACATAAAAAAAGGAGAGTATAAAAATGAGTTACAAAGCACCAATTGGATTATCAAATAAGCATTTGCATCTATGTCAGGCCGACCTCGAAGTATTATTCGGGAAAGGTCATGAGTTACATCCAACCAAGGATTTAAAGCAGCCGGGACAGTTTGCTTGTGAAGAAAAAGTTGATATTGTAGGTCCTAAAAATACGTTGAAAGGTATTCGTGTGTTAGGACCGGTTCGCCGTGAAACACAGATAGAACTTGCTATGACGGATGCACGAACAGCTGGCATTTCTGCACCGGTTCGTGAATCAGGAAAACTGGAAGGGACACCTGGTGTTAAACTGGTTGGACCTGCGGGAGAAGTTGAGCTGGATCATGGTGTGATTGTAGCATTGCGTCACATTCACCTTTCCACGGAGCAGGCAAAAGAAGCTGGCGTAAAGGATAAGGATATCGTAAAAATTAAAGTAGATGGTGAAAGAGCTTTGATTTTTGATAATGTGTTAGTACGTTCCGGAGAAGGACATGATTGTGAAATTCATCTGGACACCGATGAAGGAAATGCAGCTGGACTTGGAAACAATTCCTTTGGTGAGATTGTAAAATAATTTGACTTGCTTTAAACGAGGCATTACCACGCATATTTTAAATAAAGATGCAAAGTAATGCTTCTTTTTTCTTTCATGTATTGTAAAGGGGGACTGAGGATGAAACGTTACAATGGATATTTCGATCATACTCTTTTAAAGGCCGATGCAACCGAGAAGGAGATTCTTCAAATTTGCGAAGAAGCAAAGAAATATGAATTCTATGCAATTTGTGTCAACGCTTGTTATATTAGTTTCGCAAAAAAGCAATTGATAGACAGCAAGGTAAAAATTGCTTCTGTGATAGGGTTTCCCTTAGGAGCTTGTGGTACAGAGACAAAAGTATTTGAGACAAAATGGGCCTGTTCGCAAGGAGCAGAAGAAATTGATATGGTAATTGCAGTCGGCGCATTGAAAGATGGAAGACTAGATTTTGTGAGAGAAGATATTCGCAAAGTAGTTGAGACAGCAAAACAGAGCAATGCGATCGTTAAGGTGATTTTAGAGACTTGTCTTTTAAATGATACAGAAATTGTAATTGGGTGCCATCTTGCAGAAGAGGCAGGAGCTGCCTTTGTCAAAACGTCCACGGGTTTTTCTTCTGGAGGGGCAACCGTACATCATGTTGAACTGATGAAAAAGACGGTAGGTAGCAGCATGCAGATCAAGGCATCAGGCGGAATTCGAACATTGGAAACAATGAAGAAAATGATTGAAGCAGGAGCGGACCGCATCGGTGCGAGCGCTTCAGTTGCTATTTTAAAAGAGAATGAAGAAAAGGACTCCTAACAGTGGAGCCCTTTTTCTTTAGCTAATTTCATAAGATAACCGTATTTTGTTCTTGCTGCGAGCATATCATAAATGGCTTGGTCAATTAAATCTGCGTCAACGGCTTCGTTGAAACGTGATTCTGCATCACGCCAGTCCCTTTGCGCTTTATTAATTGAGCTGACTAGCTTACTTTCTTCTGTTACTGGCTGAGGAAGGTTAATAAAATTTTTCCACATTACTTTCACATCCCTTTCCGTTTTTCATTCTATTTTATGCTCGTAATCATAAATTATACGGGAGGGAGTTGATTTTATGGATATGCAAGCTGAAATTGGAATTTTATTAGCCTATGCAATCGGCATTTTACTGCTTTATGTTTTAGGGTATATGTTTCTAGTGCCAATTAAATTAATTGTACGGCTTATTATAAACAGTGTTTTGGGTGGGATTACGATATTAGCAATTAATTGGATTGGCGGATGTTTTGGATTTCATTTAGCTTTAAATTTTATTTCTGCAGCGATTGTGGGTTTACTAGGCGTGCCCGGAATCCTTTTATGGGTTTTGCTTACAGCGATTCCTTTTTAAAGTATATATGGCTTAAGAGCTGATTTGTTTTCGAAGGCGCTGGTATAAGAGCGTTACTAACGAAGAATATGCAAATGTCATAAGAACTGTTACAGGGATTCTTGGTAATAGCAATGCAAAATAGCTTGTCCCATATATAATGGAGAGCCATAAGGTGATTAAGCCAATAGAGCAGATGGTTTCTGTTATCAGTGTAATCAAGAGGACGTTCTTCCATTTCATTTTCCCGCCTAATATAGGTTTCAGCAAACCGGGCAATAAGCCGGTAAGACATGAGCTCAATGTAAATCCGGGGAAATAGGCACCTGCTGGAAACATAGTAGCACCGATCAAGTCTGCTAAAACGCCGGTAATGGAACCGGCAAAGGGACCTAAGAGGAAACTAGATAGGATAAGTGGAATATTTCCTAGACTAATACGAACCGAATTAAATCCCAGAAATGGAAGATAAAAGCCTAAGAAACGAGTTAAAATAATACTGATTGTAGCAAAAAGAGTGCTCAGCAATAAATGCTGCGTAGTTAGCTTTTTTTTCATACTAAAAAATCCTTTCTAATTTAATATAGCTATAGCACAAAACTACACTAAAGAGGAAAGGATCTTCGTGATTTCCCTATTCATTTCTCTAATGCAGTAGTGGACGCAATATTACACCGCAAGCCTTCACTTTTCGTTCATAAGCAACATCCCATCTTATGACACTTTACGCGCAATATTTACTCTACTGCTTTTTAGCATACTATGCTTACATAATATTTTCAAGGGAAATTTTTTCATTCAAATAGAGAAACTTTAACTGTTCTTGAATGCATGATAACTCACCGAGTGCTAACGGGCTATCCTGCAATTTAATATAAGCTTCTGCTCGCCCTATGGAAAAATCAGTATCAAGCAAGGTTTTTGTATCAAGGAAAAAAGTATATATTTTTTTGTTCTCATGCCATTGATCCGAAAAATCTTTAAATGCTTCTTCTGCTGTAGCCCAGTTCTCATTTTCAATTTCAGTGATAATCTGATTTTCAAGATCTTTTGATAAGTCATCGATACTATCTTCACAATAAAACATGAAAGCAACCCAGATTCCTAATGTAAGGAGAATCGTAACAAGTGATATGATAAAAGACCGCATTTTTAATTTTCACCCTCCTTAATAATATGTTTCACTGGATTTGTCGGATCGTCGTGCTGATAAATGTGAAGTGTTTTCTTTTCATCTGCATAACAGAGAAACACATCTTTATAGTTTGTAATTTTTTGAGTAAGAAGTTCACCCTTTAACTC
This sequence comes from Sinanaerobacter sp. ZZT-01, assembly GCF_035621135.1. Classification (NCBI taxonomy): domain Bacteria; kingdom Bacillati; phylum Bacillota; class Clostridia; order Peptostreptococcales; family Anaerovoracaceae; genus Sinanaerobacter; species Sinanaerobacter sp. ZZT-01. The sequence goes on from NZ_CP141728.1 coordinate 1,857,921, forward strand.
ATTTTCGGTAATATTTAAACGAGAAAGGTTTTGCCTATATAAATTTCCATCTGCAATGAGTACCATAGGGAGTGTTTCTTCCTTCATATTTATGGACAAGTCGGAAGGAGTTGCGGGGCGTTTATTTGGTGAAGGAATAACACTTAAATCACCATTTACCTCTAAAATAGCATAATCCAAATCAGCGATGGAAGGATAATTTTTTAAACGCAGCTGCTCGATTAAATCATCAATACTGATTCGCAGACGTTTCATTTCACGTAAATCAAGCGCCCCTCGATCAATTAAAATAGAGGGAGTTCCACTTATTATTTTCTTAAAACGCTCACTTTTCAAAGAAATAATTGAAATCAATACTTGAAGAAACAGTAAAGAAAATAATGCAGTTACGCCATTGAGCAGAGAAACATCCGGAGATTCAATGGGGAGTGAAGCTAACTCGGCAATCATAAAAAGAATGACCATTTGGAAAGGGTCCATTTTAGAAAGTTCACCTTTTCCCATAACCCGAAGCACAAATAATACGACTAAATATAATATAAATGTCCTTATTAATATAATAATCATTTTGCACCTACCAATCTTATTTATTATTATAATTATTAATTATTTTGTACACAATTTTGTACCCTATGCAAAAATATGTTATATAATGAAAAGGAAAAAAAGAAATTGAACAGGAGATGAGTATGAAACAAAACTATTATAAATTTGCTTTGCTTTATATTTTTGTTTATGCGGCGATGGGATCGGTCTTCCCATTAATTGGACAATACTTGCTTGGATTGGGATTTAAAGGGACACAGATCGGCATGGTGACAGCATCTGCAACTGCAATTGGTATCATTGCTGCACCTGTTTGGGGAAATATATATTATAAAACAAATAATAACAAACATGTAGTTTTGTTTCTCTGCTTTGCTGCGGTTCTTGTCCCTGTATTTCTCTTGCAGATATCCGATTTTTATCTTTTTCTTATGGGTTATATTCTATTATTCTTTTTTCAAGTTCCGATTTGCCCATTGGCAGATACGATGACCTTAGAAGCAAGTCACGATTTTGGCTCTGTTCGAAAGTGGGGAGCTGTTGGCTATGCAGGCGGTGTATTTATTGCCGGGCAATTGGCTTCTTATTTTGGTCTGCAATGGATTTTTATTCTGTTTTCAATGACTTCATTTGCAGCTGGTATTATGGTTTGGATTATTATGAGAGAAAAGTTTGATTTAAAAGAGGAGAGAGAAAACTATGAAGAGAAAGAGAATCGAAATACGGACAGCATGTTGGAGCTTTTAGGAAATAGAAAATACTGTGCGATATTATTAAGTGCATTTTTTGTTTTAGGAACAAACATTGCTAATAATACTTTTTTTGGTTTTCTATATACAAGTGGAGGAGGAAGCTTAGGTGGAATTGGGTTGGTTTTTCTGCTGATGGCTGGGAGCGAAGCTCCATGTATGGCTTGGGTTCACCGCTTTTCTGCTAAATTTACACTGGAACGAATGATTTTATTCGCTATGCTTTTGTCTGCCTGCCGCTTCTTTTGGTATGGGAGTGGGCCTTCTTCCTCGCTGTTGATGAGTACGTTTTTTTTACAGGGAATCGTAAACGGTATCCTTCTTATTGAATTTATTCGTTATGCAGCGAAAGTAGTGGAGATTGCATTTTTGGGGATTGCAATGTCATTTATACAGGCGATTTCATGTAACGGAAGTACAATCTTGTGTCAAATGATTGGTGGGTATTTCATGGATCATTTTGGGATCAATGCAGTGTACCTTGGATTTGCAGCTATGAATTTAATAGGAGTATTCGTGTATTTATTCTTTCGATTACATATCAAAGCAAATGATAAAGTATAAAAATCGGTTATGGTTCTATTTAATACTTAGAGTTTTTGTGGAGGAAAGATGGTATCGATTTTACTTGTTGACAGCAACCGAAGTCGTTGCGCTATGATTGCCGAAATAATTATTATGAGCTTAACGGAGGAAGTAGAATTATTGAGAACATCTCGTTCAGAGGAAGCATTGAGACTGATTTATCAAGAGCAACGATCTTTTGATTTGGTTTTTCTGGCATCGATTCAAAAAGAAGAGAATGGTTTTTGCTTAGCAGAGAAAATAAGAAAAGAATCAAGATATAAACTAACGCCGATTATTTTTATTACGGATAAAGCATTTCATGGATTGGCATATATTTCTCGCAATGAAACAAATAGCTTCTTAATAAATCCGCTTTTAGATCAAAATTCATCAGGAGCGTTAAGTCAATTCCTTGAAGACTCGGTTAAAGAGAAAATGCGTTTGCACGAATCAAGACTAATTTACATAAAGCATTTTGAGGGAGAAACGTTTTTAAATACCGATTCCATTTTATTTTTAGAGGCTAGAAGTAAAAGTTGCATTGTATATACGGTGGAGGGAATTATGCAATGCAAAAGAGAAGGTCTTACTAAGTTGTTAGAACGGCTGAATGTGCCTTATATAATGAAGTGTCATCGCTGCTTTGCAGTGAACGTGAAAAAAGTAAAAGACTGCAAAAAATTAAACCGCAGGCTTTGGGCATTTTATTTTAATGAAAGAGAGGAGGTCTGCTATGTAAGCGAAACGTTTTATAAGGTAATAAAAAGGAAGTGTCATTTCGTTCCATAGAGTGCCCTTTCGGGTGTGACTGCTTGTTTTTTCAAATCCAAACCGTATAATAAGATTTAGATCATGGTAAAGGAGGAGAAGCGTATGCATACAAATAAGATAAACATTCGGATGGCTCAGAAAGAGGATGCAGATTTAATCGTTAAATACATAAAAGATCTTGCAGCGTATGAACGTGAGCTGGATCAGGTATCTGTAACGGTACAAGCAATTGAACAGGAGATGTTTGAAAAGCAGGGTGCAGAGGCTTTGCTTGCAGAAATAGACGGCAAACCGGCAGGCTTTGCTTTATTTCATCGAAGCTTCTCTACTTTTCTAGGTAAATCGGGGATTACATTGGTTGATCTTTATGTAGAGCCGCATATGAGAGGAAAAGGGTGCGGAAAACAAATGGTGGCTCATCTGGCCTATTTGGCTGAGAGTAATAAAATGAAGCGCTTGGAATGGTGGGTTCATGATTGGAATCGGGATGCGATGAAGCATTACCAAAATTGGGGTGCATTTCAAGTTCCGTATATTCGAGTTTGTCGACTTTGTGATGATGCATTAAGATCTTTAGCAAGTCAATCATTTTGTGAAGCAGCAGAGAAAAGAGAGCGCTTGCTTGAAACGGATCGTCTTTGGGTTACAAAAGCAAGAGAAGTAGATATTGAAAGCATCATAGCTTTGGAAAGTCACAGTGAAAATAGAGATTATCTTTGGATTGGTACGCCGGAGGAACATAGAAAAGAAATTTATGATCCAAACCATGAGTTGCTGGTTTTTGAAGAAAAAGTAAGCAAAAAAATGGTAGGATATGCTTTAAATCGTTTGGACTATATTTCAAACAAGTGGGAATTAAGGCGTATTGCCATTTCAGAAAAAAGACGAGGCTATGGAAAAGAGGTTATAAAAGGGCTTTTGGAATATGCCTTTCATGAATTAAATATGAATCGTTTTTGGTTGGATGTATATCCGGATAATGTGGGTGGAATAAAGCTGTATGAAGGTCTTGGTATGCATTGTGACGGCGTGTTACGCCAAAATTATAAAAGTCAAAGAGGGTATATAGACCAAATTATTTACTCTATATTGCGGGAAGAGTATAATGGAGAAAATCAGTTATTAGATTAGAACGACTGATAGATATTTTGAACTTTAAATAATTTAATGGATTGTATTTTTAAGATAATAAGTAGAGGTCATGGTATGGCATTATTACCTTTTGCCTGTTTAGGCATTGGCATCTTGGTAGGAGTATTTAATAGAAGCAAAAGGTTTTTGGGGGTTTCTGATCGAGTCGCAACCGTCTCTCTTATTTTGCTTATGGCAACAATAGGAACAAACATAGGAATGAATGAGTCGATAATGAGTCGTTTTTCAAACATTGGATTTAATTGTATTGTAATTTCTATTTCTACAATCTTATTTAGTGTAATGATTACTTATTGTTTTGAAAGAACTCTCTTGCCGCTCGAAGAAATTGACAAGGATTTAAAACTTAGAAAACTTAGTTTAGAGAATCATTTATTAGATGAGTTGCAAGAAATTGATTCGCAGGCGAGCAATGAAAAGAAGATTACCGGATTGGTTTGGATTATGCCAAGCAGCATTTTATTCGGATTACTATTTGGGTTTTTGCTAAGAAAAAAGCTAGAAGGGTTTGATGTAAACTTTATTTTTACGATTTTTCTAATTATTCTTTATATTTGTGTAGGAATTAATCAGGGTTCAAACAGGGAGGTTTTTCTCTTTATTAAAGAGTTGGGCTTTAAGGTGATTTGGTTACCAGTCGCTATTTTAGCAGGCAGCTTAATTGGCGGAATTGTCTCTGGAATCCTGCTTCATATACCCTTTAACGTTTCTGTAATGTCGGCGGCAGGGATGAGTTTTTATAGTATTACCGGTGCTTATATGACACAAGCTTATGGTGTTGAGATTGGAACCTATGGGTTCTTGGTAAATGTATTACGTGAGTTTTTTACGATATTATTCATGCCTATTTTAATTAAGATAAGCAAAGGAAGCCCCATTGCCGGAGGGGCATCTGGGAATATGGATACGATGCTTGCTCCAGTAACAAAGTTCGTGGGTGCAGAGCTTGGACTTGTCACTTTAATAACTGGAACAATATTGACCTTCTTAGTACCACTTTTACTTCCTGCATTATATGCAATACAGCAATGAGAATGTTGCGTTGTTCTGAGAATGCATTTTAATAGTCTCTTTTTAATAAAAATATGTATATAGTTTTATATTTTGGAAAAGATATACTGGGAACGGGATAATGAATGTAGGATTTATCGCAATATAAGGGAAAGAAAAGCATCTTAAAGCATCTTTTAATTAAATTATAAAAAAATGGAAAAAAGATAAGAAAAGTAGTTGACAGAGAAGGCATACTTTGCTATTCTATTAAAGCTGTCTCGCACAGATGAATATCTAAAGTCCTTGACTGGTTCTTTTATAAACAGATGTGCAAACGAAAAAAGTCGAATAAAATCGAAAAAGTAGTTGACAGATAGGAAGAAAATTGATATTATGGATAAGCTGTCTTGTGAAAGAGTGTGAGTTTGAAAGTGCGAAAGTGGTTTTACAACATACACAAAGCAATTGCGAAAAAAGTTGAAAAACAGAAAAAAGCAGTTGACAAAATGAGCACAGCAAGCTATAATAAAAAAGCTTCGTCAATACGGAGCAGCACTTGAAAATAGTGCATCGGACGAAGAAGATGGACAAAAGAATTTGAAACATTTTTCAGTCTGAGACCTTTCGGAAAGTATGCTCGGCATAAAAGAAGAAAGGGATGAACCTTGAAAACTCCATAGTGTAGAAATTGAGTCAAGAGATTTTTAAATAAATCTCAAACGTCGAAACAGTGCAAACTGACAGAGACGAAAAAGACTTAAGTACAAAAACAATCTGCAAAAGATTGGTAAGAAACATTCAATGAATTGAATGGATCTTCGTACAATTTCTTAAAAACAATAATTTCAGATTCGTAACTGAAAAATCTCTATCAACTAAAGTTGATGAGATTTCTGTACGACACCTACTAAAATTTGTGAAACGAATTTTGTTAGGGGTTCGAGCAATTATGAAAATGAAACCAAGCAAAACGCAATGCGTTTAGCTGAGCTAGATTTGAAGGTTCCGAAAGGAACGTTTAGATACCAAATTGATTAAGAGTTTGATCCTGGCTCAGGATGAACGCTGGCGGCGTGCCTAACACATGCAAGTCGAGCGAGAAGCTCACGAATGAAACTTCGGTCGAATGAGTGAGAGGAAAGCGGCGGACGGGTGAGTAACGCGTAGGCAACCTGCCTCATACAGAGGGATAGCCTCGGGAAACCGGGATTAATACCTCATAACATGTGAGTGTCACATGACACTTTCGTCAAAGATTTATCGGTATGAGATGGGCCTGCGTCTGATTAGTTAGTTGGTGAGGTAACGGCTCACCAAGGCAGCGATCAGTAGCCGACCTGAGAGGGTAATCGGCCACATTGGAACTGAGACACGGTCCAAACTCCTACGGGAGGCAGCAGTGGGGAATATTGCACAATGGGCGCAAGCCTGATGCAGCAACGCCGCGTGAGCGAGGAAGGCCTTCGGGTCGTAAAGCTCTGTCCAAGGGGAAGAAAAAAATGACGGTACCCTTGGAGGAAGCCCCGGCTAACTACGTGCCAGCAGCCGCGGTAATACGTAGGGGGCGAGCGTTATCCGGAATTATTGGGCGTAAAGAGTACGTAGGTGGTTATGTAAGCGTGGGGTGAAAGGCAATGGCTCAACCATTGTTAGCCTTACGAACTGCATGGCTTGAGTGCAGGAGAGGAAAGCGGAATTCCTAGTGTAGCGGTGAAATGCGTAGATATTAGGAGGAACACCAGTGGCGAAGGCGGCTTTCTGGACTGTAACTGACACTGAGGTACGAAAGCGTGGGGAGCAAACAGGATTAGATACCCTGGTAGTCCACGCCGTAAACGATGAGCACTAGGTGTCGGGGGAGCGATCCTTCGGTGCCGTAGTTAACGCATTAAGTGCTCCGCCTGGGGAGTACGCACGCAAGTGTGAAACTCAAAGGAATTGACGGGGACCCGCACAAGCAGCGGAGCATGTGGTTTAATTCGAAGCAACGCGAAGAACCTTACCAGGACTTGACATCCCTCTGACCGTCTCTTAATCGAGGCTTCCCTTCGGGGCAGAGGAGACAGGTGGTGCATGGTTGTCGTCAGCTCGTGTCGTGAGATGTTGGGTTAAGTCCCGCAACGAGCGCAACCCTTGTCATTAGTTGCCAGCAGTTCGGCTGGGCACTCTAGTGAGACTGCCGGGGATAACTCGGAGGAAGGTGGGGATGACGTCAAATCATCATGCCCCTTATGTTCTGGGCTACACACGTGCTACAATGGCCGGTACAGAGAGAAGCAAATTCGTGAGGAAGAGCAAAACTCTAAAACCGGTCCCAGTTCGGATTGTAGGCTGAAACTCGCCTACATGAAGTTGGAGTTGCTAGTAATCGCGGATCAGAATGCCGCGGTGAATGCGTTCCCGGGTCTTGTACACACCGCCCGTCACACCATGGAAGTTGGGGGCGCCCGAAGTTGGTCGAGAAATAGATTACCTAAGGCGAAATCAATGACTGGGGTGAAGTCGTAACAAGGTAGCCGTATCGGAAGGTGCGGCTGGATCACCTCCTTTCTAAGGAGACTACAATTTCTACACTATGAGTTTATATAAAACTAGCGGGCAATAGGCTGCGCAGGAATATTGTAAGATGGCGTAGACTGAGAAAGCGAAAGCGGAGTGCGCATACAATTGTATGTAAGCGAGCAGGAGCGACGATGTCATAGCTAGGTTACAATAAAACTAGCAGGGGCTTGTAGCTCAGGTGGTTAGAGCGCACGCCTGATAAGCGTGAGGTCGGAGGTTCGAGTCCTCCCAAGCCCACCACTTTGTATTGTTATACAGAGAAATAGGTTGCGCAAGTAACCGAACGTACCTTGAAAACTGAACAATGTAAATCTTAAAATTCAAATTAAGACGAAATCGAAGTGCACTTGTCTTACGTTTCCGTAGGAAATGTTAGAACGTGCTTCGTCAGGAATTCACAAACTTTAGTTTGTAGAATTCTACGGCGGAACATAGTCAAGCAAGTAAGACAAAGGCAAAAAAATAAAGTAAAAACTAAGACAGTCTTTTCGAGCATGGAATCGAAAGAGGAAGTGAAAGAGAAGCTGACTGGGTATTTACTACAATTTCAAATTAATTGAACCGAGAAACCAGAATTACTAAGTTTTTTAACATAGTAAAAAATAAGTCCACATTACTCAGTGGACGATTCACTTAGGTCAAGTGAATAAGAGCATAAGGCGGATGCCTTGGCACTAGGAGCCGAAGAAGGACGTGACAAGCTGCGATAAGCTACGGGCAGGTGCAAATAACCGTTAATCCGTAGATTTCCGAATGGGGCAACCCACTTGTGGTAATGCGCAAGTATCCTATACTGAATCAAATAGGTATAGAGAAGGTAACCCGGGGAACTGAAACATCTAAGTACCCGGAGGAAGAGAAAGAAACATCGATTCCCTCAGTAGCGGCGAGCGAACGGGGAAGAGCCCAAACCGGATTTATCCGGGGTTGTGGACCACTCATCACTTACAAGATTGATAGTCGAAGCGGCATGGAAAGGCCGACCGTAGAAGGTAAGAGTCCTGTAGACGAAATGAATCGAGTAAAGAGTGGCACCAGAGTACCACCAGGCACGTGAAACCTGGTGGGAAGCAGGGGGGCCCACCCCCCAAGGCTAAATACTACCTAGTGACCGATAGAGAATAGTACCGTGAGGGAAAGGTGAAAAGAACCCCGGAAGGGGAGTGAAAAAGAACCTGAAACCTTATGCTTACAAGCAATGGGAGCGCAAGTGACCATGTACTTTTTGTAGAACGGGCCAACGAGTTATGGTATGCAGCGAGGTTAAGGTGTTCAGCACCGGAGCCGAAGCGAAAGCGAGTCTGAATAGGGCGATGAGTTGTATGCTGTAGACCCGAAACCGGGTGACCTATCCATGTGCAGGTTGAAGTATCCGTAAAAGGATATGGAGGACCGAACCCATGTCTGTTGAAAAAGGCTGGGATGACGTGTGGATAGCGGTGAAATTCCAATCGAACCCGGAGATAGCTGGTTCTCCTCGAAATAGCTTTAGGGCTAGCCTCAAGGAAAGATACGCGGAGGTAGAGCACTGAATGTCCTAGGGGCCTTCACCGGTTACCGAAGACTATCAAACTCCGAATGCCGCAGTATTATACTTGGGAGTCAGACTATGTGAGATAAGTTTCATAGTCGAAAGGGAAACAGCCCAGACCAACAGCTAAGGTCCCAAAATGTAAGTTAAGTGGAAAAGGATGTGGAGCTGCATAGACAACTAGGATGTTGGCTTAGAAGCAGCCACTCATTTAAAGAGTGCGTAATAGCTCACTAGTCGAGTGGCTCTGCGCCGAAGATAAACGGGGCTAAAACTTACTACCGAAGCTTTGGAATTGCTTAGGCAATTGGTAGAGGAGCATTGTATACGGGCAGAAGGTGAGCTGTAAGGCGAGCTGGACTGTATACAAGAGAGAATGTTGGCATGAGTAGCGAGAGGTAGGTGAGAATCCTACCCGCCGAAAATCTAAGGTTTCCTGAGGAAGGTTCGTCCACTCAGGGTTAGTCGGGGCCTAAGCCGAGAGCGAACGCTGTAGGCGATGGACAACAGGTTGAGATTCCTGTACCACCGAAAATCGTTTGAGCGAAGTGGGGACACAGAAGGATAAGTTGAGCACGCCGTTGGTAGAGCGTGTCTAAGCGTCAAGGGAGTTATGGTAGGCAAATCCGCCGTAACAATTCTGAGGCGTGATGGGGAGGGAAATAAAGTACCGAAGCAACTGATTTCACACTGTCAAGAAAAGCCGCTAGCGAGATCGTAGGTGCCCGTACCGCAAACCGACACAGGTAGATGAGGAGAGAATCCTAAGGCGAGCGAGAGAACTATTGTTAAGGAACTCGGCAAAATAACCCCGTAACTTCGGGAGAAGGGGAACCACAGAAATGTGGTCGCAGTGAAAAGGCCCAGGCGACTGTTTACCAAAAACACAGGTCTCTGCTAAAGCGAAAGCTGAAGTATAGGGGCTGACGCCTGCCCGGTGCTGGAAGGTTAAGGGGAAGTGTCAGAGCAATCGAAGCACAGAACTTAAGCCCCAGTAAACGGCGGCCGTAACTATAACGGTCCTAAGGTAGCGAAATTCCTTGTCGGGTAAGTTCCGACCCGCACGAAAGGCGTAACGATCTGGGCACTGTCTCAACAATAGACTCGGTGAAATTGTAGTACCGGTAAAGATGCCGGTTACCCGCAGCAGGACGGAAAGACCCCGTGGAGCTTTACTGCAGCTTGATATTGGATTTCGGTGTTGCATGTACAGAATAGGTGGGAGGCTAAGAATCTAGTACGCCAGTATTAGAGGAGCCACCTTTGGGATACCACCCTTGTAACATTGAAGTTCTAACCACGTGCTGTGAACCAGTACTGGGACAGTGTCAGGCGGGCAGTTTGACTGGGGCGGTCGCCTCCTAAAGAGTAACGGAGGCGCCCAAAGGTTCCCTCAGCGCGGTCGGAAATCGCGCGAAGAGTGTAAAGGCAAAAGGGAGCTTGACTGCGAGACCAACAAGTCGAGCAGGGACGAAAGTCGGGCTTAGTGATCCGGTGGTACCGAGTGGAAGGGCCATCGCTCAACGGATAAAAGCTACCCCGGGGATAACAGGCTTATACCCCCCAAGAGTCCACATCGACGGGGGTGTTTGGCACCTCGATGTCGGCTCGTCTCATCCTGGGGCTGAAGTAGGTCCCAAGGGTTGGGCTGTTCGCCCATTAAAGAGGTACGCGAGCTGGGTTCAGAACGTCGTGAGACAGTTCGGTCCCTATCCGCTGTGGGCGTCGGAAATTTGAGTGGAGCTGTCCTTAGTACGAGAGGACCGGGATGGACATACCTCTGGTGTACCAGTTGTTCTGCCAAGGGCACGGCTGGGTAGCTAAGTATGGAAGGGATAAGCGCTGAAAGCATCTAAGTGCGAAGCCCCCCACAAGAATAGATTTCCTTCAGTTTACTGATAAGACCCGTGAGAGACTATCACGTTGATAGGTCGGAGGTGTAAGTATGGTAACATATTCAGCTGACCGATACTAATAGGTCGAACGCTTGACCAATGGTTTCAAGAAAGTAACGAAGAAAAGATTACATTGTTTAGTTTTGAGGGTACATGAGCCTGTGCCATTTAAGAATTAAATGGATGACAGATTTGTGCAAGAAATTCAACAAACTTGTTTGTTAGAATTTTATTGCCTAACCTTCATATCTGGTGACTATAGCAAGGAGGTCACACCTGTTCCCATATCGAACACAGTAGTTAAGCTCCTTTGCGCTGATGGTACTTGGCGGGCAGCTGCCTGGGAGAGTAGGACGTCGCCAGTTTTAAAAAAAGAAGTTATCTTTTGATAGCTTCTTTTTTTTATGTCAGGAATCTATTTTTTACTGAAAGGGTGACAGCCAAGTACCTACCTAATTCTAATAGGTGGGAAGGTGCCCATTTTGCGCAAGCTTTAGCTGCAATGGAAAATGGGACAGCGAAGCGAATGAAATGAGCCGCAATTGTATTTGTTTTGATTTTATGCTAATATGGCTATAGGAGTTGCTTGCAGTTTACAGAAAAAGCGATATGATTTATCAGTTTTTCTGTAATAGGACAAGTAGATACTATGAAAAATGTTTTGAAGATTCCCAAAACAGAATCTTTAGAAAGCGTGGCAGAGCCACTTTTTTTATACAATAGAGGTAGAGCTTTCTATAATTGAAGAAGGATTTTCTTAAGATGGAAAATTAATTGGAGATGATATAAAAAAAGTGTAGTAGAGTCCATAGAGAGAGGGAAAAATATGAATCGATTAAATATTATTTGCTTAGGTGTTCATGATATGGAAAGAGCAGTCAAATTTTATCGCGATGGTCTGGGGTTTCAGACTGATGAAAAAAGAGATAAACCGGAGGTCATTTTTTTTAGTACGCCAGGAATAAAACTTGAATTGTATCCATTGGAATTATTAGCACAAGATATCAGCGTAGAAAATCCTCCGGAAATTTCTTCTGGATTTGGGGGAATAACTATCGCATATAATGCGAAAACAAAAGAGGAAGTCTTCGACGTGATTGAGCTTGCAAGACGATCTGGTGCAAGGATTGTCAAGGAACCTCAAGATGTTTTTTGGGGTGGATTTCATGCTTATTTTGCTGATCCTGATGGATATTATTGGGAAGTGGCTTGGGCACCGGATTTTGAATTTGACGAAAATGACATGTTAAAATAATTTGATATAAGTAGGAACAACTGATAAAATAAAGAAAAATAATATTGATTTTGGAGGTGTATTATATATGAAATTTTTTATTGATACAGCAAATGTTAATGAGATAAAAGAAGTTGCTGCTTGGGGAATTTTAACGGGCGTTACGACAAATCCAAGCTTGATTGCAAAAGAAGGACGGGACTTCAAAGAAGTTGTAAAGGAAATAGCAGCAATTGTAGATGGTTCCATTAGTGCCGAAGTCTTGAGTGATGACAGTGAAGGGATGATTGAGGAAGCACTTGAGCTTTCTAAAATTCATAAAAACATTACAATTAAAGTTCCTATGACTGAGGAAGGACTTAAAACAGTAGCTGTTTTAAGTCAAAAAGGAATTAAAACAAATGTTACTTTAGTATTTTCCGCAAATCAAGCGTTACTAGCGGCAAGAGCAGGTGCTTCTTATGTAAGCCCATTTGTAGGAAGGATGGATGATATTGGGAACAATGGTGTTGCATTGATAAGTGAAATTGCTGATATATTTGCAATTCATGGAATTGAAACAGAAATTATTGCTGCCAGCATTCGTAATACGATCCATGTGACGGATTGTGCAAAAGCTGGAGCAAATATTTCAACAGTTCCTTATGCAGTATTTAAAAAGATGTTTGAACATCCACTAACGACAGCCGGGATCGATCGATTTAAAAAAGACTGGGCTTCTTTGAATGCCTAGAAACTTTTTATTATATTTGGCGAGGTTCCGTTTTTATGCTATACTTTAACTGTGGAATAGAGGGATTCAGTTGCAATGGCTAGTTGAAGAGAACAATAGAGAGAAGGAGCAATATGACCATCGTTAAAATTGTTTTTGTGGTGCTTCTCTGCATTCCGATTGCATGTGTTTCATTTTTTTTATTTGAAAGATTGATTGATGAATATATAAATGTAAACAAGCGAAATCAAATGGAAAATGATAAAGTGAAGCATATTGGGTATTACAGGAAAAAGAAACGTAGATATTATTAAGGAGAAGCAGTATGAGCAAAGGGTTGTTTATTACCTTTGAAGGACCGGATGGTTCCGGTAAAACAACACAGATACAAGAATTAAAGAAGTACTTAAAAAAAAATGGGTATGATGCTATTATTACACGAGAGCCAGGAGGTACGCCAATTGGTGAAAAAATAAGGAAGATCATATTAGATAAAGAAAACCAAGAGATGGATTCTATCACTGAAGCCTTACTTTATGCTGCTTCTAGAGCACAGCATGTAAGTCAGCTGATTCGACCAGCGCTGAATAAGGGATATACGGTTATCTGCGACCGCTTTATGGATTCAAGCATAGCTTATCAAGGGTATGGAAGAAAATTAGGAGATTCTGTAAGGATTATAAATGAAATAGCAGTAGGAGACTGCTTGCCGGATGTCACTTTCTTATTAAAAATTGATCCTCATATTGGAAAATCCAGAATTAAAATGGAAAATTTAGATCGTTTAGAATTAGAAGCAATGGAGTATCACAACGAAGTATATAAAGGATATATGGAGCTTGTAAAGAAAGATCCGGAACGTATTATTTGTATTGATGCAGGTGGCAGCATTGAGGATATTAAAACTGAAATCTGCAGCCATATGGAAAAATTACTGAGAAAACAAATTACAGAATGAAAGAAGAAGCATTGGAAAGAGGATTCATATCATGGCATTAAGAAATATGGCAGAGAATGAAAAAATCATTCATCGCTTATTGCAATCCGTTGCGAATAAAACGGTATCTCATGCATATGTATTTGAAGCAGATCGCTGTATGGATAAATTGTCCTTGGCACAGAATTTTGTAAAAGCTGTCTTATGTAGGCAAGAAGAAGCAGATGCATGCGATCAGTGCGTTTCGTGTAAGAAGGTAGACCATGGTAATCATGAAGATGTTTTTTACATTCATGCAGATGGAGGCAGCATAAAAGATGAAGCAATTGAAGACTTACAAAACTGTCTTAAAAAGAAACCATTGTCAGGCGATCGAAATGTCGCAATAATAAATGGCGCGGATGCCATGACACTTCGTGCACAAAATCGTTTTTTAAAAACATTAGAGGAACCGACACCTGGAACTCTGATTTTATTATTATCTGAAAATGTAGAGAATCTAATTAAAACAATCTTATCCCGTTGTGTGGTAATTCATTTAAATACAGCAACTACTGATGAGATGGAAGAATACAGGGAAGGCGCGAGCTGCATCGGAGAACTTCTTTTAAAAAGAAGTCCATATTATAAGACGATCAAAGAAATAGAACCCTTTACTGAAAGTAGGGAAAACGCATATCATTTCTTGGATGCATTAGAAAGATGGTTTCGTGATTTAATGTTGTCACCTTTTGATGAAGAGAAAATTCTTCTGATAGAAAAAGATAGAATGGAAAAATTCAGGCAATTACATCGAATATATGACATGGATAAAGTTTATCTAATTATTGATGCAATAGAAGCTGCTAGAAAAGAATTAAAGCAGAATATCAATGTTTCTTATGCGCTGAAACACATGGTGCTGGAAACTTTTTAAATAGAAGCTGCAAAGATAGGCTGGAGGAGTATATGGTAAAAGTAGCAAGTGTACGGTTTAAAACAGCCGGTAAAGTATATTATTTTGACCCGGATGGGTTAGAACTCTCTAAGGATGACCATGTTATCGTTGAGACTGCAAGAGGAATGGAATATGGTACTTTAATAGCGGAGATCAAAGAAGTAAAAGAAGAAGAATTGGTTCAACCTCTGAAAAAAATTATTCGTCTTGCTGATGAAAAAGATGCAGAAGTCCATGTGGAAAATCAAAAGAAAAAAGAAAGAGCTATGAAGCTTTGCCAAGAAAAGGTGGACAAGCATAAGCTTGTGATGAAGCTGATTGATGTGGAATATACATTTGATAATAGTAAAATAATATTTTACTTTACTGCGGACGGAAGAGTTGACTTTCGTGAGCTAGTAAAAGATTTAGCCGGTGTGTTTAAGATGCGAATTGAATTAAGACAAATCGGCGTACGTGATGAAGCGAAGATGATGGGAGGAATCGGCAGCTGCGGGAAAGCTCTTTGCTGCCATTCATGGCTTCCGGAATTTGAACCAGTATCTATTAAGATGGCGAAAGTTCAAAACTTGTCCTTGAATCCAACGAAAATTTCAGGCATTTGTGGACGATTGATGTGTTGCTTGAAATTTGAGAATGATGTATACAACGAATTGAAAAGAGGAATGCCGGATATTGGTGAACGCATTAAAACAGAAGATGGTATGGCGCTTGTTGTTGACTGCAATATTTTAGAAAATAAAATTAAAACACGCTTGGTTGTTGAGGAAAAATCTGCGGATAAACCAGAAAAGCTTTCGACAGATTTCTATTTCTACAAAAAAGAACAAATCCGCAGGGTAGATACAAAACGCCGAAAGGAAAAGGATGAAGATATCGATCCATCCTTGTTGGCAGAAATTAAGGAATTGCTAGAGGATTAAAGAATGGAAAATTCGCATCAGCTAATGCAAGGTGAAAGAATTGATGAAATCGGTTTTGGAAAGCTTTGTTTGATCCAAGAGCCACAAACTTTCTGCTATGGAATTGATTCTGTACTTCTAGCATCATATGCAAAAGTAAAAAGAGGGAGTAACGTATGTGATCTGGGAACGGGAACTGGCATCATACCTTTAATTTTGAGTCATAAGACAGAGGCATCAACAATTTGGGGAATTGAAGTGCAGGCAGATTCTTACCAAAGAGCGGTGAGAAATGTTGAACTGAATCAATTATCAGATCGCTTGCGTATATTACACAGTGATGTGTTAGATACAAAACACTATTTTAAGAAGGGTAGTTTTGATGTAGTTGTATCCAACCCTCCATATATGGGTAATGCAAACGGATTAAAGAATGTAGACGAGAAAAAAAAAATTGCGCGCCACGAGACTTCCGCAGGATTAGAAGATTTTATCTCTGCCGCAGCTTATTTACTTAAAGATAAAGGCGATTTTTATTTGGTGCATCGTCCAAGCCGTTTAGTAGATATCTGTCACTTGGGGAGAAATTATCGTTTGGAGCCAAAGCGTATTCGCTTTGTATGTCCAAGCTATCGGAAGAAACCGAATATCTTATTAACACACTTTGTAAAATATGGAAGACCGGAATTAAAGTTTGAAGAGCCTCTGTTTGTATATGAGGAAGATGGAAGCTATACAGAAGAAATTTTGAAAATTTACGAACGTAAGTGAAAATAAAAAAACTCGTTTTTAACGAGTTTTTTTTATTGCTTTATAATGCTTTTAATTCCTTTATACAGTTTGAACATACATTTTTATCATGTACTCGCTGAACATCCTTTGCATTACCACAAAAAACGCAAGCTGGTTCATATTTTTTTAATAAGATATAGTCACCATCTACATAAATCTCAATCGGATCTTTAATTTCAATATTTAGAGTTCTTCTTAATTCGATAGGGAGTACGATACGTCCCAATTCGTCGACTTTACGAACAATGCCTGTTGCTTTCATAATAATTCCCCCTCGCTAGATTTATTCCAAAAAAGATATACCTAATATTAACATTTTGGAAAATAATAGTCAACCTGTTATTTCTTTTGCTTTATTAACAGGTTTTTCAAAGATGCTAAAGCATTTGTTAAATTTGTTACTGCGGAAACGGTACTCTGATTATTTTTCAATATATCGGTGACCATAGATATAGAGGTGCTGACATCCGATACCATTTTTTTTGCTTCTTCTGCACCCTCTGCTGCAACACCGGAAGCAACCTCGATATCTTGAAGAATTTTTGCCAAAGATTTGGCGGAAGGAATTAAGTTTTTTACAAATAAGATGCAGTAAAATAGAAGAAGGATAATTCCAAGTCCAATCAATATCATACCCGCATCACCGAGAGTAATTGTTGTATTCATTTTTTTGCTCCATTTCTCTTTCAAAAATTTTATCAAGTAGATTATGCTTTCCTTTATTATCGCCTAGTCTTCCAATTTTTACAACATTTTTTTTGAAGTATCTGCATAGGATTTCTAATAGTACTCCATATAAAAGAGGAAAAGAGGCAACGTTAAAAATGATGAATTATATTTGGGTAGGTATGCTGATGCTGGGAATTTTATTTGCCGGTATTACAGGGCATTTTAGTGAATTTTCAGACGGATTAATGGAAAGTTGTACCAAAGCGATTGAATTTGTGATCGGCTTAGCCGGTATTATGGCAGTATGGAGTGGAATTATGAATATCGGGAAAAAAACAGGATTGATGGATGCTGCTGCAAAGATTACACAGCCGTTTATCCGATTGCTTTTTCCAAAAGAGAGAAATAATGAGACGATTGCTGCAATTTTAATGAGCTTTTCTGCTAATATATTCGGGGCAGGCAATAGTGCAACTGTTTTTTCTCTTCAGGCAATGACGTTACTTGATAAGGAGAATCGATATAGAGAAAGAGCCAGTAACGCAATGTGTATGTTTGTTGTAGTCAATATGAACATGGTACAGCTAATTCCAATTACTGTTTTAAAAATTCGAAAAGATACCGGTTCTGCTCTGCCTGAGAGCATAATCGTACCAGGGATTATTGTTGGCTTTGTAACAATGCTGTTAGGTATTTTCCTTTGTAAGATTTGCGAAAGGAAGGATCGGGAATGAATTCCGTATTAAATACGTTGTCTATACTTTTTATTCCGGCTATGCTCACTTTTATTCTTGGATATGGCATGATAAAAAGAGCACCGATTTACGATTATTTTATCGAAGGAGCAAAAGAGGGATTGCAGTCAGCGGTAGAAATACTTCCTTTTATTATAGCGATTTTTGTTGGGATTGAATCTCTAGTTTCTTCAGGAGCAATGGATTTTTTTGAAAATCTAATGAGACCATTGTTCGAGCGATTAGGGATACCTGAAGGGCTGATTTCATTAATTTTGCTTCGTCCAGTTTCAGGGAGCGGAGCATTGGTTAATCTACAACAGGTATTAGAATCATCCGGAGCAGACGGTCTTACAGGAAGAGCAGCATCGGTAATGATGGGCAGCTGCGAAACAATTTTTTATGTTTTGGCATTATATTTTGGCGTCACAAAGGTAAAACAAATACGTCATGCATTGCCAGTGGGAATTATTACATATATCGCCGGTGTTTTTTTGTCTGTTTGGATTTGTTCGTATATTTAATTTGAAATATGTTTAGAATATAATTAAAGAAAAGAGGCCATCGAAATATGTTTTTTGTCCCCCTTTAGCATAGAATATGGCCTCTTTCTTTTTGTTTTAGGAAGTTATTATTTTTATAGGTATAAAAGCGTCTTAAAAAAATAATTTTGTCAAAAAAATAGAGAATTACTTTTACATTTTCTTTACAGTTTCATGCTAATTTTTTTGACAAGCCATTTAAAAATGGGTATAATAATCAAAGACATAAGGAAATTATGATGAAAATCTTTGGGAATATATTTTGAATTAAGATAAAATTATTTAAATATTTTGGAGGAAATCAGTGGCAAAATTTTTAGTTGATAAATCAGGCGCTCTTAATGGTGAAGTGGAAATCAGTGGATCGAAGAATGCTGTTTTGCCAATAATGGCAGCGACGATTTTAACAGATGAGAAATGTGAGATTTCTGATGTACCGGCTTTGAGAGATGTGGATGTGATGTGCAAGTTATTACAAAGCGTTGGTGCAATCGTATCAGATTGTTATATAGAAAAAAGTATTTATGTTGAAACAAAAGAAATTATTGCAGAAGAAGCCCCATACGAATTGGTTAAGAGGATGAGAGCCTCCATTTTGGTTATGGGGCCGCTTCTTGCTCGGACGGGAAAGGCAAGGATATCTCTTCCGGGGGGATGTGCGATTGGTGCAAGACCAATTGAGCTACACTTAAAGGGTTTTCGTATTTTAGGTGCAAAGATTGTAGAGGGCCACGGCTACGTAGAGGCGACGGTGGACAAGCTTGTAGGTGGAAAAGTATATTTAGATTTTCCAAGTGTAGGCGCAACGGAAAATATTATGATGGCTGCTACTTTGGCGGAAGGTGTGACCATTATTGAAAATGCGGCAGAAGAACCGGAAATTGTTGATTTAGCAAATTTTTTGAATAAGATGGGAGCTAAAATCAAGGGAGCCGGGACGGATACAATAAAAATTGAAGGTGTAAAAAATCTGCATGGAACGAAACATGCAATTATTCCCGATCGGATTGAAACGGGAACTTTTATGGTTGCAGCAGCGATCACGAGAGGCAATATATTAATTAAGAATGTGGTTCCGGACCATGTAAAGCCAGTGATTGCAAAGCTCGTAGAATGTGGTGTGGAAATTGAAGATGGAGACGAAGGAATGCGGGTTCGCGGAGATATTCGTCCATTGATTGCAACCGATATTAAAACTATGCCATATCCGGGATTTCCTACGGATATGCAGTCTTTATTTATGTCATTTCTTACAACCGTTGAGGGAACAAGCGTGGTGATTGAAACGGTATTTGAAAACCGTTATATGCATGTAGGCGAACTGAATCGAATGGGTGCAAATATTAAGGTTGAAGGAAAGAGTGCCTTGATACAAGGGAAAAGAGAGCTTCAAGGAGCACAGGTTATTTCCACGGACTTACGAGCAGGAGCTGCTTTAGTTCTTGCAGGATTAATGGCCGAAGGAACAACAGAAGTTTCCGAAATTTATCATATAGAAAGAGGCTATTCTTTCTTTATGGAAAAACTTCGAAAATTGGGAGCGAAGATTACAAGAATTGAAGATTAAAGTATTTTTTGAATCCTTTAAGCATAGGTTTAGTAAGAAAAGTTTGTTTGAAAACTATTTTTACTAAACCGGAGGTGTATGATGAGGGTTCGAAAAGTACAGCTGATAAAAATATCCACCATATTGTACTTTATGGTGGTTTTTTGTTTACTTCTACTACCATGCTTTCTAGTCGCGATTTATCCAAAAGAAAATAGAGGCGAATCAGTGCCTGAAAAAGTAGAATATGATCAAATGATTACTGTTTTTCGGACAGAAAGTGGACAAACGGAGCGCGTTTCATTGGAGGACTATGTTGCCGGAGTTGTAGCAGGGGAAATGCCATCCAGCTTTGAGATGGAGGCATTAAAGGCACAGGCGGTAGCAGCGAGAACTTATGCAATTTCTAAAATTCAACGAAGTGGTGACAGCGGCTTTCCAAAGGAGCATCCAATGGCAGCTCTTTGTGATTCCACACACTGTCAGGTATATCGTACTCCGAAAGAGCTGTTGGAGTTGAAATCAGAAGAATGGATGGAGTCGGGATGGGCTAAAATAAAAGAAGCTGCAGAAGAAACCAGAGGGCAGCTGATGTATTATCAGGGAAGCTTGGTTGAACAACCTTTGTTTCATTCTTCAAGTGGTGGAAAAACGGAAAACTCTGAGGATGTGTTTGTAGCAGCGGTTCCTTATCTGAGAAGTGTTGACAGCCCATATGAACAGGAAGCTACGCATCAGAGTGAGAAAACATTTTTCACTTGGGGTGAGTTTCAAAAAAAATTAAAGAGTGCTTATCCAAAGTCTAATTTTGGAACACTAAATGCAAATTCTATTAAGATCATAAGTCGGAGTCAAGGCGGCAGAGTTGAGAAAATCCAGGTGGGAAATGAAGTTTTAGAAGGTCGAAATATAAGAGATGCTTGCAATTTGTATTCTGCAAATTTTAATATAGAACGAAACAGCAGTGGCATTGAATTTACGACAATGGGCTATGGACACGGTGTTGGAATGAGCCAATGGGGGGCAAATGGGATGGCAGAGAATGGATCTGATTATCGAGAAATTTTAACACATTATTATAGCGGTGTTGAAATCTATTAGATGGAGTACTAAAAAAACCTTGTAATCTCAGATTACAAGGTTTTTTTAGTACAATTGATTTAGAGTGTATCAGTATCCTTTTTCAACAGATCCTCTGCCACTTTATAAATGTCACCGGCTCCCATAGTAAGAACTAAATCTTCTTTTTCGGCATTGTTAATTACGAAATTTGTGATTTCATCAAAATCTGAAATATAGTAGATTTCTTTATTTGGATATACTCTTTTAATTTCAGCAACCAGCTCTTTTGAACTAATCTTGTAAATATTCTTTTCTCTAGCCGCATAAATCTCTGCCATTACAACCTTATCGGCATCATTAAAGGCTTCCGCAAATTCCTCGAATAAAGCGAGCGTTCTTGTATAGGTGTGAGGTTGGAATAAACACCAAAGATGATTGTGAGGAATGTTTTGTGCGGCCTTTAAAGTTGCTTTGATTTCCGTTGGGTGGTGTGCATAATCATCTACTATGCGAATCTTGTTTTTTGTGATGCCAATCACATCAAAACGTCTCTGCGTTCCAGTATAGCTGTTTAGAGTAGAAACGATATCTTCGATTGAAACTCCGAGACTGTGACAGCAAGCAGCAGCTGCTAGACTGTTCGCTATATTATGTTCGCCGGGAACAGAAAGTTGCAGAGAGCCAAGATAATTATTTTGATGATAAAGATCATAAGAAGGCATTCCCAATGAATTAAATTTGATGTTTTCTGCATAATAATCACATTTGTCGTTAAATCCAAAAGTAAGAACCTTACATTCTAGATCATCTAGGACCGATTTAACAAAGGGATTTGCATCGTAAGCAATGACAAGACCGTCCTTAGGAACTAATCTCGAAAAGCAATGAAACGATTTTACTATGTGCTCGATATCTTTAAAGTAATCTAAATGATCCGAATCAATATTTAATATGATTTCCACTTTTGGATATAAGCTTAAAAAGCTGTCCATATACTCACAGGCTTCCGTGACGAAATAATTGCTTTTTCCAATTTTGACGTTTCCATCAAATTCAGATAAATTACCCCCGACTAAAATAGTCGGATCTTTTCTTGAATGTTCTAAAATAAGAGAAACCATTGAAGTCGTTGTTGTTTTTCCATGTGTCCCGGAGATAGCGATACTGGTTTCATAGTCGTTCATTAGCGCACCGAGAACTTCTGCCCTTGACGCAATGGTAATGTTTTGATCCATTGCTGCTTTTAGCTCCGGGTTTTCTTGTGAAACAGCTGCGGAGTAGATGACTAAGTCAATCCCTTCAATATTAGAAGCTTCATGTTGATAATAAATATGTGCTCCTAATGATTGCAGTTTTTGTGTCAGGTCACTTTCTTTGATGTCAGAGCCGGACACTTTATAACCTTGTGCCAATAAAATTTCGGCAATTGCAGAAAGGCCGATTCCGCCGATTCCGATGCAGTGTACGTTTTTAAATTGAGATAGGTTGAGCATATTCGCCTCCATATAAATAAATCCTTTCGGTTATTCATTCTATTCTTTAGAGCATAAAATGTTTTCTCTTATTCTGCCAGCAGTTAAAATCACAGTCGCGATTTGATTCAGACCGGCACAATAGATACCTTTTTGATGAAATAAGCTGATTTTGTTTCGTATGTTCGTACTTATTATACCATAAACACCATAAAAGATGCTGTTAATTTGACAAGTGAACAAAAAACAAATAGAATCAAAATGCTGAATAAAATCGAATTTATTTTCGAACGAGAAAATGACGGAGGACACCAAATATGAAACGAACAGAACGTGTAGGTGCGATGGTACATATTTTATGTCAAAATCCAAATAAAAGTTTTTCTTTAAATTATTTTTGTGATTTATTTCAGGCAGCGAAGTCTAGCATCAGCGAAGATGTGAGTGCAGCGAGAAAAGCAGTCGAATATACAGGATTAGGAAAAATTGAAACGACGGCTGGTTCAAAGGGAGGCATTAAATATGTTCCGTGGATTTCACCGGCTGCAACCGAGGAATTGTTGGATGAATTGAAAGAGAAGCTTTCCGATAAGAGCCGCATTTTAGGCGGCGGTTTTTTATATACATCAGATATTATGTTTGATGCAGATTTAATTCGACGTGTTGGAGAAGTATTTGCGAAAAAGTTTGTGGCATTAGATGCGGATTATGTCGTTACGATTGAAACAAAAGGAATTCCAGTTGCTTTAATGACAGCACATATGCTTAATTTGCCAATGGTTGTGATCCGAAGGGAAAGTAAAATTTCAGAAGGCTCTACAGTCAGTATCAATTATTTTTCCGGTTCAACTGAAAGAATACAGAAAATGTCTCTTGCGAAGAGAGCAGTAAAGCCTGGCACAAAGGCTATTATTGTTGATGATTTTATGAGGGCAGGCGGCAGTGTAAAAGGAATCAGTGACATGCTCAGAGAATTTGAAGTGGAAATAGCTGGAGTAGGTGTTGTAATTGCAGCTATGGAACCAGAAAAAAAGAAGATCCAGAACTACTTTACTTTGCTTCATTTAGGGAAGGTAGATGAAGATTCTGGAAAAATTACGATAATGGGAAATGAGGAAATCTTGACGTAATTTGGAAAATTGTGAGAAAAAAGGTTGTGGTAAAGGTGTGCTTACTGTATAATACATTTATCAACCCATATAACCTATTAGGGGGATGGGTGCAGAATTGATCCGGGAGAAAGGGTGGTGTGTCAGTATGGAAATAACTGATGTGAGGATTCGAAAGGTCAATGATGAGGGCAAGATGAAAGCGGTCGTTTCCGTCACGTTTGATGAAGAATTTGTAGTACATGACATTAAAATTATTGACGGACAAAATGGATTGTTTGTGGCCATGCCAAGCAGAAAAATGGGTGAAGGCGATTTTCGAGATATTGCACATCCATTGATGTCGGAAACCAGAAATAAAATCAAGAATGCTATCTTCGAAGAATACAATCGTATCCTAGGAGAGAAGACAGATGATTTTTATGATGAACGGCAAAAGGTAATGCAATCCTAATAATATCGGGGATAAGGCATAAAAAAGCAGCGAATTCTTGATTACGCTGTTTTTTTATGTAAATTTCTAGAGTGGTATCAGATAAGCAGATGATTTTTTCCTCTTTATATCTTGACATTTTGTTGATATACTTATAATGTAATATAGGACAAGGAGCGTTTAAATATGAGTGATAGGACGAATGAAATAGCTGAGTTTTTAAAAAGGGAAGAAGAAAAGCAAAAAGTGCGTTGGCAGATTATAATAGAACACCTAAAAAAGGGTGTTGTTTTTATGGATTGGAAAAATGCTTATATTGACGAATCAGTAACGATTGGCGAAGGTACAGTCATTTGGCCTGGTGCTATTTTGCTTGGGAATACTTCCATTGGTAAAAATTGTGTCATTGGACACAATACTAGAATTGAGGACAGTATAATTGAAGACGAGGTCGAAATTCAGAATTCAGTTATTTTAGAAAGTCGGGTGGGAAGCCACACAAAGGTAGGTCCATTCGCATATTTAAGGCCGAATAGCCGAATTGGGGAACATGCAAAGGTAGGTGATTTTGTAGAAGTAAAAAATTCTACATTAGGAAACCATTCAAAGGCATCTCATTTAACGTATATTGGAGATTCCGATGTCGGAGAACATGTTAATTTAGGGTGCGGCGTTGTCTTTGTAAATTATGATGGGAAAAATAAGCATCGTTCGGTCGTAAAGGACGGTGCGTTTGTTGGTTGTAATACTAATTTAGTATCGCCGGTTACAGTAGGAGAAGGCGCATATATTGCCGCCGGTACCACCGTGACAACAGATGTCCCGAATGAAGCGCTTTCTGTAGGGAGAGCAAAGCAAAAAAATATAGAAGGCTGGGTAAAGAAACGGGGATTATTAGAAAAATAAAATGTGATGATGGTCGAAGGAAATGGAGGACAATAATGAAGAACGGCGTGTTCACAGATTACAAAATTTTTACAGGGAATTCTAACCCTGAATTGGCAGAAGAAATTGCGAAAATAATGGGAAAGCCTTTAGGAAAGGCAACTGTGACCAAATTTAGTGATGGAGAAATTTCTGTCAACTTATGGGAAACGGTTCGTGGAATTGATACATATATCGTTCAACCCACATGTGATCCTGTGAATGATAGTTTGATGGAGCTGCTGATTATGATTGATGCGATGAAGCGTGCATCTGCAGGCAGAATTAATGCGGTAATTCCTTATTATGGATATGCAAGACAAGATAGAAAAGCAAAAGCGAGAGATCCGATTACAGCAAAGCTTGTTGCTGATCTTTTAAGCAGCGCGGGAGCAGACCGTGTGGTAACGATGGATTTGCATGCGTCACAAATTCAAGGCTATTTTAATATTCCGCTGGATCACCTGCTTGGCATGCCGATCTTAGTAAAATATTTTATGGAAAAGAAATTGGACAACCTCGTTGTGGTTTCTCCAGATCTTGGAAGTGTAACACGGGCAAGAAACATGGCACAGCCTCTTGATGTACCGATTGCAATTGTCGACAAGAGAAGACCAAAAGCGAATGTAAGTGAAGTAATGAATATAATCGGAGACATTCAGGATAAAAATGTACTGATTGTCGATGATATGATTGATACAGCAGGAACTTTAACAAATGCGGCAAATGCGCTAAAGGATTTAGGTGCAAGAGAAGTATATGCCTGTGCAACTCATGCTGTTCTTTCAGGTCCGGCTATTGAACGAATTGAAAGCTCAGTAATTAAAGAATGTGTACTGTTGAATACTGTTTTAATTCCGCAGGAAAAAAGAAGCCCTAAGATTAAGGTGTTATCTGTGGCACCTTTGTTTGCAGAGGCAATGATTCGTATCTTTACAAACGATTCTATCAGCAAATTATTTGATTAAAGCGGTCGAAATGAATCTTCTCGTCCGCTTATGTATCGATAATAGGTGTTTGCAGGAGGAGATTTTATGTATATCATTGTAGGACTGGGTAATCCAGGAAAACAATATGAAAATACAAGACATAATATTGGCTTTATTACAATTGAACAATTAGCGCAAAAACATGGAATTAGTGTGACAAAATTAAAACATAAAGCTTTGGTCGGAGAAGGAAGAATCTCCGACCAAAAAGTTTTATTGGTTAAACCTCAGACCTATATGAATCTCAGCGGAAATTCTGTTCGAGAAATTATAGAATATTACAAAGAGGACATAACAAATTTAGTTGTTATTTATGATGACATTGACATTCCCACCGGAACAGTACGTATAAGAAAAAAAGGAAGTGCGGGAACGCATAATGGAATGCGCTCTATTTTATATGATATTCAGTCAGATCAGTTTCCAAGAATTCGGATTGGTATTGGAGGAGAGCGGAAAATGCCTCTTGACCGTTATGTCATCGGAGGGTTCACAAAGGAAGAAAAGCCTTTAATGGAAGAAGCGGTTATAACTGCCGTTCAAGCCGTAGAATGTATGCTGCAAAAGGGAATAGATAAGGCAATGAACGAGTATAATGTAAAACCGCGAAAAGAAGGGGATCAAGAGTAACATGAGTAATCAGGTTCTGAATGGAAAATTTAGGGGATTACGTTCCTTAGTCAGAAATGCGAAGGGTATTTTTAATTTCTCAGGTGTGGCGGAAAGTAGAGTTGCGCCGATTGTCAGTATCGTTACAAAAGAAAGAAAGGGACAAAGCTTAATCGTAACCTCTTCGTATGGAAAGGCAAAGCGATTGGCGGAGGACCTGTCTTTTTTTGTTTCTAAAAAAATATATGTAATTCCGGAAGAAGAACAAAGCTTCCTTCGATATGATGCAAAAAGCCATCAGTATTTAGAGCAACGGCTGCGTGCCGTAACCGCTCTGTTAAAGGGTGAAGACTGCATTGTCATTACACCGATTTCAGGAGCATTAAAGCCAATGGCTCCGAAGGATATTTTTTCTGCTTATGCAGTAAAATTAAAAATTGGAGAAGAGGCTGAGGTTGAAGAATTAAAAAAGAATTTAACCTACATGGGCTATGAACGTGCTCCTTTTGTTGAGGCAAAAGGGCAGTATGGGATTCGTGGAGGGATTTTGGACATCTTTCCGCTGGACTGTCAATATCCGTGCCGAATTGAATTCTTTGACACAGAGATTGATTCTATACGTAGCTTTGACCCGCTGACACAGCGATCCCAGGATACATTGGAAGAAATATCGATCTATCCGGCAAAACATATGG
The DNA here is from genome assembly GCF_035621135.1 of Sinanaerobacter sp. ZZT-01. Lineage (NCBI taxonomy): Bacteria > Bacillati > Bacillota > Clostridia > Peptostreptococcales > Anaerovoracaceae > Sinanaerobacter > Sinanaerobacter sp. ZZT-01. The sequence continues at coordinate 1,884,985 of NZ_CP141728.1, forward strand.
TAGATATCGGCGGTGATGCCTTATTTGAGTTAGGTGCAAAAAAAATTGAAAAAGCATACCAGCGTCAAGCAAAAAGATTATCTGAAGATAAGAAAGAACGCCTGCTGGCTCGAAAAGACCAAATATTAGAATGCATCCAGACTGGAACAAATAAGCAACTGCTTGAAGCGTATATCCCTTATTTTTATGAAAAATTAGAATATATTTGGGATTATATGCAGAGCAAAAGGACTCTGATTGCAGACGATCCGGATCGTATATTAGAAAAACTGGAATTCCGAGAAGGAGAAGCTAAGGAAGACTTTAAGGTGCTTTTGGAACGTGGCGAAGCTGTTCCTGAAGACAGTGCAATTATCGCCGGAAAGAATTTACTGTTTTCTCTTTATAAAAATGAGACGGTTTTTCTTTTTACCCCATTTCAAAAACAAATCAAAGGAATCGGGCAACTTGACGGAAGCTTTCAAATTACCTCCAAGCAGCCTCCGGTTTTCAATGGACGGATGGATTTCTTGGAGACAGAGCTTATGCGTTATGTAAAGCTGGGCTATCAAGTGCTTCTTTCTTGTTCAACGGAAGAGCGTAATATTAATATGAGAGATTTTCTTTCTCGATGCGGGCTGGAAGAAAAAGTGCAGATTGTATCCGGTCAGCTTGTTTCCGGTATGGAATACCCGGAAGAACATCTGGTTATTATTTCTGACAGTGATATTTTCGTTCATACGAAGCAAAAACGAGTAAGGAAAGAAAATAAAAATGCAAAGCCGATTAAAGTTTTTACTGATATCCGCAAAGGTGATTTTGTTGTGCATGAAAATCATGGAATTGGTAAATTTTTAGGTGTTGAACAATTAGACATTCAAGGAAGTAAAAAAGATTACTTAAAGATAAAATATGCCGGTGAAGATATGCTGTATGTTCCGGTGGAACAAATGGATATCATTCAAAAATACGTGGGAAACGATGGAGCAAACCCTAGAATTAATAAGCTTTCCAGTGGAGAATGGAAAAAAACCAAAGCGAAGGCAAAAGCGGCAATTGCAGATATGGCTAAGGAACTTCTCGAATTGTCCGCTGCACGCCAATTGGAGAAGGGGTATGCATTTTCAACGGATTCACCATGGCAAAAAGAATTTGAAGATGCATTTCCTTATGAAGAAACACCGGATCAGCTGCGGTGTATTAACGAAATAAAAAAGGATATGGAAAGAGAAATCCCTATGGATCGTTTGCTTTGTGGAGATGTGGGCTACGGAAAGACAGAAGTTGCTGCACGTGCGGTCTTTAAATGCGTGGCAGATGGGAAACAAGCGGCAATTTTGGTACCGACAACGATTTTAGCGAATCAGCACTATTATACTTTTAAGAACCGCTTTGGAAATTTTCCGTTTCAAATTGATATGCTCTGCCGGTTTCGAAATGAGAGACAGCAGGATGGGATTGTTGATCAAATAAGAAATGGAACGATGGATATCGTAGTGGGAACACACCGCATGCTTTCCAAGGATGTACGATTTAAAAATTTAGGATTACTGGTAATTGACGAAGAACAGCGCTTCGGCGTTCAGCATAAAGAAATACTAAAGCAATTGAGGAAAAATGTAGATGTATTAACACTGTCTGCGACACCAATTCCGCGTACCTTGCACATGTCCTTGGTGGGGATTAAAGAAATGAGCCTGATTGAAGAACCGCCGGAGGAACGATATCCTGTGCAGACATACGTGATGGAGCAGGAAGATGAGGTGATAAGGGAAGCTATTCAGAAAGAATTAGACCGAGGTGGGCAGGTATATGTCGTATATAATCGTGTACGCGGTATTCACCGTATTGCAGAACTGATTCAAAGCCTTGTTCCGGAAGCAAATGTTGCTATTGGTCATGGACAAATGGGAGAAAAGACGTTGGAAGATGTCATGATTGATTTTATAAACGGAAAATACAATGTCTTAATCGCAACCACGATTATTGAGTCCGGCATTGATATTCCAAATGTGAATACCATTCTGATTATCGATGCCGATCACTTTGGATTATCTCAGCTGTATCAACTTCGTGGAAGAGTCGGACGTTCTAACCGCATGGCCTATGCGTATTTACTTTATCAGAAAGATAAGGTTTTAACAGAAATTGCCGAAAAAAGGCTTCGTTCGATTAAGGAATTTACAGAGTTTGGATCCGGCTTCCGCATTGCAATGCGAGACTTGGAAATACGAGGGGCTGGCAATCTTCTTGGGATGGAGCAAAGTGGGCATATGATGCAGATTGGTTACGAATTGTATTGTAAGCTAGTGGAGGATGCCATTCGAGAACTCGGTGGAGATGTGAGTCAGGAAGAGGAAATTGAAACTTCTATCGAGCTGGAGGTACCTGCGTTTATACCAGATTCTTATATCGGTGATGAATTATTAAAATTACAGATGTATAAAAAAATTGCATTTTTAAGGGATGGGGAAGAGAAGCTTGAAGTTGTTGATGAGCTTTTAGACAGATTTGGAGATATCCCGATGGAAACCAGCAATTTAATCGATATTGCCTTGATTAAATCATATGCAGGAAAGCTTGGAATCAATCGAATTCATCAGGAGCAGAAAAAGTTGGTATTTGATTTTGAAATAAAAAATAAATTAACTGCGGATAAAATGGCTCGTTTAGTGGAAACTTACGGAATGAATCTACTAATTTACGGAGGCGTGAAGCCTTCCATAAAATATAATATGGCGAGCAAAGATAAGCTGAGTGAGACTTTAGGCTTTCTCCAGAAACTGCTGGGATAAGCATTAAAAAAATGATATACTATTTTTGTTCTATAACAAAATGAAAAACAAGTATGAGGAGATAAAAAATGAAATTAAAAAGATGGACGATGATTTTGCTGGCATTGATGTTGGTTATCAGCTTTACTGCCTGCGGAAGTAAGGCAGATAATACGAAGGTAGCCAAGGTCGGTGATACAACGATAACGAGGGATCAGCTGAGTCAATATATTTCGTGGAATGCCTATGCAGCAGGATATGATATGAGTCAGATCACTAAAGATAGCCAGAAAGATTATTTAGCATCTCTGATGCTTGAGCAGATGATTGCAGATGAGCTGGTAAAGCGATACTGTGAAAGAGAAAAGTTAGACGTATTTGTTGATACCCATGATGAAGACTTGAAAAATTTCCTGAAATCAGTAAAAGAGAATGCCGGAACTATGGTAAAAGAACAAGGAATTACAACTGATACGTTAACTACGTTTTATAATTCTCAATACTATGCAAAGGCAATGTATGATGATTTAAAGGGAAGCATTGAAGATTTAGATGAGCAAGCTGAGGCTTATTATAATGCGAATACTTCACTGTTCACTTCTAAAGATTTATATTTGACAGCAAGTCATATTCTCGTGAAAACAGAAGAAGAAGCAAAAGAGGTCAAAAAAGAGCTAGATGCAGGTAAGGATTTCGCAAAGCTTGCATCAGAAAAATCAATTGATCCAGGAAGCAAAGATAAGGGTGGAGAGCTGGGATCCTTTAAAGAAGGAGAAATGGTTGCCGAATTTTGGGAAGGCGCAAAAGCATTAAAAGTCGGTGAAATCAGTGAGCCGATTAAAAGCAGTTTCGGTTACCATATTATAAAATTGACTGACCGTAAAGAACCCGGACTGGCTACTTTTGAAGAGGCAAAGACGCAGGCAGAAGATTCTGTTGTAAATCAAAAATATCAGGAAGTAATTGGAGAATTGAAAAAAGAAATAAAAGTAGAATATTTAGATAAAAAGGAAGTACAGACAGACAATAATAAGAACAATAGCACCGATGGTAAGACCAAGGCTGACGAAGAATAGAATCATAGCTTAAAATAGAGTGCTTTCATACGTTAATTCATGAAAGTATGACTTGAAAAAGAAAAGCGGACTCCCTATAATAAGTAAGGAGCCGCTTTTTTATATAATATAAGATATCGGTTTCTATCTTATGAAAAAGGTGAGTGTAGAAGGGGGAAGCCTTGCCGATAAAGGAGACAATATGAGAGTGAATTTATTTCAGATAAAAAAAATCATAATGGTTTTGCTGGGAAATGCGGTTTATGCATTTGGAGTTGCTGCATTTATCATACCAAACGGTTTAATAACAGGAGGAAGCACGGGTCTTGCTCTGTTTTTTCATTATCAATTTTCGATTCCAGTCAGTGTGTTTGTAGGCATATTTAATATTATTATGTTCCTGTTGGGGGCTTGGATATTAGGAAAAAGCTTTGCATTAACAACACTTGTCAGTACTTTTTTTTATCCGGTCATCTTATCATTATTTCAGCATCTTCCGTTTTCTAAGGGGTTGACGGAAAATCCGATTTTGGCAATCGTATATGCAGGGGGCATGATCGGGCTGGGAATTGGATTTGTATTGCGAGAAGGAGCATCAACCGGAGGGATGGATATTCCGCCGCTGCTGCTAAACAAAAAATTCGGCCTCTCTATATCGATCATGCTGTATGTATTTGACAGCGGCATTTTATTGCTCCAAATGTTTCAAGCTTCAGTGGAGCAGGTATTGAGCGGTATTTTAGTGGTCTTAATTTACACAGTGGTGCTGGATAAGGTGCTTTTGGCAGGGAAAGCGCAGACACAAGTTAAAATTATAAGCGATAAATATGAAGAAATTAACGAAATGATTTTAAAAACTATGGATCGTGGCTCCACTTTGCTGAAAGCGCAGACTGGCTGTTTGCGTAAGGATCAATATATGGTTTTAACGGTGATATCCAATCGAGAGCTTCCCAAATTGAATGCTTTTATAAAAGAGATTGACTCGGATGCATTTATGATGATTGACCAAATAAATGAAGTTCGAGGACGTGGATTTACAATTGAAAAATATCATAAAAAAGAAGGTTTTTCGGAATAAAAAATAAGAATCTACGAATCGTAGACAAATTCCAATAAGAATTGATTGTTCTATTTTAGCGAGTATGTTCTTCTATAACAAATAAGAAAAGGCGGTAAAATACAATGGATCAGAACTTTGCAGATAAAATCACAAAATTGAGAAAAAGTAAGAATATGACACAGCAAGAGCTTGCGGAGCAACTAGGTGTGACGAACAAAGCTGTCTCACGATGGGAAACCGGTGAAGGGTATCCTGAGGTCACTTTGCTTATAGATTTGGCACAGGTATTTGGTGTGACGGTTGATTATCTATTCCAGAAGGGAAATTCATCAACTGAGATGAATCAGTTACGTGGGAAAGAAGGAGCGACAAAGAGAAAAGGCAATCTGCCCTATCGAAAAGAAAAGTTGATATGGATCGATTTTCTTTCTTTTGTAATGCCCCTTTTCTCATTGCTTTTATTTATTCTCCTTTTATGTATTCCAGCGTTGGGAGGAGGTCTTTCTTTTTGCCTTTTTTTACTTTTTTGGGGAATCAGCCTTTACTTTAGAAAAAATTATTATTGGAAATTAAGAGAAGAACTAGAGGAAGGAGAAAAAACGACTGCGTGGTGTACTTGGTATCGCCTTCTTTGTATTCTATTATTTTTTCCAATTCAATCCATTGTTAAAAACACCTTTTTTATACCGCTTGCAGAGAGAGATTTTTTTGAGCTTTTTAAACTTTTAGGTGAAGTCGCCGATGAAAATTGGCGAGTGGTGGCTCTATATGTAAATTTGCTCCTAATCGCTCTTTCTTTGCTGTTAACGGGAGCTTTGTATATTTGGGGAATTTACTTTGTTACCGCGAATGAAAAGGATGTAAATCATCCGCCCCGTATCCTGTTTTGGCTGTATGATTCTCTAGATAGCTTAGACAGAGTGCAGCATATAAAACTGGATGTGTTTCATGGCGTAACGGTGATATGTCTTTTTTCTTTTTTTTATTTGAATTTAGATAAAATTGGGATGAAAGACGACGGTTTAATGATAAAGAGCAATCGATTATGGCTTTGTGTGACGGTTATAGGGATTGTTTTTATTTATGCAGCAGCTTTATTTTGTTTTTTTCAGCTTATAATAAAGAATATACCTAAAAAATATTTTTATCGTAACTGCATCGTCTTATCGCTGGTAGCTGCAGGCATTTGCGTCAGCGGACAACGTGTTTATATTGTTACAAATACAGGAAGAATTGTAGATCCCGATGCGGTTATGAATTGGGATTTAGTTTCTTCCGCTCTTCAGCTGAATCACACGATCTTATTCGTCTTTCTTCTCTTTGCATTCGTGATTTTCATCACTTTTAATCGTCAGGCAAGAAAATAGGGATAAACAATATTTCAAAAAAAAAACAATTTTTCTGGTATATTTTTTCTTTGAAAGCAAACAATAGAAACAAGTTAAAAAGTAAGAAAAAATATACTGAAAATGAAAGGATTGTTTGTATGAAAGCAACAGGAATAGTGAGAAGAATTGATGACCTGGGGCGTGTTGTGATCCCAAAGGAAATAAGAAGAACCATGCGAATTCGAGAGGGTGATCCACTGGAAATATATACGGACCGCGAAGGAGAAGTTATTTTAAAGAAATATTCCCCGATTGGTGAACTGAATGAATTTGCAGGTGATTACGCAGAAATAGCAAGTAAAATGCTGGGGTGTACATTTGTTGTTACAGATACAGATCAAATTATTGCTGTAGCAGGAGCACCTAAAAAGGAATTCTTAGAAAAACGTATTGCGCAGACTGTAGAAACTATAATTCATGAAAAAACAAGCCGCTTGTTTGATCAAGAAGAAAAATTAGAAAATATTACGATGGAAACTTCCGAAGGAAGTGAATATCAGTCATATATGATTGCACCAATTATATCTCAGGGAGATGCGATTGGTTCGGTCATCTTGATGAAAAAAGAAGGCTCGATACAGGATGCTGAGAAAAAGACTGCAGAAATCGGAGCACAATTTTTGGCACGTCAAATGGAAAACTAGTGAAAAAAGATGTGAAATAATACGTCGGCAGTTTCGGCTGCTGGCGTATTTTTATTTTATTTTTTACCCGATAAAAACGATTGCTGCAGAATTGATATTTCCGTACTTTTCAAAGAAAAAATTTAAGATTGATATTTCTTTTGGAAACTTGTGAAAATAGGAATCTTTGAATCTGTTATTTCTACTTTTTATATGAAAGAAAAAGGAATCTATGGTATAATAAATACGTTTTATATAACAAAATTAGAAAATTTTGTATCAGATGTATTTATTGTATCAGAAAGAAGCGAATCGAACAATAATCTGCATGGATGATAGAATAAATGCTTATGTAACGAAATCGATTGATTTTGCGTTGATATCAGAGTGGAATGCCGGAGCAGGGGCTGCACTTATGATAGTCGAATCAATGGATATAGAAAGTGAGGACTTCTCATGCTTTTTAAAAATATCACAATATTAGATCAAGCCTTACAGCCTAAACAGGATTGTTATGTAGGTATAAAAAACGGGTACATCGATTATATTGGTAAGAAGATGCCAAAGGAAGAATATGGAGAATCTTTTGATGGTAGAGGAAAATTACTGATGAGCGGATTTGTAAATTCGCATGCACATACTCCAATGATGCTGCTTCGAGGCTATGGAGAGAATTTGCCGCTTCAAAGCTGGCTGAATGATCGGATTTTTCCTTTTGAAGCAAAGATGACAAAGGCAGATGCGTATTATTCAACACTTCTTGGAATTGCAGAGTCATTGCGTTTTGGAATAACAGCGACAACCGATATGTATTATTTTGGAGAATCCATCGCAAAGGCTGTTGTGGAAAGTGGTGTGAAAAATAATTTAGGTGTACCTCTCTTGTGCTTTTCAGATGAGGATTTGTTCCAATTAGACTGTTACAAAGAAGCATCTGCACTTTTTTCAGAATATCATAATGCCGGGAATGGTCGGTTGAAAATTGATATGAGCATTCATGGAGAATATACGAGTACGCCAAAAACAGTAAGACAAATGGCCGAATATTGTAATAAAATAAAGGCAAACCTCCATGTACATGTCTCTGAAACGCAAGCAGAGGTGCAGGATTGCAAAGATAGGCATCAGGGATATACTCCGGTACAATATTTAAACGAACTTGGTGTATTTGAAAATTCGACTACGGCAGCTCACTGCGTGTGGCTGGAAGAGGAAGACTTCATTATTTTAAAAGAAAAAAAAGTGACGGTTGCAAGCTGTCCGATCAGTAATTTAAAGTTAGCAAGCGGTGTTTGCAATGTTCCCCAATTATTAAAAAATCAAATTGCCGTTGCGATTGGGACAGATGGGGTTGCAAGCAACAACAATCTGAATATCTTAGAAGACATGAAATTTTTTGCCTTGGTGCATAAAGGCTGGTTTTCTGATGCGACTGTGACAGACGTGAACCAAGTATTAGCGGCGGCAACGGAAGTAGGAGCAAAGGCGCAAGGACGTATGGATACCGGCTGCTTATCGGTAGGTAAAAAAGCAGACTTAATTGTTTTGGATTTGAACTCAATTTCTATGAAACCGGTACATAGCTTAGAAAATAATTTAATTTATGCAGCATCAGGCAGTGAAATCATTTTAACAATGGTAGACGGCAGAGTACTATATGACCGTGGAGAGTTCAGTACGATTGATATAGAGAAGGTTGTTTACGAGGTAGAAAAGTCAAAGGAACGAATTTTAGGAGAATTATAAAGTATGGCTAAGAAAAAATCTTTTTTGCAGGGTGCGTTAATCTTAGGAGTTGCAGGGCTTATTATTAAAGCTTTAGGAGCCGTTTTCCGCATTCCTTTGGCAAATATCATCGGTGATGACGGGATGGGATATTATCAAACCGCATATCCCATTTATGTTTTATTTTTAACCCTGTCTACAGCGGGGATTCCGACGGCGATTTCCAAAATGGTTGCGGAACGTAACGCAATGGATAATCCAAAGGAAGCCCATCGAATATTTCGAGTTTCCTTCTTGCTGTTATTCGGAATTGGAATCGTTTCTTCTGCTATTTTATTTTTTGGCGCAGGAATGATTGTAGAACATCTAAAAAATCCGAATGCAAAATATGCAATGATGGCGATTGCACCCGCATTGCTGTTTGTACCTTTAATGGCGGCTTATAGAGGCTATTTTCAAGGTATGCAGAAAATGGAGCCGACAGCGGCTTCGCAAGTGGTGGAGCAGCTGTTTCGTGTAGCAGCTGGTTTGTCTCTCGCATTGGCATTGGTACCAAAAGGATTGAAATTTGCAGCTTCCGGTGCCTCTTTTGGTGCGACGGCCGGAGCAATCGGAGGACTTCTTTGTGTCGTTGTCATATACTATGGAAATCGTAAAAAAATCCATAGCGATATGAGGCGTGATAAACACAAACGAGGGGAACCGGCAAGCAAGATTTTAGTCAATATTTTTAGCATTGCAGTTCCGATTACAATTGGAGCCGCAATTATGCCGATCATGAATACTATCGACGTTGGAATTGTAATGCGACGTTTGCAGGAAGCAAACTTTACAGAAGAAGCGGCGAACAGTCTATACGGGCAGCTAACCGGATTAGCAGGTCCTTTGATTAACTTTCCACAAGTTTTGACGCAGGCGATCGCAATGAGTTTAGTGCCTGCAATCGCAGCAGCGCATCGTAAAGGTGATACTATATTTTTACACTATAATATTACAATGGGTTTGCGGACCGCTATGATGATAGGGCTTCCGTGTGCATTCGGACTTATGGTTTTATCAGAACCAATTATGTTATTGCTTTATCCGGCACAAAAAGCAAGTGCAGTGAGTGCAGCTCCCTGTTTATTTATTTTAGCCATTGGTGTTGTGTTCCTGTCTTCTGTGCAGACGACAACTGGGATTTTACAAGGAATCGGTAAGCAGATAATTCCTGTTTTTAATCTTTGTTTTGGTGCGATTGTCAAAGTGATCCTAACCTATACTTTGACCGGGATTGAAAGTGTCAATGTAAAAGGTGCAGCGATAGGTACGGTTTCAGCTTATGTTGTTGCATCCGCTTTAAACATTTTAGCAGTCAGGAAATATACCGGAGTTCGATTTGATATAATGATGACGTGGATCAAGCCATTGATTTCTGCTTTGGTAATGAGTGAGGTTGTATGGATGATTCATTCATATTTGGCAGGTTCTATGGGCAATGCAATTTCAACCATATTATCCGTTTTTATCGGTGCTGGCATATATGCCGGAATGCTTTTTATCACCAAATCGATTACGCTTGAAGAGTTTGCGATGCTGCCGGGAGGATCAAAATTGATTCGAATGACTGGTAAATCGAATAAAAAATAAGAAATCAATAAAAAAATGTATAGAATCTTTAAGAATTTACAAGATAAAGAGAGGATCCAATTATGTATGAAGAACTCTATGAACCTGCAAAAACAGCAGAAGAAGCAGTTGGAAGATTGAAAAAAATCATACAGATCCTGCGAGGTGAGGGCGGATGTCCGTGGGATCGTGTCCAGACGCATGCAACCTTGCGCCGCTGTCTGATTGAAGAAGCTTATGAAGTGGTTGAGGCGATTGACAAGCAGGATTTTGACAATTTAGAAGAAGAGCTTGGTGATGTCCTTTTACAGGTAATTATGCATAGTGTAATCGGAGAAGAGAAGGGAAGCTTTTTGCTGGTTAATATTGCTAATAGAGAATGTGAGAAAATGATTCGCCGTCATCCCCATGTTTTTCATAAAAAAAACGCTGTTTTTTCCAACAATCATGCAGAAAGTATTGACAAGGTACTGGAAAAATGGGAAAATGTGAAAAGAAAAGAGCATGGCGTTGTTTCTCACACTGAATCTATGAGAAACATACCAAAGGTTTTACCTGCTTTATTGCGAAGCGAAAAGATTCAAAAAAAAGCAGCTGAGGTTGGGTTTGATTGGGATCAGGTTGAGGAAGCTTTTGCTAAGGTAAAAGAAGAAACCTTAGAGCTTTTGGAAATATACGAAGGAATCGATAAAAATCGTATTAAGGAAGAGGTTGGCGATTTACTTTTTGCGGTTGTTAACGTATCTCGATTCTTAGGTATAGATCCAGAGGATGCGCTAAATGGTACTTCACAGAAGTTTATTGAACGCTTTGAGTTCATTGAATCAACGGCAGAAGCACAGGGACGTAGCCTGGAGGAAATGACTTTGCAAGAGATGGACAAGCTGTGGAACGAAGCAAAGCTAAAATAATGTTCTTTTTATTAAAATTAGTGAAATTTTAAGGAGGTTGTGTTCGTGAATAAAGCTGAATTAATTGCTAGCGTAGCAGAAAAAACGGGGTTTACCAAAAAAGATGCTGAGGTGGCTGTGAATGCATTCGTAGCGAGTGTTGAAGATGCACTTGTAAAAGGTGACAAGGTGCAGCTCATTGGATTTGGAACCTTTGAGACTAGACAGAGAAAAGCTAGACAGGGAAGAAACCCTAGAAAGCCTGGCGAAGTAATTAAAATTGCTGCCGCAAAGGCTCCTGTATTTAAAGCTGGCAAGGCATTAAAGGATGCAGTAAATAAATAGACCATAAATGAAAGAGCAGGGTTTCTGCTCTTTTTTCTATCCTGAAACTATAAAAATGCAGAACAGAATCACTGATTCTAATTTTTATGAAAAGCTGAAAGCAGCGGTTGATTGAAAAATACAAGTAAAAAGAATGAAAAAAGGTAAAAAGAATGAGAATCGATAAATATTTAAAAAATTCACGTTTGATAAAGCGAAGAACGGTGGCAAAAGAAGCTTGTGAGCAAGAGCGTATTTTCATTAATGAAAAGGCAGCAAAGCCTGGGAGTGAAGTAAATGTTGGTGATGTTATTTGGATTCGATTTGGAAATTCAGAGCTTAAGGTAAAAGTAAAGGCTGTTTTGGAGCATGTTACAAAAGAAACTGCCTCAGAAATGTATGAAATTATATAAGATTTAATAAAAAAAGCTGCGTTTGATGTAAAAACGCAGCTTTCTTATTTCGTTTGTATTCATTAACGCTGATCCAAAGGCGTGTAAGGCGTCATGGTTTTTACACATTGGTATGCAGGCCGCATGATGCGTCCTCCGGCTACCAGCTCCTCAATGCGATGTGCACACCAGCCTGAGATACGGGAAGCGGCAAAGATTGGAGTCGCGATCTCTACGGGGATATTTAGGGCATCATAGACGAATCCTGAGTACAAGTCCACATTTGCAGGCATTGGCTTGTCTATCCCCTTTACTTCGCAAAATAATTGAGGTGCTCTTTTTTCAATGAAATCGAAAAGCATAAAGTCATCCATTAGATTCTTATCTTTCGCGAGTTTTTTTGCCATACTTTTCAGTAATGTGGCTCTTGGATCGGAAATGGTATAAACAGCATGCCCCAGACCATAAATAAGTCCGGTCCCGTCATTTGCTTGTCCTCTTAATATTTTAATTAAGTATTGTTCCACTTCCTTATAATTCGTAATGTCTTTTACATTCGAACGAATATTTTCCATCATTTGGATTACCTCTACGTTTGCACCGCCATGCTTTGGACCTTTCAAAGAACCGATGGCAGAAGCGATCGCTGCATAGGTGTCAGTTCCAGTTGACGTAACAAGGTGAGTGGTAAAGGAAGAGTTATTGCCTCCACCGTGTTCTGCATGCAAAATCATACAAAGATCAAGCAGTTTCGCTTCAAGGTCAGTGTATTCTTTGCTTGGGCGAATCATGCGCAAAATATTTTCCGCTGTACTTTTCACAGGGTCTGGATAGTGAATGTGAAGACTTTCATTATCAAAATAATTTTTCTTTGCCTGATACCCATACGCAACTAAAGATGGAAAATAACCAATCAAATCAATGGATTGCCGAAGCACGTTGGCAACGGAAATGTCATCAGGGTTCGGGTCATAAGAATAAAGGGTGAGAATACTTCGTCCCAATTTATTCATGATACTATAGCTGGGTGACATTAAGATGGTGTCCCTTGTAAAACCAGTCGGAAGCTCACGTTTGGAACCCAATACTTCTTTATATTCTTCTAGTTCTTTTTTTGTTGGAAGCTCACCAAACAATAAAAGATAACTCGTTTCTTCATATCCAAAGCGATTCTCTTTCAGACAACTATGCACGATGTCTTCTACATCAATGCCTCGGTAAAAAAGCTTACCGTGAATCGGTACTTTAAAGCCCTGTTCATTCACCTCATAGCCTTGAACATCACCGACATTTGTAAGTCCGACTACAACACCGGCACCGTTTGCATTACGCAGACCGCGTTTAACATAATCATATTTTCCATATAAAGAGTTGTCAATTTCATTATTTTGCTCAAGCTTTTGTGCCATACTTTTTATAAAGACTTCTTCCAAATAGCTTGGTTTTGGACAGATGCTGTTTATATAATGCCGCAAGAGAGAAACCTCCTTTAAAAGTAATATTTGAATTTAATTATAATACAGGAAAATAAAATGTACAAGACAATCTACGATAAGATAATAGAAGAGAAAGAAAATATATGGTAATGCTGCCAAAGGGCAAAAGATGTTTAAAAAGTGTTTATATAAAAATAGAATAAAATTTTTAATTTTAATTTTAAAACATCTTATACACGCGAGAAACAACCATAATTGTATATATTTAATATAAATAAAAAAAGGAGGAACTTTTTCATGGAAAATAGTACAAAAAAACCATCATTTCTTATTGCACTACTATGTATAACGTTCTTATTTGTAATCATTATTGCTCAAGTATTAGTAGCTGGGAGTCCCGACATTCATATGACGCTCGTATTTTCAACTACATTTGCAGTATTAGTTTTGATGCTGAGTGGAACAAAGTGGTCAGTGATTGAAGACGGCATTTTGCATGGATGTAAGATTGCAACGGTACCAATGCTGATTTTAATGTTCATTGGTATGCTGATTCCTGCATTGATTGCATCTGGAACCATCCCTGCATTAATTTATTATGGATTAAAGATAATTAATCCGTCAGTCTTTCTTTTGACCACTGCATTAATCTGCGCAGTTTCTTCAGTCTGTACAGGAAGCAGTTATACAACAGGAGGCACCTTCGGTGTCGCGTTTATGGGAATCAGTATAGGTCTTGGAATCCCGCCCGCGTTGACTGCCGGTGCAGTTATTTCCGGTGCGGTTATCGGAGATAAGCTTTCCCCTCTTTCAGATTCCACAAACTTAGCAGCAGGCGTCTGTGAAACGAATTTATTTGCACATATTAAAAGTATGCTTTATACAACTGTACCCGCATTTATTATTTCGCTAATTATTTACACCGTATTAGGCATGAAATACAGTGCAGACTCTATCGATACAAGTGCTGTAGATGCTATTTTAAAGGGCATTGGAGATAATTTTAATGTTTCACCGCTCTATACATTGATCAGTTTAATTCCTTTGGCTGCAGTTGTATTTATGGCAGCGAAAAAAGTCAGTGCGCTCGCGGCAATGATTATAGCAGCACTCATCGCTATGGTAATTGCAATGATCATGCAGGGATATTCCATTTTAGAGATGATGAGCTTTATGAACTATGGCTATACCATTGATACCGGAGTGGCCGCTGTTGATAAACTGTTAAATAGAGGTGGTATTCAAGCCATGATGTGGACGGTATCTTTAGGGTACTTGGGACTTTCTTACGGAGGTATCCTTGAAGTAACAGGAACATTGGAAGCATTGATCAACAAGATGGAAGCTTTAACAAAGAGTGCTAGAAATCTTATCGTTACGCATATTCTTTCTTCCATTCTTATCAATATTATTTCGGCAAGTCAGTATGTTGCAATTATCATCCCAGGAAGAATGTACTTACCTGCTTATAAGAAAATCGGCATTCGGACTGATGTAGCTTCCAGAACTTGTGAAGATTCTGGAACAGTAACTTCTCCATTGGTTCCTTGGGGACTTTGCGGAGTCTTCTTTACAGGAACACTTGGAGTAAATACTTTGGAGTATCTTCCTTATGCATTCTTGTGTTACTTGACACCGGTTGTAGCTATCATTTATGCGCTGACAGGTAAATTTATATGGAGGGAGGAGCCTTCAAAATAAGAACAAATCAAAGATAAAGGCGGTAGTGTTACAAAATGTATAAAATTGAGAAAGAAGAAACAACAAATTTATTAATGGATCTGGTTTCCATTGAAAGCCCGTATTTTGAAGAAGATGCTGTTATGGATTACGTGTATAACTGGTTTCATAAGCATAATATGGAGGCTGTTTTTCATGAATACCATGAAGAAAAAGTAACTGGGTTCCAAGGCAGAAATATCATTGTTCAGCTGGAAGGAGAAAAACCTGGTCCTACCATTTGCCTGAATGGACATTTGGATACCGTAAAGTTATGCAATGGATGGACTAAAAATCCGAAAGGAGAAATCTGTGAGGACCGCCTTTATGGGGTCGGAGCTTTGGATATGAAGTCTGGATGCGCAGCAACCATGTTAGCTCTCAAAGCTTTTACCAAAAATCATAAGGATTTTAATGGAAAAATTATTTCTACCTATGTTTCTGTAGAGGAAGGCCCGTATGGAATGGGCACCAATTCTTTAATTGAAGATGGATATTTAGAAAATATTGATTTTTCAATTATTACGGAGCCAAGTGCCGGGTTTACAGGAAAACCATTTCCGGATATCTGCCTTGGCGCAAGAGGAGGATATGGTTTAGAAATTGAATTCTTTGGTGTGTCGGCTCATGCAGCTACACCGGAATTGGGTGTAAATGCAGCGGAAGCAGCTTCGAAAGTTATTTGTGAGCTTCAAAATATCGATTATATCGAAGATCCGTATCTTGGAAAAGGTTCTCTGTGCGTAGTCGCGGTAGAATGCGACGGAGGTGCATGCAGCGTACCGGATTATGCAAAAATAAAATTATTCCGCCATATTGTAGTTGGAGAAAATGAGAAATCTATTACAGAAGAAATTGAAAAGGCTGTAGAGAGAGCGGGTATTACTTGTAAATATGCAATTCGATTTCGCGAGGCGCCTTCTGAAGGTTCAAGAGGATTTATGCCTTATACAATAACAGGAGAAGAACCACTTGCTAAGGAGTTCATAGAAACAGTAGATGAAGTATGCGAGAAACCAGCAAGCAAGTCTTATTTTCAAAGTATAGGTGATTTCAATTATCTAGGTTCCAGATTAGGGGCTCCAGCTGTGATCTTTGGTGCAGCAGGTAAAAACTATCACGGAAGTGATGAATATACTGAATTGGATTCGGTTGTAAAAACGGCTCAAGTAGTATACGCATTTCTAGAAAAGATTTTATGTGCTTAAAAAATAAAAAATAGTGTAAAGGGAAGGCGTAAATAGTCTTCCCTTTTTCTCTAATAAGTAAGAAAATAGTATTAAAAAAGGAGGAACGCGAAATGAATTTAGACACAGTCCTGTTGAATGGGAAAATTTATACTATGGAAGAAGAAGGAAAGAGCGTAGAAGCGATTGGAATAAAAGATGGCATCATCCAATTTACAGGCACAAATAAAGAGGCTGAGAAGTATTCAAGTGAAAAAACGATAGACTTAGAAGGCAAAACTGTAATTCCAGGTATGGCAGATTCGCATATGCATATGTATGCCTACTGTCAAAACCAGGCACTGGTTGATTTAAAGGATGCATGTAGCATAGAAGATATGATAGGAAAGATGAAGGAGAAAGTAGCGCATACTCCGGATGGGACTTGGATTAAAGGCGTAAATTTTGATCAAAGTAAGTTTAAAGAAAATCGCTTTCCAACGAAAGCGGATTTAGATCGAATTAGTACAAGGCATCCAATTGTAATCAGAAGATGCTGCCTTCATGCTATTGTTGCGAATTCTATGGCATTGAATGTTGCCGGCGTTGGAAAAGGATACGATGGAGGAAGCGGAGGGATTGTTGAGTTTGATAAAAATGGAGAGCCAAATGGAATTCTAAGAGAACAGTCCACTAAAATTTTTGATGAAATCATACCGGACCCATTGTCTGATGCAATGGAAAAACGCAGGATCATGCAAAATGTTTTCGAGGATATGTCTTCAAAGGGTGTAACGACGATTCATACGTATGCAGCTAAAATATGGAACTATGAAGAAGATGTTGCACTGTATCGTAAGTTTGGAGAAGAAGGCAATTTGCCGGTTCGTGTTACCGTTTGCCTGGATGAATTGTTTGAAAAAGAAGTGCTGACTGAAAAAGAGAAAAATGATCCATACCGTATGGTACAATATGGTGCTTATAAATTGTTTACAGATGGTTCGTTAGGTTCAAGGTCTGCAGCTCTGCAAGAGCCCTATTCTGACGATAAAGATAACCGTGGATTTGTGGTATGCACCCAAGAAGAATTAAACGAGAAAGTTCTTAAGGGTTACGAAAACGGTTTGCAATTAGCAATTCATGCGATTGGGGATGCGGCACTGGATATGACGTTGACAGCAATTGAAAATTGCCTGCAGGTTACAAGAGAAAAGGGTATGAGCAAAGAAGAACAGGAAGAGCGTCTGCCGTTTCGAATTATTCACGTACAGATGGTCAATGAAGAGCTGATTGCCCGAATGAAAAAACTTCCTCTTGTTTTAGATATACAGCCAATCTTTTTATGTACGGATTTACATTGGATTGAAGAGCGTATCGGAGCGGAACGTATAAAAGGTGCATATTGTTGGAAAACATTAAAGGATGAAGGGTTGATTCAAACAGGAGGGTCAGATTGTCCGGTGGAATCGTTTGATCCGATGAAAGGCATTTATGCAGCAGCAACCAGAATGGATTTCGACGGTCAGCCTGAGGGCGGATATTATCCAGAAGAAAGGCTTTCCGTTTATGATGCCTTTTGTCTTTTTACAAAAAATGTTCATGCGGCGACTGGGCAGCAGGATAAGCTAGGGACGTTGGAATCAGGAAAGTTTGCTGACTTAGCAGTTCTTGATCGAGATCCTTTTGAATTAGATGTAAAAAATCTTTTAGAGATAAAGGTATTAAAAACATTTGTAGCTGGAAGGCTGGTTTTCGTGTTATAATTGCCACAAGATAATAGCAAATTGTTGCAATACAGTTTAATACACATAGTTACGGGACGCATAGCTACAGGAGGAAAAAACTTATGCACGCGGATATTCTAATTAAAAATGGGAATTGTGTAACGATGAAGGATAAAAAAATAAAAGATTGGATCGCAATTGAAAAGAGCAAAATCGTTGCAATGGGAAATGGCAGAGAATACGAACCCTTAGTCGGCAAAAATACGATGGTCTTTGATGCAGAGGGAAAGACGGTATTGCCGGGTTTTATTGACAGTCATTTTCACGTAGTGCAGACTGCACTGAACACCATTAGTTTGGACTTAAGTGAAGCGAGAACACACGAAGAATTAGGAGAGCAGATCCGTGAAGCATATGAAAACTCAAATGGAAACTATATACGTGGAATCCGAATAAGTGCAGAGCAATTTAAAGAAAAAAAATTTCCGGATCGAACCTTATTAGATCGGTATTGCAACGATATACCCGTATGGCTGAATTCATTAGAATATCAGGTTAGCATGCTGAACACATATGCAATGCTGTATTTTAAAATT
Organism: Sinanaerobacter sp. ZZT-01; assembly: GCF_035621135.1. Taxonomy (NCBI): domain Bacteria; kingdom Bacillati; phylum Bacillota; class Clostridia; order Peptostreptococcales; family Anaerovoracaceae; genus Sinanaerobacter; species Sinanaerobacter sp. ZZT-01. The sequence continues at coordinate 1,903,447 of NZ_CP141728.1, forward strand.
CCATTTACTGCAGAGGGTGTGGAAATGGATGAGAAGCAGATGCCAACCGGCATCTTTCGAAAAAAAGCAAATGCTATTTTACGGGCAAATATTTTGAAAAACATTTCGGATATTGACAGAAAAGAGGCGATATCCGGAATTATGCCTAACCTTTTAAGCCATGGAATTACAACTGTGAATGCGATGGAAGGCGGCACGATGTACAGCGACAAAGATGCAAACTTTATCTTTGAGCATAAAGATGATTTTCCAATTGATATGATACTGTTTTATCAAACAATGGATATTGAAAAAATAAAAACAATGGGATTAAAACGTGTTGGGGGCAGCCTGTATATTGACGGAACAATGGGAGCGAGAACTGCAGCACTTTCTTTTGAGTATGCAGATTGTCCTGGTACGATGGGAAGCTTATGCTTGACACAGCAGGAGATCAATGATTTTGTCTTACAATGTTATAAGAGTAATTTACAGTTGGCGTTATATACAGTTGGGGATCGAGCGATACAAGTTGCTCTCAATGCTCACGAAAATGCTTTATATCAAACGGGGATAACCGGACTTCGGCATCGTTTGGAGCATGTGGAGTTGGCAACGGATGCACAAATTGAAAGGGCAAATGAACTGGGGATTCTTTTTTCTATGCAGCCCACATATGAACTCTATTGGGGAGGTTCTGGGAAAATGTATGAACAGCGGCTTGGGGAAAAATACACCCGAACCAATCCTTTTAAGAAAATCACGCAGAACGGTGTGGTAATCTGCGGCGGTTCTGATAGCGATGTTACGGAGGCAAGACCTTTGCTGGGAATTTATGCAGCGGTAAATCATCCTGTGAGGCCGCATAGGGTCAGTGTATATGAAGCACTGAAGATGTTTACTTGTAACGGGGCTTACGGGGTATTTAAAGAAAATGATAGGGGGACATTAGAAAAGGGGAAGCTTGCAGATATTGTAATTTTAGATCATGACATTTTTTCGGTTGCATCTGACGAAATAAATAAAATTAAGGTATGTGTAACGATAAAGGCGGGAGAGATTCTTTTTAATAATCTAGGATAGACGTAAGGATGGTACCATGTTGAATATTTGTTTTTTAGGAAAATTAAGATTTGAGTGGAAGGGTGAAGCGATTGAAGATCAATTAGGAGCAAAGGCCTTTGCATTAATTTGTTTGCTTGTCTTAAACAAAAACAGGTATTTGAGTAGAGAAAAAATCATTGGATATCTTTGGCCGGACAGTAATGAGGAAGCGGCACGCTATAACCTGCGTTATAACTTATGGCTGATTAAAAAAAATATTGGGACAGATGAACGAGGAAATACATTTCTTCATATCGATAAAGAGTGCTGTGGTATTAATAAAGAATTTAATTTTACTTGTGATATTTTAGATATCATGAAGTTTAAACCAAGTAAAAAAGATTCTGTAGAGAGTATTTTAAGGATGAAACAGCTATTTCGCGGTGACTTTTTAGAAGGCTGTTACTTTAATAAATGTGATGAATTTAATGAACTGATTATCTATGAACGCATTAATTTTGAACAGCGTAAGGTAAAGATACTGAAGCGCTTGGTTGAGCTTTATGAAAAAGATAAACAGTATGAAGTTTGTTTAGAAACGATCAATGAAATTCTAGAAATCGAACCGTATGATGAAGAGATGGTTTCTAAAATTTTAGATATTTATGTAAGGTGCGGAAAGCGGGTTGCAGCGATTACCTATTATAACCAGTTTAGCAGTCAGCTTGCAGGGAATCTTGGCATTGCACCTTCTGATGCATTGAGAGATAAATACAATGAAATTCGGCTGAATATATCGGAGACAACCAGTAATGAAGAATGTTCACAGTGCCCTCAGAAGTGTAAAAAAAATGGGAGTTCTACAGATAAACAGATAAATCAAAGGCTTGAGTTAAAGATTATTACAGATGGTATTAAAAACATACCTTTTTTCTGGATGTCAGATGTTACTGAAAAGATAATCATATTGGTAGAACCGCAAGATATTCTACGTTTAAGTAAGATAGACCGATTGAGTTTAGGATGCATTCAATCAAGACTGTTAGACATGAAGGAAGATTCGCCTGATATCAGTTTTTCTTTTGAGAAAATAAGAGATGTCTGCATTGTAAACGCATTCATAAAACTATTGAAGTTGATCTGTGAAGAGCATAAGCTGACAATTTTGATCTTAAACAGCAAAGAATTAGATGAAGTTTCGGCAGATGTTGTGCAGTATCTAAAAAAGATGCAGATTAAAGGTTTAAAAGTAATAGAAGAATAGGATAATTAAAAACCTTTTTTGAAGGAAAAGTTGGAATTCTTCTAAAAGGTTTTTTTATTTGCATTTTACAAATGATATGAATAAGTGATATGATTATATGTTAAAAGAAATATATAAAAATTGATTAGGAGAAATAAGAATGGAAGATAAGTTGCAGCAGCAAAGCAGCTCGATTCGGAAAAGGCTTATAGGATTGGACTTTTATAAAGCAATCGGAGCAATTTTGGTTATTTTTATACACGTTACGGCAACACCTGTTGTCAGCCTTGCTCCGGGAATTTCACTAGATATTTTAATTTTTATCAATCGCTTTGCGAAGCCTGCTGTGCCAATGTTTATTTTTGCAAGCGGTATGGCATTGTTTTATTCTTATAAAAACAAGGAATTTCAATACACCACTTTTTTAAAACGCAGATTTACCAAAATTTTTATACCGTACCTTGCTTGGTGTGCAGTTTACTATGCCTGTTATGTTTATCGAGGCGTTTATCCGGTTTCCCTGACCTTTTTTGTTCAGCAGGTTTTGAATGGGAGGATGCTGTATCATCTCTATTTTGTAGTGACAATTATTCAATTTTATTTTTTGTTTGGTATCATTCGTTATCTCGTAATGAACTATAGCGGCAGACTTATTCTGCCTTTGGGAATCCTAATTAATCTGCTGGCATACCGCTGGGTACCTCTCGATTGGACGCATCGTTGTTTTTTAACTTATATAGTTTATTTTCTTCCGGGCTGTTACTTTGCGAAAGATTTTGAACAAGCTATTTGCTATTTAAAGAAGTATTTTTGGTTGATCACCAGCGTTTTTGTAGTAAGCGGAATCTATTACAGTTATTTGTTTTATTGCAGTATGTGGAAACCGGAAAGCTATTCTGGAATTGAGATTTACGTGTACTGCTTATTCTGTGTTATGGGAATTTTATTTTATTTTGCATTGAGCTATTTCTTAGAAAAAAGAAGCGGAATTGTCATTAAAAAAATATTTAATAGCTTGAATGCAGGTTCTTATTATATCTACCTATCACATCCTCTTGCTATTATTTTTGCGGCTGCAATTGCGAATCGGATTGGATTGACTGGAGTAATTGATGGAATGCTGCTTCAGCTGGCTTTGATCAGTGTTACGGCAATACCATTGTCTATTCTGTATGCAAAGCTTAAAAGTAGAATGAAAAGAACTTAAAAAAACAAAGATAAGAAGAGCATAGAAATATTTTATGGAATTGTAATAATTTTTCATTAAAAAAGTGAACATGTGTTCTTGAAAGAAATGAAAAGCAATGCTATACTAGTGAAGAGGGAATTCTTTTAATAGGGAATATAAGAATAGAGGGAGAATATGAGTGAATTTAAAATTGTTTCTCCGTTTCAGCTTATGGGTGATCAGCCAGAAGCGGTAGATCAACTTGTAAAGGGGATACAAGAAGGGAAAAAACACCAGACATTATTGGGTGTAACCGGATCAGGAAAAACCTTTACGATTGCCAATGTGATTAAACAAATTCAAAAACCGACTTTGGTTATTTCACATAACAAAACATTAGCGGCTCAGCTTTGCGGAGAATTTAAAGAGTTCTTTCCAAACAATGCCGTAGAATATTTTGTGAGCTATTATGATTATTATCAGCCGGAGGCTTATGTTCCATCTACGGATACGTATATTGAAAAGGATTCTGATATTAACGATGAGATCGAAAAACTGCGCCACTCGGCAACGGCAGCGTTATCAGAACGAAAAGATGTTATTATTGTTGCCAGCGTATCGTGTATCTATGGATTGGGAAGCCCGGTAGATTATGAAAATCAGGTTTTGTCACTAAGACCAGGAATGGAGAAAAATCGTGACGATATCCTTCGAAAACTGATTGAGATTCAGTACACGCGAAATGATCTTGGCTTTGAGCGTGGTTGTTTCCGTGTCAGAGGTGATGTTGTGGATATATATCCTGCGGGTGCAGAGCATGCGGTAAGAGTGGAGCTTTTTGGTGACGAAATAGAAGTGATAAAGGAAATGAATCCCGTCACGGGAGAGATTATGGGTATTCGTAGCCATGTGTCTATTTTTCCGGCATCCCATTATGTGACATCAAAGGAAAATATGGAGCGGGCAATTGTATCCATTGAAGAAGAGCTTGAAGAACGCTTAGTCTGGTTCCGGGACAGGGGTAAACTTTTGGAAGCACAACGATTAGAACAGCGGACACGGTACGATTTGGAAATGCTGAGAGAAGTAGGTATGTGTAAAGGAATTGAAAATTATTCACGCCATATGAACGGACTTCCGGCAGGAATGCGCCCTTATACGCTGATTGATTATTTTCCGAAAGACTTTCTTTTAGTGATTGATGAATCGCATGTCATGCTTCCCCAGCTTCGGGGAATGTATGCAGGAGACCGTTCGCGGAAAATGTCTTTGGTGGAATACGGCTTTCGTCTACCGTCGGCACTCGACAACCGCCCTTTGCAGTTTGATGAGTTTGAGAGCTTGGTTGATCAGGCCGTATACATTAGCGCAACACCTGCTCTTTATGAAAGAGAGAAGAGCGAACATGTGGTAGCACAGCAAGTCATTCGTCCTACAGGACTTTTAGATCCGGAGATTGACGTTCGAAAAACAGAAGGCCAAATTGATGATTTGATTGGAGAAATCAATCAAGTCTCAGAAGAAGGCGGACGTGTTTTAGTAACAACCCTGACAAAGAAAATGTCAGAAAGCTTAACAGACTATTTAAAAAATGCAGGAATTAAAGTACGATATCTCCATTCAGAGATCAACACATTGGAACGCATGGAAATCATTCGTGACTTACGTCTAGGTGTTTTTAATGTGCTGGTGGGGATCAATCTCTTAAGAGAAGGCTTGGATATTCCCGAAGTAAGCCTTGTGGTGATTTTAGATGCGGACAAGCAGGGCTTTCTTCGTACCGAAACTTCACTGATTCAAACCATTGGGCGTGCAGCACGAAATGCAAAAGGCAGGGTAATTCTGTATGCAGATGGAATGAGCGAAGCGATGGAAAAAGCAATTTCGGAAACAGAGCGCAGAAGAAGTATACAGCAGGCTTACAATATAGAACATGGAATTACACCAAAGACCATCGAGAAATCGGTGCGTGCAGTAATCGAGGCTACTCGGGTTGCAGAGGAGTCTGATGAATACTACAAAGGAAAGAGTCCGCTTGAATTAACAAAGAAAGAGCTTAAGGATTATATTAAGCGTATGGAAGCAGAAATGCAGGAAGCTGCAAAAGATTTACAATTTGAACGCGCAGCACAGCTTCGAGATCGAATTTTAGAATATAAAGCAAGGCTTTAACTAGAAAGGAACAGTATGTCAAAGGACATTATTATAAAAGGTGCAAAAGAGCATAATCTAAAAAATATTGATGTGGTAATACCAAGAGATAAGATGGTTGTATTGACAGGCCTTTCTGGATCAGGAAAGTCTTCACTGGCATTTGATACAATTTATGCAGAAGGGCAGAGGCGTTATGTAGAAAGTCTTTCCTCTTATGCACGTCAGTTTTTAGGACAGATGGAAAAACCAGATGTAGAATACATCGAGGGGCTTTCACCAGCAATCTCGATTGACCAGAAAACAACCAGCAAAAACCCACGTTCTACCGTGGGAACTGTGACTGAAATCCATGACTATCTCCGTTTAATGTATGCCCGTATCGGTGTACCGCATTGTCCGGTATGCGGGAGAGAGATCAGCAGCCAGTCAGTTGATCAAATTGTCCAGCAGCTCCTGGAACTTGGAGAAGGTACTCGATTAACGATTTTAGCTCCCATCGTCCGTCAGCGGAAGGGAGAACACGAAAAAATTATTCAAAGGATTAAAAAAGAAGGCTTCACTAGAGTTCGCATTGATGGTGAAACACGTGAACTTGAAGGGGATGAAATAAAGCTGGAAAAAACCTTTAAACACACAATTGAGGTTGTCGTGGACCGTATTATTGTAAAGCAGGGAGCAGAAGGACGACTTTCGGAATCAATTGAGCTTGCACTGCATCATGGAGAAGGCTTGGTGGAGGCTCTCGTTCAAAAAAAAGAGGGCGATCCTTTTGAACTACTGTTTAGCACAAAATTTGCCTGTCCGGATCATGGTGTTAGTATAGAAGAATTAGAACCCAGAATGTTTTCTTTTAACAGCCCTTTTGGTGCTTGTACACAATGCAATGGATTGGGGTTTATTCAAAAAATTGATCCTGATCGAGTTATTTCAGATCAAAGCATGAGCATAGCGGACGGAGCGTTAGGAGCAATCTTTTCTTCTATGGAGTACGGAAGTTTTTATCGCCAAATGATAGAAGCGCTCGCAAAGGAGCATAATGTCGACTTAAACACACCATTTCAGAATCTTCCCAAGAAATTTAAGACGGAACTCTTATATGGTACAAAAGATAGAAAACTGGAATATTATTATGAGAGTCGAAACGGTTCACAATCTTATCGTAATCATCCTTTTGAAGGAGTGATTACAAATTTAGAACGGCGGTATCAGGAAACCAATTCAGACTATATTAAAGACAAGATGCGGGCATATATGAATCTGATTCCTTGCAGCCACTGTGAAGGAAAACGACTGAGGCCAGAAGTTCTGGCAGTAACAGTAGGCGAAAAGAATATTGCGGAGCTTTCTGATTTATCCATCCGTGAAGCGTTGAAATTTATCAACCAACTTACTTTATCAGAAAAAGATGAAGCGATTGCGAAACAAATCCTAAAGGAAATACGGGAAAGACTTACTTTTCTTGTCGATGTCGGATTGGATTATCTGACCTTATCAAGAGCGGCGGGGACTTTATCCGGAGGGGAATCGCAGAGAATCCGCCTTGCAACACAGATCGGTTCCAGTCTGGTCGGTGTTTTGTATATCTTAGATGAACCAAGCATTGGTCTTCACCAAAAGGATAATGAAAAGCTTCTGAAAACGCTGCGGAATCTAACGGATATTGGAAATACGTTAATTGTGGTGGAGCATGATGAAGATACGATGTATGCTGCGGATCATATCATAGATATTGGACCTGGAGCCGGTATCGAAGGCGGTGAGTTGGTGGCGGAAGGGACCGTTGAGGATATCATTGCCTGTGATCGATCGATAACCGGTCAATATTTAAGCGGAAAAAAGATGATCCCAGTGCCGCAGAAAAGACGTGAGGGGAACGGAAAAGCTATTTCAGTAATCGGAGCAGCAGAAAATAATCTGCAAAATATAAATGCAGAATTTCCACTTGGAAAAATGATTTGTGTTACCGGCGTTTCCGGATCGGGGAAAAGTACTTTAATCAATCAGATACTATATAAGAGCTTAGCTGAAAAAATTAACGGATCGAAGGAAAAACCCGGAAAGCATAAAAACATAAAAGGAATAGAAAATATCGATAAAATTATCAATATCGATCAATCACCGATTGGTAGAACACCTCGATCAAACCCGGCGACCTATACAGGGGTGTTTACACATATCCGAGATTTATTTGCACAGCTTCCTGAAGCGAAAATTCGTGGATATGAGAAAGGGAGATTTAGTTTTAATGTAAAAGGCGGTCGATGTGAAGCTTGCAGCGGAGATGGTATTATAAAGATAGAGATGCATTTTTTACCGGATGTTTATGTACCTTGTGAGGTTTGTAAAGGAAAGCGTTACAGCAGGGAAACACTAGAGGTAAAATATAAGGGCAAGAGCATATTTGACGTCTTGGATATGAATGTATCGGAGGCTCTGGAATTTTTCAAAAATATCCCGACTATTACGAGACAGCTTTCTACGTTAGAAGAAGTAGGCTTGGGCTATATCAAGCTGGGACAGCCGTCCACACAACTCTCCGGTGGAGAAGCGCAGCGGATTAAACTAGCTTCGGAGCTTTCAAAGAGAAGTACGGGAAGGACGCTGTACATTCTTGATGAGCCAACAACGGGGCTTCACTTTGCAGATGTGGATAAGCTGATTCAGGTATTGGATAAATTGGTTGAAGCAGGAAACACTGTTGTGGTAATCGAGCACAATTTGGAAGTCATTAAAACGGCAGATCATATTATTGATTTGGGACCAGATGGCGGTGACCGTGGAGGGAATCTTGTCGTTATAGGGACACCAGAGCAGGTGGTAGAATGCTCGGATTCTTATACTGGTAAATTTTTAAAGCCTGTATTGGAAACATATTATAAAAAAATGTGATCGCCTTTTAGGTATAGAATATTTGTAAGCCGTACAAAATGTCCTATATAAGGGTAATAGAAAAAGAACTTTAAGTGTTGCGCTTAAGGTTCTTTTTTGTCGATAATTTTTCCTGTTTTGGCTATAATAAGGAAAAAAGGTTGGTGTTATGCGAAAAATCTGATAAAATGATATAAATGCTCGGTGACCTTTAAATGGAAAGTCACTGTTATTACTGCCGGATTTCCGGCCACGTTGAAAGGATATAAATAGGAAAATGGAGCGAACAAACATGACCATGTTGACCGATTTTTATGAGTTGACTATGGCAAATGGATATTTTGAGCATGGAATGGGAGATCAAATCGCATATTTTGATATGTTTTTCAGGAAAATCCCAGATGGCGGTGGGTTTGCCATTGTGGCCGGTTTAGAACAAGTAATTACTTATTTAAAAGGTCTTTCTTTTAGCGAAGATGATTTAAACTATTTAAGAAGCAAGGGAATATTCAGTGAGGAATTTTTAGATTTTTTAAGAGATTTTAAGTTTACTTGTGACGTATGGGCTATTCCGGAAGGTACGCCGGTATTTCCGGGTGAACCGTTGATTACGGTGCGGGGACCTGTGATCCAAGCCCAATTTGTAGAGACTATGATTTTGTTAATTATGAACCATCAAAGTCTAATTGCAACGAAAGCAAACCGTATTGTTCGTTCTGCACAGGGAAGAGGAGTTATGGAGTTCGGTTCGCGACGTGCACATGGTGCTACGGCAGCGATTATCGGTGCAAGGGCTGCGTATATAGGTGGCTGTGTAGGAACTGCATGTACCCTCACTGATCAAGAGTATGGAATTCCGGCGATGGGAACGATGGCTCATAGCTGGGTACAGATGTTTGATTCTGAGTTGGAGGCATTTGAAAAATATGCGGAACTTTACCCAACCAATTGCGTACTTTTGGTGGATACGTATAATGTATTAAAATGCGGTGTTCCGAATGCAATCAAAGTTTTTAAGGAAAAGAAGCCACAAAATATGGGAATCCGCATTGACAGCGGAGACATTACTTATCTCACGAAACGGGCTAGAGCAATGCTAGATGAAGCAGGATTTAAAGATTGTAAGATCATTGTATCAAACTCTTTTGATGAATATCTAATTCGGGATGTAATCAGTCAGGGAGCAAAGATTGATTCTTTCGGAGTTGGTGAACGGTTAATCACTTCGAAGACGGAACCCGTGTTCGGAGGTGTATATAAATTGGCCGCATTGGAATCCAACGGCAAAATTATACCTAAAATTAAGATCAGTGAAAATGTTGGAAAAATAACGAATCCAGGGTTCAAAAAAGTATATCGGTTATATGATAAAGGGACAAATCAGGCGTTTGCAGACGTCATCACTTTAAATCATGAGAGAATTCCAAGCGGAAGTGATTATGAAATCTTCAATCCGGAAGCAACTTGGAAGCGAAAGAAGATCTGTAATTTTTATGCAAAGGATTTACGTGTACAGGTTTTTAATGAAGGCGAGTTAGTTTATAAATCACCCACAGTGTACGAAATTCGAGAGTACTGTATGGATCAGATTAATACATTATGGGATGAAATCAAACGATTTGAAAATCCGCATATTTACTATGTAGATCTCTCCAAAGAGTTGTGGGAATTGAAAACAAAGCTGATTAGAGATCTTCAAGGATAGGATTTATCAGTTATTGGAAAATTAGAAAGAGAAATATATAAATTTAACCATAGGATAAAACATCCTATGGTTTTTTATCTTAGCAGAGAATCGAATTGTGCTTTACTGCTGCTCCAGTGAACATCACGTATAAAACGCTCCAATTCCGAAGCGTTTTTTTCTTTAAATAGACGAAGTATTTCATAGTGCTGATCGTTTGTTTCTCTTAATATAGAAAGTTCATTATCCGGATTTTCAAATACATAGTATTTGCGGATGAAATTATTTTTTAACTTGTTCAGTAAAGCTGTAATTTCCGTATTTGGACATAGATTTAAATATACGTTATGAAATTCCATCTGAAGTTCGTAATACTGATTGCTTAGACCGCTCTCAATAGCGGCGTCCATAGATTTAATTAAAGATTCCATCTTGGAAAGATCCGTTTCTTTAAGCAGCTGAATACATATAACTGCGGCACGACCATCTAAAGTACCGATCACATCATATAAGTCCTTTGCTTTTTTCACAGTTAAATACTTTACGCGAAATCCTTTTCTTGGAAGGTTGTCTAAATATCCGTCTGAGGCAAGTTGAATCAGAGCTTCACGAACTGGCGTACGGCTGATATGAAGCTCTTCACTAACCTGCGATTCATTGATCTTATCATCCGGTTTCAGTGTACCTGAATTGATGCGCTCAGAAATGTAATTATACACATGATCCTTCAGGGACAAATAATGATCCATAAGTAACCTCCATACATCACTTCTATTCTATCTTTTTGAATTGTACCATATTTTTTTTATGTAAAATATATTTATTTATATTTTACATCATAAAAAGGTATTTTTTGACTGAATCGATCAATTAGTCGGTACGTTATCAGAAAAATAAAAATATTTGTTGATTTTTGATAATAATTGTGGCAGTATTATTTTATAAAGTGCACAGTATACAAAATACAATAAACAAATTATACGAAGAGCATAGGAGGTATAAAAATGAAGTATGGTTGTCAATCTATGGTAGGCAAAATTGAATCTATTTTATTAAAGCATCCAGCCAATGCGTTTATTAGTCAGGAGAATTTAGATAGAACGTGGGAAGAGTTTAAATATTTTGGCTGTCCGGATTATCAAAAAGTGCTGCAAGAATACGAGGTATTTGAAAGTATAGTAAAGAAAAACGTAGAGAATGTTTATTATCTTCCACAGGATGTGCGTACGGGCTTGGATTCCATATACACACATGATCCATTAAAGATCACAAAAAAAGGTGCGATTTATTTTCCAATGGGGAAAGTATTGCGCAGTAAAGAGTATATGGCGACGAAAGACTATTTGGAAAGCATTGGAATACCGACGCTTGGTGTAATTGAGGCTCCGGGGAAAATGGAAGGGGGTGATGTCCTTTGGATTGACGAAAAGACGGTGGCAATCGGCAGAGGATACCGAACCAATGATGAAGGGATACGTCAATTTAAGGAGCTTACAAATGACATAATTGACGAGTATGTTATTGTACCGATGCCTCATGGAGATGGGGAGGATTGCTGCTTGCACCTTATGAGCATCATTAGCTTTGTAGATACGGACAAAGCAGTTGTTTATTCTAAATTCATGCCAGTATTTTTTAGAGAATGGCTATTGGAAAAAGGAATTCAGCTTATTGAGTGCAACGATGAAGAATACGATTATTTAGGATCAAATTTGCTTGCATTAGAGCCGGGAAAATGTATTTTGATTGCAGGGTGTCCGGACATTCAGAAAAAATTGGAAGATGTAGGTGTCAATGTAGAAACATACGAAGGAAAGGAAATGTCTTATAGGGGAACTGGTGGGCCGACTTGCTTGACTTGTCCACTCACTCGGTTGTAAAGGAAGCGATTTTTATGAAAAAGGATATTGTATTTGACCGTATCGGCGAAGAAATCAAAGAAATTGTTTATCACTATATTAAAGCAGAGAGTTTCACTTATTCAAAAGGAGAGAAAGAAGCAGAAGGATTTTTTCTAAATTATTTTAGCAAAATACCGTATTTTAAAAAGCATCAAGAACTTTATGGTGCGTATCCCATTTTTGATGATGTATTTCAACGCTCCGTGTGCTGGGCAATGCATAAGGGGAATTTGAGCGATACAATTGTGATGATTCACCATTACGATGTAGTAACAATTGAAGATTTTAAGCTATTAAAGCCTTTGGCGTTCTCCCCAGATGAATTGGAAAAAGAACTGCTTAAAATAAAGAATACGCTTCAGGCAGAAGTGCAAGATGACTTGGAAAGCGGGAACTATTTATTCGGAAGAGGCGTTTGCGATATGAAGGGAGGGGGGGCGATTCAGATGGCTTTGCTTTCCTATTATACACAGCTGACAGATTTTGAAGGAAACCTTATTGTGATCGGTGTACCGGATGAAGAAAATTTATCTTCTGGAATGAGAGCAGCTGTTATATTGCTCTCAGAGCTTCAGGATAAATATGGATTGCAGTATAAATTGATGATCAACTCTGAACCGCATCAACGCAAAGAATTTGATAAAGGAGTCTTTTCGCTTGGGTCTGTTGGAAAAGTAATGCCTTTCATTTATGTAAGAGGTTCTCTTGCACATGCAGGAAAGGTGTTTGAAGGCTTTAATCCTTTAAACTTAATGAGCAGCATTGTACGAAAAACCGAGCTTAACATGGAACTAAGTGATACGGTCGGAGAAGAGGCTTCCCCACCGCCGACATGGCTTTACCTAAGGGATGATAAGGTAAATTATGATGTATCTATGCCGTTATCGGTATCTGGGTGTTTTAGTATACTTACCTTAAATCAGACGCCGTCAGGTATTTTAAAAAAGGTAAAGAATATTTGCGAGGAAGCATTTGAAGAGATCTTAACTGAAATGAATGACAGCTACAGGCAGTTTCAAAATGCGACGAAACAGCCGATTCATAAGCTTCCTTGGGAGAAAAAGGTTATTGATTTTTCAGCCCTTTATCAAGAAGCGTATGAAGCATACGGAGAACAGTTTGCACAGGCATATCACAAGAAAATGGACATGCTGCACGAAAAGATAAAGAGAAATGAGATGAGTCTTATTGCCTGCAATTTTGATTTAATTAATTTTATTTATAATTACATTGATGATCTGTCACCGAAAATTGTATATGGATTAATTCCGCCATATTATCCAAATGTATCAAATTTGTTCTTTGAGAATTTAGGGGATTCGATTAAAAATATTGCGGAAGAGTTAAATGAATTTACTATGAAGGAGTGGGAACAAGAATATATAAAAGAATATTTTTATACAGGAATATCTGATTTGAGTTACACGAGTATAGGAAATGTAAAGCAAGTGACAAAGTCGTTAGAAGACTCCATGCCGTTTTTTGGAAAAATGTATAATATCCCAGCCGCAAGCATCGAAAAAATAAGTATGCCGGTCATTAATATCGGTCCATGGGGAAAGGATTTCCATAAATTAACGGAACGTGTACTGAAAGAAGATCTGTACGAAAGAACTCCAAGAATTATAAAGCATGCTATTGACAGGACGTTAAAGCAATTAGTATAAACTTTAGATGTAAAGGAGGAGAATGATGAATTTTGAAAATTTTATGATTACTTTGATTTGGGACTATATGTGGGGACTACCAATGGTTGTTTTAATTTTAGCAACCGGATTATATATTACAATTCGAACTCGTTTCTTTCAATTTACTAATTTCAAGACAGCAATAAAACACGCGGTCGGAAGTATTTTCAGAAAAGGTGAAAAAGACGAAAATGAAACGGGTGTGCTTTCTCCAATGGAAGCGATGAGTACAGCACTTGGAACCACTATTGGAGTCGGAAACATTGGTGGTGTCGCAACTGCGATTGCAGTCGGAGGGCCTGGTGCGGTTTTCTGGATGTGGATTGCGGGAATGTTTGGAATGATTATTAAAATGTCTGAAATTACATTGGCTGTCCATTATCGTTCCAAAGATAAAAACAATGAAGCGTATGGCGGTCCGAATTACTACATGAAAAAAGGAATTGGGATCGAAAAAAATTGGAAACCTGTTTTTAAAATTTTAAGTGCTCTTTTTGCATTTGGATTTATGACAGGATATGTAATTAATATTCAAACCTATACCGTTTCAGAGGCAGTTGCAAATACCTTTGATCTTGGTATGATCGGTGTCGGTATTGTATATACAATTGCGCTGTATGTAATGATTAGCGGTGGTTTAAAGTCAGTCGGCAAATTTGCTAGTAAGATGGTGCCGTTTATGTGTGCATTTTATCTTTTGGGCGGACTATTTATTATTTTAAAAAATGTAGGTATGCTACCAAGTGTGGTTGGTCTTATTTTTCAAAGCGCATTCTCCGGATCGGCAGCCTTTGGAGGCTTTATGGGAGCCAGTGTTACTTTAGCAATTAAAACGGGGATGGCACGTTCTGTATTTAGCAACGAGGCTGGATGGGGCTCCGCTCCGATGATCCATGCTTCTGCAAAGGTAGACCACCCGATTAAGCAAGGCCTTATGGGAATTTTTGAAGTATTTGTAGATACCTTTATTATTTGCTCTATTACCTGTCTTGTTATTTTGATTACTGGTCAGTGGAACAGCGGATTGGATGGGGCAACACTGACATTAGCAGCATTTGAAACAGGGATAGGCTCTTTTGGGCGCATTATCTTAGCATTTGGTGTCTTCCTTTTCGGACTGACCACATCCAGTGGTGTTTATGCACAAATCGAGGTTGTTGTGAGATATTTAATCGGGGAATCAAAGAAAAAAGATCTTATTTTACAAATTTATAAATGGACATATCCAATCCCGAGTTTGGCATTGGTATTTATAGCAGTATATATGGAATACCCGGGTACCACCGTCTGGTTATTTTCTGATGCATCGACAGCATTGCCGATATTTGCAAATATTGTTGCACTTTTGATTTTAGCACCGAAGTTTACAGACTTAATTAAAGACTATCAAGCAAGATATATGGGAATCGGAAAAGTGGATCCAAACTTCAAGATTTTTTATGAAAAAGAAGAAAATGAGGCGGCTAAAAGAAAAATTGGATAAAAAAAGTTTCAGCAGACAGCGAGAATATCACTCACTGTCTGCTTTTTTATTTCATAGAAAATATTCATGAAATAAAAAAATGCAGAAGGGAAATCTTTAAGAAAAGTTTTTCCAATAAATTTAAACTTAATAAAACAAAAAAGTAGATAGGTAAAAATGTAGCTTGAAAAAGATAGGGGATTTGGTGATTCAGTGAACGAAAAAGGAATGGAACAAAAATATTTAAGGTAATATATGTAGTATTTGATTTTATTTTTTGATAATTGCTGATTTTTCAAGATTTTATTCTCACAAAATACAAATATTCATTATTCTGAATTTTTCTTCAGGATACTTATTGACATTTTACGAGCTCATTCATATAATGAATATGAATTATTCATCAATAAATTGATGAAAAGCAATTATTATTTAAGGAGGTCAGGAAAATGCAAAATACGTTAATAAGTGCGGACAACACGTGGGTATTGTGGGCGATCATATCAGGCTGGGTAGCATTCAGCATTTATCTTGAACAGAAGTATACGTGGGCTGCGAAAATGTCTGGTGCAATTATTGCACTTTTGGGAGCTTTGGTTTTAACTAACTTTAATATCATTCCAACCGACGCCCCTGTATACGATGTTGTTTGGGGATATGTCGTACCAATGGCGATTCCTTTGCTGCTGATGCAATGTAATATCAAGAAGATATGGAAAGAAAGCGGACGCATGCTGATTATCTTCTTGATTGGCTCACTTGGTACAGCATGCGGCGCAATCGTGGCTTACATGGCTTTGCGTAATTTTATTCCGGGTTTGGCAGGTGTTACGGGTATGATGACAGGCTCCTATATTGGCGGAGGCGTTAACTTTGCAACATTAGCAGGTGCATTTGATATTCCGGGAGAACTGGTTTCTGCAGCCACTGTTGCGGACAATCTTTTGATGACACTCTATTTCTTTGTATTAATTGCGATCCCTTCCATTGGTTTCTTTAGAAGAAATTATCCACATCCATTTCTTGATGAAGTAGAAGCGATGGGGAAGAATCAAAGTGATTCGACAAGTGCGGCCTCTTATTGGGGAAGAAAAGAAATTTCATTAAAAGATATTGCGTTTGCTTGTGCGACGAGCTTTATTATTGTAGCAGTATCGACAGCAATTGGAGCATTCTTCACGGAAGCGATTCCGACCGATACGGTTGTGACAAATATGTTGAATGCATTACTTGGAAATAAATATCTGATCATTACGACTATAGCAATGTGTGCAGCTACTTTCGCACCAAATACATTTGGTGAAATCAAGGGAACGCAGGAAATCGGTACCTATTTAATTTACCTTTTCTTTTTCGTTATCGGTGTTCCGGCATCCATTATGATGATCATTAAAAATTCACCGCTCCTTTTGGCTTTCTGTGCCATCATGGTTCTAATCAATATGTTGTTCGTTTTCGTCTTTGGAAAACTCTTGAAATTTAATTTGGAAGATATTATACTGGCTTCTAATGCAAACATCGGTGGGCCGACTACGGCGGTTGCAATGGCAATTTCAAAAGGATGGATCAAGCTGGTAGGACCAATTATGCTGGTAGGTACATTGGGGTATGTGATCGGAACCTATTTGGGAATTTTTATAGGGAATTTATTAATATAGTCATGAGAGTAAAGTAGAAAGAAGGAGAAAGTATGGTTTTTGACGGGCATTCCGATATTTGGTCAGACGTAACAATTCGTTCATTAAGGGGAGAAACAGATATACTGAGAAAATATCATCTACCAAGACTTCGCGAAGGTCAAATTGAAGGAAGCATTTTTGTAATATGGGTCGATCCTCCTTATGATAAAGAACCGTATAAAAGAACGCTGCAAATTATAGATGCAGTAAAAAAAGAGATAGCTGTTTGTGATGAAATTGTTATCGTAAAAAATTATGAACAGATGATGAAGGCAAAGGGGGAAGGTAAATTTTATATTTTCATTGGTCTGGAAGGACTAAGCAGCGTTGGAGAGAATTTACGTTTGATTGATGAATATTACGATTTTGGAGCAAGACATGCTATGCTTTCTTGGAATGAACAAAATGCTTTGGCTACAGGAGTGCAAGGGGATCCGAGCAGAGGGCTTACTTCTCTTGGGAAACAAGCTGTAAAAAAAATAATGGATAAAAATATGATCATGGATGTTTCACATTTAAATGAAAAATCCTTTTGGGATGTAGTAAGTATGGCACAAGCTCCAATTATTGCATCACATTCAAATGCGCGCGCTTTAAGCAATGCAGAACGCAATTTGACTGATGAACAGCTGCTTGAAATTCGTAATTTAGACGGACTGGTAGGAATCAATTCGTTCAATCGTTTTGTCAGCTTAGATCTTTCTGAGCAGACAGTGGACAACCTTTTAAAGCACATTGTATATATTTGTAATAAAATTGGTGTAGAACATGTAGGATTCGGATTCGATTTCTTTGAATTTATGTCAGTTGATTCCATGCGCTCCTACAGCGACCAAGATACTTCGTATACGGCAGGATTAGAAGATTGCTCAAAGGTTCCGGCACTCTTGGAAAAAATGAGGAAAACAGGTTTCAGTGACGAGGAAATTGATGCAATTAGCTATAAAAATTTTCACCGAATCATAAAAAAAATAATAGGCTGACTGCTAACGGAGATGAATTGAAAAAACACATTTTGATCGTGCTTGCAAAAGAAGACTTCTTTATAAAAAGGTCTTCTTTTTTAAGGTTAAAAAAACCGCACATGAGTAGATGTGCGGCGTAGTTTTAAGTAACGGATTAGAAGAATAGAGGTGTCATTGCCCAAATAGAAACACAATCTTCCTTTTCAAAATTGACATATTTATGAGGAAGGTTGCTGTTAAAATAAATGCTGTCTCCTTCATGAAGTACATAATTTTCATCATTAAGCTGCACGGTCAATGTCCCCGAAAGAACAAAACCGCATTCTTCTCCTTCATGAGTCAGATACTCTTTTTCATAGATTTGTCCACCCTTTAAAGTGATTTTAACAAGGTCCAGGAGCCGGTCATTCGTATCTGGTGAAAGAAGCTGGTAAATCCCATTGCCTTTATTCATAATAATTTTTTTATGATCGTCTTTTCGTATAATAACACGGTCATTTTTTTTATCGTCATCAAAGAAGTAGCTGATGTTTGTGTCTAATGCCTGTGCAATGCGCCATATGCTGACAACAGAAGGGACTACAAGTTCCCGCTCTATTTGACTGATAAGTCCGGTGCTGACACTGGACTTTTCGGAAAGCTGTAATATGCTCATTTTTTTTTGTTTTCTCAAACTTTTTACTTTATTTCCGATATTAAATTGCATCTCATCACTTGTATCACTATAACTTTTATAAAATAAAGCAATACGCTCCTTCCTTGGAAGTTTTTTTTATTTTATCATGTTTTTAATCAACAAACAACTAAAACGGAAAGAGCTGCGATTAAGAATCTTTTATAAAGCTCCCTGCTTATGGTGCAGCCTTAGCCATAGCTTACGTATCAGGTCGATTGGAATAACCAAAGAAGACAAGAGTATGGTTAACAGTAATTCATTCATGCTTAAAGGACACGTCCGGAATAGTTCCCCTCCGAAGAAGATAAAGAGAATTTGAACGAAGGAAACCAGTATCATAATGCTGATAAATCCAGGGTTATGTCCTAAATGAGCGGTTAAATTCAACCGGTGTGTACGTGCATTAAAGCTGTTGAAAATACCACAGAAAATAAATAAGCAGAAGAAAGCGGTCATAAAGCGCAGCGGTGCTGCTTCAAGCTGAAAATATGAAGCAAACCAAGGATGTTTTAAAAAGAATACGCAAAGTGTGATGGTACACAAACCCATATAAAGAATCTGTTCGATCATATCGCGGTTTAATACGGCTTCATCTCGCTTTTTTGGCATTTCTTCCATGTATTCCTTAAGTGGAGGCTCTCCGGCAAAAGCTAGACCAGCCAATGTATCCATAATAATATTCACCCAGAGCATCTGTGTAATGGTTATAGGGGTGTCAAAACCTAAAAATGGGCATAAAAGAGAGACTCCCACAGCACAGAGGTTCATGGTAAGCTGAAAAACAATGAATTTCCTTATACTTTTAAAAATAGTTCTTCCATATAAAACAGCTTTGGAGATTGAAGTAAAATTATTATCTAAAATGACTATATCACTGGCCTCTTTTGCAACTTCTGTTCCGTCTCCCATAGCAAAGCCGACATCGGCCTTTTTTAAAGCAGGGGCATCATTGATACCGTCTCCGGTCATTCCTACAACCAAATTCATGTCGTGAGCAACTTTTACCAGGCGGCTTTTGTCGGTTGGAAGAGCCCGTGCAATGACAGCGGTAGCGGGCAAAACCTCTTTTAGCTGCTCGTCATCCATTTGCAGTAAATCTGTACTTGTAAATATCTTTTTGTCTGGTTGGTCGAGCAGACCTGCTTTTTTCGCAATTGCTGCTGCGGTTTCACGGTTGTCACCTGTCATCATAATTACCTGAATACCTGCTTTCTGTACCTCTTTTACCGCGGAAGGGACTTCAGGGCGAATCGCATCAGTGATAGCAACCAATGCAATTAATTTTAAATCGGATGTTGCTATTTGCAAACTATTTGTATGTTCGGATAGAGCAGTGAGCTGACTGAGAGGTGTCTGTGATGAAGCAATGGCAAGAACACGATTTGCCTTTGCAGTCATGGATTTCCACATCCGTTCTAAAGCCTTTGAATCACTAAAAGGCAGAACGTTCCCCTGTTCATCATAATAGTGTCTGCAAGCTGGAAGCAGTCGCTCCGGGGCGCCTTTCAGTAAGGTAATACTATCTCTGCCGATCAATTGAACGGCGGAAAATTTTTGCGTGCTGTTAAATGGCAGAAAATCTTCTTTTTGATAGGAAGATAAAAAACGTCTCATATCTTGGTCTAAAATTGGTTCGATGTGGTCAAGCAGCGTTCGATCCGTAGCATTTCCTCCAATTGATTTGCCGTCCGACAGAGAACTGCTGGTATTATAGAAGCCGGAAAGGCAGAGAAGCTGCGATAAATATATATTTTTTGATTCCTGTGACAGAGCGGTGCCATCACCAAGAATAAATTTGCTTACACTGAGCTTTCCCTCGGTTAACGTGCCTGTCTTATCAGTAAATAAAATGTTTAAGCTTCCGGATGTCTCGATGCCTACTAATTTTCTTACCATAACTTGATCGGCCAGCATACGAAGCATATTTGAAGAAAGAACCACCGTAATCATCATTGGGAGTCCTTCTGGCACTGCCACAACAACAACAGTGATTGCTAAGGTCAATGCGTGGAGAAGGTATTCCGTAAATTGGTAAAGTGTTGGTAAGGTGATGTCCAAAAGAGAAGTAAATGGCTGCTGTGAGAGTACAATTTCACAGAATAAATCAGAAATCGCAATTAAGGCAGCCGCACAATATCCAAGTTTGCTGATGCTTTTCGCCAATCCGGCAAGTTTTACTTTCAGCGGGCTGTCTCGTGTCTCATCTTGAACTTCTCTTGCCATGTGCCCATAGAAGGTTGTATCACCAACACGCAAAACCTTCATGACCGCCTCTCCATCATTTACAATACTGCCGCGAAACAATTGCTCTGAAGATAACAACTCCCAGTCCTGCGGTGGGATAAAAGTAATCACATTGGAAGATTCTGTTTTTGAAGCTTCAGCGGTTTCGCCATTTAAAGCAGACTGGTCTACTTTTAAATGACCCGAAACAATGATGCCGTCAGCCGGAATCTTTTCACCTGCCTGCAATAAAATATAATCACCAACGACCACTTCTTTAATGCTTAATGATTTTACAGTTTCATCACGCAGAACACGGCATTGGATGCAGTCTGCTTCCTGCATTAATTTCAGGAAAGCGGACTCACTTCCATATTCGGAAATGGTAGATACAAAGGTAGATAAAAACACGGCGATTGCAATTCCTCCGGCTTCCATCCAGTCCGCATCTCGGAAGAGGAAGATTACGTCAAGTGCTAAGGCAGCAAGCAGTATTTGAATGAGAGGATCACCGAAACTGCTCAGATATTGCTTAAAAAAGCTGTTCCGCTTTTTAGGGGTGATTTCATTCGAGCCATGTTTTGCTCTAGAGAAAGCAACTTGCTTTCGATCAAGGCCCGAGAAGGTTTTTAAATTTTTCACACTCATCGTATTTAACATGGTTTTTCTCCTTATTTGTTTCTCAATATCAATCTATGTACGAGCCTGCTGGCTTATGCCGGTTTGTCCTAAAATATCGTTGTTTTTTCGAAGAAAACCGTGCATAATAAAGGTAAAAGAGAGGGCGGAGGAGTACCGAAATGCAGAAAAAAAGGATGACAGAGATATATAAAGCAATATCAGACCATTTGACTCAGCGCTATTTTTTAAAAAAAATAAAATTCACAAAAAAAAGTGTGTTAAGTATATTGAAAGACGAAAAATGGACGCAAGCAGTAAAGAATACAATGGAAGCAAGTCACTTTTCCTGCCGCAATGTATTAGAAAATTTTTTGCCCTGCTTAGAAGGGTTATGCTCGGAATCTCCAAGTGTCGGCTGGTTTTCTTACAGCTATTTGTATTTGAGAAAAGGGCTCTTTCCTGAAAGTATTGTGCTAGAAGAAAAAAGTTGCTACAATGCAGTGGTTTTGTTTTATTTAGAAATACTACGTGTTTTTATTGAACAGGACAGGCATAATCGAGCATTTGATCCGATGAAGGATTTTATTTTTTTAACGCAGGACGAGCTTATGAAAAGTCATCATTCAGAGGAATACCTTCGCTTTAAAGAATGTTATCAAAAGAATTATATCTATGAGATGATGTGCATCGGAAAAGAGGAGACTGATTTTAATGCGCTGGGGCATATTGCAGGAGTGCATGCAATTGCGATGCATGTTGCAAGACAGATGGAGCAAGCCGGAGTTGCGATTGACCTGTCTTTGGTTTCGGGAGCATCTGCCGGGCATGATATCGGGAAGTATGGATGTAAGAATGCAGAGGTAAAGCGAATGCCGTATCTGCATTACTATTACACAGACCAATGGTTTAAAAATTACGATATGCCTGCCATTGGGCATATTGCGAGCAACCATTCCACATGGGATTTAGAGCTTGAAAATCTTTCAGTGGAGTCCCTTGTTCTAATTTATGCTGATTTTCGTGTGAAGAGTAGCGGAAAGAAGGACGGGAAAGAACAGATTGCATTTTATACGCTTTCTGATTCATTCAATGTGATATTAAATAAGCTGGATAATTTAAATAACGCAAAGAAAGACCGCTACATTCATGTTTATGCAAAGCTGGTTGATTTTCAGAGCTATATGCACAGTTTGGGTGTAAACACAGAGCTGGGAGATGGTGCTGTCTTAAAATCCGAAGTGCAAAAAGATGCCGTGTTAATGGACTTGGGTGAAACGGTTCAGAACTTAAAATATATGGCGATTGACCATAATATTCGACTAATGAATAAGCTGGGCAGTGAGAGTTCTTTTGCGAGTATCGTAGAATCAGCGAGAAGTGAGAAAAACTGGAAAAACAGCAGGGCGTATCTGAACATATTCGAAGAATACTTTACGTATATGACCCAAAAACAAAAGATGATAACTCTACACTTTCTCTACGAACTTCTTATGCATCGTGAAGGTGATATCCGACGACAAGCTGCTGATTTAATGGGCAATATTATCGTTCATTTCGATGAAGAATACAGAAAAGAGCTGCCGGAGGATGTTGCGTATGATATAAATGAGTATACTGCCTTTCAGCTTTGGGAGTTTTATTTAGAAAAGATTATATTACCGGATCATAAGGTGACGGAACAGCACAAGAGATGGATCGGATACGCGTTGAAGCTGGTTGTGGAGTCTGTTCTGATGCGCTGTCGCAAGGGAGAAGAAATCGAATATCTGACGAGGTTCTTAAAGTATTATGAAAACTGGGAGAGAGAGGATTCTACAGCATTTATATTAGTAGATTGTATGTTGCTTTTGCCTGTTTTTATACTCTCTGAGGCAGAGCGAAGCCAATTGCTGCAATTCGTGCAGGAGCTTGCAAAAAGGGATTCCGAAGAGCTTCATGTGGGTATACTGCGCTTTTTGAAGTATGTGACAGAAACAGTGCAGAAGACACCAAAGGATGCGGAACGTATCGTTTCAATTTTAAAAATTTTTCAAAAAGAAAATGCAATAACAGTACAATTTTTAGTTGAAAAGATCATAAAAAATTGGAGGCTAGATGCGTCTGTCTGCCCATACAATGAGACTTTAATTTACAAAGACGCAGAGGTAGTTTCAGATATTTTTTTAGAGAACTTAAAAGCGGCAACACCCTGGATAAAAAAGTCGGTAAATTTAGAATTACTTTTGGACCGAATTTCTGTAGATCACAGTACTTCCGTTTTACATGTAGCAACGCATTTATCGAATTTGATTAAAGTGAGTGAACGAGTTACAGTGCGGCATAGTGCAGGAGAAGCTCTTCTGAAAATTGCGCCGCTCTTATCTCGCGATCAGAGAAATGAAGTTGCGATTGAATTGACAAAGGGCCTTGAGATCGGTGAGTATCAGTTTTCCAAATACATTCCCCAATATCTGGGGGAGTTTGCACTGTATTTGCATCCGAAAGAGTTGGATGAATTTATAAGAGACTTAAAGTCGCTTTTGATTAGCACAAATGAGCGTGTTGTCTGTGTGACACTGGACACAATAGGAATTGTTTTACAAAAATATAACAGTTATCGTACCCGTTTTTCGGAAGAAAAGGGTGTTTTTGAGGAGCGAAAAAAACAATTTTTAGGCATGCTTTTGAGTGGACTGGCAAACTACAGAAACTCTGTAAGTCAGGAGGCCTTTTTGGTAATCGGTCAATATTTATTTGGAAATGAAGCTTTATCCCTGAAAGAAAAGAAAAATATGTTTCAGGTGCTTTATAAAAAACTGACAACTCTGATCGGAGGAAAGGAAAATACGGAGCTGGCTTTTTTTAATAATGCTGCGTCTTTGAACCATATTTACCGTTTTATCAATGATTATTTGTTTTACTATAACGAATTTGACATTCGAGAACCTTATAAAGTAGCATTTTTTCCAGGCAGCTTTGATCCATTTTCTTTGGGTCATAAAGGGATCGCAAAAGAGATCCGCGATATGGGATTTATGGTCTATCTTGCGCTGGACGAATTTTCTTGGTCGAAAAAAACACAGCCACGCATGATACGGCGGCAAATTATGAGTATGTCCGTTGCGAATGAAGAAAACATATATTTGTTTCCGGATAATATTCCTGTGAATATCTCAAATCCTAAAGACTTGCTTCGTTTAAAAAAATTGTTTCGTGGGAAAGAAATTTATATGGTGGCTGGAAGTGATGTTGTAGAAAATGCATCTTCTTATAAATTGAAACCAGTGAAAAATTCAATACAGACCTTTCACCATATCTTGTTTTTAAGGAGCAGTCAGGTTGAGGAGGAAGAGAAGGAAACCATTTCACCGGAGCAGCGAATTTTGGGGAATTTGATTCAGTTGAAATTGCCAATGCATCTGGAGGATATCAGCTCAACGCGGATTCGGGAAAACATTGACTTAAACAGGGATATTTCAAACTTGATTGATCCGGTGGCACAAAATTATATCTATGAAAACAGTTTATATTTGAGAGAACCTCAATATAAAGAAGTGATACACATGAAAAGTATAAGAGCTTCCGTCAGAGAAGGCATAGATGAAGCGCTTTTTATGGAATTACAGGACTTAATGCCTCAGGAAGCAGGGAAATTTGATTTCCTTAATGCATTGAAGAAAGAAGGGCAAAGAGTACTGCTTCTTCAGAATGAAGCTTCCGATAAAAAATTGCTTGGGGCAGTTGTATTTTGTCAAATAGGAACGAGCGAGTTATACGGAGAGTTTAAAAGTACGAATGTCGCAAATTTTATCAGAGAAAATACTTCAGGAAAAATTGTGCTTATTTCTTCGATCTATGAAAATAAGGAATATTTTACAAAAGAATTGGTTCAGATTCTACTGACAGAGACGCTCGCCTATGCATTAGAAAGAGACTTTACGTATGCCGTATTTAGTCCGAGGCAGGGGACTTCAGTCTCAAAATATAAAGACCTTTTAGAGCGTCAGGGCTTTTTCGAACTGAGAGAAAATGATACAGACCGTATGGTTTATGCAGTCGATATGAAGATGCCGCTCACTTTATTCAAAAATGTTGAGACTGTGATTAAAGAACCTTTTCGCCATAATCTGCGTGTTTTAGAAGCCATTGACCGTTCTCATGAACGTTTGCAAAGTGTGTTGACAACGCTTTTTCCCGGGAACTTGGTTCTTTCTTTTCATGCGGATTTTATGCATAATAAAATTGTAGATTTGATTACAGAAGCCAATGAGGTTCCGAATGAACCACTACCGGTGAGGAAGCTGGGGAAGCGTATGTGTGTGCCTTTTGGCAAGATATTAAAGGGTAAAATCGTACCGAATACGATTACAAAATCACTGCATACAGAAAAAACGTTTGATTCGCAAATTAAAAAATTTAATATAACAGAATACCCTAATTATTCGCCTTTGATAAGTCAAATTCGTACCATAAAATCGTTTAACCGACCGGTCATTTTAGTTGATGATATTTTACACAAGGGGTATCGGATTCGAAAGCTGGACCCAATTTTTAAGCAGGAAAACGTAGAAATTGACCGTTTAATTGTAGGAATCTTGTCCGGACGTGGAAAAGATTTGATGGAGATCCAAAATCGGCAGGTGGAAAGTGCTTATTTTCTGCCGTCTATGCATTCTTGGTTTGTGGAGTCGAGTATATATCCTTTTTTAGGTGGTGATCTGGTCGAACGAACAGAAAAGATGCAGGCAAATCTTTTAAATTCTGTAAATTTGATTTTACCTTATGTCGCCCCTGGGTTTTTAATGGATGCATCTAAAGCTTCCATCTATGATTTTTCAATGACTTGTCTTGAAAATGCAAGAGAAATTATGCAGGTTTTAGAGGAAGAGTATCAGATAGAATTTGAGCGGAAATTGACACTAAATCGATTGAGTGAAGTAATTATGTCTCCCTGCTGCCCGGATAAAGGTGGATGCTTAAATTATGACTATCATTTAAGAGCATCCGTATATATTGCAAATGACATTGAGAAATTGATCCGCCTTAAAAATTTTATTGAATAGAAGTGAGTTGAGGAAGAGGATAAAATGGAGTATTTTGAAATTGGAGAACATGGTTTTTTTGCAGAAAGAAAGGGACTGGAAAAAACAAAAGCATTTTTTTCAGTTACACATGAAGCAATGTTGTATGAAACGGAAGGCTTATATTGGTTGGACAAAAATAAGCTCGACGAAGTATATAGCCGATATACGATGAATAAGCTGAAAATATTGAAAAATAAAGATTGGGGCATGGAATGGATAAAAGAAAAAATTAGAAAGAACTTGCTGAGCTTTGTCAATTTGTCCTATCAAAGTAAAGAAAAATGGCATGAAGAAATAAAACAGAGTATGGCGGATGCGGTAGAAAACTCATTGAAAAAGAAGAAGATTAGTATATTAGCATTAGGCGATGTTGGTGGAACAGTCTTAACTGCACTGAAGCTTTTAGGCGGAGACATCATAGAAGAGATTGGCATATGGGATATTAGTCCATCAACGTGTAAAAGATGGGAATATGAAATGAACCAAACTGCTTATCCCTGGGAGTATGATGTGCTGCCCGATGTAAAAATACTAAAAGAGGAAGAGCTCTTTGACTGCGATGTATTCATTTTCTGTGCATCCAAAGGAATTCCTCCTTTGAGTACGACAGAAACGGATGTGCGCATGGCTCAGTTTCATGCAAACCGAGAGATCATAAGAAAGTATGCAAAAATGGCACGTCAAGATTCGTTTCGAGGTCTATTTGCTGTAGTGTCAGATCCTGTTGATCCACTTTGCAAAGAAGTCTTCCTTGCCTCGAATGAAAGAGAAGATGGGCAATTGGACGGGCGAGGTCTGAGACCGGAACAAATCCAAGGCTATGGACTCGGTGTCATGAACAGTCGTGCCGCTTACTATGCAAAAAAAGACGATAGATATGCTCAATTTCTTACAGAAGGAAGAGCTTTTGGACCGCACGGAAATGACCTTGTTATTGCAGACAGTATTGAAAATTACAATGATTCTCTGTCCAAAGCTTTAACGAAGCTTGCGGTTGAAGCCAATTTAAAAACAAGGGAAGCGGGCTTTAAACCATACATCGCTCCGGCACTTTCTTCTGCGGCCATTTCAATTTTATTGACGTTACGTGGACAATGGCATTACAGTTCCAATTTTTTAGGCGGAATTTTTATGGGATGTAAAAATAGAACAGGAATAGCTGGTCTTGAAATGGAATCGCTGGCTTTGCCTGAATCTTTATATAAACGATTGGAAAAAGCGTATCGTGGACTGGAGCAGATACAATGACGAATAGAGTAAAAGAAGAAAAAAATTGCGAAGAGAGGATGCTGTATGTCATTCGGCCTGTCTGTGCTGAACCGAGTAAAACGAAGCGCTTGGATCAGGTTTTAGAATTTGCATTGGAAGGGATACCTTATAAAAAAATTACAACAATAGAGGATTTCCAGAATTTAAAAGGTAAACGGCTATTATTTGCGGTGAATTTAGGCGAATCTGGTATCAATCTAGAATATTATCAGTATCTAAAAGAGATGCGTCTGCATCCTGATCTGCTGAAAAATTGCGTAGGGGGATTAATTCTGGATGGAAGCAGTGAGCTATATACCAAGTCTGTTGCGAGAGAGTTGGTTTTTGCTGCAAATCAAGCAGGCTGTACCTTTCCGGGACGACCTTTGGTCGAAGGAACGAGAGTATTATTTAATTTTAAAGTACAAGCTAAAAATTTAAATACCGATTGTTTCTCCGCATATTTAGAAGCCAGTCGGATTCTGGTACATCAAATTGTAAATTATGAAAAAAAGCCGGTGAAAGAACCGAAGCTGCTCGTGCTTCATGCAAGCAATCATAAAACATCGAATACGATGACGTTATGGAATCTGGTAAAAGAGTCTTTAGAGCACTGTTTCATTCAGGAAATTTCATTAAGAAATGGAGCGATTCAAGATTGTGCAGGCTGCCCTTATACCATGTGTATGCATTATAGTGCGGACAGTAAGTGCTACTATGGCGGTGTGGTTGTAGAGCAGGTTTATCCTGCTATTTCAGAATGTGATGCGCTGGTTATGCTTTGCCCAAACTATAATGATGCAGTCAGTGCTAACGTATCGGCGAGCATTAATCGCTTGACTGCTCTTTTTCGAAAACAGCGATTTTATGAAAAAAAGGTATTTGCACTGATTGTATCTGGATACAGCGGAGGTGACATTGTTGCGCAGCAATTGATCGGAGCATTAAATATGAACAAGAGCTTTACGTTACCCGAAAAATTCTGTATGCTTGAGACAGCAAACGATCCGGGAAGTATTTTACAGATTAACGGCATTGCAGAGCGGGCAGAAGCATTTGCCCATCATATACAGAAATGTCTATGCGAAAAAGCAACTTAGGAGAGAATATGTCAAATAAGAGAGAGACGATTGTATTTCAAACAGAGCGATTGGAGCAGCAAGAAATTTCAGAAATGATTGAGCTTTTATTGCAGTGGTACGATAAAAATCGCCGTATTCTTCCTTGGAGAGAAGAACCCAGCCCTTATCGTGTATGGGTTTCGGAGATTATGTTGCAGCAGACAAGGGTAGAAGCGGGCAGAGAATATTTTGAGCGGTTTATGAAAGAGCTTCCTGATATCGAGTCACTGGCAAACGTAGAGGATGAGAAATTGATGAAGCTTTGGGAAGGCCTTGGTTATTATAATAGAGCACGGAATTTAAAAAAGGCAGCGGGGATTGTTATCGAAAAATTTTCAGGGAGGATGCCGTCTGCATATGCTCAATTATTAGAGCTGCCGGGAATTGGTCCTTACACGGCAGGAGCCATCGCATCCATTGCGTTTGGAGAAGCGGTGCCGGCGGTGGACGGAAATGTATTAAGGGTGCTTTCCCGCATAACTGCGGACCATAGAGATATTACTGCTTCTTCTGTAAAAAAAAGCATGCAAAGTAAATTACAAGAAATCATTCCAAGAAAGCGTACCGGAGATTTCAATCAGGCACTCATGGAGTTGGGGGCCTTAGTCTGCATTCCAAACGGTGCACCGAAATGCACAGAGTGTCCTGTAAATGAGTTTTGTATTGCATTAAAAAAGAATTTAACTGCGGTGCTCCCATTTAAAAAGCAAAAAAAACCACGTAAAATCGAGCGAAAAACAATGTTGATTATGAAACTGAACGGTGAAATGGCCTTAAGAAAGAGACCAGATACGGGACTGTTGGCAGGTTTTTTAGAATTGCCAAGCATACCGCAAAATTTAGAAAAAGAACAGGTAGAACTTTGTCTAAGCAGGATGGGGTTTGCATACACTTCTATTAATCCCTTAGGTGAAGCAAAGCATATTTTTTCTCACGTAGAATGGCGTATGAAGGGATATGAGATCGAACTCATCAAATTGCCTGAGAAATCACAGGAGAGAAATAACCTATTTTGTTTGGAAGATTCTTCTGAGCCAGACTTCTGTATGAAAGGACTGGATGACTTGATTTGGGTGAAGGGAGAAATCCTGCGGGAAAAAATCGCTTTACCATCTGCATTCAAACCTTACGAGAATGCATTTCCAAAAAGGGAAGAAGAAGGAGGAGAATAATGGCAGAGGAAAAAGACGTAAAGGAAACGATGGAAATTATGGAAAAGGCCAAGAGAGAGGCTTTAATTGAAAAGCAACGTAATTATTTTTTTCAGGGGAACACCTTGTCAGTAGAATTTCGCAGGAAACAGCTCATTACGTTAAAGCAGGCACTCTGTATCTTTGAGCCGCGGATCATGCAAGCACTTAAGCTGGATTTAGGAAAAACAGTATTTGAAAGTTATGAAACTGAACTTAGTATGGTACTTTCTGAAATAAACTTTGCATTGTCTCATTTAAAAAAATGGACGAAAAAAAAACCAGTAAAAACACCGATGGTGCATTTTCCTTCTAAAAGTGCAGTGTATCAAGAGCCGTTGGGTGTAGCTTTGATTTTATCCCCTTGGAATTATCCGCTGCAGCTCGCTTTGGCTCCTCTTGTTTCGTGTATTGCTGCGGGTAATTGTGCGGTTTTAAGGCCTTCACATTCCGCATCACATACAGCAAAACTTATTGAGGAAATGATATCCGTGTACTTTGCGCCGGAATATATTGCAGTTGTAAACGGGGAGACGAAAATCAGTAAGGAACTGTTGAAATTAAGATTTGACTATATATTTTTTACAGGAAGTCCAGCTGTTGGAAAAACAGTTATGGAGGCAGCTGCAAAGAATCTTACGCCTGTTACTTTAGAGCTGGGAGGAAAGTGCCCTTGCATTGTGGATCATACTGCAAATATCGAAGTGGCGGCACGTCGGATTGTGTGGGGAAAGTTTTTAAATGCGGGGCAGACTTGTGTTGCGCCGGATTACGTATTAGCCGATCAAAGGATTGCAGAACGGCTCATTGAACGAATGATGCAGTATATTGCTGCTTTTTACGGTATAAAACCATTGGAAAGCAAGGATTTGCCCCAGATCATAAATGAAAAGCATTTTAACCGTCTTTGCGGTCTGCTAGAGGGAGAGAATATCCGTTGTGGGGGCGCGTTTGATCCGAACATGCGACGGATTGAGCCGACAATTTTAACAGATGTTAGGGAAGACAGTGCTTTGATGCAAGAAGAAATCTTTGGGCCGCTTCTTCCGGTTCTGACATATGAAAAGATGGAAGAAGTGATTGCATTTGTGAAGAAGCGAGAAAAGCCACTTGCTTTATATCTCTTCACAAACAGCAAAAAAAATGAAAAGAAGATCATTCGAAACATATCCTTTGGGGGCGGATGCATTAACGATACAATTGTCCATTTGGCAAATCCACATTTAAGCTTTGGAGGAGTTGGACAGAGTGGAATGGGATCGTATCATGGAAAAAAAGGTTTTGAAAGTTTTTCTCATGAGAAGAGTATCTTAAAGAAGAACAGTAGAGTAGACATACCACTGAGATACCCTCCATATTTAGGGAAACTTAAGCTTCTCCGTTTTTTATTGAAATAAATGCTTTCAATGATTTAAAGTAATTGAAACCATAGCTCATTTTGTTTCAACGTACCTCTGCTTGTCATATATAACAAGGAAAAACGACGGTTCTGAATTCATTTCAGAACCGTCGTTTTTATCTAATCTTTCTTATAGTAATTGTTGACATTATAGTTGTTTTTCTGCGATTGAAAGCGGTTATGCTTTATCGAAAAGATATTCAAAAGGAGCCTTTTGATTCGCTACAGCAGTTTCATGCAGTGTTGAACAAGAAGAGATACCACAGCAACGACGAACCAGCAGCTTAGACCTAGGGAAATAGGACGAAGACCATTTGTAAGGAGCTTTTTCAAATCCGTGTTCAGCCCAATTGCTGTCATAGCCATGACAATGACAAATTTTCCAAATCGTGCGAGTGCCTCAGAAAATTCAAGAGGAAGGTAAGAAAAGGTATTTAAGACAGCAGTTGCGACAAAACCTAAAACAAACCACGGAAACACGTCTGAAATCGAATAAGTAGATGAGATGTTTCTTTTTTTTGACATATAAATAGCCAGCAGCATAGTAATTGGAATGATCATCAGTGTTCTTGTAAGCTTCACAATTGTGGCAAAAGACAGTGCCGTATTATTGCCGGCAGAGCTGCTCCAAGACAGGCCTGCGGCAACGACAGAAGAGGTATCATTGATTGCAGTTCCGGCCCACATGCCAAATCCGGTATCGGAAAGTGAAAGCGCGTGTCCCAAAGCTGGAAACAAGAAGACTGCTGCAATGTTAAATAAAAAGATAGTGGAAATGGCTTGTGCGATTTCTTCTTCTTTTGCACCGATAACCGGAGCGGTTGCCGCAATTGCAGAACCGCCGCAAATGCAAGTTCCGACACCGATTAAGGTTGTTATGTTGTACTCTAATTTTAAAAATTTACCCATAAGATAGGCTGTAATGAAGCAAGAGGTTAATGTAAAAAAGATGACAAGAAGAGACTGTTTCCCCACTTGTACGACATGAAATAGATTCATTTCAAATCCAAGTAAAATAATCGAAAATTGGAGCAGCTTCTTTGAGGTATATTTTATGCCGCTTTCAAAAATAACGGGCAATTTGATGAATCCAATCATCATGCCGATTAAAATGCCAAACACAGGACCGCCAATAATTGGAAATAGACGGCCTAAAATCCAAGCAGGAACTGCAAGGGCGAAACAGAGAAGAATTCCGAAGGATTGCTTTTTCATAATAATCTCCTTTATTAGAATATAAATATTTATAATATTACAATTTGATGTTAAACGCGCTACCAGTTGATTTTAACAAATTAATGTTATAAAATAAAATTATATATTCTTATAAATATATAATTTTATTTTATAGAGGAAACTATGCTTGATTTTCGATTAAAAACTTTACTTGCAGTTTGCAGCGAGGGCAGTTATACAAAGGCAGCAGAAATGCTGCATATCACACAACCTGCGGTAACGCAGCACATACACTATTTGGAAAAGCATTACGGTACAAAGCTGTTCGTCTATAAAGACCGTTCCATGAAACTGACGTATGACGGAGAACGCTTGAAAGAATATGTTGCTACGATGGAAGCCGGAATAAAGAAGATTGAGCTACTAATGGCATCTGAAAGGGGTGTTTCTGAGCCGATTGCATTCGGTGCAACTTTGACGATCGGAGAATATACTATGCCGCCTATCATTGCAGAATTGTTAAAGAATAATCCAAGACTGCATCTTACAATGGAAGTGAAAAATACGGAAGTATTATTGGATATGCTGGAAAAAGGAGATATAGAATTTGCTTTTCTAGAAGGCTATTTTGACCGTTCGCGCTATGAAAATCTTTTGTTTTCGAAAGAAAATTTTATAGCTGTCTGTTCACCGGAAAGCACGTTAACAGGGAATTCGGTTCCATTGGAAAAACTCTTTGAGCAGAGATTGATTCTTCGCGAAAAAGGTTCAGGTTCCAGAGATATATTGGAACAGACTTTACATGAACATAATCATAATATAAAAGAGTTTTCCTCCATTCTTGAATTAGGGAGTATTCGAGGGATTAAACAAATGGTTCAAGAGAATTTAGGGATTACTTTTATTTATGAGAGAGCGGTAAAAAAAGAGCTGGCGGAAAGAACGCTAAGAGAGATCAAAATAAAGGATGTAAGGATCTCAAGAGAATTTAATTTTGTTTTTTTAAAGAACGATATTCATCAAAAAGAACATCACTGCTGGTTTTCTAACTTTTATAAAGAGAAAGAGAGATTATTTTTATGAAAAAACATGCAATCATACCAATCTTTATTCCGCATAAAGGCTGTCCAAATGATTGTGTATTCTGCAATCAGAAAAAAATAACAGCAAAACAGAAACCATTTGAAGCAGAGGAAATAGGAAAACGAATTGAAGCATATCTTTCTACGCTGAAAGGCAGAGGATTAATGATAGAGGTTGCTTTTTTCGGAGGCAGTTTTACTGGAATTCCAATGGAGGAACAGAGAGAATATCTGACTGTTGCAAAAAAGTATAAAGACAGAGGAGAGATTGATAAGATACACCTTTCAACAAGGCCGGATTATATCAACGAGGAAATACTGAATTTGCTTCAGGAATTCACCGTGGATGTTATTGAGCTTGGTGTACAGTCTTTTGACCCGGAGGTTTTACGTCTTTCAAACCGCGGACATACAAAAAACGTTGTGTATTCCTCTAGCGACAAGATTCTGGCTTACGGGTTTGAATTGGGGATTCAGCTTATGATTGGATTGCCGGGTGACAGCTATGAGAAGTGTATGGCGTCGGTAGAGGAGACGATCAAGATTGGACCGTCACTTGCCAGACTTTATCCGACGGTTATTCTAAAAGACACCAAACTTTTTGAACAGTACCAGGAGGGTAGCTATAAACCGTTTTCAAAAGAAAAAATGCTTCGCACAACGACGGATATGTATCGTAAATTACAGGAAAATAACATTACTATTTTGCGAGTAGGGCTGAAGAGCACGGATCTGATCAGTGAAAACGGAGAACTGATTTCAAGTACATATCACCCGGCTTTTCGCCAGCTGGTTCAGGGTGAGATTGCTAAGGAAGATTTAGAAAGACAGTTATTAGCCAGTTTAAAAGGTCGATATAATAAAGAGAAGATATTGAAAGAGAAAATGGAGAATGGTGCGTCGAAACCGGTGGTTACCTTTTTATGTGAAAGGACAAGCTTTTCAAATATGATAGGAAACTGCCGTCGCAATAAAAATTATTTTGAAAAAAAATATCCGCAGTTTTCTTTTCGGTTTAAAATAGATGAATCATTACCAGCAGAAAGGTATCAATTAAATATTTTATGAAAATTAAAAAAATCACGTGCGTTTCCTATAATTTTAAAGTATAATGGTATCGTTTGTGACATAAGAACGTAAAAAAAATTTTTGAAGAAAGGGCTGGATGAATGGTAAATACCGGGAATGACTGGAATGAAGTATTAAAAGACGAATTTGACAAACCTTATTATCAGGAATTACGAAAATTTTTAATTAGTGAATACCGAAGCCGGAAAATCTATCCTTCTATGTATGATATTTTTAATGCATTAAAACATACCGCATATGCAGATACTAAGGTAGTAATATTAGGACAAGATCCATATCACGGTCCTGGACAAGCACATGGAATGTGTTTTTCCGTGCAAAAAGGGGTTAAAAAACCACCTTCCTTAATAAATATATTTAAAGAATTAGATTCAGACTTAGGTATAAAACCGCCCTCACACGGAAATTTAGAAAGCTGGGCGGACCAAGGAGTATTACTGTTAAATACAGTATTGACCGTAAGATCAGGAGAACCCAATTCGCATAAAGGTCGGGGATGGGAGACTTTTACGGATCATGTAATTTCAATGCTGGACAAGCGGCAAAAGCCAATGGTATTTATGCTTTGGGGTGCGAACGCAAAGTCCAAGCAAAGTTTGATTCAGAATAAAAAACATTTGATTTTAACAGCGTCTCATCCAAGTCCATTATCGGCACATAATGGATGGTGGGGCTGTTCACATTTTTCTAAGGCCAATGATTTTTTAAGGGATAGGGGGGAAAACTACATAAATTGGGCCATTGAAGATTGATGCATTTGTTAGTAAACAGAAGATAAGGGGGAGAAAATCATGTTAGGATGGATTGTTACAGCGGTTGTAATTGCAGTGATTGTAATTTGGTTTATTGCGGGGTACAACGGATTTGTTACCATGCGCAATCGCATTGAAGAAGCCTTTGCAACGATGGATGTATACTTAAAGAAGAGGTATGACTTGATACCCAATTTAGTAGAAACGGTAAAAGGGTATGCATCACATGAACAGGGAACCTTAGAAAAAGTTGTGGCAGCGAGAAATATGGCTGCATCTGCTACATCCGTAGAAGAGAAGCTACAGGGAGAAACACAGCTGCAAACAACTTTAAAAAGCCTATTTGCTGTGGCCGAAGCTTATCCCGATTTAAAGGCAAATAGCAACTTTATGGACTTGCAGCGTCAGCTTCAAAGACTGGAAGACGAGATTGCCAGTGCCAGAAAATATTATAATGCAGTTGTAAAAGAATTTAATACAAAGACAGAGCTGTTTCCAAGTAATTTGATAGCGGGGGTATTTCATTTTACTAGAGAGCCAATGTTTGAGGTAGAAGATCAGGCACAAAGAGATGCAGTAAAGGTCAAATTTTAAATCTAGGGGATTTGATAAAAGGGAAAGAGGATTATTATGAAAGGGTTAGTAAAGAAGATTATTGTTTTTTTCGTTGGATTGATTTTTATGTCTTTGCCGTTTACCGTTTATGGGGCAAATTTTAAGACAGAGCGTTATGATGTCAATCTTGATGTCAGTGAAAACAATTCTTTCTATGTGGAAGAAAATATATCTGTTGATTTCACATCACCAGGCCATGGAATTTACCGCTATATTCCGGTAACGAAAACATGGAAATATCAGCTTTTGGATGGGGAAACTGTAGAAAAGGCTTACAAATTAAAAATCAAGGAATTGGAGACTCCGGGATTTGAAAACGAAATCAGCTATGAAAATGGATATATGTTGGTGCGGATTGGAGATCCGGATCTGACTGTAAGCGGTCCTGTAACGTATAAGCTTCGCTACCAAGTGATTGGGCACGAGGATGGAGAAGTCAGTTTTGATCAGTTCTATTGGAATTTATTGAGTCAAGAATGGGAAACTCCGATAGAAAATGCGGATTTTACGATTCATATGCCAAAAGAGTTTGATTCTTCTAGTGTAGAGTTCATTTCAGGTACGTATGGCCAAAATGATACGTCTATCGTAGTATGGGATCGCGAAGGGAATACATTAAAAGGGTCGATTCAGAGGGAACTGCAAAAAGGGGAAGGCAGTACAATCCGGATCGTATTACCGGAAGGTTATTTTTCTGGGGAAAGAAATAATAATTGGATGGCACCTGCGATGTATGTTTTAATACTGCTTGCGGCAGGAATGAGTTTTCTTCTGTGGTGGTTTTTTGGAAGAGATCCTAAAATAATAAAGACGGTCGAATTTTATCCGCCGCAAGGAGTTACTCCAGGCGAAATCGGTTACATATTAGATGGAGCCGTAGATGACAATGATATCATATCTATGATCTTGCATTTTGCAAATGAGGGATATCTAGAGATCAAAGAGGAGGAGAAAGAGCAGTTCCAATTAATAAAGAAAAAAGAATTGCCGGATTCCACAGAAACCTATGAACATACCTTGTTTCAAGGACTGTTCGAGGGACGAGATACGGTTCGATTGGATGAACTGAAAGAAGATTTTTATCCAGTTTTCCAGGCAAGCAAGGGACAGTTGAAAGGAAAGTTCACACAAAAAAAAGGCAATCTAGTCTATACCAAGGCATCCGTATTTGCACAGATTATTACAACGCTTATTTTGATAAATCCATTACTCTGTGTAGCGATTCTAGGCGTGGAATACCGGTACCTTTCCGGTATCAATACACTACTTTTTATACCGGTCATAGTTTTGGTATTAGCAGGATATGGCACGATGAAAAGCATGTACGAACGCAAGGACAACAGTAAAAAAGGAACGAAGACAGGTATGAGTATTGCGTCTGTTCTTCTTATTGGAATTGGATTGGGAGGATTCTTTTTATTAGGAAACTTTCTTTTAGACTTGCCTTTGGCAAGCATATTGGCAGCGGTATCCACACTGATTTGCACAGTCTGTGCGGTGGCAATGAAGCGAAGAACGCAATACAGTGTTCAGCTCATGGGCAAGATATTAGGATTTAAAGAATTTATTCGTACGGCAGAGTTAGATCGAATTAAAAGATTGGCAGAGGACAATCCAAACTATTTTTACCATGTGCTTCCATATGCTTATGTATTTGGTTTATCCGATATTTGGGCAAAGAAATTTGAGAGTATTGCCGTGGCACCACCTGATTGGTACCATTCTGGATATAATGGAAACTTATTCACTACCTATGTTTTTCTAAATTCATTTCATCACTATACAAATGCAATGCAAAGCAACATTGTAATACCATCTTCCGGCGGTACGGGTACGATTGGAAGTGGTGGCTTTTCATCCGGCGGCGGCTTTTCCGGCGGCGGAATGGGCGGAGGAGGCGGCGGAAGCTGGTGATCTAAATTTGTTGTTATAAAACAAATTATTCCTAAACATTGTATACACATAGACAGTTTTTGTACAATTTCCTTTGCAGTAACGTATTGCATTATTGTATACAACTATCGTAAAATATAATGGTAAGAAACTGTTCGTTTCTGCGCGTTTTATTAACGTCGTGGAAACGAATCGTTTTTTGAAAAGTGAATAAATTTTTGTGTGATATAAGAAAGGAAGGTAGATATGAAAAGAAATAAAGTAACCGTATGTTTATTGGCTGTATTGATGATTGTTTTTGCTTTAAGTGGCTGCGGCACTTCTGGAAAAGATAATGGGGGAAGTGATGCTAAAAAATATGTAATTGGCACCGATACAACCTTTGCACCTTTTGAATTTGAGGATGAAAGTGGAAATTTTGTAGGAATTGACATGGATCTTTTGAAAGCAATTGCACAAGACCAGGGCTTTGAGTATGAGATTCAGGTGTTAGGGTTTAACGCAGCGGTTCAGGCGTTAGAGGCTGGCCAGGTTGACGGCGTGATTGCAGGAATGAGCATTAAGCCAGAACGTCAAAAAAAATTCGACTTTTCCGATCCGTATTTTGATTCCGGTGTCGTGATGGGGATTGCCGCTACCGATAATAAGACAAAAAAATACGAGGATTTAAAAGGGAAAAAAGTTGCTATAAAGATTGGAACAGAAGGCGCAGAATTTGCAGAATCAATTAAGGATCAATATGGCTTTGAAACCGTTTCCTTCGAAGATTCTTCTTTTATGTATGAAGATGTTAAAGCAGGAAACAGTGTTGCCTGTTTTGAAGACTATCCGGTACTCGGTTATGGTGTAGCACAAGGAAACGGGTTAAAGATTGTAAGCGAAAAGGAACAGGGTTCCTCCTATGCATTTGCAGTACAAAAAGGCAAGGATGAGGAACTGCGTCTGATGTTTAATGCTGGATTGAAAAATTTGAAAGACAACGGAAAATATCAGGAAATTTTAGATACTTATATTCAGGAATAAAAATACAGAGGAGTAATCGATGAATGCATTTAACGTAGTTTATGAAGCGCTGCCGAAGTTATTGATTGGCATGAAGCTGACCATACAAATCACTTTCATCGGATTAATTTTTGCGATATTAATTGGACTGATTGCTTGCTTGATGAACATTTCAAACAGCAAGATATTAAAAGTAATTGCATCAAGTTATATTTATATTATAAGAGGAACACCTTTACTGGTTCAGCTGTTTTTTTTATACTTTGGTATAGCAAAGGCGCTTCCGTTTAGCTCTGATGCAATATCTGTTGGAACCGTGGCAATCAGCTTAAATGCCGGTGCCTATATTGCAGAAATTTTTCGAGGCAGCATTCAAGCTATCAATAAAGGACAGATGGAAGCGGCAAGGAGCCTGGGTCTTCCTTACAGTAAAGCGATGATAAAGGTTATTTTGCCGCAGGCATTTCGCATGTCTATTCCGGCACTTACAAACCAAGTTATCATATCTTTGAAGGATGTATCCCTGATTTCTACAATCGGGGTTGCGGAGATTTTCCAAGTCGGGAAAATTATTGTAGCCCGTAATATGGAATCGACTCTTATTTGGTCTACGGTGGGTGTCATTTATCTGATCGTGGTTGCGATAATTACGAAATTGGCAAGAATTTTGGAGAGGAGGATGTTCTGTGATCAAGGTAAAGGTAAAAAATCTACATAAAGGA
This sequence comes from Sinanaerobacter sp. ZZT-01, assembly GCF_035621135.1. Lineage (NCBI taxonomy): Bacteria > Bacillati > Bacillota > Clostridia > Peptostreptococcales > Anaerovoracaceae > Sinanaerobacter > Sinanaerobacter sp. ZZT-01. The sequence goes on from NZ_CP141728.1 coordinate 1,943,154, forward strand.
TTTGGTTCCTTAGAAGTATTAAAGGGCATCGACCTTGAAGTTAAGGATCGGGAAGTTGTTTGTATTATTGGACCTTCCGGTTCGGGAAAAAGTACTTTTTTGCGATGTATTAATGCATTAGAAGAGCCGACAAGCGGGAATATCATTGTAGATGATCTTGAAATTACGGATAAACATCAAAATATTAATAAAATCCGCGAAAATATTGGAATGGTTTTTCAGCAGTTTAACTTGTTTCCTCACATGTCTGTGAAGAAGAACATCATGATGGCACCACTGGATCGTAAGAAGATGAATAAGGAGCAGGCAGGAGAGAAGGCGAAAAGACTGCTTGATGCAGTCGGCTTGTCTGAAAAAGCGGAAGAGTATCCCGCAAATCTTTCAGGTGGCCAGCAGCAGCGTGTGGCGATTGCCAGGGCTTTGGCGATGGAGCCTGATGTCATGCTGTTTGACGAACCGACAAGCGCATTGGATCCGGAGATGGTCGGAGAAGTTCTAAATGTTATGAAAAAGCTTGCAGAAGATGGTATGACTATGATTGTGGTCACACATGAAATGGGTTTTGCAAGAGAAGTCGCTGACCGTGTCGTATTTATGGATAATGGAGTGATTGTTGAAGAGGGAACACCGGATGAAATATTTGGCGCGCCGAAAAACGATCGTATGAGGGCCTTTTTAGAGAAAATTTTATAAAATTATTTGAGAGATTTTCGTACCACCTATCTCTTCAAATGGAATACCTTGTGAAAATCGTATTAGAGATACTTTTTACAGGGTATTTTTTATTGCAGTCTATCTCATGATTTGCAGATTTATTCTGCTAGATTAGAAAGTAGAGAAGAGCTTCAGTATGAACCTTTTTCTCGAAAACTAATATAAATAGTATATAGTTTGCAATTCATAAAATAGCAAAGTTATGAGGTAGAAAAATGAGTACAATGAGAGATAGCATGATAGCTGAAAATGCCGTAATCAGTTCCATTTTTATTCAAAATGGAACCGGATACGTGACCATTACCTATACACAGTTAAATTCGGATCAAGCAATTGATGAAAATTTTTTAATTTTATTAGTAGGCAAAAATACAGTCATAAGGGATCAGTTTGGAAGGAGAAGCAGTTTAGAAAACCTAAAAGAAGATATGATAATTGATGCTGTTTTCTCATCTGCCATGACAAGGAGCAATCCGCCTCAATCAAGGGCATATTTGATACAGACTGTACAGGAAAATGATTCTTCACTGATTGAAGAAAGCCGTGTACTGAATGTAGAAAAATTCAATGGATTTTATTACATTTTAACCGGCTATGAGGATGATATTTACAGTCAAGTTAGGTATGTAGTCAGTGATGAGACAAAGATCAGAGATCGATGCGGAAAGGGGATTTCTGCAAAAGCGATAAAGCCGGGACAAATCGTACGGATTGAACGAGCTAATTTCCAAACAGCAAGTATACCTCCCCAGACAAGTGCACTTACAGTGCAGATATTATATTGAAAGGAGGAGGAGAAGATTGCAAAATAGTATAATTACAGAAAAAAATATGATTGTAGAAGAATCAATGGCGTACGACGGCGAAACCGTCTTGGTGTATCGCATTGAATACCCGCAATTTTATTCAAGCTTTTATATCATGACATTGAGCGACATTAATGATTTTTTCAAAACGAGAGCATTGGAGTATAAAGATTATATTACAACAGAGCTGTATAACATGGCAGTAGAACAGTATAAATATAGTGTTGAAAATGATTTTCCTATGATTCCATACGGTGCTTATGTGAACCATCAGATTACCTACAATAGCGGCTGCATATTGAGCTTATATTTTGATCAATATGTATTTATGGGTGGCGCGCATGGGAATACGGTTCGGTATGCTTACACCTTTAACTTACAGAACGGGTATAAGGTTAAGTTAAATCAGCTCTTTGGCTGCTACTTAGATTTTAAAAATTATATTTTAAGAATAGTAAAAGAGCAAATTAGTAAGCAGCCAGAATTATATTTTGAAAACTATGAATCACTTGCAACAGAAACGTTTGATGCGAAGAATTTTTATTGCACACCGGAAGGAATCGTCTTTTTTTATATGCAATACGATATTGCACCCTATTCCAGCGGGATCAGAGAGTTTTTAATTCCATATAATGAGTGTGTGATAGATCCGATCAAATTGTGCTCTTAACACAATTTGGAAATGGTAGGATTGACATTCCAAAAGCTGCAGAGTGTTTTAAATTCCTCTGCGGCTTGTTTCATTGCTGCTGTTTGCTGATTTTTCCTATTCACGTCAGAAACCGCACGAATCATAATATTTTTTGCAGTGTGTTCCAGACTTGTAAATTCAATCATGGATACATCGTAACCATGCTCCGTGAGCTTTAAAGCCCGAAGAGAATCCGTAAGAATCGCAGAGAATCGTTCTTTTAGAATACCTTGCTTTAAAATCGGAAAATTGATATCGTTGTGAATTTGAGAAAATAATTCATGCTGACAGCAAGGTACGGATAGGATGACCGATGCCTCCCAACAAACCGCTTTAATTAACGCAAAATCTGTAGCAGTATCACAAGCGTGAAGCGTTACGACCATATCAGCTTTTGCAGTTTCTTGGTATTCTGCGATATCTCCCATTTGAAAAACAAGTCTGTCATAATGCAGCTGACTTGCAATTTTATTACAAAAATCAATGATATCTTCTTTTAAATCAAGACCTATGATTGTAACATCTTTTTTTAATTTGAAATTCAGGTAATAATATAAGGCGAAAGTAAGATAAGCCTTTCCGCAGCCGAAATCAATAATCTTTGCCCTGTCAGGGAGATAGTCAATCACATCAGACACTATTTCTAAAAAACGGTTAATCTGACGGAATTTATTGTAATGTCTTTGAATTACTCGGCCTTCTTTTGTCATCACACCAAGATGAATCAAGAAATCACAAGGCTCTCCATCGGGGATGATATATTGCTTTTCTTGGTTGTGTGAAAGCTGAATATCCTCTTTTCTTTTACTGGGAGAGCTTTTTATTATTTTGAGCTTGTCCACTTTTGCAGCAAGAATTTGATAATCCGCATCCTCACAAAAAAGATTACATTGCTTAAAAGAATCTTTTAAAAGTTCAATACAAAAAGAGATACAATCTTCTTGTTTGAAATTTTTATGCGTTACTTTTTTTTCAAAATGATACGTTGCCTGGTAAGATAATTGATTACGTAAAAGAACGGGGCGTATGGTAACTTTTCGGTATAAAGTAGATTTATTTCTTACATTTCCAAAGCTTATATAAATTAATGTTTCTTGGGAAATGGATTGCTTAAGAAGCGAAATAAAATTTTGCATAAGATATTTCCTTTCTACTCAGGCTGTACGATTGTAGCAATCACATCGTGAATGTCTTCGCTGATTGATTTGGTATGCTCTTTTGTCAGTTCTGCAGTGGAAATCGGAGGTAAAATTGTAACATGAACTTTGGCCGGGTGAATCCAAAAACCTTGCTTTTCCATAGCCAGGTACGAGCCTTGAATGGCAATTGGCACGATAGGCGCTTTTGATTTTAAAGCACAGCGGAGTGCACCCGGTTTAAATTCACCCATTTTTTCGCCCTTGCTTCTTGTTCCCTCAGGAAAGATGATGAGAGATTGTCCTTCTTCCAGCATCTTCTGTGCATGGTTTAGACATTGCAGTGATTGCCGTGGGTCGTTTCGATCCATGAAGAGGCAATTAAAAAATTTCATCCAGGTACGTATAACCGGAAGCCTCTGCATTTCTATTTTTGCGACAATTGGTATAAGAGGGCCTAGCTTGCAAAGCAAAATAGGAATATCAAAATTACCCTGATGGTTTGACACGAAAAGTGCAGGAACATCAGGAAGATTTTCTTGTCCAGATACAGTGACCTGTACGCCTGCTGCTTTTAAAAGATTACTTGCCCAGGTCTGAACAGTGGATTTGATAATTGGGGCTGCCTTTTTTTCTTCACCTCGCTTCAGCATTGCTTCCACACGCTTCGTTCTAGGTAAGACAAAAACCAAATATAAAGCAAAATATAAAAACCATAAAATAGTACGCATTAAGTAATTTCCTTTCTGGTAAAGCTCTAAATTCAATAAGAATATTTTAGCAGTTCTTGTTTAAAAAGTCTACTACAGAGCCAGAAAAGCATTTTTCGAAGTGGGGTTATTTAGGCTTAGTATGAAAAGGATTCACTGAATCGAGTACCAAATAATTCTGCTAAAGATAAGGATAGATTTTTTGCAATGGCAGAAATATTCTCTTTGATCCATTGTGCGTCATCAAAGTTATCGTGGTAGCCGAGATTCACTAGCACTGCAGGGGATTTTGTTCTTCGCAGTTCTTCATATGCTACAGTTGGAATCTCAGTAATTAGATTGGAATTTGGATAAATAGTTGCTAGATTTTTTGAAATTGTTTCTGCGGCTTTTTTAGAATTTGGATCATAAGCATAATAATATACGTCAGGACCTTGAAGAAGACCGGATAAATTTTTAGGTGCGTTGGTTGAATGAATGGAAAGATGCAAATCTCGGAACCTTAAATTGGATTGCGCAATGACTTGGGCGAGACTGTCATTCGGATTATTTCGTTCAAAAATAATATTGCTTGCATTTAGGTAGGGTATCATAGTATCAACAATTAAGTTCATAATGCACTCTTCCGTGCCTCCGTTTATGTAAAGATTTTCTTCTTCAACAGAAGGGCTTAGATATACGCTTGGCATGATGGATTCTCCTTTTGAAATTTATAAAATAGTAAGGGATATGGTATAGTATGAAATATGAAAATAATTTGTGCGTAAACTTATTTTATGCTATACTAATTAAGTTTGAGAGAATTATTTCAAAAAAAAGGAAAATTAAGGTGTTTTATGTAATAAATACTATGGTTTTCTTTTAATATAAAAAAAGTTGTATAGAAAGCAGGGAATTGAATGGCAAGAAATCAAAAAATAATCAATGTTGCAGTGATTGCGCACGTTGATGCGGGAAAATCGACTCTGGTGGATGCGTTTTTATCACAGAGCGGAGTTTTTCGAGAAAATGAGGAAATGGTCGATTGCGTCATGGACAGCAATGACATAGAAAGAGAACGAGGAATCACAATTTATTCAAAGAATTGTTCCGTTATGCATGGTGATATTAAAATCAATATTGTAGATACACCGGGTCACGCCGATTTTTCTTCGGAAGTGGAGCGAATTATAAAGACAGTAGATACGGTAATTTTATTAGTGGATTCCAGTGAAGGACCAATGCCACAAACTCGTTTTGTCCTTCAAAAATCATTAGAAATGGGACTGAATCCAATTCTTTTAATTAACAAGATTGATAAAAAAGATCAAAGAGCTGTAGAAGTTGTTGATATGGTATATGAGCTGTTTATGGAGCTGGAAGCAAATGATAAGCAGTTGGATTTTCCGATTTTATATGGGATTGCGAAGCGGGGAATTGTGCAGTATGAATTAGATGATGAGGGAAAAGACATCATACCGCTTTTTGACACGATAACCTCTCATGTAGAACCTTATGATGATCTGACGGAGGAGCCTTTGCAGCTTCAAATTTCAACTTTGGCTTATGATGATTATATTGGACGGCTGGGAATCGGAAGAATTTACAAGGGAAAAGTAAAAAGCGGACAAGTTGTAAGCGTAACCAAAGAAGATGGCACGATTGCGAATCGAAAAATCAATCAAGTCTTTGTATATCGTGGCTTAAAACGAATGCCGGTAGAAGAAGCAGAATGTGGAGATATTGTAGTTGTTTCGGGTATTTCTGATATCAGTATCGGTGAAACGATCTGCAATGAAGGAAAAGCGAGTGCAATGCCTATGATACACATTGAAGACCCAACACTTTCTATGAACTTCATGGTAAATAAATCTCCATTTGCAGGGCAGGTTGGTAAATTTGTTACAACAAGACATATCAAAGAACGTTTAGAAAAAGAATTAGAAGTAAATGTAGGACTAATTGTAGAGCCGCTTGATTCTACAGATGGGTTTAAGGTTTCCGGAAGAGGAGAACTGCATTTGTCTATACTGATAGAAAACATGAGACGGGAAGGGTATGAATTGGCAGTTTCAAAGCCGGAAGTCATCATGCATAAGGGAGAAAATGGGAAAAAGATGGAACCGATTGAAGACGTGGTGATTGAGGTGCCGGATGAATATTCCGGAACTGTCATTTCTAAGCTGAATATGCGAAAGGGAATGATGAAATCCATGTCGGGAAAGGACGGGCGTTCCCGTTTGGAGTATGCCGTTCCGACAAGAGGTTTACTTGGATATCGAAGTGAATTTATCAATGATACGCGAGGAGAAGGAACTCTGGTAAGACGGTTTGATTGCTTTGAGGGATATAAAGGAGAGATACCGCAAAGAGTAAATGGAGTGGTCATTGCACAGGAGGAAGGTGTTACGACACCGTATGCATTGAATAATATCGGAGAGAGAGCAACGCTGTTTGTTGATCCTGGTGTTAAAGTGTATGAGGGAATGATTGTTGGTATGAACAGTCGAAATGAGGACATGATCGTGAATCCATGCAAGGCTAAAAAAGTTTCCAATATGCGGGCTGCTGGAAGTGATGATACGATTAAGTTGTCACCCCCCAGAGTTTTTACCTTGGAAGAAGCTTTGGAATTCATTGACGATGATGAATTAGTTGAAATAACACCGGATGATATCCGACTTAGAAAGAAACTTTTAAAAGAGCTGGAGCGACGCAGAGCGGGCAGATAACAGCGAAATTATGCAGTATACAAAATAAAGATAGATTAGATATTTCATTTCATTTAACAAAAGACTGTAATTTGATCAATGTCAAATTACAGTCTTTTGTATTTATATCATTTATTCAGTTTTTATCATTAATTTTTTTTATAATCTCGCGTTTCATGTCTATAAATTCTTTTGTTGTATAAAAATCAGGGCTGCGTCGGTTTTGTGAGTCCATTGACAATTCATGCGTAATTTTTCCGGGGAAACCGGACATGATATAAATTCGGTCGGAAAGTATAATCGCCTCATCAATATCATGAGTAATGAAAAGTGTTGCCGTCTGGTGTGCATCAATAATATTTGAGAACCATTGATGCATGGAGGTTTTAGTCAGTGTATCCAATGCGCTGAACGGTTCATCAAGCAGCATAATTCGATCAGAAAAAAGATAAGCGCGAAGGAGCGCTGCACGCTGTCGCATTCCGCCTGAAAGCTGAGAAGGATATTTTTTTTCGCAGCCGCTCAATCCGAATTCTTCAAAATATTGACTTGCCTGCTGATAAGCTTGCTTTTTCGGAATCCCCCTGAGAAGAAGAGGCATGCATATGTTGTGTAAAATAGTTTCGAATGGCAAAAGAAGATCCTTTTGCTGCATGTAGCTGACTTTTCCAGCCTGACCTGTTACTGCTTCGCCATAAATCTTTACTGAGCCGGAGTCCGGCTTTTCCAGTCCGGAGAGAATGTGAAACAGTGTTGTTTTACCAATACCACTGACACCGAGAAGAGACACCAGTTCTCCTTCGGCCACATTGACATAAATGTTTTCGATAATGCGTTCATTTTCATAGCTTTTACAGATAGATACAGCTTCCAAAGCTGTTATTTTTGGTGTATTCATAAAAAGCTCCTGTTATTGAGGAAGAAATTCATTTGTAAAACCGGAATGCCCTAGTGGAGAAGGAATTAATTTTTGCTCATACATCCAGTCATAAAATGCAATCCAGCGCTGCTCGTCAAAGCTTCCCCATTTTGTCTTTTCCGCCTTGTATTCTTTTGCGAGAAATTGCTGACTTGCAGTCACTAAATCTAAGGAAAGCTCAGGTACTGCATTCACTAGAATTTGAGCCGCATCTTCTGGATTTTCAATTGCATACTCGTATCCCTTTGCGGTTGCTTCCATGAATTTTTTAGAAGTCTCGGGGTTCTCCTTTAAAAAGTCATTGTTTGCGATGATAAGTGGTGTGTAAAAATCCAAGACGGGTGTTTCGTCGCTGAACTTAATAAAATTAAAGTCAACATTAGCTAGTCTTGCAGAAATAACGTCCCAAGCTTCATAAACCCATACGACATCAACATCACCTGAGCGGATTAAAGAAACGGAATCCGTAGCTGGTGCAGGCACGGTTTTGAGTTTGCTGTAGTCGCAGCCTGCATCAGTCATAGTTTGCTTCATAATTGCAAGCTCTGTGGGACTGTCCCAAGATGCATATGTTTTTCCTTCCAGTTTGGAGAAATCGTCAATTCCTTTTTCTTTTTCGGAAATTAAGCCTGATGTATTATGATCTATAATTGAGGCAACTGCGGTAATCGGCAAAGGGTTGTCGAGAGTAAGTTCGGTGCCTAAACCTTCTTGCACGTCAACGCCGAACTGCGCTTTGCCGCTGGCGACCAAGGCAGATGCGCCATTTTCCGGAGGTATGACAATTTCTACATCTAATCCCAAATCTTCATAATAGCCCTTTGCTTGTGCAACGTATACCCCGGTGTGGTTAGTGTTTGGTGACCATTCCAGTACAAAGGTGATTTTCTCTAAATGATCTGCGGAGCTATCCTTTGGATTGTTTGCACCGCAGGAAGATAGGATTAAAAGGAATGATAAGATTAGAATGAGTGCAGCTTGTTTTCTTATTTTTAAGTGTTTCATTATTCTTCTCCTTTGTTTAAGTATTTCCATGGCATAGATTTCTTTTCAATAATATCGACTAATTTCATGACGAGTAAACTTACGATGCTGATGAGGAAAATGACAGCAAACATTTTGTCAAAAGCATAGGATTTTCGCACGCGAGTCATATATACGCCTAGTCCCTGCAACCCGCCCAGCCATTCCGATATGACAGCTCCAACAACGGAATAGGTAGCGGCAACACGTAGACCTGCAAAAAAAGATTCCCTTGCTGCTTTTAATTTGACACGAAATAAAATTTGAAAAGAGCTTGCCCCCATACTTTCCAGTAAACGGATCGAATCGGGATCGACGGCACGCAGCCCGCTTAACGTACTGATTACAATCGGGAAAAAACAGGTTATAAAGATCAAGGTGATCTTTGGCGCAATTCCAAAGCCCATCCAAAGAACCAGCAGGGGAGCAATGGCAATAGTCGGTACGGTTTGTGTCAATACGATGACCGGATGAACTGCTTTGTATAACACAGAGAAATGATCCATGATGACAGCAATCAGAACACCGAAAAAAACACTCAGAAAAAGACCGATGACCGCTTCCTGAAAGGTGGTCACAGAATGCTGCATCAGAAGCGGAAAATCGGTAACAAGAGCATTGAGTACATCTTCCGGAGCAGGAAGCATAAAGGGGGGAACCCATTCCATCCGGCAGGTAAGCTCCCATAGAAAAAGGATAAGTGCCAGGAAAGAAATAGGATAAAGCTTATTGGTGATGCTTCGTAACTTTTTTGTCAATGCTCCATACCCCCGCATCCGGATTATAGAAAATTTTCACATAAGAAGCGACGCTTGGGGCCCCTGCACGTATACAGATAAGCTGACATTCTTTCACAATGTTCATAAGAGTATCGTAATCACCTTCTATAGTCGTTTCAAACGGACCGACATAGGTATTTAAGCCGGTCGATTTTATATAATCGATTACTTTGTCTACGACACGAATCACTTCTTCTCCCTCGACATCCGGTAATACTTGGATTGCAATGCTTGCTTCTGGTTGTTTCATCATAGTTTACTCCTTTATTTCTTATTCAATTGGATAGAATGCGTGAAACGTTAAAAAAATTGCGCAGGTTACCCTACGCAGAAAAACAAAAACGATATGTTCCTACGTTGGCATTATCCAAATCAGGTTGTGGGTCAGAAACGAGTCAGTTTCACTCTCAGCCGGATTCACCCAGCTCCCCATTTAGAATACTTTCAATTATAGAATAGACTCGATATGCGTGAAAGTCAATCATTTATCACAGATTATTAAAGAATGAAAATAAGCATGGAGAAGTGCATTTTAATAAAAAATCTGATACAATGTACGGAAGGAATGAGTAAACATCTTATTGGGAAGATAGAAGGAGTTTATTGCATGAATCAGGCAGAATTTCATTTGATAGATATGGAAAAATATGAACGGCGAGAGCATTTTGACTATTACATGAAAATGGTCCGCACCAATTATAATTTGACCGCTGATCTTGACCTAACCGCTTTCTATAAAAGGATTAAGAGTAAAAAAATTCAATTTTATCCGGCTTTTATATATGCCATAATCATGGGGATTAATCAGAATAAAGAATTTCGAATGCAGGTCGATGCAGAAGGAAGATTGGGATATTGGAATTTTCTGCATCCCTCTTATACGATTTTTCACGAAGATGATCATACTTTTTCCGATATATGGAGTGAATTTCATCCGGATTTTTTGACATTCTATAAAAATGCAACAGAGGATATGAAAACGTATCGGGGGGTAAAGGGTGTGAAGACAAAACCGGATAAGCCGCAAAATTTCTGCCCGATTTCAGGTGTCCCATGGCTTCACTTCACGAATTACAGCTGCGATACATTTACGGAGCCGCACATGTATTTTCCGGTGATCAGTTTTGGAAAATACATAGAAAAACAGGAGAAGGTAGAAATTCCTCTATCTATTTTTGTAAATCACGCGGTAGCAGACGGGTATCATTCATGCAAATTATTTAATGACATACAGAATATTGTAGAGAAAGCAGAGGAGTGGATTTAGATGGATCGGATTTTAAAGTTACAGAAGGAACTTTTGTATGTGATTGGAGAACAAGAGGGAAAGAAAAAGGAACGAGATCACAGCTTAGACTGGGAACGTGTTCATATGGCTAGTTGCGCCCGTTTAGGATATTTAATGGCACAAGAACGTGGACAGGATGCGGAGCTTGCTGCCTGCGCATGCAGCGTGCATGATTTTGGAAGGATTTTAACCGGCGAGCAGAAGGGACATGCAGAAGAAGGATACCAGCCGGTGAAGAAATTTTTATATGATTTAGATTTATTTACAGAAGAGGAAATTGACTTAATTTCATTGGCGGTAAAACATCACAGCAGCAAATCAGAGATTGGAAGCTGGATTGAAGAAATTGTAAAAGATGCAGATGTAGTGGACTGCTATCAATATGGCATGCCCCTCCTTCGTGACGAACAGAAAGTGCGCTATGATGCGTATATGAATCGGAATCAATATAGACAAACGGAAAGATAAGCGAATATTTAATCGAACGTTGTAGAATATTGTTCGTGTTTTCGACCATTTATTGGTTTTTTTATAGGAATTTATTCTGAAATATTGAGAAAACTATTTACGAAACCGAGTGACATTCATTATAATAATAAATAGGGTTTGCAGTAAAGAAAGGTGATAAAAAATGCAGCTTTTAAAGGATAGAATCATACAAGATGGAGTCGGAATCGGTACAGAGATATTGAAGGTTGACTCTTTTTTAAATCATCAGATTGACGTAGAACTTCTTGATCAAATCGCACAAGAATTTAAGCGTTTGTTCGGAGATCAAAATGTAAATAAGATATTAACAATTGAAGCTTCTGGAATTGCAATTGCATGCATCACTGCGATGCATTTCGGGAATTTACCAGTCGTATTTGCGAAAAAAACGTCTCCGAACACAATGACGGACGAATTTTACGGAGCAGAAGTAAAATCTTTTACAAAAGGAACGGTTTCGATTGCCAGAGTCGCTAAAAAATACTTACAAAAAGGTGATCGAGTGTTGATCGTGGATGATTTTCTGGCACATGGTGAAGCTGCGTTCGGAATGGCAGACTTAGTGAGACAAGCCGGAGGCAAAGTAGTTGGAATCGGAGCTGTTATTGAAAAGCAATTTCAGGGTGGGGCTAAAAAACTCAGAAAAGAAAGCTATCGCGTAGAATCCCTTGCGGTTATAAAGTCCATTAAGGACGGTAACATAGAATTTCTTTAATTAGAAATAAACTAAGGAAACAAAGGATAATGAAAGAAGGAGAGCGAATATGAAAAGAATTTTGGCACTGTTAATGGTTCTTGTGCTCGTGATGGGCGCATTTTCCGGTTGCGGCGGAACAACCAAAGAAGCAGAAGAGGAAGACGACGTACTGACAGTCGGATTCATTTATGTAGGACCGGCAAGCGACGGCGGGTTTTCGGAAGCGCAGGATAATGGAAGAATAGCATTAAAGGATCATTTTAAAGGAAAAGTAAAGACTTTAAAAGTGGAGAGTGTTGCAGAAGAATCCCAAGCAGTAAAAAGTGCTGCAATTAATCTGATGGATCAAGGCGCAAGTGTAATCGTAGCTACGAGCTTTGGATTTATGAATCCAATTGATGAATTGGCGAAGGAATACCCGGATGTCAAGTTCCTTCATTTCTCCGGAAATAAAATGAACGATACAAACTTTGGAAACTATTTCGGTGCAATGGAACAGCCGAGATACCTTTCCGGCATCATCGCTGGAATGACAACGAAGAGCAATAAGCTTGGATACGTTGCAGCTTATCCTTATACCGAACTTATTATTGGAATTAATGCATTTACTTTAGGCGCACAATCCGTAAACCCGGATGTGGAAGTAAAGGTTATTTATACAAACAGCTGGCATGACCCTGCGCAGGAAAAAGAGGCAGCGGAAGCGTTATTGGATCAAGGTTATGACGTCATCGCACAGCATTGTGATACAGCTGGCCCTCAGATTGCAGCAGAAGCAGCAGGTGCTTATGCAATCGGTTATAATATGGACAGCAGTTCTGCTGCGCCTGGAGCTTATTTAACAGCACCGGTATGGAATCACGGAGCATACTACATTGATCAAATTCAGAAAATCATGGACGGAACTTGGACCCCGGGTGCTTATTATGGTACAATGGCAGACGGATACGTACAGCTTGCTCCGTTGACAGATAATGTTTCTGCGGAAGCAAAGGCTAAAGTTAAAGAAGTTCAGGCTAAGATTGAATCCGGTGAGTTCAATGTCTTCTCAGCTGGAGATAAGGATGTATTATACAATGACGGAAGTGTTATGATTCCGGCAGGTACTTCTTTGGACCGCGATTCGATTTGGGGAATTTCAAATCCGGATACTGCTATGACGAAGCTTGTGAAAGGTGCGACCGGACAATAATCTAAGAATATTTGTTGCTAGAGTAAACACATCGGAGGGCTTTTTATGAAGCAGGAAATCGCAATCCAAATGCGAGATATTTCGAAAACATTTGGTGAGGTAAAAGCAAATGAAGATGTGAACCTAACTGTATATGATGGAGAAGTACATGCACTGCTCGGTGAAAATGGGGCGGGAAAAAGTACTTTAATGAACATGCTGTCGGGGATCTATACCCCCGACAGCGGTTCTATTTCTATCCACAATAAGCAGGTTCACTTTACATCACCGAAGGATTCCATTGCACTGGGAATTGGTATGATCCATCAGCACTTTAAATTAGTAGAGGTGTTAAGTGCAAAAGAAAATATTATTTTAGGCGAAAAGAACGGCTTTTTTACAAAAGGAAAAGAATTAAGCCGAAAGATCAGAGAGATTTCTGACCGCTATGGACTGGATATCGACCCTGAAAAAAGGGTGTATGAGATGTCTGTAGGGGAGAAGCAGACACTGGAAATTATTAAGGTGCTCTATCGGGGAGCAAAGATATTAATCATGGATGAACCGACGGCTGTGTTGACGCCACAGGAGATCAAACGGCTGTTTCAAATCATTCGAAATATGAAAGAAAAGGGTTGTGCGGTTGTTATTATCACGCACAAGCTGAATGAGGTAATGGAAATCAGTGATCGCATTACCGTTTTGAGAAAGGGAAAATCAGTGGAAACTGTAGAAACTTCTAAGGTAGAGGTTCCTAATTTGATTGAAATGATGGTCGGGAAAAAAGTAAACCTATCCATCAAAAAGAAAGAGATTGAAAATAAGAAGGTTCTGTTAGAGGTGGACAATCTGCGTGTTGTCAATCAGGAGAAAAAGAATGCGTTGGATGAAGTCAGCTTTTCTTTGTACGGCGGAGAAATTCTTGGTGTTGCCGGAGTGGCCGGAAGCGGGCAGAAGGAACTTTGTGAAACGCTTGCAGGACTTGTTAAAGCAGATAAAGGACGTATTTTCTTTGAAGGAGATAATATCGTAGGAAAAACACCGAGAGATATTATTCAGCTTGGAATTCGTATGGGTTTTATTCCCGAAGACCGACTGGGAATGGGTCTTGTAGGAACCATGGATATTGTGCACAATATTATTTTAAAAGACTATCAAAAACAACCGGGCTTATTTTTAAAGAGAGAAGACAGTACTGCCAAAGCGAATAAGATTGTGGAACGGCTGGATATTCAAACACCAAGCATTTATACCGAGGTAAAAAAGCTTTCCGGAGGAAACATTCAAAAAGTTCTTTTGGGAAGAGAGATTGATTCCGAACCAAAGGTGCTGATTACAGCTTACGCAGTACGGGGACTTGATATCGGTGCGTCTTATAAGATTTATGATTTATTGAATGAGCAAAAAGAAAAAGGTGTCGGTGTCCTTTTTATAGGAGAAGATTTGGATGTTTTAATGGAGCTATGTGACCGTGTTATGGTACTTTGCAATGGAAAGATTACGGGTATTGTCAATACAAGTGAAGTAACAAAGGAAGAAGTCGGTCTGCTTATGACCGGAGGTTCCTTGGAAAAGGAGGCATAGGCTTATGTTAAAGGTAAATAAAAGAGCAGAGCTTCCAAAAAACAGGGAATCTATCATTCGGATTGGAGCAATTCTATGTTCGATCATCTGCGCCGGACTTGTGCTTGCAATTATGGGGTTTAATCCGGTTCAAATATTTCGGGAGATCATGCTGGGAGCTTTTGGAACGCAGATGAGAATGCAACAGACCGCAGTGAAGGCAATTCCTCTTATAGTGACTTCGCTGGGTATTCTGGTTGCATTTAAAATGAAGTTTTGGAATATTGGAGGAGAAGGACAAATTATGATGGGAGCATTTGGTGCTGCATTGGTTGCATTAAATTTGCCGAATACTCTTCCGATGCCGATTATGCTGTTATGTATGGCAGTTGTAGCAATTCTATTTGGTGGCATATGGGCATTTATCCCTGCTTATTTTAAGGCAAAATTTAATACGAATGAAACGATTTTTACTCTGATGATGAACTATATTGCCATCAAATGGGTGACTTATTTGCAATTTGGACCTTGGAAGGATCCAGCTTCACAAGGATTTCCAAGAATTGCAACATTTTCAGAAAATGCAGTACTGCCAAAGCTATTTGGCGTTCACATTGGCTGGGTGATTGCCTTAATTTTAGTTGTACTTATTTATATATTTATTAATCACACGAAAAAAGGTTATGAAATTACAGTTGTAGGAGAAAGTTTGGAAACAGCACGCTATGCGGGAATGAATATTAAATCCATTATTATTAGTGCGATGTTGATTTCCGGGGGACTTTGTGGTCTGACTGGTATGATTCAGGCTTCAGCAATAGAAAAAACATTAACCGCAAATATTTCTAATAATTATGGATTTACTGCAATTATTACAACTTGGCTTTCCCGTTTATCTGCACCGGTGATCTTAGCGGTATGCATCATTTTTGCGGGCTTGCTTCAGGGAGGTGCATATTTGCAAATTGCAATGCAGGTTCCGGCTTCGGTAGCGGATATGATTCAAGGAATTATCCTATTTTTCGTATTAGGAAGTGAATTTTTCCTGCAATATAAAGTTTCTTTTACAAAATCAGAGAAAACGACAATTAAGGAGGTGGCATAAATGACCCCATTTTTAATTGCTGCGGTTGGTGCGGCCATGCCACTGCTTTATGCGACACTGGGAGAACTGATAACAGAAAAAGCAGGCAACCTCAATCTAGGTGTAGAAGGCATGATGCTGATGGGAGCGGTCATTGGATTTTCCGTAGGACTTCATACAGGAAATCCTTATTTAGCTCTGCTTGCGAGCCTTGCAGCCGGTGCAGCCGGTGCGGCGATCTATGCTGTTCTTACGGTTTCTCTTATGGCAAATCAAGTGGTCACAGGACTTACACTTACGATCTTTGGTACGGGGTTTTCAAGTTTTGTTGGTGAGGGATTTATGGGAACAGCAGCTCCTGCCGCAATTAAATCCCTTTCAGTGAAAATTGCAATTCCCGGACTGTGTCAGATTCCGGTTTTAGGACAAATATTATTTTATCAAGATATATTAGTGTATGTTGGATACCTTTTGGTAATTGCAGTAACAATTTATTTGAATCAAACGAAGCTGGGATTGAATCTGCGTGCAGTTGGTGAAAATGCGGCAGCTGCAGATGCTTCCGGTATCAATGTCGCTTTTTATAAATATGCACATATCATTGCTGGGGGAGCGATGTGCGGTCTTGGTGGTGCCTATATGTCTTTGGTTACGGTTCCTGTTTGGCAGGAAAATGTAGTAGCAGGCAGAGGCTGGATTGCTGTTGCGCTGGTTATCTTTGCATCATGGAAGTCCTGGAAAGCTTTGGTAGGTGCTCTCGTATTCGGAGGTCTTAATATTTTGGGATTGCGTTTGCAGAGTATGGGAATTCATATTTCACAGTATTTAGTAGATATGCTTCCTTATGCGGCAACGATTCTAATCGTAATTGTCAGCACGAGGAAAAATAGAAAAGAAGATATGAATCCTGCCGATTTAGGTGTATCTTATTTTCGTGAGGAACGTTAAATTTAGGAAGAATATCAAAATTTATTTGAGAGAAGCAGACTATAGTCTGCTTCTCTTTTTAGGATCTTTTAATCACTCAAAAGCATGAGGTTAAATCTTAGATAAAATAATATAGATATGACATAATACTTTAATTTTTGCAACAAAATTTTAGAAATTCATAAATATTTTCTGAATCTTACTTGATTAATTTAAATTATTATATTATAATCAAAGAACTGATATAGATTTTATTAGTTATTTTTATTAGTTATGGATTAATTAATTATGGATAACACTTCTTTGATTTATTTAGAGAGATGTTTCTGATTTTGAAATCCCGAATAAACAAAGGAGATTCGTGTTATGGCTGACAAGACAATTACGTGTAAAGATTGCGGGGCAGACTTTATTTTTAATGAAAGTGAACAGGCATTCTATAAAGAGAAGGGATTTGAAAATGAACCCCAGAGATGTCCTGCTTGCAGAAGAGAAAGAAAACAACAAAGAAATAGAAGACCGAGTGGAAATAGATACTAATACAGAATTTATTTCAAGTATAAAAGTGGATTCAATGATATCCACTTTTATTTATATGTAAAAAACTATATGGAGGTGTTTGGCATTAAAAAAAATGGATTGTTAATTAATGAGGAGATTAAGGACAAAGAAATTAGGCTGATTGATATGGACGGCACGATGTTGGGGATAGTACCTGTTTCGGAGGGCTTGGAATTGGCGGCACAAAGAGATTTGGACTTGATAAAAATTTCCGCGAATGGAGTTCCGCCTATCTGTAAAATAGCTGACTATAATAAGACTATGTATGAACAAGCTAAAAAAAAGAAAGAAGCAAAAAAAAATCAAAAGGTTGTAGCTTTAAAAGAAGTAAGACTTTCTGTTAAGATCGAAGAACATGACTTGAATCTTAAAATCAAGAATGCTTCTAAGTTTTTGTCGGGAGGCAATAAGGTAAAAGTAAGTATACGTTTTAAGGGAAGGCAGCAAAAATATAAAGAGGATGGAGTAGGAGTTCTTACAAGATTTGCGGATGCAATCAGTGAGGTTGGTGATATTGAGAAGGCCCCTTCCATCGAAGGAAGAACGATGATTATGATTGTAAGCCCGAAAAAGAAATGAGATTAGAAATTTAGGCGTCTCCATGTTTTAAATGGAGACGATGTAAGAATATAGAAAGGAGAAGATATAATGAGCTTTTAAGGTTCATTATAAAGGGATTAAGATGTGTGTTTATGTACATTTAGCAAATGGATTTGAAGAAATTGAAGCGATAACAGTTGTAGACGTTTTAAGAAGAGCTTCTGTTGCGGTTCAGACTGTATCTATTGGTAAAGAAAAAATGGTTACCGGTGCACATGGCATTCGTGTGGAAGCAGATTTGCTTTTTCAAGATGCAGATTATCGATTATGCGAGATGCTTGTCTTTCCAGGGGGAATGCCGGGAACTTTAAACTTGAAAGAACACAGCGGCCTGAAAGAAAAGGTGATCGCTTTTAATGAAAATAAAAAGTGGATTGCTGCTATCTGTGCAGCACCGATGATTTTGGGCGAGTTGGGTATTTTAAAAGATAGAGAGGCCGTTATATATCCGGGAATGGAAAAACATTTAATTGGTGCAAAAATAACGGCGCAGCGTGTAGTACAGGCAGAACATATCATTACGGCAAAAGGTCCCGGAACAGCGATGGAATTCGCATTAAAGCTTGTAGAGCTTTTAACAGATGAAGAAACCAAACAGAGTTTGAAAGAGGATATGGTCATATAAGGGATGGTTTTAAACCATCCCTTATATATTTGTAATATAATTGCAAAATTTTTTTTTATATTTTATCATTGTAGTATAAAAAAAATCTATATATAATAATAAAGTTAGACAAATTGAAGCCAAGGGAGAAGCAAATGGGCAATAGCAGAGACTTATATAAAGAAAACTTTTCAATTAGCTTTGAATCTTATAAGGTTTTTTATCATGTTGCGACTTTATCGAGTACGACACAAGCAGCAGAAGTTTTGTTTTTGACACAGCCTGCGGTCAGTAAATCCATTCATAATTTGGAAGCAGAACTGGGATGCAGCCTTTTTAACCGTACACAAAAAGGAATGGTGTTGACAGAAGAAGGTAAAATTTTATATAAATATATTTTAAATGCATATAACAGCATTATGATAGGTCAAAAAAAATTATGGCAGATGATTAATATGGAGAATGGGATCATTCGGATTGGTACTGATGAAATGACCGTATATTTTGATCTTTTACCGAAGTTAGAAGCATTTAATGACAAACATCCGAAAATAAAAATGGAAGTGATGAGCTACAATAGGCAGGGATTAATAAGAGGAATTAAGGATAGTGAAATTGATTTCGGCGTGGTCATGCTTGAAGACGAAAAATTTGAAAATATTGAAATTCATGAGTTAAATGCCGTACAATATAGTTTTATTGTCGGCCCAAAATATAAAGAAATGATAAAGAAAAAGTGGAAATTAAACGAAATTGTTCAGTATCCAATTATTTCTCTTGAGAAAGATATGAGTGCGAGAAAACATATTAATGATTATTTTCTTGCAAATGGATTGCTGTTTCATCCAGATATTGAGCTCACCACAACTTCTTTAATCGTACCTTTTACAGAACGGAATTTAGGAATTGGTATTGTAGCAAAACATTTCGCAGAAGACTCGATTAGGCAGAAAAGATGTTATGAAATCAACGTTTCTCCTGCAATTCCAGATCGCAGAGCCTGTGTATTAAATGGGAAAAAACAGTCGATTTCATTAGTTGCAAAACAGTTCCTGTCCGATATTTTTTTAGACTGAGGGATGAAAAAAAGTTATAATCGGCATAAAAATTATTTATTTTACAAAAAACTATATATCCACTATCATTGTTCTAGTGTCGAACAATGCCAGGATAGAATGCAAGAAAGCATGGAATCATAGAGGTAACGTTAACGCGGAGCTTCTATTTTTTTGAGGAAATTTTTAAAAATTATGATTGGCAGAAAAAAAGGAAAGGGGTTGATAAGCTTTGGATACACTATCAGAGGAGTTGATACGCAGATTAAATACGGAAGTTTGTTTTGAAATCCCTATTTTTGGTGGCATACCCATTTACCAAAGCGTGGTTGCTACATGGGGAATTATGGCTTTTTTAGTTGTAGGTTCTGTTTTTTTGGTTCGAAATTTAAGTGTTGTTCCGGGCAAAAAACAGCTTGCTTTGGAAATTGTGGTCGGCGGATTCTTAAAAATGTTCAGTGAAACTTTAGGAGAAACTGGAAAACAGTATGCTCCTTATTTGACAACTGTATTACTCTATTTAGGAATTGCGAATTTGACCGGAGTAATTGATGTGGCACCACCAACAAAGGATTTGAATGTGACAGCGGCTTTAGCCCTGATCAGCATTGTTTTGGTTGAGTATGCGGGAATTCGAGCAAGAGGGATAAAAGGGTGGGCTAAAAGCTTTGCGGAACCGATGCCAATTATTGCACCCATTAAGATTATGGAAGTTTTTATGAGACCTTTGTCGCTCTGCATGCGAATGTTTGGAAATATTTTAGGAAGCTTCGTTGTGATGGAGCTGTTGATGCTTGTTGTTCCGGTAATTATTCCGGTTCCATTCAGTCTGTATTTTGATTTTTTTGATGGACTTGTGCAAGCGTATGTATTTGTGTTTTTAACCTCTTTATTTATAAGAGAAGCAGTTGAAAAAGAAGAATAAAAATCGGTAGATGCCGTGAGAAAAAGGAGAGTGTATTATTATGACAACATTAATTGCAGTTGGAGCAGGTCTTGCAGTATTAGCAGGTTTGGGAGCTGGGCTTGGTATCGGTATTGCCACATCAAAAGCTGTGGACGCAATCGCAAGGCAGCCGGAAGCAGAAAATAAAATTAGAAACACCCTGATTTTAGGCTGTGCACTTGCAGAAGCTACTGCGATTTACGGTTTTGTAGTGGCAATTATGATTATTATTTTCCTAAGGTAAGTGCGGAGGCGAGAAGAATGACAGGATTAAATTGGAGCTTTATTTTTACCGTGATTAATTTGATCGTTCTTTATGCTTTGATGCAGAAATTTTTATATCGCCCTATTTCAAATATTATGGAGCAGAGAGAAAAATTAATTCAGAATCAATTAAATTCGGCTAAAGATACAGAAAAAGAAGCATTTGAATTAAAAGATAAATATGAGAATTCTTTATTAAATGCACAAAAAGAGGCAGATTCGATCATCAATCATTCGAAGATTCGTGCACAAGAAGAGTATGATTTGATATTGCAGAATGCAAATGCTGCGGCAGAACAGGTAATGAAAGAGACCACAAAAACCATCGAAATTGAACGGGAAAAAACGATGCAGAGTATTTCTGATGAAATTGCGGCCTTGACTGTTTCGGCTGCTGAAAAGGTGATCGGAAAACAAGGAAACGGTGCTTTCGACCAAAACATGATAAATGAATTTTTAAAAGAAGAAGGTGCTTTCAGTGAAAAGAGAGAGTGACAGCTATGCAAGAGCACTTTTTGATATGGGAATAGAAAAGAAGCGCATCGAAGAGAGCTGGAACTTATATAAAGAAACTCCGGAATTGAAGAAAGCGCTCAGCAATCCTTCTGTTACAAAAGAAGAAAAGCATAAAGTGATTGATTTGCTTTTTCCTGAACCCATGCGTAACTTTTTGAAAGTGCTTTGTGACAATGGGAAGATAGATCTTTTTAAAAAAATCTATGAGTCCTATGAAAAAATGGATATGGACAGTAAAAATGTTTTGACAGCAGAAATGATTTATGTAACAGAACCATCAGCAGAGCAGATTGCAGATATAAAACGAAAATTAGTGTTAAAATACAACAAGGACAGTGTAAAGTTGGAGATGAAGCAGGACGCATCGTTAGTCGGCGGATTTATCCTTAGGGTCGATGACCAGGAATATGACTATAGTGTCAATGGGCGGCTCGCTAGACTTTACAAGAAACTTGCATGGAGGTGAAAGATTTGGGCAATCTTTGTGCGGAAGAAATTCTTTCAGTATTAAAGAATGAAATTGAACATTATGAAGATAAATCGCAGATGCAGGAAGTGGGTACGGTTATTCGTGCAGGAGATGGTATTGCGACTGTTTACGGACTTTCACGTGCAATGTATGGTGGACTGGTAGAGTTTGATACCGGTGTGAAAGGCATTGTTCAAAGTTTGGAAGAAAAAACAGTTGGCATTGTGCTGCTTGGCTCCGAGCATGGGATTATAGAAGGTTCAAAGGTGAAACGTACCGGTGAAAGAGCGTCTGTCGGAGTTGGAGAAGAGTTAATTGGACGCGTTGTGGATGCGCTTGGAAATCCGATTGATGGAAAAGGTAAAATTAAGACGACAGAAAAGCGGCCGATTGAGAATCCGGCACCCGGAGTTGTGGAACGTAAATCCGTTTCTGTGCCTATGGCAACCGGAATTTTAGCCATTGATTCCATGTTTCCGATTGGAAGAGGACAACGTGAGCTGATTATTGGAGATCGACAAACCGGCAAAACATCCATTGCAATCGATACGATTTTGAACCAAAAAGGAAAAGATGTGGTTTGCATTTATGTTGCAATCGGTCAGAAATCATCGACTGTTGCGCAGATTGTGAATACCCTTTCCAAGTATGATGCAATGGAATACTCCATCGTCGTTTCTGCATCCGCAAGTGAACTTGCACCGTTGCAATACATTGCGCCTTATGCAGGCACTGCAATAGCAGAATATTTTATGTATCAGGGGAAAGATGCCCTGATTATCTATGACGATTTGTCTAAGCATGCGGTCGCATATCGTGCGATGTCACTGCTACTGAAGCGTCCGCCCGGAAGAGAAGCTTACCCAGGCGATGTATTTTATTTACATTCCAGATTGTTAGAACGTTCAAGTCGTTTGGATGAAGAACATGGAGGCGGTTCAATTACCGCATTACCGATTATTGAAACTTTGGCTGGCGATGTTTCTGCTTATATTCCGACCAATGTAATCTCTATCACGGATGGGCAGATTTTTTTAGAAAGTGAATTGTTCTTTTCCGGCGTAAGGCCTGCGGTTAACGTGGGGCTTTCGGTATCTCGTGTAGGCGGAGCAGCGCAGACAAAAGCAATGAAAAAGGCTTCGGGTAATTTACGTATTGATTTGGCACAATATAGAGAAATGGAAATATTCACACAGTTCAGTTCTGATCTAGATGCATCGACGAAAGAACAGTTAGATCATGGGAGTCGCTTGATTGAAATGTTAAAGCAGCCTTTGAATCAGCCGATGAGTCTTCATGCAATGGTGTTTTCTCTTTGTGCGGCTAATCAGAAACTTCTGTTGGATGTGCCTCTAAAAGAAATCAAAGAATTTCAAAGCAGGATGCTGGCTTATATGGAAAAAGAACATGAAACATTAATACAAAAAATAGAACAGGAAAAAGTTCTGACCGAAGATATGATTGAAGAGATTATAACTGGTATCAAAAAATTCAAAAGTAGGTGATTTCATGGCAAATATGAGAGAAATACGGCTTCGTATGAAAAGTATTCAAGATACAATGAAAATCACAAATGCGATGTATTTAATTTCATCCTCCAAGTTAAAAAAGGCGAGAAAGGTACTTGATGAAACCATGCCTTATTTTATGACGCTTCAAAAGACCATTCATGACATTCTTCTGCACTCTCCGGATCTTTCGCATGCTTATTTTGATAATCGTGAAGTTAAAGCTGAGGAAAAGAAAAAAAGAGGCTACATTGTAATTACAGCAGATAAAGGGCTTGCCGGTGGATACAATCACAATATTATAAAATTAGCAGAGAAAGAGATTGAGAAGGACCGAAACAGCATTTTATTTGCGGTCGGACAGGTGGGAAGGCAATACTTTCAAAAGAAAAAGGAACCGATGGATGAGGGGTTTTTCTTTACAAATTACAATCCTACCAGATATCGTGCAAGGTGTATCGCGGAGATTGTTTTAGATGGATTTAATCAGGGAGAAATCGATGAGGTTTATGTGGTATATACAAGAATGGTAACACCGATGAGGGCAGAGCCGGTGATGGTTAAGCTTCTCCCGCTTTCTATGGGTGAGTTTGTTTCGATGGAAAAAGAAGAATACAAGCACGTTGCAGAATATTCTCCTTCACCGCAGGAGGTCATGAATCATTTGGTACCTAATTATATCAAAGGATTTATTTATGGAGCGATGGTGGAAGCATTTTCTGCGGAACAGCATGCAAGAATGACTGCAATGCAGTCAGCAACCGATAGTGCAAAAGATATGATTCGAGATTTATCTTTACTGTATAACCGTGCCAGACAGGCAAGCATTACACAAGAAATCAATGAGGTCGTCAGTGGTGCAGGAACGGAGGATAGATAGGTATGAAACAAGGAAAGATTGTTCAGGTTTTAGGACCGGTAGTTGACGTGGAATTTGATACAGATCAACTTCCTTTTATAAAGGATGCACTTTGCGTTACAGTTGACAGGGATGAAAAAGTGATGGAAGCAGCACAGTATATGGGAAATCATGTGGTGCGCTGTATTATGCTTTCGGCGAGTGAAGGACTGGCGAAGGGAATGGAAGTCACTGCGATGGATTCCTGCATTCAGGTTCCGGTTGGCAAACAGGTACTAGGCAGAATGTTTAATGTTTTGGGAAAAACGATTGATGGGAAAGAGGAATTTACGGCTAATGCAAAATGGCCGATTCATAGAACTCCGCCGGCATTTGAGGATCAAAGTCCGGTTGTAGAGGTGTTAGAGACAGGAATCAAGGTGATTGACCTTCTTGCACCTTATGCGAAGGGCGGAAAAATTGGATTATTCGGAGGGGCCGGAGTTGGCAAAACCGTATTGATTCAAGAATTGATTCACAATATTGCGACTGAGCATGGGGGTTACTCTATTTTTACGGGAGTTGGCGAACGCTCTAGAGAGGGAAATGACTTATGGACTGAAATGACAGAGTCCGGCGTCATCAATAAGACGGCACTTGTGTTTGGACAGATGAATGAGCCGCCGGGTTCTCGTATGCGTGTGGCACAGACTGGATTGACTATGGCGGAATATTTCAGGGATGAAGAGCATCAAAATGTACTTTTATTTATTGACAATATTTTTCGCTATGTTCAGGCAGGTTCTGAGGTTTCCGCTCTACTGGGACGTATGCCGTCTGCGGTCGGGTATCAGCCAACGCTTGCTAATGAAGTCGGAGAGCTGCAGGAGCGAATTACGTCTACAAAAAACGGTTCGATCACTTCTGTACAGGCGGTCTATGTTCCTGCAGATGATTTGACGGACCCGGCTCCGGCAACGACATTCGCACATTTGGATGCAACGACAGTGCTTTCCAGAAAGATTGTGGAACAGGGCATTTATCCGGCAGTCGACCCGCTGGAATCCACTTCTCGCATTTTAGAGCCGGATGTGGTAGGTGAAGAACATTATCAGGTGGCAAGAAAAACGCAGGAATTGCTTCAAAGATATAAGGAACTGCAGGATATCATTGCAATACTAGGGATGGAGGAATTAGCAGAGGAGGACAAATTGTCCGTATATCGTGCAAGAAAGATACAAAAATATTTATCTCAGCCTTTTTCTGTCGCAGAAAATTTTACTGGAATGAGCGGAAAATATGTTCCTTTAAAAGAAACGATCCGAGGCTTTAAGGCTATTATTAATGGAGAAATGGATGCGTATCCAGAAAGTGCGTTTCTCATGGCAGGATCCATTGAGGATGTGATTGAAAAAACAAAAGCAATGGGATTAAAGAAATCCGAGGCAGTCGAAAGTGAGGCATAACAGATGGGAAAAACTTTTGATTTAAAAATTGTATCGAGTGATCGAGATTTTTTTGAAGGAAAGGCAGATATGATAATTCTGCCGGCTATTGACGGAAGCCATGGCGTGATGGCAGAGCACGAATCGATGGTAACAGCGATCCAGGCTGGCGAAGTGCGGTTTCAATCAAACGGAGAATGGAAAACCGCTGCATTGGGAGATGGATTTGCAGAAATTATGCCGGATTATGTTGTCGTAGTTGCAGATACAGCCGAATGGCCGGAAGAAATTGACGTAAACCGTGCAGAAGAGGCGAGAGAGCGTGCAGAGGAGCGTTTGAGAACCAAGCAGGCACTGATTGAATATCATTATACAAAAGCGGCCTTGTCCAGAGCTATGACTCGCTTGAAGGTCACAAAAAAAGTGAGATAAAACGAAAGAAAAGAGGGCGGCATCATTCAAATGACCGTCCTTATAATTTTTTAAGAGCAAATTTCAATTATGTTGTTAATCCAGAGATTGAAATTAAAAAATATTTTTATAACGCAACGGTTAGGTATTATGAAATTGGTTGCATGAATGAATTTTTATAATAATTTGTACTTACGTAATTTATTATACAGAGTTTGGCGGGATATTGCTAATTCTTTTGCTGTTTTGGTAATGCTGTAGCGATTTTTTTCAAAAGAGTTTTTAACAATGATTTGTTCTAGATTTTCTATCTGAGATGCTAAGGAAGTGCCGGGAGCCAAATATTTACAGCAGTCAAGTTCCGCTGGAGAAGACAGATTCAAAACGGGGATGGTTTTAAGCGTTTTCTTTGTTAAAAGATAATCTGGAAGGTCGGATAAAGTAATCGTGCCAGAAGGCTTAAGTGTACAGGCATATTCAATGACATTTTTCAGTTCTCTTACGTTGCCTTCCCAGGAATAAGAGCTGAACAAGTGTAAGACTTCTTCATTGATGCCTGTCGTATGATGATTTAGCCTTGCATTGGAGTAGTTAATATACGTATCGCAAAGAAGGGGGATGTCATCAATACGCTCACGAAGGGGAGGGATGGAAAAGCTGGCAACATTCAAACGGAAAAAAAGGTCTTTTCTGAATTGACCTCTTTGAACCATTTTGTCAAGAGGTTCATTCGTGGAAGCGACAATTCTGGTATCGGTTTCTCTTTCGTAGGATTCGCCGACTCTCCGGATGGATTTTGTTTCTATGGAACGGAGGAGCTTGCTTTGCAATTCTAAAGACATGGAGTTGATTTCATCTAGAAATAATGTCCCTCCTTGTGCTACTTCAAACAGTCCAGCTTTATCAATTGCTCCCGTGAAGCTTCCCCTAGTGGAACCAAATAAAATACTTTCCATTAGATTGCTGGGGATTGCCGCACAATTTTGTATAATAAAAGGCTTGTCTTTTCTTTTACTGTTTGCATGAATTGTGTGTGCGATTAATTCCTTACCTGTTCCGGTTTCTCCGTAAATTAGAATATTGGAGTCTCCTTTGGATAGCATTTTAAGTTTTTCAAAGCTAGCCTTAAAGGCTTTGTTCTGAGTCATGATATCATCAAAATTGTATTTTGATGAAAAAGGGATTTTCTTTTTGCGCCCGGGTTTATTATTTAATTCTACAGACATGACAATTCCGCCGATTACGCCTGTTTCATTAATAAGAGGGTAAGCGGAATTGAGTGCCTTTTTAGCGATTCCATTCACTTCAAACTGCTGCAGCTCATTTGCAATGACGCTTTTTGTATCCATCGCCCGAAACAAGGTGAAATCTTCTCTTTTTAAAAAAGGATATAATTCAAATACAGAGCGCCCGATGGCATTTTCATATCGCACCATATTAATTTCATCGTTATAATCTTCATAATATAATACTTTGCCGTTGATATCACTGATGAGTATTGAGTCGCTATGACCAAATAATTCCTTAAATACTTTGTCTGTCTCCACTTAAAACGTCCTCCTTTCAATCAAAGCAATTTGTATAAGAAAATTACATATTGTCTAAACATTGTACGATTTGTAATCAGAATAGTCAATCTATTTTAAATATAAAGGAATGATTTATACTGTAAAGAAGATAAGAAAAAATGATAGAAATAAGTGAAAACAACAGATCTAATTGTATATTATGTAAAAAATAGGGGGATTAAAAGAATATGGCATAATTGTTGCTTTAATATAAGGTATCGAAGATGCATCTGAGAAATTAATACTATTTTTACCAGTGGGGAGGATTAATAAAACAATGAATAAATTAAAATATGGAATTTTAGGATTAAACTATGATACAGAAGCCGGAAGAGGCTGGCCGGGGGCTAGATATGCACCTGACAGTATTAGAAGAGCTATGGCTGGTATTATGAATCGGATGGAAGACGGGCATTTATTTGATGTTTGCAACAATTATTTGGTAGATTTTAATAAAATAGAAGTAAAAGATTTCGGAAATGTTGATAAGATCGCGAGATACGACCATGAAAGATCGCTGAAAGAGATGGCGAAAGAAATTGGAAACATTATGACAGATGGCTATACACCGATTTTACTTGGGGGGGATCATTCTGTTACAAATGCGGGATTTATAGCAATTCATGATAAGAAGCCAGGGAAAATCGGCATTATAGACCTGGATGCACATCTGGATTTAAAATTCGATTCTGTGGCGCAGGGGAGATTTTCAGGAAGCAGTGAAATTAGAAGAGCCATTGAAATGGAGAGGATAGATGCAAAAAATGTAGTAGAAATCGGTCCGCGAGGGTTTAATTATCCAGAGCATTACCATTATATTAAAGAGAGTGGAATGAAAATTTTTACCCCAAGAGAAGTATTTGAACAGGGAGCGAAGGAAATTGCACGTAAAGCGCTTGAAATTGCTTGTGACGGCACAGACTATGTCTATTTGACAGTCGATATTGACGCACTTGATCTGGCATATGCACTAGGCTCTGGTGGTCAAGAGCCTGCGGGATTAAATCATTTTCAAATGTCAGATCTGATTCGGGAATTTGCTCCCCATGTTGATGTCATTGATTTTGTAGAGGTTAATCCGATGACAGACCACCGCGAATTGACAAGTCATGTTGCGGCAAACTTGATATTAGATTATATATCAGGTGCATACTATGCAACATTCGAGGAAGAAAAACAATGAGATATTTATTAAAGCTAAATAAAATTATAGTGAGGATAGAGCAGATCATATTGGCGGGAAGCATTATAGCTATGGCTGTGATTTTGGTTCTCAATGTTCTTGGAAGATTTTTTTTAGGGACTGGAATCAATGCTTCTGAAGAACTCGGACAAACACTGCTGGTATTTGTAACTTTTATTGGTTTGAGTTATTGCGCGACAACGGGAAAACACATCAACATGTTGGCAATTTTTGATATCATGCCGGGAAAAATGAAAAAATGTACCGCACTTGCAATTTCAGGAATTACCTCAGCTACAATGCTCACACTGGCTGTTATCTCTTTTCAGTATGCTTATTTAATTAAGACATTTGGTAAAGTAACGGTTTCTTTGCAGGTTCCGGTCTATCTGATTATTTTGGTGGTATCCTTCGGATTTTTGTTTGCAGGGATTCAATATCTATTAGTATTTATTCAGAACATCCTTAAAAAAGAAATTTATATCGGATTAGAAGGAAGCTATCTTTCAGAGGAAAGGAGGGAACAGTAAATGCTTTGGGTTTTAACGATTATTTTAATTTGCTGCCTGCTGTTTGGTTTTCCAATGTATCTGTCAATGATATTGGGTTCACTTGTGTCAATCATAGTATTTCTGCCCTCCTTGCCTTTGAGTACTATGATTCAACAGCTTATGGCAGGGGTTCAGACCTTTGCCCTGCTTGCAATCCCACTGTTTATCTTTGCGGCGGACATCATGAGCTCTGGGCATACGGCAACAAGGCTTGTTGATCTTATGAAAGCTTTCATTGGGCATATTTACGGTGGACTAGGTGCAACTATGGTTGGAACTTGTACCTTATTTGGTGCAATATCAGGTTCTACACAGGCTACTGTTGTGGCAATAGGAAAAACTATGAGAGGAAACATGCTGAAAGTGGGATACCGCGATGAAGACATAAATGGACTTATTGTAACATCATCTAATATAGCGATGTTTATTCCACCGAGTGTAGCCATGATTATGTATTGTGTAGTAACCGGAACTTCGGTTGGAGAGATGTTCATTGCGGGAATCGGACCGGGAATCTTACTGGCAATTCTTTTTTCCGTATATATCTATTTCCACTCAAAGAAGCTGGACTTGCCGAGAACTCCAAGAATGAGCTGGGGACAAAAGGGATGTGCATTAAGAAAAGCAATTCTGCCTATGGGTTTTCCGGTTATTGTAGTAGGAAGTATTTATTCTGGCATTTGCAGCCCTACAGAAGCTGCTGCTATTTCAGTACTATATGCATTTATATTGGAAGTAGTGATATATCGGACTATAAAATTAGCGGATATTGGTAAAATTGCATTATCTACAGGAGCAGTGACTGCGGCGTTGTTCATCCTGTTATCAAGCGGCCAAATTTTTTCTTTGGTTCTGACATATGCAAATGTACCTCAGATGCTGAGCTCCGGAGTGCTTGGAGAAAATCCTTCATCTATCATGGTTCTTGCAAGCGTAACGTTATTTTTTTTCATAGCATGTATGTTTGTGGACCCTCTTGTAGCAATTGTAGTTTTAACACCAATGTTCTACGGACCGGCTATGGCTGCGGGAATCGATCCGATCTGGCTTGGAATCATCATTACGCTTCAAAATACGCTGGGAGCGGTTTCACCGCCGTTTGGCTGTAATATATTTACCGCATGTGCAGCCTTTGATGTACCATACATGAGGGTTGTAAAAGGACTTCCGCCTTATTTGATTATATTAGTGCTGTTATCAGTTATATTGATATTCTGTCCTCAGGTAATTACTTTTTACAGAGTATTTATATAAGAATATTAAAGGAGGGTTACGAAATGAAAAAAAGGGTTTTTAGTTTATTTGTCTGTACAGTAATGGTAGTAAGCATGGCATTAGGCATGTCTGCATGCGGTGACAAAGGGAATGAAAGTGAGGGAGCGAAAGAAGTATGGAAGCTGGCTCATACAGAGTCAAAGGACACGATGTATGACATGTGGGCAAATAGATTTGCCGAATTGATTCAGGAAAAATCGGAGGGAAGAATTACTGTTGAAGTCTATCCGGTAGGACAGCTTGGGGATTCTGCTGCCCAGTTAGAGATGATTCAGACCGGAGGTCTTGATATTGGAATCTTTGCCGCTGGAGATGTTGGGAGTACTTTCCCTGCAACGCAGGCAATGGCATTAAATTTTCTTTTCAGTGAGAAGGATGAAGTAAATGAAGCAGTACTTACACAGGGCGAAGCGACGAAGAAGCTGAATGAAATGTTTGAGCAAAAAGGCATTCATATTTATGATTGGCTGAGTCTTGGAAATATGCAGTGGACAAGCAACAAGCCATTACATGCATTGGATGACTTTAAGGGCTTTAAAATGAGAATTATGAATACGCCGCTTATCAGTGAAAATTATAAAGCATTAGGTGCAAATCCTACACCTATGGCATTTATGGAGACGTATAGTGGACTTCAGTTAAAAACCGTACAGGGAACTGAGCAGCCAATCAATGCAATTGAAGAAATGAAATTTTATGAAGTACAAGATTATATCACTTTCTCAAATCATGCACAGATGGCAAGCTTTGTTGCATTTAACGGTGAATTCTACAATGGATTGAGTGATGAAGACAAAGAACTGATAGACAGCATTAAAGGTGATATGGAAAGCTATGCTTCTGAAAGCCTAAAAAAGGTTCAGGAAGAAAAGTTTGAAGTCATCAAAGAGAAGAAACCGGAAATCAAAATTGAATATTTGACAGACGAAGAAAGGGCAAACTTTGTTGAGGCAAGCTTAACGGTACGGGACAAAATCGTAGACCTTGCTGGTGAAGAAGGAAAAGAGGTTATGGATCTTGTAATAGCCGACGTAGAAAAATTTGAAAAAGAATTAGGAGAATAAAAGGTTGTAAAAATTAAGGAATAAAACCTGTTTTATCTCTTTTTGAGAAAAGTCGAAGGACTCCATAATCCTACGGCTTTTCTTTTTGCCTTAAACTTTGTTCACGAAGTTTAAATAAATGCCTTTCTTCATATCGTTTTTTTTCTTATGCAGGTCAGAATGATGCAGCATAATCTTCTTGACAAACTTCCACATCCATTTATCTTCTTAGAAAACACTATTTGCTTTAATAACCAAGTGGCGCTGATGCCAATATTTCCGATATTTTTATGCCAGTCCATATTGGCAAGGCAAGTCCCAAAGTATAGATGAGCGCAATGACAATCGAGCTTTTCTTTCCCATGCCCCATTTTTTTACAGATAAATACATAGTGTCAAGGACATCAGTCAAAAAGAAAAATTGAAGCAGGCCGTGGCAAAATGCCGCAGCCATTCCAATCTTCTTCTCTGAATAACTGAAACGGATGACTTGAACTGCAAAAAAAGATCCTGGAAGCATGGCCAGCCAGGTGATGAAACCCAGTACACTGATTACAGTAAAGAAAAAGGGGAGCAGCACAGGAGTAGCGATAATGAGTGTGCCATGGCTTATAAGCAGACCGCTTAAGCTTATACCGAATAGCATCAAAGCAATAGAGAAAAAATTAACTATAAAAAAAATAACCATACCGTATTTCAAAATCAGCATTCCATTTATGCAAAAGAGCGTTTCTCTTTCATGGCACGCTTGGAATGACTGGGTAATATTTAAAATAGCCAAGATAATCAGAACAGATACATAGATAGCGGAAAGAATAAAATAAGCGACAGATAAATTTGCTATGGCACTTTCTATGGTGTCTTCTGACATCGTTTCCATGGTATTTTCTGAGAGCATGGAGTTGAAAAAGGTAAAGTAAAGCAGATTCAAAGGAACACAAAGAGTTGCTAAAATAGTGTAGGAAATTTGAAGGATATGACTTCTTTTTTTGATTCTTTTCTGTTCCATACGATTAACCTCCAATGATTATAAATTATTTGCAGCTTTATTCGGAACAAGCTTAATAATTGTAATATAATTGTATCATAAAATAATTAAAAGTATCAATTTTTGTATTTTGTATTTATTATTGAAACTTAGCTGGATAGAGGTGTGACATTCTCGTTTGAAATGTAAAATTACTTATGATTTAATAGTAGTAAAGTATTTTTACTGTAGGAGAAAATGTAAATAAGTTTCATATTATTTGAGAATTTTATAATGAGGGAGGAAGAGACATGATTGATCTGCATCTACATACGTATTATTCGGATGGGAGTTTGTCCCCTTTTACATTGGTGAAAATGGCAAAAGAGCGTGGGGCATCTGTCATTGCGGTTACGGACCATGACGGGATAGATGGGCTTGAGGAAGCGATACAGGCGGGAAAGGAGCTTGGCGTAAATGTTATTCCAGGTATTGAATTTTCAGCACAGCTTTCAGATTTTTTGGATTCTTTCCCTTGCTTTATGCACTTATTGGGTTATGGATTTGATATAAGAAATAAGGAGCTGGGTAAGGAAGTAAAAGAAATTTTAGAAAAAAGGCGAGAACGAAATGAAAAGCTGCTGTCTGCTTTGAGAAAAAGAGGTTATTTCTTAGAAAAGGAAGATTTTCAGGTTTATCCGCAACAGACTTATATCGGAAAACCGAATTTTGCCAGAGCATTATTAAAACAGGGTTATATTAGGGAGTTAAAAGATGCATTTCAACCAGGAGAGTTTTTGGAGGCTCCAGAGATCAAAGCGATTCATCGAATAAAGATTGATGTAAAAAAAGCAATATCCTTAATTGAAAAAGCAGGTGGGATATCTGTTCTTGCACATCCGATGAAAATTTCGTATAAAGGAAAAAATCAGCCGGATCAAGCTGGTTTTTTTGAAAGGCTGGAGTCTTTGCTTCTGTGCTTAAAAAAATCGGGTTTGCGAGGCATGGAATGCTATTACAGCCGCCATCTGCCGTATGAAACAGAACGCTTGCTTGCACTTGCAGATCAATTTGGTCTTGTAGTAAGTGCAGGTTCGGATTTTCATGGACCGGAATTTGATGAAAATCTGAAAATCGGAACATTTATGGTGGATGTAAATAAAGAACGACTTGATTGGACTAAGACGCTATAAAGAGTAATTCACCTTTTCCTTTTTTTATAAATATAATAATAGACCTATTAACAGATTATAAGAGGAGGAAAATAAATGCGTTATGAGATAAGCCCTCAAGAGGAGTCATTACACTACTTAAATGTAAATAATGACGATAATATGAATGATACTCTTTCTATTGCTGAGTTATTGAATGATTTTTCAAAAGAAAACTCAAAAATCGGATATTTAGCCTTTAAAATTGAAACCGCCCTAGGTACATTGCCGGTTCCGAATGCAGAAGTGACAGTAAGTAAGCCCTTAGGGAACGGTTTCTATCTTTCAAAAGTTGTTGTGACAGATATAGATGGAAAAACAGAAACAATAGCTTTACCGGCTGTTAGCGCCGAAATTTCACAAGCTCCGGGAATTGTTCGTCCATATTCGGTCTATAATGCCAGCGTATCTGCACCTGGTTTTTTTACGGTTGAACTATTTAATATACCTATTTTTGAGAATATTACGGCATTACAGCCGATTAATTTATTTCCAGATGTAGGGGTTGGACTTGGAGAAAAAATTGAACAAATTTATAATATATATCCAACGGGGCCACAAACTTTTTCATATTAATGTATTTAAAATATACTTAATAAAGAGAGCAGCAATCATAAAAGGATTACTGCTCTCTTGTAGAATTTAAACAATTTTTGTAGTCCAATCTTCCACGTTCCAGATATCTGTTACCCAGCTTTCATAAAATTCGGGTTCATGGCATACCAGTAGGACGGTGCCTTTAAAATCGGAAATGGCACGCTTCAGTTCTTCTTTTGCTTCCCTATCAAGGTGATTGGTTGGCTCGTCTAGAACAAGCCAATTAGTTTCCTTTTGCATAAGTTTACAAAGGCGGACCTTTGCATTTTCGCCACCGCTTAAGACCTTCATCTGGCTTGTGATATGCTCTGCAGTGAGTCCGCATTTTGCCAGAGCAGCCCTGACTTCACCATTGGTATAGGTAGGGTATTCCGTCCAGATGCTTTCCAAAGCAGTCTGAGAGTTCTCACGCTCCGCCTCTTGTTCAAAGTAAGCAGGAACGAGGAAATCTCCAAGCTCAGACATTCCGGAAAGCGGTTTTATTTTCCCAAGAATAGTTTTTAATAAGGTGGTCTTGCCTAAACCGTTTGTTCCTACAATGGCCACTTTCTGACCACGTTCCAAAGCAAAGGAAACCGGCCTTGTAAGAGGCTCGTTGTAGCCGAGAATTAAATCCTTGGCTTCTACGATAAAACGTCCCGGCGTTCGTGCTTCTTTAAAGCCAAAAGATGGTTTCGGTTTTTCTTTCGGTTTTTCTAGTATTTCCATTTTGTCTAACATTTTTTGACGACTGTTTGCCATTCCTCTCGTTGCAACACGAGCTTTATTCCGTGCAATGAAGTCTTCCATCCGTTCTCGCTCAGCCAGCTGCTTTTCATATGCTTTTGCTTCTTGCAATTTCTTTACTTCATACATCTGCATGAATTTTTCGTAGTTTCCGGTATAGCGAGTCAGTACGCCGTCGTTTACATGATAAATGACATTAACTACATCATTTAAAAAAGTCATATCATGCGATACAAGAATAAAAGCGTTTTCATATTCCTGTAAGTAACGCTTTAACCATTCTATATGTTCGAAATCTAAATAGTTGGTTGGCTCATCTAAAATTAAAATCGTTGGATCCTGAAGGAGAAGTTTTGTTAAAAGTACTTTGGTTCGCTGACCGCCGGAAAGATCACTGACATCCTTGTCCAGTCCAATACTTCCGAGTCCTAAGCCATTGGCAACTTCTTCTATTTTAGAGTCCAAAGTGTAAAAACCGCTATGTTCTAAAATTTGCTGAATTTCTCCGGCATCTTCCATCATTGATTCTAACTCTTCACTTTCGGCTTCACTCATTTTTTCATAAAGAGAGAGCATTTCAGCTTCTAAATCGAATGAATTTTGAAAAGCTTCTCTTAAAATATCTCGTATGGTCATTCCTTTTTTTAGGCTGGAATGCTGGTCTAGGTATCCTACGGTAACTCGCTTTGACCACTCTATTTTTCCTTCATCCGGAGCTAATTGACCGGTAATAATATTTAGAAAAGTTGATTTTCCTTCTCCATTGGCTCCAATCAGTCCGACGTGTTCTCCTTTTAACAAACGGAAGGAGGCATCTTCCAAAATTTGTCTTCCTCCAAATCCGTGGGTGACGTTTTCTACGATTAATACGCTCATGTGTTATCCTCTTCTTTTATCTTTGGTATTTGCTGGTTCTGTCCTCAAATGCAAGTATAACCTGCGTTTTTATATAACAAAAAGATCCTAATTTATATATACAAAATACATAGAATTTTGTTATAGGATTTGTATTTATTATATCATAAGTGCAAACCGCTGCTCCGGTTTGCTACACACCGATACAATCAATACATGCAAGACAAAATGCATAGGGATTTTGTTACAGGATTTGTATTTATTATATCATAAAGTGCCCTAAAAAAAACCTGGAAATCGGTAGTGCTCGTATAAATCAAATTGTGAAAAAGAAAGAATAGTATATATTAAATAAAAACATATGTAAAATATTGTAAATTATATTGACATATAAATGTAAAATATATATAATTGTGGTAAAATATAGGAAATAAACTGAAAGGAGTGCCTATGAGTACGAAGGAGAAGGAACGTGAAGTAACATTTGAGATTAATGAACATTTTGGAGTGATTTCTGTTTCTGCGAATGGATGGCAGAGAGAATTAAACATGGTTTCTTGGAATGGAGGAATGCCGAAATATGACCTGAGGGACTGGGATAAGAATCACAAATCAATGAGTCGTGGAATTACATTGACAAAAGAAGAATTGAAAACTTTGGAAACGCTGATTCTAGAATTAAAGCTATAGCGAATGAAAAAAGGAAATAACAAACAGTTCTTTGCTGTGAGGATACCCTGTTTTCAATGAGTCGGATTAACAGGCAGCTTATTGATGTACATGCGTGTTGTAACGCAATGCAAAAAAACCGATCCATAGTTTAGAAGTGGATCGGTTTTTTTTTAAATATTTTTTAAGTAAATTTTATTCGAGCCCAGCTTCCTTTAATGCGGTTTCGGCTCGCTCGTTATCTACCACTTTGAGAATAAGAGGAGCTTTCGAATTACTGGAATAGCCGTACATATAAGAAACGTTGAGGTCAACCGGTGCAAGTGCTTTTAATACACGGTTCAGTGAACCAGGAACATCGGGCATTTCTATACATAGAACATCGGTTACTTTTAAAGAATAGCTTAATTTTTTTAAAACGCTAACGGCTTTTTCAATGTCGTCAACAATCATGCGGAGTACACCATACTCAGCAGTTTCTGCAATATTTAGTGCTGAAATATTTACATTTGCCTGATGCAGTGTTTCGGTGACTTCCATGAGTCTTCCGGTTTCATTTTGGATAAAAACGGATAGCTGTTTAATTATCATTGTGTTCACCTTCCTTTTTTTATTTATATATGGCGTTTGTCAATAACTCGTTTTGCTTTACCTTCGCTGCGTTGGATTGTTTTGTGCTCTACTAGTTTTACTATAACACTAATACGTAGTACACTGTCAATTTTTTGTTTGATTTTCTTACGAATTTTTTCCAATTCGGCAATTTCGTCCGTAAAATATTTATCATCTATTTCAACTTGTAATTCAATGGTGTCCATTGTTCCTTGGCGGTCGACAATAATCAAATAATGTGGCTTTGCTTCGGGAACTTCAAGCAGAACACTTTCGATCTGAGACGGAAATACATTGACGCCACGGATGATGAGCATATCATCAGAACGACCGCAGACTTTGGACATTCGAGCACTGGTTCTTCCGCAGTCGCATGGTTCATGTGTAATACTGCTTAAATCTTTTGTCCGATATCTTAAAAGAGGCATTGCTTCTTTTGTAAGGTGCGTAAAAACAAGTTCGCCGGTTGTACCGTCTGAAAGAGGCTCAAGTGTATCCGGATTTAAGATTTCAGGGTAGAAATGGTCTTCGGCAATGTGTAGTCCATTTTGCTTTTCGCAGCTGATCGACACTCCAGGACCCATGATTTCAGAAAGACCATAAATATCGTATGCGGTAAGGTTTAGATCTTTTTCAATTTTTTTACGCATTTCCTTACTCCACGGTTCTGCACCGAAGATCCCGATACGTAGATCTAGTGATTTTGGGTCGACTCCGGCTTCGGCCAATGCTTCGCCTAAAAACAGAGCATAAGAAGGTGTGCAGGCTAAAATAGTAGTGCCAAAATCCTGCATTAAGGTAAGCTGGTTTCTCGTATTCCCTCCTGAAATCGGAACGACAGCCGCTCCAAGCCGAGTGGCTCCGTCATGGAGCCCGAGACCTCCGGTAAACAAACCGTAACCGTAAGCGACTTGAACCACATCTTCCCTAGTTCCTCCGGTACAGCAAATGGCTCTTGCTACGCATTCTGCAAAGGTATCAAGGTCTTTTCTGGTATGGGGAACGGAGGTTGGCTTTCCTGTGGTTCCTGATGAAGCGTGGATGCGGACAAATTCACTTTTTGGTACGGCACATAGCCCAAATGGATAATTGTCTCGCAAATCTTTTTTTGTAGTGAATGGGAGACGTATAATATCATCAATACTTTTGATATCACCCGGTTCAATACCGAGTTCTTGCATTTTTTTTCTATAAAATTTTACATTTTGATACACACGGGAAACCGTATCTTTCAATCTCTCACTTTGGAGTGCATGCATATGGTCTCTGCTCATGGTTTCGATCGGTTCATTCCAATACATAATTTATCTCCTTTACTGCTATAATTTTTTTTGTGTCACCAAATCCAATGCGTTTTCATATTCTATATCATAAACTTTAAGGAGGTATTATTTCATGAGATGTTACAATGAATGCGGTGCAGGAATTGACGATAGTCTTCTGTTCTTTTTTCTGTTGTTACTTGTAATAATTTGTATGCCGGGCATGTGCGGTGGCTGTAATGACATGAATAATAATGATAATTGCTGCTGCTGATTTTACATTGACAAAACAAAAAGGACTTCTCGTCTCATAAGAGACGGGAAGCCCGTGGTACCACTCTATTTGCTGCGCTTAAAATGAGGATAAGCTATCAGCCACTCAGGACATAACATCCGTATCCCTGTAACGGGGGAAACCGTGTACACCTACTGTTTGCAAACTGCTATTGTTCAATGTACCAGCTCAAGGGGGAACTTGGGTGAACACATGTAATCGGATCTCATCTTTTCCGAATTCTCTGTATACATTGGTGAATCACTTACTTTACCCTGTCATTGCTTTTGTATATTGAGCATATGATACAACTACAAAAGTGGTTTGTCAACTCTTTTTTTAGACCAAAGTTTCCTTTTAACAGTTCCCTTTTTGTTGACCAAAAAAAGGATGAATGGTATGATTGGTTGTAGTTAGATAGGGCTAATCGCAGGACGATTTATTTATATTTAATACTGCAGCGCAGAAGGGGGAATTCGATATTGTCAAGAAAAAAAAGGATTGATTCCTTATTGTTATACCACGATCTAATTTTCGGAATTGTAACAGCATTGGAAGCAAGAGATGAATATACAGCAAGCCATTCAAACCGAGTTAGTGATACGACAGAACAGATATGTACGCTTTTAAATTTGACGGAAGATGAAGCAGAAACCATTCATATTGCGGCACACGTTCATGATATAGGAAAAATTGGAATTGAAGATCGAATTTTAAGAAAACAGGGCGATTTAAACGACAAGGAGTGGGAGTTGATCAAGCAACATCCTGTAATTGGCTATGAAATACTGAAAAAAGTAGAAAGATTTGAAGAGATTGCTATCATTGTGCGGCACCATCATGAAAGATGGGATGGAAACGGGTATCCGGACGGATTAAAAGGAGAAGAGATTCCATTTGGGTCTAGAATTATCGCAATTGCAGATTCAATTGATGCCATGATGCATGAGCGCCAATATAGAAAAGGAATGTCTGCTGAGGCTTGCAAATCAGAAGTGGAAAAAAACATAGGATCGATGTATGATCCGAATATCGCAAATTTTATTCTCGAAAAGTGGGACATAATTTTGAAGGTGGACGTATAAGAAAAGGGAAGAAAAAATTGACAATCAAATTAAAAGTGGATAATATAAAAATACATAGATAAAAACACAGCTCCGGCTGGTAGTCCGGACGCAGGAAATTCCTGTCAGTAACCTGCCCTCCCATGGGTTGTCCGTTCTGTGTACAAATTTTTTTATGGGAGGCATCTATATGGCAAATATAACAGCGAAACTTACGGTATTTTTTGATGATCCTTTTTGGGTTGGTGTATATGAACGAAATGAAAATCACAGGATGGAAGCTTGTAAAATTTTGTTTGGAACGGAGCCAAAAGATTACGAAATTTATGCGTATTTATCCAGTCATTTTTTTGAGTTTAAATTCAGTCCTTCGATTCGAACAAAGTTAAAGGATGAAAAATCGTTGAACCCAAAGCGCTTGCAACGTGAAATCAGCCGAAACTTACACAAAACTGGATTGGGAACGAAAGCACAGCAGGCTTTAAAGCTTCAGCACGAAGTAGCAAAACAAGAAAGGAAGCAAAAAAGGAAGAAGAAATCGGAAGAAGAAAAACAGCACCAATTTGTATTAAAGCAACAAAAGAAAAAGCAGAAACATAAAGGGAAATAACATTATGAACGGCGTGAAAGGAATCATTTCCAACTCTTCTTTTATCTAATTTATCTATAATAAAAGAACTTCGTGTTATAATAAATACAAATCCTGTAACAAAATCCCTATGTATTTTGTCTCGCATGTATTGATTGTATCGGTGTGAAGCAAACCGGAGTAGCGGTTTGCACTTATGATATAATAGAAGAAACAGAGAGGAGTGGTGATAATGAAAAACTTATTTTCTTATGGTGATACGTTTATGCAACAGTCAGATTGGAGAGATATTTCATTGCTTAAGCTTTGTCTTTTCTCATTGGGGATATTATTTGGAGTAAAATTGCCGCATAAGGCAAAAAAGCCGGCAACCGCAGTTTCTTTGACGGTTTTCATTGCAACATATGTTCCATTGATGTTCAAGCTATTAAACATTTTTACAAAAAAAGAAGTAAGTGAATAAGACAGTTATTTTATAAAAAAGAACAGGCTTTTTAGAGCCTGTTCTTTTTTATAATCTGGTGCTTTAAAACTACTCTATATAATAGAAGCGTAATGTCTGAATATAGAGTAGTTTAATGTATAAGAACTTAATAAAAATCAAACTATAAAAGAATTAAGAGTAGACAAATATTATTTTATTTCTTTAAAATATAGATTGTCTTTATAAATATAATTTATGCAATAAATGTGAAAGCGATTGGTGAGTAACCCATAAATACTTGACAAAGTAACAACTTGTAATGTATAATTAGGTTGTAACTTTGTTGATTTTGGCTGTGATAATGTAATTAATATAATTATTTTGTTAAATTATAATTGGCAGATGAAAGGGGGAATAATATGTCCAAAATAGAAGTAAAAGGTTTATATAAAATCTTTGGATCAAATCCAAAGAAAATATTGCGCTTAGTAGAAGAAGGAAAGCGTAAAGAAGAAATATTAAAAGCAACCGGTCATGGAGTTGGTGTAAATAATGCAAATTTTGAGGTTGAAGAAGGTGAGATATTTGTAGTTATGGGACTGTCCGGCAGTGGTAAATCCACTTTGATTCGATGTTTAAACAGTCTAATTAAACCAACCTCAGGAGAAATATTAATTGATGATGAAAATATTGTGGGATGCAGCAAAGAAAAACTCTTAAATGTGAGACGAAAAAAGATTTCAATGGTTTTTCAGAATTTTGCATTGTTGCCTCATCGTAATATTGAAAGCAATGTTGCCTTTGGGCTAGAAATCCAAGGTGTTGGTATAGAAGAAAGAAAAAAGAGAGCATATGAAGCTATAAGCATGGTAG
This sequence comes from Sinanaerobacter sp. ZZT-01, assembly GCF_035621135.1. Taxonomy (NCBI): domain Bacteria; kingdom Bacillati; phylum Bacillota; class Clostridia; order Peptostreptococcales; family Anaerovoracaceae; genus Sinanaerobacter; species Sinanaerobacter sp. ZZT-01. The sequence continues at coordinate 1,984,801 of NZ_CP141728.1, forward strand.
GTTTAGAGGGGTATGAAGATCGTATGCCGTCTGAACTGAGCGGAGGTATGCAGCAAAGAGTCGGCTTGGCAAGAGCGTTAGCTATGGGGTCTGATGTTTTGCTTATGGATGAGGCGTTTAGTGCACTTGATCCTTTAATAAGGAAAGAAATGCAGGATGAGCTCCTTATTTTGCAGAACAAAATGCATAAAACAATTATCTTTATTACGCATGATTTAGATGAAGCGTTAAAACTCGGAGACAGAATTGCAATCATGAAAGATGGTGTGATCGTTCAGATTGGTACACCCGAGGAAATTCTGACAAGCCCTGCGGACGGATATGTAAGAGAATTTGTTAAAGATGTTAATCGTGTAAAGGTCGTGACGGCTTCCACCATTATGAAGAAGCCTAGTCCTGTTGCTTTCGCAAAAGACGGGGCACGTTTAGCCGTGAGAAAAATGAAGGAAGCATCGATATCAAGTATCTTTGTGTTAGATAAAGAAGGACGTGTAAAAGGTCTGCTTACGATTGATGACGCCCTGGAATTATTAAAATCTGAAAATCAAGATATGGAAAGCGTTTTAAATAAAGACATTAAAACCGTTTCTCCTGATATGTCCATAGAGAACTTATTGCCTTTGGTTATTGATTCGAAATACCCTATTGTAGTGGTAGATGAAGAAGAAAAAATCATGGGAATTATAATGAAAGTATCTGTTTTGGCAGGCATTTACGGAGAGGAGGGGGAAAATGTATAGACTTCCTATTGGAGATTTTGTTGAACGTTTGACTGATTGGCTTACAGTAAACTGGGCTGTTTTTTTTGACGTGATAAAAGCAGTCTTACTTTTTATTATTACAGGTTTTGAGTTTGTTTTTACAATAATTCCTTTCTATGTAATGATTATTATAATCGCTTTGCTTGCTTGGAGATTAGCAAATAAAGGAGTGGCGATTTTTGCACTTGTAGGCTTACTTGTTATACAATCCATAGGTCTATGGACGGAGACTATGCAAACTTTAGCATTAGTCATAACGTCAGCGTTAATTGCTTTAATTGTCGGAATACCTTTGGGAATTTGGATGTCGAGAAGGGAAGGGGCAAATAAAATTATTCGGCCTATTTTAGATTTTATGCAGACAATGCCTGCATTTGTATATCTAATACCGGCAGTGTACTTTTTTGACCTGGGATCGGTTCCGGGTGCTGTTGCAACAATCATATTCGCCATGCCTCCTGCCGTACGATTGACCAACTTAGGTATACGTCAAGTTCCAAAAGACGTAATAGAAGCCTCGAAAGCCTTTGGCTCTACGGATAAACAAATGTTGTTTAAGGTTCAAATTCCTTTGGCAATGCCTACCATCCTGGCAGGATTGAATCAAACCATTATGCTATCACTTTCAATGGTAGTTATATCTGCTATGATTGGTGCCAGTGGGTTGGGAATCTCTGTTTTAAAAGGGATTACGCAGCTAAAGGTTGGAGAAGGCTTTGAAGGAGGGCTAGCTGTAGTAATACTTGCTATGATATTAGATCGAATTACTCAGGGTCTTGGACAATCACGCAACAAAAAGCCTGCAAAAGGAAATTTCTAAGGATCTGATAAGTAAAAAACTTCAATAGCAACTAGCAGAAGTTTTCTTATTTATATTATTTTTGAAAGAGAGAGGAGCGAAAAGAGAAATGAAGAAGTTATTAGTGATAATACTTATTGGGGTTTTAAGTTTAGGTATTTTTACCGGATGCGGTACGGATAGCGGAAGTGGTGACAATGGTGGAGACAGTGGCAATAAAACTGTTAAACTGGGTTATGTAAATTGGTCTGAGGGAATTGCAATGACAAATCTTGCAAAGGCAATTCTTGAAGATAAAATGGGGTATGAGGTTGACCTTACAATGACAGATGCAGCTCCATTATTCACGTCATTAGCAAGTGGAAACACAGATGCCTTTTTAGATTCTTGGCTGCCAATAACACATGAAGATTATATGAAAAAATTCGGTGATAAGGTTGAAGATTTAGGTTATAATTTTGAAAATGCAAGAATTGGGTTAGCAGTACCTTCTTATGTAGATATTGATAGTATTGAAGAACTAAATAGCTTAAAAGCTGAATTTGGCGGTAAAATAGTAGGTATTGACTCCGGTGCTGGCATCATGAATGCTACGGAAAAGGCGATTGAAGAGTATAAGTTAGATTATGAATTGATGCCAGGAAGCGGTCCAACCATGACAGCGGCTTTGAAAAAGGCGATAGATAACGAAGAGCCGATTATTGTTACCGGATGGGAGCCACATTGGATGTTTGCAAAATGGGATCTTAAATTTTTAGATGATCCGAAGGGCGCATATGGAGAAGCAGAATACATCCATACAATTGCAAGAAAAGATCTATCCAAAGATATGCCTGAGGTGGCTAACTTCTTAACCAATTTCTTTATGAGCGGTGCAGAACTTGGCGATTTAATGGGTGAAATCGAAAATAACAGCGACAAAGATCCAGTTGAAATTGCAAGAGATTGGATGAATGCGCATGAAGACTTAGTGAATGGTTGGATTGAAGGGAAATAATAGGAATCTTTAACTCTTAAAGAAAAAAATAATTTTTGGGAAACATCTTAGTGGTGTTTCCTATTTTTTAAGTAAAAATCCCACTTTCAGCAAATGGCTATAAGTGGGATTTTCTTATTTGTTAACAGCTAAAATAAATGTTTTTAAAAAGTCTTCGGCATAAGGTAGATATTTTTGATCAAGATTGGAAAGCATTTCGTGAAATATAGTTAGATCATTTTTTTCTGCTTTTCCCAGCACAATATAGTCCGCCGAAGCACTTAATGCATTACATACTTTGTAAAGGGTTGCGGTTGACATGCCTCTCCTGCCTAGTTCAATTTGAGCAAGAAATTGTGGTGATACATCAATGCATTCGGCGAGCTTTTCACGACTTAATTTTAATTCTTCTCTTTTTACACGGATACGTGACCCGATTTGCATGTTTAAATCTTTTTTCATCTCAGCACCTCTTTCACATTATCGTATATGAAGCTTACAGCTTCAAAAACAAGCTATAAGATATTGATTTTATTAGACTAATAGCTTATACTAAGATTATTAATATATACAAAAATAAATAAATAATGCGTTAATATAAAGATATAATGACTTTTTTTATATTTATAAGCTGAAAAAACAATTGAAACTCATAGCTTGTACTGTTTCGTAAAAACAGTTTTTTTATTGATTCAGAAAGGAGGGAGATATGAAAAGTCATAGGGGAGAGTTAATACAGATGAAAACAATAAGCAAGCTGTTTGATTGTATCCGTTTAATTGATATTGAAAGTGAGACCCTCTATGCTGAATATCCTGCCCATCAGCAACACCATTCTATTCCTGCTTTTGATTACTCGGTACGGCAAGAGCTGTATCATAGGTGCTTGGCAGCCGACACAACTATGTATTGGGTGGAACAAGAGAGCCAAATTTTAATGCTGTTTTCTGTATCACCAGTTGAAATTGATGAAAGAAGGTTAATTATGGAGTGTGCGGCCAATGTAACCGGAAAAATCAATATGAGCTATATGATGGGAAAAAGTAACATTTTATTGGAAAATGCCTATCAATTGTCCATTACGGATGAATTGACTGGCTTATATAATCGCAGATATATTAATCAAATGCTCCCAAATGTCATTAAAGACTGTGCAAAACAAAATCTTCCGCTCTCTCTTCTATTTACCGATTTAGACTACTTTAAAAAAACAAATGATTCTTATGGTCATGTCGCAGGAGACTATCTTTTATATGAATTCTCAACAGAATTAAAAAAAGAAATTCGTAAAAGCTCAGATTGGGCAGCTCGATATGGCGGCGATGAATTTTTGCTATGCCTTGTAGGAACGGAAAATCAGACCGCAAAGAAAAGAGCAGAGGAAATCCGAAGCATTATTGAAAGTAAGGTATTTCGGTATCATAGTCACGAAATAAAAACAACTTGTAGTTTTGGGGTTTTTACCATCAACAAATTTGACCCAATGCCGACGTGCGATTCGATTTTTCGTGAAATTGACAAGAAATTATACGAAGCAAAACGAGAAGGGAGAAATACGATTCGATAAAGATAATATTGGATGCTAAATAGGAAATAACGTTTAAGATAATGGGAGAATTATTTCTAAACATTTGACTTAGATTTAAACAGGGGAGCGTAAAACGCATCCCCTGTTCTTGTAAATGGAAGGATGGTTAGGATTTCCATCTACAAGATTATTATAAAATATAAGATACAAATTAAGATACAAGAAAATTATGGTAAAAAAATTTACAGTAATTAACATATTATAAAATCTTGAAAATAATAATATATTAGTTAGAAATATAAAGCTTACTTTTTCCCTCCTATATTTTTCTAACATAGTTTATTTTTAAACGATCATACCACCCTAAATTAATTTTTTTATTCGTTTCATTTCATCTTTATGTAGGAACGTTGACAGGTATATAAAAATTTATTATGCTGAAACTACTGATGGAGGTAACTATGTCTGAACGAAAGAATAGATCAGAGAAGCAAGAAGTGAAAGATACAAGTAAAGAGAAAAAATTGGAAGTAGTTGCAGGAATTTTGCTGTGTGACAATAAAATATTATGCGCACAAAGGCCAAAAGGAAAATATGATTATATTTCATATAAATTTGAATTTCCAGGTGGAAAGGTAGAAGCGGGAGAAACTGCGAAAGAAGCATTATGCAGAGAGCTCATGGAAGAGTTAGCGGTATCTGTTCGTGAAGAAAAACTTAAACTTTATGATACGGTAAAGCATAGATATCCTGATTTTGAAGTGACAATATATTGTTTTCTCTGTCCTGTCAAATGCATAGATATACAATTAATGGAGCACGAGAGCGCAGTATGGGTAAATAGACATGAATTGGGTCAATTGGATTGGGTTGAAGCAGATTTGCCGGTCATTTCCAAACTAATGGAGGATGCTTCTATTTTTGAAGGACTCTGAGGTTGTACGCAAAGAGAGTATATGAATTTGCTTATTGAAAGAGTGCTGGTAAATACCAGAGAAAGAAACATAGCCCCTGAAGTTAGTTTAGAGGCTATGTTTTATTATAGTATCATCGAGGATGTTTTCTCGCAGTTCATAGATGCGAATCAAGCGGAACTGTTTCGGTGGCTATTTTTTTGCAAAATGCTGCGTCATGTTCGACGAAAAGCAGAGTTGGCTGATATTGTAAAAGCAATTCTTCAATTTGTATCCGTGATAGGACATCAATATAATTCAGCGGCTCATCCCATACATATAAGTGAGCCTGTTCGCTTAAGCTCTTTGCAATCAAAACCTTTTTCTTTTGTCCGGCACTGAAGTCAGAAATATCCTTCTCATACTGAATGCGTTCAAGGCCCAGTTTGTGGAGAAGTGTTTTAAACAGGCTTTCATCAATCTGATGAAGCTTCGCAAAACCTGATAAATTACCGTGTAAATGTGAGGTATCCTGTGAGATATAGGATATTTTAAGATTGGAGGCTTTCATAAGGTTTCCTTTATAGCTCATCTCATCACCCAGAATCAGCTTTACAATACTGGATTTTCCTGAACCGTTTTTGCCGTTTAGGCAAATGCGGTCTCCTTGACAAATCTGGAAATTCAAGTCTTTGAAGATTGACTTTTCTCCATAGAAAATTTCGATATTTTCCAGAGCAAGCAGCCTGTTTGAATGGTGAGCAAGGAGAGACAATTTAAGAGAGTCAGCTGCTTCTATATTTTTGAGAAGCTTCGATTTTTCTAAAATAGCAGACTGCTGCCGATCCTCAATTGCGATAGAACGCTTCATCATTTTAGCGGCCTGGTGACCAATATAGCCTTTATCTGGTTTGAGCCCTGAAACTTTGGTTCCATTCTTTGTTTTCTCTATCTTATGTGACCATTCAGAGGTGCGTTTTGCAGCTTTGGAAAGCCGCTTGATTTCATTTTTTAATTTTTTATTTTGTGACAGCTCCAACTGGTCCTGTGCCTGCTTATTTTCATACCAAGATGAAAAATTTCCTTTCTGAACCTCAATATCTGCTTTATTAATCGAAAGGACATGATCGATGCATGCATCAAGAAAGGTTCGGTCATGTGACACCAAAATAAAGCCATTTTTTCTTTTTAAATAGTGAGCGATAAGCTTTCTGCCTGATCGGTCAAGATGATTTGTTGGTTCGTCAATGAGTAAAAAACAATTTTCTTTTAAGAAAAGAGCTGCAAGCAGGACTTTTGTGCGTTCACCATTGCTAAGCGTATAAAAAGGCCGATACAGCACCTCTTCATCGACTTGCAGCAAGTTAAGCTCACGGGAGAGGTGCCAATGCTCAAACCCAAAATGAATTTGCTCGATTACATCAATGGTCAGTAAGGTCTCATCCGGTATGTGATAAGGGAAATATTCAAAGCTCACATTTGCAGAAATATTTCCGCTGTATTCATAGTTTCTTAAGAGAAGATTTAAAAATGTTGTTTTGCCTCTTCCGTTTCTTCCGATAAAGCCAAGTTTCCAATCCGTGTCAATTTGAAAGGAAACTTGATTAAAAATCGTATCGTAGCTGCCGTCATAGGCAAAAGTTAAATTTGAAATATTGATTAATGACATGGTATCTACCTCCTTTGTAAACAAAAAGCTGCAAGAAAGTCAATTCTTGCAGCTCGAAAACAAAGAACAGCACAACCGAATAGGTAGCTATTGTCCATTTAAAGAGAGAAAATGATGTAACTTTCTTGCATCGCATAACAAAAAGGCGGTAAACCGCAGGTTCTTCCTATTATGCTGAAAAAATTTAGCAAGAAAAATTACGCATCTTCACATCTCCTATCTTTTTTTATTTATTATTTAGTATCTTTTACAGTATACACATATCTTTATTCAAAAATCAATAACTTTTCTACTTTATTTTAGTTTAACCTTTTGTTGTTTTTTGCGTTATCTCCCAATGATGATTTAATAAATGTCCATACTTTTAATAATAGTCCATTTTATGATAAGGATTCCCTAGTGTATTATGATATTTGGTTAGCGTAAACTAACTAAAAAAGAGGAAGCTTGATAAAAATATAGGATTCCTTGGGAGGAAATATGAACAAGCAAAAACAATTAGATAAGTACAAGTTGAAATTTAGATGGATTCTTTTTGTTTTAATCTGTGGTGTCTTGGTGTCCTTTGTTCTCACCATGTGTTTTGGTGCGGTGAAGATAAGTCCTGTGAACTCATATCAGATATTATTAGAAAAAGCATTTTTTGATGAAAGATAGCAATCTGATTTATCATCAGGCTTTCTGATAAATTTTGCAATGCCGCTAATTTTAATTGCGTTATTGGAATAATCTTTAGCAAGTTGTGCTAACGGATCGTTTAGACTTTTTTTCATAATAGCCCTCCTTTTAAAGATTTGTTTCTATCATACAATAAAGTAAACAGTAAAGTCTAATGGTATATTAATAATTACTACCCCATTCTGTTTACAGTAAAACCTACCTGATTCCATTCCATTTTTTTACCAATGTGCAGATTATAACAATATTCAGTTCTTGTCATTCTTGTATCTATCCTTTATCATGGAAGAAATATCGTTTACGATAGTACGCAGATTTTACTTGATGGAGGTAGAGAGTATGAAAGTTGTTGCATTTAATGGAAGCCCTAAAAAAGAAGGGAATACGTACCATGCATTGAAATTAGTTGCAGAGCAGCTGGAAAAGGCAGGTATTGAGGTTGAAATCATCCATGTGGGCAATCAGACGTTAAAGGGATGTATGGGGTGTAACGCCTGTGCAAAGAATAGAAACGACCGATGTATCATAGAAGAGGACGAAGTCAATGAGTGGATACAGAAAATGATAGAAGCGGATGGAATTATTTTAGGCTCACCGGTCTATTTTTCAGCTATTGGTGGAACGATGAAGTCATTTTTGGACAGGGCATTTTATGTTACAAGCATGAGCGGTGCATTGCGGCATAAGGTAGGTGCTTCGGTTGCGGCAGTACGCCGTTCGGGCGGAGTTCCTGTATTTAATCAGCTGAACAATTATATAAACTATGCAGAGATGCTTATGCCGAGCTCAAATTATTGGAATGTTATTTACGGAAGAGCTCCGGGGGAAGTGCTCAGCGATGAGGAAGGAAAACAAATTATGAGTGTGCTGGGAGAGAACATGGCATGGCTGATGAATCTAGTTGAAAATGGAAAAGGTACAGTAAAAGAACCGGAAAAAGCAAGAAAAGTCTTTACAAATTTTGTACGTTAAAGAAAAGAGATAGATTGAACAGCAATGTAAGAGAAAATGTGCGGTCAATTCTACTTAGAATATTTTCTAAATAGATATTGACCGTTTTGTTTGTTTGTGATAGTATCTATTTAGAAAATATTCAAAATAGACATGGAGGAAAAAATGGGATTTCCGGAAACATTTAAAGCACTGTCTGATCCGATTCGCCGTGAGATTTTAGAAATGCTAAAAGATACAAAATTGTCAGCAGGGGAGATTTCAGAACGATTTGATATGACACCTGCGACGATTTCCTATCATTTATCACAGCTTAAAAAAGCAGGACTTATTTTTGAGACAAAATATAAAAATTATATTTATTATGAAATACAGGTATCTGTATTTGAAGAAGTAATGCTCTGGATTTCACAGTTTGGAGGGAAAAAAAATGAGAAAGAAGAATGATTTTTCAATTTGGATTACAACGTTAGTTTGTCTTTTGCCGATGATATTATCAATCGTACTGTATGATAAATTACCGGAGCAGGTAGCAGTTCATTTTGATAGTATGGGGAAACCCAATGGTTATGCGCCTCGTTTTGTGGCGGCATTTGGCATCCCATTGCTTATGGCCGCAATTAATTTGTTTACACATGTTGTTTTAAATTCAGATCCCAAAAAAGGGAATGCTTCTATCGTAATGCGGAGAATCGCAAAATGGATTATTCCGATTCTAACGGTTTTATTAGTTCCTGCGACTTTATTTATGGCGATGGGGATGGATATTCCACTTCAGATGATGGTACCTTGCTTTGTAGGAGTTCTAATCATTGCCTGTGGAAATTATATGCCGAAGAGCAAGCAAAATTATACAGTTGGAATTAAGCTCCCATGGACTTTGAACAGTGAAACAAATTGGAATAAGACACACCGCATGGCTGGATATGTTTGGATTGCAGGCGGAATACTTTTAGTTCTAAGCAGCTTTTTTGAAGTCTACGCATTTCCAATTACGATAGGGGTGATTCTTCTTTTGGCAGTGATCCCATTCTTGTACTCCTATTTTTTATATAAAAAGGGAATTTAGTTCAGAAGGAGATCGAGTAAAAAAGCAGAGGATAAAATGCAAATCAATCGATTATTTGAAATTATATACTTACTGCTGGATAAAAAAACAATCACGGCAGGTGAATTAGCAAAACGGTTTGAAGTGTCGTCTCGCACCATCTATAGGGACATTGATACACTGTCACAAGCAGGTATTCCTATTTATACGACAAAAGGCGTTGGGGGCGGAATTCATTTAACGGATAATTTTGTTTTAAATAAATCCGTTTTGACCGAAATGGAGCAAAAGAATATTTTATCATCTTTGCAAGGGATGAATGCTTTAAAAGTAAATGAGATGCAGCCTATATTAAATAAACTTTCTGCACTCTTTGGTGAAGAACAAAATGAATGGATCGAGGTGGATTTTTCTTACTGGAATCCGGAAAATCCGATTGGTAAACATTTTTCACTTCTCAAAGAAGCGATCTTTACTTCAAATGTTCTACAGTTCAATTATAGTGGAGCCAATGGAAGTGCAGAAGTGCGCATTGTTGAACCAACGAAATTGATTTTTAAAGGAGCTGCTTGGTATTTACAGGCATGGTGCAGGTTTCGGCAGGATTTTCGCTTCTTTAAACTATCTCGCATGGACAATCTTACAATGCTTGAAGACCACTTTATTCGTCGTACACTACCAAAAACTGATACTTTTCAAAAAGAGGAAGATTTTAAAATGGTGCAAGTAAAGGCCATGATTTCATCTAAGATGGAATATCGTGTGCGGGATGATTTTTCTAAGAAGCAATTTAAGCGGCAAAAAGATGGAAGTTTTCTAGTTACTTTTGAGATGCCAGAGCATGAATGGCTGTATGAATACCTTTTAGCATATGGAGCAGAGATAAAAGTGCTTGAACCTGAGCATGTTAAGAAGGAACTCATTTACCGATTTAAAACAGCATTAAATCAATATGAAATATGACGTACTGATGTCCTATTTGTTCTGTTATGCTGGATGTAACACATAAATAGAAAAGGGGAATGTCATATGAAATATGAGCTAATTACATTGGAAGAAAAAACAATTTTGGGGCTAAATACCTGTACAAGAAATCTTGATCCGAAGATGGAAGAAATCATTGGGGAGTTATGGAAAAAGTTATTTGAAAGTGGTGTTTTTCTTACCATTAAAAATAGGGTAAATGAACATTCAATTGGTCTGTATTCTGACTATGAAGCGGACGAAAACGGGACGTATGAGGTTACGGTTGGGTGTGAAGTAAGTCGTGTGGACGAAAAAATAGAAGGATTGGTTGAAAAACATATCCCAGCAGGACATTATGCAAAATTTGTTGCCTTTGGTGACAAGGTAGAAGCTGTAAGAGAAGCGTGGAAAACCATTTGGGAGCTGCCATTGAAACGAACCTTCAGTGGAGACTTTGAAGAATATGTCAGCATGTCGGAAAATGGAGAATGTGAAGTAAATATCTATATAGCGGTCGAATAAAGGGCGTTTACCTTCTATTGACATTGTTTCCCAATACCTTTAAGCTTAAAAAGAGAAATATTCTTTTAAAACAATCACAGAGGAAGGAACAGGGAAGATGTTAAAAGGTAATGATTTACTAAATCAGCTATTAGCTGTGGGGCCGTATTTTAAAAATATCTTTGGAAAAGACTTGGTTGTTTGGATTTCGGATACAAAGAATATACTGGGTTATTTTCCGGGAGACCGATTTGATGTTGGATCTGATGGTGTTTTGACAAAGGATGATCCAATGTACCTTGCAATGAAAAACAGAAAAGCAGCACAAACTTATATGCCTGCGGGGATAGCAGGGATTCCGTTTAAGGAAATTGACAATCCGGTATTTGACGATAAAAATAACGTGATTGGATGCATAACGGTTGGAATTGGATTGGATCAGGAGCTAAAAGTTGTTGAAGTAGCAGAGCGCATTGATGAAGCCGTGAGCAATATAGGAGTGTCAGTAAATGATGTTGCATCCTCTTCTGATAACATTCGAAATAAAGAAAAAGAATTGAGAGATAATATTAATACAGTAAATGAGCTGGCGAAAGAAATCAGTAAGGTGTTGACTTTTACAAAGAAAATTGCAGATCAAACAAATTTATTAGGGCTGAATGCAGCCATTGAAGCTGCCAGAGCCGGCGAACATGGTGTAGGCTTTAGTGTCGTTGCGAATGAAATTCGCAAGATGTCCGCAGATTCCTTAGAAACGGCAAAGAATATTGAAGCGTTAATTAAGCAAATCAATGATGCAAATCGAATTACGTTGGAAAATTCGCAGGCTGCTTATGCAGCAACGGAAGGACAAGTTAACGAAACAGAGAAAGCAAAAGCGGAGATTAAGGACCTGAAAAACATTTCAGAAGAATTGAAAGCAATCTCAAAAGAAATATAAAAGTGTAATGAGTCATTCAGCAGTGATATTTCTTATACTATAAAAATAAAACCGATAAGTCTATTGAAAGATCAATAGACTTATCGGTTTTTTATGTGCTTTTTGTTCCGGCTACTTATGTTTAAAATAAAAATCATTCAAAGTAGTGGAAGAAATTGTCCTATATCAAAAATTGTTCCAGTGGTTCATTTTTATAATATTCTTTTACTGCTCTGTCGAAGTTTGCAGCGATATAGTTTTTATCTGCCCCATGTTCAAATAGCAAAATAAATATTCTTGACAAATCATATCTTAATTCTTCTGTCATCAGTCGACTGCTGCTTAATGTCTGTGTCGCATGGTTGTAAATAGGTAGAATTTGCCTTGCTTGGAGGCAGGCACGCCATAGACTGGAATTGCCAAAGGAATCTAAAGCATTTACATCTGCACCCAGCTCCGCAATTCTTTTTAAAATTTTGAATGAAAGATCCGCTTCTTCCTTTGTATGCATCACTTTTAAACCACCATGTAATTCAGAATTTACATTCCATCTGCTGCACATAATTGCTGCATTAATCGCATCGTGAATGACAGGTGTTCTCCACTCGTTGCAGCAAGAATCAGCTTCTATGAAGTTCACATCTGCACCTAAGTCTAAAAGTAATTCTGCAACAGTAAAGTTTCCGGTTTTTAAAGAGACCTGCAAAGGAGATTGACCATCATCTTTTTTAGGAGGTTGTTTCGCAGTACAAGCAATTAATTCTGACTTGCGTTCAAGAAGCTGCTTTACCGTTTCAAAATCATTTTTACGAATGGCGATAAATAATTTTTTCAATACGCTTCTCCTTTTTTCGAATAGAAAATATCTAACCGATTATAGAATTATATTTCCATTTAAAATTAAAAAAATCAGGTCACAATAGATGCAATCATGTATCTATTTTAGCCTGATAATTTGGTACGCCCGGCAGGGGTCGAACCTGTGGCCTTCAGAGTCGGAGTCTGACGCTCTATCCAGCTGAGCTACGGGCGCATATTGCATTAATATAATAACAGAATCCTTTTAATGAGTCAAATTTCATTTTTACAAAAAGGTATATCAATAAATAGTATGTTGAAAATTTAAGGTAAGTTTTCCTAGGTATGCTAAATTTAAATCTATAAAAAAGATATATTATTCTGAAAAATCAACATAAAATAGAGAATAAGTAAGTATGATAAAATATTACAGCATTCTACTTTATACTGTCGTCTTACTCTTTTTCTTTTTTGCGATTCATGCTATGATAATAATGCATGACTATTTGATTTATAATAAAGTATTAGAAATAAAAAAGAATAGACGTCAGATTAGGAAAAAGAAAGAGGAAAAAAGAAAAAACATGGAACAGTCAAAGTTAGAAAAACTGAATACACTGTATGAGAAGCTGGCCGATACCATTGCAGAAGAACAAATTGATCGCTTGGAAGGGAAAGGATATGCAGTAGGAAAGCACTATGCAAATTGTGAGAAAAAACTTATGGTCGTAGGAAAGACTTTTTCATTTGAGGATACCGAATTTTGGGGACCGCTTCAGCATATTACAGAACACTTTTTAGGACAACATAGTCCGGAGTGGATGGAGCATGTAGCTTGGAGCAGCTTATATAAATTAATTCCGAGGGATGGATCGAAGCTGTCTCAAGAGCTGATGGAACAGCAAAAAGAATTATGTAAAGAAATTATCTGTGCGGAGTTGGAGCTGCTTGATCCGACACATGTTCTGTTCTTAACTGGCTGGACAGGGATATGGGATTTTGATCTTCCAATTGCATCTCTTCTTAAAGGGGAGACACTGGAAGGAGTTGGGCAGACCGAATCAGGCGCATTGCTTATGGTGACTCGTTCCAATGTACGTCAACTTGAAGGCAAATTTGTTCACGATATTATGGATTGTATCAAGAGTTACGAAAAGTAGGTCATAACTTTCGTTTGTTTTTCGCCGTTTCTTTTATTGAAGATAGAAGGAAGAAGCTAGATAGAAAGGAATGTGAGTATAATGGAGCGGCTATTTCATCCGTGGAAGCCGGTTTATGATGAAAATTCAAGAATATTGATATTAGGAAGCTTCCCTTCTCCAAAATCCAGAGAAAATAATTTTTATTACGGACATCCACAAAATATTTTTTGGAAGACAGTGGCAAAAGTATTAAATGAGGAAGAACCATTACCGACACCGGAAGAACGCAGGAAATTTCTGTTGAACAGTCGCATTGCAGTATGGGATGTATTGGAAAGTTGTGAAATAATAGGGGCAAGGGATGATAGCATTCAAAATCCGACAGCAAATGATTTCAGTGAAATATTTCATCATGCATCGATACAAAAAGTATTTACAACAGGGAAAAAGGGAAGTCAGCTTTATGAGAGACTATGCTATCCGGTGAATGGCATCAAGGCAGAATATCTGCCTTCAACAAGCCCTGCAAATCGTGCACTGCAAGCCAAACCGGAGTTTTTGGAGAAATGGGAGTGTATTAAGCAGTACTTATAAGATACGGGATAAGACAATCATAGCTTGTCTTTGGGAACAGAGGATAAATAAGGGAAAACAAAATATATGAGAAATCAAGTAATTTTAGTCAATCAAAACAATGATCCAATCGGTATGGCTTCAAAGGAGGATGCACATAGTAAACCACTTCTGCACCGGGCCTTTTCTGTGTTTTTATACCATGGTGATAGAATGCTGATTCAGCGCAGAGCGTTTGATAAGTATCATTCAGGAGGACTTTGGGCGAATACCTGCTGTTCCCATCCGAGAGAGGATGAGACGGTCTTGGAAGCTGCTAAGAGCCGCCTGAAAGAAGAAGCAGGCATTTCCTGTGAGCTGTTTCCTCTTTTTGAATTTGTGTATTGTCATCAATTTGAGGAAAACTTATACGAACATGAATATGATCATGTCTTTATTGGTGACTACAATGGAGAATATCATCCGAATCCAGAGGAAATTTCAGAAATGAAATGGGTTACTTTCCAAACATTACAAGAAGAATTGTCAAAAGAACCCGGCAAATTTGCACCTTGGTTTTTATTGGCTGCACCGAAAGTGTTGAGTGAAATACAAAGGAGAATGAAATTACAATGAAATGCAGGCAGTATTTTTATCGAACGCTTCTATGCCTTTTTTCATTTGTTTTTATAGTGAGTAGTGCAGCAATGTCGGTAAGCTATGCTGCAGAAGCAAACTCATCAAGAGGAAACACAAAATATGAAAGATTGATTGCACATGGCGGCGGATCTATACAAGGCTATTATACAACGAATTCTATGGAGGCCGTTGAGAAGGCCATTGAATATGGATTTCGCTTGATTGAGCTGGATTTAGGCATCACGAAGGATCAAGAAATAGTTATGCTTCATGATTGGGATTATACGAGTAAGGATATGTTAGGTCTTGCATCGAATAGCAAACTGACTTTAGATCAATTTGAGCAGACGAAAATTTTTGAAAAATTTGAGCCGATGACATTTGAAAAGCTTGCAGCTTTATTGCAAGATTATCCGGAAGTGCGTATCATTACCGATACGAAGGAAGATAATATTAAACTTCTCACGCTAATCGCGAAGAAATATCCGAAATGCAAGGAACAAATCATACCGCAAATTTACAGCTTTGATGAATGGAATGCAGTAAAAGGATTGGGTTATAAGCAGATTATTCTTACACTTTACAAAATGCAAAGCTTAAGTGCCGATAAAATTATTCGTTTTGTAAAAAGTAATAGAATCTATGCGGTGACGATGAGCGAAGAACTCCGTAACAAAGGAATTGCAAAAAAATTACAGAGTTATGGAATCGTAGTATATATGCATACAATCAATGATGTGGAAGAAATGCAGGATGCCAAATCGAAAGGTGCGTATGGTATTTATACAGACGATCTCATTCCATCTGATTGGAACAGTATGCAGTCCGGTGGCTATTACTTTGTAAAAACGGGTTCCGGAAATACCGGTAAGCGTCTTGATTATGAATTTTTTGAAAATGAAATTTTCCTAAAAGTAAAAGGTAACAATTCACGTCATGGAGATAAGGTTCAGTTTAGCAGTGGAGATCAAAGCTTAGGTGAAGCGGCGGTAGGCACAGAGTTTCACCTTGATAAAGATTTGTTGTCTTCAGGGAAACACCAATTAACTGCAACGGTAGTTGACTCTATGTCAAGAAAGATTGCAAAGCTGACTTATTACATATGGATCGATAAAGGTCCTTGCCAGATCACAAATGAAGTAAATGAATATCTACTAGATAATTGGGGGCTAGTTCCGGACTTTGAAGCAATTCTTGAAGAAGAAGACTCTGAAATTCAAGAGATTCTGAAAGGATCCATTTTATCGAGGAGTGGACAAAGCTTGTACTACATAAATGGTAAACCGAACTTTTACAGCAATGGAAAACGGTTGGAAAAGGCTTATACAGATGCTTATGGAAATACGATGGTGCATTTGGGGACTATTGGCATAAAGCTAGGAGCTGCTTCGGTCTACATGGATAATACAAAAATGATGCGGATTACAGATAAAGGTAAACTGTATACGAGTAAAGTGGGAAGCAATGCATTGGATGTAGGAAGCTCTCAGAGAATTTTGAATCAGAAAACTGTTTTGATTCAAGGCCGGGTTTATGCGGCTGGGGAATTATACCAAGAAATTTTTCATCGGAATTTTTTGGATGAAAATGGTATTTTGATCTTACTGCCAGAAGATAAGACTTTGAAAAAAGAAGAACAGCAGAAGCTGCTGAATGCAGCAAAAAAATTATTTGAACAGGAGTAGAAAAATGGAATATTCTTATAAAACTTGTGGAACGTGTTCCAAGCTCATTGAATTTTCGTTGGAAGATGGCCTTGTTAAAAATGTAAGGTTTACAGGAGGGTGTGACGGGAATTTAAAAGCAATCGGAAAATTGGTAGAAGGAATGAAGGCAGAGGAAGTTATCAAGTCCTGCAAGGGAATCTCGTGCGGCGGCCGCCCTACTTCGTGCAGCGATCAGCTTGCAACTGCTTTATATCAAATTTTGGCGGAACAATCGGAAGAATAAAAGTATTGTAAAGGAATGATATAGAGGAAAACATAAATTGGAATAAATTAGATAGAAAATTAAAAATATGAAGTTTATTTGACAAAATGCTCGTTACTTTTTCATATAAAGGAGGTATAATGAATACCTGCTAAAAAGAGTGATGGGAGGTTATTTTTCATGAGAAATGAAAAAGAACGTGATTTTCTTTTTGATAATATAAAGGGTTTGTTAATCCTTTGTGTGGTTTATGCACATTTTTTACGAGCAACAACTTTTGACCTTGGAACATGGGGAAGTGCTATTTATTCCACTTTTTTCTGTTTTATTATGCAAACGTTTTTGTTTATATCCGGATACTTTTCGAAAAAGACAGAAAAATGTAAAGAAACTGCAATTGAAAACTTTTTATTTCCCTATTTAATTTTGACTGTCATTATGTATATTGTGAGAGTATTGTTTTTTGGATGGGAGAACTCTAAGCTCCACTTCATAGAACCTTCTATGGCTTTGTGGTACCTGTTAGTATTATTTTTTTACCGTTATTTTATAAAGGATGTCAAAAAACTTACGCATTTACTGCCATTGAGCATACTGTTATCTTTACTTTCCGGTTTTGTACCGTTTTTGAATGAAAATTTGAGTTTAGGGCGGGTATTTGGATTTTTACCTTTTTTTATCAGCGGTTACCTTTGTACACCAGAACATATAAAAAGAATACGTCAGATTCCAAAAGTGGCGATTGCGCCTCTGCTCTTGATTCTTCCTGTACTCGGAGGCATAATTGCTTACACCGGGATCGGATGGAACTCTATCTTGTTTAAAAGGCCTTACATAGACGAAGGGCTCACTGCGATGCAGGGTATATTGGAGCGAAGTGGATTGATGTTGATTGCATTTGCATGGATTGTTGTTTTTATTGCAATGTTGCCTCGTGCAAAGACGATCTTAAGTGTAGCAGGGCGAGGAACGATAACGGTTTTTGTTCTGCATGTTATTGTTCGTTATGGAATAAAAGCAACACAAGTTTTCGGTCAACAGAATGTTTATTCATACTTTTGCTTGTTTTTATGTGCAGTTTTTGTCACTTGGATCTTTTCCAGACCGTTGATTGTACAGCTCTATCAACGAAGCTTGTGTTTATTGTATAATGAGATTTTATGGATTTGCGATAAAGTCGTGAATTCTTCAAGAAGGCTTGTTTTGCCTCGTGGGTTTAACCATTGATAGGAGAAGGAACATGACGATAACCTTAAATGAATTTTTGCACCAATTAATGAATCAGCCACTGCTTTTTGTTACAGTTCTCTTGAACTTGGGCGCAATTATGCTAAATGGATGGACGGATGCCCCAAATGCAATTGCAACCTGTGTTTCTACCCACTCTATCAAACCACGTGCAGCCATTGCTATGGCCGCTGTCTTTAATTTTCTCGGTGTTTTATTCATGACGATGGTGAATGCGACTGTAGCAGAAACCATCTATAATATGGTCGAGTTTGGCGGCAATGCCGGAGATGCGACTGTTGCTTTATGCGCGGCATTGTTTGCCATTATTGTTTGGGCGGTAGCTGCTTGGTTTTTTGGTATTCCCACCAGTGAAAGTCATGCATTGATTGCAGGAATTTCCGGTGCTGCGATCGCTTTGCAGAAAGGTATGGGCGGCATTCATATTTCAGAATGGATGAAGGTTATTTATGGATTGCTTTTATCTACGATACTGGGGTTTGTTTTAGGATGGGTTGTAGTAAAACTAGTGGAATTTTTATTCCGAAGTATGGATCGAAGGAAGGCATTTTCATTTTTTCAGAAAGCACAGGTGGCAGGCGGAGCCGGTATGGCGTTTATGCACGGCGCACAGGACGGGCAGAAATTCATGGGCGTTTTTATGCTGGGCATTTTTTTATCTAAGGGAGTCGGAACAGCAGAATATTTTGTAATTCCAATCTGGATGATGATTTTATGTTCACTCACCATGGCATTTGGAACTTCTATTGGCGGATATCGGATTATTAAGTCTGTTGGTATGGACATGGTTCGATTAGATAAACACCAAGGTTTTTCTGCTGATTTAGCTGCGGTAAGCTGTCTGTTCCTTTCTTCTTTAGCAGGACTTCCGGTTAGCACAACACACACGAAAACAACGGCAATCATGGGAGTTGGTGCAGCGAAACGATTGACCAGCGTTAATTGGAGACTGGTTCAGGAAATGGTACTGACTTGGGTATTGACATTTCCATGCTGTGGACTGATTGGGTATTTGATGGCATATTTATTCATGCACCTGTTATAATACATGAGGAGGGAGATCGTTATGGCACGAAAACGAGATGAAGATTATTTTGAACGCTTTGTTACATTAGTAAAATATTCATGTGAAGCGGCGGACCTACTGAAAGAAATTGTTGATAACTACCAATCGGCGGATTTGAAGATTAAAATGAAAGATATGCATGTGATTGAGCATCAGGCCGATATAGAAAAACATCTAATGATGCAAAAACTTGCAAAGGAATTTATTACGCCGATCGAGAGAGAAGACATCATGGAAATGGCTCATCAAATCGACAACGTAACAGATGCGATTGAAGATGTTGTCATGCGAATCTATATGTTTGATATTCAAGAAGTTAGACCGGAAACACTGGAGCTATGTAAGGTTATTTGCAAACTTTGTGAGGTCCTAAAAACTGCTTTGGCTGAGTTTTCCAATTTTCGTAAGTCAAAGACACTTCACTCTTTGATTATTGAAATCAATCGTTTGGAGGAGGATGGAGACCGCATTTACATGGAAGCCATGCGTAACCTTTATGTTTCTTCAAAGGATCCTATAGAAATGATTCGCTGGACCAAAACGTTTGACTGTTTAGAAAAATGCTGCGATGTGTGTGAAAATGTTGCAGATGTAATTGAAAGTGTTATTATGAAAAATTCCTAATCATAGAAAGGAAAGGATACATGGAAGAATTAAGAGAGAATGGGCGTGCTGTAAATGAATTGCGAGTTGTAAAGATACATAATCATTATCTGCTGCACCCTGCGGGATCGGTACTGATTGAGATGGGAAAGACTAAGGTCATCTGTACAGCATCTGTGGAAGAAAAAACGGCAAAGCATTTAAAAGGGACCGGACAAGGATGGATCAGTGCAGAATACAGCATGCTTCCGGGAGCGACGCAGACCCGTAAACAAAGGGATTCTTCAAGAGGAAAAATTGATGGGAGAAGTCAGGAAATTCAACGTCTAATCGGGCGTTCTCTTCGTTCAGTAGTCGATATGACTAAACTGGGCGAAAGAACGATTTGGCTGGATTGTGATGTTATACAGGCGGATGGAGGAACGAGGACTGCATCTATTACCGGTGCATTTGTTGCGATGATAGAAGCAATGAAGCGTTTAAAAGAAGCAGGTGCGATACAGGAAATTCCGGTTAAAGCACTCGTTTCTGCTGTGAGTGTCGGTATTATTGATGGTGAAATTATGCTGGATCTATGCTATAAGGAAGATTCCAAAGCCCAGGTGGATATGAATGTGGTTATGACTGACCGGGGAGAATTTATTGAAATTCAGGGTACGGGAGAAGAAGCTCCGTTTACAGCATTGCAATTGCAGGAGTTGATTGCGTATGCTGCAAAAGGATGCGGCGACCTTCATCAGCTTCAGAGTCAAATTTTAGGAGAGGTAAAATTTTAAGAAACCAAAGGAGAAAATACGAATGAGGATAGTAGCTGCGACACAAAATAAGCATAAAATTGAAGAAATGAGTGCTATTACGAAAAAGTTTGGAATGCATATGGTATCCCGTTCAGAAGCGGGTGTACCTGATTTTGAAATTGAAGAAGATGGGCAGACCTTCGAAGAAAATTCAGAAAAAAAAGCACGTGAGATTATGAAGGCCTGCAATGAGATTACCATTGCAGATGATTCCGGTTTAATGGTAGATGCTTTAGACGGTGCTCCGGGGGTGTATTCTGCTCGTTTTGCAGGAAAAGACAGCAATGATGAGAAAAACAATGAAAAGCTTCTGGAACTGTTAAAGGATGTACCTATAGAGAAACGAAGTGCAAAATTTGTTTCAGTGATTACAATGGTATATCCAAACGGAGAAAAAATTGTTGCCAGAGGAGAATGTAAGGGGCATATTCTATATGAAGCAGCAGGAAGCAATGGCTTTGGATATGATCCGCTTTTTATGCCGGATGGATATGATAAGACATTTGGAGAGCTTTCCGCAGAAGAAAAAAATAAAATCAGCCATCGCTCCATTGCACTTCAAACCCTGAGGGAGCAGCTGAATAAAAAAATAGTATAAAAAGGGGATGCTATGACGAAAAGAAGATTGCTGGATATGACTTTACGTATTATAAGAAGGATGCGTGACCCATATTATCAGGGATTGTCTGCAGAACTTGCATTTTATTTTATTATGTCAATCGTGCCGATTGTCATATTACTGGGAGAACTTTTAAATGTATTTTCCTTATCTTTGAGTGCAATTCGAGAACTGGTTTTGGAATACGTCAATGTTGAGATGACAGGGGAAGTATTAAAATATCTCAATCAGACTACACCGGGTAGCTTTAGTATCATCTTTGTAGCCTTTGCTCTTTGGGCTGCATCAAAAGCACAGTTTTCCATGGTATTAATTTCAAATTATGCTTATACCGGAAAAACCTTAAAGTATGGATATGTGAAAGAGCGTTTGCGAGCAATAAAAAATATTATTCTAACGATGTTCATGCTGGTATTCAGTTTGGTCATTTTGGTTTACGGAGAAGGCATACTGACAATTGCCGCCCTTTATGTAGAAAAATTTTTGCATCTGCCTTTTAATGTCAATAATGTCTGGTATATTTTAAGATGGATTCTTGCAGTTGCTGTTTACTTTTTAACAGTCAGCTATAATTACTATTCATTACCTGCAGTGAGGATGCCATATAAGCGCTTTTTACCAGGAAGCTTTGTTGCCTCTTTAGGAATGTTAATTGCCACTTATATATATTCCTATTACACGACAGTCTTTGCGAATTTTGATTTGCTTTATGGAAGTTTAGCATCCATTGTGGCTTTACTATTTTGGTTCTATATTTTGGGTAGTGTTTTAGTCCTTGGCATATTGGTTAATGTCGTATGGGATGAAACAGCATAGGGAAAATTTTATTAAAAAGTACATGACTCTCTTTTGCAAACTGTGTTTTGCGTTGCCATAGGAGGGGGAACATTAAATTATTTTAAGAGACAAGTAAATAAGGGAGAAAAAGATGAAAAAAGGTAAAAAAATTCTTGCAAGTCTATTAGTGCTTTCTTTCATGCTTGGTTTATTTTTCGTACCGAGTCGTGCAATAAGGAGTAATGCACAAACTTATTCCGAAAACTTTCGGGGGATATGGGTCGCAAATGTCTTCAGTTTACATTACCCGTCAAAAATGACAAGAGATGAAAATTCTTTGAAAGCAGATGCTGTTGCTATTTTAGACAATGCAAAAGAGATGGGATTCAATGCCGTTATTTTGCAGGTGAGATCTTGCAGCGATGCTCTGTACTCGTCGGATTTATATCCTTGGTCAAAATATTTGACTGGAAAAGAAGGACTTGCTCCTGATAATAGATTTGATCCGCTTCAGTTTTTTGTAGAGGAAGCCCATAAGAGAGGCCTGGAACTTCACGCATGGATCAATCCGTACCGAATTACAGCAAAGGCGGAGGATAAAGCAACTTTAACAGAGCAGAATCCGGCTGTTCAACATCCGGAATGGACGGTAACGCATACAGATGGAAAGATGTATTGGAATCCGGGAGAACCGCGCGTTAGAGATTACATACTTAAAGGTGTCGATGAAATCTTAGACAATTATGATGTGGACGGCATTCAGATCGACGATTATTTTTATCCCGGCAGTACATTTGCTGACAGAAGCACATTTGAAAAATATGGAAGCGGATTTTCTTCCATCGAAGATTGGAGAAGAGATAATATAGATCAGCTGGTCAAGGGGATTTATGATACTGTGCACGCAAAGAGTGCAGATTTAGTATTTGGAGTCAGCCCGATGGGAATTTGGGCGAACAAAGGGACAATTGCAAGCGGAAGTGACACTAGGGGATCGGAATCGTACAATAAAAATTATGCCGATTCAAGAGGATGGGTAAAAAAAGGATATGTCGATTATATTATTCCGCAAATCTATTGGAATATTGGATTTGAAATCGCAGATTATGAAAAGCTTCTGAATTGGTGGTGTGATGTGGTGGACGGAACCGACGTGGACCTTTACATTGGACAAGCTGCTTATCGAACCGGAAACAGCGACAGCAGCAGCCCGTGGTATGGCGTAAGTGAGATTGAGCGTCAGGTGAATTTGAATCGGACAAAGAGTCAAGTAAAGGGATATTGCATGTATGCATATTCTAGCTTTAAAGCAAATGCTGATCTGACGGCATTGATAAAACGATTGAATAAAGTACCGCTTTCCGGTGGCACTGTAGAGGAGCCATCATCAGGCAATGAAGTCCCACCGATGACTCCCAATGACAGCAAATGTGCATTCATTGATTTAGAGGGACACTGGTCGAAGCCGTATGTGGAATTGATGGCACAGAAAGGTATTATCAAAGGAGATTTGTATAATCGGGCGATGCCGGATTCTCAAATAAAGCGTGCAGATTTTGTATTGATGTTACTTCGTATGCTGGAAGTGGAAACCATTGAAGATGCACAAGGATTTTCTGATGTGGCGTCTGATGCCTATTATGCAAAACAGCTGGCAACGGCAAAACAGATTGGTTTGATAAATGGAATCGGCGAAGAGCGTTTTGCGCCGGAAAACTTAATTAGCAGACAGGATATGTTCACGATGGCATATCGCGCCCTTCTTCATCAAAACAAGATTAATGAAGAAGCGGATACATCTGTACTAGCCTTTTTTTCGGATTATGGTCAGGTCCAGCCTTATGCTTCTTCAGCAATGAGTTATTTTATTTCAAAAAAAGCAGTGAACGGAATGAATGGAATGCTTGCGCCGACTGAAACAGCAAGCCGAGCACAGGCTGCAACTTTCCTGGCAAACCTCATTCAATAGAATGAAATCTCAAAAAATACAGCACGGTTTCTGAAAGATATGCTTTATATTATCTTAAAATTCGCTGATATAGCGGATAAAAGATTTTATAAATGCTAGTCTGGTGAAACCGTGCTGCTTTATATTTTATTTCTATAAGAAGGAGTTATTTGCCGGCGATCACACGAACGGAGATAATACCGTCCACTGCAAGTGCCTTTTTTAATTCTGTTTCATTGATCTCAGAATCGACATCGATGAGCGTACAGGCATAGTCCCCCTTACTTCGATTGATCAGATCGCTGATATTGATATTGCTGTCTGCCAAGATGCCGGTAATTTTGCCGAGCATTGCAGGTATATTTTGATTTAGTACTACGATTCTTGCCTTAGAATCACAGATACCAAGACTGCAAGCAGGGTAATTCACGGAGTTTGTAATGTTGCCGTTTTCTAAATAATCCATCATTTGATCCACTGCCATTTGTGCACAATTTTCCTCTGCCTCCTGTGTGGAAGCACCGAGATGTGGTAGGCAAATAACACCGCTGCGGTAAAGAACTTTTTCATTTGGGAAATCAGTAACGTAGCGCTTTACTTTTCCGCCTTCTATTGCAGCAAGAAGATCGTCTTCATTTACTAAAGTATTTCTCGCAAAGTTCAAGAGGCAGACACCGTTTTTCATCTGCTTAAAGCGTGTTTCGTCAATCATACCCTTTGTTTCTTCCATTGCAGGAACGTGAATCGTGAGATAATCGCACTTTGGCAGCAAAGTATCCAGGCTGGTTACCACTGGTATTGTGTTGGAAAGTGCATGTGCAGAATGCAAGGAGATATAAGGATCATAGCCGATGACCTTCATTCCCAGCATTTCGCATGCATTTGCAACCATGACACCGATTGCTCCAAGACCGATGATACCCAACGTTTTCCCCTGGATTTCACGCCCGGCAAATTGAGATTTATTTTTTTCAACGGTCTTTCCAATATCGCCGCTAAGTGTTTTCGTCCAAGAAACTGCATCGGCAATGTTTCTGGCAGACAGAAGAAGACCTGTTAGTACCAATTCTTTTACTGCGTTTGCATTGGCTCCCGGAGTGTTGAATACCACGATTCCTTTTTCAGAGCAGCGGTCAATCGGAATATTATTAACGCCGGCACCAGCTCTCGCGATAGCCAAGAGGTGATCGGAAAACTCCATGGAGTGCATATCCTGGCTGCGGACCAAAATGCCGTTTGCTCTTTCCACGGCATCACTTATGGTATATTGATCCGTAAAATGAGAGGTTCCTTTTCTGGAAATTTTATTTAATGTAGTGATTTGAAACATTTTCAGATTCTCCTTTTATGCATTTGCTTTTTCAAAATCTTTCATAAATGCAATCAGCTTTTTAACGCCTTCCATAGGCATTGCATTATAAATGCTGGCACGCATACCGCCGATGCTTCTGTGACCGCCAAGATTTACAAGGCCTTGTGCTTTTGCCTCCGAAACAAATTTTTTATCTAAATCAGCGTTTCCGGTGACAAAGACTACATTCATAAGAGAACGGTCTTCTTTTGCAACCGGTGCGGTGTATAGCTTACTGCTATCGATGTAATCGTAAAGAAGTGACGCTTTTTCGATGTTTCGCCTTTCCATTTCCTTTACACCGCCTTGCGTTTTAATCCATTGGAACGTCAGCCCAGCAATGTAAATGCCGTAGGTTGGAGGGGTATTATACATGGAACCGTTGTCAGCAGCTACTTTATAGTCAAGCATAGTTGGCGTATTTTTATCAGCATGCCCTAAAAGGTCTTCTCGAATAATGACAATAACGACTCCGGCAGGACCTATATTTTTTTGAGCACCTGCCCAAATGATTCCAAATTTGGAGACATCAATTTCTTGTGATAATATATTGGAAGAAAGATCAGCAACAAGAGGGATTTCTCCAGTTTCTGGGAATTCGACGTAACGGCTTCCGTAGATTGTATTGTTTCCCGTTAAATAAATGTAGTCGGCATCTTCACGGAAGTCTTCCTTAGAAAGCTTCGGAATATAGGTGAAGGTTTTGTCTTCGGAAGATGCGGCAATTCGAATATCACCAAATTTTTCTGCTTCCTTCTCGGCCTTCTTTGCCCAAGAACCAGTTACGATGTAATCTGCTTTTTTTGAATTTCGCAGAAGATTCAAAGGGACCATAGAGAATTGCAGACTGCCGCCTCCTTGCAAAAATAGAACCTTATAATTGTCAGGGATATGCATAATATCTCTTAGATCTTGTTCTGCTGTATCAATGATTTTTTTAAAATCTGCGGAACGGTGACTCATTTCCATAACGGACATGCCGCACCCTTCATAGTTTGTCATTTCTTTTGCGGCACGCTCCATTACCTCTAAAGGTAGCATGGAGGGACCAGCTGAAAAATTGAAAACTCTTGCTGTATTACTCATATATTTTCGCCTCCTTGCAAAAAAATTTATATCCCCAATTGTAGCACTTTATGTTACAATAGTAAAGTAGATAAATGTACAAAAATAAAAAAAACGAACAAAAAAAACACAAAAGTTATAAAAAAAATGCGTTGTAAAATTGAAAAAAACAAAAAAATGCCGTGAAAAACAGTTTGATATTTTAAAAAAATGGAGTGAAAAGCGATTTTTTTTAGTCGAAATGAACGGTAAAATTCAAAAAAACCGACACTACAACTTAAAAAAATAACGTGATTTTTAAAAAAAAGCTTACTTTGGAAGAGGAAAAATGGATAAAAAGTTATTGTTTTTACTCTTTTATTTTAATAAAAATGGTAAGAATGCCTATGTTTTTTAACGAGATTTTAACGAAAAAGAAGTAGGCGTTTAAAATAAAAATTGCATTAAACATTGAAAAATAAACGTTTTTTTGAAAATGAACATGGAAAAGGAGTAAAAGAAATGAAGTATTTAATTTTAGTAGCAGATGGTGCGGGTGATGAACCCATTAAAGAATTAGGTGGAAAAACGCCTCTCGAAACAGCGAATATTAAGAACATAAATCAGCTTGCAAAAAAGGGAACGGTTGGGGTCGTTAGTACGGTGCCTGAAGGAATTGCCCCGGGAAGTGATGCGGCAAACTTATCTGTAATGGGTTATGACCCCAGGGTTTATCTGACAGGACGTTCTCCTCTTGAAGCAGCGAGTATCGGAATTGATATGTCGGATACAGATGTTGCGTTTCGATGCAATATTGTAACGTTACAAGGTGAAGGTGCTTATGAAGATTTAACAGTATTGGATCACAGCGCCGGTGATATCACAACGGAAGAAGCGGATGAATTAATCAAAGCAGTTAACGAAAAGTTTGGGAATGAGCTAATTCAGTTTTATACGGGTGTAAGTTATCGCCATTGCATGATTGTAAAAAACGGTGAAACTGATTATGTATTGACTCCACCTCATGATATTCTGACAAAAAAAGTTAGAGAATACATGCCTAAAGGAGAAGGGGCTGATTTCATATATAATATGATGAAAGAAAGCTATGAGTTACTTTCAAAACATCCTGTAAATATTAGACGTGTAGAAAAGGGTTTAAATCCTGCAAACTCTATCTGGATATGGGGTCAGGGCAAAAAACCGCAACTCTCTTCTTTTTATGATAAATATCAGATCAAAGGCGCGACTATTTCTGCAGTGGACTTGATTAAGGGCATTGGTATTTGTGCTGGCTTGAAATCCGTAGATGTAGAAGGTGCAACTGGTACCATTCATACGAATTTTTCGGGAAAGGCGGAAGCTGCAATTCAGCAGTTCAAGGATGGAATGGATTTTATTTACCTGCATGTAGAGGCACCGGACGAGTGTTCGCATCAAGGAGACCTTTCTGGGAAGATAAGTTCTTTGGAATTGATTGACGAGAAAATTGTGGGACCGGTGATCGAATATTTAAGAAGTACAGGAGAGGCTTTCCGGTTTTTAGTTTTACCGGATCATCAGACTCCTATCTCCATTCGGACGCATGCAGGAAAACCGGTTCCTTTCGTTCTGTATGATAGCAGTAAGGAAACCGAGGCAGATGAAAGCAAAGGATTCAATGAAACTGCAGCAGCTGCATCTGGTTTGTTTTTCGGTAATGGCTATGAGCTTACGGACTATTTTTTCGGGTGCTAGTAGGACGACAATAGAGGGGGGCAATCATGAAAAAGTTCTTAGCTGCATTGCTTGCGGTTATTTTCGTATGCAGCATCACAAATTTTACGTATGCGACTGACACGCAGCCGGTAATCGGAGGAGCCAGCGGTATCTTAATTGATGCGACAACAGGGGAAATTCTTTATCAAAAAGATGCAGATGTGCCTAGGTACCCTGCAAGCACAACGAAGATAATAACTGCACTTTTGGCACTGGAAAATTTAGATTTAAATAAAGTAGTCACGGTAGATGCAGAAACACCTTTTACGGAAGGGAGTCGAATGTATTTAGTGGAGGGAGAGCAGCTCACTGTAGAGCAGATTTTGTATGGAATGATGACGGAATCTGCAAATGATGCTGCTGTTGCACTGGCAAAAGAAATTTCTGGGAGCGTAGAAGATTTTGCAAAGCTCATGAACGAAAGAGCAAAAGAGCTTGGTGCAAAAAATACAAACTTTGTGACTCCAAACGGATTGCATGATGATGCACATGTGACAACGGCTTATGATTTGGCGATGATTGCAAAATATGCAATGACCAATGAAAAATTCAGAGATCTGGTAACAACCTATCGTTTTGTTTTACCGCAGACGAATAAACAGGAAACCCGTTATATGTACAATACAAACCGCATGCTTTATGATGAGAAGACTAAGGTTGTTGTAAATGGCGTTTCACGAGGGTGCAAATATGAAGGGATTACCGGGATAAAAACGGGGTATACAAGTCATGCAGGAGGCTGTTTGGTAGCGAGTGCAAAAAGAGGTGACACAGAATTGATTGCTGTAACACTCACTTCAACGGATAAAGGCAGATTTGCAGACTGTATTACACTTTTAGATTATGGATTTGCAAATTACAAAACGGTTCACTCGATGCAAGCCGGTACAGAACTGGGGGAAATTAAGGTGTCTAGAGGAAGCCTTAATCGGGTTAAGGTAACTTTGGCAAAGGATGCCGCGGCAACTTTACCGCTCGAGGCATCTGATTCTATTTTATCTACGAAGCTTGTTTTGGACAAGTCGTTGAAAGCTCCGGTAAAAAAGGGAGATAGGGCTGGTATTCTGCAAGTTTATGAAGGAGACACTCTTTTGCAGGAGTGCGAAGCGGTTGCTGCGGCGAGTGTGAAAAAAGGGGGTCCATTATCCCTTTTGGGAATCAATGATAAAACAGCAAAAGCAATTGGAATAACAAGCTTAATTATCATAGGTTTTCTTATCCTGCTGCTTTGTGCATATATTGCGTTGAAACGAAGACAGGTGCGCATGCGTAAACAGAGAAGACTAGAGAGGCAGAAACGCATACAGAAAGAAGAAATGGAACGAAGAGCTGCATGGGAAGAAAATTACGAGCGACGCTATCAACACCGTGGATAATAAAAGAAAACCCATCGGCACATCGACAGGTAAGATGTGTTGATGGGTTTGCGTTTTTTCAAAATTAGCAATTAATTAGCTTTTGATCTTGACAGTCACATAAGGAAGCTGTTTTGTTGGCGAAATGAAGAATATCTTCAAGATTCAGAGAACTCAACTGCTTGATCGGAATGGATAGTGCAAGAAAGCGGGAAAGTACTGCACCCATGAAAATATCTGCATTGATACGGGTGTCCATTTTGGGTAATTGTTTTATCCCTTGCACATATCCCTCACCGTCTCTTCCCACATAACGGCATCCATTTTCTCCCATATTGATCAGGATAAAATGAGAGCTGTATTGATGCAGCAAATCGATAGGGAAGACTTCGAGAAAATCTAAGTCCTGCTGAGTGATATCTACTAAATCTGCATCCTTAATACCACGCAGAATTTGTTTTTTTGCTTCCGCTTTATCTGTCCATACTCCATCAAGGTAACTTGCTTCAAAGCTGATGACGGCTCCGGATTCACGTGCAATGCGAACTGCTTCAAATACGGCATCTCTGGAAATCGGGTGTGTCAGCGAGAGGCTGCTGAAGTGAAATATTTTTGTGTGTTTCAGCATAGAAACAGGCAATTCTTCTTTTTTATAGTATATGTCAGAGCCCGGCTTTCTAACGAATTCATAAACAGATTGACCGGTTTCGTGTTTATTTATGAAAGCTAAACTTGTAAATACATTAGGGTCTGTGATGATGGAAGTGGTATCAACTGAAAGCTGGCGTAAAGTGTACAGTGCTTTTTTACCGAAACTGTCTGTACCAATCTTGCCAATTAATGCAGTTTGAAGTCCACACTTCGCCGGAATGCGTATTAGATTTGCGGGAGAACCTCCGAGATTGGGAACGTAAGAACCGTTCTCTTGTTGTTGAAAATTGATGACTAGTTCACCAAGCGCAATGATGTCATGTGTTTCCACGTTTTATTCCTCCTCTTTGTATTACCCTATTATTTTAACACTTTTGTGCGAAAATCAAAAGTATTAATACAATGAAGTAAAAATTTGTCATATTATGTATTGGAATAAAAAAATAAAAAGAAAGGGGGTGCACAGATGTTTGATATCAGAGAAAATTTAAAAAGATTACCGGATAAGCCAGGAGTCTATTTGCATAAAGATAAATCTGGAAAGGTAATCTATGTTGGAAAGGCAGTTTCCTTAAAGAATCGTGTACGGCAGTATTTTCAAACACCAAAGAGACAGGACGCCAAGGTACGTGCAATGGTATCTCACATTGAAGAATTTGAGTACATTATTACGGATACGGAAATGGAAGCTTTGATCTTAGAAAATAATCTTATTAAAAAGTATATGCCGCAGTATAATGTACTTTTAAGAGATGATAAAACGTATCCCTATATTAAAGTGACTATGGGTGAGGTCTATCCGCGCATTTTGAAAACAAGAAGAGTTTTGTCAGATGGCTCCAAATATTTTGGGCCGTATACTGATGTAGGGGCAGTCAATCAAATGATTGATTTATTGAACGATGTTTTTATATTGAAACGATGTTCTGCACAAAACTTTGCAAATGGATTTCAACCTTGCTTAAACTACCATATACACCGGTGCAGGGGGATCTGTACGGGAGGTATCAGTTCAGAGGAGTACCGTAAGGAGATACAAAAGGCAATTGATTATTTAAATGGGAAAAATAAAGGCTTGATGGAAGAGTTGGAGAGACGTATGACAGAAGCATCAGCAAACCTTCAATTTGAACAGGCTGCACAATATCGAGATCAAATTGCCGCAGTGAAAGCGGTTTCGGAAAAGCAGAAAGTGGTTCTGAGCACTACCGGAGACTTGGATGTTGTTTTGCTTTCCAGAGGTCAGGTAGGGGTGCATGTGATTGTTTTTTTTGTAAGGCAGGGAAAACACAGCGGCCGAGAGACTTACCATTTACAGGCAATGCCGGAAGAGAGCAATGCAGAGGTGATAACGGCATTTTTAAAGCAGTATTATTCACCGAGTGTAATGGCACCAAAGGAAATTTTGTTAGAAGAGGAGCTGCCTGAGGCTGACTTACTGGAAAAGTGGCTATCGGATCTTCGTGGCAGTAATGTAAAATTAACCATACCGCAAAAAGGTGAAAAAAAGGCATTTTTAGACCTTTCCAAAAGAGATGTCATCGAACTTTCTAAGGGATTGGATGAACGGGCAAGAAATCAACAGGAAAAAGCATCTGCAATTTCTGAAGCATTATCCTCATTTTTTGGCTTTCAAGCGGATAATAGGTGGCGTATTGAGGCCTACGATATATCTAACACAAATGGGATTGATTCGGTTGGAGCAATGGTTGTATTTGAAAACGGAAAGCCGGTGCGCAAGGATTACCGCCGCTTTAAAATACGAACCATTGAAGGACCAAATGATTACGGCAGTTTGCAAGAAGTGTTGTATCGGAGACTAAAACGAGGGTTAAAAGGAGATCCTTCCTTTTCAAAGATGCCGGATCTTTTATTGATGGATGGTGGAAAGAATCAAGTTGCAGTGGTGGAGCAGGTGCTATCAGCGTTAAATCTTTCTATACCAGTGGCAGGAATGGTAAAAGATGACCATCATCGAACAAGAGGTCTGGTTTATCAGCAAGAAGAATTGGAGCTGCGGAGTAATCCTGTTTTGTTTAAATATATTGCTTCGATTCAGGAAGAAGTACATCGTTTTGCCATAGATTACCATAGAGGACTGCGGAGTAAGAAGTTGCGCAAATCAATATTAGATGAAATTGATGGAGTGGGAGAAAAAAGAAAGATGGCATTGCTGTCAGCTTTTGGAAGCATTGATGCAATTCGACAGGCGTCGACTGAAGAATTGAGCAAAATTTCTGGAATGAATCGAAGTGTAGCGGAAAAGATTCATCAACATTTGAATAATTCAATTGTGAAATAAGCATTATAGTGTTATAGTGATATTATACCCAAAATGAAGAAAATGGGAAATCAATAGGAGGATAAATAGATGAGTGAGAAAGAAAAATGCACCCATGACGGCTGTGGTGATGAATGCTGTTGCGGCGGTGAAAATGATGCAGATTTTATCACGCTAGAATTTGATGATGGTGTTGAAGTAGAATGTGAAATTATGGGACTTTTCGACTATGATGGAAAAGAATACATTGCATTGATTCCGGACGATGGCAGTGACGATGTTTATATCTATGGATATAAGGAAACCGGAGAAGACGAGTTTGAATTAGTCGATATTGAAGACGATGCAGAATTTGAAAAGGTAGTTGCAGAGTTTGATAAGTTGACAGCAGAAGAAGTTTAATAAAATTAAAAAGCAAATAAAAACCTGTAAGAAAGAGTTTGTCTTTCTTACAGGTTTTTTTATGCCAATATTTAAGTACTTAATAAGAATCGTCTTTTTATACCTTAAAAAATCAATCATCATTTCTATGACGAAAAAACATAACAGCAAAGCAGAGAAACATGAAAGCTGCGATAAGAGTACCTCTCTCAAATTGAGAAAATCCATTTCGAAAACTGATTGCTGTGCAAGAAAGAGCAGCCACCAGCATAAAGATAGCAACGTAAAGATTTTTTTTGTTCATAATTTAAGGCTCCTTATTAACTTATTAAAATGATACGACTGCATGGTTACCTTCTTTTCTCAAAGGAAGGTATCGGCTTAAAAGTATAACGGATAAATTTTATTATAACATTTTTCAGAATAAAGGTTTAATTTTTTTTTATATCAAAAGTAGTTATCTTTATGACCTACTGTTTAGCTGCCTTTTTCAAAGGAGGCTAAGTTTTCGCAAAATAAGAGAGGTGAAAAATGATGGAGGATTTGGTACAGAATATCCATATGTTTGCATTGTGGATGAATCGGTACCTATGGGGAGTTCCAATGCTTATTTTACTGTTTGGGACACATATTTACATGACATTTCGCACGGGAGTGATTCAGCAGAAAATTTTTCAAAGCATTCGATTATCGGTTACAAAAGATACTTGTGCAAAGGGAGATGTCAGCCAATTCGGAGCTTTAGCAACGGCATTGGCTTCTACAATCGGGACAGGAAATATTGTAGGAGTCGGAACGGCAATTGCACTTGGGGGACCGGGGGCAGTTTTTTGGACTTGGCTTACGGGTTGTTTTGGGATCGCGACAAAATATAGTGAAGCACTCATTGCCATTAAATATCGGGTACAGACAAAAGACGGATCGATGCTTGGTGGTGCGATGTATGCCTTGGAACGGGGACTGCAAATGAAATGGCTTGCCGTTTTATTTGCATTTTTTACTGCACTTGCCGGATTTGGTATCGGATCCAGTGTGCAGGCAAATGCAGTTTCTGTTGTTATGAAAGAGAATTTTAATATACCCGAACAGATCAGCGGAGTTTTTCTTGCCGCTTTGGTAGCAGTTGTCATTCTGGGAGGAGTACAGTCCATTACAAAAGTTTGTGAAAAATTGGTCCCGTTTATGGCACTTTTTTATACATTGGGATGTATCTTTATTTTAATCATAAATAAAGAATATCTGATGCAGAGTATTGAAACGATTCTGCTTGGAGCTTTTTCAAAACGTGCAGCAGGAGGAGGCTTTGTCGGCTCTACCATATTGATCGCCTGTCGCTATGGTGTCGCAAGAGGGCTTTTTTCTAATGAATCGGGCATGGGATCTGCACCAATTGTAGCTGCTGCAGCACAGACAAGAAATCCAGTACGTCAAGCTATGATCTCCTCCACGGCAACTTTTTGGGATACGGGAATTGTTTGCGGAATAACCGGCCTGGTTTTAGTCAGCACGATTATAGCAAATCCTCAAATTAATGCAGTAGTAGGAAATGGTGGTCAGCTTACGTCTTTAGCATTTGAAAAAATTCCTTATATTGGATCGGCGATTTTAGCTTTTGGAATGCTGGCTTTTGCATTTTCAACCATTTTGGGTTGGTCCTATTACGGAGAAAAAGCAGCACAATACCTATTTGGGAAAAAAATCATTTTTCCTTATCGCATTGCATGGATCGCAATGGTTTTTATAGGGGCAATTTCAAATTTGGACGTAATATGGAGCCTTTCTGATATGATGAATGCACTGATGGCGATTCCAAACCTAATTGCAATTTTACTGCTGAGTCATGTGATTGCAAAAGAAACACAATACTATGTTTATGAAGATCATCTGGATGAGATAGACCAGACTCCGATTCCTATTATCAATCGTTAATACTCATTTTACAAATTCATATGAAGAATCTTCACAGAAAGGTTTTATACTGTTCTTTTTAGGGTAAAATATATTCTGGATTCCTATGAAAAACTATACGAAGAAGGGAATTCATGGTATACTAAGCTGTTAATAAATTTGCAAAACAGATGCAGGTTTATAAATATTTGAGATTCATTTAAAATGAATCATATTAGGTTTTAAATATAGAAGTAACGGAGGAATGTGATGAAAGTATATGACGTTGTTATCGTTGGCGGCGGACCTGCAGGACTTTCTGCTGCACTTTATGCGGGAAGAGCAACGCTTTCTACCTTGCTGATTGAAAAGGAACAAGTTGGCGGACAGATTATAATGACATCGAGAATTGAAAATTATCCGGGTTGTGTTGAGGAAGAATCCGGCGCAACTTTGATTGACCGCATGAAGAAACAGGCTGCAAATTTTGGTGTTGAAACAATTTCGGATGAGATAACAGAAGTTGATTTTTCAAGAGAAATCAAGGTTTTAAAAGGCCAAAACGAGACCTATCGTGCAAAGGCGATCATCATTGCATCCGGGGCGACTTCCAAACGGCTAGGTTGTGAAGGAGAAGAAATGTTCATTGGTCGCGGTGTTTCTTATTGTGCGACTTGCGATGCTTCTTTTTTCCGAGGACTGGATGTATTTGTAGTCGGTGGTGGAGACACAGCAGTGGAAGAAGCTCTTTTTCTTACAAAATTTGCAAGGAAAGTAACGATTATTCATCGCCGAGACCAACTGCGTGCTGCTAAATCCATACAGGAGAAAGCAAGGAAAAATCCTAAAATTTCTTTTATATGGAATTCGGCAATTGAATCTCTTTCCGGAGACGGTATTTTAGAAAAAGTGGTTATTAAAAATTTAAAAACAGGGGAAAAGACTGAATATGTGGCCAGTCCTGAGGATATGACCTTCGGTGTTTTCATTTTTGTAGGATATGAGCCAAATGCTGATTTATTTAAGAATGAATTGGATTTAGATAAGGGTTATATTAAAACGGATGAGTTAATGCAGACTTCCGTTGATGGTGTATATGCTGCGGGAGATGTTCGGGTGAAGAGCTTGCGTCAGGTTGTTACAGCAGTTGCTGATGGAGCAGTCAGTGCGGTACAGGCGGAAAAATATATAAATTCTTTGGAATAAAAGAATGCGGAGGAAAGAATGAAAAAGTACGATGTAATTATTGTTGGAGCAGGTGCCAGCGGAGTATTTATGTCTTATGAAATGACGAAAAGAGATAATAAGGCAAAGGTTCTTATGATTGATAAAGGGGCAAACTTAGAAAAGAGAGTATGTCCAATCAAATTAGGGAAGGTAAGCAATTGCATTAAATGCAGTCCCTGCCATATTATGAACGGTTATGGTGGAGCTGGTACGCTTTCGGATGGAAAGTATAACATTACAAATCAATTTGGAGGCGATTTGCACCGCTATGTAGGTGCAGAGGAAGCTTTACAGCTGATGGAATATGTGGATGAAGTACTTTGTGAGATGGGTGGAGCCGATGCGAAGCTTTACTCAACCGGAAGCACGGATTTAAAGACAACTGCACTGCGCAGCAATTTACATTTGTTAGATGCTAAAGTGAGACATTTGGGAACTGATCGGAATGTGCGCATTTTAGGAAAGATTTTTGATTATACAAAAGATCGCATTGATACGATGTTTTATACTACAATATCAAAGGTGGAAAAGCTGGGAGAAGGTTTTTCCGTCACGACGGATAAAGGAGAGCAATTTCAGTGTAATGAATTGGTTCTTGCCACAGGACGTTCCGGTTCAAAATGGATTTCAGATGTCTGCAATCAAATGGACATTGAATTGGAATCCAATCGTGTGGACATCGGTGTGCGGGTAGAGCTTCCGGCTGAAGTATTTAAGCATATTACAGATGAAGTTTACGAAAGCAAAATTGTTTATAAGACCGATAAGTATAATGATATGGTGCGTACTTTCTGCATGAATCCTTATGGAGAAGTTGTTTCAGAAAATACGAACGGCATTGTAACCGTAAATGGTCATAGCTATTCTGATCCTGCATTGCGGACAGAAAATACTAATTTTGCATTACTTGTCTCAAATAAATTTACGGAGCCATTTAAAAACAGCAATGAATATGGTGAGTCGATTGCAAAGCTTTCGAACATGCTTGGCGGTGGTGTCTTATTACAGCGTTTTGGTGACTTAGTAAAAGGAAGAAGAAGCAGTGCGCGAAGGATGGAAAAATGTTTTACAAACCCGACATTAAAAGCGACACCGGGAGATTTGAGTTTGGTAATTCCGAAGAGACAGCTGGATGCCATCATTGAAATGATTTACGCATTGGATAAGATTGCACCCGGTACAGCAAATGAGGATACCTTGCTTTATGGTGTAGAAGTTAAATTTTATAATTCCAAGGTTCAAGTGGATGGAAATCTTGAGACGAAAGTAAAAGGCTTATATGCTTTGGGAGATGGCTCAGGTGTAACACATTCTCTGTCCCAGGCATCGGCCAGCGGCGTATGGGTAGCACGTAGGCTGCTTGAACGATATCAGTAATAATATTGACAGGTAAAAAGCTTACAAGAAACGTAAGAAATATATGAAGTTTTGGAAGCACTTAAGGCGACAAAAGGTATGAAGCAGAAGATTTTTGCATTTATAAAAAATGAAATGGTATTATTTGTAGCAGCCGCATTTGCGGCTGCTTCTATGTGTATTGTGCCACCGACAGGAAGTTATTTGGATTATTTTGATTTTTCAGTATTAGCTTTGCTGTTTTGTCTGATGGCAGTTGTTAATGGATTACAGGATAAGGGTGTCTTGTTTCAATTTGCATATGCATTGCTTTCCCGGATAGACAATCTGCGCCGTTTAAGCGAAGTGCTGGTTTTTCTTTGCTTCTTTTCGTCCATGTTTGTAACAAATGACGTTGCACTCCTGACTTTTGTACCTTTTTCTGCTCTGATTCTTACCTATACAAAACAGGAAAAGTATTTAATTTACGTTTTAGTTTTACAGACTATTGCCGCAAATTTGGGGAGCATGCTGACACCAATGGGAAATCCGCAGAATCTCTATTTGTATCAACATTTTCAGTTAAAGGCATTTGATTTTGTGGCGATAACCTTTCCAATTACAGCGTTCTCGTCATTTCTTTTACTGTTAGCTTGCCAGTTTGTGAAGAAAGAGAAGGTGCAAGTCACATTTTCAGAGAAGGTAGTTTTGAAAAAACCTAAAATCGTAGCAGGTTATGCCGTTTTATTTTTTTTGTGTCTTCTTGCGGTTGTTCATCTTCTTCAT
Source organism: Sinanaerobacter sp. ZZT-01 (assembly GCF_035621135.1). Lineage (NCBI taxonomy): Bacteria > Bacillati > Bacillota > Clostridia > Peptostreptococcales > Anaerovoracaceae > Sinanaerobacter > Sinanaerobacter sp. ZZT-01. The sequence continues at coordinate 2,022,664 of NZ_CP141728.1, forward strand.
TATGTAATTGTACTGGCTGTGGTTTGTATCTTTATCTATTTTTTAGACAAAAAAAATTTTCAGAGCGTAGATTATTCCCTACTGCTTACTTTTATATGCTTCTTCATTTTTGTAGGAAATCTTGGAAAGATGGATTCCTTTTGTTCAATTATGAGCCGTTTTTTGGTGGGAAGGGAAAAAGAGGCTGCTGTTCTCCTGAGCCAGTTGATTAGCAACGTTCCGGCGGCTGTGCTGCTTTCCGGATTTACATACGACGCTCGTGCCCTTGTTGTCGGAACGAACATCGGCGGATTGGGAACATTGGTTGCTTCACTGGCAAGTTTGATTTCATTTAAGCTGTATACGAAAATAGAGAATGCAAATCCGTTACGTTATATTGTTACATTTACTGGTGTGAATGCTTTTTTCTTAATTATACTAATGACAGTTTTTTAATTATTTACTTGATTTTCCTTGTTTTTCATGCTAATATATTCTTCGTAACATATGCAGGCATGGCGGAATTGGCAGACGCGCACGGTTCAGGTCCGTGTGAGGGTTTCTTCATGGAGGTTCGAGTCCTCTTGCCTGCACCAAAAGACCTATCTTCCAGCAAGGGGAATTTAGGTCTTTTTTTATGCTTTAAACTCTATGATGTAACAAGTACAGATTATTTATATAATCTCAGCAACAGTGTTGACATAAAGAAAAATATAAACGATAATAAAACTATTATCCAACATTGGATAGGAGGGATTATATGGTTCAATTGCTAATACTTTATTATCTAAGTCTAAAATCAACACATGGATACGAAATTCAGAAATTTATTCAATTAAGCGAGATGGATAAATGGAACAATATACAATCAGGCTCTATCTATTATGCCATGAGTAAATTAGAAAAAAACGAATATATTAAGTTAATTGACACGTTGGGTACCGGTGAGAAGTCCAAACGTATTTTTGCCATCACTGAAAAAGGACGTTCCCATCTAAAAGAAATGGCAATGAGTGAAATGCAAAAATCATTGTGGAGCATTTGTTCTGAAAAGTTCTTAGTATACCCTATGGTTGCCAATCTAACAAAGGAAGAATTGTCATTCACCATCAGCACGCATATTGAGGACTTGAAACGTAAGGAGCATGATATTGAAAAATGGACGAAGGAAAAGGAGAATACAGCCTCCTCTGTTGAAAGAGCGACATTACAACTGATGAAAAATACAGTTTGCAGTCAGATTGCTTGGCATGATGTTCTACTTGAAAATATTGATGAGACAATCAAAAGCGCAGCAAATATTTCTCAACTCATAAAATCCTTAGACTTCTCCAAATCTGCCATAGAAGTTCAGTTACAAATGCCATAAAAAATCCCGCATCACTTTACAGATGCGGGATAAAAAATAATCCATATATCCAACGTTGGATATATGGCAATATTAAGGAGATATGAATATGAAAGTTGTTATTGTAATGGGCAGCCCCCGAAAAAAGGATAGCTTTAATGTATGCAAAGAGATTGAAAATAACCTAAAACTGCACAATCAAGATGTTGAGTTCGACTACATATTTCTTGGGGAGCACCACATCGAAGATTGCAAAGGCTGTATGCTTTGCTTTCAAAAAAGCGAAAATAGCTGTCCCTGTCGAGATGATTTGAACGACTTGAAAAAGCGTTTGTTCAGTGCTGACGGATTGATTGCCACAAGTCCTGTCTATGCATATCAAGTCACAGCGCAGTTAAAGCGTTTCATCGACAGAATGTCCTATTTATTTCACAGACAAGAACTGGTGGGCAAGCCTGCCTTGATTGCGGTAACGACAGATGGCGGAGGCAGTAAACAGGTTTATAAATTTCTGAAGATGACATTATCGGGCTGGGGTATGGACATCGTGGGAGATGTGCAGATTATTTCCCCCACATATTTTAAGGACCGCCTGCCCAAGAGTGCCTTTGGATATGATGAGTATTATCATGAGCAGAACAGTAAAAAAATTAAAAAGATATCAAAGCACTTTTACAATCGCCTTTCGGCAACACAAAAACGGCAGCCTGCATTTTATGATGTTTTTATGTTTAACTGTTTGCGTAGCAAAACCTATACATCCAAAGTGGATCGTGCCTATTGGGAAGAAAAAGGCTGGTTGAATGCGGACTATTTTTACCAGATTAAAATGAACCCTGTCAAAAGAATATTCGGACGCGCAATGAAAGGCTTTATACATTTGGTAGGTGCGAGATATTTAGAGAAATGATACTGTATGCACGGAGTATGAGCATAATATCCCGTAATAGTTCAAATCCCCTATAAAAATAGGCTCGCATCTACAATTCCTGTATTACCAGAAGATTATATGAGCGAGTTTACGACTGATATATTTTCAGTAATAACCGAATTGGCAAAAAACAAGAAGGATGGTCTAAAGGAGTTAGTTAATTATTTTATTCAAAACGGGCTTATTTCAAATTACGAAAAAGATATTCTCAAAATACTTAATGAATTTATAAATAAGTTTCAATTTTTAATTGTGGCAATGGGTGCCCCATTATACTCGAAACAAATTTATCCTTTAGTGATAGCACTAAACAACTTGTTCCATAGGGGTAATCTTAATAGCTTTTTGGCACATTTATGGTACAATCCTGTCATACATATTATTTATATACTATATGGGGGATGTATGAAAACAATTAAAGTTGAAAATAGAAATCAAGCACTAATAGAACAGCTTGAAAAAGTCTGGAAAGCTTCTGTAAAAGAAACACATCTATTTTTATCAAATGAAGAAATAAACAATATCCAAAAATACATTCCGCAGGCATTAATGGCGATTCCTAATTTAATTGTTGCAGAGAACGAAAATGGCGAGCCAATTGCATTTATGGGGATAGATAAACAGAAACTTGAGATGTTATTTATTGCTCCCACAGAACGTGGACGCGGTTTAGGGAAAAAATTACTTGAATATGGCATCAAAGAATACAGAGTTAATGAATTAGGGGTTAATGAACAAAATCCTCAAGCAAAAGGTTTTTATGAACATATGGGATTTAGGGTTTATAAAAGAACCGAAACAGATGAACAAGGTATGCCATATCCTATTTTATACATGAGATTATGAGCATAACCCGTGGTGAAAGTTCAAATAAACCTGTCATAAATGACGTAAATGCTATGACAGTTCAATTGACCCGCACAGCCAGAAGATTAGGTCAAAATAGATACAGAGCTGAAAAGCCAGTGTTTATGCGGCCTGACGAGGGTTTTGAATGAAAAATTCAAGACCCTCGTTTTTCATAGATGCACCCTGCTTTTTAACAAGAAAGCGGGGTGTTTCTCGTTTTAGGCCGGAATCAGTCCGGCAGACAATTTAATAAAGCCAATACCCTACGGGGCAATTTTGAAGCGGCTGTGTTCTTCGTAACTGAAAACCACAGCCGCTTTTTTTGCGCCCAAAATCAAAATGAAAGGACAGATGCACCATGAAAAATGAACTTACGACCGGACGATGCCTTTTTTTATTGCGATCCGCCCTATTACATGACCGAGGGTCACTATGCGGTGGAGTTTCTTAAAACTGACCACCAGCGGCTCCGGGATGCGCTGGCAGGATGCAGGGGCAAGTAGATGGTCGGCTACAACGACTGTGAATTTATTCGGGAGCTGTATCGGGATTATACCATCACCCCGGTTACCCGCCTGAGCAATCTGGCGCAGCGGTATGAGGGCGGCTGCCTCCTATATCATTTTACAGTTCAGGTGAAAAAAAAGAACGTTTTATATATTTGCTTTATTTACGAAATGTAGGTTCGTATCCAGAAGTTAAGCAATATAAAAAATATTTCTTTCACCCCTTGACTCTGACACGGTGTCAGGGGGTAAGGTCGATTTTGAGGAGGGATAAAAATGGATTTTTCGTGTTATGTAAAACAGAGTATTATTACAAATCCACGCAAATATAAGAGCTGGTATGAACCATTGCCGCCATCCCCGACAGACTTATTGCGAATGGCGCAGGGGTTGGTTATTCATGGAGATCAGGGCAAACTTTACGGTGTGACCTTTAGTAAACGCCAATTGGAGGAAGAGTTGCTTCGAACCGTACCACAGATGCTGGAAAAGCTATCCCAGATAGACCAAAGAGCGCTTGCTGCTTCAAGGTCACCACAATTGCGCTTGATCGGTATGTGCAGGGATTATGCATTGCTTTTGGTATCCTTTTTGCGCTACAAAGGGATTCCCGCCCGTCTTCGGGTAGGCTTTGCAAGTTACTTTAAAAGCGAACTTATGTATGAGGATCATTGGTTGATCGAATATTACAGCTTGGAGGAACAGCGGTGGGTACGCATGGATGCCCAGTTGGATGAAATTCAGAAAGCACATTATGGAATTACATTCAATACAGAAGATATGCCATCCGATGCAGGCTATCTGCTCGGAGGTCAGGCATGGATACTTTGCAGGTCTGGTGAACAACATCCAGAGGACTTTGGTTATAACAAGAATTGGAAAGGCTGGCATTCCGTCAAAGGGAATCTGCTGCATGACTTTAACAGTCTGCTGGGGCTGGAGCTTCTTCCGTGGGATTTGTGGACAGAGCTTAGCACAAAAAAATATAGCGATTTAAACAGATACGAAAAAGACCTGCTGGATGAGATGGCAGAACTTACTGTAAATCCAAATGCTTCAGAAAAAGAGCTTCAAGACATCGTGAGCCGTCTTCCGTCAGACTATATGGAAGCGATTCAATCCAAGCTCAAGCTGCTCGGTGTGCAGGAGCAAGCTGAGGTTGCAGACCCGGATATGTTGGAACCGAAGTTTTCTGTACAGCCAATACTCAGAAACTGCAATGCTACGTTACATTTAAAGCAGCCAAATGACGTATTGCTGCTAAAAGGATGCCGACAGAACAATTTAAAAAATATTGATGTATCTATTCCAAAAAATAAGTTGACGGTCATCACAGGTGTGAGCGGAAGCGGTAAATCATCCTTAGCTTTCGATACGATTTATGCGGAGGGAAAGCGCCGGTATCTTGATAATATGTCGGGCGCCGCTAAGATGCAGGAATTAATGGAAAAGCCAGATTTTGATACGATACAAGGGCTTACTCCTACCATTGCCATTGAACAGAAAAAAGGAAGTCAGAATCCTCGTTCCACCGTGGGAACCCTGACAGGTATAATGGATCAGCTGCGAATGCTTTATGTCTCAATCGGAACGCCCTATTGTCCTTATTGCGGTATTCCTGTCAAGAAAGACAGCAAAAACAAAAACCGTTGTCCGGTGTGCGGGAGTCTTTTTCAAGCGCTTACCGTCTCCACTTTCAATGCCAATACCCATACGGGAGCGTGTCATGCCTGCAATGGTCTTGGCCTTCTATATGAGGTCAATCCTAATTCTATTGTGGTAAATGAAAATCTTTCTGTACTGGATGGGGCGACTTCCTACTTTGGAAAGCTGCGGGGGAAAAAGCCCACCGGAAACTGGATGGTTGGCGAACTTTATGCGATAGCAGCTGATATGGAAATTGAATTGGATACTCCTTGGAAAGAGCTGCCGGAGAATTTTAAAAATGCGGTACTCTATGGAACCGGAGATAAGATTTACAGCTTCAAGTACAATTCCGGAGGCAGAGATACTGAAATCAATCGTCCTGCCGCAGGAGCGGCTGCCCATATACAAAGGCTGTTTCGTGAATCCAAATCGGAGGATAATCCGTGGAAGCAATATATGCGTGAGTTTCCATGCCCTACCTGTCACGGAGAATTACTATGCCCGGAAGCCCGATATACAACAATCATGGGGTATCGTCTGCCAGAGGTTACCCAAATGCCCATTGATCGCCTGCAAGACTGGATATTCAGTTTACAGGGCTTGCTCTCTGAAAATCAAAAAAATAAGGCAGGGGAAGTATTGGAAGAAATCCAAACACGAATCGCCAATCTGCTGCAAGTTGGACTGCCATATCTAACCTTATGCCGAACAGCGCCCACGCTTTCGGGCGGTGAGCTTCAGCGTGTACGTCTGTCCAGTCAGCTCGGCAGCGAATTGATCGGACTGACCTATATTCTGGACGAACCCTCTATCGGACTGCATCCAAGAGATCATCATCTGATGATTGATACGATCCGGAATTTAAGGGATAAAGGAAATACCGTGATTGTCGTAGAGCATGACCGGGACACCATGCTCAGTGCGGATTATCTTATCGACATTGGACCCGGAGCGGGCGTTCACGGTGGGGAGGTTGTAACAGCTGGAACCGTAGATGAAGTAGAAGAAAATTCTCTTTCCGCTACCGGTCGTTATCTGAAAGGTGAGAATGCGTGTAACTCATCGAATCTTAAAATACCTCACGAATGGTTGATCTTAAAAGGCTGTACGAGCAACAATCTAAAAAATGTGGATGTCCGTTTCCCGATTCATGTTATGTGCTGTATTACCGGTGTAAGCGGCTCCGGGAAAAGCTCGTTGATTTTTGGAACACTGATTCCGGCACTGGAGGAAGCGATTCAGCACAAAAGAAATAGCAGTAAAAATTACCGGTCGTTTGAGGGCTATGAAACAATAAATGGCTTTGTACAGATGGATCAAAGCCCCATCGGAAAATCCTCACGCTCTACGCCTGCAACCTATATAGGGGTTTTTGATGCAATTCGTGCGCTGTATGCAAAGCAACCCAAGGCTCTCGAATGTGGAATATCAGAAAGTCATTTCAGCTTTAATTCCAAGGAGGGTCAGTGCCCTGTATGTGAGGGACAGGGGCGGATTAAGATAGCTTTTCAGTATATGGCGGATCATTATGTGACCTGTGCGGAATGCAAAGGCAGCCGATATCAGGAATTTGTACTTGAGGTGCTTTACAAAGGCAAAAGCATTGCAGAGGTTCTGCACATGGACCTATCAGAAGCAGTATCCTTTTTTGCTGATGTGCCGGATATCCTACCAAAGCTACAGCTAATGGAGGAAGCGCAAAGACTGAAATTAGCGAAAGAGCTGGGAGGAAAACAGAAAAAGCATATGGTCTACATTCTGGATGAACCGACTACCGGGCTGCATTTTCAGGACATTGAAAAGCTTCTGCTGATTTTCAGAAAGCTGGTAGATGCGGGTCACACCCTGTATATCATTGAACACAACACAGACATTATCCGTGCGTCTGACTGGGTTGTTGATATTGGCCCCGAGGGAGGAACCGGCGGCGGAAAAATTGTTGCAACAGGAAACCCGGAGGAAATCAAAAAAAATTCTGCCAGCATTACCGGCAGATATCTGTAAGGAGGATGCCGATGAAACCATTAAAAAGAAACACATGGCAGTATAAGCTGACAGCGTACATGGTTAGTCAGGGAATATCTTTGCTAGGGTCGTCCATCGTATCGCTGGCAATTATTTGGTATGTCACATTAGGAACAGGCTCCGGCAGCATGATTGCCGGAGTTACGGTTACAACCTTTTTGCCGCAGGCGCTCATCATGCTGTATGGCGGCGTTTTAGCTGACCGCTATTCACCGAAACGGATTGTAATGATCAGCGATTCCTTAATAGCGCTGTCAACTTTCGTTCTGGTCATTTTATTTGTCACTGGTACGGACAGTATCGGCTGGGTATTTTTCTTCAATGCACTGCGCTCCCTTGGCACAGGAATACAGCTCCCGGCTTCCAAAAGCATTCTTCCGCAGATTGTGCCTGACGAGCAATTAATGAAAGCAAACAGCATTTATACCGGCATATGGAGTACCATTCAGCTGATTTCTCCCGGCCTTGGCGGTCTCGTTATGAGCTTACTGTCCATTCAGTATGTTTTTCTGATTGACATAGGAACAGCAATCACCGGCGTTTTACTTCTTGCTACCGTAACTATTCCTGTACGAGAGAGGACACAGGGTGCTGAAAACACAAAAGAGGGCTTATTACAAGGATTTCGCTACATTATGAATTCCAAAGCACTTCGTAACAGCCTTCTGTTGTATACCATATTTTCCTTTCTTGTAGTCCCGGCATCTCAACTTACACCGTTGTTGGCATCAAAGAATATAGGTGATGAGGTTTGGATATTAAGTGTAATCGAAACGGCATTTTCCATTGGTGCCTTGGCAGTTAGTTTGTTTATGGCGTATAAAGAACTTCATATTCCTCATTTTAAATTAATTGGTTTATCGGCTGTTATTTTTGGAGCAACCATGATTTTGCTACTCCCAGCTCATGGGATTGTGATATTTGCGGTATTCATGATGATTATGGGCGTAGGAAGCCCACTATACTATACACCGCTGATTACTCACATACAGGAAAACACGGAGGAGAACTATATGGGACGTACATTTTCTTATGTAGATTTGTTTTCCTCACTGGCTACCCCGCTTGGTATGTTGGTGTTTGGCCCTTTAGCCAATGTCAATATTCTACTGCCCTTTGCCATTCCGGGTACCAGTTTGATTTTGCTGGGATGTTGGGTTAGAAAAAGACTTCAATAAAATAGAGCTTACTCGAAAGAGCAGCTCATAGAAATGAATTTATATTTCAATTAAAGGGATTTGAATTTCCGTTAGATATTCCTCAGGGTTATCCGTATCCTGATGGTCAATGATTGTAACCTGACGGGAAGAGCTGTTCATTGCATAAGGCTGGTTTTTATCAAGCCAGTCTGCAAAGGAACGGTAAGCACCGGCAATGTTCTCATAAGGGCCGTAAACCATCATGCAGGCCATTTTGTCAACAGGGCCGAGAGTACGGTAAGTAAAGCTATCTTTGTTTTTTCCTAATCGCTTCACAAGCAGACAGACCTCAATATCCACGCCGGAATCAAGGTACTCCTCATCGTGATAAATTGCCACATTGTTTTGATTGCTTCGATCATACTCAATATGTTCCCGGCTCACAAACTCCATAAGTTCCGCCCAAAGCTTTCTTTCCTCAAAATGGTTATCCACTTTTCTGCGAAGGGATATCACAGGATAGGCAGGGATGGATTTTATGGTCACATTGTAATATTGATCAAATTTATCTGATTCAATATGTGCGATGGCAGATTGGATCTGGCCGATGCGATTTTGCTCCATCTTAATAAGGTCTTTGATATCTTTGATTTTATTGTGAAGGCTCTGAATTAAATGCCCATTATTCCAATTTTGCAGTAATTCCTTTGTTTCGGCAACTCCGAAATTAAGATCACGCAACATTATAATTTTCTGTAATTCGGGAACCTGTTCTGCCGAATACATACGGTATCCGGTTACAGAATCTATCACTGAGGGCTTTAGTAAGCCTTGACTATCGTAGTAGCGCAGCATTCTCACCGAAACATGTGTGAGTTTTGAAAAATCACCGATTTTTAGCATCTGTTCACCTCCTGATACCAGTATACGTTTTGTTTTATCATACTTCAAGTTTGAAAGGAAGGTATTTTATGATTAACACACAGCAAATTCGATTTATACAAATTCCTGCAATGACAATTGCATCTATCCGATGTATCAGTACGTCTCCGGAAAAAGACAGCTTAAATGAAGTAATCCATTTTATGATGAATAGAAATATAAGCAAAAAGAATTCAGAAGTTCGACATTTTGGGTATATTCCGCAGTTTGATAAAGGAGGCGTGGCGGATATTGATGTTTTTGAGCGTTGGATAACTATACCAGAAGATATGGAGATTGTGGAGCCTTTCACAAAAAAGACCTTTTCAGGTGGATTGTATGCCGCATATACTGTGCCGCTAGGTTTCTTTGATAGGGCTGCAATGCTAAAAGATGTAATCAATGCCATGCCAAACTATCAGCTTGTGACAACTGGTGAATTTGACTATTTAGAAGAATATCTGAACGACTGGCTGTTTTCTCCAAAACATGAGAATGAATTTTTCACTCAAGCGCAGATTGATATTCTTTTAAAAGTGCAAAAAATTTAGTGCCTTTTATAAAAATTTGATGGAAGTATGCTTATTCTTGCTATCAAAAGAAGGTGGAGATTACCTTTAATGAAATTATTAAACGCTGGAGAAATTAAAAATATATAGTGTATCTATTTTGACCTAATGACACAAAAAAGACCTATTTTCCACCAAGGGAAAAGTAGGTCTTTTTATTGTATAAAATTGTGATACAACATATTATTTATATTTTGTGAAATGAAGACATCTCTCTCCAGAGGAATGTCTTTACTATTGACACATTTTATTTTCCCATTGGTTAACGATAGCTCAATTGTGTAATAAACTCTCGCATGGTATATTTTAAAGGACGAAAACAAGCAGGAGGGAGCAGTTATGCAAGTTGGAACCATAATTAGAAAATATCGCAAAGATAAAAATTTAACGCAGGAGGAAGTGGCAAAGCGTTTGGGTGTGACCGCTCCAGCGGTGAACAAATGGGAGAATGGTTATTCCCTGCCGGACATTTCACTGCTGTCACCCATAGCCAGATTGCTGAATATTTCTATAGACACCTTGCTGTCTCATGAAAAAGAACTTTCTAATGGTGAGGCAAATCGCTTAGTGGAGGAAATAACCAAAAAACTAGAATCAGAATCCATTGATGAAGTATTTCAATGGATGAAACAACGGCTTATGGAATATCCAAATTGCCACTATTTGACTCTTTGGCTGACGCGGATATTTGACAGTCAACGGCAGATGATAGGATTACCGCAAGAAGAAAAATATGATGCCTACATCCTGGATTCCTATACGCGTGTGTTGGAATGTGACGATGTGGAAATGAAGGATGCTGCTGCCGAATCGCTGTATTATTTCTATATGAACAAAGAGCAATACGAACAGGCAGAGCAATATCTCACCTATTTCTCACAAGAAAATCCAGAACGCAAACGGAAACAAGCTATGATTTGCAGCAAAACAGGGAGGAAAGATGAAGCGTATAAGGCATATGAAGAACTGCTCTATGGCGAATATCAAAGCCTGAATAAGACGTTTCATAATATCTATATATTGGCGTTAGAAGAAAACGATTATGATAAGGCTCACATGCTGGTTGATAAGATACAGAAATTAGCGCACCTATTTGAATTTGGAGAATATCACGAGATTTCCCCTGCCCTTGAGTTAGCGACACTGGAGAAAAACGAGACAGAAACCCTGCACATAATGGAGCGAATGCTTACAAATCTTGAGAGCATCGGTGCTTTTACAAAGTCATCTCTTTATTCGCATATGACTTTTAAAGCCATAAGTGAGGAATCTCTTACAGAAGTCCGACAAGGCCTGATCAAAGGATTTTGCGATGGAGGAACCTATGCGTATTTAAAAGAAAACCAACGATGGAGAGAGTTGGTAGGAGGAGGCGGGAAGCAGGACAGTTAACATCAGGTGGTGTATTTAGCTTCTGTTGCCCCTACTTTGAACGAATGACACAAAAAGACATCCTTTAGGGTGTCTTTTGTATTTTATGAAAAAAGAGGAGAAAGAATCGTTGCGGTAAGGGTATACAGTTGAAAAGAAAACTTCTTTGAAATAGGCCTACATAAATGGTATGCTTATTTCAAACGTACAACCGCCATCTGATGTGTCTTTTAACTTGATATTTCCCTGATGAAGTTTTACAATTTCCTGAGCTATACTCAATCCTAAACCATAATGATTTGTATCTGCCCGTGATGAGTCACCGGAATAGAAACGCTCAAACACTCTTTCTTTTTCTGTATCTGTAATGCCACATCCGTGATCTACTACATAAAACACAATTTGCTTCGTCTGCACCTTTGCACCTAGTTCAATCGATTGATGCGGTTTTGAGTAAGTTATTGCATTATCTAATAGAATACCCAGAACTTGAGTCATTCGCTCTTTGTCGCAACTGAGCTTTGAATAACTTTCTTCTATATTTAAATTCAAACGAATATTTTTCTGCCGTGCGGTTTCCAGAAACATTTCCCATGCTTCGATTAGAAGGGTATCCACATCATTTTCACGTATATCCATTTTCCAGTTTCCAGCATCACTTGACGCTAATGAAAGCATAGATTTAATGAGGTTCGACATCCGCATACATTCTTCAAGCATGATTTTTTGCTTTTGAATAGAGGCTGTATCGGATTTATCAATATGAAGTGTTTCAGCGTTGACTTGAATAACTGCAAGAGGTGCCTTCAATTCGTGAGATGCAGATGCGATAAATTCTTTTTGGCTTTTCATAGCAGCTTTAACAGGCTGTACGGATTTTCCAATTAAAATATGTCCCATAAGGTACATGAGTGCAAGTAGTGCTAGCCATAGCAGCGGATACCAGCTGCAATAGTTTCTCATAACGTGCCATAAAGTAGACTTTGGGCAAATGACGATTAAATCATATTCACTTCCATCATTTGTATTGAAAATACTGTGTACTCCATAATACTTTTCACCTTTCAATCCAACCACTGAATGAACCGTTTGAATGTTTTCTTTCCCATTATTTTCTTCAGTTACGCCTTCTTCTGAAAGAATGGATTTTTCGGATCTAGATTTAATTTGATTTATTAAAAGATTAGATGGTGTTTTTAAATATTCAGGGCTTGACTGTTTCGAAATACCGTCCGAAATAGAGACCCAGCATTGGAACTTGATAGAATATATTGATAAATTAAGGTTCTCAATATCGGATACATTTTGTATCTGCTCAGCGATACTGTCTGCGATGTTAGCTGTATAATTGATTTCAGTATCTCGTATTTCTACGATGGTGTTGTTTGCCATCAAAAGCATAATAGCTGTAAATGAAAGCATGGTAAACGATAGAAACATTACCATTAGTTTTTTGCGAAGTTTATTAATCATGGTGCTTCCTCCAAGCGATACCCGGCTCCATAGACAGTTTTTATGCTGGATTTACAGCCTAATTCCAGCAATCGCTTTCTTAAAAAGTATATATAATTATCAACGTTACCATCTTCAACTTCAGAGCTTCCTCCCCACACTTTCCATAATAGTTGGCTACGGCTATACGTCTTATCAGGTCTTTCAATAAATACCTGCATCAAATCATTTTCCTTTTGAGTCAATATTACTGAATGACCTTGATAGGTTAACCGTCTATGATCAGCATCTAATGTCAAATCAAATGCAGTTAGTACTTTTTTGTCTTTAATTTCTGCTGGTCGGCGTGTTAATGCTCTAATCCGTGCAAGCAATTCTTTCACAAGAAATGGCTTTACTAAATAATCATCTGCACCGCTATCTAATCCATCAATTTTATCGTCAAGCTCACCTAGTCCCGTAATCATAAGAACAGGCGTATAGATTTGTTTTTGCCGCATTGCTTTTAAAACATTTAAGCCATCAATAATCGGCAGCATTCGATCCAGCAATACAATATCATAGCCATATTCAGGATTTAGAGCATAGCTCAAAGCCATTTCACCGTCATAGCAGCAATCGGTTATATATCCCTCTTTTTGTAACTGATCTGCAATTGCCGCAGATAAGTTTTTATCATCTTCGATTAATAGTATTCTCATTGTTTTACCCTCTTTTTATATAATACCAATTATATTATACCAAATAAATCTCTAAAAAACTTTTAAAAGCAAGTAACCTATTTCTTAAACTTTAGAGAACTTTTAGAGAGAGCTACCTATATAATTGGCGTGACAAAGACAAGGAGGTGCTTTCAACATGAAACACAAAATAATTATACTTTTGACAACAATGATTCTAGTGATGGCTTGTGTTGGTTGTGGAAAACAGCCACAAAGTGAGAACTTTCCGCAAGGACAGCAGCAACAAGAGCAAGATATGAATGCAGGGGATAAAACGATTTCAGGAAATACAGATAATGTAAATCCTGAAACTGGTGAGCAATTGTTTGAAATTAGCAAATTAAATGGCACAGTTACGGAGATTTCTGACAACAGCTGTAAAATCACGCCTACCCATGCTGAGGACGATGTTGCTTATGAAGTGGCACCGGGTTATGAAGATCAAGAAGAGCTGATTACAGTTACTTATGACGAGGACTGTACTTTTCAAATTGCTTATGTGGATATTCAAACCGGAGCAGTAACCTACGATGCTGCAAGCGTAAGTGATGTAAAAAAGCAGACGAATTTGGTGATTTGTGGTGAATCCGACAGTGATAATGTACTTCACGCCAACCACATTTTTATTTACAGAAATATGGAGTGATGATATGACCTTTTATGAACGCGCTTTTCGCTATATATGGCGTAAAAAAAGTAAAAGCATCCTTCTCCTATTGTGCTTTTTGATTACGAGTACAATGGTTTTATGTGCAACTATGATTTTACAGACCGCACAGGAAACAAACCATTCTATTCAAGAAAAAACGGGAACAAAGCTTGTTCTGGAAAACCAGCAGGGTAAAAACAGCATTGACGCCGAAACGGTTTCTAGCATTATGGAACTGCCTTTCGTAACCAAAGTTAACCGGATCGCAAGCAACATTGCCTATCCTGCAACCTTTTCACCGGTTATCATGAAGAATGGAACAGATGTCCTGAATTTAGCTGTAACGCTTCATGCATATGACGACACAGAAACTGACGGACTTTTCGCACAGGAAAGATACAGGCTGCTTGCTGGAAACCCCATCACGGAAAATCAAAATGGAATTTTGATTAATTCGATTCTAGCTGAAGTCAATCAATTGAACATTGGCAGCCAAATTACATTCGAAACAGAAACGGGGAAGAAAGCCACAGGAGAAATTATTGGAATCTTTTTTTCAGGTATGGAACGTAAGCAAGAGGATACAATTGCGGCTGCTTATCGGATAGAAAATCAAATTTTCGTCGATTACGGACTTTTTAAAACACTTTACGGTGCAAGCGGCTTTTCTGCTCTCTCTGTTTATACTGATGATCCTGAAAAGTTAAATGAGTTGTATCGCCAAACGGATTTGCTAATTGATGACACAATCAATATGACAACCTCTGATACCTTGTATCGGCAAATGCAAGCACCTTTGAAACAAGTGATTCGTATCACGTCACTCATGCTTATATTGATTGTGACGACAGCGATTATTGTTATTTCACTGCTTCTATGTATGTGGACGAGAACACGCAAAAAAGAAACTGCCGTTTTGATTAGTTTAGGCGTCTCAAAATTGAATCTGCTTTTGCAAGCAATGACCGAAAGCCTTAGTTTATTTCTATTATCGGGATTCGGTTCAACAGCCATCAGTGTTTTGTTTACAGAGCAGCTTATGAAAAAGTTGTTTGGGACTAGTGATTTTGCAAGCTTAACTCATGTTCATTTAGAGGGACAACACTTATTAACGCTGCTTATATTGGGAGGTTTTATTGTGCTCATTGCTGTAGGGACTTCAATTTTCCCAACACTTAGGGCAAATCCCAGAGATACGCTTTCAAGAATGGAGGGATAGAAAATGAATTGCATACAAAGAGCATGGCGCTGTGTCGTTCGTAAGCCGGCAAGAACCATACTCCTGCTTTTAGTTATTGTGACAGTTAGCTTATTTTTTCTTTGTGGTTTGGCTTGCCGAAACGTAAATGTGCAAACACAAGATATCACGAGACAAGCAGTAGGAGCAGGGATGCGGTTGGATATAAACGAAGTCAATCGGTCGAAACGGTTGGTTGATTTGTCGAATCAGATCGGTGATGGTGTGGAAGGTTCTTATGGGGGGGTACACCAAAAGAAATTGGAAGGTGCTTATGGAACGCAGTGGCAGGTATGGACAGATAATGCGTTTGATTCTTTGAAACTAGCAGATATAAAAAAAATAGCCGCTGTATCCGGAATTGCTGATTATAATCTTTCAACGTGCATTACGCCTGTTCATCCAGTAAATTTTAATCGAATCGAAGACCCCCATACAGATCAGTATAATGATTTAGGAGGCGTTTCTCTTATCGGAAACAGAAAACTGGAGCTTGATTTTAATGTCTTATCCGGAAATGTAACGCTAATTAATGGACGTATGATCGACGCAGATGATAATAACGTATGTGTAATTTCCGAGCAATTAGCAGAGAGAAATGCTCTCGTAATCGGGGATACATTACAGCTTAATGATTATCATAACGCGGATAATGCACAAATCTATGAAGCAAAGATCGTTGGCATATATCAGAGCAAGCGGTTTATGACTCCCCTTATGGCTGGAGATACTTTTCGTTCCGAAAATGTCATATTTACTGATTTGCATTTTCCTGAAAAAGTAGAGGGAAATGAAAATGACCCATGTTTTGAACACGCATATTTTAGTGTTGCAGATGTGGACGAATACGATACTGTAAAAACTGCAGTCGAAGCTCTAGATATAGCTTGGGAACGATATGACCTTATTGATCGAAATGGAAATATGTCTACTATGTCTGCTAATTTTAATGATTTAGAGAAAATCAGCATCCTGCTCATTATTATTACCTTTGTCGCTGGTTTTACAATTCTATTACTGATTTTCGTTTTTTGGACGAAAAATAGGAATTATGAGATTGGTATTCTACTTTCATTAGGTTACAAAAAGAGTAGCATTCTAGGGCAGCTTTTTTTAGAAGCTCTTATTATTGCACTGCTTTCTTTTTTAATTGCTTTTGCATTTGCTCCGGTTGTGTCAGGAGCGGCGGCGAATTATTTAGTAGCTGAACAGGTTGAACAAGCAGAAATCCAGAAAGATTTGAATGCGGATAAAGTTGCAGGCAATTATCAATCGGAGGATCAAAGAGTAATTGGAGTAAATGTAGATATAACAAATAATATGTTGTTTTTCTGTGCTACAAATATAGTAATACTTTTGAGCGTTTCCGTAGGAATTTCCGGAATATCCATTTTGAAAAAAAAACCACGAGATATATTTGCGGCATTGAGTTAAGGAGGTTGCTATGATTTTAGAAGCAAAGAATGTATCTTTTTTTTACAAATCACAAAAAGATAAACTGATATTAGACAACGTAAACTATGGGTTTGAGTGCGGTAAAATGTATGCCATTCTTGGACCCAGCGGATCTGGAAAAACAACATTTCTATCCTTGCTGGCAGGACTTGATACTCCTGTCAAAGGACAAATTTATTACAACAGAAAACCCGTCATAGCAAAAAAATTGACAGAGCATCGCAGGCATAATATATCGCTTGTATTTCAAAGCTATAATTTGATTGATTATTTGACTCCGATTGAAAATGTAAAGCTTGGAGGTAAGGGGAACCCCGAAGCTTTGCTGGATAGCATTGGAATTGGTAAAGAATTTTGGAAGCGTAGTATTTTACAGCTTTCTGGAGGACAGCAACAGCGAGTGGCTATAGCTCGTGCATTAGCAAGTGATGCGAAAGTAGTATTAGCGGATGAACCAACAGGAAATCTTGATGAGGCAACAGCATGGGATGTGATCGATCTTTTGAAACGTATCGCACATGAAGAAAATAAATGCGTAATTGTTGTAACTCATAGTAAAGAGTTGGCGGATGAAGCCGACGCTACTATTCATATAGGAAACCGTGCAGAAGATTGATCGGTAAGCGATTTAAATTATAATTTATAATTGTACGACAGTAATACGAAAAAGCCGTCGTACAGCTTACATCTTTTCATTTGCAAAAAACGGTGACTCTGAAACAATCAAGAGTCACCGTTTTTTTGCACTTAGAAATACTTTTATTACCGTTTTTCAAAAGGAACTTGCTGTGAGATTACAAGTCGCGGCCAGTCGTAATAATTTGACATCATATTATCAAAGTGATAATATTTTCATAAACCGCCAGGAGGGAATGTTATGGAAAAAAAAGTTATGGAATGTCTTACACATCCAATAAAATGTAAATTGCTATTGGAACTATATTCGACCGGAAAAGCAACTGCTAAACAACTCGCAGAAACATATAACGATATACCACAGGCAACCTTGTATCGTTACTTGAAACGTATGACAAACGACGGAATTCTGAAAATCATCGAAGAAAATCAAGTAAGAGGTACAGTAGAAAAAACCTATGCAGTTGCTGTTGAATTAAACTCCAGCGGGCAGGAGCTAATAGGTGAAAACGCGGGGGATGCTTATATGCAAATGTTTATGCAGTATGTCTTTGGTTTTATGAAACAGTTTCAGGCGTATTGCAAGAGGACGGATATAGATATATTAAAAGATAAGTCGGGTTTTTCTCTTGCACCGATTTATGCAACGGATGAAGAATTAATATCAGCAATGGAGGAATACACGAAGATTATTGAGCCTCTATATAAGAATAGACCTGCGGCGGATAGAAAATCACGAACTTTAGGTCTGATTATTTCGCCACCAGAAAATTACAAAAAATAAATTTTTTATGCACCTTTTTTATTCGATTCAGCGGAGGTGCTTTTTCTTGACATTGCATTATCAATTTGATAATATAATCAATGTAATAATAAATTGTCAATGGTTCATTTCAAAAAATAAGTTATGAATCAATTCTTTGCTGATGGTAAAATAGCAAATTAAAAAAATATAAAACCGTAAGGAGGTTTGTTTAATGGATCTTTTATTGGATAATTTGCCAATCTTAATTCCGTTTATTGTTCTGCAAGTCGCTTTTGGATTGGTTGCGCTCATTCATGTGTTGAAACACCCGCATTACCGCTTTGGAAATAAAATAATGTGGGTATTCATCGTAATGCTCGTTAATATTTTCGGGCCGATTCTCTATTTTGTTTTTGGAAAGGAGGAAGATCAATGAAAGATATACTTTCCATAAAGGGAATATCAAAGAGTTTTGGCACTCAAAAAGTCATAGATAATCTGAATCTTTCTGTACCGGAAGGTACTGTTTTAGGGTTTATCGGGCAAAATGGTGCAGGGAAAACAACAACCATGAAAATGGCATTGGGCTTGCTGGAAGCTGATTGCGGAGAGATTAAAGTTTGTGGTAAAACCGTACGCTACGGACAGACAAAAACCAATCATTATATTGGGTATTTGCCGGATGTGCCCGAGTTTTATAACTATATGAAACCGACGGAATATCTTACTCTTTGCAGCGAGATCACAGGGCTGTCTCAATCAGAAACCAAAGTTCGAATCGATGAGCTTTTATCCATTGTCGGTCTTAATGGTGTAAAAAAACGCATTGGAGGCTTTTCCCGTGGCATGAAACAACGACTCGGAATTGCACAAGCCTTGTTGTCACGCCCCAAACTGCTCATTTGCGATGAGCCCACAAGTGCACTCGATCCTGTTGGGCGAAAAGAAATACTTGATATTCTTCAAAAAATCAAAGGCACAACGACCGTCATTTTTTCAACACATATTTTATCGGATGTAGAGCGTATTTGTGACCGTGTCGCAGTATTGCATAATGGGAACATCGCTATCAGCGGAACACTTTCCGAAATTAAAGCCATGCACGGCAAAGAACGCCTTTTGATAGAGTTTTCCAAAAAATCAGAAATGAATCAGTTTAAAACTTTTGCAACAATCAAACCGCTGCTTCCCGATATGGAAGAAAATGGGGACGAGATCATTTTGAAAGGCAAGGATATTGTCCAAATTCAACGTGTCATTATTTCTGCACTTGCAGAGACTGGATTGTGTCCAACAAAAATGGAAATCATGGAATCGTCTCTTGAAAACCTATTCTTGGAGGTGGTAATGTGAACGGATTTATTGCATTTATAAGAAAGGAATTGATAGAAAATATTCGGAATTACAGACTGCTTATTATGCTCACTATTTTCTTGCTATTTGGTTTGATGAGTCCATTGTTCGCGAAATTCACACCGCAGCTTATGGAATCCTTTATGCCAAATCTTGCAGAAGCATTTGAAGATCCTACCGCATTAGATTCGTGGATGCAGTTTTATAAAAATGTTTCATCACTTGGCTTTAGTTTAACAATTATCCTTTTCAGCAGTTGCTTGTCGAGTGAATATGCCAAAGGCACGCTCAACATCATGTTGACAAAAGGATTGGCACGCCCAGCTGTAGTCCTATCAAAATTTTCCGCTGCTGCAATTATTCTAACCGTTAGTTATTGGCTATCCTTTGGCATTACCTATGGTTATACGGACTATTTCTGGCCTAAAGCTTCTCTGCCGAATATCTTTTTTGCAGCCAGTTCTTTATGGATTGCAGGATTAATGTATCTATCTATCCTTATGCTTGGCTGTGTACTGTTCCGGCAGGCGTTTACCAGTATTCTTTTCTTGTTGGTAGTGACGGTGGTTATGGGATTGTTGGAACAGATAAAGTTGACTGCAGGATATAGCCCGGTCATTCTAGTATCAAGAAACATTGATCTGCTTTCCGGTGAGGTGGCAATTTCTTATTTTACGATACCACTTATTCTTTCGATCGTTATATCGGTGACGTTATTGATGCTGTCTGTCTTTATATTCAATAAAAAGCAGTTATAGCAAATAAATCAATGAAAGCCTAAAGTTAATGGTGAGGATTATTGATATGAATCGAGTCGAAACGCATCCTAATTGAAGAACTGTTTTTTTGCTTATTTTAAGTCGTGGAGAGGTTTACCAATGAAAATGAAGAAAGGTTCTTACTGGTAAAATTGAACTGGCTGATATATAATGAGGAAGCAACAAATTTTTGTATTGAAAAAAACGCTTGGTTATGAATTGCATGATCGAAGAAAAATGATAACTGAAAACTAGAAGAACCCTATTCTTCGTGATTGTTTCTAATTATATGGTTGACAGATATACTGTTCCTATAAAAGAGCATTCAGATTAGAAAAAAGAGTGTAAAGCTCTTTTCTATACAATAAAAAATTTTTTTAGAAAAGTGGGATATGAAAGATGATAGATATGAGAAAAAGAGTATTTGTGACGGTAATAATAGTATTGGTTTTAGGATTAAGTGCATGTTCATCAAAGGTGAATGAAGGAGAAGACGCTTCGACGGTTGACCCTAGCACGGTTGACTTAAATATCTCGCTTGAAGAAAAACGAATCATACAAGATCAATCATTTAATGTAGAATTGGGTGACTGGGGAAACGTAAAATTTATTTCCTACGAGCCAGATAACAGCATTGATTTTGAAGATGTTTCATTTTTTTTAACGAAAGAGGATAAGGTGATCTATTCGTTTCCTTACTACTGTGAAGAGAACAGCACGGAGGATTATGTGGGTCTTTTTGATAGTGTGGCAGCTGTAGATTTTTATGACGTGAACAACGATAATATAAAAGATGTAATTGTCATAATTAATTATGTAACAGGAGCTGGACCACAAGGTATGACCCCACGCCCCAGAGCTAGAATATTTTTGGCAGACAATAAAAAGTTTACTTTGGCAACAGACTTGATCGACGATATCACAAACAATATTGAGGAAAAGGATCTCACAATTGACTCAATATGTGAATATTTAAAAAACAAATAGCGTTATGATAAGTACTAGAAATAAAAGCAATCAGCTTTTTATTCAGCTGTTTGTTTTGGGAAAAGAAATGGAAACGTAAAGTAACTGAATAGGAGTCTACATATGAAGAAAAAAATGTTCGTTTCACAGAAGATTAAAAGGACTGAGACTGCTTCGTCAATATTTTTTTTGAATCCCCAGCTGTCTGTTGGAACTTCAATCACTATGAAGGAGAAGAAAGCAAATTTTCAGGAATTGCTTGAACGCTCAAAAAGCAATGATTTACAAGCGTACCACGAGTTGGCGCTTTGTTACTATATGGGTGACGGAACAAAGCAGAATTTTGAACAGGCGGTCTATTGGTTTACTCTTGCCGCAGAACAGGGGCATGTTACAGCACAATATTATTTAGGGACCTGCTATGAAAACGGCTTCGGTGTGGAGCTAGATAATGAAAAGGCGGTGCTGTGGTATTGGGAAGCAGCACAGCAAGGCCATCCGCTGGCACAGTGTAACCTTGGCTGGTTCTTCGAGCTAGGAATAGGTACAGAACGAAGCCTGGAGAATGCGTTGGAACTGTATCGTCAGTCTGCCGAACAAGGCTATGCGCCGGCACAGTGCAATCTAGGATACCTGTATTATTGCGGTGTCGGTGTAGATGCGGATAATGAGAAAGCTGTTTTCTGGTTTTCCAAGGCGGCGGAGCAGAGTTATGCCCGTGCACAGTGTCTCTTGGGAGAATGCTGGCTGAATGGTCATGGCGTTGAAAAAGAGCCTGCAAAGGCGGTTGGTTATTTTCGCATGGCAGCAGAGCAAGGTAATTCACAGGCACAGTTCGACTTGGGCTGGTGCCTTGAGTGGGGGGTAGGTACAGAACGAAGCCCGGAAAATGCGTTGGAACTGTACCGTCAGTCCGCCAAACAAGGCTATGCGCCGGCACAGTGCAATCTAGGATACCTGCATTATTGCGGTGTTGGTGTGGAGGAGAACAATGAGAAAGCCGTTTTCTGGTTTTCCAAGGCGGCGGAGCAGAGCCATGCCCGCGCACAGTGGCTTTTGGGAGAATGTTGGCTGAATGGTTACGGCGTTGAAAAAGATTCTGCAAAGGCGGTAGATTATTTCCGAAAAGCGGCAGATCAGGGTTATGCACCGGCACAGTCTAACCTGGGCTGGTGTTTAGAACGGGGCGAAGGTGTTACGCAGGATCTGGAAAAAGCACTTGAGTTATATCGGATGGCCGCAGAACAGGAGCATGTTTTCGCACAGTGCAATGTTGGATTTTTCTATTATCGCGGAATTGCCGTAGAGGAAGATAACGAAGAAGCGGTCAAATGGTTTTCGCTGGCAGCGAAACGAGGGTATCCACGTGCGCAATTTTTTTTGGGGGAGTGTTTCGAGTATGGCTATGGCGTAGAGCAGAACGAGGAAAAAGCACTGGAGCTGTACCGTCAGTCCGCCGAACAAAAGTATGCTCCGGCACAGAATAAGGTTGGTGCATTCTATTTCCACGGAATCGTGGTAGAGCAAGACTATCTGGAGGCTATCGAATGGTTTGAACGCGCAGCAGAGCAGGGAATTATCAGCGCAAGGCATAATCTTGGAAAATGCTATGAATTCGGTTACGGTGTGGAGCAAGATTATACGCAGGCAGCAAAGCATTATCATATTTCTGCGGAACAGGGCTATGCGCCGTCACAAGTAGACTTGGGTATATTCTATGAAAATGGATGGGGCGTAGAAAAAAATCTGGAAACAGCCTTTCATTTTCACAGGATGGCGGCGGAACAGGGATTTGCAATCGGGCAGTGTAATGTTGGATGCTGCTATGAGTCTGGCACTGGCATAGAGATAAATTATGCTGAAGCACTGCGGTGGTATCATCTTGCCGCAGAACAAGGACATGCTCGAGCACAGTATCGTCTTGGTATCTGCTATGAGGATGCCATTGGCGTGGAGCAGGATTTTCAACAGGCATTTGAATGGTATCATCTTGCAGCTGAACAAAGTGATGCCTATTCTCAGCGCAACATAGGACGTTTTTATGAAGAAGGGATCGGTGTCAATCAGGACTACGAAGAGGCGGCTAAATGGTTTTTCTTGGCAGCGGAACAGGGCGATGATGAATCTCAGTGCACACTGGGTAATTTTTTCAAATATGGGCGAGGTGTACGACAGGATTATTTGGAGGCGATACATTGGTATCAGCAGGCCGTAGATCAGGGTTGTGCACGAGCGCAGAACTGTCTTGGCATTATGTATGAAAAGGGCTTGGGTACGGATCGAAATTATCAGGAAGCCGCCCAAATGTATCGCCTTGCCGCTGAGAACGAAAACATGAATGCAATGTATAATCTAGCGCTGCTATATGATTATGGGCGAGGCATGCCTCAGGATCAGGTTGAGGCGGTTCGCCTATATCGGATTGCAGCCGAACAGGGGCAGCCAAATGCGCTGGCTAATCTTGGATATGCTTACGATCATGCAGAGGGCGGATTGGAAAGAGATGCACAAGAGGCTTTTCGGCTTTATCAGTTGGCAGCAGAAAAGGGAAACGCTGTTGCACAGTGCAATTTGGGAAAGATGTACAGAGACGGGGTAGTCGTGGCGCAGGATAAACAAGAGGCAGTTCGCTTGTATCGGCTATCACTTGAACAGGGTAATCTAACGGCACTTAACAACTTAGGCAACTGTTATGAAAAAGGCGATGGGGTTGAACAAGATTTTGCACAGGCCAGGGAGCTTTATCAGCAGGCATTTGAGCGAGGATATGCATTTGCGGCATCCAACATTGGAGCCCTTTATGAAAAAGGGATTGGGGTTGAGAAAGATCTTGACGAGGCAATCCACTGGTACCGTTTGGGGGCGCAGAAGGGCAACGAAAGTTGCAAAAAGGAATTAGCACGCTTATCCGCCCTCGAGGGTTCTGTATGAAGAAAGTGTAAAATGTCCCTCGCTTGTCTGCGGAGAAGAACGGTATTTATTATATTATAAGTTTGTTACGGTCAAAGTCATGTGAATAGAAATAAAAATGACTTTGTAGTGGCATGGAAAACTTTGAAAATTAAACAAATTCGCCAGCAAGAAAAAAGACATCCGCTCGGGTGTCTTTTGTATTTTATAATTCAAAATTTTTTTATCATCACTGGGAAATCCGGTATTGTTGGCTCTATCAAGAGATAGGCGTATGCGTATCAAGAGGATAGACTTGATAATATGCAAAAATTTGATAAGATAGCAAAAGGCGGTATTAAAGAATGATGAGGCATTTTATGAATATGACGACTATCTTCAAGGGCTTAGAGAAAATAAAATTGGTGCCGCAACCTTTGATAAAAAGTAAATGGACATTGCATCCCTAAATACCTTTAAGATTGTAGCTTTGCGGTAGAGAAAAACAGATCGAAAAAAAATCGGAACCGTGATATAATCCAAGATATAGTAAATAATGGAAGGTGAAAAATGCACTTAGAAAAACTAAGCGATCTCATTAGCGAAAATAAAATTGCTTATTGTGTTATAGCAGATTTAGATATGGAATCAATTGAGACCATAGGATGTGTGACGGAATTGGAATACAAAGATTTGGTTGAACAGCTTTTTTATGATATGGAACAAATAAAAGTATTAAATTTCTCTTTAATTGGGCAGCAATTACCACGCTCATGGAAACAAGGAAAAGTAAAATGTCTGATTTGTAAACCAAAAGATAGTATTGTTGTTGGGCTATTCTATAATGAGTATAGAATGCTTTCTGAATCAATTGACTTTGGCTGTGAAATTGCAAAAAAAATAGATAATATGTGGAAATAAAAAGAGGTAAATCAGTCGTATTATGATAGAAAATTTTATCAACATACGGACAATGAAAAGATTAGGGAGATAGAGATGAGAATTGAGCATTTTGAAGGAAAAAATGAATGTAATCATGTAGATGACATTGAAGAGATATTAATACGGCGTACGGATAAGGGGGTCAATGAATTTATCATTCGAGGAGAACACGAATTTCCATATATGGCAGTATTAGTGAATCATGATTATGCTTATTTGCATTATTATAAAGCTGATGATTCCCCCGGCTTTCGCTCCATTGGCGGTAATATAAATTTAGAAAAAGAGAAAGATATTATATTTTATACGAATACGGATCAAGAGGAAGTTTCAATAGAAACGGTATCGGTACTTCCTTCTTCAAGTGCTGTGCAGGCAGTAAAACAGTTTTTTGAAACATGCCATATGCCAAAATGCATTGAATGGGAAGAGTTATAAATTGAAAGCGGCAGGATACATGGATGTAAAGGAATTTTTCATATGGGACAAAGAATAGAAGCGTATATAAATAACTTAAAAAAGAAATATGATACGGTTGAAATCGTTATATGTAATTCAAGAAAACAAAATTTAAAAGGAGTACCTGACCCGTTGCATGAGTTATACGAAACGGCATTAGCGGTAGAACTGCCTTTTGGACGTATTTTTACGGTAGATGCGGCTTTAGAGCAATCTAAAAATAACCCCTTTACTCCTAATTGGTTTGTTTTTGGGCAAGATAATTATTTTTCATTTTGGTTATGTTCTTACTCGCCGGATAAAGAAGGATTAAGTTTTACTTATTGGGATCATGAATCTGGAAATGATATTGATGAAGCTGTTTGGCCGGATTTAGAGTCTTTTTTGCAGGAGTTAGAAGAAGAGTACATAGAAACAACGATCTAAGAGGTGTTTATAATGGAAAGTTTAAAGGAAATTCAGATAGAATTTTTTGAGACCTTACAGTCGATTCAAGAGGCTGCGGTCTATCAAGCATTAGGAGAATATGATGAAAGTGACAGTTTAGAAGATTTATTATATCATGCTACATATGAAGCAATTACATCGGTTTTTGAGCTGATTGATGGATATACAAATGAGAATTTGAAACTTGACTTAGTTGAAATGAGTAAAAATATTTCATTAAAGACGGGTATTCAAATGCATGATAAATGTGCGGATTATTTAAAGTGGAAGAGCGAAAAAATTGTACCTTAAAGGAGACATGGACAAATTTTCATGAATTTTTAAGAGGATATTTTAATGTTAAGGGGGGGAGATGCAGAAGGTGGTATCTTTGGACGATAATTTAATAAAAAGAATTCATTCAGCCAAGCAAAAACTGAAGACAAGACCGGATTCAATACTGTTTGGTGAGTTGAAAGAAGGGGAAGATTGCATTTCAGATTCTTTTAATTGCCCCATTTATTGCGAATTCCTTAAAATTTGTAATGGTGCACGCTGCGGAGAAATTGATTTTTGGGGTATCAATGATCTTTTACAAAATCAATTTTATACAATGGATATAAAAGGCGGTCAGGTAGTTTGGTTATGCATTGGACAGGTATTATATGAGCCTCTTATGTTAAATAAATGGGATAAAAAAGTGTATCTTTTAAGAAAAGATGAATTAGATCGTACGCCGCCTATATTCTGCTTTGAAAGCCTTGACGATTTGATGAAAAATTATGTATTTGGAGAACGGTATAGAAATATAGTTTCGGATGCTGAGCATGATGAATGGTATATTTTTTTGAAAGAAAATAAGTTTTTTAGTTAAGCACATTCACATGCAAACAAATCAATTTGACATCAGCCCAAAAAAGCGGATGAAAAACTAAGAAGAAAGGGGGAAAAATGAAATCTGATACGATAAAATCACTGAGAGATTCATTTAATTTAACGGAGGTTGAATTAAATATTCCTGAATATGCAGGATTGTCTTGTTTCTTATGCAAGGATTATATTGACTTTTTAAATCAATATAACGGAGGGGTAGGAAATATCGGTGAGAATTCCTATTTACATTTATGGAAATTCGAAGATATTGAAGAACGAAATAAAGAGTATGGATCAGCTGAATTTTTAACGGATATCATTCTTATAGGCTCCGACGGAGGAGATACAGCATATGGGATAAATGGTGAGGGAAAGTATATTGAAGTTCCTTTTATCGGTATGGATGACGATGCGGTTCATGTGATTGCTGATGAGTTTGATAGATTTATAGAATATCTAAATAAAAAACAGTAATCTTTTTAAAGGCATGTACTTCGATAATCTTTGAATTCGATTAAGGATACATAAATAACTTGAAGAATTAGGGGTTTAATTAATGGTAAATAAAGGTATGATTGATGAATTTGAGATCAACTATGGGATAAAGGTACCAAACCAGTATAAAGATTTTTTGCAAGTAAATGATGGATTCAGTTTCGATGGAGGAAGGACATTATATTCATTAAATGATTTAAAAGAAATGAATGATAATTTGCAGATTCAAAAGTATCAGCCTGATTATATTGCAATAGGTGATGATGGCGGGGGATTAGTATTTTTGATGCGGCAAGAGACAAACGCTGAAGTGGTTTTTTTAGTAGATCTGTCAGACTATGATATAGGAACAGCCTATAAAAGAATATGTAATTTTAATGACTGGTTTAATAAAGGCTGCAATATTGATACAGAAAAAGAGGAAGGTAATAGTCAATTAAGTAAAATTGGAAGCGTTTATTTGACGGAGAAACCAGTTAATGGTATAAGAGATCTGGTTCGTATAAAACAAATATTTAATCTAAACATTACGGCATCACAATTCTTGAAAATATCAAGAACACTACCCTGTGAAGTGCTAACGAATATAAAGTATGCGAAAGCAATTAAGTTAATAGAAAAGACGGGACAACCTGAAATATTTGAATTTCGAAAATAAATGGTATTTGTATTTTTAAAATTTAACAGCTTCTTTGCTATAAAATGTAGGTTGTACAAAGAACTTAGCAGTATTCAAAATAGGGGGATGAGTAATGAAGTTGTCAAACTTGATTAAAGAAGTTCAAATTCCTACGGATC
The DNA here is from genome assembly GCF_035621135.1 of Sinanaerobacter sp. ZZT-01. NCBI lineage: Bacteria > Bacillati > Bacillota > Clostridia > Peptostreptococcales > Anaerovoracaceae > Sinanaerobacter > Sinanaerobacter sp. ZZT-01. The sequence continues at coordinate 2,050,804 of NZ_CP141728.1, forward strand.
ATTATATTTTAATAGAGTATGATTTGTTTTTTAATGAAGATTTAGGGAAATTTAATAAGTTCTCAATAGATGATCCAAGTGATATTAAAAAATTAACGCTTCTGATAAATGGATTGAAAACACAGGACGAGGCGATGAAACTATATGTTTTGTCATATAGCTATGAAACAGTCGATTATAAAGGAAATGAAAGTATATACGCAGATTGTCTCTGGTTAGATACGACTACTGGTATCGACGCGATGGATAAAATGTTTGAAGCATATAAAAGCATACAGCCGAGCGGTATGAGTCATTTAAAAGAGATGGAGGAATATAATCAAGAGCATTTTTATTTGCTTAACAGTATGGGAGCTGTCATTGACTTAAAGCGCACCCATAGCGCAGAGCATGACTTTGAAAATGTGAAGATTTTATATTGGGATTAATACATATTTGACAATCTAACGATTACAGGAGATAAATCAGGCACGATTATAAAACGCATGAATAAATAGGAGAAGAAGATTTTTACAATCCTTAAAAGAGGTGAAGCTGCCCAAATGAATGATGAGTTAAAGAAAAAGCTTGAAAAGTTAAAAGCGATTAATAAAGCAAAAAATAAGAATGAGGAAAAGAAAAATAATATTTTATTGAAAGAATGCATGGAAGCACTACACGATGATGGATTTATACTGGATAACGAAGACGCGCGATTGGTGTATCATGACTTTAAAGGAAGCGTGGTTTTTACTCCCTGGGGTATTGATTGGGAGGAAGGAAAGAAAATAAAAAAGATAAAACATATCCAATTTGAGTCAGAGTTAACAGAGATTTGTTCAAAAGACAACTATTATATTATTTGGGGAAAGGGTTTACCAATAATAAGGTGCAGTTTAAATGCTATAATCAATCATTTAGACGACATTAAAGCGGTTGAAGTTGACACGTGGCTATTTTCGACAGATTATAGTGAGATAATAGAATTTTATCACGAAGGCAGGATTACATTGGGACGGATCGGTTTTTGACAGTCCGCATTGCCAGAGGGGAAACAATGAGAATAACAGAAATTGATTTAGAAATTGAAGATATTGAATGGTATGGAATTGATGAAGATGGCAGAATCGCTCAATTCACATCGGGAGGAAGCAAGGTGGTCCCTGAATTTATATGTGAATCAAGAGAGCGACTTCATACAGTGAGTAAGTTTTTTGAGGATATGAATCCTAATACAGAAAAAGAGGTTACATTTCATGTGAAAGCATCTAAAAATCGGAGCGAAAAATATTTACAAGAATGTAAAATAGTATCTCAAAAAGGTTTGTATTGTTTTGATATTTCTGATGAGCAAGATACAGAAGAGTATGTGCTTATATGTAATCCATCTTGTACATTAATGATTTCAGATTTACCGGTATCGATGCAAGATATTTTACTAAAGTGTAAAATATCGAATAGTAACTTTAGCAAGAATAACACCATTTTAATAGAAGGATCTTATTAATAGATAGCATTACATTTATACAGGTTACCTGATTTAGGCTATAGAAGGAAAGGAATATTCATGTTAGATGAAATCGTAAAAGTAAAAATTGTAAATGAAGAAAAAGAATTTTATGAATGTGAATTAGAGCTATATGAAGAAGAAGCAGATGATTTTGTTAAGCTGGTATTAAAACATCGAGGACAAGCTGATGTATTTCGTGCAGATAATTACTTTGAAGCACTAGAGAAGTTAAGAAGACATTTAGAAAATAGAAATGAAAAAATACTTTGTAAGGGAAGCAATGAAAATGTATATCCCTCTGCAATGCAGCTAAATGCGGGAATCGGACGCAACGCGTATTCGTTCGCATTAGGAAAACAAGCAAAGCTTGCAGATGTAGTGGATATTTTTGAGGAAAGTGATGTTGATAGCTGGGCATCCTGTGATAAACAAAAGGACTTTTTTGAAAGATGGGTCGAAAGCTTAAATAAGTAATCAAGAACAACTTGAGTACCAATTATCAAAATCATTTGAACTCATTTGTGGTTCGTAGATTTTTTGAGAGGAAATTGGTATAATCAACATAAAATAATAGAAAAATGATAGGTCAAATATCCTGGGCGGAGGAATTTGACAATTATATCAAAGAAAATATCCTGAAACGAAATTTTGAAAATGTAGTTCACTTTGAACGGGCAGGAGAATCTGCTGCTTTATCAGTTCCTATGATGGATCATTTTGCCCCGCTGCTCTATGTTTTGGGAGCAGCAAACGATACGGATCAGATTGCCGTTTTTAATGATGCATGTGTGTTAGGCAGCCTTTCAATGACAAGCTATTTAGTGGAATAAGGAATTGAAATGCAAAAGATTATCTTCCATATACTGAAAATGAAGCAATTGAAAAAATCACTTCGGACCAATTTGGCCCGAAGTTTCATTTTTTAGTATTAAAATAAATTTATGCCGCACATTTAAGGGGAATAAATCGTTAAACAATTTGAGAGGGGGTTTTAAATGTCAATTAATATACAGGAACAATATGATAAAATTTATCGCTATTGCTATTATAAAGTAAGAAATACTGGATTAGCAGAAGATCTTACCCAAGAAACCTTCCTCAGATACTTCACTCAAAGCTCATATATGGAGCGCGGTAAAATGTTGGCTTATCTTTATACAATAGCACGAAACCTTTGTATTGATTCTTTTCGTAAAATTTTGCCGGAAAGATTGAATGACGATATACCGGATATGGACTGCTTTGGGAAACTGGAGCTTAGCATTGCTTTACGTCAAGCTCTTGCGACACTGCCGGAACAGGATCAAGAGCTTCTGCTTTTCCGGTTGCCAACGAGCTTTCGGTTGGAGAGATTGCTTCCATCATGGGAATTTCCCGCTTTGCTGTTTACCGAAGGACAAATTCCGCAGTAGCAATTCTGAAAAAATTATTAAGAGAGGAGGATTTTCAATGAATAAAAAATTTAAAAAAGCATTGCAAACTGCTTTTGAAGCGCCGCCTCCTACGGATCAGGAACGTTTTTTAAAACAGCTGCGCTATCCGAAAATTACTTATCAGGAATTTCTATTAAACCAGATTCACTATATCCGTAAGCGAGTATGGATGGCTTCCGCTTTCATTGTTTTGTTTGGCTGGATCGTTGCTTTTCAGCTGCCAGCTTTACAATATTGGAATCCCGATGGAATGAAGATATGGAACATTTCCGCCGTTTTGCCTTTTCTGGCGATGATCACTGTCACAGAAATATATCGTTCAACCTCTTGCCATATGGCAGAGCTGGAGGGGAGCTGTCGGTTCAGTCTGCCGCAAATTGTCATGGCACGAGTAAGTATTCTTGGAGTAACGAATTTTTTTGTTCTCATCGTGCTCTTTATTTTTATACATCAAGTATCAGCGTATAGTCTGTTGCAAATTGTTTCTTATTCCATGGTACCGTATCTTGTCGTCTGTTCCGTTTGCCTGTGGCTGTTGAATCGAATGCGTGGTTCGGATGGTCTATACGCTTGTGCAGTCACGGCAGGCCTTGTTAGTATAACAAGTATTTTTTTTGGAGGTATGGCAGAATCTTTTTATTTGGATACTTACCTGTACGGGTGGTTAATGATTTTTATAGGCTGTTTCATACTAATTGGATTTCAGATGCATAAATTAATCAAACAAATGGAGGAAAAACAATGGAACTTACACTTGACCGAGTGAGCAAAAAGTATGGAAGCAAAATTGCTTGTAATCATATTTCAATTACACTTCAAAAAGGCGTTTATGGGCTTCTTGGAGCTAACGGGGCGGGGAAAACGACTTTACTGAGGATGATGTGCGGCGTGTTAGCGTCAGACTCTGGAACCATACGTTTTGATGGCATCGATGTCAGCCATGAAGAGTATCGGGATGCATTGGGCTATCTGCCGCAGGATTTCGGGTATTATCCTGAATTTTCTGCACTGGATTTTATGCTTTATATTGCAGCACTAAAAGGATTGCCGAAATTAAAAGCAAAGGAAAAAGCATGGGAGCTTTTAAAGAAGGTATCCCTTGAAAAAGAAGCACGGAAAAAAATAAAGACTTTTTCCGGGGGAATGAAACAAAGGCTGGGTATTGCACAATCCGTGCTGAATAATCCCCAGATATTAATTCTAGATGAACCGACTGCTGGTCTTGATCCTAAGGAGCGTGTGCGTTTTCGTAATTTAATTTCACGTCTCGGAGCAGAATATATTGTTTTGCTTTCCACGCATATCGTTTCTGATGTTGAGCATATTGCAAATACGATTCTTGTGATGAAAGATGGGCAGATCCTTCATCAGGGAACACGAGATGAAATAATACAAACTATTGACGGAAAGGTTTGGGAATGTACTCTGCCCCAATCTGGAGCAGATAGTATGTATGAAAGATACCCAGTCATTAATTTGCGCCAGGAAGGCAGTGAGAAGACATTTTTGCGTTTGGTCTCAGATGAAAAACCATGTGATTCGGCGTTAAGTGTACAAGCTACATTGGAAGATTTATACTTATATTATTTTAGTGAGGTGAGTGAAAAATGAATAGATTTTGGGATTTAATCGGTTTTGAATATAAAAAAATACTGCGTAAAAGAAGCGTACAAATCACGCTGCTGCTTGCCGTATTTTTTACTGCATTCAGCGTTGTTAGCACGATTTTGGGTAGCTGTTATGTGGATGGAAAGCCTTACGAATCTAATTATGATGCCATGATTAAGGAGAGAGCCTACGCCCGCACACTTTCAGGGCGTTTGCTGGATGGAGCATTGATTAAAGAAACGATAAACGCCTATGTACAAATTCCTGAATCAGATGTATATCAGGCTACGCAGGAATATCAGACCTTTGCACGCCCTTACAGTTCAGTTTACAATATTGTCCGCGGCGTTTTCAATACCTCTTCCAAACGGTTTAATATGGAAGACTTTCAAATGCTTAACGATACACAGGCAGATGGCTTTTACACTGTTCGGCGGGAAAAGCTGGAAGAATCCATCCTGCAAACGCAGATGAGCGATAAAGCAAAAGATCAGATACTGGCCTTAGATGAGCAGCTAACTGTTCCGTTTCTCTTTTCTTATACAGATAACTACAGACAATTATTTGCATTGGTTAATACTTTGGGGCTGACTGCGGCGTTTGTCATGGCGGTTTGCGTAGCACCTCTGTTTTCTGGAGAATACAGCGCTGGTACAGATCAACTTATTTTATCCTCCAAGCGAGGGAAAAACAGTCTCATTGCCGCAAAGCTTTTTACGGGTTTTTCTTTGGCAGCAATTATTTGTTTCGTTTTATTTGCACTTACATTTTGTATGACAATGGCTATTTTTGGTACGGAAGGCGGAAATTCTCCGCTGCAGCTATACTTAATGTTATCTCCGTATCCGTTGACTATGGGTCAAACGACGCTGTTGCTGGCCGTCAGCATTTTTTTTGCCTGCATGATGACGGCAGCTATTACGATGCTGCTGTCTGCAAAGCTTAAATCCCCCTTCGGCGTAATTGTTTTAGTAAGTGTGTTGCTAATAGCTCCTATGCTAGGAAGTGTTTCGGACAAGAATATACTTCTCTATCATTTATACCACCTTTTCCCAACACAAATGACTTCTCTTGCATCGATAATGGATGTGAATCAATATGAATTTTTTGGTTTAGTACTTCGTCCTTATGTGTTCATGCCTTTATTTGCACTTGTAGTCACTGTATTGTTGACACCCTTTGCCTATCGTTCTTTTAAAAATCATCAAATTGGCTAAAAGTAAGGATATCATCTCTCATCCATACGTTTACATATGACTTACATCATGAAAAAGCTTACAAACAATAATTTATTATGATAGAATATGATAAAAAATCAAAAATAAATAGAGGAGGAAAGCATGAAGAAAAAAACTGTGGTGTTTAGCCTGCTATTGATATTTGCTTTAATCATTCTTGGAGGTGCCTTATTTCTACGCTATGCATTTTCTCCAACAGCAGATGATAAACGAAATTTAAGTTTTGGAGATGCAGAATTATCTGTGGAAATCGTAAATGGGTCCTTTGTAAAACCGATTATTCGTACGTATGAGTTGGAAGAATACCAGTCGTTCTCAGAAGCGAAACGAGAAAAAATACAGAATCAGACATTGGGGAAAATAGAAGGGGATATTCCTTGTGTCTATTTAGATGGTACGAAAGAAAGTCTGAAATTTTCTTTTAAAAAAGATGGAGTAAAAACAAAACCCGATCATGACCCTGAAATTCAATTGACATCTTATCCGGTCACCACAGAGGATCAAGAGCCAGAACGAGTCATCACGGGTAGTTTGTTGAAAGATGAGAAAGACGAATATTTCTACATGCTTTATCGATACCGTACTCAGTATGAAAAATATTTTTTAGAAACCAATTGTCTTCAGCTAAGCTATGAAATAGATGGTAGAAAATATATTTCTATTTTTTCTGTTCATACTTCAAATCCTGATGCAGATTTTTTCAATAATGAAACATTAAAAGAACCCATCCCTCCTGAAAAGTTATACTGAAAGCTCTAATTCTTCCTGTTCAAGTTTTGGGAAAGATTGAAATTCTTTCTGAATTAAAATGACAGATAAAATGGTAGCTAAAAGATCACTGATCGGCTGCGCACAAAAAATTCCCAGCGTTCCGAAGAAGAACGGGAGGATGTAGATAAAAGGAACGAGTGCCAGCACCTGACGGATCAGTGTAATAATACTCGATGCTTTTGGCTTTCCAATGGACTGAAAGAAGGTGGTAGCCAGCATGACAAAACCGAGTACAGGGGCGATGATAAAGCAGAGCAAGGGAATAGGTTGTTTCTGTCACACCAAAAAGTTTCAAAAAATTACTTGGAAAAAGAAGAAGACAAATGGTCAGAAGTACTTCAAAAAATATGGTCAGCAAAAAAGCGGAACTAAAAGACTTGTTTGCATTATTTGTATCCTCTTTGCCTCGATATAGAGTAAATAGCGTGGAGCCACCGGCACTGCACATCAGCCCAAAGGCAATCATCATAAAAGAGAGTGGAAAATAGATTGATAGTGCTGCGAGTGCCGTGTTTCCGTTAAAATTTCCAATGAAAATACGGTCAACGATATTGTAGATTGCCGTAATCAGCAAAGAAGCAGCAGGGATCGAAAATCGCAGGATCATCGGCAAAATCTTTCCCTTAGAAAAATCCGATTGATTATTCATGAGAAGCCCTCCTTATAGGCATAGCTTCTTGAAGCTTCTGTATTACGAGAATTGCGTCTTGAGCCTGTGCGTCTGTGATTTCTGTGATGAGTTGTTGTGCCCATTCGGTATGATAGGCTGTGACATAATGTTGTTCATAGGCACGTCCTTTATCAGTCAATGAAAGTAAGGTAACCCGTTTATCGTAGTCAGCGATGTACTTTTTTAAGATACCCATATCCTCTAACTCGTTGATGAGTTTTGTTACACTTGGTGTTGTGATATTTAATTTATTGCTGACATCACTAACACATACTTCTCCTAATAATTTTTCTTGTTCAAAAATTGCATCAATGACATGAATGTGGCGAGGTTTCATCCCTTTTGGCAATTCCTCCATTGTTTCTGTTATTTTTTTCGCAGTAAAGCAGGCATCTAAAAGCTGCTTGATTGTGGTTGCTGTCATAAACATTTCCTCTTATATAGATAGATTCAAGTACTGTCAAATTTATTTTTATACTTTTTAGAAAAAGGCTCTACAACTCCTCTTTAAAATTAGCGATAGATATTGCGAAGGTCTTTAATATGCCGATAGAGAAATTGTTTGAGTTCTGTAAAAAAGAAAATTAGCTTGCAAGCTGTAAAAAAAGAATTGACTTTTCTTTTTAAGGATAATAAAATTACAATTAGTTTAGCATAATTTGCTTACAGACCCCGAGCGTGTAAGTTGGAAATGTTGATAAATTCCTTATACTTGGGCACCTTAGGAATTTTGAATTAGTGGTGCAACCGACCAACAATTATATTGATTGTTGGTTTTTTTATGTAAAAAAATGGGTATTGATCGTTGTTTTCAAAAATGAATCTGGGAGAAATATATTGAAATATACTACTAATCACAGAGCAGACAGAAAAAAACTTAAAAAATTAGAGTTAAAATCTAATATTTTATTATATAAAAAACTCGCAGATGAATCCTCTGACGGGATCGTATGTTTCAATGAGTCAGGAAATTATATCTATGCCAATTATGTCTATGCGAAATTACTAAATGTAAAGAGAAAGCAATTAATTGGAAGGAATCTTCTCGATTTTTATAAACGAAATGATGCTGAAAAGTTTTTGAGATTACTTGCTGAAGTATGTAGAAGCAAAGAGTGTGTGAATGCAGAATTTGAGTACAATGTAAAAGGTACGTCTCATTTTATTTCTGAATGCTTGAAACCAATTATAGATGTATCCGGTAAGGTGGAAATGGTTCTGTGTACTTTAAAGGATGTCACTGAATTAAAGAATATGGAAACGGAATCGAAAGAGCGGGAATATTTGTTTCATAAGGCTCAGCTCGTTGCTTCTTTGGGCAGCTATGTTCTGGATTTGCAAAAGAACATATATAAGTGCACAGAAGAGTTAGATGCAATCTTGGGCATTGATAAGAGTTATCCGCACAATATGGAAGGATGGCTTAACTTGGTTTGCGCTGAATGGCGCGAACCCTTGTTAAAGAATATGTCTGAAGCAGAATACACTCATAGTAAGTTTGATTTCCAGTATAAGATTATTCGGCAAAATGATGAAGAGGAACGATGGGTTCACGTTCTTGGTGAGTTTAAGTATGATAAAAGTGGAAATGCAGTGCAATTGATCGGAACACTTCAAGATATAACAGGACGAAAAAAAACAGAGGAAGAAATCATCTATTTAAGCTACCATGATAAATTGACCGGCCTTTATAATCGAAGATTTTATGAAGAAATCGTGGAAAAATTGGATGTCGAAAATAATTTCCCTTTGACAGTTATCATGGGGGATGTAAATGGTTTAAAGCTGATAAACGATGCATTTGGTCATTTAAAGGGGGACGAGCTTCTTGAGAAATCTGCATCGGTGATGAAACAAGCATGTCGGGAAGGGGATATTATCATTCGCTGGGGTGGAGATGAATTTATTATTCTCTTACAAAAAGCGGATGAAGAGGCTGCAAGTGAAATTGTTGAAAGGATAAAGCAATTATGTGAAAAAGAATTAATCAATGATATTACGCTCAGCATCTCATTTGGCTACGCAACAAAGACTAATTCTGAAGAAGACATGCTGAAAATCTTAAAAAGTGCAGAAGATAATATGTATAATCATAAAATAATTGAAAAGCAGCTCTTGCGCGGTAAAGTGATTTATAAAATTATAAATACATTTCATAAAAAAAACCAGAGAGAACAAAAGCACTCCGAACGAGTTTGTGAAGTCAGCAGAAAGCTGGGGATGCAGATGGGTTTATCTGCATCCGAATTAAATGAACTTCAGATAGCGGCTTACCTTCATGATATTGGAAAAATTGCAATTCAGGATAATCTGATTAATAAGAAGAGCAAATTGAGTCTACAGGAAGAAATGGAAATAAAAAGACATTCTGACATCGGGTATCGTATTTTAAGCTCCTCTTATAATATGCTGGAATTAGCAGATTACATCTATACGCATCATGAACGCTGGGATGGAAAAGGGTATCCAAATGGATTAGAAGGGAAAAACATACCTATTATTTCAAGAATTATTGCAATTGCCGAAGCTTATGACACATTGGTCAGCGAACAGCCTTATCGAACTGCCTGCAGTAAGGAGGAAGCCCTTTTAGAATTGAAAAAAAATGCGGGTACACAGTTTGATCCTGATATGATCGGGACGTTTGAACAAATTATAAAATGAATCGGATGTAATTCGTATAAAAATATTGACAAAATGAAAAAAGTATTATATGCTTAAACATTAAGTTAGCTTAAGCTAACTTACTGTTTAAGCATATTTAGTAAATGAGCTGGGTGATTGGCATATTATGAGGGTATACATAGAATAAGAGGAAGGGGAATACGGATTATTTTAAAGAGTACCTGACTCAAAATGTTATATAGGAAAGGACTTAAAACCTATGAATCATGTTGGAATTGCCTTCATATTAACGGCTATAGCTGGCTTGTCTACAGGAATTGGAAGTTGCATTGCCTTTTTTGCGAAAAAAACAAATACAAAGTTTCTTTCCGTTTCACTTGGATTTTCCGCTGGCGTTATGATTTATGTTTCTATGCTTGAGCTGTTGACCGGGGCGATGGAAACACTTTCTGTACCGTTTGGAAAAAAGACCGGAACGCTGCTTGCGATTGTATCTTTTTTCGGAGGTATGGCAGTGATTGCGATCATTGATAAACTGATACCGGAGGAGGAAAATCCTCACTCTGTTACTTTGCCAGAGACTGCCGATCAAGTGGTGAAAAAAGACCATAAGCTAATGCGTACGGGACTTCTTACTGCATTGGCGATTGGTATTCATAATTTTCCTGAGGGTTTAGCAACATTTATATCAGCTCTACAGGAGCCGAGTATTGCAATTCCGATTGTGGTTGCGATTTCAATACACAATATTCCGGAAGGAATCGCAGTATCTATGCCGATTTATTATGCATCAGGAGATAAGAAGAAGGCGTTTTGGTATTCTTTTGCATCAGGCCTATCAGAGCCGCTTGGTGCGGTGATCGGCTATTTACTTCTTATGCCGATTATGAATGATACAGTAAATGGTGTGTTGTTTGCCGTTGTTTCTGGGATTATGGTTTTTATCTCTTTTGATGAATTGCTTCCTGCTGCAAGAGAGTATGGAGAAGAACATTTATCTATTTATGGACTCATTGGAGGTATGGCTGTCATGGCAATCAGCTTATGGCTGTTTATGTAAGAGATTAAAAAGCGCCGATTTCGGCGCTAAAAAAAGCAACATGAGTTAGCAATTGCTAACATTGTGAAAAAATTGTTTTTGTATTTTCTTTTTTATACACTAGAGGAACTGGACCCAACAGGATTTGAGTAATAAGGAAGGAAATGCAGCAAATAAGGCAATGAAAAGAACTGCGATATTATACGGTCTAGGCGGCCGTTTAATGTATATTATTTTTTCAGAAAGGAAATAAAAGATTATGAGTAAAATAGCAGTAGTTTATTGGAGTGGTACAGGAAATACAGAAGCGATGGCAAACTTTGTTTTAGAAGGTGCAAAGGCTACAGGAACACAGGCAGACTTACTTACAGCAGGGGAATTTTCTGCGGATAAGATGGATGAATACGATGCAGTTGCGTTTGGTTGTCCGTCTATGGGAGCAGAACAATTGGAGGAAGCGGAATTTGAACCAATGTTTTCTTCAGTAAAATCTAAAATTAAGGATAAAAAAATTGCGTTGTTTGGTTCCTACGGGTGGGGAGACGGCGAATGGATGAGAAACTGGGAGGCAGCTTGCAGTGATGAAGGTGCAAATTTTGTTTGTGATTATGTAATTTGCAATGAAGCGCCGGATGAGGATGGGCAGATGGCTTGCAAAGCTCTTGGTGAATCCTTGACAAAATAAAAAAAGAGAGCTGCCTTAAAATGATAGCAATCATCAAAGGCAGCTTTTTTATTTTTTGTAAAATTTTAAATTGGAAAATCAAGAAAAGCAGTTGGCGGAGTGCGTCTGTCATAAAAGTGCCACCATTCGTATTCATATCCTTCAAAGCCAACACGCTCCATAACCTGCTTCATGTAAGTGGCATTTTTTCTTCCTGTTTCAGAGATCGTTTGGCAGGAAAGGCTTGCTTTTTCTGTAAAATCATCAAATGCAGACGGCATTTCAATTTCATTTCCATTTTGGTCAATTAAAGTTAAATCGACGCAAAGTCCATTTAGATGATTTGCACGAAATTTTGTTACGTTGCTTATATCGGGAGGCGGAGCAACAAAATTTGGATCTGGCAATATCTCATAAAACCGTTTTTGAGCTCGGATTGGACGATAGGCATCTAGAATTTTAACACGATAACCATCCGACTGAAAAATATTTTTTGCTTCAATCAGAAGCTTTGCCGTGTTTTTATTGATGTAGCATTCGTTTGAAGCGTAAATAGCTTGACCGGTAAAGTTATTTGATGTTGCATATTTCAATTCAATTACAAAATCAGGATCCAAATCAAGCAGTCTGACTAAATCTCCTTTGTCATTCATTAGTGCACCTCCTAGTTATTCTTTTTAATTATATGATTACGCGACCATTATGCCAATAGATAAATCTATTTTACAAAAGAAAATTAGAGATGAGCTATTTTTTCTGTACATACCGATAGGGTAAAGAATAGGTGATCTCTGGCATTTACAATACCTTCTCCAACGCGAAGATGATTGATGCGGTTAATTTTATGACTTAGTAAAAAATAAGACAGAAATTTATTTTCCTGTCTTATTTTTATCGTTTAAATTGCTTTAAAAAGCTGTGAAATCTTAGCTTCAAATACGTAAGATGAATGTAGAGACGATGGTAAGGAGTAAAATCCTTTTTTAATCTTATAACAACGATAAATCCATCAATGACTGATGTGTTGGGATCTTTAGACAGATATTGATACATGACGATATTGACGTAATTAATCATATCAATATCAGGTGTGGAAAGAAATGTAAAAAGGTAGTATCGATGGTACTTTGTCGGACGCCTTAATTCAATCTCGAGCATATCTTCAGGTATTTTTTTTCGTATAACTGAGACAATCGTGTCAAAATAATGCTCCACATATCGGAGAAATATTTCCTTTTTTAAAATATTCAACTCATACAGGAGTAGTAGGTAAAAGGATAGTCCTATAAAAATTGCAATTAAGAAAGCGTATAGAAGGCTGTTATAACAGAGAAGAAAGTTTACAAATCCAATCAATACAAACAAATAAGTGTATGGTTGTAGCTTTCTTATTAATTGAAGTCTTTTTTTTTCATATTGAGTTAAGTATATCGTGATCTCCCCCTTGCTGAAAATTAACATTATTCTATTGTACCATAGTAGGTAAGAGATGTCTAAAAGGTGATAGATTGTTTCAATTAATTTTATAGAAATAATAACTATCATCTTCCTTTGTCAAGGAAAGGCAGATAAATCAGATACAAATTTCATACGGTATAAACTATGAAAACAAAAAAATGTCCCGTTCTCAGAAAGAACCTAAAAAAATCATTCTGCATATATATATTTAATAGAAAAGACTGCAAAAAATTAAGTGAAATGGAGTATGATATGGCTATTAAGATCTTTATTGACCAAGGACATAATCCGGTTAACCCAAATGCTGGTGCGGAAGCAAACGGATTGAGAGAACAAGATATCAATTATGAAGTGGGTGTCAGGCTGGCGGCACTCTTAAATGCAAATCCAGACTTTGAGGCAAGATTATCCAGGAATTCCCCAACAGAACAGCTCGGCACCAGTACGGCAACGAGTCTGCAAACCAGAGTATCTATGGCAAATAATTGGGGAGCAGATTTCTTTATCAGCTTACATTGCAACGCAAGTGAAATTGTATCGGCAAGTGGCAGTGAAGCCTTTGTATTTTATGAAAACAGCCCGGCTTACTATATGGCAGAGCGCATTTTAGAAGGCTTAAACTATATGACAGGATTGCAGAACAGGGGAGTTTTCACTCGACCATCCCTCTTTGTACTTAGAGCAACTGCAATGCCATCGGTGCTAGTGGAAATGGGATATCTCACAAATCCAAATGATGCGTACTTGTTATCCACAGATCCTCAAAGCTTTGCAGTAGGTATCTATAATGGCATCTTAGCGTATTATGGATTATTATAGTAATCTGTATGGAAGCAATAGCGACATTCTAAGTTTAAATGAATGTCGTTTTTTTATTTTAGGACATGCTCGGGTCGCTAAATTTTATTTCTTTTGGGAGCTCAAATAGTCCTCTTTATAATTTTTATACATTTTTAGAATTTCAGGATGTGAATCTAAAAAATGATTGATAATCGTAATTTTTTCTAATGTAGATGAGCTAATCGCATGTTCGATCATTTCAGTATCTTTTAAAAGTGTTTCCGTTACACCTAGTTTTGTTAAAAAATTTTCAATAACAGTATGCCGTTTATAAAGGAAAAAACCCATTTCTGTCCCTTTTTTAGTCAGCTGGATGACACCGTATTTCTGGTAATAAACAATCCCCAGTATATTTAGCTTTTGAATGATTTTTGTCACAGAAGATGGGCGTACATTTAATTCTCTTGCCACCTGGTTCACACGGATGTACTCTGTGTTTAAGCTCATACGGTATATCATTTCCACATAGTCTTCCATACTGGAAGTTAGTAATTTTTTTTCATCATTAAGGCGTTGATAGCCGCGCGTTGTATAAAACTCATTTTGTTTTTCCAAAAAAGCTCATCTCCTTTTCGTAATTTAGTAGCAAAAACATGAGAAGTTTCATATTTTAAAGTTAGCCGTAGGAAATTTTATTTCCTATGATCAACTTATGTTTTTTATATGAAAATTATTAAGGAGTTTTTTATGAATAAAGAATGGATGACTTTAGATAAATTGCCGGCAGGCAGATTTGGAGAAGTAAAAAGAATTACAGCAGATGGTCAGGCAAGGAGAAGGCTCTTAGATTTGGGGCTGATTAATGAGACGAAAGTTGAATCACTTCGAAAGAGTCCGGCAGGTGATCCGACGGCATATGAAATACGGGGAGCAGTTATTGCATTACGGTCAGAGGAAGCATCAAAAATCTTTGTGAAAATGGTGTGAAAAGGAGGAGTTGATAGATGGGTCTTACCAAGCAGGCTACCGGACTGGCTGCGTCAAGAGAGATAACGAAAGCAGAGATAGAGTCGGAAGAACATATGGTTGTTGCGTTAGCCGGCAATCCCAATACGGGGAAGAGTACGGTATTTAACAATCTTACAGGGCTGAACCAGCATACAGGAAACTGGCCGGGAAAAACAGTAGTAAATGCGCAAGGGAAGTATATATATAAGGATAAAAAGTATCTCTTAATCGATTTGCCGGGAACGTACTCTTTGCTTGCGAACTCGGCGGAGGAACAAGTCGCAAGGGATTTTATCTGCTTTGAAAAGCCAAATGTGACGATCGTTGTGGCAGATGCGACCAACCTGGAACGAAACCTTAATTTGGCATTGCAGATTATGGAAATGAGTGAAAAAGTAATTCTCTGCGTAAACTTAATGGATGAAGCACAGAGAAAAAAGATAACAATTGATTTAGAAAAGCTGTCTAAGCTTTTAGGCATACCGGTGATTGGGACTTCTGCAAGAATTGATAAAGGATTAGTACCATTAAAGGATATGATTGAAAAGGTTGCATGCGATGAAATAGTCCCATCTCCTATTCAGGTGGAGTATGATGAAAAGATAGAAAAAGCAATCGAAGAAATGCAAACGGAAATTAAGAGTTGTTTTGGTAGCAAAATTAATTGCAGGTGGGCTGCTTTACGTCTGATTGAAGGAGATGAACCACTTGTCCGATCCTTGCAAGAAGCTTTGGATATGGACCAAGAAGAGTTAACTGCGTTACAAGAGAAAATTACTAAAGTGCAGGATTCTCTAAACAAAGAAAAGTTCACGATGGAAATTCTGCGCGATCAAATTGCATCGGGTCTTGTTCAAACGGCAGAACGAATTGGAAAAGAAGTCGTTTTAAATGAAAATAGGATGCATAACGCACAGGATCGGAAGATTGATAACGTTCTGACTTCAAAAATATTTGGCATCCCAATCATGTTAGCCCTTTTAGGTGTTGTTTTTTGGATTACCATTGCAGGGGCAAACGTTCCTTCGGCATTGCTCGCTGATGCTTTATTTTCACTGGAAGAGAAGCTGACAGCATTTTGCAGCTGGATTGGAATTCCAAATTGGTTACAGGATGTATTAATACTGGGAATATACCGTACAGTGGCTTGGGTAGTATCCGTGATGCTTCCTCCTATGGCAATCTTTTTCCCGTTGTTTACTTTATTAGAGGATTTGGGTTATCTGCCGAGAGTTGCGTTTAATTTAGATCACTACTTTAAGAAAGCCTGCGCTCATGGAAAGCAAGCGCTGACCATGTGCATGGGCTTTGGATGCAATGCTGCTGGCATCATATCTTGTAGGATTATCGATTCTCCAAGGGAACGTTTAATTGCCATTATCACCAATAATTTTGTGCCCTGCAATGGGAGATTCCCCACTATGATTGCACTTGCGAGTATATTTATCGCACATGGATTTGGAAAATTTAATTCTTTTATAGCAGCATTTGTAATCCTTATCTCAATTTTACTTGGTGTATTTATTACTCTGTTTATATCGAGGCTGCTATCTCAGACGATTTTAAAGGGGTTACCATCTTCCTTTACATTGGAGCTTCCTCCTTACAGAAAACCGCAAATTGGGCAGGTTATTATCCGGTCTGTATTTGACCGAACTTTATTCGTATTAGGTAGAGCTGTAACAGTAGCTGCCCCTGCAGGGTTGGTTATTTGGATTATGGCTAACATTACTTTTAATGAGATCAGCTTGTTAGATAATTGTGCTCTATTTTTACAGCCATTTGCGGAACTGTTGGGGTTGGATGGTTACATTTTAATGGCATTCATTCTAGGTCTGCCTGCGAATGAGATTGTAATACCAATTCTGATCATGAGCTATCTTTCAAAGGGATCTATGCTGGAATTGGGAAGTCTTTCTGAAATGCGTACATTGTTTATTGACAATGGATGGACGTGGCTAACAGCGGTCTGCACGATGATCTTTTCTTTAAATCATTGGCCTTGTGCTACGACGCTTTGGACGATCAAAAAGGAAACACAGAGCTGGAAATGGACGGGAATCTCTTTCCTTGTACCAACGGCAACGGGAATGGTCGTGTGCTTTATCGTTGCACAGACGGTTAGATTGCTTGGTCTGGTATAAGTGGAGACATATTAAAAACATGCATTTGTTAACTGTTTAAGTATAACAGATGCATGTTTTTAAAGTTTTTATACTAAGAAAATGGTAATAATTATGCTATAATAAATATGCTTTATGCAACAAAATCAGCATATTTGATTTCGGATGCATTAATTGCACCGAAAAAGCCAATCGGATCAATGATTTGCACTTATGATATAATTTTATTTATAATAATTTTTAAAATAGCAGTTTAAAGTATGCCTTCTGGATTCGCTGCCTGTGAAGAGAAGAGGAATTGTAATAATTCGTGCGTTTTGGTTCATAATTCTATTATACGATAAAAACAATTGATTAAAAAAGTTTTGGCAGGTAAACGAAACAGAAGGCTGTAAAAGAAGATTAGGTTGAAAGAATTTCAATCAACCGCTATCTTTTCAAAGTTGATAGGGTCATTTGTGTCGGTAGCAAGAATGGAGATTAAAAATGAAATCACTTGAAGGGAAAGAAAAGCTTTTTCGGAGTTCACCTTTGTTTTACGGCATGGATTCAGATGAGATTAAAAAATGTCTGGGATGCAGCCAAGCCTATTTGAAAAACTATAAGAAAGAAGAAGTCTTGTTTCACGAAGGAGATATTCCTGAATATTTATTTATGCTGCTTGACGGAGCCGTTACGATTTGCCGTCACTCTATTTCAGGAAAGAGAACTGTAATCACGACATTTCATAAGAGAGGTGAATTATTCGGAGAAGTATATTTATTTCTGAAAGAAACCAATTATGATTCGTTTGCAGTTGCGACTAAGGACTCTCAAGTGCTGAAAATTCCGAAACGGTTTTTTTACCATACGTGCGGAGAAATGTGTTCACACCATGAGAATCTGATTAAGAACATGCTTGCAATCCTGGCAGGGAAAGCGCGCTTTTTAAATAAAAGGGTGCAGATGATGGCAAGCGGCAGTCTTCGTCAAAAAGTAGGAAAAGTTTTGCTTGAAAATGTACAAGCAGATGGCACGGGGTTCTTGAAGATGAATCGGGAAGAACTGGCAGATTATCTGGGGGCTACAAGGCCTTCGATCTCTAGAGAGTTAATGAAAATGAGAGAAGAGGGGCTTATTGAGGTATCCGGTAAATGGTTTCGATTGCTTAACCTTTCTGAGATGGAAGAATATTTGTAAATTTATTGGTTACAATTTCTATTATAGTAACTGATGTTACAGATTATTTGTAAGCATATTGTTATGCTTACCTTAAAAGGAGGCGATACCATTGAAGAAGAATTTAAAGAATATTGATTTTTCAACTGTCTTACCATTTGTGGAACAGACAAACTATTTGCCCGGTCAAGTGGTGAGTAAGACTCTTGCTCAAAATGAAGCTGTTAGTCTCACATTATTTGCTTTTGACAAAGGAGAGGAAATCAGTACGCATGCTTCTGAAGGGGATGCATTAGTACTGCTCTTAGATGGTGCCGGAGAAGTGACCATAAATAACGAAACCTTTCAACTGAAAACGGGAGACTCAATCGTTATGCCGGCAGGTCAGCCACATTCTGTATATGCACCGGAACGTTTTAAAATGTTTTTAATCGTAGTATTTCCAAAAAGAGAGGAGAATTTAGAATGAAAGCAAAAGTTAACGAAGGCTGCATTGGGTGCGGTCTATGTGAAGGAATCTGCCCGGATGTATTTCGTATGGGGGCAGATGGTGTTGCAGAGGTGTACGGTGAGGTGACACCGGATCAGGAAGAGCGTGCGATAGAAGCAAAAGAGAGCTGTCCGGTTACAGTCATTGACGTAAAATAGAGTTGCGTATTGTAGGCGAATGATAAAAAAGTGGAAATGGGAATCAAGGATTCCCGTTTCCACTTTTTTAGGTGCAGAAAGGCTTGTTAAATCACATGGTATTCCTTTAATAATTTTTCGATTTCTGTTCCTTTAATTTTCTTTAGAATTTCTTTTAATGCAATTTTTTCTTTAAAACCAAGTTGCATTTCTGTTATTTTTTTCCCATCACGTAATTGTACCGAAGCTTTAAGAAGGTCACGAAGATCATAAACACTTCCCCAAACCTCAGGAACACCACGGTCAATGTCTAAAAGTGTGTAGACAGCTTCCATACCGGTACGGATGGAGTATTCCGTGGTAAAAATGGTGTCACGTGCTGTTTCAGCAAACTGACCGAGGAATGCAAAGTTGACGGCTTTTTCAGGGACAACCAAAGGACGATCTCCTTTTTCGCGAGGCATAAAGAAAGCGGTAACATACGGCATCATGCAAGGTATGGTGTTGGCACTTTTTTCAGAAAGCTCCGGGATTTCAGATTCCGGCACTCCTATGTGATAGAGCCATTCCATACAGATTTCTTTACCAGTGCATTCACGCATTGTTTTTTTGATGTAGTTGCCGGGCTTATTACTGAAAAGTCCGTAGACCCAGCCGACCAGCTGATCTTTCGGCTGCGAACGGAACTGTGGCTGGCGGTTAAAAGTCCAGCTCAAAAGCCAATTGGAGTCTTTCACGGTAACAATGCCTCCGGTCACGACTTTTCCGGAGAAAGGATCCCGTTTGCAGATTTTTTGTATATAAGGCGGAATCTTATCATCGAGAGTGGTAACGGTAGCACTCATCCAGTTGCTTTGTTCCGGATCATAACAAAATTTATTCGGATTTCCGAAAGAAGAATCTTGAGCAGCAATCTTACGCCACATATCCCATCCGCCGCCTTCTTTAATTTCCGTGTGGAAAGGTGCGGGCTCATTCTGACTGCCGAGGGAGGAATTTTCAACACACCCGCCATTGGTAATAAAGAGAAGGTCGTTTTCTGTGAGTTCAATGTTTTTTTCTTCGTCACCATGGTTGACTACAATACCTTTTGCTGCTTTTTTATCTGTATTTACATCAAATTTTACATTAATAACCTTCGTATCATATTGAAACTGAACATTATGAGATTCCAGATAGCGAATCATTGGCAGAATCATAGATTCGTACTGATTATATTTTGTAAAGCGCAGTGCAGTAAAATCGGGAAGCCCTCCCACATGGTGGATAAAACGTCTGAGATACAGTTTCATTTCAAGTGCAGAATGCCAGTTTTCAAATGCAAACATAGTGCGCCAGTATAACCAGAAATTAGAATTCAAAACTTCATCGCTGAAGTATTCGTCGATTCGTTTATTGTAAAGTTCGTCATCAGAAGTAAAGAACAGGTGCATGATTTCCATAGAACCCTTGTCCGAAAGGTCGAACTTTTTGTCTGTATGTGCATCTTCGCCGCAATGAACCGTTGCACGCATCAGAGAATAATTCGGGTCCTTTTTATTTAGCCAGTAGTATTCGTCTAAAACGCTGATTCCTTCTGTTTCAATCGAAGGAATGGAGCGGAACAAATCCCACATGCATTCGAAATGATTGTCCATCTCCCGTCCGCCACGCATAACGTAACCCAAATTTTCATAGAGATATCCGTCACATGCACCGCCTGGAATTGGATCTTTTTCTAGGATGTGCACCTGATCTCCTTTCATCTGTCCGTCACGGACAAGAAAACAAGCAGCTGCCAGTGCGGCAAGGCCGGAGCCTACAATGTAGGCTGATTTTTGGTCAACATTTTCTGGTTTTTGTGGGCGTGCAAACGCCTCATAATTACCGCTGGAATAATACATAATAAAGTTCACCTCCGTTTATTTTTAACTCTATTTTCATTTTAGCAAAATTAGCCAGTGAACGGAACAAAGAAATAAAGAAATCAGGGAATAAGTCCATTGTGAAAACTTTATTACAATGCAATGATAATGTGATAAGAATTTTGTTGACATAAGACCGAAATCAGATATAATGTAGTGGCAAGAATAGTTAAATAACGAATACCATCAAGGTGCCTCATGTGAGGAGAATAGGGAAGAGCGGTAAAAGCCGTCGCGGACCCACCACTGTAATTGATGACAAAGCCCACAAGCCACTGGATGTTTTATCCGGGAAGGGAGGGCGGCGGATGAATCATGAGCCAGGAGACCTGCCTTGATAGAGACAAGATAGAATAGGGAAATTCAGATTTTGTCATGTATACATATAGATTCCAAAAATGGGAGAATCTTTTAGTATTTTTTTACTAATGGGTTCTTTTTTTTATACCCATAGACACCTTTCTGGGGGTTTTCTATTCAATGATAAAAAAGAAAGGAGGTGAATTGTTTGTTTATGTCTGTATTCGGTCTTTTCATTGCTACGCTGATTCTAAGCTTAAAATCCGGTTTGATACTGGGAATGTCGCAAAGAAGTGCGAAGCAAATGGTACTTATTTCTCTTTCCTTTGCAATTTGCTTAGGAATTTTGGTTTTGCTCTTTGAGCCAATGCAAGGCATGATGGTTGATATATTAGATAAATATACCTTTGCAGGCTCTGTTCTAATGGCGCTTTTTTTAATTTATTTAGGAATAAATGGAGAGGAATGTAGTGCTTGTAGTGAAAGAAGCACTTATAAAAATAATATTATAGTTTTATTGCCCTGCCCGTTGTGTCTGATCGCATTGGCACTGACAGTGATTTTATTAGGCCCGCCTTTGAAATTGCCGCCCGCATGGCTGGGATGGGCGACCGCTGCTATCTTTTTTATCCTGCTGCTTCTCGTTTCTTTCGGGATAAGAAGGTTGATGAAAACAATATCCATTGATGCAGAATCCATCCTAAATACTTTTTTGCTGATTCTAGGTACCTTTACTTTATGCTGTGGCTTGTTTATTCCCAGTTTAGTTCAATCCATGGCGACACAATTTTCGCCGATTACCTTAGAATCGGGACGATGGACTTTAAGTGCAGTGGCAGGAATGGTTGCGTTACTCATAGCAGGTTATGTAAAACATACTTTTATTGAAAAAGAAGGAGAAAGAAACAAATGACAATTCCAGGTTCAGAGTATTTGACAAAGATAATTCATGCAGCATCACAGTGTTTATTAATCCCTGTGATTATAGGACTAATAATACTTTTGATTTATGGGTTAATGGAATTAGGGAGCTTTCTGGGGGAAAGAAGAACAAGAAAAAAGAGGAAATCCTTTCAATTACTAGAGACAGCAATTAATACAGAATCGGAATTCCCATGGCAGGGGAATCAGATAAAGCAAATCATAGAAAAGAGTTGCTTTAGTACAAGACAGACAAAGCTTGTAGGCGATTTATTAAAAGAATCCAAGCTTTCAAAAGAGGCAAAAGAACTCATCGCAAAAGACATTTTGGATCAGGAGGAAGCACAGCTTCGGCGCATTCTTAACAAAACAGATTTATTGGCGAAGGTTGGGCCAATATTGGGCTTAATGGGAACTCTAATTCCTTTGGGACCCGGATTGGCTGCGCTTGGTCAAGGTGATTTTGTTGGATTGTCGGAGGCAATCATCGTGGCATTTGATACGACCGTTGTCGGAATGCTCATCGGTGCGGTTGGTGCCCTTATCTCTAAAATACGCAATGCTTGGTACAATCAGGATTTGAATACGCTTGAAATGGTATTGAACTTGATCATTGGAGGTGATGAGCATGCTTGATCGAAGAGCGAAGCGAAACCGTTTGTGTGAAGAAGAGGTCGATCCGATAGCCGGGTTGGCAAATTTAGTCGACGTTATGCTGGTATTTTCCTGCGGCTTATTGGTAGCCTTGGTTATGAGCTGGAATTTGCAGGATATTCTTTTTCAGAAGGTGGATGTTGAAAAAGGGCGTCAGCTCGTTGAGGTACCAAAAATCGAACAAAGTGGCGGTGAAGGCTACAGTGAAATGGGTAAGGTGTACGAAGATCCCGAGACCGGAAAATTAATTCTGATCGAAGAGGTACCGGCTGGCAGTAAGCAATAGAGAAGTGAAAGGAGCAGAATCGTGATTTCAAGGACAGAACGAAAGAAGAAAGCATTTGCTTGGGTTGTATTATTTGCATTGCTGTTCAGCATATGCGTGCCGTTTGCAGCTGTATTTGCAGAGGAACCAAGGAGCACAAGCAGCGTAGAAGAGGAAAATGCGACGAAAGAAGACTCAGAATCGACAACCGGTGCGGCCATAACATATTCGCCGTTGGAAAGCGGAGACACGGTTAAGGTTACGATGATTTTAGGCAGTGCATCAACTTATGTACCGCAGTTAAGCAGTGCCTATGAGTTAATCAAAGAGACCGGTTATTCCTTAGACGTTAAGCTATACAGCACAAAGGCAGTGCGGGACTATCCCGATGTCATGAAAGAGAGGCTTGCTGAAACTGATGTTTTGATGCTGGAGATGATCGGGCAGGAAACAATGGATACGCTTTTAAAAATGATTCAAAGCGATTTAAAGGGCAAGTGTTTTATTACCAATACAACAGTGGTTTACGGAGAAAATGAGATTGATTACACGAAGTCGGATGAAATAAAAAAATATTTTACAAATACCGGCGTTGAAAACATGAGACGGCTGCTGCTGCTTTTGGGTACTTGGAGTGAAACTCCGCTGCAGGTATCCGAAGCGATTGAACCCATAGCTTCGCCCTTGCCGACCGACATAGGCTTTATCTACCATCCGCAGGCAAAGAAGCTTCCGTTTAATACAGACCGCCTGTCAGAGAAAATTTCAGAATTGGGTACAGATCCCCAAACATTGAAATTAATTTATGATTCCATTGTACAGGCATGTGCAACGATTACGGATGAAGAAGTTAAAGAGCTCGCTTTAAACTTGGGAAAGGCAACCTTGCAATTCACTGCCAATTTGTCAGATACAGAGCTGAATGAAGTTCTTTCTTTGGAAAGCAGTGGGACGGATGCTGAAATTATTGAGATTATAAATACCTCCAAGAATAAGGTGGCTGACTTGGAGGGTGTATTTGAAACACTGGACGGATATTTGGGCTGGTACAAAGGCTCGGGGAAGATGAAAAAAGATGGGCCTTGGGTCGGCGTGACGACGCAGAGAACCTGGTATGTTGCAGAGGACATTCAAATGCAGCTGGATTTGATTGATCGCATTGAAGCAAAGGACGGCAATGTCTTGTTTGCAATCCCCCCGACCTCCAGCAGCAACCGTGATAAATTTGTCCGTAAATTGTTCATGAAAGACGGGAAGAGTCAAGTTGACGTATTGATTACGGTTTTGGGTTTTAATTTTTTCAGTACCGCGGAGAAAAGCGTGGATCTATTTAAAGAATTAGGCGTGCCGGTTTTGGCTCCTACGCAGACGGACAGCTTAGATGAATGGGAAAAAGATAAATATGGAAACCAAGTTAGTTTAACTACGCAGGTAGCTTTGCCGGAGCTGGACGGTCGAATCGAACCGATCTTTTTAGGCGGAATCAAAGAGGTGGAAGACAAGGACGGAAACTATATTGAAAAAAGAATGCCTCTGGATTATAATACTGACCGCTTAGCGGGACGGGCACTTGCCTGGGCAAAAATGAAAAAGGCAGAGAATGCAGATAAAAAGGTTGCTCTCATTTACTATAACCATGATGGCGGAAAGGACGGAATCAAGGCATCTTATCTGAATGTTGCCGATAGTGCCTCAAACGTATTAACGAGACTAAAGACAGAAGGTTATAACTTTGACGGCGATCTTGATTTGAGCTCGGAGGGCTTAAAGAAACTCATCGACGAGAAGGGTCGAAACATTGGAAGCTGGGCACCTGGTTGCTTGGACACTCTGGTACAAGCGGGTGCAATCACGATTCCTTTAGAGGATTATTTAAGCTGGTATCAGAAATTACCGGCATCGATGAGAGCAGAGGTTGAAACGCAGTGGGGAGAAGCTCCCGGAAATGTCATGGTGCAGAATGGAGAAATTGTGATTCCCGGAACGAAAATGGGAAATGTCTTTTTTGGACCTCAACCGATGAGAGGCTGGGGGGACGATCCGGATTCCATTACGCATTCTGCAACCTTGCCTCCGACACACCAATACTTAGCTTTCTACTTGTGGCTGCAAAATGAATTTGAAGCCGACGCCGTGATCCATTTGGGAACACACGGAACGCTGGAATGGCTGCCGGGAAGAATTGTAGGACAGGGAGAGGATGATTATTCTGATCAATTGATCGGAAACATGGTCAATGTTTACCCTTATATTGTCAACAATCCGGGAGAGGCGGTTCAGGCAAAAAGAAGAAGCTACGGTGTTACCATTGGTCATATGATACCACCTATGCTTCAGGCGGGGCTTTACGGTGAGCTGCAAGAACTTCAAACCTTAATGATTGATTACCGTACTTTAGTAAGCGACGGACTAACGGAACAGGCAAACGTAAAAAAAGACTTTATTCTAGAAAAGGTAAAAGCGTTAGGCTATGAGGCTCAATACGGCGATGCGTTTGAAACCGACTTTGATAAGGCGGTTGAGCAGCTTCATCATGAGCTTGAGGAGCTTGCGGAAGAACTGATGCCTTATGGTCTGCATACCTTGGGGACGGCGATGTCCGGAAACGTTTTAGATCAAATGGTTGACTCCATCGTAAATTACGATAAAGAAAACAGGGAGCCTTTAAGAGATTCTATTCGGGCAGGGTTATTGGCGGTTCCATCTGAACTTGATGCTATAATTGCGGCACTGAACGGCAGTTACATTGAACCGGGTCCGGCCAGAGATCCAATCCGTGTTTTGGATGCAATGCCGACTGGGCGTAATCTCGTTCCGTTTGACCCGAGGCAGGTTCCTGACCGGGCGGCTTGGGAAACCGGGAAAAAGGCAGCCGATGCACTGATTGAAGCATATAAGCAGGAAAAAGGTGAATATCCGGATTCCGTCGGTGTGGTGCTATGGGCAATCGAGACCATGAGAACAAGAGGAGAGACCGTTGCAGTGATCATGAGATTGATCGGAGTAGAGCCAGTATACGGCTCAGGCGATAAGGTGACGGAAGTGAAGGTGACGCCGATTGAAGAACTGAATCGGCCCAGAATTGACGTGTTGGTTACCATTTCAGGACTATTCAGAGATACGTTTGGGACGACCATCGATGTCTTGGACGATGCATTTCGTAAGGTTGCCGCACTCGATGAGAGTAGCGATCAAAATAAGGTTCGCAAAAATTATCTTGCATTAAAGGATAAACTCGTAAATAGCGGTGTTGAAGAAACAGAGGCGGAGTCTCTTGCGGCTTCGAGAATTTATGGTTCTGCACCGGGAAGCTATGGAACAGGAGTATCCGATCTGACCGAAACGACAAGTGCTTGGGAAAAGCAGGACGATCTGATTGAGGCGTATATGAATCGCATGTCGTATATCTATGGAAAAGGTGTTTTCGGAAAACAGGCGACGGAGAGCTTTATTGAAAATTTAAAGAACGTTTCTACGATTACACAGGTAAGAGATTCCATTTGGGGAACCTTAGACAATGATGACGTAGCGCAATATTTGGGTGGATTGAAGTTGGCTGCCGAAAAATATTCGGGAAAAGATCTCCTGACCTACATCATCAATACCCGTGAAAACGGAGATCCGAATGTACAAACCCTGGAAGAATTTGTTCGTACAGAAATTCGTTCGAGGGTGCTTAATCCGAAATGGATTGAGGGTATGCTGAAAGACGGCTATGCAGGTGCCGCAGAGATTGGCGATCATATTAAAAACATGTTCTTGATGGATGCAACGGCAGGGGCCATTGACGATTGGTCCTGGCAAGAAATTGCGGAAACCTACATATTTAATGATGAAATCAGAGCGCAATTAGATCCGTACATTGTACAGTCTATCATTGGATGGAATATGGAGGCTGCCAGAAGAGACATGTGGAGTACGGATAAAGCAACCCTTGAAAAATTGGCCGACACTTATGTGCAAACTCTGGTGAAAAACGGGGTGGTATGCTGTCATCATACTTGTGGGAATATTGTATTTAATGAGTGGGTTGCGGAATATTCTACTTTAGATAAAGATACATTAAAGCAATTTGAAACAATGCTGGCTGAGGCAACCAATAAAGATGTAAACATTAAAATAGAAGATACAACGAAAACAAAATCGAAGAAGGAACAACAAGAAACAACGGTTCCGGTGACACAGGAGGTATCAAAGGAACCTGTACAGACGGCTGAAACTGAGCCTGCTCCAAAAACGGACACACAACCAGTGGCAAGCATACCGGCAGCGGAAGAGCTTAAGCAGACTTCCAATGAAGAAATGCAAATTTCTCAGAAATCGGTAAAACCGGCGGCTGGACAGGAAGAGAAGGAGAATACCCTTATTGCAGAGAATGCATCCAGTGCCGGAAAACAGCCGGAAACGGCAAAACCGGAAGATGGGGAGAATGCCCAGGAAATAACGACCAAGGCATATGAGCTAACCGAGAAGGAGAATGCACAGAGCAATACGGGCAAAAAGGCAGTTGCAGCCGGAGCGATTGTAATGGCGATGTCGGTTGTAGGTCTGTTCCTTAAGGGGTACCTGGCAAAGGGGAAATAGCTTGACTTAGCAATATTAATTTGGAGACTGGATATTTTTGTCCGGTCTCTTCTCTTATCATTGACTGGCTTTGCATATAAAAGCAAAAAAAATTAGCAAAAAAGGAATTGGGCAGAGTGTGACGTGAAAAGCCTTTGCTTTTGTAGGGAGGTCACTGTAAAATAAAAAAGAGAAAATATAGGGGATTATGGAAAAAAGTGTTTGGTCATGTGAGGATGCGTATGAAACAGATGGAATCAAAGCTAAAGTATGGGATTTTTATATTAGCCTTAGGGTTTATTGCAGCTGGTGTTGCGAGAGAGGAACATCTTATTGTGTTACAGAAAGCGGTTAAAATTTGTTTGGAATGCATAGGAGTCGGGTGATGAGAGGAAAATACAAGTTTAAAAGAACAGTGATTCAGATCATTTCTACACTTTTGCATAATGCAAATTTGAAAGGATTTGCAGAGGGTAGAATTTATACGGGAAATTCAAAGATGGCATGTGTGCCGGGTTTAAATTGTTATTCGTGCCCCGGTGCGGTGGGGTCTTGTCCCATCGGAGCGATGCAGGCTGTTTTAGGAGGAAGAGATTATCGATTCACTTATTACATATTAGGAACTCTTTTCTTTTTCGGGATTATCTTTGGAAGGTGGATTTGTGGATTTTTATGTCCATTTGGTTTTTTTCAAGATTTGCTTTATAAAATAAAAGTGCCAAAAGTTAATGTTCCGAAAAAACTGGATCGCCTGATGCGCTTTATAAAATATGGGATGCTTCTGCTTCCTGTTTTTTTACTTCCGATATTTTTAATCAACCAATTCGGAATGGCTTCCCCTTATTTTTGTCAGTGGATTTGTCCGGTTGGAACATTAGAGGGAGGAATTCCTTTGCTTGCAAATAATGAGAATCTGAGACAGATGGTTGGTTTTCTTTTTCATTGGAAGTTGGCTTTACTCCTTTTCATCATTTTTTTGTCGATATTAATATATAGACCATTTTGTAAATATTTTTGTCCATTGGGTGCGTTTTATTCTTTGCTCAACCGCTTCAGCTTTTATCAGATGCATGTGGACTCTCAAAGATGTACTGGATGCAAGGCTTGTGAAAGGGCCTGCAAAATGAACGTGGAGGTCACAAAAAATATTAACTCCTTGGAATGCATTCGATGCGGTGCCTGTAAGGAAGCCTGTGAGGAAGGCGCAATTCAATCCGGATTCTATTTTACAAAGAAAACTTTTAACGATGCTGATTCCGACCATGAAAAACATCATAACATTGCATAAGAAAGATGGAAATAAGATAATAAAAAAATCTTTGTATCAAGGATGTAGATAAAAAGTTGAAATTTCAATGAAACGTGAAGGAGGCTTGCGGAAATTGTAAAGGCGTAAAACGCATAATTTTCAAATGAATCTAAAAATAAGGTAAAAATATGTACTATTATGGAAATTATGATATAATTACTAATAGAAGTTTCGGGGTGAATAAGCTACAAAATTTGATTTTCTAATTAAATAATGATGTGCATGAATTACGTGGCGGGGCACTGATAGTGGCAGATCGACTTAGCTGTAATTGCAAAGGCATATAGGTAGAAAATCTAATATTCCAGCGTTTTTGTAGAATTTTGCTTATTTCCAAATCTAACCACACTATACACCAGATTGGAGCTAACCATTATGAACGTAAAACTCACAAAAGAAATGTATCCGAAGGAAGCCATCTTAAAAGCGGCATACTTTTTCACCGACAGATATTTTATGTCACTGGATACCGATGAAAGGTATTACTACATAGGGATTTCAGAAAAAGAGGGAAACGCAGAGCTTGATATCGACAAGAAGTTTCGAAATGAAGTCATCACGCAGACTGCAAGGTATTGTGTCATGCAGCAGACTAAGAACATTAGGGAATTAATACTGGGAAGAGCCTTGGCTTCTACCGTTGTTGATGATACGGACACCGGATTTACGGATGACGAAACAATAAATGCAGAGGATATTTTATTTAATTGGTTTGATCGGTATGATAAATAGCATGGTACTCAATGAAGCGTTTCTTATTACCTTATTAATCTATTCGTGTATTTATGTGACGGTAACAGATATTCGGCATGGGCTGATCCAAAATAAAGTGATTGCTGGGGCAGGCCTGTTAGGGTTTCTGGCAAATCTTATTTATTATACGGTATTTGCAGAAGTGTTTTTAATCGCCTTTGTTCTAAATGTCGCAGTAATGGCGGCGATCTCCATTGCCTTTTATGCGCTGCATATTTGGGCGGCCGGGGATAGTAAGCTGTTGATGCTGGCGGTGTTTCTGATTCCTGCGCGGATTTATTATGAAGGAAATAACGTGACGGCAACCGTCATTATAATGATTTTGATATTTTCAATCGCCTATATCTATATCATTTTGGAGTCCATTTATTTAGGGATAAAAGAAAAAAACTTCTTTCAATGGAGTGTGTTAAAGACGGACATGCGCCAGATGGTGAAGCAGTATATCAAGTGCACCTGTCTCGTTACTTCATTTGGGATGGTTCTGCGTTTTCTTATGCCGGAATTTTATGATGCAAACTTAGAACTTGTGATGCTGCTTAACATGATTCTCATCTTATGGAGCTTTCATTTTAAATTTTTTGACCGGGGCCTGCCGCTCCTTTTGTTGGTGCTTGCAACGGCTGCAAGTTATTTCTTTCTCCAAAGTACCGCTGTTTCCATCAACCCTAAAATATATTTGGTGGTAATCGTGGTGCTGCTGCTCCGGTTATTCGTAGAAAAATATAACTATAGGAAGATACCTGCAAATCAGGTGAAAGAAGGAATGGTGCTGGCTTATTCTACCGTTATTTCCTTTCTTCCTTCCACCGTAAAAGGACTGCCGCGTTCTACGACAGAGGATATCAGGGCAAGGTTGTCTTTCGTGGAAGCGGAGAGTATAAAAAGGTGGGAAAATTCTAAATACGGACAACCCACGATAGTGATCGTAAGAAAAATGCCGTTTGCCGTCTTTATTTCGATGGGAGCGGTACTCTATACCGTCATGAGGATTTTAATTCGATGAAAAGATACATTGAGGACTATCAGGATGCATACTATGTGTTCCGGCTGGCGTATTGTCAGGAAGAACATACTGCACTGATGCAAAATGGGTTAAATCACATTTATAAGGATGGAGAGACTTATAAGCTTTATACCTACGATGGGTATATTATGCTTCACCAGGGCGCGGGTGAGTTGTTTGAGAATCACAGCTGTGAAGATGTTTTTTCAATAGACAGCAACGGCATTGTATACGAGCAATATAACGCAAGCTCAGATGACAATGCACTGGTGCTGACGCTGCAATGTAATTCAAACTGTGTCATGTGTCCCTGCAGTGAAAACTCGAGGCGACTCAGCCAACGCGCGCATTTGGATGAATTAAAGGAGCTTCTGCGTTATTTTCCGAAATCCCCACGTTATTTAACCATCACAGGCGGAGAGCCGACCTTATTAAGAGATGATTTTTTTGGTCTGATGGAATGTTTACAGTATGGCTACGATGAAACTTATTTTTTGCTTTTAACCAACGGCAGGGCGTTTGGTGATTACCGTTTTACAAATCGTTTTGTGGAGGTATTGCCGGATCAGATTCGTGTAGGCATTCCACTCTACGGGTATAGTGAAGAAACGCATGACGCAATCACACAGGCACCGGGCAGTTTCAAACAAACAGTAATCGGCATTCATAATCTCCTGCATTACAATATAGCCGTTGAAATACGGATTGTGCTAACCAAGCTCAATATGGAGTATATCGATCAGGTTGCAAGATACATCGCAAAGTATTTTCAAGGTGTCCATAGCGTGAATTTTATGGGACTGGAACTGTTAGGCAATGCCGCAAAGAACCGGGAAACGGTCTGGTTGCCTTATGATGAAATGTTTCGAAAATCAGAAAAGGCAATTCGAATCTTAATTGCTCATGGGATTGATGTTCAATTATTCAACCTGCCTCTTTGTGCCGTCAAAAAGGAGTATTGGAGCATTTGTGCCAAAAGTATTTCTGATTATAAGGTGAAGTACAGTGAAGAATGTCAGGATTGCGATGTAAAAGAAATTTGCGGCGGGGTATTTGATAGTACAAAACAGGTTACAAAGTTTAAAGGTACGCCAATAAAGAGGGAAGTCAATTGCTGAATTATTTTAATTTCAAAAAAATAGGCAGTCAGTATCTAATTACCAATGATACGGGGAAATATCAATTCTTAAGTGAAGAAGTATTTGCTGCGTTTCTTCAGGAAAAGAGCTTGCCGGAGGAAATCTATCACGAATTAAAGGATAATTTTTTTCTCTACGATGAGCATGAGCATGTTTTTTCGGAAAAGATTAAGTACTATATAAGGGATAACAAGAATTATCTTTTCAGTGCCACTTCCTTACATATTTTTGTCTTAACGAATGTTTGCAATATGAGTTGTGTGTATTGTCAGGCAAAGGATGATACAAAGAGTGTTCCTCATAGAATGTCAAAAGAGGTTGCCGAAAAAAGTGTGGATATTGCGCTGTCTTCCCCTTCCCGTTATCTGGGTTTTGAATTTCAGGGCGGAGAACCGCTGACAAATTTTGAAGTGCTGAAACACATCATAAACTATACAGAGAAACGGAAGAAAGGCAAAAATATCAGCTATAGTCTTGTCACAAATTTATCGTTGTTGACACAAGAGATTTTGGATTTTTTAATCGAGCATCATGTCAATATTTCAACTTCGTTAGACGGAGCAAAGGCATTGCATAATAAAAACCGCTCCTTTCAAAATGGGGGCGACACGTTTGATACGGTAATCGAGAAAATCAAAAAAATTCAAGAGGAGAATTACGAAGTCGGTGCAATTCAAACGACGACGCGTGCGAGCTTAGGCTGCGCAAAAGAAATTATAGATATATATGTGAGCTGCAAGCAAACCAGTATCTTTATAAGGCCTTTGACTAGGCTGGGAACGGCAGATCGGGCTTGGGACAAGGTTGGTTATACTGCAGAAGAATTTTTAGCATTTTATGAAGAATGCTTAAGATATATAATCCGACTGAATCAAGAAGGAACGGACATTTGTGAACGGCATGCGGTGATCTTTCTTAAAAAAATTTTGGATGGGTTTTCTGAAAATTATATGGAGCTCCGCTCTCCTTGCGGGGCGGCAATCGGGCAGATGGCTTATTTTTATGATGGCAGTGTCTTTACCTGTGACGAGGGGAGAATGCTGTACGAAATGGGAAATCCTGCGTTTCAATTAGGCAGTGTGTTTGAACATACCTACGATGACTTAATACAATCCCCGACCTGCAAGACGGTATGTGTCGCCTCTCTTTTAGAGGGGCAGTTAAATTGCTGTGATTGTGTATACCAGCCGTATTGCGGGACTTGCCCGGTGATCAATCTGGCACAGGAAAATGACTTGTTTTTCAAGAGTGCACAATCGTTTCGATGCAAGGTATACGGGGGCATGTTAGATTGCATCTTCTCTATCTTACAGGAAAACAAACCGGAAGAGAGGAAGGTCTTTTATAAGTGGTTAGGAGTTGAGTGGAATGAAGAGAACGAGTAAAGTGGTAAATACTTTAAAAGTACTGGGTGCGCTATTTCTATTCGTCATTGTAGTTTCTTTGTTGAGTACGCTCAATACGCCGACGTTAGAGCAGCTGAATGCGGAACTTGTATCTACGAGATATTTGGAACTGCCCTCGGGTACCTATGCAGGGGATACCGCACTGGGTACTTTAACCGGAAACGGCACATTCTATTTCGATACCGGTGAGCGTTACCAAGGCGAGTGGAGCTTGAATGAACTGTCGGGTGATGGCAAATTTACATATACGACTGGAACCTATGAGGGAAGTTTTGTGCAGTCCAAAAGAGAGGGGGAGGGAACCTTCACTTGGTCTGACGGAGCGGTATATGCAGGTGCTTGGAGCAGCGACAAGCTGTCTGGGGATGGGAAATTGACCTCTGGTGAAACCGTATATGAAGGAACGTTTGAAGAGAACAAATTTATCGAAGGCGATATTACGATTGCGGGTAAAACAGGTACCTATCAATTAACAGCTGAAAAAGGTGGCTTGACCGATACCATTCATATCGAATTTACTTCTGGGACAAGGTATGCCGGTGAATATTCAGGCGCAGTATTATCTGGAAAAGGAACGATGACCTTTGACGGTGTGGGAAAATACGCCGGGTCTTTTTCAAATGGGAAAAGAGAAGGGGAAGGGGTATTCACTTGGTCCGATGGTGCGGAGTACACAGGGGCATGGAGCGCGGATTCGATGAACGGAGAGGGAGTCTACAAGTTTGACAGCGCAACTTATATCAAAGGCCAATTTGTAAACGGCACGTTAAACGGAACCTACACCTACCATAATTCAAAGGGAAATTATACGACGCAGTGGACGAATGGCAGATGTACAAAGATTGAAAAGGAGTAAGGAAAAGTGAGTGAAAAGCTGTTACCTGAGATCAAAAAATCAATTGAAGATTTTCTTTTCGAGGAAGAAGGAAACATTACAAGAAACAAGGTGATTACGATCGGCTCCATGGTTCTGATTATGGGTGTGATTCTGGGAACAGAGGCGTTTGCAGCACACAGTTCTCACAGGTCGCATAGCTCCCATAGCTCGCATCGTTCGCATAGCTCGGGATCGGGAGGGCATTCCTCTCATGTTTCGCACGTTTCCCACACCTCACACGTTTCAGGCTCAGGAGGCTCTCACAGCTCCCATAGCAGTGCGGCAACGTCACACTCTAATGTCGTACCGGTTGACCCGATGCCTTCTATGTCTGGTGTGGCACTGAAAACGCCGCCGGCAAGCGAAGCTACGGCGATGGCCGATCCGATTGCAACAAGCTTTGTTTTGCCGGATACCCCGAAGGTAAAATAAGACCTAGAAGTAGATGAACCGCAAAAATTGTAAGGGAGGAAGGGAGCGTATTATGAAGACGGCAGTGAGCAGAGTATATACACTTTTTCATGCTTGTTTACCGGAGAACGAACAAGTGCAAAAAAGACTATATTTAAATGAGATTTTAGAATCACAGGAATACATAAAATTAAAGGAATATGAGCCGTTTTATCCGTATTTTGACACTTTCTTTTCAAAGGAAAAATTATTGGAGTATGGAGCTGCGCAATTAAGTGAGCAGAGAAAGACAATTCCGAACGTTATTCCTGCCATTGAAACGCTGTTTCATGCAATCTGTTTTGGAAATGCGATGGAATTAACAGAAAGGGATATACCGGACTTTTCTTCCGCAGCATCATTAAAGCGTTTCTCTGCGAAGCTGAAGATAGAGCAAGAGCATAAAAATATAACGAATATAACAAAGAATCACTTTATGGATATCTTTTCAGAAAAGACGGTAACAAATCCGACAGAAGCCTTAAAAGCAATTACAGTAGAGGATATAAAAAATCTTGTCGAAGCAATGAAAAGAAATCTGGGGCAATGCACTTATTGTATAAAGCAAACAGACCTCATTGCCATCCAAAACGAATATGATGAAAAAGTTTCTGCAATCAAGGAGAAGCTGGCAGGCATAAAGAGAACAAAAAGAGCGTTGCAATTGAAAAAGCTTGCAGCGGTTGGGCTGGTAATCCTTCTTTTAACTCTTATAAATTCTTTCGAATTATTGAGTCTGGGAGCTGGTACATTGGCAACCTTGTTGTCTGCGGGGTTAACAGTACTCTATTTTTTGATTGGGTAAGGGGGACAATATGGCGACAGGAAAAAGTCTTGCAGAGTATATAAAAGAACAAGAGGACGATTTTCAGGAAAAAAACACGAAGATGGAAAAAAGAAAGACAAGTTTTCAGAAGAAAAGCATTATTTTTGGAAGTGTTTTTTTAGCGTTGCTCATTGTCCTATTTGTCATTGATTTTAATACCAGAGATCGTTCTTATGAGGCGTTGAAGAATACAAGGGTGACAGATCCGAACGGAATGGCTGAAATCGCGACATCCTCAGAATTGCTGGGGCATACGGATTTATATGAAAAATATGAAGCTGCGTGCTTGGGGAATAAAGGCTCTCACGCAATGAATTATGGATTGCTGGCTGAGAACCGGTATGGCTATACATCAATGAACGGGCAGAAGGAAACGGTATTAAATGTGAAAGGCAAAGAAACGATTCTTTCGAAAAAGCCAATTTCACAAATAAACATTACAAGCGATAGCGTGATTTATCGGGGTGCTGATAAAAAGCTATATAGGAGCAGGCATGACGGCTCAAAAAAAACGGTCATAGTAGAAGATAAAGTGGGGACTGTCCTTTCAGTGGGGCAGGATATTTATTTTGTAAATTACACAAAAGGAAATAACCTGTATCAATATCATTTAACGGAGGAGAAGTCCGTTTGCGTATTGAAAGAAGACATTAAGACTTTTACCGTTGCCGCGGATACCGTATTGTATTTGGATTATGAGAATTGTCTTCATTCGGTTTCCTTGGATGGCGTGCCGCATTGGACTTTAGAGCAGGTAGATAAATTCTATTTTAACGGTAGAATCTTTGTACAAAATAATGATAAAGTCATTTCCTTTAACTTGAATAAGCATGATCCCAAAGATGTGGTGTCCGGCGTTTCGGAGCTGCTGGGTGTCGATGCGGAGACTGTTTATTACTCAGTAAAAAACAAAGTCTATGCTTATAATATGGGTGCGGATAAGACAACAGAGCTTCCGTATTCTTTTGATTATTTTAAAGGTGTTTATAAAATAGATGGGAAAATCATAGTTTTGGGCGGAACGATCAGTGAAACTTAGTGGGGGTAAGGAGGAACCGGGCAATGGCTGAGAAAAAGGGGATTGATTGGATTGTTGGAAAAGGGCATGAACTGGCTGAGAGACTGGATGGTGAGACCTTCCATACCGCTGAAAAAAAAGAGAAAAAGGATCCTAAAGGATGGAAAGCATATACCTTCAACTACCATAAATATTATGGGCTTGACGAAATCAGCATGGCGTTTGCACAGGACTGGGGCAATGCAACAAAGCATTTATACCGTGGGCATGTTGAAAAAAATATCGCACAATATGGGGAGGAATACGTAAATAAAATAAGGGAGTTAAAGGAGATAGAAGATAAGGATGCTGCGGTATTTTCAATGATTTATGTATTGAACCCGAATGCGCCACTTTGTTTTAAGGGAACGCTGTATCCGGATTTAAAGGGCTTGGGGGAAGCGATGCAGGCACAGACACCAAATCAAGATGCAGATATATACCAGTTGCTTTCGAGCGGATGCTTGAAAAAATATGTAGATCAAACGGAATATGACGAAAGATTCAAAGAAGCGGTTTCTGCAATCACACAAAAAATAATGGAGAAGGAAGATGCGTTTTATTTTGCGCTTATGTACTTGCTTTGTCCAGTGCTTGGGTTTGAGTATAAAGGAAAACAATATGCGAGTTTAGAATCCTTTGTTGCGGACTTGGAAAAAAATGAGGAAGAACAACTCGCTAAAGCATGCAGCGAATTGGTGTCCGATAAACGATTTCTCATGTGGATTTATTCACTGGGCTATAAAAAGTCCGTCACTGATTGGATGAATACCTACGAAAAAGTAGTGTGAAGCAATCGATGCGGATGCCAAGTTAACAGAAAATTCCGGGAGATTCGCACCAAGATTAAATGTAAAAAAATACTTATTTTGCAGTCGCTCTCCGTAAGGAGGGCGTGGATTGAAATTATTCCAAGTTGCTTGCACTCTTGCACTATCAGAGGTCGCTCTCCGCAAGGAGGGCGTGGATTGAAAAATATATATGATATGTTATGTTATACTTAAGGCGTGTAGATGCTTATCTTTCAAATAAAGAGGATTAATCGAAATCTTAGCCTCAGGAATAGGGTTATGAGGCTGTAAAGTCGCTCACCGCAGGGAGAGCGTGGACTTATATAGAGGCTGATTATTCGCAGTCTCTGGTATAAGTCAAAGGAGGAATGCCACATGATTTATAGAAAGCAATACATGGATAAAATTGTTCGTTTATTGACACCCCATTTGTTAAAATATTGACGGGTGTACGTCGGTGTGGGAAATCCACGATTTTATTGATGCTGCAGGAAGAGTTAAAAAAGGGAGGTGTCTTGCCGGAGCAAGTTCTTTCCTATAAATTTGACAGCTTGCGTTATGAAGAAATAGATACTGCTTCTAAGTTGTACAAAGAAATAGAGAAAAAGATTATTTCGGAGGCGAGGACTTATTTATTTTTAGATGAAGTACAAGAAGTAAAAGATTGGGAGAAGGCGATCAACTCATTTATGATGGATTTTAATGTAGACATTTTTGTCACGTGTTCAAATTCCAGAATGATGTCCTCAGAAATTTCCACTTATTTGACAGATGAATTTGCAGGAGGCAATTATGAAGGAATCAAAACGATGCATGTGGCAGATTTTCTCTTGAGTCAAGAATATTAAGATGTCGGGAAACCAGTGACATTGATGATAGCAGATTATAAATACAAATCGGGTCGCGAATTGCATAGTCTTGCCATTAATGTACTTGCTATCAATGTGCCGCAAAGTGGAGCAGCAGTTTACACGTATGATGAAGATCGCAATAAAAAGTGGAGACAAGCCAAACGATAACACATCTGTATACAGCAGCGATCGGAACGGTATACATTACAAGAATATCGTCTAAAATATAAGCAGAATGAAGAATAGCCGAAATTGACATTGATTGCTCGTCTTGTATCGGTTATAATATATTATGTAAACATTTTAGACGAAAGGGTGATTTTATGAATTATATACACAGGGCAATGGAGGATACCTTTCTCCGTCTTTCCAAAGAGTTCCCTGCTTTGTTACTCACCGGCCCGAGGCAAGTCGGTAAAACAACGATGTTGCAAAGACTAGCTGCAGAGGAGAACTTAGATCGGGAATATGTTACACTGGACGATTTGACTGAGCGACAAATGGCGAAGAATGATCCAAAGATGTTTCTGGAAATTCATAAGCCTCCAGTTTTTATCGACGAGGTACAATATGCACCGGAGCTATTCACCTATATTAAAATACATGTTGATCAGAATCACCGCGCCGGTGATTTTTGGTTGACAGGCTCACAGGTCTTTAAACTGATGGATGGAATCCAGGAATCACTGGCCGGACGTGTCTGCCTACTGCATATGTCTCCGCTGTCACAGGCTGAAGTTTGCGGTGTTGTTTCAGTGCCCTTTGTGTTGGATTTGGAGCATTTGTCACAGCGGGTAAAGGAAAGGAATCCTGTTGATACGCCTGCACTTTATAAACGTATTTTCAGAGGGGGGATGCCTGCTCTTATCAGTGGGAAATACAGTGATTACCGAGCGCTTTATTCTAGCTATATCAGTACCTACATTGACCGTGATGTAAAAGAGATATCCGGTTCGATTGATTCTCTTAAATTTATGGATTTCATTACATCAGCTGCCGCTTTGTGCGGGCAAATGGTGAATTATAAGACCATTTCTGATGCTTCTGGGATTGACCAGGTTACTGCGAAGAAATGGCTTGGAATTTTAGAACGGCTTGGAATTGTGTTTTATCTCCATCCGTATTCTAACAATATGCTTAAGCGGATGGTGACGAAACCAAAGTTGTATTTCTATGACTGTGGTTTGGTAGCATATTTGACCAAATGGAGCGATAGCGATACCCTAATGAATGGTGCTATGAGTGGCGCGATTCTTGAAAATTTTGTAGTGTCAGAGATTCTCAAGAGCTATCAGAATTGTGGACGGGAAGCGTTTATTTATTATTATCGGGATAAGGATACGAAAGAGATCGACATTTTGCTGGAAGATAGCGGTAAGCTATACCCTATGGAAATTAAGAAGACAGCTACGCCACAGAGCCAGCTTACGCGTGTGTTTAGCGTGATTGATAAAGCTTCCCTAGGGCGCGGGATTGGAGCCGTTCTTTGTACCACCGACCGACTTTCAGCATTCGATCGCCAAAATTTGATTGTTCCTATTTGGGGAATATAATAAGGTTGAAAGGATATCAACCTACAGTCCATGTGCTATTTTGCAGATGGAAAGAAGTAAAAGCAAAATTCTGGCACGGATGTACGAATTGTTGTAGTCCCACCGTAAGGCAAATCAACTTCTATCTACCATGCTAAAAATATGGTGCGAATGCCAAGCTAACAGAAAATCCCGGGAGATTCGCACCAAGATTAAATGTAAAAGAATACTTATAATTAAAAATAAGGTAGAAAATTACTGGAATATACATGTTAAAGATGGATTAATTGTAATATATAAGCATGATTTTGCCTTATTTTGCAGTCGCTCTCCGCAAGGAGGGCGTGGATTGAAATTTCCATCTGCTCACCCTCGTTTCTGCTTTAGGATAGTCGCTCTCCGCAAGGAGGGCGTGGATTGAAATAGGTAGAACATAGTAGTTCATGTGACCTACGAAAGAGTCGCTCT
This sequence comes from Sinanaerobacter sp. ZZT-01, assembly GCF_035621135.1. NCBI lineage: Bacteria > Bacillati > Bacillota > Clostridia > Peptostreptococcales > Anaerovoracaceae > Sinanaerobacter > Sinanaerobacter sp. ZZT-01. The sequence goes on from NZ_CP141728.1 coordinate 2,090,567, forward strand.
CCGCAAGGAGGGCGTGGATTGAAATACTTTGAACGCCGCGTTTTCGCGCTCTGATTCAGGTCGCTCTCCGCAAGGAGGGCGTGGATTGAAATATAATTGCTATAACCGCATTTATAGGGGCTTTTACAAGTCGCTCTCCGCAAGGAGGGCGTGGATTGAAATAAATCGGTATCCTGCCTAATTTAAAAGGCTTTGGTCGCTCTCCGCAAGGAGGGCGTGGATTGAAATCAGTAAGGGTGCAAGTTAAATAAACCAGTTTAAAAGTCGCTCTCCGCAAGGAGGGCGTGGATTGAAATCTGTCTGCGTTTGTTGTCCTCTTCGGCGGCGGCGTGTCGCTCTCCGCAAGGAGGGCGTGGATTGAAATCTAAACATGGAAAAGGGAAAAGTATAGAACAGTTGTCGCTCTCCGCAAGGAGGGCGTGGATTGAAATGTTACTAATTTTATTGTCTCGTAAATATCGGGTATAGTCGCTCTCCGCAAGGAGGGCGTGGATTGAAATGCTAAGCATCCAAGGCAATCCATATGAATTCCAGTGTCGCTCTCCGCAAGGAGGGCGTGGATTGAAATTGATTTTTTTTATTGATGGCATTTTAAGCCTCCTATAGTCGCTCTCCGCAAGGAGGGCGTGGATTGAAATATGATAAAGCAACCTGACAAAGATAAGTCGATATGGTCGCTCTCCGCAAGGAGGGCGTGGATTGAAATAATGTTACGGTTTTAAGCATTTGCAATTGTGATGTCGCTCTCCGTAAGGAGGGCGTGGATTGAAATTTCAATTAAGATAATCTTGAGAAGTCCTTTGATAAACTAAAGCTATTGGCATAAAAATAGCCTCCTATGATAATTGATTTTACCATAGAAGGCGATCGCTTCTTATTATTTACAGGCTTTTTTTCATAGTCGGGGGGTGCGGACATAAAGTTGGACTTCAATAGGATTCCGAAAGGAGTCTCTGATATATTCATAAACTTTTAATAAAAGTTATTATAGGTTGTCCCGTCTTCTAATGATATTCCTTTATATTCGCTTAATTCACTTACTGTTACGAGCTGATATCCTCTCTTTATCAATTCAGGGATAACATATTCAGCTGCATCAGCAGTACTTTCATATATATCATGCATAAGTACAATATCACCATCTTTTACATTTTTAAGAATGGTGTCACATATTATTTCAGCATCTCTATTTTCCCAATCCAGCGTATCAAGTGACCATAGAATGACAGGCATATCAATTTGTTGGCTTGTGTCTTCATCTATATAGCCATAAGGAGCTCTCATTATTTGAGAAGTAGTACCGGTGGCATTTTGTATAATTTGCTGGGTTGTATTTATTTGATAGCTTATTTCTTCATCAGTGAGACTAGTAAGATCTTGATGATTTAAAGTGTGATTACCAATTTCATTTCCGTTTTCTATCATACGTGCTAAAAGGTCCTGATTCTCTTCAGCTTCAGTTCCTAAGACAAAGAAAGTTGCATTCACATTATTTTCTTCTAATACATCAAGTATTCTCGAAGTATAGCATGTGGAAGGGCCATCATCGAATGTCAATGCTATCATTGGTTTGTCAGGATCAATTTCCTGCTTTGTTTCGCATTCGGATGTTGCAAAAGCAGTATAAGGAACGATTGTAACAATAAGGAATAATAGAAGAATCGAAATGATTCGTTTTGATTTTATCATTATGCTTAACCTCTCTAAGTATTTTTATATGAAATTATATCATATCTACATTTTAATCATAACAATTTATTTTAAAGGGAATATGAAACATGCATGTTATTTGTGTGTTAATATATTTCATACTTTCTTTATAATAATACCATTCTTATGTATTTTATATTTATATGGAATAAAAGTATGCTGGATGTAATGCTATAATGAAAAATAAAAATCAATCAATTTAAAGAATTTTATTATATAGAATGATAGATTTTATTATTCGTTTTTAGAATATAGGAGATGTTAACTATAACTAACTCAACTTTTCCACTCTCGGGAAAGTCAATATGAATCTGCTACTCAGTATAGAAAAAATTCCTGTTTTTTGTTATAATATAAATGATTAAACCCACAAATACCAAAGAAACGAATACACGTATAAAGATGCTCTCATGCTAAAAATATGGTGCGAATGCCAAGCTAACAGAAAATCCCGGGAGATTCGCACCAAGATTAAATGTAAAAGAATACTTATAATTAAAAATAAGGTAAAAAATTACTGGAATATACATGTTAAAGATGGATTAATTGTAATATATAAGCATGATTTTGCCTTATTTTGCAGTCGCTCTCCGTAAGGAGGGCGTGGATTGAAATCGAATAGCGAATGTGTGTATCAAATACGGGGTATTGTCGCTCTCCGTAAGGAGGGCGTGGATTGAAATTTGATGATGAAGCGGGCTTGTTTATCCTCTATGTGTCGCTCTCCGTAAGGAGGGCGTGGATTGAAATTCTGTTGCAGTGGACCGTAGATTTGGTGAAGAAACAGTCGCTCTCCGTAAGGAGGGCGTGGATTGAAATATCTTGTCTGTATAGTATCATACACACGATACTATGGTCGCTCTCCGCAAGGAGGGCGTGGATTGAAATCTGCCTTAAAGTCAATATAAAAGGCTTTCCGGCAAAGTCGCTCTCCGCAAGGAGGGCGTGGATTGAAATCGAGTCTGCTGATGAAGTAAAGAACAAACTATCAGAGTCGCTCTCCGCAAGGAGGGCGTGGATTGAAATATCGTCTGGCACAAAAACGATTACCGTGAATTACAGTCGCTCTCCGTAAGGAGGGCGTGGATTGAAATGGTAAACTCTTGCAATGCTTTCGCCGTTGCTTGTGGGTCGCTCTCCGCTGATGCAGCTCAAAGGAGTTTATAAAAAATTCAAAAGACTTTAAGTAAAAATAGGCTAAGCGTTTAAATCAAGAATATTAGGATTATAATTTAAAGAGAGCAGAATTCATTCGTGTAGTTAGGCTAGAACACCGTTCTATTAGAATGATACATAAAAGGGTAGGGATTATGATACAAGAGATTACGGATTTGTTATCAACAGAAATTACGGTACTGCTTACAGCGATGCTTCCGGTGATTGAATTGCGTGGGGCCATTCCTGTCGGCATTTCACTTGGGATGTCACCGACTCATGCATTCATTATCAGTTTTATTGGGAGTATGATACCGGTGCCTTTTATTTTATTCACTATTCGTCCGCTTTTCAATTGGCTAAGGCAGACAAACTTATTTCGGAATCTGATTCGACGAATAACAGAGAAATCTTTGAATAAAAGTGGAAGAATACAAAAATACGGGGTTTGGGGACTTTTTCTTTTTGTAGCCATTCCGCTTCCCGGAACCGGTGTTTGGAGTGGGAGTTTAGCAGCGGCCTTACTGAATCTTCGATTTAAGTGGGCATTCCCTGCTATATTGATTGGAAATCTCATTGCAGGATTATTGATTACGGGATTGAGTCACAGTATATTAAGCGTAACGGCAAATTTTTAAAGAAAGAGCAGAAAGGGGAGCAAGATTATGAGAACCACGCTGGTTATTATGGCAGCAGGCATAGGAAGTCGTTTTGGAGGTGGAATCAAACAACTTGAACCGGTTGGTCCAAATGGCGAAATTATTATGGATTATTCCATATATGATGCATTGGAAGCAGGCTTTGATAAAGTTGTTTTTATTATACGAAAGGACTTGGAAAAAGATTTTAAAGAAATCATTGGAAACCGCATTGAAAAAATTTGTGAAGTTGCTTATGCGTTTCAGGAATTGGATGATCTGCCAATTGGCTTTGCAAGACCTGAAGAGCGGACAAAACCTTGGGGGACAGGACAAGCAGTTTTAGCTTGTAAGGGAATCGTAAATGAGCCGTTTGTCGTTATAAATGCAGATGACTATTATGGAAAAGAGGCATATAAAAAAGTTTATGAATATTTGAATGGACCTTCTTTAAGAATGAAAGAAAATAAAAAAGCAGAGTACTGCATGGCAGGTTTTATTCTAAAAAATACTTTGAGTGATTACGGTGGAGTAACAAGAGGATTGTGCCGTGTGGATGAAAATTTTTATTTAAAAGATGTGACAGAAACACATAATATCGTAAAAGTAGTGAATGATGCGGATTTTTCCATAAGTGCCGCAGTACGTACGGAAAATGGGAGGCTGGAAAAAATTGACTCAAGTGCTTATGTTTCTATGAATATGTGGGGATTGACACCCGATTTTTTTGAGGTGCTGGAAAACGGATTTTGCGAATTTTTAGAAAAGCGAGAAGAAGATGATCTCAAATCCGAATATTTACTGCCGACAATTATAGATAAGCTTTTAAAAGAAGAAAAAGCAAAGGTCAAGCTATTGGAGACAAAAGATAAATGGTTTGGCGTTACTTATAAAGAAGATAAAGAAGCCGTGATCACATCGTTTAAAAAGCTGATTGCTGCTGGTGTATATGGAGAAGGATTATTCAGATGAATAAGAAGAAGACAATAGTAATCGGGCTTGTTTGTCTATGGATGTTTTTAATCTTTAATTTTTCTTCACAGCCGGCTGAACAGACAAATCAGCTGAGCTTAAAAATTACACAAAAAATTATAGATATGAACCTTCTTGTTTTACCGGATAAAGTTGATCCCGATGTTTATTTATTGCTTGCAAATAGATGGATTAGAAAGGCAGCTCATTTTTTTCTTTTCATGATACTGGGATTCTTAATCTCGCAAGTACTAAATGTATGGGTTAAGAATCGCTTCTATACATCAATTGTTTCACTGATAATTTCTGCTGTATACGCAGTGAGTGATGAATATCATCAGATGCTTGTTCCAGGAAGAAATGCGGCATGGAAGGATGTATTCATTGATACAACAGGTGCAGTTTTAGGAATCTTGCTCAGCCTCCTAATCATTCAAGTTTTTAAGAAAAGGAAATTGGAATTGTCGGGACATTATGGAGGGAGTCATGGAAATATACGGCACAAACAGTGAGCTCTTTTACTATTATTGGTATGGTGGATCTGGGCTTGCGGGCATCTGTTTATTCAGAATTTTAAAGTTGATTGATAAAAGCAAATAGTATAAAAAAACAAAGTCTTATGGCTGTGAAAGCAGTCATAAGACTTTGTTTTTTATATAGGACTATAACACGTATCCCTTCCAACCAAGTTCTTTTGAAATTTGGCGACTGTAAGTTAATAGCTGACCCTTAAATTTGTCGATAAAGTCATAAGTAACACGCATGGCAGGGCCTGAAATGCTGATTGCACCGACTATGTTGTTTTTATAATCAAATATTGGTGCACCTACACATTGGATTCCATTTTCGTTTTCTTCTTCATCCAGTGCATATCCATCCATTTTTACTTTCTCTAATCGCTCAAGCAGTTCTTCATATACAGTAATTGTATGGGGTGTCTTTTTTTCAATATTACTTTTATTCCATATTTCTTTAACCTTTGATTCAGGTAAAAAAGCCAGCATAGCTTTTCCTGCTGAAGTGCTGTACATGGGACTTTTGGCTCCAATCCGGGAATGCATTCGGATATTGTTATCGGATTCGACTTTATCGATATAGACGATGTCCGAACCATCAGGAATGACGACATGCACAACTTCATTTGTTAATTGACTCAACAATTCAAGGTAAGGTCTTGCAATCTTTGGTAAATCGATATTTTCGATCATCCGGCTTCCAATTTCAAACATTTTAAGACTTAAATGATAATGTTGTGTCTGCGCATTTTGGCTCACATAACCGTGATGGATTAATGTTAAAAGCAAACGATGAACTGTGCTTTTGTGCAAATCGATGGATTTACTGATTTCTGTCAATGCCAGTCCATCTGTGTGCGTGGACAGCAGCTCAAGTATATATATTGCGCGGTCAATTGACTGTACAGTATTTGTTTCTATTTTCATTTTAAAGCTCCTTTGAGTAATTAGAATAAACTTAGTGATTATTATATCGGACATAATCTGCCATTTTGCTTTATATCGATCAATGCAATCAGTCGATTAAGATCAAATATTTTTGGCTTTGTTGCATCTTTTCTATATATTATAGCATCATTTTAAAAGACAAGGGCTATTAGATTGAAATATCTTGGTATTTTTATAAAAGAATGCTTGACTGAAAATCAAATAAAATATAAAATAAATGAAACACAGTTTCATAATGAGAAACATATGGATTATATTTATTAGTTAGCCCAAACGTTTGACATTAAATCATGAAAAAGGAGGCCTTATCTATGAAAAAATTATTAAAAAATTTCGCTTTTATCTTACTCCTATCAGCATTACTTGGTCTAGCAGTTGGTGTAATTTTTGGTGAAAGTGCACAAATTTTACAACCATTAGGCATGTTATTCACACGGTTATTATTTATGGTTGTCCCTGCTATTGTATTTTTCTCGATTGCATCTTCGTTTGCGAATATCGGAAATGTTAAGACTTTGAGCCGTTGGGCGGGTAAAACTGTCGGATGGTTTATCATGAGTACGATTATAGGAACTCTAATAGGAACTTTCTATGGAATCTTGTTTAAACCCGGTAAAGGGTTATCCATCCCAGATGCAGAAATATCACTCACAAAAATTACAGCAGATACTTTTTTACAGTGGATTCCCAATAATGCATTTGGTTCACTTGCTGCCGGAGATATCATTCAAATCGTGTTTTTGTCCATGTTTGTTGGAATCGCAGTTATATTTATGAAAAATGTAAAACATAAAGAGGTAATGAGAACCGTTTTAAACACCGGACAAGATTTATTTCTAACTATCATTAAAGGAATTATGTACTATGCTCCTATAGGTATTTTCTCTTTAATGGCTTCTTCGATCGGAGATTTACGTGGCTCTATTTTAAGCGAAATGGGCACATTCATATTAGCAATTACTTTAGCTTTTGTTACACATATTATTTTGGTTTATTTCCTGATGTTTTGGAAGATTACAAAGCTTAACCCATTTAAATTCCTTAAAATGATCTTACCGGCTTTATTGACTGCATTTTCTACAACAAGCTCTGCGGCTACAATGCCTTTAACCTTACAAGGCGTCAAAGATGCAGGTGTGGATGAAGAGATTGCTGATTTTGGAGTTCCACTGGGAGTTACATTTAATATGGACTCGATGGCAATTCAAATTCCCATTTACATAATGCTGGGTATGTTCGTATCTGGGGTTACACCCAACATTGCTCAGCTCATTTTATTCTGCTTGATGGGAGTTGTTTTTTCGATTGGTACAGCAGGTGTGCCAGGGGGGGGATTAGCAGTTGCAGCAATACTTGTGAATGCATTTGGACTTCCTGTGGCAATTGTTGGTCTTATTTCTTCTGTATTTTTTTATTTGGACGTTACAGGGACTACAATCAACATTTGGGGAGATGCAGTCTGCGTGGCCATGGTTGCAAAGACAGAAGGAAAATTGGATGCATCAAAATTTAATGCAAACAAAGTGGCTTAACAGTTAATTATCTTAACAGTTAATTATGATGTAAACTCAATAATTGGAGGTAAGAATTGAAGAATTTATCGATCATTACTGAAAACTATCCGGCATCAGGCATCCGAAAAATGTTTGAACTAGCGAAAAATTATCAAAATGTTATCAGCTTGACTGTTGGTGAACCAAGCTTTGATACACCTTTGAATATTAAAGAAATTGCGAAAAAAGCAATGGATGAAAATTATACTCATTATGTATCAAATGCAGGATTGCCTGAATTAAGACGTGTAATTGCTGACAAATACAACAAGAGAATCCAAAGCGGATATACGGAAAATAACGTCATGGTTGCTTTTGGCGGCATGGAGGCTATTTTTTTAGCTCTTTTGGCTACGGTTAATCCCGGAGACGAAGTTTTGATACCAGACCCTGGATATCCAAACTATGAAGGACAGATTACAATTCTGGGAGCAAAGCCTGTGAGGGTTCCGATCTTTGAAAAGAATAATTTTAATATAAAAGCAGAGGATATTGAGAAAGCGATTACAGAAAAAACTAAGGTGCTGATTATAAATTCCCCGAGTAATCCTTTGGGCTCCGTATTAGGGAAGAAAGAGCTGGCTGAAATTGCAGCAGTTGTTGAAAAACATGATTTATTTGTAATATCAGATGAGGTGTATGAGGAGATCATTTATGGAGATTTTCAACACCATAGTCTTGCTGAATTTTCAAAGATCAGCGAGAATGTGTTGATAGTCAATAGCCTGTCAAAAACATATGCGATGACTGGCTGGAGAGTGGGCTATGTGGTTGGAAACGAAAAGATTATCGAGGTGATGCCTCAATTACAAGAAGGGATCGCATCTTGCGTTCCGCCATTTGTACAGCTTGCAGCAATCGAAGCTATTGAGCACGGCGCCGAAGCGATTCAATACATGAGAAGCGAGTATGAACGGAAAAGAAGCATTGTTATAGAAGCCATTGAAGAGATTGATGGAATGATATACCAAGGATCTGCGGGAAGCTTTTATGCATTTATTAATATAACTGCTTTCGGAAAATCTTCACAAGAATTTGCAGAAGATCTGATAAGAAATGCAAAAGTGATAGTAGTGCCGGGGTCTGCATTTGGACCGATGGGAGAGGGCTATATTAGAGTTGTTTTTGCTGCTTCGGATGATATTTTAATGGAAGCATTTGATCGTATCAAGACCTACGTTAATTCGTTAAAAGAAAGCGTATAAAAAGAGAATGTTTTTGTTGTCTTCTTGTTTTCCTCTTGATATCATTTCCAGCGGAGTAATGCTTTAACATGAAGCAATATTATTTGTCCGAATATAATAAGAAAAGGGTTGAGAGCTGTTCATTGCTCTCAACCCTTTTTGTAGGTTTCGATTCTTTGTTATCTTTGAACTCGTCCAGAGCCTTCACCTTTTGAAAGTGCTTCTGCTTCTTCTAGGCTTACCAGATTAAAATCTCCAGGAATAGAATGCTTTAATGCGGATGCGGCAGCTGCGAATTCCAAAGCTTCCTGAGCAGACTTATCTGTGATAAGTCCGTAAATCAGCCCCGATGCAAAGGAATCTCCGCCGCCGACACGGTCAACAATTCGCAGATCATACTTTTTTGAATGATAAGCTTGTTTTCCATCATAAAGCATGGCTGACCATCCGTTGTCAGATGCAGATAAGCTTACACGCAGCGTTGAAGCGACGTACTTAAATCCAAAGCGGTTGACCAGTTCTTTGGCAACCTCTTCATAGGCGTTATGATTGATTTGACCGGATTGTACATCAGTCTCTTTTGCTTTGATACCAAATGTTTTTTCAGCATCTTCTTCATTCCCGATGCAAACGTCGACATAAGGCATCAGTTTTGTCATAACCTCGTTCGCTTTCTTCGGTGACCAAAGCTTTTTTCTATAGTTTAAATCAGCAGAAACAGTAAGGCCCATTTCTTTTGCTTTTTTACATGCTTCAAGCGTGATCGTCGCGGCTTTGTCTCCCAGAGCAGGTGTGATTCCTGTAAAATGAAACCAGTCAACATCTTTGAAAATTTCATTCCAGTCAAAATCAGAAAGGTCCGCTTCTGAAATAGAAGAATTCGCCCTATCGTAAATCACTTTAGAAGCTCTCTGTGATGCACCGTTTTCTAAAAAATAGATACCCAGCCTGTTACCGCCTCTAGCAATAAATTGTGTATGTACGCCGTACCTTCTTAAAGCATTGATTGCACTTTGACCAATTTCATTTGAAGGCACTTTAGAGATAAAAGAAGCTTCTAAACCATAATTAGCAAGCGATACACAAACATTTGCTTCGCCACCGCCATAGCAGACGTCAAAACTTTCTGACTGAACAAATCTCTTATAGGATGGCGCTGACAAGCGAAGCATAATTTCTCCAAGTGTAACGACTTTTTTCATACCGATTCTCCTTTCCTATTTAACGGCCTCTGGCCTCTTGAATTTTCTTTACAAATTGTTTTGCAGTTTCTGTGACCAGGTCATATCGTCCGTTTTTGGCTTCCTTGGTTAATTCACCGCCCACACCAACGGCAATGCATCCGTTTTTAATCCAGGAACCGACGTTTTCCAAATTGACACCACCGGTAGGCATGATTGCTACATGCGGCAGTGGTCCTCTAACGGATTTTACGAAATTAGGACCATAAGCATCACCCGGGAATAATTTGATGATGTCGGCGCCTGCCTCAAGAGCCTTTACCATTTCCGTGGTTGTCATGCAGCCGGGCATATATGGAATTTGGTAACGGTTGCATAGCTTGGCTGTATCCAAATCAAACGTCGGACTAACGATAAATTCAGAACCGGCAAGAATTGCAATTCTTGCGGTTTCACTATCAAGCACGGTTCCGGCACCAAGTATTAAATTTTCAGATGCTAATGACTTTTTTAAATGCTTAATGACTTGATCTGCACCTGGTACGGTAAAAGTAATCTCAATTGCTGAAATACCTCCAGCCATACATGCCAGAGCTGTTTTTTCCGCTTTTTCAGCATCTTCTGCGCGGACTACAGCCACCAAACCAACTTCACTAATCTTTAACAAGGTATTTATTTTACGAATCATGTTACACCATCCTTTTTGGTTTCGTATTATGAAACTGAGTTTCATAAATTATATCAAATTCATATTATAAAAACAATAGGAATTCAAATAAAAGATAATTTTGAGATATTCGATAAAATTTTAATTCTAAATTCCAATACTGTTTTTAACTTCTTTGTAAAGTATTGTAGAATATATCATTTGTGACAACACTAAAAGGTTCAATCTTACAAAGATGAGGTGGAAATTACACAATCAACGTTGAATTTTGATTTTCAATGAAATCAGATCATATTTTTGCAATTTAAAATTATGGTGCTATAATAATAAAGTTGAATATTCATTTTGCAATTTTGCGATTTTCAAATAATAAAATTCTGATCGGAAACAAGGGAAAAGTTATGTGGAATAGAGAAATATGGTTACAAAAGATTCGAAAAGTAGAAATAGATAAAAAGAGGCTAGGGGCATTTTGTATGATTAGCATCTTGTTATTGACAGGAATTGTTTTGGTATTCCACGATTATCAATGGTATAGTACGCCAATTGTAAAAATAACAACGGCAGAAGATCATAAATATAATGAAGCGGAAGGATACCATGGAGAAAAAGAGACTTATTATGAACAAGCAATAACCGGGATTGTGATGAATGGAACTTACAAAGGACAGGAAATACAATTGAAGAATAGCTATTCATACTCGCAAGTCCATGATGAAAAATATAAAAAGGGAGATGAAGTTTTTATTCAAATGAAGCAAGGCGGTAGCTCTGCTGTCACGGGCTTAATTTTAGGATTAAAAAGAGACAAATACTTAGCAATACTTTTTTCAGTCTTAATTTTAATTATATTATTGACAGCGAAGGAGAAAGGCCTCTTTGTCGTGCTTTCACTGTTAGCTAATATTTCAGTATTTTGGTATGCGCTGTATTTGTATGAAGAGGGAAAAAATATATGGTCTTTGAGCATTGCAATGGTGCTATGCTTTACCATCTTGTCATTGCTGCTGATCAGCGGGTTCAATAAGAAAACGTGGGCGGCGGTTTTATCTACGCTGATTTGTGTATGGATTATGATGCTTCTTTTAAAAATAGTAATGCAGCATACGAGTGGAGTAGATTATACCTTTATGGAATACGTTACCAGTCCGAGTGATTTGCCGGAAATATTCCTGTCACAAATTTTACTTGGAGGGCTGGGGGCCATAATGGATGTATCCATTACCATGTCAGCTACGATTAATGAATTGCTTATGCGGGATAATCATATAACCGTTAAAAATTTAATCCGATCCGGAAGAGAGCTGGGACATGATATTATGGGAACAATGATCAATGTTATGCTATTCACCTATATCTGTGGATCCATTCCTCTGATTATACTAAAGATGAAAAATGAAATAAATCTGCGGACCATTGTAATGATCCATATGCCGTTTGAAGTGTATCGCTTTTTAGTCGGAAGTATCGGAATCCTTTTAGCGATACCGGTTGCTCTTCTCATTTCATTTCTATTATTAAAACGATGGAGGACAGCAGTATGATTGAATTATTGGTTTTGATATTGGTTGCATTGCTTGTTTTAATCGGCGGAGAGCGTGGTCTGTTTACAATGATTTCGCTTATTTGGAATTTATTTGTATTAGCAGTTCTATTTGTTCTTATGACATGGGGATTGAATCCGTTAGTACTCACTTTTATTGGCTGCCTTTTGATTTGCAGCGGCACTTTGTTTTATCAAAATGGGAAAAATGCAAAGACAATTTCTTCATTTGTATCCGTAGTTATCATTATGCTGATTTTATTTTTTTTCATTTATGTGATGGCATATCAATCACATACAGGCGGGTTGAATGAACTGATGAAGAATGACGATATGATTTTTTATTTGTCTACGGATATTCATATCAATATGGGAAGTATTGGTGTAGCGATGATTCTGATTGGATTAATGGGGGCAATTATAGATACATCGATAGCCGTCTCTTCCGGCGTTTATGAGGTATACAACAATAACCGGCATTTAAACGGAAAGGAGCTCATGAAATCGGGTATGAGCATCGGAGGAGATATTTTAGGAACTACGGTGAACACCCTATACTTTGCATACATTGGAGAAGCTTTGACGTTATTTGTCTTGTTTAAAAATTTTCACTATACTCTGTCAGAGATTATCAATTCAAAGGCATTCTTTCAAGAAGTGATCTGTATTGTTTTCAGTGCCATTGGCTGTGTTGCAATTATTCCGGTAACTGCGGCGGTTATCTCTTATCTATTGACAAATGCAGATAAATTTAAGAGATATTTAGACGAGGATGAACTGTTCATAGAAAAAAAATAAGGATGCATGCCAAAGTAAGCATGCATCCGGATCTCTTGTTAATATTGTTTTTATTTTTCGTTAAAGTCGACCCAATCCTTGGCTTCCTTTACATCATCCTCAGATGGAATTGCTTCTTTTGATTCCGGCTCTTGCTCATATTCGTCAGCGAGAGGAAATGTTTTAAACTTTTCCATGACATCCACTCCTTTCATTTTGAATGTTATATAGTATTTCCGAGGATGCTAGAGTTTATGCTATGGTGAAAATACTGGATAGAGCTATCTTATAGGTATATACTTATATAAATAAAAAATAGTTTGAATGATTTTAAAAGGGAAAAAATTGAATATAAATTATAATGAAAAATAAATATCAGTAATAGAATTTTTTGGAGAGAAGAAATGAAATTTGAAATAATTAAAGGAGATATTACAAAACAGAAGGTGGATGCCATCGTGAATGCGGCCAATTGTTCTCTACTGGGAGGAGGCGGTGTGGATGGAGCCATTCACCGCGCAGCCGGAAAAGAACTATTGGAAGAATGTAGAAAGCTTCATGGTTGTGAAACGGGGCAGGCGAAGATAACAAAAGCCTACCAGCTGCCTGCCAGCTATGTAATCCATACACCCGGACCGATTTACAGAGGTGGCAAGCAAAACGAGGCTGAACTTCTTGCAAGCTGTTACCGCTCCTGCATTGCAATAGCTGAGCAGTATCAATGCAGGATTGTCGCATTTCCATCTATTAGTACCGGAGTATATGCGTATCCGATTTCCGAAGCTGCTGAAATTGCAGTTCAAACTATCATGAAGGAAGCGGAAAAGAGTGAATGGATTGAGCAGGTAATTATGGTTTGCTTCAGTGATTCGGTGAAATGTGCTTACGATCAGGCATTACATACTTACAGAGAAAGGCGGAAATAGCAGAATTTTTGAAAAAATAGTTGAAAAATAACAGAAAATATGATATTTTATTGTACGTCGATGCCAGTTTTTTATGGTATCTCGATTCTCTGGAGAGTCTCGTAAGGGCGCCGAAGGTGTACGGCAGATTGAAAACCACGTCTGCTTATCTCTCAGGCAAAAGGACAGAGTGAATTAGTCAATAAAACTATTCTATCTATTGTCTTTTCTCTAGAAAGTCGAACAATTTTGTTTCGGCTTTTTTTTGTTGCATTTTGTGAATGCAAAAATTTTCTATTAAGAGAGGAATGATAACGTGTTTGAAAAAATGAATGATGCCATTGAGTGGTTTGATGGCTTGGTATGGGGTGTACCGCTTATTGTATTTATTTTAGCGGTCGGAATCTATCTAACGATTCGGTTAGGACTTTTGCAGATTGTTCATCTGCCGAAAGCACTCAAGTTTATGGTAAAAAATGAAGAGGGCGGAATCGGTGAAGTGACCAGCTTCGGAGCATTATGTACAGCTTTGTCTGCTACAATCGGTACCGGAAATATTGTTGGTGTAGCGACTGCATTAGTAGAAGGCGGGCCGGGTGCGCTATTTTGGATGTGGCTGGCAGCTTTTTTTGGTATGGCAACAAAGTATGCAGAAGGGTTGCTTGCGATCAAATACCGAAAGATTGATGCAGACGGGCATGTCTTAGGAGGTCCGTTTTATTACATTGAAAATGGAATGGGAGTGCAATGGAGATGGCTTGCAAAAATATTTGCTTTCTTTGGTGCAGGAGTTGGTTTACTAGGAATCGGCACATTTACACAAGTCAACGGAATCGCATCGGCTGTAAACAATTTTTTTGATCCGAATAATGAGTGGACGATGGTTCTTTTTAATCGAGAATACTCTTGGACGGTGTTGACAGCCGGTATTATTTTGACGCTTTGCGTTGGATTGGTTGTAATCGGAGGAATCAAGAGGATTGCAAGTGTTTCACAAATTATTGTGCCATTTATGGCAGTGATTTACGTAATGGCAAGTATTTTGATATTAGTAGTCAATTATAAAGCGATACCAGCCGCTTTTACAGAGATCATACAAGGAGCCTTTGGGATAAAAGCCATGGCAGGAGGGGCGATGGGATCCATGATTATCGCCATGCAAAAAGGAGTTGCACGGGGTATCTTCTCCAACGAAGCTGGTCTTGGAAGCGCGCCAATTGCAGCTGCGGCGGCACAGACAAAAAATCCGGTACGGCAGGGTTTGGTATCTATGACAGGAACTTTTATTGATACGATTATTGTATGTACGATGACTGGACTTTGTATCGTAATCACAGGGTCTTGGAATATTGGATTGAAGGGAGTTTCTGTCACGACAAATGCGTTTCAGTCTGGACTTCCGTTTCATCCGCAGATCGCTTCTTTTCTGCTGATGGCATGTCTTGTTTTCTTTGCCTTTACAACGATTTTAGGCTGGAATTACTATGGAGAACGCTGCTTGGAATACTTATCAGATGGAAATAAGAAAATGGTTATGTCTTATCGCTGGCTTTACATATTAGCGATTTTTATCGGGCCATTTATGACGATTGAAGCAGTATGGAACATTGCCGACATCTTTAACGGATTGATGGCATTTCCAAATCTAATTGCAATTTTAGCGCTTAGCGGTGTCATCGTTAGTGAGACTAAAAAATATATGAAGGAATTATAAAAGATTCTAAAATTTTATTAAAATATAAATGCGGCAAGTGGGAAGGTTAAAAAACTTTTCTCAACTGTCGCATTTATAGTTTGACAATACAAAATCATGGTGCTAAAATAAACAATAGTTAGCACTAGCTAACTTCGTGTGAAATCGATTCGTGTAAATCTATTGAATTTTTAGTGGGCTTTTTTTGTTAAAAAGTTAGATTTAACTAACAATTCGGGAGGTGGCTTATTTGAAGACATAAAAATATTTAATGGCATCATGCATAAAAATACGTATCTGTAACAACAGCAATAAACAACAATAGTTATAGTTAAATTGGAAGAATTTTATAAAATATTAAAAGAAAGCGAGAGTGATAATTGGTGCAAAGATTTATAAGAAATGCAGGAACCGTATTTCTGACTTTTGCAATGATAATAAATAGTACAATGCCAGTTATGGCATTGGGCGACGAACTTTCCGCTGATACAGAAGCTGTAGATGTTCAGGTTTATAATGAAGAGAATGGAACGGATATAAACAATGAATCCGATGCAGAAGAGAGTATAGCGACGAAGGATGAAGCCAAAGCAGAGGACAGTATAGAAGCAGAGGATAAAGCCAAAGCAGAGGACAGTATAGAAGCGGAGGACGTATCCGATGCAAAGGGCAATATAGATACAGATAATGAAGAAAATAAATCAGATGTTAATAATGATATAGATCAATCGGATCAAATAAATAATTTGAGTTCAGAAGTGGAAAGCGAACTGGAGGTACCTTCTTTTTTGAATGCATCAGAGGATTTCACAATAGAGGATGGTATTTTGCTTGCTTATACAGGGACGGACACAGAAGTTGTAATTCCGGAAGGCGTTTTGGTAATTGGTGATGGAAGTAGAACGATTTTTACTAATAACTCTGCCGTGACAGCTGTAACCATTTCTGATTCTGTGACAGAAATTGCGGACAAAGCTTTTTATGCTTGTACTGAGCTTACAGAAATCAACTTTTCCGACAAAATTAATTTACAAAAAATAGGAAAATCAGCCTTTTTTAATACAAGGCTTACTTCTTTAGTAATCCCCGAAGGGGTAACAGAAATTGGTGATTCCGCACTTTATGGAAGTACATTGCAAGCAATATCCCTTCCGGCCACTTTGGAAAAATTAGGGGATACTTCGGTTTATTATGCATTTGCTTCAACCAGCGGAACAGCACCGAAATCTTCGTTCAAAGTGGAGATTGCGCAGGAAAATCGTGTTTACAGTGAAAAAAACGGCGCCGTGTATGATAAAGAAGAAGAAACGCTGTTTTATTATCCATCCGGAATAACAGGGAGTTATGAAATTTCAGATGGCACAAAAATAATTGCACCTTATGCTTTTCGCAGTTCCGCATTACAGCAGGTGGTGATTGCTGATTCCGTGGAGGAGATCGGAGAAAATGCTTTCAGCGGGGCGCAAGTGACCAGTATCTCAATACCAGGTTCTGTCAAGCAAATTGGGAAAAATGCATTTTATAGTGCGAAAATGGGTACAGTCAATCTTAATGAAGGGCTTCAAATTATCGAGCAATATGCTTTTGGGGGAGGCCATTTTACCTCTCTGACGATTCCCAAAACAGTTACAGCAATCGGAAGCGGTGCGTTTGAAGATTTTGGAGGGGAAATCCGAATCTTAAATGCAGAAACAAATTTGGGAAGCGGGTTTATAGAATATTATAAAAACATTACTGTCTATGGATTGGAAAATTCTACAGCGCAAACGTATGTATCGGAACTTGCGGCAGAAAAAGGAGATCGCTGTAAAGTGAAGTTTGAGTTGCTGCAAGAAGAGACCGAAACAGAAGTTCAAAGTGTTTCGTTGGATAAAAACACATTATCTCTTTCTGTAGGGAATACGGAAACGCTTACGGGAAGCGTTTCACCGTTGAATGCCACGAATCCATCCTTGACGTGGAATGTATCCGATGAGACGATTGTAACGGTAGACCAAAGAGGAATCGTAAAAGCCGTTGCAGAAGGAAGCGCAATCGTTCAAGCGACTTCAGTAAACGGCCTTTTCGATCAGTGCGAGGTTATTGTGACCGCAGCATCTGATTTTGTGATCCAAGATAATGTTTTGGTTTCCTATACCGGAAGTGAAGAAAGCATTACGATACCCGACAGTGTTACGATAATCGGAAATGGAACGGATGCGGTATTTGGAAACGATTCTAAGGTTGTTTCCGTAACCATTCCGGGTTCCGTAACAAAGATTTCAGATAAGGCGTTTTATTACGCAAACACCCTTAAAGAAATCAATTTTTCTTCCGAGAAGAATTTGAAAGAAATCGGCGCATCTTCCTTTCAATTAGCGACTGCTCTTAAAGAAATTGAAATTCCAGAAGGGGTGACAGAAATTGGAACACAGGCGTTTGTTGGTACTCACAGCTTGACGAGTGTTTCACTGCCGGCTACACTAGTCAGATTCGGTGCTGAAAATGACCGCTTTGATGCAGCTTTTATTTATGCCGCTTCAAAAGGTCATGATACATTAACTGAAATTAATGTAGCGGAAGGAAATCCGGTATATGCTTCAAAAAATGGAGTCGTTTATTCTGCAGACGGGAAAAATTTGCTGTTCTGCCCTCACGCTAGAATGGGAAGCTTAACAGTTGCAGAGGGTACGGAGAGAATCGCTCCTTACGCAATGGCAAAAGGAAAGATTCAACAGGTGATTTTGCCATATTCACTTTTGAAAATTGATGATTCTGCTTTTTATGAAACAAAGCTCATGTCTATTACGATTCCAGGCTCCGTAAAAAGCATTGGAAAGCTTGGATTTTTTAATGCACAAATACGAAGCATTACCTTTGAAGAAGGGTTAGAAACCATTGGTGAAAATGCATTTTCACAAAGCCGGATCACGGGAATTTCGATTCCGGCAAGTGTGAAAGAAATTAAAAGGAATGCATTTGATTTTGAGTATGGTGCGAATCACTGGATTCGGATAAAGGGAAATGATACTATCTTTGATAATGAATTTATACCATATTATTACGGTATCTCTGTTTATGCACAGAGGGGATCGAGCGCAGAACAATACATAAAGGATAAACAAGAAGAAAAAGGTGCGTCTTGTAAACTGATCTTCTGTGAGGTAAGTAGTTTCATAGAAGTGAATGACATTTCTTTAAATCAAGAGACTGCACAATTAAAACGAACAGAGACGGCGGCGCTCACGGTTACAATTAATCCCGACAGAAGTCAGGCTACATTGATAGCATGGAGTTCCAGTAAGCCTGAGGTCGCAACGGTAGATCAAAATGGACTGGTTACTGCGGTGCAGCCGGGTGTAACTGAAATTACAGCGGAGGTAAGCGGCCATATTGCAAAGTGTGTAGTCACTGTAGAAAAGGAAGAAGGAGAAAGTGATTTTACCATTGATGAAGAAGGTAAAATTACCGGCTTCATAGGGCTGGATATGAGAGATCTGGTTATTCCTGAGACGGTGAATGGAAAAAAAGTGACAGGAATTGCAGATAAAGCGTTCTACAGACAAAATGATATTAAAACGCTCATCATTGGTGGACACGTAAAAGAAATCGGAAATGGAGCTTTTCAGCAATGCACAGGAATTACAGCGGTAGCGCTTAATGAGGGAATTGAAAGAATAGGAGAGTCTGTTTTTAATGGCTGTGATAAAATTGAGTCAATTGTGATTCCCGAAGGAATTGAAGTCATTTCAGCAAATGCATTTACAAGTTGCAGTATGCTTCAAGAGATTACATTGCCTTCCTCTTTAAAAACAATTGGTGAAGCGGCATTCCGTTCTTGTACAAAGCTTACTGAAATATCACTGCCGGAAGGATTGGTGTCAATTGAAAAGCAGGCTTTTTTGGGGTGCCCGATTTCCACATTGCATTTACCGGCTTCTCTAGAAAAACTCGGAAATGAATATATTGGAGAAGTTTTTGAAATTCCGGGGCAGAATCCGGCTAATACAACAATGAAGACAATTACAGTAGAAGCGGGAAATACAAATTTCACTGCTTACGATGGTCTGCTTTATGATGCAACGGGAACAAAGGTTATGTTTTGCCCACGTGGACGAACAGAAGCAGAGATTCGTGAAGGCGTAACAAGAATTAATGACTATGCGTTCTTTATGTGCTTCGATCTCGTATCTGTTAAAATGCCTTCCACATTGGAAGAAGTAGGGAGCCAAGCATTTCATTACTGCGAGGCTTTGACAGATTGCACCTTACCGCAGGGTCTTTTGATTGTAGAAAATTCTGCATTTTTCGGTTGTGAAAAATGGGCAGATTTCACAATACCGTCTTCCGTTCAACGTATTGATGCTTATGGATTTACTGAGTGTGCGGCAAAAGAAATTGTGGTACCAGAAGGAATTAAAAGAATTGAAGCGTTCACTTTTTGGGGATACGAAGACACACTTGAGAAAATTACATTACCATCAACATTAGAATATATTGGCGATTCTGCTTTTGCTTGGACAAAAAAAGTAAAAGAAATTGTGATTCCGGAAGGAGTCACAGAGATTGGTTCGCAAGCATTTGGAAGATGTGATGCTTTAGAGAGTATCACGTTACCTTCTACTTTAAAAATAATTGGAAAAGAAGCCTTTATCGGTTCTTCCGAATCCAATGCATTAAAAGAAATTTTTATTTCAAGCAATGTAACCTCCATTGGAGAAAATGCTTTTAAAAACTATGGCGATAATCTTACAATTGTGACAGATCAGTATGGAGATGCAGCTGCCGCTTATGCAGTGGCAAACGGGCATCTTTTACGTATTGAAGGAGATTCAGAAACAGATTTTGTAGTTGAAGACGGAGTTCTGGTTCGTTATGAAGGAAGTGCTTCAGAAGTTGTGATTCCAAACACGGTAATAGAAATTGGAGAGGGAGCCTTGGCTGAAGAAAATTTAAATAGCAGATTGAAAAAGGTTATCATACCATCTACTGTAACCAAAATAGGTAAGGAAGCATTTCACGGCTCTGGTGTAACAGAGGTTCTGTTCTCTGAAGGGAGTCAATTAAAAACCATTGGGGAATCAGCATTTGCTTATTGCACAAAGCTGCCTGCCATTTCATTGCCGGAAACGGTTACAGAGATCGGAGCGAGTGCGTTTGATGGTGACAGCTTACTTGGTGAGATTGCAATACCCGCATCCGTTACATCCATTGGAGATAAGGCATTTAATGTTTGCACGGGACTTCGCAAGGTTACCTTTGCAGCCTCTTCCAATTTAAAAACAATTGGAGAAGGAGCTTTCTATAATTGTTTCCGTCTCTCTGAACTGGACATTCCGGAGGGAGTTACGGAAGTAGGAGATCAGGCTTTTCGAATCAGTAAAACATTTGAACGCATATCTCTTCCATCTACACTTACAAAACTGGGAAGCTCTGTCCCGGCAGTTTTTGCTGCCGTTGGGAATTCAACGCAAAGCGGATCAGACAGCCTTTTAGAAATCAATATTGCAGAGGGAAATACGGTTTATTCTTCTTGGAATGGCTCTGTTTATACAGCAGATAAAAAATCTTTATTATATGTTCCATCTGCAAAAACGGGGACCGTAATTGTAAAAGAAGGAACTGAAACGATTGGAAACAACGCATTGATTCGCAGTAAACTGGATCATATTGCACTGCCCGAGAGTTTGAAAAGCATTGGCGAAAATGCTTTTTCCACAAGCAGCATCTCCAGCGTAGAGATTCCTGCCAGTGTTGAAAGCATCGGAAATAATGCATTTTTCTGGTGCAGCAATTTAAAGAGTGTTTTGCTTAATGACGGCCTAAAGAAAATTTCTTACGGAGCATTTTCTGAATCCCCTTTAAGCAGTGTAACTATTCCCGCCACAGTTGAATCTGTCGGTGAATATGCATTCGACAATGTGCAGAGTTGGGTTTTTGTAAAAGGCAGGGATACCATTTTAGAAAAAGATTTCATATCTTACTATAAACCTTTGACAATCTATGGTGAGAAGGGTTCAACCGCTGAAAGCTATGTGACGGAAACAAAAGCAGAAAAAGGAGAATCTTGTAAGCTGTCATTTGCTTTGCTGGATACCTTTGTTCCGGTTACTCAAATTGATTTGAACACAAAGTCCGTTCAATTAAAGCGGTTTGAGACCTTTAACCTAGAAGTGACCGTTCTTCCTGACGATGCGACGCATAAAGATATGATCTTTAAATCGCTAAATAGCGATGTGGCAACTGTTGACAGCACAGGAAAAATCACAGCAATTTCTTCAGGAACAACCGAAATACAGGTACTTTCTTCTGATGGACCATCCGTGAGCTGTACCGTAGTTGTAGAAAAAGGAGAGACGGACAGCGATTACACGATAAACAATCAAGGTGAAATTACCGGATATTACGGGACTGATAAAGATTTGATCTTTCCGGATACAGTAAACGAAGTGACCGTTGTCGGAATTGCAGATTACGCATTTTCTAAAAACAATCGAATCACATCGATTACTTTGCCTTCCAATATAAAATACATCGGAGACGGTGCTTTTGAAAATTGTATTAATCTAGGGGAAATTAATTTTTCAACTGGATTGCAGAGTATCGGTAAAGAGGCTTTCCATAACTGCGGCTATCTTTCGGAAGTTCATTTACCGGAAGGATTAAAAAACATGGGTGAAGGCGTCTTCATGAATTGCGAGAAATTAGAAAGAGTTAGCTTTCCTTCGACCTTGAAGGAGATTCCGGCTAAGGCCTTTTTAACTTGCTGGAGATTGCTGAAAGTAGAGCTTCCAGAGGGTGTGGAAGTAATTGGAGAGGATGCTTTTTATGAATGCGAGGCGATGGAGACTCTTGTTTTGCCAAATACGCTGAAGAACATTCAGGAAGGAGCGTTTACCGCTTGTGTAAGTTTAGAAGAAGCACGTATACCGGAAGGCGTGGTTTCAATTGAAAAAGAAGCCTTTATGAGCTGCACGGATATGAAGACAATCTATTTGCCTTCTACCTTAAAAACTTTCGGTAATGAATATGCAGGCGATGTTTTTGAACAGAGTGCAAGCGTACTCGGATGCGATCATCTTGAAACGATCACTGTAGCAGAAGGAAATTCTGTTTACTCGTCCAAGGATAATCTGCTTTACAGTGCAGATGGTAAAACATTGTTATTTTGCCCTAGAGGCCGTACCTCTGCTTCGGTGCAAGAAGGAACGGTAATAATTGGTGACTCTGCGTTCTTCTTCTGTTTGAAGCTGGAAAGCGTTACGCTTCCAAGCAGCATTCGCAAGCTGGACAAAAATGCATTTCACCTTTGTGAAAAATTGAAAGAGATTAATCTCCCTCAGGGATTGGAAACAATTGAATATGGCGCATTGGCAGAGTGTGTCAGCTTGACCGAGCTGAAAATCCCTTCCGGTGTCACTTCAATTGGAACATTCGCACTTTCCGGCTCAAATCTTACCAGCATAGAATTACCTTCCAGTGTGGTATCACTAGGTGATCGAGTATTCAGTGCAAGTTTGCAGTTAAAGAAAGTTACAATTCCTTCTATGCTTAAAAACGTCGGTGAGGATTTGTTCACTGGCTGCAATAAAGCATTATGCATTATAACAGATTCCAGTAACAGTACGATTTACCGTTATGCAATTGCAAATAATATACCGGTTCAGGTAACTGGAAGCAGTGGGGGAAGCAGTGGAGGAAGCAGTGGAGGCAAAGGAAGTTCTTCAAAATCAAAATCCACTGCTGAGGAAACGAAAACCACCAAATCTGTAGATGAAGTAACCGGAGCCGTTACAGAGAAAAAAATATACTCTGACGGCACATCAGAAAAAACCGTTACAGAAAAAGACGGTACCGTTACAAAAGTAATCATTAAGCCTGACGGTTCCATTTCCAATACAGAAAAACGAGCAGATGGGACACAAATTACCACAGAAGTTTCTTCTAGCGGAAAAGTAACTGCGAAGATTCAGCTGTCGAAAAGCTTAAAAAAGGAAAAGGGAGTTCGGGTAATTGTTCCTACAGGGGCAAAAACCGGTGCAGGACTTGTTGCCGTCCTTGTTCGTGGAGACGGAACCCGAGAAATTGTTAAAACAAGCATTCCGCTAAAGGATGGAATCGCATTTACAGCGGATTCTGATATGGATGTAGAAATTATAGACAACAGCAAAAAATTCTCAGATATTTCATCTTCTGATTGGCATGCTGATGCAGTGCAGTTTGTTGCGGCACGTGAATTGTTTGCTGGAACAGGAAAGGAGCAATTCAGCCCAAATGAGGATGCGAGCAGAGCAATGATCTTTACTGTTTTGGCTCGTCTTGACGGGCAGGATGTATCGGGTGGAGAAACCTGGTATGCAAAAGCTTCCGAATGGGCCGTTTCTCAACGAATCTCAGATGGTTTAAATCCAGACAGCAAGATTACCAGAGAGCAGTTGGTATCAATGCTTTATCGTTATGCAGGAACGCCTAAAGCGACAAGTGAGCTGGGTAAGTTTTATGACGCAGATGCTGTGTCTTCCTGGTCTGCCGATGCAATGCGCTGGGCAGTTGAAAATCATATTATTTCAGGAAAAGGCAATGGGAATCTGGAACCGTCTGCTTCTGCCACGAGGGCAGAAATTGCAGCGATGATGCAAAATTTTATTACAAACTGATTTCATCTTTAAACTTGACCGCAGGATATCTTTTAATAGATCCTGCGGTTTTTATATGTAAAATTGTAGGATCTATTAGGAAAGATAAGGCACTTTAATTGTGTTATTTTTATGAAATAGTGGAAAACTATATTGACAAAGTTTACAAAGAAGGCTAAAATAATAAATCGATTTATAATAAACTGGTTTACTATTTTAAAGATAGAAAAGATAGAATGGAAAGGGATGAGAATGGAGGAGAAAATGGATCTTTGGAGAAAAGCGCTGGAACTTGATTTTAGAGTTCGTAACCTTCGGGTAAAGTGGGGCTATAAGATGATGAAAAAATATGGGCTTCATCCGAAGCAGCCGATGATATTGACCGCAATTAGTAATATGGGAAGCTGTAGCCAAAGGGAATTAGCGGAAAAAATGCATTGCAGTCCTGCTTCCATTGGTGTTTCCATTCGTCGTTTGGAAAAATCAGGGTTTGTAAAAAAAGAGACAAGTGAAGTTGATTCACGGTCAAGTAGGGTGCAGTTAACAGAAAGAGGAGAGCTTGCTACTAAAAAAAGCAAGGAGATGATAGAACTGCTTACGAGAGAAATGCTGCGGGATTTTTCACAGGAGGAATTGGAGTCGTATAATCATTTGCTAGAAAAAATATGTACAAATTTAGAAGAAAAACGGCTGGAAGAAAAACAGAGCGATTTTTTCGATCATGAGGGGGAATAAAGTTTGAATCAAATCAGGAATTGTCTTAAGCCATATAAGAAATACATTTTTTATGCTGTTTTATTTATGTTGCTGGATGTGGTTGCAGAAATTATGCAGCCTTTACTAATGGCGCAGATCATAGGAAAAGGAATTTTATTGGGAGATGTGAGTTTTATTCTTAAAATCGGGCTCTCTATGATTCTCTTAGCGTTAGTTTCGATTGCGGCAGGAATCGGAAATTCCAAATACTCGGCAAAATCGGGAGTTGGCTTTGCAGCAGAGCTGCGTCAGACCCTATTTAAAAAGGTACAGAGCTTTTCTTTTCGAAACATTGATACCTTTTCCACTGCTTCGCTCAGCACAAGATTGACAAACGACGTTACTTTATTGCAGAATACAGTGATTACGGGAATGCGAATCTTGATACGGGCACCGCTCATGCTGCTGTTTTCTATTATTATGGCAGTACGTTTGAGCGTATCTCTTTCGATTGTACTGGCTGTAATTGTACCGATTCTTTTAGTTTTTGTTGCGATTATGGTTCATTATGCCATGCCAAGATTTAAACTCATGCAAAAACGTGTGGATATTTTAAACCAAAATATTCAGGAAAACGTAACGAATGTAAGAGTTGTAAAATCATTTGTCCGCGGTGCGTATGAAAAAGAAAAATTCCGTGATTCCAATACAAATTTGATGAAAGCTTCTCTTCATGCAATGAATTTGGTGATTATCAGTATGCCAATGATGATGCTGCTTATGAATACATCCATCGTTTCCATTGTTTGGATTGGAGGAACACGCATTATCAATGGCTATATGGATGTTGCAACCATGTCAGCTTTTATCAACTACATCATGATGATTCTCATGTCGTTGATTATGATTTCAATGATGTTTATTTTATTTACAAGAGCGAGTGCATCTTATCAGAGAATACGTGAGGTATTGGATGCAGAGGTGGATTTGACAGACCATTATGACGAAACGCATTCAGATGTTATACAGCAGGAAGTGGAAGAGAAGATAAAAGGCGATGTAGCATTTGAACATGTCTCTTTTTCGTATGATTTAAAAGGCCAGGGAGACGAAATTCTCTCTGACATCAATTTTTCTGCAAAGCAGGGTGAAGTGATTGCAATTATTGGAAGTACAGGAGCAGGAAAAAGCTCTTTTGTGCAGTTGATTCCTAGATTATATGATGTCACAGCAGGAAACGTTTTAATTGATGGAAAAGATGTCAGAGAATATAATCTGCATACATTGAGAAGTCAAATTGGAATGGTGCTGCAAAAAAATACGCTGTTTTCCGGAACAATACGAGATAATCTAAAATGGGGCGACCCGAATGCAACAGATGAGGAAGTGATTCTCGCTGCAAAAAACGCACAAGCACACGGTTTTATTATGAGCTTTCCAAAAGGATATGACACTTGGATTGACCAAGGTGGTGTCAATGTATCCGGCGGACAAAAACAGCGTCTATGTATTGCGCGGGCAATGTTGAAAAAGCCCGCAATTCTCATTCTAGATGACAGTACGAGTGCAGTGGATACGGCGACAGAAGCAAAGATTCGTGAATCCTTTCATGAATCCTTAAAGGAGACAACGACGTTCTTAATTGCACAGAGAATCAGTTCGGTACAAGATGCGGATAAAATTATTGTATTGGATGAAGGCAAAATTTTAGATATTGGAACACATGACCAGTTATTGAAACGCTGTCAAACTTATCAGGAAATTTATGAATCACAAGCGGGAAAGGAGGCGAGTGCATAATGGCAGGAGGCAGAAAGCACGGATCAAACCGTGTATTGATAAAACAGAAACCACAAGATACGAAGGGTACGATTGCAAAATTATGGGGTTATATAAGAAAGAGAAAACTTCTTCTATTTTTTGCATTTTTCATGGTATTGCTCAACATCGGAGCATCCCTTTCAGCAACCAACTATCTTCAGCCCATCATAGACCGCTTTTTACAGCCGGTCGCATCGGGTTTGTCAGTTGAAGAACGGCTGGCGGGACTGGTTCACGGTGTTTTAGTTTTAGCTTGTATTTATTTGGTATCTATCGTCGCAGCTTATGCGCAAAATCGTATTATGGTTTCGCTCACTCAAAAGACGATAAGAGAGATTCGTGAAGACTTATTTAACCATTTGCAAAATCTTCCGATTCCTTATTTTGACTCTCATACCAACGGGGAACTAATGAGCCGTTTTACAAACGATGTAGATACTTTAAACGATGCGATGCAAAACAGCTTGACCACCTTCTTTTCCAGTGGAATTACACTGGTCGGTATCTTGGGGCTGATGTTATATAAAAGCTGGATTTTGACCTTAATCACGGTCTTGGTTGCTCCCATTTTACTCTTTGCAACAGGAAAAGTCATGAAGATGAGCAGCAAGTACTTTAAAGAGCAGCAGGAAAGCCTGGGAGAAGTAAATGGCTACATTGAAGAGATCATGACTGGACAGAAAGTAGTTAAAACATTTTGTTATGAAGAGCTCGCCATGCAAGGATTCCAAAAAAGAAATGAGAAACTGCAAGAGGCAGCTACCGTAGCGCAGGGATATGCAGGCATGATGATGCCTCTTTCAAAAAATATTAACAGTACGAATTATGCAATGGTAGCGGCAGTTGGAGGACTTTTGACTATTTTTGGGCACATGACTGTGGGAAGCTTAGTTGTTTTTTTACAATTGGTGCAAGCATTTGGACGGCCAATTAACGAGGCATCCAATCAGTATAATGCAGTGGTGACTGCCATTGCAGGTGCGGAACGAATTTTTCAGGTTATAGAAGAAAAACCGGAAGTTCAGCAGACGGAAGAAGAGTATTGTTTAGTTTGCGAAAAAGGCAATCAATATTTTTGGAAAAATGGAAAGCACAGCGTACCGGTTAAGGGCGATGTTCGTTTTTTAAATGTGACATTTTCCTATAATGAAGAAAAGACTATTTTAAAAGATATTTCGCTTTATGCAAAGCCGGGACAGAAAATTGCATTTGTAGGTTCGACCGGAGCCGGAAAAACGACTGTTATCAATCTGCTGACTCGTTTTTATGATGTGAATGAAGGGATGATTACAATTGATGGGATTCCAATCAAATCCATTCCGAAGGATGAACTGAGAAGAGCAATGTCGGTTGTTTTACAAGATACCCATCTATTTACAGGGACAGTAAAAGAGAACATTCGCTACGGAAGACCGGAGGCAATCGATGAAGAAGTATTTCAGGCGGCAAAGCTGGCAAGTGCGCATTCTTTTATACGCAGACTACCGGATGGGTATGATACAGTGATTGAAGGAGATGGCGCAAATCTCAGCCAGGGGCAGCGCCAGCTTTTGAACATTGCAAGAGCAGCAATTGCAGATGCACCGATTTTAGTTTTAGATGAAGCAACAAGCTCAGTTGATACAAGGACAGAGCGTCATATAGAAAAAGGCTTAGATCGTCTCATGAAAAATCGAACGACATTTATTATTGCCCATCGTCTTTCTACAGTTTGTAATTCAAATGCGATTATGGTAATGGAACAAGGAGAAATTGTAGAACGTGGTACACATGAAGATCTTCTTGCGTTGAAAGGAAGGTATTATCAACTGTATACCGGCGTTTTGGAATTGGATTAAAAGTCATAGAAGGTTTGGAAAGATTTTCATTATTAAAAATTTATGATAAAATAAAAAGAGTGGACAAGATAATTCATAAAGCTGTTTCTTTACACGGCTTTTATAATATCATAACAAAGACCTGCTATGATAGAAAAAAGGCGAAAGGGAGACTGTATCATGAGGAAAACAAAAATTATATGTACGATTGGTCCTGCGAGTGATAATAAAGAAATTTTGCGGCAGCTGATGCTTGCCGGAATGAATGTAGCAAGACTGAATTTTTCACATGGAAATCATAAGGATCATCAACAAAAGATAAATTTGATCAAAGAGGTTCGAGAAGAGCTGGGATTGCCGGTTGCAATTTTGCTTGATACAAAAGGACCTGAAATCCGTACCGGAAAATTCTCTGAATCACAGGTATTGCTGAAAGAAGGACAGAAATTTACCCTGACGACGAAAGAGGTTGAAGGAAATCAAGATATTTGCAGCGTTACGTACAAGAATCTTTCTAAAGATGTGAAGGAAGGAAATACGATTTTAATTGATGATGGCTTGATCGCTTTGCAGGTAGAACGGGTAGAAAAAGAAAATATTCACTGTATTGTTCGCAATGCAGGAATTGTTAAAGATAATAAGGGAATCAATATACCGGGAGTTAAGATTCAATTGCCTCCGATTACCGAAAAGGACGAGGATGATATTCGATTTGGAATCAAAAATGAGATTGATTATATCGCTGCTTCATTTATTCGGAAAGCTTCAGATGTACAGTCCATAAAAGATATTTTAACGGAAAATCATGCAGAAGACATTAAAATTATTGCAAAGATAGAAAATAAAGAAGGCGTAAAAAACATTCATGAAATTATAAACTGTGCGGATGGAATCATGGTTGCAAGAGGAGATTTGGGTGTTGAAATTCCGGAAGAGCAGGTGCCCATGATCCAAAAGAAGATTATTCGCTCTTGCAATTTTGAAGGAAATATTGTCGTAACTGCGACACAAATGCTGGATTCGATGGTACGGAATCCCCGTCCGACAAGAGCCGAGGTGACCGATGTGGCAAATGCGATCTTAGATGGCACAGATGCAATTATGCTTTCAGGAGAAACTGCTTCCGGAAAATATCCGATTGAAACAGTAAAGACGATGGTGCGAATCGCAGAGGAAGCAGAAAAAGCCTTAAATTATGAGGAGATTCTGCATGAACGTAGATTGATGAGAGATTATAGTATTACGAATGCAATTGGCCATGCAACCTGCACAAGTGCACATGGATTAGAAGCCAGTGCGATACTGACTCCGACAACTTCCGGATATACGGCATTTGTAGTTGCAAAATTCCGCCCGGAAACACCGATTCTAGCTTTTGCAGGCAATGACAAGGTTGCGAGACGTCTTGCTCTTTGCTGGGGCGCCGAACCTTTAGTTCTTTCACCGGTAGAAAGCGAAACGGAAATGTTTGATCTAGCGATTAAGATGGCGGTAGAAAAAGGATATATTCATGAAGGTGATACCGTAATTCTCACAGCAGGGATTCCGATGCTTCAAAGCGGAAATACAAATATGATGCGGATTCACGAGGTTGGAAAAGAAATATAAAAGAAATATATTCTGGAGGTAAGAATGCAGTATCGGGAAGAAGAGTTTACAGCACGCATGCAGGAAAAGATCCAGCAGTGCTATTGCCGTGCACGAAGCAGGCTGTGCAATGAAATAGAAGATGGGAAAGGAAAACAAATTTTTCATTATACTTCCGCAGAAGGATTTCATAAT
Organism: Sinanaerobacter sp. ZZT-01; assembly: GCF_035621135.1. Lineage (NCBI taxonomy): Bacteria > Bacillati > Bacillota > Clostridia > Peptostreptococcales > Anaerovoracaceae > Sinanaerobacter > Sinanaerobacter sp. ZZT-01. The sequence goes on from NZ_CP141728.1 coordinate 2,120,739, forward strand.
ATTATTCGTAATAAACAATTTTTTTTGACAGACGTTGCTTTTTTAAATGACAGCACTGAAATGGCGAATATCATTACCGTATTTCAATCAACAGTAAAGACTCTGCGGCCAAGCTTGGATGAAGAATTTTATTGCTGCCTGATTGATTTACTTGAACATGATGATTTTGATTATCTGTTTTTTGGGAGCGAAGAGAAGGATTTCCAACGATATTTTGTTCTTGCCTGTTCTTACGAAGAAGACTCCTTAAATCTTTGGAATTACTATACAAAAGGAAATGAAAATGACGGTGGATACAATATTACCTTTGACCAACAGGAGTTAGTGAATTCCTTTGAAAGGTGCAATCGAAACTTTTATGGGGAAGATATGAGCTTATCTTTTGGACGCATCATATACGATGAAGAAACTAAAATCCGTATTATTTATTCCTTCTTATCCGAATTAAACGAAGCTTGGATAATGGCTGAAGAGCAGGACAAAGCAAATCCAGATCAAAACGAGAGTCAAAAAAAATTGCTTTTAGGTGCAATCAAAACGGCAGCTCGCTGGCTGAGTATATTTTTTAAACATGAATGTTTTGCAATTGAAAGAGAATACCGGATTATCCTAGCACTTCCCAATAGTAAGCTGACGAAGTACTGCTCTTGTAGAGAGCCTGGTGTGGAGAAACTTTATAAAATTCGATTTACAAACAATATGTTTACACCTTATGTAAAACTGGGTTTCAAGCCGTCCGGAGTGAAAGGCGTTTGTATGAGTCCTCTCTGTGAAAAGTACGTAACTGAATATCGTCTGAGAGAAGAACAGATTCATACAGATGATGGAATGGAAATGAGAGATGTTCTGCAATATGGAGTTCACGAGTTTCTGCGTATTTATGGCTATGATTTAAAATACAGTCAGATTAAACGTTCGGAAATCCCGCTGCGTTTTTAAAATCGATCTGTTTCTCTCTCTTATTTTGTGATAAGATGGAAAGAAAAGAGGTGAATATAATGTATGAAGAAATTATAAAAGAAGCACACGATGCGGTGTGTGAATTGTTAGAAATTGCAAACCTTAAAGAACAGGACATCCTTGTAGTAGGCTGTTCTTCCAGTGAGGTAGGCGGGCATAAGATTGGATCGGATTCCAGTGTGGAAATTGCAAAAGCGGTATTTGACGGGATTTACCCGATTGTAAAAGAAAAAAAGCTATTTTTAGCAACACAGTGCTGTGAACATCTGAATCGAGCTTTGATTGTTGAACGGGAAGCTGCGGAGAAATATAATTTAGAGATTGTAAATGTAATCCCGCAACCAAAAGCAGGAGGAGCTTTTTCTGCCAATGCATATAAGACTTTTTCTGATCCGGTAGCAGTAGAAGAAATGCATTGTGCGAAAGCAGGGATGGATATCGGAAATACCCTGATTGGCATGCATTTGAAAAAGGTTGCAGTTCCGGTAAGGCTCAATGTGAAAAAAATCGGAGAAGCACATTTAGTCTGCGCTCGCACCCGCCTGAAATTTGTAGGTGGAGAGCGTGCACATTACGATGAATCCTTAAAATAAAATTAGAATTTTTAAGAAGAGCAGACACATTTTGTGCCTGCTCTTCTTCATAAAAACCAAAAGGAGAAGGGGAAATGGAATATCAGTTTATATGTTATCCGAAATGCACGACGTGCCTTAAGGCAAAAAAATGGTTGAAGGAAAATGGAATTTCCTATCAGTTTAGGGACATTAAGCTTCAAAATCCGAATCAGTCGGAAATGAGTGCATTTTATAAAATGAGCGGACTGCCTCTGAAAAAATTTTTTAACACAAGCGGAAAATTATATAAAGAGCTTGCGTTAAAGGATAAGCTGCCAAATATGAGTGAAGAAGAACAGTTACAGCTTTTGGCATCCGATGGGATGCTTGTGAAACGGCCTATTTTGCTAGGAAACGAAAAGATATTGATTGGATTTAAAGAAGCAGACTGGACATCCGCTTTAAAAAAATAATTAAATCATATAGAGATGAGTCTTATCATAAAAACCTCCTGCTTGTGTAAGGAACAATGTCAGGAGGTTTTTTTGTGCCAAATAACTGAAGAATTTTACGATGTAGGCGGTGAGTTCTTATAGATTACTATAGATAGAATTATATTCTTCTGTAGATTGCTTGAGAAGAAGGATACTTTCAGATTTGACCATATCGTTTGCATACAGCCCTTTGGCGGAAAATTCGATTGCTTTTTGAGCAAACTGTGCAGATTTTAAATACTGCTCGGCTTCCAGCGTTTTCTTTGCGAGATTCCGATAAGCGTAGGAAAGCAAGGCAGAAAATTCATCGGAAAGCTCTGGCGGAAAAGTGTTTTCCATCTCAATGACTTTTTGATTCTCACCATCTGAAAGATGTCTCTTTGCAGAAGTAAGCTGAGACAGTGCACTTTCGGTTGGACTTGGCATAAGCTCGTTGAGCGGTACTTCGAGGACATCAGAAAGATAGGCTAATGTTTTGATTGATGGTGTTGCACTGCCATTTTCTATTTGACTTAACATATTCCGCGTAATAAAATCACCGACAAGCTCGCTTTGAGTCATTTTTTTAGCAATTCTAGCTTCTTTTATTCTTTTACCTAATTCAATGGAATTCATACTATCACCTTAAATACGTAAATGTAATTTACTTAAATTTTATCAGGTATTATCCGATAAATCAATGTTTTTAATGACTATTATTATTTTCAGGATAGATATTGACAGATATTATAAATGAATATATAATTATGGTAAATTTGATTTACCCCTTAGCACGATTGAAATTTATTTATTATTCATGATATTTATGTTAATATATAAAATAGTTATTTGAAAAAAATATTTTGTATAAGTTTATATAAAGATTGAGTAAGGATCGAGGAGGAAACGATATGGTGGAATGGTGGAATGAACTGGATGAAATACTGAAAATATTATACTGTATTGCAATACCAGCAACTTTAATTATGGTAATACAAACGATTCTTTCCCTAGTGGGAGGATTTGAAGGTGGAGCCGGTGTTGACTTCAGTGATACATCCGGCATTGACTTTAACGGAGGATCCGATATCGGTGATCTTTCAGATGCTTCCGATTTGGGAGGAGATGATTTTTTAGGCGATGGAGGAAATCCAGCGGATTTTTCCATTATGAGTATGTTTACCCTTCAAGGTATTGTAACATTCCTTACGGTAATGGGCTGGACTTCCATTGTAGCCATTGGTGCGGGTACGCCAGCGGCGATCAGTATCATCGTGGGAGTCGCGCTTGGCTTTGTTTCTATGTTCGCCGTGGCAAAGCTGATTCATATTTCAGGAAAATTAACTGAGAACGGTACTTTGAACCTGAATAATGCGATCGGTGAGAATGGAAAAGTGTACATACCGATTCCGGCGGAATCAACCGGAGAAGGGAAAGTGACTCTTTATTTACAAGGAAGATATGCGGAATGCGATGCAATTACATTTGAAAAAGAGCAAATTGCCACAGGGACAATGGTGAGGATTACCGATGTAAGAAACGGTGTCCTTATTGTAGAAATAGATAAATAAGTAAAGGAAAAAGGGAGGAAATTTTATGGGAATTCAAGTTTTAGTCGCAGTATGCATTATTGCAGTAATCTTATTGGCAACCATTATTATTATTTTGTCAAGATATCGGAAATGTCCATCTGATAAGATAATGGTTATTTATGGAAAAGTTGGATCGGATAAGCAAGGCCAGGTAAGAAGTGCAAGGTGCATTCATGGAGGCGCCGCATTTATTATCCCGGTTTTGCAATCTTATCAGTATTTGGATTTGACACCGATTTCAATTAGTGTGGATTTGACACAGGCTCTTTCAAAGCAAAATATCCGTATTGATGTGCCATCCAGATTCACTGTTGGTATTTCGACAGAATCAGGCGTGATGCAAAACGCAGCCGAAAGACTTTTAGGGCTTGGACTGAAAGAAATTCAGGAGCTTGCAAAAGACATTATATTCGGACAGCTTCGTTTGGTTATTGCTACGATGGAAATTGAGGAGATTAATACAGACAGAGATAAATTCCTGCTTGCAGTATCTAACAATGTAGAAATCGAGCTGAAGAAAATCGGTTTAAGACTAATCAACGTAAATGTTACCGATATTAACGATGAATCTGGATATATCGAAGCACTTGGTAAAGAGGCTGCTGCAAAAGCAATCAATGATGCGAAGAAGAGCGTTGCAGAGAAAAATAGAGACGGTGAAATTGGTCAGGCGAATGCACATAGAGACCAGCGTGTCAGCGTGGCTGCAGCGAATGCATCGGCAGTAGACGGTGAAAATACAGCAAAGGTTGAGATTTCGCAGTCAGAAGCAAGACGTAGAGAAAAGGAAGCAGAAGCATTGAAGATTGCTATGGCTGCAGAAGCGGTTCAGGCTGCTAAGGCAAAGCAGGAAGCTTACATCGCGCAACAGGAAGCAGAACATACACGTGCAGAATTAGAAAAAGCAACGCAGACAGCCGACGTTATCGTAGCAGCACAGATTTCAAAAGAACAGGCTGAGATTGCTGCGGAAGCAGAAGCGGAAGTAATGAGACGAAAAGCTCGCGGTGAAGCGGATGCTATCTATGCTAAATTGGAAGCAGAAGCACGAGGTTCCAGAGAAATACTTGCAAAACAGGCAGAAGGTATGAAACTGCTGGTTGACGCAGCCGGAAAAGATGCAGATGCAGCTGTTAAGCTGATTATTGCCGATAAGCTGGAAGAATTGACTAAAATTCAAGTTGAAGCAATTAAGAATATTAAAATTGATAAGATTACTGTTTGGGACAGTAATGGAGGCAGTGAACAGGGGAAAACTTCAACAGCCAACTTTTTATCAGGTTTGCTGAAATCCGTTCCGCCGATGAATGAGTTATTTCATCAGGCAGGTATGGAACTTCCGGAAATTCTAGGTAAAGAGCTGGATGGGATGAAAAAAGCAGAAGATATAATCGAAGATACAGCAGAATATATGGATGAAAAAGGTGAATCTATTCATACAGAAGCTGTAGCTGAAAGAACTGACGCTGAGAGTGGCGAAACAAGATAAAAAAGCTTGACCAGGGGAAGACAAAATAAAGTCATAAGCGGTTAAAATTGGTTCATCAAAATTAAATGGGGTATATAAAAATCTTTCCTCCTGATTGACGTAATTGGATTACGTGATTCAGGAGGTTTTTTATTAGGGTACTTATCTCCTCTAATAAAAAGAGAGAGAATCTGGGGTTAATACTTTTACAGTTTATACAAATAAAGATTTTTTTATCGAGAATTAAAAGAATAGATTTTCCAGAGTTTGAGAAGCTATATAAATAAGAAAACACTTATATAGGAGGATTTGAAATGGAGAGTCAAATGTTTTGCTACCAATGCGAACAGACATTAGGTGGAAAAGGCTGTGTCAAATCGGGTGTCTGCGGAAAAAGTGCTGATGTGGCCAATTTGCAGGATGTTTTGATACATGAACTAAAAGGAATTGGCTATTTTGGACAGAAAAACTTAGAAAAAGGATTAAAAATAAGAAGTGAAATCAATAAATTTGTAGTAGATACCATGTTTTCTACTTTAACAAATGTAAATTTTGATCCAAGCAGATTCTTGGAATATATCAAAAAAGCAGAAGAAATAAAAGAAGAGCTGAAACAAAATGCAGGGAATCTTGAAAATGTACCGGAAGCTGCAAATTATAAAGCTCCAAATACAATTGAAGAGATGGAAGAAGAGCAAAACACGGTTGGCATCATGTCTAATCAGCAGTTAGATATGGATATTCGTTCCTTAAGAGAGCTTTTGATTTACGCCTTTAAAGGAATGGCGGCGTATGCACACCATGCTTATATTTTAGGTAAATTTGATGATGAGGTGAATCATTTTTTCTATAAGGGATTAGCAGGAACGATTGATGACAGTCTGACTGTTGAAGACTTATTAAAGCTTAATATGGAACTGGGAAACACGAATCTTAAATGTATGGAGTTATTGGATTCTGCGGTTACTGACGCTTATGGAAATCCAGAACCGACGGAGGTATTAGTCACATACAAAAAGGGGCCGTTCATTATTGTATCGGGTCACGATTTGAAAGATTTAAAAGAATTACTGGAGCAGACAGAAGGAACAGGGATCAATATTTACACACACTGTGAAATGCTTCCGGCCAATGCGTATCCGGAATTAAAGAGGCACAAACATTTAATCGGAAACTACGGCGGCGCGTGGCAAAAACAGCAAGAAGAATTTGACGGGATTCCTGGATGCATTCTAATGACAACAAACTGTGTACAAAAGCCACGAGATAGTTATAAAGACCGCTTGTTTACAACGAGTATAGTGGGAATGCCAGACTGCCCTCATATTGAAGAACGAGAGGGGAAAAAGGATTTCTCACCCATCATTAATAAAGCATTGGAATTAGGCGGCTGGAAAGAAGACGAACCGGAAAAGAAAATTACAATTGGGTTTGCACATCATGCAATATTAAGTCATGCAAATGAAATTGTGGAAGCAGTAAAAGGTGGAGCGATCAGACATTTCTTCTTAATTGGAGGATGTGATGGAGCAAGGCCTGGCAGAAACTATTATACAGAGTTTGCAGAAAAAACACCGGATGATACGATTATTTTAACCTTGGCTTGCGGAAAATTCCGATTTAATAAGCTTGATCTAGGGACAGTTGCCGGTTTTCCAAAGGTTTTGGATTGCGGACAATGCAGTGATTCTTATTCGGCGATTAAGGTGGCAGTGGCATTAGCGGAAGCCTTTCAATGTGAAGTGAATGAATTGCCCCTTTCTTTGGTTCTATCTTGGTATGAGCAGAAAGCAGTTGGAATTCTTCTTGCACTGCTTGCTCTTGGAATTAAAGATATTCGGCTTGGACCAACACTGCCTGCTTTCTTGTCTCCAAATGTAATGCAGGTGTTGGTTGATCAATTTGGATTGAAACCAATTTCGACTCCGGAGCAAGATTTGAAAGCAATATTGGGAACGGAAAAATAAAATAGTGAAAGAAACAAATAAGGCATTTGCATCGCAAGTGCCTTATTTGTTTTAAAATAGCACGATGCCTTATATATTATATTGTGATCGCTTTAATGTTGGTAAATGAAAGGAAGGTTTATCGTGTTAGAAAAGAGAAGAGGAGTGCTTTTATTTGTTTTTTTTCTATTTATTTTAGCAATATTGCCATTGAATTATTATGAGGCAAATCGAGCATGTATGGTGATGGGCGGTAACTTACATGACCAATTAAAAGAAGGCAATGCGCAGAAAATGCAGAGCAACAAAATAGAGGCAGATGTACGAGAGAATGAGAAATATTTCAGACCTTCTAAACTGCCAATCCTAAATGATAGATATTTTGAGACTTCCTTTATGGATGATTTTTATGGAAAAGAGACATCTGAAATCAAGCTGCCAGAAGAGTTGTTTAAAACACAAGAAGATGCCATTCTTAATTATTTCAGCATCTTACGAGAGGCTGCAAATCCTGAAGAAGGTAAATTGGCAGGGTGCGGTACCATTGGGAATGCAATGCTTCCATATCCAATTGCATATCAATTTTTATCAGCAGATGCTCAGAAAAATTTATCCTATAAAAAATATGTTGAGACCTTTCAAAATATCCTGCACATCAACTTAATTAAAATGAAGGAGGTTCCGACCTATGAGCCATCGAAATATATCCGCTATTTTATAGAGCTTGAAACGATTGAAGGCTCTGAAAAAGAAGCGTCTTATTTTGCTTATTATTATGGTTTTTTAGACTTAATAAAAGAAGGAGAAGCATATAAGATTGCCAACTTCGATTTATTTGGTGAAAATTACTTATGTGCACCTTATCATGGATGGGCTTATGATGCAGAGACTGTTGTAGATATTAAATATGGAGATTGGTGCGGTTTGGTTGCAGATAGACTTTCGACGCAGCAAGACGGCTACGTAAAGAAAATTTATTTTAATGGCACGGATGGGAAGGAATATTTTGTGGAGTTTTATGAATTGACAAATGGAACAGATATTGAAATCGCACAATATATGAAAAAAGATGGAGAATGGAGTTTAATACAGCTCGATCCGGAAAGCTGCATCAGAGATTCTGTAGTCGAGTCCTTAAGATAGGGGAATCTATGCTAAAAAGGGAAATACTGACAAAATATTACCATTATGCTATACTAAATAAAGGAATACACTTTCATTTATGATGAATTGAAATATGTTGTTTACTACTGATCTTATCCTCAGGATAAATTTTAAAATTGATAGGATAAAGGAGCTTTTACATAATGGAAGATAAAAATATTCTTGAGAATATTGAAATCAAACAAAATAGTGCCGTTGCTGCTTTTATTTTAGTTCCTCGGCTGATTGCAGATGCAGTAGCGGAAATGAAGCAACAGAAGGAGCATTTACAGAATCTCGTAAAGGATGCAGAAAAAAAAGATTCACACGCACAATATGAATTGGCATTTTGTTATTACAAAGGAGAGTATGTTAAACAGGATTATAAGAGAGCTTTGTATTGGTTTCGGCGTGCTGCTGAACAAAAACACGCTGTGGCAGCTTATTATTTAGGTATCTGCTATGAAAATGGTTTTGGCGTAGAAAAAGATGATAAGCAGGCAGCAGTGTGGTACCGAGAATCGGCAAAACAAGGTTTTTCGATTGCACAATGCGTATTGGGCTGGTTTTTGGAGCTGGGAAAAGGCGTGGAAATGAATAAGCAAGAGTCCATGCAGCTCTATCGGATGTCAGCCGAACAGGGTTATGCTCCCGCACAATGCAACTTAGGCTTTTTCTATTATCACGGGATAGCTATAGAGGAAGATGAAGCAGAAGCTGTGTATTGGTTTTCAGAAGCGGCGAATCAGAAGTACCCTCGTGCACAGTTTTTATTGGGAGAGTGCTTTGATTATGGCTATCATGTCGAAAAAGATACAGTAAAAGCGATTGAACTTTATCGTCTTGCAGCGGAACAAGATTTTGCGCCGGCTCAAAGCCGACTAGGTTATTTATATCTGCGAGGGGAAGGGGTGGAGCAGAGTTATACGGAGGCTTTTGGATGGCTTTTTCGTGGAGCACAGAAAAGAGAAGCTTCTGCTCAGTGTCTTTTGGGAAAATGCTATGAATTTGGTTATGGAACAGAACCGGACTTACATAATGCACAGGAATTATACCGCTTGTCCGCAGAACAAGATTATGCGCCGGCTCAGTGCAATTTGGGATACTTATATTACAGAGGTATTGGAGTTCAGGAAAACAATGAAGAAGCCATTCGCTGGTTTTCTTCGGCTGCAAAGCGGGGATATGCCCGTGCGGAATTTCTCTTAGCAGAATGCTACAAGTATGGTTATGGCGTAAAAAAGGACTTGAATCAAGCGGTTATCCTTTATCAGAGTGCTGCGGATAAAGGGTTTTTAGGCGCATTCAATATGCTGGGAGGATGTTACCAATATGGCTTTGGCGTAAAACCAGACGGAATAAAGGCGATTGAATTTTATCGTAAGGGTGCAGAACAAGGAGATATGGAGTGTCAGTACAGCCTTGGCCTGTTATTTTATTTGAGTAAGCAGAAAAATAAACAGAAAATAGGGCTAAAATGGCTTGAAAAAGCAGCGAAACAAGAACACGCTGGAGCGCAGTATTTATTAGGCGAATGTTATCAGTTTGGCTGGGGGGTAAAGCCCAATCTGCAAAGAGCAATGGAACTTTATACGTTTTCTGGTGAACAGGGCTACTCACCGGCAATGTGTGATTTAGGGGAGGTTTACTTAAAGGGGACGCTGTGTGAAGAAGATTATGAGTTTTATTGCACCGCTGCTGAGTGGGGGAGTAATGATGCGGAAAGCGCTCTTAAACGGCGCTTTGGATATGTGTCTTCGTTGAAACAAGAGAATGAAAATGGTGAAGATGCAAGCGCAAAAGAGAGTTTGAAGAATAATGAAAATGATGCAAAACTGCTTTTTAATAATGAAGAATATAAAGAATATTGCCGACAGCTTGACTGCTTTAATTGGAACCATGATTTTTCGTTTCCGAGTTCTTTATTAAACGATGCGGGATGCGACCTCTCCCTTGCACTGAATATTTTTTATCTGGCAGATGGATACAGCTATTTGCTGCACCGTTTTTTAGAAGAAGATGCGCCTGGAATGCAGGGGTGGCTGCCATTTATGGAAGAACTGTATAAGCGGATTACAGATAGAAAATTTCCGAATACGGAGAGCCTTTTTCCCGGGGAAAAACACCCTTATAAAATACCGCTTTCTAAAGTACAGCGGTTTCGACTGCACAAGGCGGGTGTGCCGGAGGTGCTTTTAGAGGATATCTTTTAATGAATGATAAGAAAAAGTGGTGCAGCCATTTTTTTTATAATAAAGAAAGAATTTCTTAATAATTCGTTGCTATAATAGGACAGGAAAAAAGGTATATAAGGTCATGAAAACAGGGTGTATTATAGTTTTTATAAGATCATTTGCTGTTGTAGCTGAAATAAGAGGGCAGGAAAATCAATTAAAATGAGTGATTGTAAAATGAAAGAAAATGAACAAAAGGCTGACTATGGAAAAATAAAATTAACCCAATTAATAGGAATATATTTTTTGGCAATAGTATGTGCCGCCTTTTTACGTGTAAAAGGAGGAGAATTTGCAGTATTATTATCAGGCATGGTGTTTTACATCCTTCCTTCTGCATGGATTTTTTGGAAACTGAAAAAAGAGCACATTTCCCTTCGGTTATGGACAGCCAGCATACAGGTAAAAGCGTTGGAAGATACCTTTTTTGTATGGCTTTTATTTATAGGTGTTTCCGCAGCAATTATATTGTTAGAGGCTTTGCTGTTTCAGAATGGTGAAATTGCGTATGCTGAGATAGAGTGGCAGAGAGTTCTTGTTTTGGCGGTGCTTGCTCCAATTGCAGAGGAATTTATTTGCAGGGGAATGATTCTTCAACGATTTTTGAAAAAATACTCTGTAAAAAAAGCAGTATGGTTGTCGGCTCTCTTGTTTTATGCAATTCATTTTAATATACTAAATGTGTTGACCATATTTGTGGGAGTCATGTTTGGCGTATTGATGATAAAGCATTGCAGTCTATATCTGACGATAGCGGTTCATTTTACTTGGAACCTGCTTTTACAGTTCAAGCCATGGATGCTAGAAACACTGCGTACTATGGATAAGAGGATTTGTATTTTGCTGATGCTTTTCTGCGTGCTGGCAGCGATTACGGGATTGGTAAAGTCAATACAGCTCTATCGATACACAACGGAGGAGTACTGTTGATTTTCTAAGAAATTATCTGATTTCTTAGGTGTTCAGGATCGAATCAATGAGCTTTGACAGCTCATACAGGTTCTTAAAGTTAGGAGTGGAATTTTGATTATTAGTGCAAGCAGAAGAACGGACATTCCTGCCTTTTATACAGATTGGTTTTTCAATCGGATAAAAGAAGGATACATACTCGTACGTAATCCGATGAATCCACACCAGATCAGTAAAATCGATGTATCTCCTGACGTAGTTGACTGTATCGTTTTTTGGACCAAAAACCCAATACCGATGTTGAGGAGACTGAAAGAATTGCAAGAGTACCAATATTATTTTCAGTTTACCTTGACGTCTTATGATAAAACAATAGAAAGGTATCTCACGACAAAAAAAGATTTAGTTGCGGCTTTTATCGCATTGTCGAAACAGATTGGGAGGCAGAGAGTCATTTGGCGATATGATCCAATTTTATTAAGTCACTTATATACAAAGGAATATCATTATAAATGGTTCGATAAACTGGCACAAAAACTATCGCCCTATACCGATAAATGTATCATAAGTTTTTTGGATCAATATAAAAATACGGAGAAAAATCTGCATGGGGTGCGGCTTTTTCCGATTACAAAAACGGATATAGAGGAGATGGCGGTTGAGTTCTCCCGCATCGCTTCACAATATGGACTGATTTTGGAAAGCTGTGCGGAACCATTTAACCTTGAAAAATATAATATATTTCCTTCCAGATGCATTGATGATCGACTTCTTTCACAAATTTGGGGAAAGAAGATCCGGATAGAAAAAGATCCAAATCAAAGAAAATCCTGCGGGTGTGTAAAAAGCATTGATATAGGGGCCTATAACACCTGTAAGCATGGATGCCGTTACTGCTATGCTAATTTTAGTGACAGTATAGTGAGAAAAAATATTTCCTTGCACAAAACGGATTCCCCTTTGTTATTCGGCGAATTAGGAGCAGAAGATAGAATAACGGATCGAAAGATGATTTCCTATATAGACAATCAAATGAATTTATCCAACTTTCTAGTATAAGAATGGTTTTACAGAGTAGCCCTTTGTCGAACCGTTCTTTTATTTTCAAAAAGAAGTCCATCGGTTTCGCTTAAGGAAAAAACTTGACAGAAAGCAGGGCAAGAGATAATATCATATAAATCACACTTGTTTAATATGAATAACGATTGTAAGTAGGTTATAAATATAAAAATAAGGTAAGAATATCAAAAAGAAAGGCTTTGATACAATGAGAGGAAAGAAGGAATAAAAATGACGCTTCAGCAAATGAAATATGCCATAGAAATAGCAGATAAAGGCTCTATTAACCTTGCGGCAAAGTCCTTGTTTATTTCACAGCCGAGCTTATCGGGGACGATTAAAGAATTAGAGGATGAAATCGGTATTGAAATTTTTATGCGCACAAATCGAGGCATTACGATTACGCCGGAGGGGAGTGAATTTTTAGGTTATGCCAGACAGGTAGTAGAGCAATACAAATTGATGGAAGAGCAGTATATTGAAAAGAAAGTCAGGAAAAAGTATTTCAGCGTTTCAACACAGCACTATTCCTTTGCGGTAAAAGCATTTGTAGAGATGGTGAAGCAGTTTGACATGGATGAATACGAATTTGCGGTACATGAAACCAAAACATACGATGTAATTGATGACGTAAAAAATTTTAAAAGTGACCTAGGGATTCTCTATTTAGATGCTTTTAATGAAAAGGTATTAAGAAAGTTGTTTCATGAAAATTCATTAGAGTTTGTCGAGCTGTTTTCATGCAGCACGTATGTATATATATGGAAAGGGCATCCCCTTGCGGGAAGAGAAGTGATTCGTATAGAGCAACTGCAAGAATATCCTTGCCTATCTTTTGAGCAGGGAAATAATAATTCCTTTTATTTTGCAGAGGAAGTATTAAGTACTTATGAATATAAACGAATTATTAAGGCCAATGACAGAGCAACGATGCTAAACTTAATGGTTGGATTAAACGGATATACCTTGTGCTCAGGAATCATCTGTGAGGAACTGAACGGCAGCAATTATCAGGCAGTTAAGCTGGATTCCGATGAAGTGATGCATATTGGATATATCAAGCATAAACGTCTTCCTTTGAGCGTGGAAGCCAAAAAATATTTGGAAGAGTTGGTTAAGTATCAAGAGTTGATATTATAAAAAAGCTTAAAATAGGAGATGAATTTATCAGCAGATACACAGGAAGAAGTGCATCTGCTTTTTTTTTTGTCAGGGAGTCTTTATATCTCTACTGTCTAATCCGCTTTTTTGGCAACACAGAACAGTTCATAGCTCCTGTTGGTATTTCTCAGCCACGCCAAGAAGGAATATTCATCATTAACTCCTGTAATTGCTGTGGATGAAAGTATTTTTTTATATAGCGACCAGTCTGTTTTAAGCCTACCCGGACCTTCCCAAAGAAATATCTTTTCTGGGACAAGCCCCGACTTTGATAAGAGAATTGGTAAGTTTTTTGTAGAATAATGGAAAAGGTGATCTCGTTCAGTATAAAGAGGAGAAGCGTTTCTCATCACTAGATTATAGAGACAATCCTGATTGGGAATAGAAAAAAAGATTTTTCCGTTCTCCTTTAAAATAGATGAAGCTTCAGTTAAAAACACTATTGGGTTTGCTATATGTTCCAGTACGTGCCAGAATGCGATATTGTCGAACCTCTTTTTGTTGTCGAATAGAGAAACATCCCACATGGAGTGGATGAAATCCAGCTGATATTTACTCTTGGCAAAAGCACAGGACTCTTTGGATGGTTCCATTCCTGTAACCTGTTTTCCCGTCAGCTGCATCAGATGTAGAAATTCACCGGTTCCACAGCCGATTTCAAGCAAGCTGTCGCCGGGATTACTGTAACTGTTTACAAAATGAGAGGAAAACAGATAATGATTGTACAAATCTTCCACACCTGTCTGCTCCTTCATCTTCGTCCAATTTTCATCATATATCACATCAATCATATCGTTGCCGTCCAGTAAATCAATTTTACTCTGAAAAACAAGATTGCAGTCCAAACATTTTACCAGTTCAAATCCATTCATAACATACAGCTGTTCTATGGTGCTGCCCCCGCAAATCGGACACTTCATTTTTACCCTCCCAATTAATCATAAAAATATGCTTTTACAGTATATGAGAACAATTTTATAAAAGATACTGGATAATACGATAAGTTAAAACTAGTTTATAAGTTCAACCTATAACAAGCTGTATGTTATAGGTATTAACACTGTGATAAATGCTTGGGGTATAATAAAAATCACGAAAAGCATAGAACATGCTGTTTAGAGACAATGAAGTTTAGCAGGAAGTTTTTTATATAAAAGATAGAGCAGAAAGGAGGAAGGCCATTGATTACGTTTCAGAATGTAAGTAAAACTTTTTACATCGGAGAGAAAAAAGTCGAAGCAGTAAAGGATGTAAATTTAACAATAGAGAAAGGCAGAATATGCGGGATAATCGGCTTTTCGGGAGCCGGGAAATCCACACTGGTGCGGTGTATCAATTTGCTGGAAAAACCAACAGCAGGAGAGGTATTTTTAGGAAAAACGGAATTAACCGCATTGACAGAAAGACAGTTGCGAAAAGAGCGAAAGAAAATAGGCATGATTTTTCAGCAGTTTCAGCTGTTTTCATCAAGGACAGTTCGTCAGAATGTTGCGTACCCTCTGAAATATCAGGGAATGACGCAAAAGGAGATAAACAAAAAAGTAGATTCCCTTCTTAAGCTTGTCGGATTAGAGGAGAAAGCCTCGATGTATCCTGCAGAGCTTTCCGGAGGGCAGAAGCAACGGGTGGCCATTGCAAGAGCACTTGCAAATGACCCGGAGATTCTTTTAAGCGATGAATCGACGAGTGCGCTGGACCCGCAGACGACAAAGTCGATTTTGAAGCTTTTAAAAAAGTTGAATGAGAGTCTTGGTATCACGATTGTTGTCATTACACACGAGATGGAGGTCGTAAAAGAAATCTGCGATAAAGTCGTTGTGATGGAAAATGGTGAAATTGTGGAAGAGGGAGATGTGTTTCAGATCTTCTCCAATCCGCAAAAACCGATCACAAAGGAATTTGTGGCAAGTACATCCAACCTGACAAAAATCGAAGAGCTGACCGAAAACAATGCTTTTATCAAAAAGTTGGGCAAGGATGAATGCATCTTGAAATTCAAATATTTACAGAGAAATACATCAGAAGCACTGGTATCACAGATTTCAAGGCAGTTCCAGCTTGATGTGAACATTATTTTCGGAAACGTCGAATTGATTGGAGACACACCGATCGGAGGCTTGGTTTCCATAGTAAAAGGAAAAGAAGAAGATATTGATGCAGCAATTCACTATTTAAAAGAAAAAAACGTAGGAGTGGAGGTGATTTTAGATGCAAGAGCTTCTTAACACATACTTTCCAAATGTAATGGCGAAGCTTCCTATCTTTTATAGAAGCATCGCAGAAACGATGCAGATGCTTCTTCAATCAGGATGGATGTCCTTTGTCATTGGACTCTTTTTAGGAATTCTGCTCACCGTGACGCAGAAGGGTGGGATTTTGCAGAATAAGGTGGTATTTCAGGTTCTTGATAAAGCCATTAACTTTTTTCGCTCCATTCCCTTTGTCATTTTACTGGCAGCCTTGATTCCTTTTACAAGATTGATTTCCGGTACGGCAATCGGGGTAGAGGGAGCGATTCTACCGCTCGTCTTTGGAACGGTTCCGTTTTTCGCAAGACAGATTGAATCGGTGCTTGCCGAATTGAGTCCCGGCTTGTTAGAAGCAGCAAAATCTATGGGAAACGGACCGATGCGCATTATTTTAAGCGTTTATTTAAAAGAAAGTATTCCCGGAATTGTCCGGGCGACCACCATCACAGCAATTAGCTTGATTGGGCTGACCGCGATGGCAGGAGCAATCGGAGCCGGCGGACTCGGGGATTTCGCAATTCGTTTCGGTTACCAGAGAAAACAGGCGGATGTTACGTATGCTACGGTCTTGGTACTGGTGCTTCTTGTCAGCGTAATCCAGATTGTAGGAAACCTGATTGCAAAGAAAAACACACACGAATGAGGAGGGCATTTTATGAGTCTGAGAACACGAAAAGTAGTAATTATAGGGGCCGGTCATGTAGGGTCACATGCAGGCTATGCGTTAGCGGCACAGGGACTTGCAGAGGAAATTGTATATATCGACGTAGATCAGAAAAAAGCAGAAGCACAGGCACTTGATATTGCTGATTCCGCCGTGTATCTTCCGCACCGTGTAGTCGTCACGGCAGGGACGTATGAAGACGCTTCCGATGCAGATTTATTGATTGTGGCGGCAGGGCCGCTTCCGGATATGAGTAAAGGGCAGACGAGAATGGACACCTTGAGACAGACGGTAGAAGTAGTAAAGGACATCGTCGAGAACATAAAAAAGTCCGGTTTTCACGGCATCCTAGTGAGCATATCCAATCCGGCAGATGTCATTGCACATTATATTCAAACAAAGCTGGAGTACCCGAAGGAAAAAGTACTTTCTACCAGTACTGTACTGGATTCTGCAAGGCTTCGAAGAGCAATTTCTCAGGAAATAGGCGTGGATCCGAAATCCATTTATGCGTATGCGCTCGGAGAACATGGAGAAAGCCAAATGGTTGCATGGTCTACGGTAATGATTGCCGGAAAACCGATTTTGGAGCTGATAAAGCAAAAGCCTGAGAAGTATGGTAATTTGAATTTACAGGAGCTGGCGGAAAAAGGAAGAGCTGCAGGGTGGCACATTCTTGGGGGAAAAGGCTCAACCGAATTTGGAATCGGGACCGCGGCGGCAGAGGTTACAAGGGCGATTTTCTCTGATGAAAAGAGGATCCTTCCCGTTTCGGTCTTTCTAGATGGAGAATACGGGCAGAGAGGTGTGTATGCATCTGTTCCGGCGGTGGTCGGAAATAAAGGAATAGAAGAAATTATAGAGCTTAATATGACGGAAGAAGAAAAACAAAGGTTTCACTTATCTTGTGAAATCATGCGAGAAAATTATCAGCTTGCATGCAATCTATAAACAAACATTTAAAGGAGGATAGGACAATGACAAAAAGGAGAATCGCATTACTTATTTTAGTGGGGGTGCTGGCGTTATCATTTGCCGGCTGCGGAAATAAAGAGGGAAAGAGTGAAGAAAATGAAGAAACCATCGTAAAGGTAGGCGTAGTGGGAGAATCCAACGAGATGTGGGAGCCGGTCATTGCAGAATTAGAAAAGGAAGGGATCAAAATAGAACTTGTAAGCTTTACGGACTATCCGATTCCGAATAGTGCACTTGACACCGGAGACATTGATCTGAATGCATTTCAGCACTATGCGTATCTGAACGAAGAGATTAAGAACAATGGTTATAAAATTACTGCAATCGGAGATACCTTTATTTCCGCAATGAATATTTACTCCGATTCGATTTCTGACGTAAAGGAAATTAAAGAAGGTTCAAAAATTGCCGTGCCAAACGATGCGACGAATGAAGGCAGAGCATTAAAGGTATTGGAAGCGGCTGGATTGATCCAGCTGGATCAGAGTGCAGGAGACAGTCCTGAAGTATCTGATATTACAGAAAATCCGTTGAAGCTGGAGTTGGTAGAAGTGGATGCTGCAAATGTGTATTCTCTGCTCCCGGACGTTGCTGCAGGCGTAATTAATTGCAACTATGCACTGGACAGTGGTTTGAACCCGGGAGAGGATGCAATTTTCTCCGATAATGTAGCGTTTTACTCCGGCAAGGACTATGTAAACTTAATTGCCGCAAGAACAGAAGATGCAGAAAATGAAATTTATCAAAAAATTGTAAAAGCATACCAGTCCGAAGCAGTAAAAGAAGTTTTTGCAACAACTTTCAAGGGCGCTTATATCGCAGCATGGGAGGAATAGTATGAGTTTGAACTTAAGTAAAGAAGAATACAAGAAGGCAGAAGAATACAGAGCGTGGATTGAAACAAGGCTGCCCATCGGAAAAGAGCTTCTCTACCTGACGCAAGAGGACGTTCGGAGCATTCCGATCAGCCCGGAAGAAATATTGGAGCTTACGGAAAAATCTCTGGCAGCTTACAGCCGAAAAAATGCAGATATGCCTGCGAAGATAGGGATTCACCCGCTTCCCGGAACTTTTTATCACGCGATGCCTGCCTATGCACCGGAAGCGTTCGCAGCGGGAATCAAATGGGGCTCCTGTTATCCTGAAAATCAGAAAAAATACGGATACCCACAGGCGGAAGGTCTCATTCTTTTCAATGACCATTTATCCGGTATCCCAATTGCTATTTTAGACTGTATCTATGTAACGGAAATCCGTACCGCGGCGGTTACGTATGCGTCCATTAAAAAGCTTGCATCGAGTGATGCAAAGACCTTCGGTATGATTGGGTGCGGAGTGGAAGGCAGACAGCACGTTAAAAACATCGAAAAAGTGCTTCCTTCCTTGAAAGAGATCTATGTTTATGATATTTCGAAAGATGCAGAGAATTGTCTGATACAGGAATTACAGGGTGAGGTAGGTGCCGTAATCAAAAAAGCGGATTCACTTGAGACACTGGTAAGAAATTCAGAAGTCATTGCTTCGGCGACCATTATCACAGAACAACCGGAGCCAAAGATAAAAGATGAATGGATTACAAGCGGAAAAACAATCCTATTATGCGACTGCCATTCTCTCTATGAAGATAAAACAGTGAAAAGAGCAGATAAATATTTGGTGGATAGTATTGAGCAGCATGAGCTGTTAAAAGGATATGGCTATTATCCGTATGGACTCCCTGAAATTTACGCCGAAACCGGAGAGGTTGTCGGAGGCGAAAAACAAGGCAGAGTAACAAAAGATGAGCTGATTGTATGCAACAATGTCGGAATGGCCATCGAAGATATGTATGTAGTAAGAGATTTATTTGATAAAGCATTAGAAAATGGGATAGGAAGAAAGCTTCCTTTATAAGAAATAAGGTGAAACAATATGCAGGAATTAAGTAAGCGTACAGCATCCTTTACGGAATCCATTATTCGAAAGATGACAAGGATTTCAGATCAATACGGAGCAGTGAATCTTTCTCAGGGTTTTCCGGATTTTGACCCTCCGAAAGAAATTCTCACGAGCTTAAAAGAAGCATCGATGAAAGGACCGCATCAGTATGCTGTCACATGGGGGGCACAAAATTTTAGAGAAGCACTGGCTCACAAGCAGGAACACTTTTCAGGGATGAAAATTGACCCGAATACCGAAATTACCGTTACCTGCGGAAGTACAGAAGCAATGATGGCCGCAATGATGGCGATTACAAATCCGGGAGATCAGGTGATTGTATTTTCACCGTTTTATGAAAACTACGGGGCAGATGCCATTCTCTGCGGGGCTGAGCCCTTGTATGTTCCGCTTGTACCCCCTGCATTTCACTTTGATGGTGATGTATTGGAAGCGGCCTTCAAAAAAGGAGCAAAGGCGTTGATTTTATGCAATCCTTCCAATCCATGCGGAAAGGTTTTCACTCGTGAAGAACTGAAACTCATTTCTGCGCTTGCGATAAAATATGATGCATATGTTATTACGGATGAGGTGTATGAGCATATTTTATACGAGCCGTATGAGCACCTTTATCTAGCGTCTTTTCCGGGAATGCGGGAACGCACAATCACCTGCAGCTCCCTGTCAAAGACATATTCCATCACCGGGTGGCGTCTCGGGTATGTCATTGCAGAGGAAAGAATCATAGACCGTATCAAAAAAGTACATGATTTTCTGACAGTGGGCGCAGCAGCGCCTCTGATGGAAGCGGCTGTTACCGGATTGCTGTTTGACGATAAATATTATAAGGAGCTGCAAAGGCATTATACCCATATGCGGGATTTGTTTTTAAAAGGGCTTGATGAGATTGGACTTCCCTATATCAAACCGCAGGGAGCGTACTATGTTTTAACCGACATCAGTGAATTTGGGTGTAAAAATGATGTCGCTTTCTGTGAGTGGCTTGCAAAAGAGGTAAAAGTTGCGGCAGTACCCGGCTCTGCCTTTTTTAAAGAACAAACCCACTCCTTTATTCGTTTTCACTTTGCAAAGAAGGATGAGACCTTACAGCTTGCACTGCAAAATCTTTCAGAGATATATAAAAAAGCGGACAGACGATGATTTTCACTTTCAGCTTTCTCACCAGGAAATTGATTTCTATGTACAAGAGCATTAAAACGATTGAAGAGAGCTTGATTAAAATAGAAGGTGATAAGTAAAAATAATATATAAGGTTAAAAGCTATAAAAACAGAGCATTGCGTTAAGATGCTCTGTTTTTTTTATAATTTCATTGGACGGGTGGTCCGGATTCGAGGGATTACGCTGATGCACATTGTTAATATGCGATTCAAAGCCGGTTGCTTATAAGCTTATCCTATAGCAAATTGCATGTTATAGGTATTAACACTGTGGGAAATGTCTGCGGTATAATAAAATCACAGAAAGCACTGCGGAAATAAGTAATGCTAAAAAGTGGTAATAGATTTATAAAAAATATAAATTTATTATGCTGATGAGGTTAAAAAATGTATCTAAAATCAAAATAGATTAAAATTGCACATTTAAATATAAAAACATGATTTCGGTTTCTTTATATTGTAATTCTAAATTTAAAGTGATAAGATTTGATTATAGAAATTTCTAAATAAATAATTGATTAATCAAAGGGCACTACCTATAAAGAGTCAAAAGGAGGATATGCCAAATGTTATTCAATTAAGACCTACATATATGGATTTAAACAATAATTTTTCTCTTTTCTCAAATATTGTTGCTACTAAATCTTCTTCAGTTGCAACGTTAAAGCAGCAAATTGATGTTGTGAACGGTTTAGTAGTAGAGCATAGTGTAACTGGAAAATATGACAATAAAAATGGAAAAAATATTGGAAAAGTATATCAAGTGCTACCGTAAAGGAAAATTCCCATGAAGAATTTTCAAGATTAGATTCTGTGTAGAAATCAGTCGGAGAAATTTCAAAAGATCAATCTATGATTGAACATAAATATGAATATACGATACAACATTATATTATAATTCCAATACCTGTAGTGGAAAAAATTGTAAAGATAAAATCAGATAAGCAAAGCGTAAAAGGTTCCGCGTACTTTTATGCGAAAAATATTTAGGAAATTTTGAGGGATAATATATGCAAGAAATAATTGCCTTGTCTATAAAAATCATTCTTTTTATCTCGGTGGTTCCGATTGTAAGTTTTCTTATCAGGAAATGTATTTTTATGTACAAGAAATGCATTTCTATGTACAAGAGCATTAAAGTGATTGAAGAAAGTTTAGGTGAAAAAAGAAACGACAAAGAGAAACAATAGATTAGCTTGAAAGCCATAAAATCAGAGTTGTGTTAAGGAACTCTGATTTTTTTATAATTTCATTGAACGTGTGGTGCGGATTCATATTGTTCATATGGTATTCAAAGCCTGTTGCTTATAAGCTTATCCTATAGCAAATTGCATGTTATAGGTATTAACACTGTGGGAAATGTCTGCGGTATAATAAAATCACAGAAAGCACAGAATGTGTAATCTTGAAACATGATTGTAAAAAGAAATAAAAGCTGTAATTCAATTGAAGAGAAACGAATGTGATATCAATATGTAAACATAAAAAAGGTAACGTATTTTTAATAAAGTAGTTTGAAAGAGAGGAAACGATTATGAGTAAAAAAACGAGAGAAAACAGGGAATTTAGATTTGAAACATTACAGCTGCATGTAGGACAGGAGAACGCAGATCCGCTAACCGATGCAAGGGCAGTCCCGATTTACCAAACTTCATCTTACGTTTTTCATAACAGTGAACATGCAGCAGCGCGATTTGGACTAAGAGATGCCGGAAATATCTATGGAAGGTTGACCAATCCGACCGAAGATGTCTTTGAGAGAAGAATTGCAGCATTGGAAGGGGGCGTTGCAGCATTGGCAGTGGCTTCCGGAGCAGCAGCTGTAACCTACGCAATTCAAAACATTGCACAGCATGGAGATCATA
Organism: Sinanaerobacter sp. ZZT-01; assembly: GCF_035621135.1. Classification (NCBI taxonomy): domain Bacteria; kingdom Bacillati; phylum Bacillota; class Clostridia; order Peptostreptococcales; family Anaerovoracaceae; genus Sinanaerobacter; species Sinanaerobacter sp. ZZT-01. Next base: position 2,143,088 of record NZ_CP141728.1, read on the forward strand.
TTGTAGCTGCAAAGAATATCTATGGAGGAACTTATAATCTTTTGGAGCATACCAACAAACAGTATGGGATTGAAACTACATTTGTAGACCCATTCCGGTATGACGAACTTGATGCGGCGATTCAGGAAAATACAAAGCTGGTATTCATTGAAACACTGGGAAATCCAAACTCCGACGTGGTAGATATTGAAAAGATTGCAGAGATTGCACATAAGCATAAAATTCCGCTTGTGATTGACAACACCTTTGCAACTCCCTATCTCGTTCGTCCAATTGCATACGGAGCAGACATCGTCGTACATTCCGCAACAAAATTTATCGGCGGACACGGCACTGCGATTGGAGGCGTGATTGTAGACAGCGGAAAGTTTGATTGGGAGCAAAGCGGAAAATTTCCTGCCTTGAGCGAGCCAAACCCAAGTTATCATGGAATCAGTTTTACGAAGGCAGTAGGTGCGGCTGCATATGTTACAAAAATTCGTGCAATTCTTTTAAGAGATACCGGAGCAACCCTCTCACCGTTTCATGCATTTTTATTTCTGCAAGGCTTGGAAACCCTGTCTTTGAGAGTAGAAAGACACGTTGAAAACAGCTTGAAGGTAGCGGAATATCTGAAAAACCATCCGCAGGTTCAGGAGGTACATCACCCATCAGTGAGTGATGACGAATTGCAAAAAGAATTATATAAAAAATATTTTCCAAATGGAGGCGGGTCGATTTTCACCTTTGAAATCAAAGGTGACGCGCAGAAAGCAAAAGACTTCATCGACCAGCTTGAATTGTTCTCCCTGCTCGCTAACGTAGCAGATGTGAAATCACTGGTGATTCATCCGGCTTCCACAACACATTCTCAAATGACCGAAGAAGAACTTCTTAATTCTGGTATCAAACCGAATACGATCCGTCTTTCGATCGGAACAGAAAATATTAACGATATAATTGAAGATCTGGAAGAAGCATTTAAAGCGGTACTTTAATAAATAACAGAGACTAAAATTTAGAATAGTCTCTGTTTTCTTGTAAATAAGCAAAAATTTTTTATTTTTATATTTAAAAAAGATATGCTGCTTATATTTACTTAGCATTTTACAGATTTTACAAAGGAATATTGACAGAGAATTTTTTTAATGCTATAGTAACATACATAGAAAAACTATGTATAAAGAATATCTGTGTATGGAGGGCGGTATGAAGATTAATAAGGAGCTTATGAAAGGAAGTACGTCAATTTTAGTGCTTTCACTTTTGAGCAAAGAAGATATGTACGGGTATCAAATTGCGCATCAGCTTAAAGAACGATCAGATAGTGTTTTTGTTCTTAAGGAAGGAACGCTTTATCCAATGCTTCACAGCTTGGAAAATGATAAAGTGATTGAATCCTATTGGGTTGATGCGGATAATGGAAAACGCAGAAAATATTATAAGATCACAAAAAATGGAATGAAACTATTGAAAGATAAAAAGGCGGAGTGGCAAACTTATACGAAAGCAGTGAATACTGTAATCGGAGGTGTTTGCATTGGATAAAAAAGTGAAAGCATTTTTAGATGAAGTATGTATTTATATCAATTGCAAAGCAGTACATAAGGATATTCGTGAGGAGCTTTTTGAACATATAAACGAATTGAAAAAAGAAAATGTGAATCATGGTTACGATGAAAAAGAAGCTCTGGATTTGGCGATTTGTGCGATGGGAAGTACGGAAGAAATCGGTGTCCGATTAAATCGTCAGCATAAGCCTCGGATGGAATGGTCAATTTTGCTTTTAACAATGGCAATTGCAGTAATTGGTGCGGTCGTGATGTATACGAGCAGCCAGTTTACAAGTGGAGAAACAATCAATTTTTCGACCTATGTACTTATCGCTGCAATTGGAGTCGGAACGATGGTAACATTCTATTATTATGACTATACGAAACTGAAAAATCTTTCGGCTGCCTTGTATTTTTCCGGAATCTTGTTACTTGTTGCAACTCTGCTCATAGGGACGAGTGCGAATGGTGCTACAAGGTGGATTTCGATCGGGCCGTTTTCTGTCGTAATACCGGAAGTTGCCAGTCTGCTTTTTTTAATTGCATTTGTAGGATTTTTAGAAAAATACAGGGGAAAAGGTGCGATACAGATTATAAAGATATTATTTACGTGTATGATTTCGGTATTTTTAATCATGCTTTTACCAAGCTTAGCAACTGCTTTTGTACTGTTTATCGTATATGCAGCAGGAATCATTATGGCTGTTATAAGGAATCACTTTGGCGGTAATAAAAAGATGCAGTTTATTTCATTATTTGCAGGTGGCGGTGTCGTTGCAAGCCTATTGTTGTATCGAGTGATTGCAAACCCCTATTTATTAATGCGTCTGAATATTTTTACAGAAAAATCACAAGGATATCAAGAGCGCATGGCAGATCATTGGCTTACTCTTTCCAATTGGTTTGGAAAAATATCCTATTCGGGGGGAAGCCTGAATGGGACGATGCCCAATATTACAGGAGAGTATATACTTGTCAATGTAATTGCGACATTTGGATGGGTAGCTGGAGTTGCTCTTATCATTCTAATTGGTGCATTTATCATTCGATCGTTTCTTACTGCGAGGCAGATAAAAAATAATTACGGGTTTTATTTGTCTTTCTCCGCTTGCATGATTTTATCCGCACAATTTTTGATTAATATTTTAATAAATTTTAATTTGTTCCCTTTAACTGCAGTCAATATGCCATTTGTCTCTTATGGAGGTACGGGATATATTGTGAATATGGCATTTGTCGGCATTATCCTTTCCGTTTGGCGCAGAGATAATCTGATTTCCCATTCAGACAGTGTCAGACTGTCAAATTCAAAGAAAGAGATTATAAGCTATTCAAATGGAAAACTGATTATTGATTTGCAAGCTTGGAGGAAATGATCGTTACAGCACGTGTAGTGGAAAGGTATTAAAATCAGCTGACCTGATTTTAATAACTTGTTTTTTTACATTTCTTTATCATATTTGATGCGATAGTAAATCCCGTAACCGGCGATGAAAAGATAGGAAAATACCAAGAGAAGAATGAGCGTTAAATCAACTTCCATTAAAGCAAAAGAAAGCATTAGTGCACCAAATACAAATAGCATCATATCATATGCTTTTGCCTTTGCACGATTTGCAATTGCAATATTACGCTCATCATTTTTATCAATTTTCAGTTGTTTTTCTAAGTCGGGATGTCCCTTCATGGCTTTCAGACTGATGAGCTCTCCCATGCCATGGCCAAAAATTCCGCAGCCAAGGCCAACACAAACATAAGGTAAAGCTCGCAAAATACCCTGCGGGTCCACAAGTGTCTTGATTAGATATAAGCCAATTCCCAGTAGTAATAATCCTGAGATCGTCAGTAAGTATGTTGAAGCATTTTTTTTCATTTTTATTCTTCCTCCTCATAAATAAATATCTCTTCAATTTGCATTTGAAAATAACGGGCAATCTTAAATGCTAAGACGATGGATGGATTGTATCGACCATTTTCAAGCGAACCGATTGTTTGCCTTGATACTTCCAAAGCGGCTGCAAGCTCTTCTTGCTTAATTCCTCTTAGCTTTCGAATTTCTTCCAATCTATTCTTCAAATATAAAATCTCCTTTCTTGCAAATATGGAAAGTGTGCTTTACATATTTAAGTATAATCATAAAAGCAAAAATGTCAAGCATACTTTCCATAAAAGATAATATTAATACGATACAATTTTTTATATCTGTAATTAATTAGAAAAAAATAGGAGAAATCTGGTATAATATTTGAGTAAAAATAATTTAATGCAAAGATGATAAATGATTAAATGAATTTATTGTACAAGGAGGGGCTTTGCAATGAAAATTCCAGATGAGGTAGAATTAATATCTTTTTTTGAGTCGGAACCTATTTTGTTAGATGAAGTTGTTCCTTTTTATTATAATCAAGCGACATATATTTTTTCCAATAAAAATAATGAATTGTTTAAAGTAAGTATAAGCCCGTCGTATCGTGAAATAAAAGTAGAGGTATGCCTATCAGAAGGTAAAGAATTAATATCTTTTATTGAGATAAATAACCTTGAATCAATGGAAATATTAGTTGATAAAAAAGAAGAGTCCAAAATTATGATGACCAGCCCAAGCAGTATTATTAAAATGAATTTCAAGCCCAAATATAAAATTTTTATGAATCAATTTGGGGAAAAGTAGTTTAGCTTCAATTATACCAGTGCATCAATATCGAAATTAAATTAAGTCATTACAAAAGATTAGTAAAAACTAATCTTTTTTATTACATTTTTACAAAAAGGGTACAATAATTAAAAATAGCAAAAGAAAGGTTGTGATGCTATGACTAATAATAATCCCAATCAATTGATAAATGAAAAATCTCCTTACCTTCTTCAGCACGCATACAATCCGGTAAACTGGTATCCGTGGTGCGATGAAGCGTTTGAAAAAGCAAAGAAAGAAGATAAGCCCATTTTTTTATCCATCGGCTATTCGACTTGTCACTGGTGCCATGTAATGGCGCATGAATCCTTCGAAGATGAGGAAGTGGCTAAGCTTTTAAACCGAGATTATATTTGTATAAAAGTGGACAAAGAGGAACGGCCGGATGTGGATGCAGTATATATGACGGTGTGTCAGGCATTGACAGGAAGCGGAGGTTGGCCGCTCACCATTGTGATGACACCGGAACAAAAACCGTTTTTTGCAGGTACCTATTTCCCAAAGCAACAGAGGTATCAGATGATGGGGCTGTTTGAAATTCTTACAGAATTGACGAAACATTGGAAGGAAAGAAGAGACAGTGTTGAGGAATCTGCATCGAAAATAGTAAAAGCACTCAAAGATGAATCAAATAGTGCCCCTACATTTCATCGAGGTTTTAATGTAATTCATAAAACAGATGAAAAAAAGATAAAAGAAATTTTTCAGCGTGGAAAAACGACTTTTGCTCAAAACTTTGATGAAAAATACGGTGGTTTTGGTCATAGCCCTAAGTTTCCGACTCCCCATAATTTAATGTTTCTGCTGCGGTACCATCACTACGAAAAAGACGAAACAGCTCTATACATGGTGCAAAAAACTTTAAAACAAATGTATCTAGGCGGAATATTTGACCATATCGGTTATGGATTTGCGCGCTACTCAACCGATGACCAATGGCTGGTTCCGCATTTTGAAAAAATGCTGTATGATAATGCTCTGCTTGTAATTGCATATTTAGAAGCATATCAGGTTTATAAAATTGATTTGTACCGTCAAATTGCAGAAAAGGTACTACGTTATGTAATGAGAGAAATGACAAGCGCAGACGGCGGATTTTACTCTGCACAGGATGCAGATAGTGAAGGAGTAGAAGGCAAATATTACGTTTTCAGTCCGGGAGAAATGAGAAAAGTTCTTGGTGAGGCGGAGGGGAATCAATTTAACCATTTTTTTGACATTCGGGAAAAACCGAATTTTGAAGAAGGGAACATTCCCAATTTGATCCAAAACCCAATTTTTGAAGATGATAATATATCCTTCGACTCTAAAATGGAAGAAAATATACAAAAAATATACCGTTATCGCCTGAAACGGACGTATCTGCATAAAGATGATAAAATTTTAACTTCGTGGAATGCATTGATGTTGGTTGCTTTCACTAAGGCATATGGTGTACTTGGAAAAGATGAATATTTAAAAACTGCGCAAGCGTGTCAGGAATTTTTAGAAAAAGAATTAATCGGTCAGGAAGAAGATAAGCTGCTGATTCGGTATCGAGAAGGACATGCAGCTGGGAGAGGAACTTTAGAAGAATATGCCTTTTATATCTGGGCTTTGACTAGCTTTTATGAAGTGACCTTTGATACCAACTACTTGGACCGAGCGATCAAACTTTGCCACAGTATGATTGACCTGTTTTGGGATGATAAGGCGGGTGGTTTTTTCTTAACGGCGAAAGATGCAGAAGATTTAATCTACAGACCAAAGGAAACCTATGACGGAGCCATTCCTTCCGGAAATTCCGTAGCTGCTTATGTTTTGGTAAAATTGAAGAAAATGACTGGAAGTACAGTAATACAGGAAATCTGCGATCGCCAGCTGTCGTTTATCAAGCAGAAAATAGAAGGGTACCCATCCGGATACAGCTTCGCAATGATGGCGCTTATGATGGATACCTATCCAGAAGGGTTTTTGTGTGAGAACGGTGTATGTTCCTAAAAAAATTGCTTAGTCTGCATAGATCAGGGTGAGGAGTCTTCATTCATCTACAAAACGGTAGCCTACTCCCATTTCTGTAAGAAGGTAGCGGGGAGAGGCGGTGTTTTTTTCGATTTTACGACGGAGATTGGCCATAAATACACGGAGAGACTGTGAGTCCTCCTGCTCTTCATATCCCCATATATTTTTTATGATATAGGCATGTGTCAGCACCTGCCCGGAATGTGATACAAGCAGATGGAGCAATCGATATTCGATGGGAGTCAAATGCACCTCATTTCCGTTGACAAATACCTTTCTTCGTTTATAATCCAATTGAAATTCATCCAACTGAAAGATATCTTCGGCAGCCTTTGGCTGCCTTTTTCTTAATGCAACCCTGACTCTTGCGAGAAGTTCACCAATGAAAAACGGCTTTGTGATATAATCGTCTGCTCCGTTGTCCAAAGCGTTGACCTTATCAAATTCTTGATCTCTTGCTGAAACGATGATAACTGGGGTATCAGACTTTTCTCGAATCTGTGATAAGACTTCAAATCCGTCGATGTCAGGCAGACCTAAATCAAGAAGGATTAAAGCGGGATTTGCAGAGAAATAATGAGAGATACCAGAAATGCCTGTATCAGCGCAAAGTGTCTTATAACCATTTGTCTCCAATGAAACGGTAAGAAATCTTGCAATACTTTTATCATCTTCAATAATCAAAATGGTATCAGAAAGTGCATTTGAATTTTTTTTCTGTGAAGTCATAGTGAACTCCTTTCTGTATATTTTATTTGTTGGTTATATCTGTGTTTTCATTGTAGCTTTCTTTATTTACAGGAAAGATAGATGCGTTATAACTATTTTTTACTGTCTCTTGATAAGGGAGCATAAACCGGAACGTTGCGCCGCCTTCCTCATTGTTAAATGCAAGGAGGGTTCCGTTATGTGCATTGATGATGGATTTGCATATGGAAAGACCAAGCCCCATGCCGTGCTGAGAATCCGCATTTTTTCCCGGAGTTGTAGTAAAAGGTTCAAAAATATTATCCAGAGTTATCTGATCAATCCCTCCTCCGTTGTCTGCAACCGAGAAAACGATATAGTTATTTTCTCGATATACCGACAGCACGATTTTTGACGTCGGTGCGGTGTGAATCAGTGCATTGTTTAAGAGATTGACCAATACTTGAATGATGAGCTTTCCATCAAGGGAAAGGGTGATTACCGTATCTGGAATTTGAAGTGAAATTTCATGCTCTTTCTTATTTTTTTCAACACGCTGAAAAGCTTCGTAAATGATATCATCTACAACTTCTTCCTGCTTAGAAAGTTGTATTTTACCTTCCTGAATCCGTGTAGAGCTGAGAAGATTTTCTGTCAACTGATTCAATCGGTTTGCGTCGGTATTGATATCAGCAAGCAGGTTTAAAATAGTCTTTTTATCTAACTGATCAAAGCTTTCCATTATGAGATTAGTAGAGCCGGCAATCCCGGTCAAGGGTGTTCTCAGGTCATGAGAAATGGAGCGAAGAATATTTCCCTGGAGCTGTTCCTTTTCCATCTCCATCCGGATGGACTCTTGATTTTTATGCATTTGTTCTCGTTCCATTGTCAGAGCCATCTGTGACAAAATAGTTTCAATCACAACCATTTCTTCATGTGTAATATCTTTTTTTCCACATAAAAAAGAAGCGATGCCAAAGACAGAATCATTACTTTTTATCGGAATGTATTTCCACTTTGAAGCAGGAAAATACGATGTATCAAAACCGCATGGAACAACATTTGTAAGACACCAAAGTGCGATCGTATTATTCTCCGGAATGTGTTTTGAAGAAAGAATCTCTGGACAGTACGGGCGCTTTAATTCAGAGGTGTTTTTTACCGGATAAATAATAGAAGGATAGTCCAGTAGTTCATTTAAACTTTTAACAGTGTATTCAAAGATGTTTGCAGTACCTGAAATATTCAAATAGCCTAAACTGATTTCATAAAGCAGATGTGTCTGGTGCTCATTACGGCGTGAGATGCCGACATGCGTTTGAAGACGGCTTACCAAGGTACTTGCAATGAATGAAACACAGAGAAAAAGAAACAAGCTCAATATATAATTTGGATCAGATACTTCAAGCGTGTATTTAGGCTGTGTAAAGAAAAAATTAAATAAAAATACACTGGAAATGCACGTAATCGTACCCCAAAAATAACCTTTTGTCTCAAGTGTAGTCAATAAAATAGCGATGAGATAGATTAGAATGAGGTTAATTTCATTTACGCCAAAGGATTCTAGGGATAAGGCGGCTGAAGTGGCTAATACAAGAGCAAGAATGCATTTTAATAATTCAATAAGATTATGATAATATGAGCTTTGGTTCATTTTTTACCTCCAGATTCTACGGTTCATCTTAGTATAAGCGATTTTCGGAGCAGTAAGCAAATGTATGACAGATATGGCGACAACATAAATTTCTAATCGGCCGATAAACATACCACACATTAACACCCAAAGTATGGAAGTGCTGGCGGAATAAGATGTAATTCCACAAGAAAGACCGACACCTCCCATTGCAGAGGAAATTTCGAACAGAGATTCCTTTAAAGGATACCCGTAAGCACATAGGATTAATGTTCCGGTCAGCATGATTAGAAGATAGAGGAACAAAAAGCTGCCAATTTCCGCTCGCTGCTTATTGCCGATCACTTCATCGGTATCCGGCTTTTTCACGTAATTAACACGAACAATTCTATCACTATAAAAGGTGTCGCGAAGACTCCAATAGATTCCTTTTAGAAAGACCCATATACGGAACTGTTTCACGCCGCCTGCGGTTGATCCGGCTTCTCCGCCAATGATCATAAGCAGGATCAGAGGCAGCGATAAGGCACTTGACCAGACTGCAAAAGAAGGAACGGTCTGAAAGCCAGTCGTACTAAAAGCAGATACGGCTTGAAAAGCGGCAACTCTGAAACTTTGTAAGATCGGATAATCCTGTTTTCTCCAAAGGAAGAAGGCGAAAAGCGAGGTTGAAAAAAGAAAAAGAAAAAAGGTAAAGCGAAGCTCACAATAACGAAAAAAATTGCGGAACTTGCCACGGAATATATAAAGGCTCGCAACGAAATTAGTAGAGCCTAAAAACATTAAAATAATGGAGACAATTTCAATCGGCACGCTGTTAAAATAGCCGATGCTTTCCGATTTGGTGGAGAACCCTCCTGTTGCAACGGCTGCAATTGCATGATTTACAGCATCAAACCAATCCATTCCAAAGAGCATATATAAAACAGTTCCTGCCGCAATATATCCGGTGTATATGGATAGGATTAATCTGGAAGATTGAATCAAGTTAGGGAGCAGTTTATCCGAATGGCCTTCTGCTTGATACAATCGCATTCCCGATGCATCTTTTAAAACAGAAACCATAATTAATACCAATCCGATACCTCCGAAAAAGAGCATGAGACTTCGATGCATCAGAAAGATATGTGAAGTATTTTCAACATCAACAACAGAAAGCCCTGTCGTACTCCAGCCACTGGTGGATTCAAACATTGCCTGAGTAAAATTGTATTGGCCGGTAATAAAAAAGGGCATTCCCGATGCTAAGATTGCCAAAAGCCACGACGAAGTGACGATAAACGCACTCTGTCCGGGATTTAGGGGTGTTTTTTCACCGCTTCTAACTAAAAAGCTCAGAAGATACCCAAAAAATAAACAGCTGACGCCTGGCAGAATAAAATATTTTGCATCACCGATTTCCTCCGGATAAGCCAAGAGTACAAGAAGAGGAAGCAGTACAGAAATGCCGATCAATATTAAGATAATGCCCAAATAGCCAAGAATCAGCTGGCTTCCGGTCACTTTAGAATCTGGTTTCATTTTGTTTTCCTTCCAGTCATAGTTGCGATTATGGTATCTTGTGCCGACGGTGAAGATAAAAAAATAAGCTTGTCATTTGGCAGTAAAAGAAGTTCGTTCTGCGGAGGGAGCATATCGTTTCCTCGTAGGACACAGCAAATGAGTGCTCGGTCCGGCAGTGGTATTTCTTGAAGCTGCCGATATTGGTAAGGACAATGCTTGTCCATTAAAAGTTCTGTCAATACCAGCTTGTTATGCTCAATTGAAATGGTGTGAAGAAGAATGTCCACAGTAGAAGCTTGCTCAATAATCTGTGTCAGCAGATAAGTTGCACTGATTGCAGTATTTACCCCCAGCGTCTTAAATACATCGACATTTTTTGGATTAGATACAACAGCCACTGTCTTTTTAATATGAAAAAGCCGCTTTGCAGCCTGGCAAATAGCAAGGTTATCAGAGTCATAAGCGGACAGCGCAATTAAGATATCATAATTTTCAATCTTTGCATCGGCAAGTGTATAAATTTTACTGGAATCCCCATGAAGAATAGGAATTTTATGGGTTTGTGCAAGATAATCACAAAATGCGCGGTCTTCATTGATGACCATTAACGAATGCTTTTTTTTCAGAAGGGAACCAATTAAAAAATCTGCTTTGGTTTTGCCCTCCGCAATGACAATTTTCATAGAAGTTCCTCCTTGATATCAATTGTACTGAGACGTTCAAATTCCTGAATCGAAAGCTTTGCGGGAAAAATAGGGTAGATATGAAGGCCTTCTACCAGCTGTTGTTTTTCCATATCATAAAGGCGGATATAGACCTGTTTGACTTCATATATGACATTGCCGATTTGTGCAATCATCAGATTTACATTATCTCGATCTGCTGTCGCCATTAAAATATCGGTATCTTTGATACCGGCTTTTACAAGTGTATCTAAATCTGTCGCATCACCAATTATCTGAAAGCCGGAAAATGCAGGAGGAAGCTTTCGAAATGCTTCTTTATCAGGGTCGATTACAGTTACCTTATAGCCCTGTTCTGACAGTGATCCTGCGATACTTCCGCCCAACCGGCCGCATCCGGCAATTAATATACTTTTATTTTTTGTTCCAAACATGAAAAGTCCTCGTTTTTCTTCGGTATTTTTTCTTCGGTATTTTAATGTTTCACAGTTTATTATTCTGCGTCATTTTGGTGAGTAAAGCACGTATGCTTTCACTTATAGTATACGTTATGAAAGGAATTTTACACAGTTAGTATTTTGTTAGTCTTTGTATAGAAGATGTTAAAATTTTGTTAATATCATAAAGCAGAAATAAAATCAGAAAAAGCTTGACATACAATTTAAAAAAAGGTAAAGTGAAAAAAAGATAATTTTTCAAACCGTAGATTAAGAAGAGTAGGCCATGAGTGTTTTTTTACAGAGAGCTGCAAAAGGGTGTGATTGCAGTAAAGAATCCATAGCTGAATGGACTTATGAGGGTAGGACGAAAAGCAGAAATGACTGAGTAGCGCCTAACGGAATCTCCATCCGTTATCAAGGGAGTGCATATGATAGTATGCATAAAGTGGATGCATTTTGCATCAATTTGGGTGGTACCGCAGGAGTATAGACTCTTGTCCCAGTGTAAACTGAGACAAGAGTTTTTTTGTTACAATTTTAGAGAAAACATTGCTTTATTCTGTTTTTTATCTGCCGTTAAAATTCGGTAAAGAGAGGAGAAAAAAATGAAACAATCAAAAATTCCGCACAGATTTTATTTAACAGAGGATCAGATGCCGAAACAATGGTATAATTTACGTGCAGATATGAAAGAACAGCCAGAACCGATGCTGAATCCGGCGACTGGTAAACCTGCACAGGCTGAAGATCTTTATCCGGTGTTTTGTGAGAAGCTTGCAAAGCAGGAAATGGATGGGAAAACACGCTATATCGACATTCCCGAGGAAGTGCAGGAGATGTATAAAATTTACCGCCCGTCTCCGCTGGTTCGAGCTTATCAGTTGGAACGGGCATTGGGGACCCCTGCTAAAATCTATTATAAGTTTGAGGGAAATAATACATCCGGCAGTCATAAATTAAATTCTGCGATTGCACAGGCTTACTATGCAAAAGAGGAAGGATTAAAGGGGCTGACCACAGAAACAGGAGCAGGACAGTGGGGCACGGCATTGTCAGAGGCCTGTGCGTATTTCGATATTCCGCTTACCGTATATATGGTAAAAACTTCTTATGAGCAGAAACCATTTCGAAAAACAATCATGCAGACCTTTGATGCAGATGTCATTCCAAGCCCAAGTATGACAACAAATGCAGGAAGAGCAATTCTTGAAACAAATCCGAATACGAGTGGAAGCCTAGGCTGTGCCATTTCCGAAGCAGTGGAAAAAGCGGTTACAACCGAAGGGCATCGATATGTATTAGGTTCCGTATTAAACCAAGTTTTGCTGCACCAATCGATCATTGGTTTAGAAACCAAGCAAGCGATGGAACTTTTGGGAGAGTATCCGGATATTGTAATAGGCTGTGCAGGTGGCGGCTCCAACTTAGGAGGATTAATTGCACCGTTTATGCAGGATAAGCTTATGGGTAAAGCAGATCCGGAAATTTTGGCGATTGAACCAGTTTCCTGCCCGTCATTTACCCGAGGAAAATATGCGTACGACTTCTGTGATACAGGTAAAATTACGCCGATGGCAAAAATGTATACATTGGGATGCGGCTTTATTCCTTCTGCCGATCATGCCGGAGGACTTCGTTATCATGGGATGTCTCCAATTCTTTCTAAGCTGTATCATGATGGCTATATGAAGGCAAAATCAGTAGCTCAGACGAAGGTATTTGAAGTGGCGAATCTGTTTGCGAAATATGAAACCATTTTGCCGGCGCCGGAGTCCGCACACGCCATCCTTGGAGCGGTTGAAGAAGCGTTGCGCTGTAAAGAAACCGGAGAAGAAAAGACAATTCTGTTTGGTCTGACCGGAACGGGTTATTTTGATATGACTGCGTATGCGTCCTATAAGGATGGGAGCATGAAAGACTATATTCCAACAGATGAGGATTTACAAAAAGGGTTTGATGCGCTTCCTCAAATTTAAGATTAAACTAGAATAATACATTCACTAGTTAGAAAATGAATCTATTTTTTAAAATAAAAGAGGCTGTTGCATGACGAAGAAATGATTAGTCGTGTAGCAACCTCTTCTTTATGTAATTTATGGCGAGTCAATCAAACTTTGTGGAAGGCTTAAGTTATCGGTACGGTTTTATCGAGGACTGCCGCTAATTTTGAAGATTGCCGCTAATTTGGAATCAAGTTTAATTCCTCCTATTTTTGCATAATTATTTGTTTTTTGACCTAAGATAAAATGGGTAACGTTACAATAAAAAATATCGTGTAAAGTTTTGTTTTGCATAGTATGGCGAAAAGAAATTAAAAGAAGTTCCATTTATTTCAAAACTTGAAATTAGAACGTTAAAAATAAGAAAGCGGTAACAATATAACAAATATATGCATAAAAAATAAATTTTCGGCGAAAAATGTATTGACAGGAAATCATGGAAATGGTAATATCTTTCTTGCGACATGTTCATGACGCTTTTGAAAACAAATGTGGCGGTGTAGCTTAGTTGGCTAGAGCGTTCGGTTCATACCCGAAAGGTCGGTGGTTCGACTCCACTCGCCGCTACCACATTTAAGACACAGCGATATAAAGCTGTAAACGCAAATTTGGGCGCTTAGCTCAGCTGGGAGAGCATCTGCCTTACAAGCAGAGGGTCATAGGTTCGAGCCCTATAGCGCCCACCATTTTTGCGGCCTGGTAGTTCAGTTGGTTAGAATGCCAGCCTGTCACGCTGGAGGTCGTCGGTTCGAGCCCGATCCAGGTCGCCATTTAAATTTGCAATTTGTTTTCATATGGTGGGTATAGTCAAGTGGTTAAGACACAGGGTTGTGGCTCCTGCATGCGTGGGTTCGAACCCCACTACCCACCCCAAAATATTCAAGAGTGACGTTGGGGTATCGCCAAGCGGTAAGGCAACGGATTCTGATTCCGTCACTCGGAGGTTCGAATCCTCCTACCCTAGCCAATTTTTAAAATCTATCATATAAGTACATTTTAAATCATAAAATAGTGCTGTTAGGGCGACATAGCCAAGTGGTAAGGCAGAGGTCTGCAAAACCTTTATTCCCCAGTTCAAATCTGGGTGTCGCCTCCAAAGTGAGAGCTCCAAGTTCATTGTAGATAATGGATTTGGGGTTTTTTATTTTGATTTTAAATTGTGAAGAGGATATTAGTAAGTATTTTGAGTTTCTGTTTCTCCATAAATAAGTGACTCTTTCGAATTAAAGTCATTTTTATGATAACTTATCTTTGAAAATTATGTAAAGACAGATAATCTGAAATTGTAATTTAGTATGTGAAGAAGCTCGTGTCGGAATGAAAACGAAACAGAAAGCTCATTATATAAACCGTAAGCACTATCCATAAACAGATGTCATTGTTTTAGCAACTTTTCTTGTGTTATGCAGTGTGAATTGTTATAATCTACTGTGGCAAATTTACAATTTTAGTATTTCTTCAGAAAAGAGCATAAAAGGTTGGAAGAGGTTCAACCTAACAGTCATGTGCCATTTTGCACATGGGAGAAGTTAAAACAAAATGCTGATACGGGCATAATAATAGCAATTCATTTGCCCCGATAGCAGGAATGGAGATGAAAAATGATTCAAGTAGAAAAACTTTCCTTTGGTTTTCCTGCAAAAGATTTATATAAAGAAGTTTCGTTCACATTAAAAATGGGAGAGCATGCAGCTTTTATCGGAAGCAATGGTACTGGGAAATCAACGCTTGTTGATATGATAATTCATCCGGAACAGTATTTGTACGATGGGAAGATTATAAAAGATGAAAACTGCCGTATTGGGTATGCCAGTCAGTTTGCCGTGAGAGATAAAACACAGGACTGCACGGTTTTTGAATATTTAAGTGAGAGATTTGTGGAAAATCAGCAAGCGACAGCTGCCGTGTGTGAAGAAATGGCAGCAGCTGAAGATGCGTCATCGTTATTCGAGAAATACCAGGCTCTTTTAGATGCCTTTGAGGCCATGGACGGAGATCACTATGTAAACAATATCCGCAAACAGCTATATGCAGCCGGTATGCGTGAATTAGAAGAAACAAAGTTATCGCAACTGAGTGGCGGAGAGTACAAGCTACTTCAGATTATGAGAGAAATGTTACTGTCTCAAGAGTTCCTCGTTTTGGACGAGCCGGATGTATTTCTGGATTTTGGGAACTTAAATCGACTCTGTCAGTTAATTAACGACTATGAGGGGACGGTATTAGTCATTACCCATAATCGATATTTGCTGAATCACTGCTTTAACAAAATTTTACATTTGGAAAACGGTGACATTCAGGAATTTGATGGAAATTATACAGGATATCGTTCAGCGCAGCTAAAGGAAAAGCTAAAACTGAAATTGCAGAGTATAGAAGAAGAAGAAGAAATTGAGCGTACGAAGAATATGGTTGATATTTTTCGTAAAAGAGCCACGCTGCATGACAATCCTGTTGTTGGGAGTACTGCAAATGCAAAGCAAGCACAGCTTGACCGTTTGCGTGCAAGGCAAATTAAGGCACCTTTTATTGAACTTCGTGAGCCGAAGATTGAACTTCCGGCGATTGAAGTTAAAGAAAAACAACCTGTTTTAAACATTTCAGATTATAATGTGTCGTTTGATGAAACTTTACTTCAAAATGTCAATTTTGAATTGCTCGCTGGCGAAAAAGCAGCCATTGTTGGCGCAAATGCTACAGGAAAAACGACTTTAATGCGTGATATCTTAAAGAATAACCATCCTTCCATTCATATCGACGAAACTATAAGCTATGCCTATTTATCTCAGCTTCAGGGTGAGAATTTAGATGAAACAAAAACGGTATACGAGGTTATGGAGAACGTAGGTTTTGAGACAAAGGAAAGTATTCGTGAGTATTTAGAAAACTATTGCTTGGAAGGAGATACCTTAAAGCAAAAAATAGGACAGCTATCCGGCGGGGAAAAGAATTTGCTCCAGATTGCGATGATTGCAAATACAAATGCAGAACTACTAATTTTGGATGAACCGACCAGTCATTTGGATCTTTATGCACAAATGGCCCTGGAAAAAGCCATTTCCGAATATAAAGGGGCTGTACTGATGGTAAGTCATGATTTCTATCTTGTCGCAAATTGTGCGGATTACGTTTTACTGATAGAAGGGAACACGATTCGGCGATTGCGCGCGCGTTCTTTTCGTAAAATGGTATATGATAAATATTTCGATCAGAAGTATTTAGAGATAGACAAGAAAAAACAAGAATTAGAAGCTGATATTACGGCAGCCTTTAAAAAGAACGATCTGATAACGGTAGAAAAACTTTGCAGTCAGTTAGAAGAACTTCGCTAAGCTGCGAGTAGTATGGAGGATAAAATGACTGAATTATTAGCTCCGGCAGGAAATATGGAAGCTTTAAAAGCTGCAATTTCTAATGGTTGTGATGCGATATACTTGGGAACGCAGAAATTTGGCGCACGGGCCTATTCCTCTAATTTTGATTTAGAGTTGTTAAAAGAGGCGGTACTGTATGCACACCTGCGGAATGTTAAAATCCATGTAACCATGAATACCATCGTTTTCGAAAATGAAATGGAAGCGATGAAAGAGCAGTTGCACGAGTTAAATGAAATCGGTGTGGATGGAATTATCGTCCAAGATCTTGCTGTGTTCGATTACCTCGTTAAAAACTTTCTTGATATGGAAGCACATTGTTCAACGCAAATGGGAATCGACGATTTAGACGGAACTTTATTATTGAAAGAACTCGGTGCAAAAAGAGTGGTTCTGTCTCGTGAGGTCGAGATTGAAAAAGTAAAAGAAATCAAAAGAATTGCCAAAATACCTTTGGAAATCTTTGTTTACGGTGCCTTATGTGTCTCTTATTCCGGGAACTGTCTCATGTCGGGCCTGATCGGTTATCGAAGCGGCAATCGCGGAAGATGCGTTGGTTCCTGTCGTAAGGAGTACGAACTCATCGATAAGACAACAAATACTTCTTTAGGGAAAAACTATATTCTATCTATGAAGGACTTAAACACAATTGATTATATCGATGATTTAAAAGAGATTGATTCTTTAAAAATAGAAGGTCGAATGAAAGAGCCTGCCTATGTTGCAAATGTTGTATCAAAATATCGTGCAGCCTTAGACCATAAAATAACCAAAGATGAGAAAGAAAATTTGAAAAAAACCTTCAATCGAACCTTTACGAAAGGATATTTGTTCCACGAAGATAAGAAAGAGATTACAAACATTTTAAGACCGAATAATTTTGGTTATGAAATTGGAACAATCAGCAAGGTTGTAAAAGACAGGTATGAAATAACGCTCACAAAGCCTTTGCATCAAAACGATATCATCCGAATCAGTCATAACAATGAAGATGTGAATTTAACTGTTGTAAAACTGTACGACAAAGACGGCAATTTAATTAACAAAGCAGAGGATGTCTGTTACATCAAGATAAAAGAAAAACTCTCTAAGGGGGACTTTGTCTATATCACGAAGGATTCTTCCTACTATAAAGCGATAGAAGCCTCACTGGAAAAAGAATTTAAGCGTTTTGACCTAGATATTAGAGTGTATGCATGTCCAGGTTCAAAGCTGATTGTAGATGCAAAAGGATTAGGATTTCATTATTTATATGAGAGCGGAGAACTACTAAGCGAAGCAATGAATAGTCCGACGACAAAAGAGCAGGTAATCAAGCAATTTTCAAGATTGAATGATACGATATTCCAGCTTCATTCTGTAGAATTTGAGGAACAAAATGCATTCGTCCCAGCGAAACTGTTAAATGCAGCAAGAAGAGAGATTGTACAGGGCTTGTATGACTTAAAGCTTAACAGCCAAGAGAAGAGAACCAAGACTCCGAAAGCAAAAGAGAAAATAAGCTTCCCATCTGTAAAACCATACCTTACAGCCTCTGTCACAACGACGGAGCAGTATGATGCCTGCGTGAGCTGCGGTATTCAGGAAATCTATTTCGAAAACATTGTTCGAAGAAATCAAAACGAGTACAAAGAAAAGGAAGGGCAGCTGCTAATCGGAGGATACGGCGGAATCTATCACTATAGAGAAACAAATCCTTTTGTTACGGACTATTCCCTCAATGTTGTGAACTCTGCCAGCTGTTATGAATTATATCGATTAGGTGCAAAACGAGTCACCTTATCTTATGAATTGAATAAGAGACAAATTGAAGATTTAATCCATGCCTATTCTGAAGAAAATGACGGCTATCCTGCACTGGAAATGATCGTATACGGTAAGGCTCCTTTGCTGTTTACAAAATATTGTCCACTGAAAAAAATGAATCAATGCGGTGATTGCAAAACGAAGCACTACGAATTAAAAGATGAGCACGGAACGTTCCCCATCCTTTCTCATGAGGATTGTACAACGACAATTCTAAATGGGAAGACACTGAATCTTTTAGACGAGATGTCTTGTATAAAAGGAATTGAGGCATTTCGATTAAACTTTACGGTTGAATCAAAAGAGCAGGTTGTGAAAACCATTCATAAGGCATTGAGCAAACTAAATGGCGCAACTGATAAATCTGCCTTTAATAAGGAAACAGATACGAGAGGCCATTTCAATAAAGAAATTTTGTAAGGAAGTCCTAGTTTCAATCTGGGTGCCACATACTGAATAAAAGCTCCAAAACCATTGAAATTAGGTGGATTGGAGTTTCTTTATTTCGAAAATTAGATGTGTGTATTTACAAGGGATGCATATTTAAATATGATTCAATATATGAAAGCCCTCGGAATGGAGCTTAAGGATATTAAAAGACATCTGGAGAAACCAAATCATTCATTAATGGAACGTGTATTGAATCAAAAAAGTCTGCAAATTGATGAGCAAATACGAAAGTCGAACTATCAAAAAAGAGCGATAGAGCGCACCTTGCAAAGCTTTCAGCGTAATGGATGACGTAGAATACTTATCCTACCCAATGCAAATGTACTTGAAATAGAATGAAGTAAAAGAATAAGATACTTGCAATATCAAGAATAAAAGACTTCTGTGATACCTCCTTCTCACATAGCGGGTAAAACGGGAGTCTTTTTTTGATACAAATTACAAATTACCAATTTAAATTAAAAAAACATAGCAAACTTTAAAAAATAAGCAGATATTTGAAAAAATATCTAGAAAATTGCTGAATGCTAGAATATAATTAAAATAAATATTTAATATTAAGATAGATTAAAAAGAATTATTTAAAAGAGGAGATTGGAATGTAATTTTTCAGGTCCGTTTTTTTATTGGTTTGGAAGGTTTAATATGGAATTTATAAATCAAACTTTTTTTGATCGAAATTTTGAGGAGAACAAAGATGATTTTTCCTTAAATCTTTTTATGCACAATAATGTGTGTATTATGGTATTAGCCTTTTATTTAGCAATTGAACAATTCTGTTACGGGTATTTTTTAGCCCAGGACGATGTATTAAAGGACATTCATTTGTTTTCTGCGTTTGTGATGGGAGTTTATTTTATATTTGCTGTTTATTTTTATGGGAGAAACATAATGTATGCCAGCCTATGGCTGAAGATATATGAATTAAGTTTTGGCTTATATGGGTTTGCTTCATCGATTTTACGTGCCCTGACCATAAAAAGTACCATATTTGCGATACCAACAGTATATATAGCAGTCATATATGGTTTTGCAGTATTTTTTTATTTCCGTCCGGCGAAGAGCTTTATGATTTATTCAATCACCTGTGTTTGTACAATTCTTTTGTTACCTATCTTTAAACCAGAGGTTCTTTATCATAACTACAAATATGATATCATATCCAATAACGTCATTGCATGGATTGCATCCTGTATTGGCTTTCAACGTTTTCGAAAAGAATTTGTCAATCAGAAAACGATTCGAAAGAAAAATGAAATGCTTCAGGAAAAAACGATTGAGATTGAAAAGATAAATAAAGAGCTGCATTACAATTCTACTATGGATTCCTTAACAAACTTATATAATCGCCGCTGGTTAAATCAATTATTAGAAGATGAATTTATAAAATGTAAGAAAACCGGAAAAACATGTTCACTCATTCTGTTGGATGTAGATTTTTTTAAGTCCATCAATGATACATATGGCCACAGTGTCGGAGACCGCGTGCTCGTAGAAGTAGCGGAGCTGATTAAGCAAAGCGTGAGAAAAGAAGACGCTGTTGGACGCTGGGGCGGAGAAGAGTTTTTGGTTATCTGCCCAGAGACGGAATTTGATACAATCTATCAGATTGCAGAACAAATCAGAGTTAGAATTGAGAATTTTGACTTTCGTTTGAAGGACAAGGTGACTTGCTGCTTGGGTATCGCTACAAATCTAGCATCGGATACGGTTTTGGAGCTAGTACAAAAAGCAGATCGAGGCTTATATAGAGCAAAAGATAAAGGGAGAAACAGAGTAGAAAAAGGAGAATAATTTAATAGTAAGAAATGTATTGCATCATTTTGGTTTGGCATAATATGGACTTGTTACAGATTTTGTATAATAATGAATGAGTGGGAGATGAAATACAAATGGAAAGAAGTTTAAACGATCGCCGATTTTTTGAAGATATTATTTGGCCTAAATATGAGTACATAAATAAGTTTTTATATACGATTACTCTAGATGTCTTTTTATCAAATGAAATTACGCAGGAAACGATGGTTACTGCATGGAAAAATATTGAAAAGCTAAAAGGTTACAGGCATTTGTCTGCGGCTTTGCGAAGGATGGCAATGAATACCCTTTGCAGTCATTACCGTAAGAACAGTGAGCTGCTGCGCAGCTTGGAAAATGCTGACCTGATTGAAAACATTGGAGTGGAATCAAATATTAACGATTATGTAAATCATGAAGGAAATCTTCGTGATATTCAATTTTTATTTAATGAAATGCGCGATGAGTATTTGCAAATTGTTCTTTTGTGTGATTACTATGAACTGCCCTTAAAAATTGTAGCAAAATTTTTAGGCTTGAATTATAATACAGCAGCTTCCTACCATAAGCGAGCACTGGAGTACATGAGAGCAAAGGTAGATGGAACAGAATATTGCAAGGACCACAGGAGGGGAGTTCAGCATGTGTAAAAAGATCAAAGATGAAGTGTATGAGAGGGACAGGCATTTAAGCCAGACCTTGATAAAAGAGGCAATGGAGGACCCTATAAATGAATTAGACTTCTTTCAGGAATTGAATTCTATACAGAAACCTACATTGCAATCCTTTATGGAGGAGATGGATCAGATCGAAAAGCGGAAGCAGAATCCTTCGGTCTATGAGCCTATTTATGCCGGAATAAAAGAAAAGTTTTTTGAATGGGGAAGAAAAAACAGATGTTATAAAATTGCGGGAGCACTGATTCTTTTTCTGTTTCTCACAACAATTGTAACTTCTTTTTTTAAAATAGAGCCATCTATAGCAGGGAAAATAAAGTTAAACTTATTTGGAAAAGAGATAGAAAATGGATTTGTAGAAGACAGCCATGTTGGAGTAGAGGAACCACAGACTATAGAAGAGATTGTTGAAGATGAAAGATATATCGATGCCATGAATGAAAAGTATGATCAGCTGGTAGTTCCTGGATATATTCCGGAGGATTATGCATTTGAATCATTGACGGTTAAAAAGTCTGGCAATAAGAATTTTAAAGCGATTTATATTTATCAAGATGATGAAAATACTAAAGTGATTTTAAGTCAGAGAGCGTTCAATGATGACCAAGGTGCAGTTTTTGCAAATGCGATTGAGGGCTTTGAAGAGTTGGAAAAAGATAAAGTTTTTTATCAAGAGGATCAAAATCTTAATGGTGTGTCTGTGTTATTAATAGTGTATGATGATTATACTATATCAATTTCTGGTACCTTAGAAAAAGACGAGCTATTAAAAATCAAAGAAAAGCTTAAGCATTAAGTAAAAAATTTTTTATTTTATGTAGAAATTTAATAAAAAAGTGCAATTTTTGTCTCCTTTCTTGCGTTTAAGTATAGGGACCAATAAAGGAGGATTTCATGAAAAAGAAAAAACAGGTAGCAGTATTATTCGTATTGGCGTTGATGATGGTATTTTCATCGACATTTGTGTATGGCGCAGAGGTGAAGGCTCGGGAGCTGCCGTCCATGCGTATGGTGGCGAGCGGCGACCTTTCGCTGACCAGGATGGCAGATAAGAAAGCGGAGTTGGAGGTGTACTGCCGCTCTTCGGTGATTGCAGATTACATCAAGGCAACGTGCACCGTTCAGAAGCTGAACACTTCCACCAAAAAGTATGTGGATTTTGGAGAGACCTTTGAGATCAAGGACACGAACACGCCTGTTCTGTCTGAATGCCGCATTCTTACAATGAGCAGCAGCGGCACATTCCGTGTTAAAGTGGTTTTTGAAGATAAGGTAAATGGCATTACAACGAGGACAAATGCGTATTATACCCAAGCAGTTGGATTATAATTTATTATTTATTTCTAAAAAGTTAGTATAAAATCAGAATAAAAAAAGATTTATTTGTATATAATGATAAAAAAAGAGAAGTATATGGTTGGTTCCTAAATTTTGTGTCAGATATTCGTAGAAAAAACAAAGAATGAAGTGGGTGTTTTCGACATTATTTTGAACGGAAAAAGTAGATAATGTGAATAATAAGAAGTAGAGATTAATGTGCGTTTAGTTTTCAAAGATGAAT
Source organism: Sinanaerobacter sp. ZZT-01 (assembly GCF_035621135.1). Classification (NCBI taxonomy): domain Bacteria; kingdom Bacillati; phylum Bacillota; class Clostridia; order Peptostreptococcales; family Anaerovoracaceae; genus Sinanaerobacter; species Sinanaerobacter sp. ZZT-01. Next base: position 2,165,927 of record NZ_CP141728.1, read on the forward strand.
CGTCAAATTACTATTAGGGGGACGGAACATGAACGTGATAGAATTAGCACTGAAAACTGTGCAAAGAGCTGTCAGACATTTCAAGATTGCAACTACGAAGGGGAACGTGCGTTACGGCTTGAAAGTTGGGAGTGTGATGAAATGTTTCTAGAGCAGCCCTTCGTGCCCATTTTCTTTGTGATAGCAACCGCTGTCATGTATGCGACTTGTATACCCATTCTGATACGTGAATGGAAGAATATGCAAGATCGAGAAAAATGAGACGCAAGACAAGGTCAACACATTATGAGGTTGACCTTGTTTTTTTATATTAAATAGGTAGGGAAAAAACGATTTCAATAATATATCAAAAAAGAAGCGAAAAGATAAGAAAAGTAGTTGACAGAGAAGGCATACTTTGCTATTCTATTAAAGCTGTCTCGCACAGATGAATATTTGAAGTCCTTGACTGGTTCTTTTATAAACAGATGTGCAAACGAAAAAAAGTCGAATAAAATCGAAAAAAGTAGTTGACAGTAATGCCAAAACTTGGTATTATGAATGAGTTGTCTCGTGAACATGAGATAACACAAACAGCTTGTATGAAATGTGAAAACATCACATTCGAAGCACATCAAGCAATTGCGAAAAAAGTTGAAAAACAGAAAAAAGCAGTTGACAAAATGAGCACAGCAAGCTATAATAAAAAAGCTTCGTCAATACGGAGCAGCACTTGAAAATAGTGCATCGGACGAAGAAGATGGACAAAAGAATTTGAAACATTTTTCAGTCTGAGACCTTTCGGAAAGTATGCTCGGCATAAAAGAAGAAAGGGATGAACCTTGAAAACTCCATAGTGTAGAAATTGAGTCAAGAGATTTTTAAATAAATCTCAAACGTCGAAACAGTGCAAACTGACAGAGACGAAAAAGACTTAAGTACAAAAACAATCTGCAAAAGATTGGTAAGAAACATTCAATGAATTGAATGGATCTTCGTACAATTTCTTAAAAACAATAATTTCAGATTCGTAACTGAAAAATCTCTATCAACTAAAGTTGATGAGATTTCTGTACGACACCTACTAAAATTTGTGAAACGAATTTTGTTAGGGGTTCGAGCAATTATGAAAATGAAACCAAGCAAAACGCAATGCGTTTAGCTGAGCTAGATTTGAAGGTTCCGAAAGGAACGTTTAGATACCAAATTGATTAAGAGTTTGATCCTGGCTCAGGATGAACGCTGGCGGCGTGCCTAACACATGCAAGTCGAGCGAGAAGCTCACGAATGAAACTTCGGTCGAATGAGTGAGAGGAAAGCGGCGGACGGGTGAGTAACGCGTAGGCAACCTGCCTCATACAGAGGGATAGCCTCGGGAAACCGGGATTAATACCTCATAACATGTGAGTGTCACATGACACTTTCGTCAAAGATTTATCGGTATGAGATGGGCCTGCGTCTGATTAGTTAGTTGGTGAGGTAACGGCTCACCAAGGCAGCGATCAGTAGCCGACCTGAGAGGGTAATCGGCCACATTGGAACTGAGACACGGTCCAAACTCCTACGGGAGGCAGCAGTGGGGAATATTGCACAATGGGCGCAAGCCTGATGCAGCAACGCCGCGTGAGCGAGGAAGGCCTTCGGGTCGTAAAGCTCTGTCCAAGGGGAAGAAAAAAATGACGGTACCCTTGGAGGAAGCCCCGGCTAACTACGTGCCAGCAGCCGCGGTAATACGTAGGGGGCGAGCGTTATCCGGAATTATTGGGCGTAAAGAGTACGTAGGTGGTTATGTAAGCGTGGGGTGAAAGGCAATGGCTCAACCATTGTTAGCCTTACGAACTGCATGGCTTGAGTGCAGGAGAGGAAAGCGGAATTCCTAGTGTAGCGGTGAAATGCGTAGATATTAGGAGGAACACCAGTGGCGAAGGCGGCTTTCTGGACTGTAACTGACACTGAGGTACGAAAGCGTGGGGAGCAAACAGGATTAGATACCCTGGTAGTCCACGCCGTAAACGATGAGCACTAGGTGTCGGGGGAGCGATCCTTCGGTGCCGTAGTTAACGCATTAAGTGCTCCGCCTGGGGAGTACGCACGCAAGTGTGAAACTCAAAGGAATTGACGGGGACCCGCACAAGCAGCGGAGCATGTGGTTTAATTCGAAGCAACGCGAAGAACCTTACCAGGACTTGACATCCCTCTGACCGTCTCTTAATCGAGGCTTCCCTTCGGGGCAGAGGAGACAGGTGGTGCATGGTTGTCGTCAGCTCGTGTCGTGAGATGTTGGGTTAAGTCCCGCAACGAGCGCAACCCTTGTCATTAGTTGCCAGCAGTTCGGCTGGGCACTCTAGTGAGACTGCCGGGGATAACTCGGAGGAAGGTGGGGATGACGTCAAATCATCATGCCCCTTATGTTCTGGGCTACACACGTGCTACAATGGCCGGTACAGAGAGAAGCAAATTCGTGAGGAAGAGCAAAACTCTAAAACCGGTCCCAGTTCGGATTGTAGGCTGAAACTCGCCTACATGAAGTTGGAGTTGCTAGTAATCGCGGATCAGAATGCCGCGGTGAATGCGTTCCCGGGTCTTGTACACACCGCCCGTCACACCATGGAAGTTGGGGGCGCCCGAAGTTGGTCGAGAAATAGATTACCTAAGGCGAAATCAATGACTGGGGTGAAGTCGTAACAAGGTAGCCGTATCGGAAGGTGCGGCTGGATCACCTCCTTTCTAAGGAGACTACAATTTCTACACTATGAGTTTATATAAAACTAGCGGGCAATAGGCTGCGCAGGAATATTGTAAGATGGCGTAGACTGAGAAAGCGAAAGCGGAGTGCGCATACAATTGTATGTAAGCGAGCAGGAGCGACGATGTCATAGCTAGGTTACAATAAAACTAGCAGGGGCTTGTAGCTCAGGTGGTTAGAGCGCACGCCTGATAAGCGTGAGGTCGGAGGTTCGAGTCCTCCCAAGCCCACCACTTTGTATTGTTATACAGAGAAATAGGTTGCGCAAGTAACCGAACGTACCTTGAAAACTGAACAATGTAAATCTTAAAATTCAAATTAAGACGAAATCGAAGTGCACTTGTCTTACGTTTCCGTAGGAAATGTTAGAACGTGCTTCGTCAGGAATTCACAAACTTTAGTTTGTAGAATTCTACGGCGGAACATAGTCAAGCAAGTAAGACAAAGGCAAAAAAATAAAGTAAAAACTAAGACAGTCTTTTCGAGCATGGAATCGAAAGAGGAAGTGAAAGAGAAGCTGACTGGGTATTTACTACAATTTCAAATTAATTGAACCGAGAAACCAGAATTACTAAGTTTTTTAACATAGTAAAAAATAAGTCCACATTACTCAGTGGACGATTCACTTAGGTCAAGTGAATAAGAGCATAAGGCGGATGCCTTGGCACTAGGAGCCGAAGAAGGACGTGACAAGCTGCGATAAGCTACGGGCAGGTGCAAATAACCGTTAATCCGTAGATTTCCGAATGGGGCAACCCACTTGTGGTAATGCGCAAGTATCCTATACTGAATCAAATAGGTATAGAGAAGGTAACCCGGGGAACTGAAACATCTAAGTACCCGGAGGAAGAGAAAGAAACATCGATTCCCTCAGTAGCGGCGAGCGAACGGGGAAGAGCCCAAACCGGATTTATCCGGGGTTGTGGACCACTCATCACTTACAAGATTGATAGTCGAAGCGGCATGGAAAGGCCGACCGTAGAAGGTAAGAGTCCTGTAGACGAAATGAATCGAGTAAAGAGTGGCACCAGAGTACCACCAGGCACGTGAAACCTGGTGGGAAGCAGGGGGGCCCACCCCCCAAGGCTAAATACTACCTAGTGACCGATAGAGAATAGTACCGTGAGGGAAAGGTGAAAAGAACCCCGGAAGGGGAGTGAAAAAGAACCTGAAACCTTATGCTTACAAGCAATGGGAGCGCAAGTGACCATGTACTTTTTGTAGAACGGGCCAACGAGTTATGGTATGCAGCGAGGTTAAGGTGTTCAGCACCGGAGCCGAAGCGAAAGCGAGTCTGAATAGGGCGATGAGTTGTATGCTGTAGACCCGAAACCGGGTGACCTATCCATGTGCAGGTTGAAGTATCCGTAAAAGGATATGGAGGACCGAACCCATGTCTGTTGAAAAAGGCTGGGATGACGTGTGGATAGCGGTGAAATTCCAATCGAACCCGGAGATAGCTGGTTCTCCTCGAAATAGCTTTAGGGCTAGCCTCAAGGAAAGATACGCGGAGGTAGAGCACTGAATGTCCTAGGGGCCTTCACCGGTTACCGAAGACTATCAAACTCCGAATGCCGCAGTATTATACTTGGGAGTCAGACTATGTGAGATAAGTTTCATAGTCGAAAGGGAAACAGCCCAGACCAACAGCTAAGGTCCCAAAATGTAAGTTAAGTGGAAAAGGATGTGGAGCTGCATAGACAACTAGGATGTTGGCTTAGAAGCAGCCACTCATTTAAAGAGTGCGTAATAGCTCACTAGTCGAGTGGCTCTGCGCCGAAGATAAACGGGGCTAAAACTTACTACCGAAGCTTTGGAATTGCTTAGGCAATTGGTAGAGGAGCATTGTATACGGGCAGAAGGTGAGCTGTAAGGCGAGCTGGACTGTATACAAGAGAGAATGTTGGCATGAGTAGCGAGAGGTAGGTGAGAATCCTACCCGCCGAAAATCTAAGGTTTCCTGAGGAAGGTTCGTCCACTCAGGGTTAGTCGGGGCCTAAGCCGAGAGCGAACGCTGTAGGCGATGGACAACAGGTTGAGATTCCTGTACCACCGAAAATCGTTTGAGCGAAGTGGGGACACAGAAGGATAAGTTGAGCACGCCGTTGGTAGAGCGTGTCTAAGCGTCAAGGGAGTTATGGTAGGCAAATCCGCCGTAACAATTCTGAGGCGTGATGGGGAGGGAAATAAAGTACCGAAGCAACTGATTTCACACTGTCAAGAAAAGCCGCTAGCGAGATCGTAGGTGCCCGTACCGCAAACCGACACAGGTAGATGAGGAGAGAATCCTAAGGCGAGCGAGAGAACTATTGTTAAGGAACTCGGCAAAATAACCCCGTAACTTCGGGAGAAGGGGAACCACAGAAATGTGGTCGCAGTGAAAAGGCCCAGGCGACTGTTTACCAAAAACACAGGTCTCTGCTAAAGCGAAAGCTGAAGTATAGGGGCTGACGCCTGCCCGGTGCTGGAAGGTTAAGGGGAAGTGTCAGAGCAATCGAAGCACAGAACTTAAGCCCCAGTAAACGGCGGCCGTAACTATAACGGTCCTAAGGTAGCGAAATTCCTTGTCGGGTAAGTTCCGACCCGCACGAAAGGCGTAACGATCTGGGCACTGTCTCAACAATAGACTCGGTGAAATTGTAGTACCGGTAAAGATGCCGGTTACCCGCAGCAGGACGGAAAGACCCCGTGGAGCTTTACTGCAGCTTGATATTGGATTTCGGTGTTGCATGTACAGAATAGGTGGGAGGCTAAGAATCTAGTACGCCAGTATTAGAGGAGCCACCTTTGGGATACCACCCTTGTAACATTGAAGTTCTAACCACGTGCTGTGAACCAGTACTGGGACAGTGTCAGGCGGGCAGTTTGACTGGGGCGGTCGCCTCCTAAAGAGTAACGGAGGCGCCCAAAGGTTCCCTCAGCGCGGTCGGAAATCGCGCGAAGAGTGTAAAGGCAAAAGGGAGCTTGACTGCGAGACCAACAAGTCGAGCAGGGACGAAAGTCGGGCTTAGTGATCCGGTGGTACCGAGTGGAAGGGCCATCGCTCAACGGATAAAAGCTACCCCGGGGATAACAGGCTTATACCCCCCAAGAGTCCACATCGACGGGGGTGTTTGGCACCTCGATGTCGGCTCGTCTCATCCTGGGGCTGAAGTAGGTCCCAAGGGTTGGGCTGTTCGCCCATTAAAGAGGTACGCGAGCTGGGTTCAGAACGTCGTGAGACAGTTCGGTCCCTATCCGCTGTGGGCGTCGGAAATTTGAGTGGAGCTGTCCTTAGTACGAGAGGACCGGGATGGACATACCTCTGGTGTACCAGTTGTTCTGCCAAGGGCACGGCTGGGTAGCTAAGTATGGAAGGGATAAGCGCTGAAAGCATCTAAGTGCGAAGCCCCCCACAAGAATAGATTTCCTTCAGTTTACTGATAAGACCCGTGAGAGACTATCACGTTGATAGGTCGGAGGTGTAAGTATGGTAACATATTCAGCTGACCGATACTAATAGGTCGAACGCTTGACCAATGGTTTCAAGAAAGTAACGAAGAAAAGATTACATTGTTTAGTTTTGAGGGTACATGAGCCTGTGCCATTTAAGAATTAAATGGATGACAGACTTGTGCAAGAAATTCAACAAACTTGTTTGTTAGAATTTTATTGCCTAACCTTCATATCTGGTGACTATAGCAAGGAGGTCACACCTGTTCCCATATCGAACACAGTAGTTAAGCTCCTTTGCGCTGATGGTACTTGGCGGGCAGCTGCCTGGGAGAGTAGGACGTCGCCAGTTTTACAAAAAGAAGTTATCTTTTGATAGCTTCTTTTTTTTATGTCAGGAATCTATTTTTTACTGAAAGGGTAACAGCCAAGTACCTACCTAATTCTAATAGGTGGGAAGGTGCCCATTTTGCGCAAGCTTTAGCTGCAATGGAAAATGGGACAGCGAAGCGAATGAAATGAGCGTAGGAGAGAGCCGGAGGCGAACGTTGCCTGGGAGAGTAGGACGTCGCCAGTTTTACAAAAAGCGAACTTGGAAAAACTAAGTTCGCTTTTTTATACGGATTTAAAGTAAAACAGGACAGCAGGGAGAAGCGGAAGCTTCGAGTCGGAGAGACGTGAAAAGCACGGAACGTTGCCAGTTTTACAAAAAGAAGTTATCTTTTGATAGCTTCTTTTTTTTTATGTCAAGAATCTATTTTTTACTCAAGCATTAATGATTTCAAGAATAATTTACTTCCGGGTATGGCGGTTGCATGGAGGAGGGAGAGAAACTTGAACAAGAACAGAAAAAAGAAAACGGTCAGCGGTAAGCTGACCGTGTAAAAAGCGTCCGAAGGGCGTAGCCACAGAATGAAATTCTGTGTTCAAGGGGAATGAAGGTGCTTCCCTCAACAAGTATTGCTTGCTACAATATGCTTACCCCCTAAATTCTAGGGTTGGTTTGCCAATACTGCTACTTTGTCTGCCTAAAAGTATCCCCTCAAGTTTAATGTTTGACCATTAAACTTCAATGGAGTATCCACTATTCTATGCGATCTTTCCATCTGTGACGCAAAGAAGTTGAGACTGGAATTACCATCAAAGATAGAAGTGCTGCTGGCGTGTTCAGTAAACACTTTCCCACCAGTCATATCGGCATAGGCGCTTTCTACTTTCTGGTTCATTCCATTCAGTATCTTGGAGGCATTTTCTAACGCTTCCATAATTTCTTGAGGGTCGCCAGAAAAATTGGAAAGTCCTAAAGATTCAGCTGTAATAGAGTCAAGCTGGTTTCCGATTACCTTAGATGCCAGCCCACCTGACAGCTCATCATACTCGTCCACTGCAGATTGGTGTGGATGAATATGACTTTGCAGGATATCTGTATAATCTGTTTGAATACTATGCTTGTAGTTATGCAAATATGTTTCGGCAAGCTCTTTTGTCATATTGGGATCACTGTGAGTACCAGTGCCATTCAAATATTCTTCAAGCTCGTGAATTTTTGACATTGTGTACTTTAATTTTGATTTTGCATGGTCGATAATATCGGAAGCAGTCTTTATGCCATTTCTCTGCTCCGAAAGGGCATTTTCAGCCCATTGTTCTTTGGTAATTCCGGCTGAATATTTCTGATAATCCGCAGCGGCTTCAGGCTTCTCAGTTTCATCCGTTTTCTTGGTTTTGCTGGCATTGAGTAAGTCCAGAGCCTTTTTGCTCAGCTCAACCGTATCATGGCTTCTCTTGCTGCCATAATAGGCATTTACTTGCTGAATTATTTTTTTAAAACCTGAATTTTGCATTTGTCCTGCTATTCTTTGTGAAAGTGGACTTTGCATTTGTAGTCTGAACATATTTTGACCATTTGCTAAGTGTATTCTCATAATTAATTCGCTCCTTTTTCACAATATAAATATTATGGTCATAAATAAACATACAAGCGGAAGTGCTCAGGGGTTAATTTCTGAATCAGACTCGAGAGAGGTACCCACTTATACTAAAACACTTTACTGTTTGAGATTACAGTTTGCTGTTTTGTTGTATCTGTTGCAAATGCTTGCGTGTTCATTCCGAGCATCATTGTAAATAGAACCAGCACTTAATGCTTTTAGCGTAACCCTTTTTACTCATTTTCGATCGCAGTGTTTATTGGGCATATTAAGAATTACTAATTAAATTAGTTCACGTTATTTGTTATAAATAAAATTATGCAAAAATCATTAAATTACTAAAAATTCTTAAGATTTGATATAAGCATTCTATCATATAGCACAACAGATGTAAATCAAGAAAAGCCACTCCAAAAAAGTGGTTGTGGGGACGGTGCGCCGGCACTTTACCAAGCAGAACACCCGAAGAAATTCTTTTTTTATTGACTTTTTGGTTTACAATCAGTAAACTGAAAATGTGGTTTATTGAATATAAACCGAAAAGAGGAGGTATGGAAATGACTGAATATAAATTAGCGGAGATTGAAAGTAAATTTGTTGAATTGATATGGGAAAATGAACCGATTCATTCGGGTGAGCTGGTCAAATTGTGCAGTGAAAAGTTAGACTGGAAAAAATCAACAACTTATACGGTTTTACGGAAATTATGTCACCGTGGAATTTTACAAAATAAAGATACCATGGTAACGGCTCGCATAAAGAAAGAAGAATTTTATTCATTACAAAGCAGAGAATTTGTAGAAGAAACATTTGGCGGTTCACTTCCAAAATTTATTGCTGCTTTTACTCGAAGCAAAAAATTAACGGAAACGGAAATAAGAGATTTATTTGAGCTGATTAACGAACAGGATGAGGTGTAAAAATGGATCAGTTATTTCTTGAAATTTTGGATATGAGTTTGCTGTCCTCGTACGTGATAATTGTTGTAATTTGTGCAAGAATGCTTCTAAAGAAACAATCAAAAATATTTTCTTATATACTTTGGGCGGTTGTTTTTTTTCGCTTAATAATACCTTTTTCATTTGAAAGTATCTTTAGCCTAATCCCTAGAAGAATACAGGGACTGCAAGCAGAAATTACATATTCAAATCAAGCAGGAATACATACAGGGGTTCAGATAAATGAAGCGGCATTGGTTTCTCATGGAATCTTGGAGTCAGGCACAGTGAGTAATCATTCTTTAATGGATACATGGATTACAATTTTTACAGTCATGTGGATGATTGGGATCGTGGCACTCTTTGTTTACAGCATTGTTTCCATGAGAAGACTGTATGCCCAATTAAAAGATGCAAAATGGGTCAGTGATAATATTTATGAATCCAATACAATTAGAACACCTTTTGTTTTAGGATGGTTTAAACCTAGAATTTATTTGCCTGTTGCTTTATTAGAAAAAGAGAGAAAATATATTTTAATCCATGAGCAAATACATATAAAAAGATATGATCCTATTTTCAAAGCAGCTGCATTTTTTATTCTTTGTATCCACTGGTTCAACCCTTTCGTATGGATCGCTTTTTGGCTTATGAGCGAAGATATGGAGCTGTCCTGTGATGAAAGTGTTCTTAAGAAAATGGGGCCTGAAATAAAAAAGGATTATTCTATTTCACTTTTGTCTTTATCTGTGGGGAAAAAGATCATAGGAGGGCATCCGTTGGCTTTTGGTGAAGATAATATAAAGGGGCGCATTATGAATATCTTAAATTATAAAAAGCCTGCATTTTGGATTGTTATTGTAGCAATCTTGGCAGTTACACTTTTGTTTTTTGGTCTATTATCAAATCCGAAAGTAAAACCGCTGACGGTGACGGAATATGCAGAACAATATATTCAGGAAGAAGTTGATGCTTTTGAGAGTGCGGAGTGGTCTGAATTTAAGATTGTGGAGACGAAGATAACAAAGCTTGAAAAACTGGCAGAGTTTGATGAAATTCTTTCTGAACCAGTTGAAATATGGAGTCTTGAATATCGATTAAAACCGGATGATATAGACAAGGTCTCATTGGCAGGGGGGATGAATGCGGTTGATGGCTGGCTGACAGAGGATAGCAGTATGGGAAAACCAATGCTCGTATTTAAACATAAAGGTGACAGCGTAGAATATTTAGGCTGTATGCGGAGCGGAGAATCTGATTTTACTACAATTGCAGGGCAGGAAACGGCGCTACAAATTTTTTTTGAAGAGATGAAACTTTTACCTTATGAAACGTATAGCGGGGAGCATATCATTGTAAAGTTCCCTTTATCAACCGGAGAAACTTGTCAGCTTTTACTGTCTCAGCCGATTGTTCAAGGGGATTCAGGAATCTGGTGTGTTGAACGTTGGATGGATGGGAATGGAAACCTGTATTATGAAACACCGCGTACAGAAAAAAGTCAAAAAGAGTATTATCGAGAACTGCAACAAGAGAAAGAAAATGGAAAATTATCATATTTAAGCGAGCCATTGCAGGTCGCACTTCATTTTATCAATGGAGAACTGAGACAGTTTGTTTCAATTGATGATTTAAAAGCACAGTATTCTGTGAAAGCAGAGGATTTTATTGAGACGCCGGAAAGTCAATATATCGGGTATATTTCGAAATTTGAAATAAATAAATATTCCAAGTCGTCCTTTCATTTGGATCAGATTGAGTGGCTGACTGCTGATAATGATGCAGAACGGTTGAATAAATTGGGTGTTAATCCGCAGGACTTACCGAACGGCTATTATATCTATAATCCAAATCATTACCCAATGTTTTGCCAAGTAACAGAGGAGACCTCGTATTATGTTATAAAGCAGGGGAGTACTGCACTCCAATCTGTTACATTAGAGGAATTTCTGAAACATCTAAAGTCATTCAGTGGCTCGGCACCTCCATTTCATGTTGTCACGAAAGATGGATATGTACAGAGCATTTCTGAACAATATATGCCGTAAGATATTCTCAGCACATACCACAATAAAAAATATTAGCATTAAATCTGTATGTTATGAATAAATTGTTGATGGAGGTACGCGCAATGAAAAATGATGTGACAGCTAAAACATATACTCATAATGAATTAAAAAAACAGCAGGATACAAGAAGAGAGATTATTGTAAATGGGTATGTTTATCCAAGCGTAAATCTGGATCTATTGCGGGAAATAAGTCCGGACCTTACTGCAATTAATCTATTTAGTTATGGAATTACAGAAAATGGAGATTTGCTGCCGCTGAACGACGGGGAAGTAGTTCGCGTTTTAAAAGAAAATAATGTAGCACCGGTTATGGTACTGACTTCATTGACTGACGAAGGAACCTTTCGTACGGATATTTTAGAGCTCATTCTTGATAATGAAAGCCTTCAAAATAAATTGATTGATCAGATATTGCAGGAGCTTCGCGCAAAAGGTTTGTATGGGGTTGATTTTGATTTTGAATATGTAGAGGCTCCTTATAAGGATAAATATGCAGCATTTATTGCAAAAACTAGGGAACGCTTAAATCAAGAGGGGTATCAGGTTAGTGCTGCCGTTGCACCAAAAGTTTTTGCAGATCAAAAAGGACTTCTATACGAAGGTCATGATTATGCTGCAATTGGAAGAGCCGCAAATTTAGTATTAGCGATGACCTATGAATGGGGATATACGTATGGACCGCCAATGGCCGTTGCACCATTGAATAAAGTGCGTGAGGTATTGGATTATGCAGTCACTGAAATTCCTCCGGAAAAGTTGCTTATGGGAATCCCTAATTATGGGTACGACTGGACGCTTCCATTTGTACAGGGCGAATCTAAGGCTAGGATTTTGTCTAATGTAGATGCCCAGGAACTGGCAAGGCAGCAGGGAGCACAGATACAATTTGATCCGGTTGCACAGGCTCCTTATTTTACTTATACCGACGAGCAAGGACGTCCACATGAGGTTTGGTTCGAAGATGCAAGAAGCATTCAGGCAAAGTTGAATCTTGTAGATGAATATGGGCTTGCTGGTGTTGCTTACTGGAATTTGGTTTGGCCGTTTCCTGAAAATTGGAAAGTGATAGAGGAAAATTACGATGTAAAAAAGGTTGTGTGATAGAAGAAGTGTGTTCGCACTTTCCTTTATATAAAATTACGATATAGTACTTTCTTATTGGTTGTTATTCGTAATGAAAATAAACAAATAAAAAGATGGTATTATACAAATACCACCTGGATTAAAATCATATATAATATAGTTCCGCCTAAAATACTGATTAGATTGTTATGCTTCCATATGTGAACGATGCTTATAAATGCAAGAGCAATCAATTCCGGAAGTCCATGGGGAAAAGAAGAAAGGGATACAGCTTTTAAAGAATATATAATGAGCATGGCCATAACTGCGGGTGGAAGTGCCTGTCCGATATAATCAATAGATTTTGGTGTGCCTTTTTTAAATAAAACGAAGGGTGTCGCACGCTGCCCCAGCATGACTGCGGCCATAACTGCAACCATAACAAAAGCATAGCCCGGTGAAACTGTCATTAGAATTCCTCCTGTTCAATTTGTGTATTGGATACATCTTTTGGCGGCTGAAATACGAGTCTTTTTTGAATTGGTGTTCGACCGGCAAAAAGTAAGATTAAAATCAGCAGCATAGCTGGCAATGCCAGGTTGTCTCTTCCGAAAACAAAGAGGGCGATGAGTGTTGCGGCGATCCCTAAAAGTGCCGGAATGTGAGTTGGATAATCTCTCCATTGATCTAAGAAAATTACCAAGAATAATGCAGTCATTGCGAAATCCATTCCTGAGGAATTAAAGGTGATTAAAGAACCGGCTAAAGAACCGATGACGGAACCTGCAATCCAATAAGAGTGGCATAAAGCGGAAATGGATACAAAAAATTTATCTTCATCTACGCCTTTCGGCGCCTTTACGGAACAGAGCAGGGAATAGATTTCATCTGTCAGAGAAAAAATCATATAATACTTTTTCCAGCCCATTTTACTAAACCGTTCAATGAAAGATAAACCGTAGAACATGTAGCGTACATTGACCAAAAAGGACATAATAGCAACTTCAATGAGTCCAAGACCGGATGCCATCATACCGACTGCAAGATATTGCATAGAGCCTGAAAAGATAACTAGACTCATAAAAAATGCCCAGAGAGCATTGTAGCCTGCATTTTGCAGAAGCAATCCAAACGGAATGCCAATTGACAGGTAGCCTAACAATATAGGAACGGTGTGAGGGAACGCTGCCTTGAGTGCTTTTTTCATATTAGTAAACCTTCTTTATTCTTTATTGGATTATAGTGCCATTATAGCCTGAAAATGCAGCAGAAACAAGTGGACGAGCAATTAACATAATTTTCTGTTTTTGTATGCTTGTCCTAAAAAACTGCTTCTCACAGGCTATTTATTTTTTTGATACAATTGTCTTACTTTGAATATCAGAATAAGCATTGTTGTGCTTAAATTTGCAGTATTTTTTTACAGAAATTGAAAGGATTAAATAGATAATAACCCCGTTGAGCAATAATCCGAAAGGATTGAGGGCCATTGACATAAGAGGATTTACACCAATTTTCGTATCATAAACTGAGAGAAAAGGTATGGGAAAACCTACCATATATTGAAAGTCATCAACTACTTTAAAAGGTAAAATGTAGGATAAAATAATTTCTATCCAGAATGCTGCGTTTATTAGTTTCCAGTTTATCTTTTTCACTCGAATTCTCCTTTGAAAATATATATAATTAAAAATCATTATTTTACTATTAATATAATAACATACAAAAAAGAAAAATACAGTTTAAGTTATTCTACTAAACTGTATTTTTCTTATGGTGCGCCCAAAGAGACTCGAACTCCCAACCTTCGCAATGGAACAATATTGCTTGCACTCCCTTGAATTTCAATGAATATGCAATGCAAAATAATTGATTTCCCCTAAAATTCCCCCTTGGGTAAACAAAGTGTAGACATCATTTGACCTTTTATGATACAATGCTCGCAGGATTACCGCTTCGGCGGTTAGTCACTCTCTGCAAAGGGGGTGATTGTTATGATTACATATTCAGAGCTATTTCAGCTTGGATTATTGATTGTAGCTATTGTTTCTCTGTGCTTGCACAGTAAGGAATAATTGAAAACCGCCTAATCCTTTTGGTTTAGACGGTTTTGTTCACACTTGTTATGGACTGGCCGCCCTACCACAGGCGGTAATCCTTTTATACTTACACTATATCATAAAATATTATTTTGTGCAATTTTTATAGAGTAAAATAATATTTTATTCATTTAATACTTAGTACACCACGTTTTGACTCATTGTAGGATAGTAACGGTGTATTTTTTATTGGCTTTCTTTGACTTCTGTGAACATGAGGGGAGCTATAGTGGTAATAGCGGCCAGCTTCTGTTCATCGTCCACATTGGTATAAAATTTAGCAGTAACGTTAATATTGGAATGTCCCATTAGCTTATAAGCAATTTGTAGAGGAACGCCGTTTTTACATAAATTTGTACAAAATGTATGACGGTAGGTGTGAAAACTCTTATCTTCGATGTCAATCAGTCTATAATATCTACTGCAGGCACGATTAATATTGTGTCGATCACAAAAATTTCCGCTTTTAGTGGTAAAGATAAAAGTTGTTTGGTACCCATTTTTAAGCATTTCTTTTGTGTGCCAGTTTTTATGGCGTTCTAGTTCTACAAGTACAGCACTACTTAATGGAATACTGCGGATGGAACTTTCTGTTTTAGTTTTTTCAAGTTTTAATTCATGATGCTTTCCCTCTGGGGTAATAGTGGCCACACGCTGAAGTTGCTTTGTAATATAAAGCTTGCTGTCATGGATATCGGTATATTCTAATCCTAATAGCTCACTGATCCGGCAGCCAGTATTAATTGCCAGGATAATCAGAAAGCGGATTCGATTATTTCCGAGATCTTGAACGATTTGTCTAATTTCTGTATCGCTCCAAACTATGACTTCCTGGGGTCCTGTCTTTTTCTTGTTCTTTGCAGTCGACTTTTTTGGAAGTACGATACTTGCAGTAATGTCTTTGCAATAGCCTTCTTTTTCTAGATACTTATAAAAGTGTTTCATTACGTTGTGAATACTGCGAAGGGTCGCATTGGTACAGTCTAAAGCATTATATAAATTCTGCAAATCTAAGCTAAAGATTTCTGTCAAAGGTAATCCAGCAATTTTACTAGGCTTAATGTAGTTTCGGTATACTTCCTCATAACGTTCTTTTGTACCAGAAGAAAAGCGGCTGTCATTCATAAGGATACTGTAGACAAAGAAATCTGACATAATACCAAAAAATTGTTTCTCAGATGAAAGCCCTGCATGTCGTTTTTTCTTGAACTCTTCATACTTTGCCTCAGCTTCTTTTTTATTTTTACCGTAAAACTCTTTAATATCATCAACCCAAAGCCCCTTGTTATTTAGTTTTTTTCCAATTGTACGCCGGATGCGAAAGTATGGAATGCCGTTTTTGATACAATTTGTTTTACTTGCCATATATTAATTTCCTTTTTTTTCTGTCAGTAGTTGGAAAAGTGTTCTAATATAATTAGATGTTTCCTTTTCAATTTTTTCAAAGTCTGTAACTTTTATTTGCATAGTCGGACTACTTTCGTAATTGTAAATACCTCTATTACTAGTAGGTTTGCCAATAGTAACATTAGTCGTAGGGTCAGTGTCGGTAGTATTGCTTAATCCACTTATATGAATTCCTATTGACGTTAGGTAATTTATAAAATCTGTATCTTTTTCAAAAAATAATGACGTCAGAGATGGATAATCTTCCGTATATGGTTCTAATAATACAAAAAGATCATTTAATTTAAAATTTAAGATTGAAGAAAGGCGAAATATATATTCAAGTTTTGGTAATATTTCTCCATATTCAAATTTTTTAATACTTGCTTCAGAAAGATTTATCCTTTCTGCTAACTCTTTTTGTGTTATACCGATTTTTTTTCTATATTCTCTTAAAATTAATCCTACTTTCTCATATTTTTTTTTATTGATTGACATAGAAAACCTCCATTATTAATCAATGTAAATTAATTATTGTTATCTTTTATTATATCAAATTTAGTTCAAATGTATATAAAAGTATTCATAATTATCATTGACAGATAAAATATTATCTGATAATGTTTAGTAAAGATAAAATATTATCTAATATAAACATAAAACAGATACATAAATATCTAAATGGAGGTTGAAATATGAAAATTGATAAACGAAGATTTGAAATATGCCTTGCAAATAAAAATCTTCTAATTAATGATGTTTGTGATGCAACAGGGTTAACTCGCACTTCTGTTACATTGGCTATTCAAGGTAAAAGAAATACTCGTCCACAAACTATTGGGAAAATAGCAAGAGCATTAGAAGTTCCAGTAGAAGAAATAATAAAGAAAGATGAGGTATAAAGATGGTAAGAATGAGAACAATTGAACAAGCAGCAAAGGAGATAAAGAAAGCTGATCAGAATACGTGCATAACAAAGTATTATATTAGATCGCTGGTAACAACTGGTCAAATACCGTCAAAAAAGTCGGGAAGTAAATTTTTAATCAATATGGACTTGTTAGAGCGATTTTTACGTGAACCCACTGAGCAGTGAGCGTGATAATTTATGGCAAGGACAAAGAAAACGCCTTTTCCACCTTGGAGTACAACAAAGAATAATGGTATTGAGCAAAGGTACATAAGATTAGGAAATTCATTATTACTTAATGAAGCGGTTCTAAATTTATCACATGCTACTTTTCATATTTTGGTCTATATGTATTTGGAAAGTGCTGGTAAGAAGGATTTTGAATTTCCATACAGTAAATATAAAACCATTATATCTAAGAGGGGGTTCCAATTGGCATTAAAAGAATTAATTGATAAAGGCTTTATTGATGTCAGAGTAAATAGAGCACATTTAAGGATGCCTACTATTTATTCATTTTCTTGTCGATGGCGTGAACAAATAAAGCAATAGGTATGGCTATATATAGTATATGTGACTACTTAGTAGTCAAGCAAAGCGGTGTTTTTGTAGTGAAAATATTATACGTAATCGTTGAAAAATGAGCGTTTCAATTAAATTTGACTTGAATACTTAGTAGTCAAGTAAGATTAATAAAATTGAATAACATGACTACCAAGTAGTCAAGATTAGATGTTTGCATGACTACTTGGTAGTCAGCGAAATACATTTTTTACCAAATAAAAATAATTGGGCAACTCTCCGGAAAGAAAACAGCCCAATTACTATACAAAGCAGTTAAGCCTTGCAATGTTAATTATAGACAATCTAGTTATACAAGGCAAGGCACAGAGAAAGGAAAGTGTTCTTAATATGAAAACTAGTATGATAGACGCATTAATCAAAGCAATTTTCGAAGACGAAGAGTGTGTTGATTTGTTGGAAGATGGAAAATTAGAATTTAATCTTCGTGAAATAGGCGAGCATTTTGAAAATTTTAAAAGATTGGATATAGATAGCAGAACAACAGAATATATCCATAAGCTTAACATTGAAATTGAATATCTAGTTTCAGAAATTGAATTTCAAGCTTGTTTTATAGGTTTTCACAAAGGCTTTTTAATGGGTGCATCTTTAATCAAGAATATATAAAGAATGGAGTGAAACTGTGATATTTGATAGTTCTTGAAGGTTAGAAATGAATATGAAAAAAATATGATATAATTGGTAATAATAGAAAATTAGTTTTATGTTATAGATAAAAAGGAGAATAGATATGTTGAAGAAGATTAGTATATTCTTAATTACTGCTATTTTAGCGTTATCAAGTAGCATTGGAGTGTTTGCAGCACAACCAAATTTTAAAGATACAAAGGTAAATGCTTGGTATTATCCATATATGAGTAAAATGGTTGATAGAGGGGGTATTTCCGGATATCCGGATAATACATTCCGACCCAATAATACTATGACAAATGCTGAGTTTATAACCACCATTGTCGGAGCAACAATTGGAAAACAGGAAAAGACAGCAAAACATTGGGCAAGTGGTTATTTCAAAGCAGCTAAGAAAAATGAAATGTTGCTTGGTGATGAAATGCAGGAGTCGGACTGGAATAAACCGATTACACGTCAGAAGATGGCAGTTGTTATAGCAAGGACAACAGAAAAAGTATTAAAAGAAGAGCTTCTTGCGGATGCAGATAAATTTCAATCTGAACTAAAAGATTATGCAGAAATGTGCGATTATTGCAAGCCTTATATTTTGCAAGCTTATGGAAAAGGTATCATATCAGGTTATCCGGATGGAACCTTTGGGGGAAGTAAGACTGCAACAAGAGCTGAGGTTTGCTCCATGCTTACAAGGATGCTTGAGCCGAAAGACCGTACTACGGGAAAAGTGGTAGAGAAAGATAAGACAGGGGCAGTTAAGGACATTATTACTAATCCACAGGATATTTTCTTTGGAGATCATCTTACCACTTATGTAATCTCTGATCCGAAGCTTTGGAATATGGAGTTGGGTGAAGATGAGTTTTCAAAGCATGTCATTATGAATGATCCGGGTTTAGATTGTTTTATAATAGACGGAAAAGTAGTTGATTCTTTTGGTTGCATTAAAATGACGGATGGACGTTATGCAGTGGAATATGAATTGTTGTTACACAAAGAAAATATGCAGGGACGTTTGCCGATAGACATTACAAAAGTGGACTACATTGGTAGCTACGATAGTGTAAATCCGGTGCTGACTTTAATTCCGAATCCATTTAAAAAATAATAGTACTATTTGAAAGAGAAACATCGTCTGTGAAAGCAAACGATGTTCTTTTGCAAAGAAAGGATGGAAAAATGATAAAAAGAATGTTTTGCATATGGTTAAGCTTTATCATGGTTATATTATCAAACATATCTGCGTTTGCAGCAGAACCTATAAAGACAGAGAAACATACGAGGTTTGTCACCGGAGTTACTTTTATTTGGTGTAGTAAAGGTAAAGTATGGGATCCGGCAGCTCCGATGGATTTATATACGATTAACACTAGTGCCAAATTGGGAAAAGGTGCGAAGAATGTGAAAATTTATCCTTATAATAGGAAATCGTTTGATCCAGAAAAAGCTACGGAGGGTGCAAGAGAAAGAACTGCATATGATAAAGCATATATGCCATATGCTGGCTCGGAACTTGATATAAGATTAAAAACTAAGCCTGATGAAAATGGTGAAATCACATATTCGTATCAATTTAAACTTCAGTCAAAACGACTTTATGATGTTGCTAATCAATTACGAAAAAAGAATGAACAGGAAGTACGGGATCTTTTAGGTTATGTTTCGCCAGAAATGGAAAAATTCTTTAGTTATGCAAGAAATAATACTTTGGCTGATGATACAAATGGACAACTTTATTTTACACCTTATATTATCGAATGGGATGTAACAAAATGCTCAGTATGCGGAAAATGTGCATTGCACGATGGTACAAAATGTTCTGCAGAGACTTGTGATAAATGGGGTACAAAGGAGTGTGGTTGTTATCGTCCCCCATTTGTAGAGCCGGAACAGCCAACAGCACCACCGGATACACAAGGTTGCAGTTCGGTAATTAAATGGTCAGAGACAAAGGCTCATACGTATTATTGTAGTGGTTGTCTGATGGGTGGCGGTTGTCCTGGACATACCTGCAGGCATGTGTATACTTATCAGACTGCATTAAAAACTAATGCAATTGTCTCACCGGATGAGTTGAAATCCGGATATGGTTTTGAAGTAATAGTAAACAATAGTATTTCAACCGGACAAATCAGCAACAAAGGAGTGTGCGGTAAAAGTAGGACAAAGGTCAATGAAAAGAAACCGATACCACCGGCAGCAGCGGAAGTAAAGACGGGATGGTTTGTTAAAAATCGATTAGGAACACAGTTTAAAACCATTCAGCTTAAAAAATCATCATCCACTGCGACAACATCAAAATTTACTTGTGCAAAAAATCGTATTAGTGAAATAAAGGAGCGTAAGATCTATACCAATGTAGATTTAAAGGGTACAGTAAAGAAGCCTGTAGCACATCCGATATCGATTGTAATTAGTGGTGGGGGTGTTAATGGTATACCTTTCTGTAAGACTATTCCAAAGACAATTACTATCAATGGAAATATGTATGAGGATGATTTTACAGTAGATAGAAGACCATAAACTGATTATTTTTTGTTTTGTGCTACTACATAAATTTACACCATGTGATTCTAATTGAATTACATGGTGTAAATTTATGTAAAGTATATTTTAATATTTATAAATATCATGATAATTAGGGGGAGGATTATTTATTAAATATTTAATTTTCTCTTTAGTTTCTTCTTGTTCTTTTGTTGGCAATACAAGAGGATGAAATTTATAATGATTTTTATATTTTTCAAGAGATCTTTCTTCCTTATTAGAGAGAAGTTTACCATCGAGTCGTTTTTGTTCTAAACGTATATATTCTTTTCCTGGTATTATGCCTTTGCAACGCCTTATTATTCTTTTAATCAATTGTAGAATTCTATTTTTAAGCACAGTTAATTTTGAAACACAAAATTTAAATAATAAATTAAAAATGTTTTTTAAGAAAAAGGTGATTTTACGTAACAAATATATAACTAATACGGATATAATCGAAGTTATAATGGTTAATATAATGGTATCTTTAGCAGTGAGTTCTGTATTATTTAGAAAGTCATTTATTAATTGCAAAGTATTTCCGTCCTTTCATTGTCTTATAATTAATTCAATTATATATTTTTTACTATGAAAAGCAATATTAGGTTTATTGATTTTTTTTCTTCTAGTAAGAAGAAATTTTTATTTGCTGAGTTATAATGTGGCAAAAATAAAAATTATTCAGGGCAGTGACACCCCTCATAGCCGCCGGAAGGTTTACCTTCCGTGCAGCCCCCTTTGGGGCGTGGCTTGGGTGGGTGTCAAGTCCTTTTACGCGAACAAATTTTATTTTCCTAAAACTCGGTAGGCATTGAATTTTACTAGCAGGAAAGAAAAGGAACTATCCGACCCAACTATCCGTTTAAATTTTTCCGTTCGGATAGTTTATAAAAAATTAAAATAATAATACATAAATTAACGTTAAAATTGCATTGCTAAAAATGAAACTATACGTTAAAATTGCACTTAATAGGAGGTGGCAATTTTGAAACTAGATAACATATTACATAGCTTAGAAAATGAAACGGTTAGAGCGCAATTCAATCAACTAGATTATCCGTGGATCATCATATCAAGAGATGAATATATTTCATTATTACAAAGCAAAGAGAAATATGAAAAGTTTAAAAAAAATCAAAATGGGAGAAAAGAACTTTGTATTGATATTAAAGAGATTCTGAGATTGAAGGAAAACGGTGTTAGCATTAGACAGATTGCAAAAAGAATGGGGGTAACGGACACGACTATTCGATCTCATTTAAAACGTTATGCTAATCAACAGAAAGCAGCACCTATTATAATAAAATTGAAATAACGCTTAATTTTTCGATTTAAGCATGACGTTTTTTCTATCATGATAAATAGGTCGAATTAATAAGGAAAATAGATTTGGTATAAAATTAAGCTTGTTTATATGGGAGAATATTTAATAAATATGACTGGTGTTGAGTAATATATAAAGATGTTGGAATTTCAATAGATATAGAAAAAACATGTTCCCCGATTTTTCCCCCAAAAGGTACTGAAAGATAATAAAAAATAAAAAAATTGAACAAAAAATAATAAAAGGAATTTAAAGATAAAAATGATAATTAAACGTTGAATTTTCAACGGAAAATAAAAAAAGTGCCACAATCGTGACACTCTTTTGGTGCGCCCAAAGAGACTCGAACTCCCAACCTTCGCATTCGTAGTGCGCTACTCTATCCAATTGAGCTATGGGCGCATGCTTTCGCACTGCAAGAATTATTATACAACAAAAATAATGAGTTTGTAAAGAGGAAAAGTTGTATAATATAAAAAAGAATGTAAATTTTTTCTTAAATATGCGAAAGGTGCAATAAAATAGCGAAATTTAGCGTTTATTTATAAAGAGAGAGAGGACAGCGGGATGAACAAGATAAAAAAAGCGGGAATTATTACAGGGGCTGTAGTTGGAGGCGTGATCGGAGGGACTGTTTCTTTAATCGGAAAAATGACTGGAAAAAAGCTTGTAGATGAAATCGGAGAAAGCATTGTTGATTCAACGATTTTAACTGGAAAGATTGCAGGGGGAGCTGCTAGTGGTACTGCGAAAGTTCTTTCCGGTACCGTTCAGAAAAAACCGGGGCGAATCTGTTCCGGAAAAGAAGAATTAAAGGAAGCGGGCATGTCGGTAATCGGAAATGTTGGAAACAATATTAAGACAGTAGCGGTACAAGGAGGGGAAATTGCAGAAGGTATACGGATGCGAGACAAGAAACGTGTAAAAAGAGGTGTGAAAAAACTTGTTAAAATTGTGGTAGTTGGCGCTGTCACAGTTGGCGCAATTCAGATTAGAGAGGAAGAAACAGGGGATTGTGAGAAGCCAGGGAATGAAAGCCAAAAGAATGAGGCTCTAACTGATGATGCTTGCAAAGAGGATAGTGAACAAAATGAAGAGTCTGCTTACAGAAATTTCTTTTAAAAAGAAGCTGCGAGAGGGTATGAAAAGTGATTGATTCGAAAGATATTATGCAATGAGTAGTAGGTGGATAGAATGGGAGCATTAAGCAAAAAATCGATGAAAAATGTGATTTTGATATGTTTTTTTATAATTATTATTTGAATTAATTGAATATTGAATTTTTAAAATATTTCGTATAAAATGGGGATATAGGGGGAATTTTGGAAGTAATGAAAAAATATACAGAGTTTATCGCACATACCAGAGAAGATGGGGAGAAGCAGTCTCTCATAGATCATTTGGAAGGGACCGCAAGCTTAGCGGAAGTTTTTGCCTCGGAATTTGGGAGCGGAGATTGGGGAAAAGGCTTGGGAATGCTGCACGATATCGGGAAGTATTCTCAAGAATTTCAGGAAAGGATTCGCTTTCAAACCCAAAAGGTGGATCACTCTACGGCAGGAGCACAGGAAGCATCAAAGCTGTCTCCATACGGGAAGATTGCTTCCTATTGTATTGCAGGTCATCATAGTGGA
The DNA here is from genome assembly GCF_035621135.1 of Sinanaerobacter sp. ZZT-01. Classification (NCBI taxonomy): domain Bacteria; kingdom Bacillati; phylum Bacillota; class Clostridia; order Peptostreptococcales; family Anaerovoracaceae; genus Sinanaerobacter; species Sinanaerobacter sp. ZZT-01. Next base: position 2,189,180 of record NZ_CP141728.1, read on the forward strand.
CTGCCAAACGGAGGAAATAAAACAGATACACAGCAGGAGCCAACCTTATACGCAAGACTGAAAAGAAAGAATCTTCCCTGCTATGAAGATTACAAAAATGAATTATTTGTAAAAAATTCAGAATGCATGTCAAAAACAGCAAACTTGAATCCATTATATACAGTAGGGGATATTGTTAAAGCTTTCGGACGTCCGCGTATAACGCCTCTTGCAAATCCACAGTTTAGTGTTTCTTTTTTTATCCGAATGCTGTACTCGTGCTTGGTAGACGCTGATTTTTTAGATACGGAAAAATTTATGTCAAAAGGAGAGGTACAGCGTGACGGTTACGATACACTGAATCGTTTGAGAGAACGCTTGGACGTTCATATTTCTCAATGGTGGGATGCGAAAAATGAGCTGAATCAAAAACGGTGCGACATTCTGAAAAATTGTATAGAAGCGGGGAGAAGGGAGAAAGGACTCTTTACTTTAACGGTACCGACCGGAGGGGGAAAGACTGTATCGTCGCTTGCTTTTGCATTACACCATGCAGCAGAGCAAAAAAACAAAATCAAACGTATTATTTATGTAATCCCCTATACGAGCATCATTGAGCAGACTGCGAACGTTTTTCGGGAAATTTTAGGGGAAGAAAATGTATTGGAACACCATGCTAATATTGTTTATGACGAAGATGAGAAAGATGTGGACACACGTTTAGCCAAGCAGAAGCTGGCAACAGAAAATTGGGATGTACCTGTGATTGTGACAACAAATGTACAATTCTTTGAATCCTTCTTTTCAAATAAATCATCGAAGTGCAGAAAGTTACATAATGTCGCTAACAGCAGTATCATATTTGATGAAGCACAGATGCTGCCACTGCCATATTTGCTCCCTTGCACAGCGGCTATCTCTGAATTGGTAAGCAATTATGGATGTACGGCTGTCCTGTGCACTGCAACGCAGCCTTCATTGGGAAAATTGTTTGAATATGTGGCACCAAACCTAAAATGTCAAGAGATTTGTCCGGATACAGAGAAATTATATCAATTTTTCCGGCGGACAAGTTTTCAAGATTTAGGTGCATGTAGTAAGGACGCAATTGTAGAAAAAATCGGAAGAGAAGATCAGGTACTTTGTATTGTGAATACAAGAAAGTTTGCGCAGGCAATCTATAAGGATTTACCGAAAGACGGGGTATTTCATTTATCAACACTTATGTATCCTAAACATCGAAGGCAAGTTCTCGACGAAGTGCGGAATCACCTGAAAAACGGGCAAGTTTGCAGAGTGATTGCAACTAGCTTAATTGAAGCAGGAGTTGATGTCGACTTTCCGGTCGTTTATAGAGAAAAGGCTGGGTTGGACTCTGAGATACAGGCTGCCGGACGTTGTAACAGGGAGAAAAAACGTCCTTGTGAAGGCAGCATCGTTTTCCTTTTTTCAGCAGAAGAGGAATTTTCAAAAAATCAGCCATATAGTTTACGGCAGCCACTGGAAATTGCCTCTGTAACAGAAGAGAAATTTGAAGATATCGCATCACCGCAGGCAATCCAATTTTACTTTGATTTACTGCATCAAATTAAGGAAGATGAATTGGACAAGAAAGCGGTGCTTTCGGCATTTGAAAAAGGACTTTGCGGCAGTGAGATGCCTTTTGAGGAAGTGGCAAAAATGGTTCACCTGATTGAACAGGATACGAAAGTCGTCTTTATCCCTGAACCATCGGAAGAGGAAGCAATTCAGCTAGAGTATCGTCTTCGCAGCAAAGAACGTACGAGAACGCTGTTTCGAAAGATTGGTATGTATTCGGTAAATATTTATGAAAATCACTTTAAGGAGCTGCAAAAGCTTGGAAGAGTTGATGTTTTAGACGAGGGGGTGGCGATACTGAATGATATGGAGAGTTATGATAAAAAGACCGGATTGCAGATTCTGTTAGACGAAGGTCGAGGTGTTTTTATATAGTGCTTTATAAAATTATAAAAAGAAAGGAAGGGATGGTATGGGCTACGGAGTCCGTGTGGAAGTATGGGGCGATTATGCCTTGTTTACAAGACCAGAAATGAAAACTGAGCGCGTCAGCTACGATGTTATGACTGCTTCGGCAGCCAGAGGAATTCTGGAATCGATTTATTGGCATCCAGGATTGAAATGGGTTATTGACCGAATTTATGTACTGAAAGAGATCCAATTTACAAATATTCGGAGAAATGAAGTGAAATCGAAGCTATCATCAAGAAATGCACATACCGTAATGAATGGTGCAAAAAATGAGTTGGCTATGTACACGAGTGAGGAGATTCAACAGCGGGCATCTCTGATTTTAAAAGATGTACATTACGTTATTGAAGCACATTTTGAATTAACGGATCAGGCAGGAGAACGGGATAGCAGAGAAAAATTTTATGCAATTGCCAGTCGTCGCTTGAGGAATGGACAATGCTATTCGCAGCCTTATTTCGGGTGCAGAGAGTTTCCGGTACAATTTCGGCTTTGTGAAGCAGAGGACATAGAGACGGCTTATTCCAATGAGGAAAGAGATCTGGGTTTTGTTCTTTACGATATGGATTATTCAAATTTACAGGATATTCAGCCGATGTTTGTTCGTACTGTGATGAAAAACGGAGTGATCGATTTTTCAGATTGTGAGGTGTTTCGATGATATTGCAGGCATTGACAAAGCATTATGAATCATTGGCTGAGATTGGTGAAATAACAGAACTAGGTTTTAGCATGGCAAAGGTTTCTTACGGACTACATATTGATATGGAGGGAACTTTAAAGGGAATTATTACGTTGAAAGTATCAGAGCAGAGAGGGAAAAAAACGGTACTGCTGCCAAGGCGTGTAAAAGTACCCGAGCAGTTAAAACGTTCGTCCGGCGTTGCACCGAATTTTTTATGCGATACTTCTTCCTACTTTTTAGGAGTGGACGATAAAGGAAAACCAAAGAGAGCCCGAGAATGCTTTGAAAGTGCAAAGAAGCTTCATTTGAATATATTGCAGGATATAGAGAGTGAAGAAGCCTTGGCTGTCAAAAATTTTTTTGAGAGCTGGAATCCGGAAATGGCGGAGGAATGTGAGGTTCTGCAAGGTTATCTGGATGAATTGGTTAAGGAAGGAAATCTGATATTTTTAATTGATGGGACAAAGCCTGCACAAGAAGCAGGTTCTTTAAAAGAAGCATGGAAGCAGTATAAAAAGGATAACGGAAGTGGTTTGCTTATGCAGTGTTTGGTAACGGGAGAAAAACTGCCGGTTGCCAAGCTTCATCCATCGATCAAGGGCGTAAAGGACGCACAATCGAGCGGTGCTTCAATCGTATCGTTTAACGATGATGCTTACGAATCCTTTGGACGACATGGAAAAAAGAATGGACAGGGGCTGAACGCTCCGGTCAGTGAATATGCCGCATTTGCTTATGGAACCGCATTGAATCATCTGATAGAAGATCGGAAGCATATGCAGATTGTAGGAGATAGTACAGTTGTGTATTGGGCGGAGAAAGCCGAACCTGTTTATAAGGATGTATTCTTAATGTCATTGGAGCCAAAAGAAGAAACGGAAAATCAGCTAAAATCAGTGTTTGACAAAGTTGCAAACGGGTATTTCTTGGATTTTGAAGGAGCCGAGTTAAACCTGGCTGTACCATTTTATGTCCTAGGGCTGGCACCCAATGCAGCGCGTTTGTCAGTACGCTTTTTTATAAGAGACAGCTTTGGAACCTTGCTTTGTCACTTGAAGGAGCATTACCAGCGCTTAGAAATCATAAGACCAGAATATGACAGCAGGGAGTACTTATCCGTTTGGAATCTGCTTCAGGAGACAGTCAATAAAAATTCAAGAGAAAAAACCCCTTCTCCTGTTATGGCCGGTGCCGTGCTGCGGGCAATCCTTAACGGAGGGGTCTATCCAAGAAGCCTACTGAATGCGGTGATGATGCGTATCCGTGCCGATCAGGATGATACAGACAGGAGAATAAAAAAAATTACAAGAGGAAGAGCAGCAATTATAAAGGCGTATTTAATGCGAAACAGTGCAGATCAATTAATGAAGGAGGTACTTACCGTGGGGTTGAATGAATCCAGCAAATACTTGCCTTATGTGTTAGGCAGATTATTTTCAGTATTAGAAGGTGTACAGCAGAAAGCTTCCGGCGGGAACTTGAACAGCACAATCAAGGATCGATATTTTAATTCTGCTTGTGCAACACCGGCTGTTATCTTTCCGGTGCTGCTAAAGCTGTATAACAATCACATTCGCAAAGTAGACAATACGGGGATGCGTATTTACTTTGAACAGTCGATTGGCGAATTGACAAACCTAATAGAAATGGGGAATAATCCGCTGCCGAAGCGTCTATCGCTGGAGGAGCAGGGAGTTTTTATTTTAGGGTATTATCATCAGACACAAAAACGTTTTGAGGGGAAAAAGAAGGAGGAAAAATAAAATGAGCGAAGCAATTAAGAACAGGTATGAGTTTGTAGTTCTTTTCGATGTGGAAAATGGAAACCCAAATGGGGACCCGGATGCAGGAAATATGCCTCGCATTGATCCGGAAACGGGGTATGGGATTGTGACTGATGTTTGCCTGAAAAGGAAGATTCGGAATTACATTGAAACGGTAAAAGACGGCAGTGAAGGGTATCAGATATACATAAAGGAAAGAGTACCGCTTAATCGGAGTGATAGAACAGCCTGCACGTATCTGGGCATCGGAACGGATGGCGAAGATAAAAAGATAGCGGATGGACTGAAGGAAGCAAAGAAGAAAGATGCAGATTTGGATCGTAAAATTAGAGACTTTATGTGCCGAAACTTCTATGATATCCGTACCTTTGGTGCCGTGATGACGACCTTTGTGAAAGCGGCCTTGAATTGCGGACAGGTGAGAGGACCGGTGCAGCTTGGATTTGCAAGGAGCATTGACCCGATTCTCCCACAGGAAGTAACAATTACTCGTGTTGCTATTACCACAGAAGCGGACGCGGAAAAGAAGGGAACTGAGATGGGAAGAAAGCATATCGTACCGTATGCTTTGTACCGTGCAGAGGGATATGTGTCAGCTAATTTAGCACAAAAATCAACTGGATTTTCAGAGGAAGATTTAGAACTGCTTTGGGAAGCTGTCATTAACATGTTTGAACATGACCATTCTGCAGCAAGAGGTAAAATGGCGGTTCGTGAACTGATTGTATTCAAACACGACAGCGAGCTCGGAAATGCGCCGTCGCATAAGCTATTTGATACGGTTCTTGTGCAAAGAAAACCAGATAGAGAGCTGGCACGCCGTTATGCGGATTATGAGGTCAAGATTGAAGAAGAGATGATTCCTGACGGAGTGACCTGCATTCGAAAGCTCTAGGACAGACTGATGAAAGAGTACAACGAAGAGGACTTTCTCTCTATTTCCGGAATCCAACATTTTATCTTTTGCAGGCGGCAATGGGCACTGATTCACATTGAACAGCAGTGGGATGAAAATGTGCGGACTGTGGAAGGAGAGCATCTGCACAAACGGGCGCATGACGAATCGATAAAGGAATCACGTGGTGATTTGATTGTATCCAGAGGTATTTCTGTATTTTCGAGGACTTTGGGAATGCGTGGAGTTTGTGATATAGTGGAATTCAGAAAGGATAAAAACGGAATTTCTCTGTTTGGAAGAGAAGGCTTGTTTATTCCGGTACCGGTTGAATATAAACGAGGACATCCAAAGGAACATGATGCAGACATTTTGCAACTTGTGGCACAGTGCATGTGCTTAGAAGAAATGCTAGCTTGTACCATTGAGAAAGCGTATCTCTATTATGACGAGATGAAGCGCAGACAGGAGGTTTTGCTGAGCGAAGAGCATCGGCAGAAGATAAGAAAAATCTCGCTCGAAATGCACGAATTATATGAGAGGCGGTATACGCCGAAAGTAAAGATGGGGAAAGGCTGCAAGGCATGTTCGCTTGAGAATCTCTGTATGCCGAAGCTGTGCGGAAAGCTTTCTGCCGTAAGCTACATTGAAGGGAGGGTGAAGGATTGAAAAAACTCCTGAATACGTTATATATTACCACTTTAGATGCCTATTTATCGTTAGACGGAGAAACGGTAATGGTACAAAAAGAAGGCGAAACCATAGGTCGTGTGCCTCTACATAATTTAGAAAATATTGTGACATTTGGCTATACAGGAGCAAGTCCTGCCTTAATGGGCGCCTGTGCAGATAGAAACATCGGTCTTTGTTTTATGACGAGGCATGGGCGCTTTCTCGCTCGTGTCGTTGGAATGAGTAAAGGAAATGTAGTGCTTCGGAAGATGCAATATGCAATTTCTGAGGAAGAAAAAGCTTGTTTTACTATTGCAAGAAACTGTATTTTCGGGAAAATTTATAATTCAAAATGGATTTTAGAGCGTGCGGCGCGTGATTATCCGATGCGTCTTGATGTCGACAAGCTGAAAGGGGCGTCGGAACAATTGAGCCGGTATCTAAATATCATTCGCGGAAAAGAGGAAGCGATTCCCTGTGAAGATTTAGAGCAACTGAGAGGCTTTGAAGGAAAATCAGCGACCGTCTATTTTTCTGTTGTGGATGATTTAATTTTACAGCAGAAGGATGCTTTTTTCTTCAAGGACCGAAATAAAAGACCTCCCCTTGACAATGTAAATGCGTTGCTCTCTTTTTTCTATACCCTGCTTTCGCACGATGTAGCAAGCGCCTTGGAAGCGGTTGGTTTTGACGCATACATTGGATTTCTGCATAGGGACAGGCCGGGACGTGTTTCTCTAGCATTGGATATGATGGAAGAACTGCGTTCTGTCTTGGTCGATCGTTTTGTCATTTCTCTGATTAATAAAAAACAAGTTACAGATACAGATTTTATGAAAAAGGAAAATGGTGCGATTTTACTAACCGATGAAGCGAGAAAGAAAGCCCTGAATGCGTGGCAGAGCAGAAAACAGGAAATGATTACCCATCCATTTTTGTCGGAAAAGATACCGTGGGGATTGGTTCCATATGTTCAGGCAATGCTGCTGGCTCGTTATATCAGAGGAGATTTAGAGGAGTATCCGCCATTTTTATGGAAGTAGGTGAAGAAAATTGTTTGTGCTGATTACATACGATGTAAATACACAGGATGCCGCAGGAAAAACTAGGCTTCGGAAAGTGGCGAAGCAATGCGTGAACTATGGACAGCGTGTTCAAAATTCCGTTTTTGAATGCGTGATTGACCCTGCGAAAATGAAGGCCCTGCAATATAAGCTGGAAAGTATCATCGATCCGGAAAAAGATAGCCTACGCTTTTATTATTTAGGGAAAAATTATAAAGAAAAAATTGAGCATGTAGGAGCAAAACCGTCTTATGATGTAGAAGGTGTGCTCATGCTTTAAAAAGCGGTGCGAATGCCAAGCTAACAGAAAATCCCGGGAGATTCGCACCAAGATTAAATGTAAAAGGATACTTATAATTAAAAATAAGGTAAAAAATTACTGGAATATATATACTAATAATAAAATATATGTAATATAAAAGCGTAATTTTGCCTTATTTTGCAGTCGCTCTCCGCAAGGAGGGCGTGGATTGAAATTTTGACGCGCGCTATTCCAAACGCCCTTTACAAGAGGTCGCTCTCCGCAAGGAGGGCGTGGATTGAAATTTATATTTACGGTTGATATTCCTTGCACACGATGTCGCTCTCCGCAAGGAGGGCGTGGATTGAAATCTGCGTGTGTATCAAGAATACGATCACCCGGCTTTGTCGCTCTCCGCAAGGAGGGCGTGGATTGAAATATAATATCTAATTACTCTACAATTGTCAAGTAAAGTCGCTCTCCGCAAGGAGGGCGTGGATTGAAATCAATTTGTTTTACCGCTATTTGTTTTGGTTGTTTAGTCGCTCTCCGCAAGGAGGGCGTGGATTGAAATAAGCCGCTTTCCGCCCTCCGACCTTAGAACCGAAGTCGCTCTCCGCAAGGAGGGCGTGGATTGAAATTTTTGATTGTTGCTGAGCAGCTAAATCAAATTGCGTCGCTCTCCGCAAGGAGGGCGTGGATTGAAATCTCGAAGGAACAAAACCTTTTGAAGAAGTTTATAGTCGCTCTCCGCAAGGAGGGCGTGGATTGAAATTGTGATAGCATTATCTCTCATCTGCTCCTGCAAAGGTCGCTCTCCGCAAGGAGGGCGTGGATTGAAATCTAACATGGTTAAAAAGTAACGGATTGATAGAAGTCGCTCTCCGCAAGGAGGGCGTGGATTGAAATCATTGTTTATTTTGACCTAATAAAGATATATTTCGAGGTCGCTCTCCGCAAGGAGGGCGTGGATTGAAATTCTATGTGAGAGAAACGTTTGCAATACACAATTGTGGTCGCTCTCCGCAAGGAGGGCGTGGATTGAAATTATTTCTGCGGTCTCCCTCATCGTCATTTGCCCCCCGTCGCTCTCCGCAAGGAGGGCGTGGATTGAAATCGCTTTTTTGCTCTGTGTTTTGCGGCTTGTTTGGTGGTCGCTCTCCGCAAGGAGGGCGTGGATTGAAATTGATACGCTTGATGGATTAAACGTACACGGTGGACGTCGCTCTCCGCAAGGAGGGCGTGGATTGAAATTGGTAGTAATACACTTACGCGGTCGTAATTATCGTCGCTCTCCGCAAGGAGGGCGTGGATTGAAATATGCTGCATCGCTCCATTCGTTCTATCTCTTTGCGTAGGATGATTACAAATTTTTATTTAGAAATTTTTTTATTTTATTATTGACATATGTCATAAACGGCGTATAATGAAAAATATAAATGACATATGTCAATAACTAATAAGGAGGTAAATGGTATGCCAAAAAGAGATGGAACCGGACCTTTTGGAACTGGAGTTACTTGCAGCGTTATGCCCGGAAGCGGATGTAGAATTGGAATGGGCATTCGAAGAAAATATGGAAACGGGATTGGAAGAGGTTTCGGATGTGCTTTTGGCTCTGGAAGAGGGTTTGGTTTGAATCAAGATTTGAAAGAAGGAGAAAGACAGAAGTTTCAAGGAGGAAAAATATTCCTTCAAAATCATTTAAAAACGATTGAGAAGCGATTGAAAGATTGAGAAGCGATTGAAAGATTGAGAAGCGATTGAAAGATTGAGAAGCGATTGAAAGATTGAGAAGCGATTGAAATATGATTAATAGGAAATAGTAAAAAGAGCAGAGAGGACTTAGAATATGCCAAGACCAAGAAAATGGAGGAAGGTTTGCTGTTTACCGGAAAGCAACCGATTTGGACCGCTTGATCTACCGCCAAATGCAGAAAATTTTGTTCATATGACAGTAGACGAATACGAAACGATCCGATTGATTGATTTAGAAGGGATGAACCAGGAGGAATGCGCAAAGCAAATGAACATTGCACGTACAACAGTTCAGGGAATTTATAATGAGGCAAGGAAAAAACTTGCGGAATCCTTGGTAAATGGTAAAGTACTTCGAATCGAAGGCGGTGAATATCAGCTCTGCAACAGCGATCAGACATCATGCGGAAGAGGCAGCTGCCATAGGCGCAGATGTGAAAGAATCATGGAGGAATGTAATGAAGATAGCAATACCGGTAAATGAGAATGATGTAAAAACGACGGTATGTCCATCCTTTGGGCGTACGCCATATTTTCTCATTTATAATACAGAAACAAGAGAAAGCAGCTTCTTGAATAACAGTGCAGCAGCCAGCCAGGGCGGCGCAGGAATTCTAGCAGCACAAACATTAGTAGATCAACAGGTAGAGTCCGTTTTGACGCCAAGATGCGGAAAAAATGCCGCAGACGTTTTACAGGCCGCTCAAGTGAAGTTGTATCGGACAATGAATGATTCCATTGAAGATAATCTTACGGCTTTTCAGGCAAAGGCTCTTTCGCCGTTAGCGGAAATTCACCCAGGCTTTCACAATCATGGAGGAAAATAATATGAAGATCGCTGTACTGAGCGGAAAAGGAGGGACCGGAAAAACATTAGTATCGGTTAATCTGGCTTCCGTAGCGGATACGTGTTCTTATATGGATTGTGATGTGGAAGAGCCAAACGGGAACTTCTTTTTTAAGCCGAAAGAGGTTAAAGAAAAAAAGGTATCGGTTTGTATTCCTGTCTTTGACAATACAAAATGCACCGGCTGTCGCAAATGCGTTGATTTTTGTAAGTTTAATGCATTAGCGTACATTAAGGATCGTGTATTTATCTTTGAAGAAGTCTGTCATTCTTGCGGAGGATGTGTCTTGCTTTGTCCAGAAGATGCAGTTTCAGAAAAAAAGAAAGTAATTGGAACGCTAGAAGCAGGCGTGTCAGAGCAGGTACATGTTCATACGGGAACGATGAAAACAGGCGAAGTATCCGGTGTTCCGATTATAAAGGAAATGCTTGAAAATCCATTGACGCCAAAAGATGCTATGACTTTTATTGATTGCCCGCCGGGAAGTGCCTGTATTGTAATGGAAAGCATAAAAGATGTAGATTTTTGTGTACTTGTGGCTGAGCCAACCGTATTTGGTGTTCATAATTTAAGTATGGTATATGAATTGGTGAAATTATTTAAAAAGCCACATGGCGTAATATTAAATAAATGTATGGATGCAGAAAATCCGGCTGAGGCGTATTGTCTTGAACATCGGATTCCAATTTTAGGACGTATCCCATTTGATAAAGAACTCGGTGCTTTAAACTCAGATGCAAAGATAGTATCCAGAGAAAGTGAAAAATACCACAGCTTGTTTTCATCGCTGCTTCAAAATATAATGAAGGAGGTGGCACAATGAAACAACTGTTGATTCTAAGCGGAAAAGGTGGAACCGGGAAAACGACAATTGCGAGTGCATTTATCCGTTTAACGGAGGTGGAAGCTTATGCAGATTGTGATGTAGATGCCCCGAACCTTCATTTGATTATGAATCAGGATATGCCTTCCACTAAAACAGAGTATTACGGAATGCCAAAAGCAGAAATTGATTCAGAAGTTTGCATTCAGTGTGGTCAGTGTAGACAAAACTGCCGTTTTGATGCCATCAAATCGGAGCAAGCGTATCAGGTGGATCCTTTTGCCTGTGAAGGCTGTGGTGTTTGTGAAGCAATTTGTCCGGTCGAGGCCATTTCTTTAAAACCACACATTGCCGGGGAATTGAGTTTGTATAAGGATGAAACGCATGTGTTCTCGACGGCACAATTAAAAATGGGAAGCGGAACTTCTGGGAAATTAGTCACTGAAGTAAAAAATCAAATGAAATCATCTGCTAAAAATGCAGAATTTGCAATTGTAGATGGTTCTCCGGGTATTGGCTGCCCTGTTATTGCATCCTTAAGCGGCGTGGACATGGTGTTGATTGTGGCCGAACCATCGATTTCAGGAATCAGTGATATGAAACGAATATTAGAAACTGCAAAAATCTTTCAGGTTAAAACGGCTGTTTGCATCAATAAATACGATACAAATCCGTTGAATTCGAAAGAGATTGAAAAATTCTGCAAGGAGCAGCAGGTTCCGTTTATCGGTAAAGTACCTTTTGATTCAAAGGCGGTGGAGGCGATCAATCACGGAAAAACGATTGCGGATATAGATTGTATATCGGGAGATGCAGTTAAAGGGATTTACCAGAATGCAGTTCATTTACTTTTCAATAATAATTGAAGAGAGAATGCATAAAATATAGGAAAAATAAAAAGAAGCGAAACAGGGAGTCAGAAAGACAGACTCTGGTAAAACAAAAAAATGAAGATGTGAAAATGGAGGAATGAAACATGAGAATCGCAGTAGCAAGTGAAAAAGGTATGGTTACAGGTCATTTTGGACATTGTGAAGGATTTATAATTTTCGATGAAAAGAATAATGAGATCATTGCAGAGGAAATGGTGCCAAACCCTGGGCATAAACCTGGATTTTTACCAAATTTTTTAGCAGATCGGGGTGTTGATGTCATTATATCCGGCGGAATGGGCGGCGGAGCTGTTGATATATTTAATGAAAGAAATGTAGAAGTAATTATAGGGGCAAGCGGCGATGCGAAAAAAGCAGCGAAATCCTATTTAGCGGGTGAACTAAAATCAACCGGTTCTATCTGTCATGAGCATGCACATCACGATGAATGTGGAAATGAATAAGCGTGTTGCTTAGATAACACGAAGAAGAATAGCAAAATAAAAAATCCAGATAGATTCTGGATTTTTTATTTACTCGTTTATGAGGAAATTCCAATCAAATAATTGATGAACTGCTGAGCGGTACGTCCTGAAATTCCGCCATGACGCATTTCCCACATCCGTGCGGAGTCGATCAGTTCTTCATCGGTTAGTGTAATTTCCGGATGTTTTCTTGCCAGTGTTGTGACAATCTTGTAAAACTCATCTCGTGAAGGCTTATAATATCCGATTGTAATACCAAATCTTCCGACTAAGGATAATTTTTCCTGCATCGTATCAGAGCGGTGCAGTTCATCCTGTGACATATCGGAACGATCACTCCAGGTTTCTCGAATAAGATGGCGCCGATTGGAGGTCGCATATATCAATATATTTTCCGGCTTTATTTCCAATCCACCTTCAATTACAGCTTTTAAATATTTGTATTCAATTTCAAACTCTTCAAAGGAAAGGTCATCCATATAAATAATAAATCGATAGTTGCGGTCTTTTATTGCATTGATGACTTTTGATAAATCTTTAAATTCATGCTTATATATCTCTATCATACGAAGTCCCTGGCCATAATACTGATTTAATATCGCTTTAATGCTGGTAGATTTTCCGGTTCCTGCATCTCCGTATAAGAGAACATTGTTTGCTTTTTTTCCTGTCACAAAAGCTTCGGTGTTTTGTATCAATTGTTTTTTCTGATTTTCATAGCCGATCAAATCATCAAGCACCACCTCTCCAGTTGTGGTAATTGGGATTAGAAAATCCGAATCATCTCTATTCGAAATGCGGAAGGCTTTATTCAGTCCAAACTTACCGACGCCATAAGCTTTATAAAAGTCCGTAACAATGGAATACATTGTTTTTTCATCTTCTGCCTGCTCCATCATAAGGCTGAGCTTTTGGACCTTTTCACTGACGCTTTTATTAAAGATCTGTTCTTTCTTAGTGACCGCTTTATAGTTTTGAATCGTCGTAAAACAATTGATATTCAGTTCTTGTTCCAGCCGTGTAAAATCATAGTCAAACAGCTGTTTAAAGATAGAGAAATCATTTACAGCAAATTCGTTTACCGTACCCTCGACAGCTCCGATTTTTTCTGAGACAAGGGTAAATGGGTTTTCTGTCATAGCTAGTAAAAATGCTAAATAATTATGCCACAAATTTTTATCGAAGCCATATTTGGTTGAAATTTCTAAAAGACGATGGACTTGAATCAAAATATCGGCAATCAGTTTTTCTTTTTCATATTTTCCTTCTGTGAATCGTCGAACGATATTGGATAATTGAAATAATATGCTATCATTACCGATGTTTCTGTAAATAAGTAATTTAGATGTTAAATGATGCATTCTTATTTTCTCCTTAACATTTCTTCGAGGCAATATCTTTAAAGTGAAATGATTTTTGCCCTTGTGCGTAATCAGATACAATTTGGCCGTTTCCGAATAGTTTATATTTGTATGTAACTAATCCGTCGAGTCCGACCGGACCTCTAGCGTGTAATTTTCCGGTACTGATGCCGACTTCTGCACCGAATCCGTAACGGAATCCGTCAGCAAAGCGTGTAGAGCAATTTTGATAGACACCGGCAGAGTCAACAAGAAGCATAAAACGCTCTGCTGTTTTGGAATCTTCTGTGAGGATGCAGTCGGTATGGTGTGAGCCATAATAATTAATATGAGCAATTGCTGCATCTAGGCCTGATACAATTTTAACCGAAATGACATAGTCAGAATATTCTGTTCTGAAATTCGGGTCTGCATTGTTTTTCAGAGAAAGCATGGCTCGCGTTTTTTCACAGCCAATGAGAGAAACCTTGTTTTTCTCGAGCATGTTTTGAAGCTGCGGCAAGAATTCTTTCGCAATGGATTCGTGAATTAATAGGGTTTCTACGGTATTGCAGGCGACGACGTATTGTGTTTTTGCATCTAAAATAATTGGGAGCGCCTTTTCAAAGTCTGCATCTTGGTCGACAAAGATATGGCAGACACCGTCGGCATGACCCATAACAGGAATCTTTGTATTTTCCATAATATATTGTACAAATGAATTAGAGCCTCTCGGTATTAGAAGGTCAATGGATTCATTACATTTCAATAAGTCTTGGATTTCTGCTCTATTTTCAATTAATGTCAAAAATCCGTTTGGTATGTTGGATGCAACACCTGCTTCATGAATGAGCTCAAAAAGAATTCGGTTTGTGTGAGCAGCTTCGCTTCCTCCCTTTAAAATAGCACAGTTGCCGCTTTTTAAACACAGTGCTGCAATTTGAACTAACGCATCAGGACGAGATTCAAATATAACTCCGATTACACCGATCGGACACGTTATTTTCTGTAAGGTTAAATTTTCATCCAGCTCTCTTTCCAGTAAAGTTTGAAAAAGAGGGTCTGACAGTGAAATGAGACTGTCAATGCCACTTAAAACATCTTGAAGTTTTTGTTCGTCAAATTTTAACCGTTTTAAGATTGGCGCAGGTATTTGATTTTTTTCTGCATTCTTTAAATCAAGCTCGTTTGCAATCTGAATTTTTAAACGGTTTTCCCACAGCTTTTCGGAAATGGCTTTTAAGGCCTCATTTCTCGATTCCTTTGTTAACGCTGCCATCTGAAAGCTGTCCTTTTTGATAGCGGATGTAATATTCCGAATGGATTGTGTGCTTGTTGACATTTTATTCACCTGTAAGTCCTTCCTTATTTGGTTCTTTTTTATAAAAACAAGAGAGCGGCTTTGGTCCTTGAATGACTGTTTTTCGAATGTACATCGTACCGTCTGGCTTGCTGTGTACACGCCACGAAACATAGCTGATTTCACCATCTGTCAGTTCTAAGCAGGTTATGCCGCGGGGATGCATACAGCAGCCGGTATTAAAATAAGCCGGTTCATCAGGTTTTGGAAATTTAGGCCGGTGTGTATGCCCGCAGATTAGCATGATACCGTGCCTTTCATTCCATTTATTATAGTTAATTTCGACCTTATGACGCTTGTACTTATTTTTTGAAGGGCTGGCAGCATAGTTTACACCAACTAAATGTAAAAAACGCCAAACGTGTTGGATCATAAAACGTGATACCCACCAAAATTGGTCATTCAGCATGTCTCCCTGATTTCCGTGAACGACAAAAATTTCTTGATTTGTAATGCGGTGTTTCAGAATTAATGCTTCATGAACAGTTATTCCCGGAAATAAAGGAACCATTTCGTCCGATTGTTCGTCATAAGTATAGTATAGATTTTTCTTTACGTAATTTGGGTCTCGGAGCTGAATATTATGGTTTCCAAAAAGCATCAAAAGACGGCCGGAATCATAATATTTTTTTAAAAGATCAAAAGTGCTGCGATGTGCGCTTAAAATATGTTCATATTTTGGATGTTCCCATAATTCATCGCCGTCACCCACTTCAATATAAGTATAGTCGTGACGGTAATAGTGGTCAAGTGCATGCTCGTATATATGCCGATTACGCCCGAACTCATCCGACAAGCTGTCATCTCCGCGGTGTACATCACTGAAAAATACAAAGCGGGAGTTATCGTCGAAGGGAACGGGAAAAGCGGATTTGAATACTTGGTCCAAACGTTTATTTGTTTGCAACGTAGGTCACCTCTTCTTTGGTCTTTTTTTTAGTATACCATAAAAATATTTCTAAGGTTAGTATGATTCAATCAGAGCTGTTTTAATATTTCTTTTAATAGAATTTTTAAAGTATGATTGATTTCTAAATAATTTGGATTGCTTCCGTCATGAAGCACCAGATAGCCGCTTTGATAACCGTTATATTTTTGAACTGGTGTAAAATCCATTGAAAACGCTTCTAGGTCAATGTATAAAAAGTTGCTTTCATAAAGATAGGGGATGGTTATTTCAAAGGTCTGCATTTGTGAGTCAAAATTTAGATGATGTGTCAATTCGTAGCTTTGGTAAGGTAGAGTAATATTTTGACTCGTTCCTTTAATAGATAGAAACCCTTTATCAAAATGAATGCGTTCAATTTTTGCTTTTTTATCTTCTGCGGTGCATAAAAAACCTTTTTGAAACATAATATGATGCAAATCTAGTTTGTCTAGAATTTTTAATAGAGCGGATAATTGGATCACATCGTCTCGGTTATGCAGTAGTATAGTTTGTTTGAGTTCCTCTGAGGGACGCTTTTGGTATTCCTCGTACAATAAAGTACTTTCTTTACCGGATATTTGATCCAAGCGTTGTGACTGAATACCTAAAAAAGACTCTACCGTTTTTTGTTTCAGGTTTGGGAGTAATGCCGCGATGGAGGGAGACTGGCGCAAAATACGATAGAGATCGAAGGAATAGTGAAAAGGGAGTGTTTCTCCAATGCCTAGCTTTGCCATTCTTTTTGCAAGAAAAGGGCTGTCAAAGGAGTCTCCGTTATAAGAAACCCATATTTCTTGTTTTGAAAGTTCGCTGAGATATTGTTCCAGCTGCTCTGCTTCCTCTTCTTTTGTCGGGGCAAAGCATTGCGTGATGGTAGAGGTTTGCTCACCAGAGATTTTCTTCTGATTGAGCAAACCTCCTAATATAAAAGTATCCTGTTTGGGAGAAAGACCGGTTGTTTCGATATCAAAGAAACCCAAAGAAAAATCCTCCATGTACAGGGACCATGATTTTGATGTATAGGAATTCAATTGATCCGTTTTTATTTTTGTGAACATAGTATCACCGCCTTCTTCAGTATCACATGTATCTTTAAAAGAAAATTGCTTCAATAAAATGATTTTTTGTAATAAATATTAAATAAAAAAGTTACAAAAAACAAAACAAACTGCAGGGGAGCAGTTTGTTTTGTTCAAAAGGGGTATTGGGATTAGAGATTAATGAGGTTATCAGGGGGATAACCACGTCCATATTATAAACAATTCCGATGAAAAATGCAAGCGTTCGACAAAAACTTCTAAAAAAATATTTTTTTTAGGAGTTTTATGTCGAAGAGTTTTTCTGAAAAAATAGAGGAATCCAATGTTTGGAAGAGAATATTGTAAAGGAAGTATTTAATAAAAATATTAAAATGAAATCCAATCAAAAGGGAATTCAAAAGAAGCATTTTAGGGAGGAAACAATAATGGAAGTATTAAAAGTATCAGCGAAGTCAAATCCTAACTCGGTAGCAGGGGCTCTGGCAGGGGTTTTGAGAGAAAAAGGAGGGGCTGAGATTCAGGCAATCGGAGCAGGTGCACTGAATCAAGCAGTAAAAGCAGTCGCCATTGCAAGAGGGTTTGTAGCGCCAAGCGGAATTGATCTAGTATGCATTCCGGCGTTTACAGATATTTTAATCGATGGGGAAGAAAGAACTGCAATTAAATTAATTATTGAACCTAGATAAAGAATCTATCTTAACCCATGGACAACTCTTACCTTTGTCCATGGGTTTTTCATTGTAAGAATAATAATTTTACCGTAAATGGAACGGTATGGCTTTTGTTTGGTTTCACAGACAAAATTAAAAAATTGCGAAAATTATGATATTTAGTGTTAAAATTAGGGGAAAAGTGTGCTATAATATATAAAGCAATCTTAAATATATTTAGTAACATTGAGTGAGGAAGTGGATGAGATCGAAATGAAATATGTAGAGGCATATAAGAATATCTCTTTGGACGAGCTTGCGCACTATCAGATTTTATAGAATAAGAGAAGTTTCATGAGACTTGGAAAGCGATTTTAATAGAGCGGTTAATTTTATACAAAGGATAACTTAGAAAAGAAGTCTTCTCTAGTCTATATACTATCAAATGCAATGCCGATATTATAAAAATTGAAATCTTTGAATAATTCAGACAAAACTATTGAAAAAGAAAGAAAAATATGATTAACTGTATGTGAGGTCTTACCACTGTGCGGTAGTATGAAACAGTATTATAAGAAAGGATGAAGGTGAATTGTTTTGAAACACAGATTTATAGCGAAACGATATTGGAAAGATCAGTCAACACCGATGGGAAAAGTGGACGAGCTTGCAAAGGGTTTTGATGATGTGATTAATCTTAGCCTAGGTGATCCGGATTTGATTACAGAGGAGATCATCATTAACCACGCGTTTCAGGATGCACGAAATGGTCATACAAAATACACGGATTTTCGGGGTGATCCGCAGCTGCGGGGTGAAATTGTAAAGTATTATAAAGAAGAATATGGTATGGATGTCCTTGATGAAGAAGTATTTGTTACAGCCAGCGGCTGCCTTGCAATGTATTTGGCATTAGAGGCGATTTTGGATGACGGAGATGAGGTTATTTTGCAGGCGCCGTTTTTCACACCGTATCCTCAGCAGGTGGAGCTTGCACGTGGAGTTCCGGTAGAGCTTGCAACTTATGAGAATGAGGATTTTCAAATTAATATGCAGCGTTTAGAAGGGTTGATTAACGAGCGGACGAAAGCATTGGTTATTAATACGCCCAGCAATCCGACCGGAAGCTGCTTGACATTGGAAACCATGAAGAAAATTGCTGAAATTGCAAAAAAACATGACTTAATTGTCATTGCGGATGACATCTATACAGCATTCAGCTATCAGCATCCATTTGTTCCGATTGCTGCTTTAGATGGAATGAAAGAACGGACCATTATAATCAATAGCTTTTCAAAAAACTTTACCATGACAGGATGGAGAATTGGAAATATCATTGCGCCGGATTACATTATCGCGACCATTCAAATGATTAATGAAAATGTTGTATTTACGGCTCCTTCAATTTCTCAGAGAGCTGCGATTCACGCTTTGCAAAACCGAAAGAAAATACAACCGCCGATGATTGAAGAATATAGGAAGCGAATGTTCTATGCGGCAGAGCGGATCAATGCGATTCCTCATATGTCAGTAATTTATCCGCCGCGAGGCACCTTCTATCTATTTGTAAATGTTAAAGAGACTGGATTAAATTCCGTTGATGTCAGTGACTGCATTCTTAAAGAGGCACATGTTTTAACCATTCCGGGGATTTCGTTTGGAGAATGCGGCGAAGGCTATATCCGATTGGCTTGTACCGTCGGTATAAATACTCTAAAAGAAGCTTTTAATCGTTTGGAAAAAGTATCCATTTTTAAAAAGTAAAGGAGGACTGTTTTATGGGAGAACAAGTTAAAACCACTGAATCTGGGTCGGAGCAACAGCAAGATTTAAGAGGATTGATACAAAATCCGACTGGTAAACAAAAACTAAAATTTATAATTCCTTCTGCAATTGGTGTTTTTTTATTTTTATGTCCGATTTGGTATGAGGGGAATATGAACATTCCTCTGGGCGTTATCTCTGAATGGGTGGCCAATTTTATCAAACCATGGGCACACGAAGCAATACTTGGGATTGTTGTTATTTCAGCTATTATGACTTTTATTACTAGTGTTTTTAAACCAAAGGCACTTACGGAGGGAAAGCTACTTTCTAAATTATTTGTGGCTTCTCCGATTTACCTTGTTATCCGCGTTCTTGGAGGAATCATTGTAACATTAGTTTATTTCCAGGTGGGACCGGAATGGATCTATTCTGCAGACACAGGCTCAACTATGATAGGATTGATGTCAACTCTGATTGCATGGTTTTTTGCTGCATCGTTTCTGATTCCGCTTCTTATGGACTATGGGATTATGGATTATACGGGTACTTTAATCCGTAATTTATTATGGCCGTTGTTTCGCTTGCCGGGAAGAGCCGCAGTCGATCTTTGTGCTTCTTGGGTTGGAAATTGCAATGTAGGTGTCGTCTTGACGAGTACACAATACGAGCAGGGCTATTACACAGCAAGAGAATCCGTACTGATTGCAACTTGCTTTTCTGCGGTATCTCTGCCGTTTTGCTTAGTAATTGCAGCAATGATGGGTGTAGAGCAGTATTTCATTCCATTTTATCTTATTTTGACGGTTACCGGTATCGTCAGTGTTGTAATTATGTCACGTATTTGGCCTTTGGCTAAAAAATATCCTGATGAATACTATGCGTTAGCTGGTAAACAGATTAATGAAGTGGAACCGAAAGGAATCAGCAAAACTCGTTGGGCTTATCTGCAGGCAGTTACAAAAGCGGAAAGCGGTCCGAATTTTGGAGAATTGATGTATAAGGGTATTGATATGTTTTTAGGTATTATTTTTACGCTTGTACCAGTTACAATGTGTGTAGGTACTTTGGCATTGGTACTTTCTACTTATACACCTATTTTTGACTGGATTTCCATGCCATTTGGATATTATCTTCAAGTTTTAGGTGTGCAGGATGCATTTGCAGCTGCACCGGGTACTGTTGTTGGTTTTGCGGACATGTTCATTCCAGCTGTAATTTGTGCAAACATACCATCGATTGAAACTAGATTTATTATAGGTATCTTATCTTTAGTACAGATTATCTATATGAGTGAGGTTGGTTCCATAATGCTGGCTTCTAAAATGCCTGTTAAAATTACAGATTTAATTATTATTTTCTTGGAGAAAACGATCATTTCCATTCCAATTATTGTATTATTGACTAAATTATTCGTATCGTTTTAATAACAGATTTAAAAAAATAGCAGAAGGAAATCGCTCGTTTTTATAGAATAACCGCTGTAAAATAAAAAGATATACCACCCTTTATCTTTGCTTTCACAGCGGTTTTCTATTTTATGACAGATAAGATGAAAAGAATTGTAAAAGATCTTTATGTAAAAAAGCTCCCTATAAAAATAGGGAGTTTTCAGTAAGTTAATAAATTGCTTAAAGCTGTGAGAATTCTAAATTTGGTGAAGCAGATCTGGCCGAATGTTATCCAAATGACTTACAATAAAGGAAACAGCTGCCTCTTCATCTTTTTTTTCAATGGCATCTATAATTTTTTGGTGTTCTTCATAAATGAGTTCAATAGAATCTTCTTTCGTGAAATAAGATAGATGTACCGTTTGATCTATAAAATTTTCCAAAAGATAAGATGCGTTTTCAAAAGTTAATAGAATTAAGCTGTTGTTGCAAATACGGGCAATTTCAAAGTGAAAATTTCTGTCACATTCTGATTTTTCAGCTGGTGTTTCTGCTTGCATCATTTGTAACTGTTTTTGTTTCAAGGATGCAACGTCGTTGGGCGTAGCAGATTTTGCAGCTTCTCGGACAGTGAAGGTTTCAATCAGGTAACGAAGCTGTAAGACTTCTTGCACATTCCCGTTATTTAATTTAAAAGAAAGCGAGAGCGGCTTAAAAAAGTTTGACTCAACATTATTTACAATGTAATTGCCTAAACCGTGGCGGCGTTCAACGAGTCCAAGTACCTCTAACGCTTTTAATGCTTCGCGCAATGCGGGGCGGCCGATTTGAAATTGCTCCGTCATAACGCGTTCAGGCGGAAGCTGGTCACCGTCTTTTAATTCACCTTTCATAATCATTTCCTGAATTTGCTCGATGACGATTTGGGAGATTTTTTTATTTTCTATTGCCATAAACATGAGGTTTACTCCTTTGTACCAATATAGATGATATTCATATAATTTTATTTTAAAGGAATAAAAGAAAAACTGCAAATTAAAAAAATATCAGAATATTAAAAAAGTGATTGCATCATTTTAATAAAAGTTGTACAATTTAAGTGGTAAGACCATGAAATAAGTTGAAAATTGGAGCATGCTGAAGAAACGAGGGAATATCATGAACATACTTGTTTTAGTAAAAGAAGTCCCTGATATGGAAAAAGTAAAATTTGATAGAGAAAGAGGCGTTGTTGACCGTTCGTCTGCAGAAGCAGAAATGAATCCTTTTGATGAAAATGCACTACAAGCCGCAGTGGATCAAAAAAAGAAAGGGAATCCAGATGTTTTTGTAACGGTTATGACAATGGGACCGCAAAGAGCAGAAAAGATGCTGAGAGATGCATATGCGAGGGGAGCAGATCAGGCGGTATTGCTGACAGACCGAAAATTTGGAGGTTCTGATACCTGTGCGACCGCAAAGACCTTGGCGGCTGCAATTAAGAAAACGGGACCTTTTGATTTGATTTTATGTGGAGAAAAATCTGTGGATGGTGATACGGCACAGGTGGGGGCAGAGGTTGCTGAATTTTTAAACATTCCGCATGCCTATTATGTAGAAGATATTCGTAAATTAGATATGAATTCGGTTCAAGTAGCTGTTGAAAATATGGGTGGAAATAGACAGATTCGAACGATGCGCTTGCCTGCATTGATCGGCGTAACTAAAAATATCAGTCGTCCGGAGCTACCGACTGTAAAGCGAAAATTAGAATCATTGGAAATACCGGTAAAAGTATATACCTTACAGGATTTAAACGGATATTTAACCGAAGAAGAGACTGGATTTAAGGGGTCGCCAACAAAGGTTTCTAAAATAGAAATTCCAAAAGCAGTAAAAAAGAGTAACCGCATATACCGCGAAGAGTTCACAGACTTTTTAAAGTCTGTTACGGATGTTTTGGCGGAGAAAGGGATTGTGTAGAACTATGAGTGATAAAAAGCAAAAAGGTGTTCTCGTTCTCGCAGAACAAAATAACGGTGAAATACACAAGGTAAGCTATGAATTACTGAACAAAGGGAAAGAATTGGCGGAAAAAAGAGATCTTCCGCTAACCTGCCTTTTAATAGGTGGGGAAGTAATTTCTGCAGAGGAATTAAACTATCGAGGGGCACAGACCGTTTATTATATAAAGGACTCTTCTTTTAAAATACCAGAAGAAAATTCCTATAAAGAAAATGTCGTTGCTTTTATAAAAGAAAGGGAACCGGAAATTGTTTTGATTGGAGCAACGAACTTTGGACGTTCCTTGGCACCACGAATTGCAGCGGCACTAGGAACGGGATTAACTGCGGATTGCACAGACTTACAAGTAAACGAAGAAGGGCGGCTGATTCAGATCCGACCGGCATTCAGTGACCATTTGTTTGCACATATTAAAACGGTAAAAGACCCGCAGATGGCAACGGTTCGGTATAAGGAATTTGCAGAGGCACAAAGAGATACGTCAAGAGTTGAAAATATTGTGATGATGAAACCATATATGGCACTCTGTTCAAAGAGTAAAATAGATGAAATCATTCCAATGGATGATATGGATATTACAGAAGCAGAAGTTATCGTGGCAGCGGGGCGCGGCTTACGAAAAAAAGAGGATCTGCTGCTGCTTGAGGAATTGGCGCGTACTTTAGGAGGAAAAGTTGGCGCATCGAGAGCACTGGTCGACGCCGGCTTGGCAGAGAGTGCGATGCAGGTAGGATACAGCGGTAATCGTGTAAAGCCAAAGGTATACATTGCCTGCGGTATTTCAGGAGCACCACAGCATTTGGCAGGTATGAAGGATTCTCAGACGATCATCGCAATAAATAGTGATCCTTCCGCCCCTATTTTTCAAGTTGCCGACTATGGATACGTAGGCGATCTGTATGAAGTGATACCGCAGCTGATTCATGCATGGAGAAAGGAGGAGACGGAATAATGAAGGAAAATATTTTAAAAGCATTAAAGGATATCGTTGGAGAGGATTATCTTCTGACAAAGAAAGAACTGACCGCCTCTTACCTTTATGATGAAGTAGAAGAAGCATACCGCCCGAAGGCAAATATAGATTCAATCGTAATAAAGCCAGCAAATTCAAAGGAAGTAGCGGCTGTTATGAAGCTGGCCAATGAATGGAAGATTCCCGTAGTCGTACGTGGTGGAGCAACCGGACTCTGTGGTGGATGCACACCGGTAGAGGAAAGCTTTATTTTAACGATGGAACGAATGAATGCAATTTTAGAAATTGACCGAAACAATATGGTAGCGGTTTTAGAGGCTGGTGTTACACTGATGGACTTGCTTGAAGAGCTGGATCAATCAAATGATTTAAGCTTCCCAGTACATCCCGGAGATGAAGGTGCACAGATGGGCGGCATGGCGGTAACCAATGCGGGCGGAGCCAGAGCGGTACGTCACGGTGTGATGCGAAAGCATATTATGGGTGTGGAGGCAGTCCTCCCGAACGGTGAAATATTGGAGCTCGGAGGAAAGCTTGTAAAAAATAATGCAGGATATAATCTAATGCAGCTTTTGCTTGGAAGCGAAGGCACATTGGCTGTTATTACTAAAATTATATTGAAAATTTATCCAAAAGATCGCAGTTCTGCAACGATTGTGGCACCGTTTGAACGATTTGAGGATGCATGTCAGGCAGTAATGGACATTTTACAAAGCGGAAATATTCCTCTTGCAGTAGAATACATGGATAAGCATTTGTTTGTGGGAACGGCAGAAATGCTTGGTTTGGAATGGCAGGCGAAAAGAGGAAATGCAGATTTGCTGATTATTCTTTCGGAAAAAAATGAGGAGCGCCTGTATGATGCATGTAGGGAAATCAATGCAATTTGCGAGAAAAACAACTGTTATGAAACTTTGTATGCCGGAAAAGCAAAGGAACAGGAAGAGCTTTTATTAATTCGAAGCCAGCATTATGAGTACATTAAAGAAACGATATGCGATTCCTTTGATATGGCAGTGCCGGTTTCAGAGATTCCAGCTTTTATCAGCGATTTAAAAAGACTGGTAAAAGAGTATGATACCAGTACGAATGTGATTGCGCATATTGCAGATGGAAATGTGCATAATGATATTTTGTATTTGAAGGACGGGAGCATTCCGCCGTATGCAGAGGAACTGAAGCAGAAAATGTATGATGCCTGCTTTTCTTACGGAGGAACGATTACAGGAGAGCATGGGATTGGGAAAATCAGGACAGAGGACTTAACCTTGCAAAAATCACCTGTAGAGCTGGAACTGATGAAGGGGATTAAAAAGGTATTTGATCCGAATCATATTATGAACCCAAAAACAGTGTTGATGTAGCATGAATAAAGAGCTTGCATACCTTAGAGATAGGAAGAAATAAGTAAAAAGAAGCTGACTGCTGAGGAAGAACAGAGCAGTTAGTTTCTTTTTCTTTAAATTCACATAACAGGACATTATCTATCTTACAAATTAGGAAATATTTAGCATGATTTTCACTTGCAAAATATAATGAAAGCTGATAACATAAACTCAAATCAGATGAAATTAGAAAAAATAATACAATTCATGTTCTGCCGGTTTAATCCGGTAGTAATTTTGCTCTTGAAAAATAGAAAAATAGATGGTAGTATAAATCTATAAAATTGTAAATATTAAGAAAGAAACAATATTTTCGACAATGTTTGACAAGTATAAAACGAATTGAATACATATTCATGTTCTACCGGGTAAAGCCGGAAGCTAAGAGGGAAGTCGGTGAAAATCCGGCACGGACCCGCCGCTGTAAGCGCGGAGTTTCTGAATCATATTTGCGGAATGCAGACTGCCACTGAGGGGTGATAAGCCCTTTGGGAAGGAGATTGGAAACGAAGATGCGCAAGTCAGAAGACCTGCATGGATAGAAGGCAGTGATAGTCACGAGGTAAATGACTTGCAGGATTTTTTTGAAGGAAAAAAAGAGCACATGATATAAATAGGAGCAGTGAAAACGGACTGCGGCATTTTGCCGCAGTCTTTTTTGTTGAAATAAAAGAGGAAGGGGGTGAGCATGATTGAAAAAATACGGTAATCTCGCCGTATGGAGCATAACTCAATTATTTAAGAAAAAGAAGGAGGAAAGAAGCGAATGATGAAATTCAAATTAAGAAAGCCAATAGCTGCATTGGTAACAGCAGCTATGGTAGCAAGTATGGGAATCCCTGCCTTTGCGGCTGATTGGCCCACGTATCAAGGCAATGATATTCACAACGGAATCTTGACGGATGGAGCGCCAACGACAACAAGTCCGAGCGTTACACAGATTGTTTTGCCGCATAACGGCTCCGGCTGGGACGGCGTCGATTCCGCCGCTGTCATGGAAACGACAGGTGATGGTGATACCTATGCGTATGTGCTGTATGACGGGTACACCGTAAAAGAGGATGGAAGTGGTGGCGGGCGGCTTGCAAAGATCGACTGCACCGCATCGACACCGCACGTCGTATGGGATGCGCAGATCACGCAGAGCTCAGGCTTTCAGCTGTCCAGCCCATATCTGGATGTGGAAGACAGAAGCATCTATGTAGGCGCTTCCGGCTACAACCAGAAAGCAACAAACGATAATTTGGCTTTAGAAGCAGGAGTAACAAAGGATTGGACCGTATCTGGGTCCGGAATCACAATGGAAGCGAATAAGGTGATTGTATCCGGGGATGAGACGGTTACAATGACACAGGCAAATATTGATTTAGAGAACGGCAAGAAGCACCGTTCGGCTACCGGCGTGAAGATCAACGGAAGTGGTGTGGGTATGACCGTTACGGCAAAGCTGAACGGAACTGTAGTGGGAGAAAAGACTTTCACGTCTGCAGATCTGATCGACGGTCACTATTACTTAAATAAAAACTTTGATGACCAATCTTCAGCGGCAGAAGCAGCAGTGCTTACCGGAGCGAATACGCTTGAATTCACTTATGAGATAAGCGGAAATACAGGAAACACAGTGGAAATCGAATACTGTAGCTTATATGAGCAAAAAACTTCCATTACAAAGGTAGTAGATATCGACGCTACACCAACTACAGATTGGTCACTGGCTGTGCCAAATAACGCACAGATCAATACGCCAATTGTAAAAGACGGAGATTACATTTACTTCGGAACCTGGTCGGGTCACGCAGGCACGTATTATCAATATGATATGGGTGTAGAAGAGTTACTGGAATACAACCCGGGTAACGGCGGATTTTACTGGGCCGGTGCGGTGGTAGACGAGGATTACGTATACTTCGGCGGAGATAACGGCTATCTGTATGCCCGTCCGGTTGGCGACGATTTTGAAGATGTATCACAGGGAAGTGTAATCAATCTAGCAACGGCAGGCGGTGTGAGCCCGGGCAATGTGCGCAGCACGATTTCCCTCGTAGACGGGCACCTTTACTTCACGAGCCAGGGCGGTTACATTTGGAGTTTTACACCAAATAACGGTACGCCGACCTTGGATTGGAAGGCAGAGCTCGCAGCGACCTCCACGTCGACACCGACCGTAGTAGGAAATGATATTTATGTAGGCTATTACGCTGGATTTAGCGCAGGCGGTGTGCAGAAGATAGATAAGACAAGTCATGCAGTTACGACAATTGCAACACCGGGACCGGTACAAAGCTCAGTACTTGTGAATACGGACGGAGGCGTGAACTATTTGTACTTCAATACCAATTCCGCAACCGGAGCAGGCTACTGCTATAACGCAAGTACCGGAACTAAGGTATGGCAGACGCAAGGAGATACGTATGCGTTGCAGGGAATGGCGTCCAGCAACGGCATCTTAACCTTCGGAAATGATTACGATCATTTTTACGTTGTAAAATAATAGAAGGCTTGATGCTTTGAGTAAGAAGTAGGAGAGGAGAAGGATGTGTCTTCATTTTTGGATGATAGGCACATCCTTATTTTAAAGTAGAAGGCGGTAGAAAGAATGAAGCATGAGAAAAGAAACTATTTTTTAAGCTTGACACTGTGCATGGTTTTGATTTTGGGGCAGATCATACCGGTGGGAGCAAGCTACGCACAAGATAGGGGTACAGAGCTGTCAGGGAGAACGGAGAGCGTTGTACAAGACGGGGGTAGCAAGGATAAAGAATCAGATTCTGCCGTGGGAGTATCGGAGGATGAGGGGATTGATGTAGGGGAAAATATGTTTGAAGATGAGAATACGGCAGGAGAAGAGTCTGATAATCAGAAGGAAGAAACAGAAGAAGGCGCAGATGAAAAGGAATTTAGCGAAATGGAAAAAACAGAAAAAGAAAGCGAAGATGTTCTTTCGGAGGATTCGGCTACAACAGATGATGTGATAAAAAATCAAGAGGATAGGGAAGAACCGGTAGAAGAGGCTCTGAAGGAAATGATTTCTGAGCCGGTTATGGAAACACTGGAGCTTGCCTTTGAGAATGGATTGCCGAATATAATGGAGTATGAAGCAACGACTCAGAGTGCCATCTATTTTATTGCTGATGCGGAAGGTATAAAAAAATTAGGGGGATTAGTAAATAGCGGTATTGATTTTAAGGGGAAAACGCTGAAGCTGACGCAGGATATTGACTTAGAGCTTCAGGAATGGGCGCCGATCGGAACAAAAGAACATCCCTTTTGCGGTGTGTTTGACGGCGACGGATGCAAGGTAAGAAATTTAAAGATGGAAACCTCAAGCCTGGAATACATCGGGTTGTTTGGATATATAAAAAATGCGGAAATTAAAAATACAGAGATTGGTGAGGGAAGCACGGTACAGGGAACGGCAGAAGCAAAAAATATCTATGCGGGAGGCATTGCTGCTTACGCAGAGGAGAGTAAATTTATTAATTGCAGAAATGATACCAATATAAGTGTTTTAAATTTATCGGAAGATGGCAAGAAGAATCAAATCTGTACAGGAGGAATTGCGGGTTATGTAAAGAAGAGTGATTTGACAGATTGCAGCAACAAAGGCATCATTACCTCCGAATCAGAGGCAACGAAAAATTTGGCACATAGTGGAGGAATGGGAGGCATTGCTGGCTTTGCTGAGGAAGGAAACTTTGAAGGCTGTGCGAACGAAGGAAGCATCAGCGGAGGCTGGAAGACAGAAACAAATGCAAAGGACTATCCCTCGGGAGGAATTTTAGGCTATGCAATGGATACTTCTCTTATCGGCTGTATAAACAGCGGTGCGGTAACAATTACAGGCTATTATGCTGGTGGAATGATAGGAAATGCAGAATCAATTGAAAAGACTATGATACTTTCAAACTGTGAAAACAATGGGGGAATTGAAGTAAAAGGAACGAAGGCAATGTATGCAGGAGGGTTAGCCGGAAAAGGTACATCAGTAGAAATGAATGACTGCAAAAATACAGCAGGAATAAAGGGAGAATGGTATGTCGGTGGGCTTGTAGGAAATTTAGGAGGGAGTGCAAGTAAGAAGTCTTGCATTCAAGATAGCTCCAACGAAGGAAAAATAGAAGCGTTGACAAAACGGGCAGGTGGACTTACCGGAGAGGCAAAGCAGAGTAAAATACTGCGGAGCAAAAACAGCGGAGATGTAGATTCATCGGAAACGGCAGGAGGTATTATAGGGTATTCATCAGTCTGTGAATTGAGTGACAATTATAATATTGGTGAAGTCAATGCAAGCAAAAAAGAAGCAGGTGGCATTTTAGGAAAAACTGCAAGCAGCCCTGTTTCAAATTGCTATAATCTAGGAAACGTAGATTCCCTAGGGAAAAAAGGCGGAATTAGCACCAGTACGTCTAATCTGATAAATTGCTATTTCTTAGAAGGCAGCGTGGAAAGTCCTGAGGACGCTTCGGTGGCGATTGCTAAACCGGAGACTGCGTTTTTAAATGGCGAGGTAGCTTTTCTTTTAAATACAGTAGAAGTAGACGAAGAAAAAACCTTTTCTGGAATCTGGGGACAGGGAGATAGTTATCTTGTTTTTGCGGATGAAGATATTCTCGCAGTGGGAAAAATTACGTGTAAGGTGAAGGATGAAGCAGGGGAGGAAAAAGGCGGGACAATCGTCTTTGGGAAAGATGCGGAAGCAAAGCCTTACCTTATTGAGAAATCCTTACACTTGACAGTAACGCCGGAGGACGGGTATATTTTGAAGCTGTTGAACCTGACGGATACAGATGGAAATAAGCTGGAAAAGTCAAGAGAAGATCAAATTGACGGCAAGATTGTATTTACCTTTGAAAATCCGGGCAGAAGCGTAATTGCCGAAGCTATTTTTCAAAAGAAGGCAGACGATGCGCCCGAGACCATAGATGTCACATGGAATCTGGATGGAGGAACCATTATAGAAGGAGAAATTCCGACTAAGGTAAAATATGGAAAGTATCTTTCGAAGCCTTTAATTGAGCGAGAAGGCTACTTTTTCGAGAACTGGTTTGCCGGAGACAATCCGGATACACAAAGAGATATTCCTTATGATTTTGAAACCGCACTGACTGCAGACCTTATATTGACTGCCATATGGAATGAGGATGCACTGTATATCACCTTTGATCCTTGTGACGGTACCGAGCCGGAGGAAGCACAGCGTTTCTCGTTTGAAGGAAAATTTACGCCAAAGGAAGTGAGCCGCACCGCATCACCGGGAATGCAATATAAGTTTTTAGGGTGGTACACAGAAAAGGACGGAAAGGGAGAAAAATGGGAAAAGGATAGAACAATTGAGCAGCGAGGCAGATTGACGCTGTATGCCGCATGGGAGCTGATTGATTCGTTTGAAAGTGGAACAACCAAAAATCCTTGTATTATTGCGGACGCGGATACTTTAGCGGCACTGGCGAAAAAAGTAAACGAAGGAACGGAAGGAAGTGCAAAGAATGGATATAAGGGGAAATACTTTGAATTGGGAAGTGATATTGATTTAAAGAAAATTGAGCAATGGAGCCCGATTGGTACAGAAGAACATCCATTTTTTGGAAAGTTCAATGGAGCGTACCATACTGTTTCTAACCTAAAGATTGATGCATCGGAGCTTGACAATCAAGGCCTTTTTGGATATGTGGGAGAAGATAGCTTTGTTTCAAATTTGTATTTGGAGAATAGTTCAGTGCGAGGTGAAAACAATGTGGGTGCAGTCATAGGTAAAATGTTGAATTGTGGAGGTTTTCATCATTTGGGAGTTATAGGTGGAAACGTAAGTGCAAAGGGAAATGCAGGCGGTGTCATCGGTTGTGTTTCAAAGGAAAACTTTAATCAGGATGATGATTTTTATATGCTTTTTAATACAGCGGAGGTAACGGCTTCAGTCGGAAATGCAGGCGGCCTTGTAGGGGGAATTGACACAAAGGGAACCTTCAGTCGCTGCTATAACACGGGAGATATTTCCGGAAACGCTGTAGGGGCTATTGCCGGAAGCAGTTATGAGAGAAGTAAGGAGTGTTACTATCTGGATTCGAGTATTGAAAGTCCAGTAGATGGTGCTGTTGTCGAAGCAAAGTCTTCCGATTTCTTTGAAAGCGGAGAAGGCGCTTACACTTTCGATCATGGAGAAACTTATTCCCGAACAAAGGATTGGAGTCAGGGCGAAGGCTTTCCGATTTTTGCAGACGAGGAGAATGGGTCGGTTTTCCGGATTTTCTTGAAGCAGGGAGAGGGTGGAAGTGCTTCCATAGAAGGCTTGGATGAGTATGGAGCCTCGTATACAAATAGTGGCACAAAGGCAATTGTGAAGGTGCAGGCGGAGGAAGGCTGGTTTTTAAAGCAGCTTTCTGTTACAGAAGTCAGAAGTGGTAATACAGTGAAAGCAGATGGCGCAGGAAGCGGGGCCGAGGAAGTTACCTTTATTATGCCGGAAGCAAATGTGTATGTCGTTCCGGTCTTTGTTCAGAACGGGGAAGGAAAGGTAAAGATAACGTATGATTTAGATGGCGGAAATTGGGGGGATGTCCCTGCTCCTTCTGCGAGTGTTCCTTTTGGAACCGTAGTGGAGCATCCGTCTGCCGAGCCGCAAAAGACCGGCTTTACGTTCCATGGCTGGTATGCCGGAAATGAGAAATACTTGTTTACAGAGGCGGTAACGGAGGATTTGGTTTTAAAAGCGAAATGGTGTACAAACGGAAAGTTCCTTGTGTCCTTCAATCTAAACAGAGAAGG
This sequence comes from Sinanaerobacter sp. ZZT-01, assembly GCF_035621135.1. Taxonomy (NCBI): domain Bacteria; kingdom Bacillati; phylum Bacillota; class Clostridia; order Peptostreptococcales; family Anaerovoracaceae; genus Sinanaerobacter; species Sinanaerobacter sp. ZZT-01. Next base: position 2,220,893 of record NZ_CP141728.1, read on the forward strand.
CTGGGCTGGGGAAGAGCTGCCGGAAGCGTTTCGGGATCAGGAGGTGGAGAAGGACGGGATAATAAAGAAGCCGGAGAAAAATCCGCAGTGGGTACATAAGGACGAGCACACCGCTTATAAATTTGCAGGCTGGTATACCGAACCAATAGGTGGTATCGAATGGAATTTTAATCTTGCTACGGTAGCACAGGACACGGTTTTGTATGCGCACTGGAGCGAAGTGGATGCACTGTCAGCCGGGACGAAAGAGTATCCTTATCCGATTACTTCTGCAGAAGAACTGCAGTATCTGGCAGAGTGTGTCAATGAAGGGAATACTTATGCAGACTGCTATTTCCGCTTGGAATCGGATTTGGATTTAGGAAATATTGATTCCTGGATACCGATTGGAACCTCTGGGGTACCGTTTTCCGGGTACTTTGACGGAAATAAAAAGACAATTCAAAATTTGAAAATTCAGTGGAAGACGAATTATTCAGGCTTGTTCGGAGCGGTGCAAAACGGAGAAATCAAGAATCTGATGTTGGAAGATGTGAATGTTGAAGGTGGAAGCTACACCGGTGCAGTTGCAGGAAGTCTTAATGAAAGCAATCTTTCAAATTTGAGCATTCAGGGTAATGTATCTGGAATGCATCAAGTTGGTGGTATTGTGGGCGTAGCAGGCGAGCAGAATTCGGATATCTCAAACAATACGGATAGCTATCTTACAAATCTGTCGTTTGACGGAACGGTAAAGTCAGAAAATGAATCAGGAGGTATCGCAGGAAGTATTGTAAATAGTACTCTTTCAGGTTTGAAAGTTCGTGCAGAAGTAGAAGGAAACAGTCAGGTTGGCGGGATTGCAGGAAGTTTTTACGGAGGAGTTTTAGGGAATTCCGAAGTGGACGGAGCGATAAAAGGGGAAGCTCACATTGGCGGTTTGGCTGGAAAAAACGGTTATTTTAAGAATACTCGGTGGGATACAAAGCACGGAACTCAATTTTCTAGCTGCTCAAACTTTGCAGAGGTGAGCGGAGGAATGTATGTCGGCGGTTTGGCCGGCTATGGTGAAATGACCGACAAGGTATCGAAAAGTTATAATGAAGGAGCCGTATCAGGAGAAGATTTCGTCGGAGGGTTGTTCGGTGTCTTGGATGCGATGTCGAAGCAAAATGGTAAGCGTATTGTTTCTGTCTGCTATAATACGGGAAGAATCAAAGCCGAGGCTTCTGAAGCATCAGGAATCGGAGGGATGATTGGGCTTCAGAAAAATTCAGGTTCTGGTGCTTTGTCTAAGATCACCGATTCCTTTAATGCCGGTATCATAGAATCTTCATCAGCTTCAAATGTCGGAGCGGTATGCGGGGCTGGTTATGAACTGAATGAAAACTGTTACCATCTGCTTTCAGACCGTTCTTTCGCGGATGCGGAGTATTCAAAATCGATGAAACAGGAGGATTTTGAAAGCGGGTATGCCGCCTATTTGATGGACGGCGGTACAAAGGCCCATAAAGACTTATGGGGACAGGGAGCAGGGCATCCTGTTTTTGCAGATGAAACACATCCTTCGGTATATGAAATAGAGCTGATCGTGAGCGGAGAGGGCTCTGCTGCTGGTGCAGATCTACAGAAAGGGCTGAATTATAAAGCAATAAAAAAAGAAAGTATGTTTGAGGTGACACCGGATGAAAGCTCTATCACTGCCCTGTTTGAGGTAGTGGATTCGGACGGTGCGGTTCTGTATAGCGGAAGCGGAAAGGATACATTGCAGTACAAGCTGCCATCCAGCACTTCTATGAGTATTCACGTTACCTTTGCAGAAAAAAACAATGAAGAATTTACCATAACCTTTGATCTCAGAGGTGGAAAAATTGACGGGAAAGAAACTATAGAGAGGACGAAGGTACCGTTTGGCACAAAAGCGTCTGACTTGAAACCTTCTGAAAACCCGGTGAAAAAGATAGAAGGAGCGGAAGGAGAGTATGCCTTTTCTGGGTGGTACGCAGACGAGGCGTTAAGCCAAGCCTTTAATTTTGACACCTTGATTACAGGTGATATGACGATTTATGCAAAATATAAAGAAAAGGCAACAGTACGTTTTGACCTGAATGGACCGACTGCAGAGGAAGGCAGTACGGTTCCTGCGGAGCAGGAGCTGATTGTGGGAGATCGGGTAATCCGACCGGAAAATCCGACATGGAATGCGACGGAGGAAAACGGCATAACAGAAACGCATGTCTTTATAGGATGGTCAACCGATTCGAAAAGGTGGCTGGAATGGGATTTTACAAAACCATTACAAGAAGAGGGCGCAGGAAAGATCATTACTTTATATGCACACTGGAAGATTACTTATGCGATTACAGATGAGATGCTGGAGGACATCACAGATGAGGATATATTAAAAAAATTAGCTGAAAATGTGAAAAACGGAGAACGATATATAGGGAAGATTCTATCTTTAGGGGATGATATTACTCTGTCGGGGTGGTCACAATCCATTGGGAGTGAAGCCACTCCTTTTGAAGGAACTTTTGATGGAAACGGCCATGTAATAAGTGTTGAGAATGGTACAACACCGCTGTTTGGGCATATTGGATCGAGCGGCAGTCTCAAAAATGTAACGGTTTCCGGAACGATGCAGGCGAAGGGAAGCGATACCTTTGGTGGACTTGTCAATACGAATCGGGGAATCATTCAGAATTGCCATGCAAAATCATTGAGTGTAGAGGGAAAAGATGCAAAGGCAGTGGGTGGCATTGTTGGACAAACCATAGGTTATCTGCAGAATTGCACGACAGACAGTAAGAGCTATGTTTCTGGCAAAAATAATGTCGGCGGTATTGCAGGGAATATCAATATGACAGTAGCTTCCATAAAAAATTGTGAAAATGCGGCACACGTAACCAGCACTTCGGATACAGCCGGAGGCATTGCAGGAACCGATGAAAATGAGGGCAGTATCTCAGCGGCTAGAAGCCAGGTTAAGGAATGCATAAATATGGGACCGGTAGAAGGCGTGCGTTATGCCGGAGGTATTTTGGGAAAAATGACAAAACCTCTGAATTTGGAATACTGCAAAAATACAGGAAATATTCTGTCGAAAGCAGGAAGTGCCGGAGGCATTCTAGGGAGTCTTTCTGATTTATCAACAAATCCAGGAAGAATAGAGTTTTTAGAGTGTGAAAATATTGGGGATGTATCGGGGAAAACAAGCGTTGGCGGTATTACCGGAATGGCTAATGATAATATTTTGGGAGTCATCGAAAGTTGCAAAAACAGTGGTGCGGTGACCGCTGACGGAGCAGCTGCTGCGGCCGGTGGTATCATGGGGACAATTACGAAGATGGTAAGCTTTTCAAAATGCGAAAATAGTGGCACGGTAAGCTCGACAGGAAGATTTGCCGGAGGTATCATTGGAAAGCTTGCTTCACTAAACGATGGAGAAACAGCAGGAACAATTTCTTTGTGCAGCAGTACTGGAGAAATTTCCTGTACCGGAGACAGCGGTGTCGCCGGAGGTGTCGCAGGAGAGGGATACAGAATCGAAAATTCTTACAGCACCGGAAAGGTAAACGGAACCGCTTCCTACGGAATCTGCAAAGCGATACAAGTAGGAACTGAGTATGTCACAACCATAGAGAACAGCTATTGGTACAATAAAGACGGCAGCGTGGACGGACTCAGTGATCATGTGACAGAAAGAACAGTGAAAAACAGCTATTACTACAGCTCGCAGTCAGAGAAAAGCAGTATGTCTGGCATGAATGGACTGCTTGGGATGCTGGGAAACAGTGCGTCAGATTTGCAAGCATCCAAAGAAGAACTGTCTGCATCCTTATCCTCAGCTTCCTCTGAACCTGTGATGCAGCCTGAAAAGGCCTTTACGGGAGGAAAGATTGCTTACCTGTTAGATGGCGGTGACGAGGTACATAGCGGAATCTGGACACAGGGAACGCGGTATCCGGAGCTTGGAGAGCCTTCCTGCTATAAAATTGTAATGGGAGAGCACATTTTTGTGAACGGAGAATCCACAGCTTATGCGAATGCGGGAAGTACAGTGGATGTAACGGTATCCACTCCTGTTTCAGACGATGCGGCAAAAGAATACAAGCTGTCTTCTCTGAAAGTTACCAATGAAGGAGTTGATTCTGACATTACCGCTGCAAAACGCTTTACTTTAGGCGAAGGAAATGCAGACTTAAGTGCACTTTTCGATCTTGTGGCAAAAGAAGAAGAAGAAAAAGAAAAGCCACCGCATAAGCCGGATGGCGGAGGTGGATCTGGCAACGGGAGTGGAAACGGCAATGGGGATGGAAGCGATGATCACGGAACAGAAGGCGAAGGCGGCGGTACGGGAACCGGAATCGGTGACGGAAGCGACAGCGGTGAGCATGACGGGTACTACAATACCGGAGAAAAGACCACAACCACAGAACCGAATTCTACTTTCTCCGAATCGCAAAGTGAGAAAGCGGAATCCTTGCAGGCAGCTGAGCTTGATGAGCAAAAGGAAGTAAAAAAAGAAGATGAAGCGATGAAAGCTTCTGGCGGCGCAACCGAGGGAGGGGAAGGTATAAAGGAGGAGAAAAAAGAGGAAAAAGAAGCATTGAATGTCTTTGAAATTGTAAAGAAAGCAGCACAAGAAAATCCACTATTAGCAGTTCTCCTTGCTTTGATGATACTTGCAATATTGATTTTGTCAGCTGCATCTAGGTATAGGAGGTATCGGAAGGAACAATAAAGCAGAATGAAATACTCTTGAAAAATAAAAAGAAAAGTGCTAAAACATATGCATTAAATAAGGATTTGGAGGCATGATTTCCACAGTCAAATAAAAATATTAAATAATCACACAAGAAATATAAAATGGCAGCTAATTTCTAGCTGCCATTTTTGCATTATCTTAAGGATATGCAATGGTTAATATTTTAAATTTAGATCTTCTTTACAAGATGGAATGTCTGGAGTGGTATTTTTTACATTTTCCATTTGTAATTCAGGTTCACATGGTGTTGCTATAAAAGTCGTATCATCGACATCGTCTGCCAGGCGAAATTGAGCAACGAGTTCTTTTAATAATTGTGCTTGGCTGGAAAGCTCTTCACTGGCGGCAGCACTTTCTTCTGCGGTAGCGGAGTTCGTTTGAACAACGGAAGAAATCTGATCCATACCTAAGGTTACGTGATTTATGGAAGAAGCTTGTTCGTTTGTAGCATCGGAAATTTCACTAATAAGCTGTGAAGTTTGTTGTCCGCCATCTACTATTTTTTCCAGTGCACCTGCTGTTTGATCGACGATTTGTGTTCCCTTTTCTACGGATTGGATTGCACTTTCAATAAGGATAGTTGTATTTTTTGCAGCTTCGGCACTTTTTCCGGCAAGGTTACGTACTTCATCGGCTACAACAGCAAAACCTTTTCCGGCGGACCCAGCTCTCGCTGCTTCCACTGCGGCATTGAGTGCAAGAATATTTGTTTGGAATGCGATGTCATCGATTGTTTTAATAATTTTACCAATTTCATTGGAAGCATTGCGGATTTCATCCATAGCCGAAACCATATTTTTCATTTGGCGGTTTGCATTTAAAACTTGCTCTGTATTTTGGTTTGAGACGCTTCTGACGTGATTTGCATTGTCTGCGTTATTTTTAATGTGCTGAGAAATCTCATTAATTGTTGCGGATAGCTCTTCAATGGAGCTGGCTTGCTCTGTGGCACCTTGTGATAAAGCCTGTGCTCCACTGGCAACTTGATCGGAACCGCTTGCGACCTGATCGGCGGAAATTGAAATGTTAGAGAATGTCTGCGTAAAGGTTTTTTGAATATTTAATAAAGAAATTTTGATTTTTGCAAACTCTCCAATGTAATCATATTTTAGATGAAATAGCATGTTTCCAGTTGCTATTTGATCTAAGATTTCGGACACCTCATCAATATATTTTACATAGTCCTTCAATCTGAGAACAGTTCGCTGTAACGAAGATGCGACCTGACCGGTTTCGTCAATTGAGGAAAATTCCATTTGGATATCCAAGTCTCCATCCGCAATTCGGTTTGCAACATCGGAGAGGTGCTTTAAAGGTTTTACGATGCTCCTTGATATCAGGATAATAATTCCGACTAAGATGAGCATAATGATAATACAAATGAAGAAAGAAAGCTTCATAGTATTATTAAAGGTATGATAATACTCAGCCTTTGAGATAGAAGACAAAACACTCCATCCAGTATTACCGATCAGGCTGTAATATCCATATGCCTTCAAATCACCCCGAGAATATGGCGTATATCCTGCTGTGCGGTTATTATATAAGTCTAAAATTTCATTGGAAAAGCCGATATCAGAAATGCTTTTCATAATTTTATCTTCGTCACGGTCAAAAACAATTGTTCCATCATTAGAAACGAATGTAAAGGACCCATCGTTTCCCAGTTTATAATCCGCCATAATCTGACTGAGCTTTTCGAGGTTTAAGTCTAAGCCTACAGCACCAATCATTTTATTTGTAGCACGGTCGTAAACAGGCGCCGCTGTACTGACAATTAATTTTTGCGTAGCTGTGTCTATGTATGGATTAGAAAGAATAATCGTTTGCTTATCCGTTACGTTTTGGTACCATTCTCTTGATGTGACGTCCCAGTCGGCATTGCTTGTGAAGCCATCGGACTGTGTAAGCTGACTTGAGTCAAAATCTGCAATCCATGTTGCCATAATGTTGTCGGTATCAAGAGCAGCCACTTGATCCAAACTGCTTTTAACGTTTGCAAATTGAGGACTGTCTTTTATAGATACTCCCGGTTTAATTTCTTTAAAATAATTCTCTAAATCCGGGTCTTGTGCTAATGTTTCATTCATCTTTAAATATTGCGTAAAAAATTCACTGACTTGATAGGCTGCTTGCCTTGAGTTTGCCGCTAATGAATCAGTAGTTAGAATTTCAATTTCACTTTTTACTAAATTTAAAATCAAAGCAAGTAAGATGGAAAGCGATAATATAACGGGAATGACACTTCCGATTAATATTTTTATTAGGATACTTTTTTTGATTGTCTTCATAAGAGTTACCTTCCTTTCTATTACTTATCCAGCTTGAGTGAATCTCTTGACATTAAAGATATTGAATCATTCCTTTCCCCCATCTTCATGAGTTATTATACTGAATATTTTTTATATTCTAACACTTATGGCGACATTTTTCTACATTTTTTTCATGATTTGGTAGTTTTTTTGTTTGATATAAATAAAATGAAGGTTTTGTAAATGAGGTATTCAAATGTATTTTACCTAGTAAAATGAAAGCCTTCTTTAAAAAATCAGAGTTGGAAAAATTGTATATATAGGTGAATTTTTCAATGTTTCTGATAGGAAAGCAATTGAAATATCTATAAAAATGTAGTATATTATTTAGATTATAGAAGTAAATAAACACCAGTGTTTTATGGATAAGGAGTGTAAGCATGAGTACAGATCGTTACGAAAACCCTTTAATTGCTCGGTATACAAGCAGAGAAATGTCCCATATTTTTTCTTCTGATGTAAAATTTTCTACATGGAGAAGTCTATGGATTGCTTTGGCAGAAGCGGAGATGGAATTGGGATTGCCGATTGATCAGCAACAGATTGATGAAATGAAATCGTTTGCGTCTGCTATCAATTATGAAGATGCAATAAAGAGAGAGAAAGAGACCCGCCACGACGTTATGTCTCATGTTTATGCATTTGGACTGCAATGCCCGAAGGCGCGGCCAATCATACACCTAGGTGCAACTAGTGCTTATGTAGGTGACAATACCGATATCATTGTAATGAGAAGCGGCTTGCGCTTACTTCGCAAAAAGCTCATCCGTCTGCTTTATCGATTAAGTCGTTTTGCATTGGAATATAAAGATATGCCGACTCTTGGATTTACGCATTTTCAAGCGGCACAGTTAACGACGGTAGGAAAACGTGCGGCTTTATGGATGCAGGATTTCTATTATGATTATCTGGAAGTAGATCGCTTGATTGAAGAAATACCACTGTTAGGTGTAAAGGGAACGACTGGAACGCAGGCTAGTTTTGTGGATCTCTTTGATGGGGATATGGAAAAAGTAAAGAAGCTTGACCGCATGGTAGTGGAAAAGATGGGTTTTTCCAAAGTAGTTGCGGTATCAGGGCAGACCTACACGAGAAAACTTGATTATCGTGTTCTTTCAGTTCTTTCCGGCATTGCGCAAAGTGTGCATAAAATGACAAATGATATCCGCCTGCTTCAGCATTTAAAGGAAGTGGAGGAACCATTTGAAAAAAATCAAATTGGTTCATCAGCAATGGCATATAAGAGAAACCCAATGAGAAGTGAACGTGCGGCTTCTTTGGCTCGTTATGTAATGAATCTGGCACAGAATCCCGCAGACACGGCAAGCACACAATGGTTTGAAAGAACGTTAGATGATTCTGCAAATCGGCGTATGTCAATTCCGGAAAGCTTTATGGCAAGCGATGCAATTTTAGATATATGCATTAATATTTCAACAGGCTTGGTTGTACATGAGAAAGTGATTCGCCAGCGTATACTCAGTGAGATTCCCTTTATGGCAACTGAGAATATTTTAATGGAAGCGGTGAAAAAGGGCGGTGACCGTCAAGAACTGCACGAAAAGATTCGGGAACATTCCATGGAAGCCGGAAACCGTGTGAAGGAGGAGGGCCTTGACAATGATTTACTGCGGCGTATTGCTCAAGACTCTGCATTTGGACTTACATTAGAGGACGTAGAGACGCTTTTGACACCAGAGGATTACATCGGAAGATCCTCTCAGCAGACAGAGGAATTTGTATCGGAATATTTAGAGCCTATTTTCAAGGAAGAAAAAGATTGCTTAGGCGAAGAGGTAGAGCTTCGAGTCTAATTCGAGCCTAAGGAGAATGAAAAAATCAGTAGAAAGGCGCATTAAGAAGAAATGAGTACCATAGGAGAATTAATTGAGGAGAGCCGAAAAATTGTAATCAAGCTGGGAAGTAATACATTATCGGATGAACATGGTGAAGTAAACCGCGAAACACTGCATAATATTGTGGAGCAAATTGATGAATTGATTAAAAAAGGCAAACAAGTAATTATCGTTTCGTCAGGTGCCGGAATTTGTGGCATCGGTGCGATAAATAAATGGAGTCGAAAAGGAGATATTAATTACAAGCAGGCATTGTGCGCAATCGGTCAGGTGGAATTAATGATGGCATATAAGGAGTTTTTTATAGAATATGGTATCCATGTAGGGCAGCTTTTGCTTACCAGAGACGATTTTGCAGACCCTAAAAGAAATTTACACATACGAAACACGCTGTTTACTTTGGTCGATGAGGGTGTGGTTCCGATTATCAATGAAAATGATAGTGTCAGTGTCGATGAAATAAAAATAGGGGATAATGATACGTTAAGCGCATTAACTGCAAACTTGTGGAATGCGGATCTTTTAATTTTATTCAGTGATATTGACGGTGTGTATGAAAAAAATCCAAAGGAAGATCCGAAAGCGGAGCTGATTGAAGAGATTTATGACATCGATGGACTGCTTCAGGAGATTGATACAAGAGGAACCAACCAGTTTGGAACCGGCGGTATCTTAACGAAGATCGAAGCCGCAAGACGTGTGAATGCCTATGGAATTCCGATGGTGCTTGTAAACGGAAAGAAGATGGATATTCTTAGAAAAATTACAGCGGATACTGAAAAAGGCACGGTTTTTTTTGGGAAATCGTGAGTATTAGGTTATGGATCAGAATAGTAACAAGAAATAGAGGTGAACGATGAAGATCGGTTTTATTGGAACGGGAAATATGGGTGGTGCGATTATAAAAGGATATTTGGCAGTGAACCCTGAAAAAGCGGATTCTATCTATGTCTATAATCATCACGTAGAAAAGGCACAAATCCTAAGTCAAGAACTGGGCGTTCATAATACGGAGAGCATAAAAGAACTTGTGGAAAATACGGATATTGTGGTTCTGGCAGTGAAGCCAAATGCATTTGAACAGGTAATGCCTCAGGTTGCTGCTTCTGTAAGTGTGCAAAAAACTCTGGTTTCCATTGCAGCAGGTGTTTCCATTTCTTATTTAGAAGGCTTTATGCTTCGTGGTGTCGGTGTCATTCGAGTTATGCCGAATACGCCGTCTTTGGTTGGTGAAGGAATGACTTCTGTCAGCCGAAATAAATCGGTCTGTGAAGAAGCATTTGTACAAGTAATGGATTTGTTCTCCAGTATCGGAAGAGTTCAGGAAATAGGGGAATCCTTGATTGATACTGTGGTTGGAGTCAGTGGTAGCAGTCCTGCATATGCTTATATGTTTATCGAGGCTTTGGCTGACGGAGCCGTTTTAGAGGGTATGCAAAGGAAGCAGGCTTATATTTTTGCAGCACAGGCGGTATTAGGAGCGGCGAAAATGGTTTTAGAAACGGGATTGCATCCAGGGGAACTGAAGGATCAGGTTTGCTCACCCGGAGGAACGACGATTGAAGCCGTTCGTTCCTTAGAGAAAAATAAATTTCGTTCTTCTATTATAGAAGCGGTACATACCTGTGCAGAAAAGTCGAGGAGCATGAGTAAATAAAATACAGAGAGGGGATTGTGTCATGACCTATGAAGAAAAAACCATTTCATCCGAAATGATATATAAGGGAGCTATTTTAAATTTAAGGAAGGATAAAGTTACAGTGAAAGGGGAAGCAACCTCTTATCGTGAGATCGTAGAACATAATGGTGGTGTTGGGATTGCTGCGCTTACTTCCGAAGGTAAAATGCTGATGATTAAACAATTTCGAAAACCTGCGGAAAAAGTGGTTCTTGAAATTCCCGCAGGTAAAAAAGAAATGGGAGAAGAACCCATGATTACTGCCATTCGAGAATTAAAGGAAGAAACGGGATATTCGGCGGATCAGGTTACCTTTTTATCTGCATTTTATTCCTCGATCGGATATTCTACCGAGATCATTTATTTATACCTTGCCACTGGATTGAACGCAGGGGAAACAAACTTTGATGAACATGAAGCCATTGATTTATTTGAATACGATGTGGCAGAGCTAAAAAAAATGGTAATTGAAGGGGAAATCATTGATGGAAAAACGATCAATGCTATCCTATTAGTTGCAGCAAGATTGGGCATATGAAAGACTCAATCAGACATCCTGCCAGCAGGACGATTGAGAAAAGAATATAGTATACAAGATAAGAACCGACATTGTTTGTCAGGTTCTTTTTAATTCCGGTTTTGCGAGCGGAGATGGCATTTCCTGCAAAATTAATTGCACAAGCTGCGGCTAATAAAAAAGTCGGAATTAAAATGATATTTTGAGGAACAATGGTCAACAAAATTAAAACAATACCTTTTAAAGACAAGGTCTCTAAGAGAAGAGCGGATGAAAAACCAAGGGTGACGCCTTTGTATGCTACTGAAAGCAAGGCAACCGGAAACCCAATGACAGTAATTCCCGAAAGTGCAATTAGAATTAACAGCCCCAGATTGTTTCCGAGTGAATTTATAAATATCTGTGGCAAAGAAGTTATATTTTCTGCGAAAAGGTTAGCATTTAGATATTGAGACAGCTCATTTTTATCCTGAGCAGAAAGCATCAGTTCCATAAACGTTCCAATAGAAATACCCACTAGAAAGAAAAAAAGGACAGAAAAAATAGTCGTATTTCTTTCAATAGCAAGAGGAATCAATTTGCTATACATGTTTTTTTTCATGAGAATCACTCCTTTACATTTATACTTATGAACAGCCAGTCCTGAATATACTTAAAAGTTATGATTGTAAACATCATTTCAGTAAGATATACTTTTTTTAGAGAATAAGGCGGAAAAGAAGGGGTTGTTTTTTATGGAAAATTATTTAATGGATTTTATGAGCTATCTTGAAGGGGAAAAAAAATTGAGCCAAAATTCCTTAACTGCATATCGGAGGGATGTGGAAGAATTTTTTACTTTTTTTAAAGGAAGAGCCGCAACCGACATTTGTGAAGCCAGTAATACAGACATAGTCTCTTATTTATTAAAATTAAAAAATGAGGGAAAATCAGGTTCAACCGTCAATCGTAAAATTGCGTCGTTGCGTTCTTTCTTTCGGTTTTTATTTGAGAAAGGTGTGATAAAGGAAGACCCGACGCTTCATATCCGCTCACCGAAAATTGAACGAAAGAGCGTGGAATATTTAAGCATTGAGGAAGTGGAGCGATTGTTAAACCAGCCGGATACTTCCATGAAGGGACTTAGAGATCAGGCAATTTTAGAGTTGCTTTATGCAGCGGGGATTCGAGTGAGTGAAATTACCGGAACCAATGTGGAAGATATCAATTTGCGTATCGGTTTTGTCACCTGTACAGGAGAGCATGGAAAAGCAAGAATTATTCCGCTTGGAAGACCGGCAAGACAAGCCTTGGAAACGTATATTTATGAAGTGCGTCCTAAATTTCTAAGAGAAAAATCACAAGAAGAGACGGCCTTGTTTTTAAACTATTATGGAGAACGCATGACGCGGCAGGGACTTTGGAAACTGATGAAAGAATATGCGAAAGGCGCAGGGCTTGAGCATAAACTTACACCACAGATTCTCAGAAACTCCTTTGCGGTGCATATGATACAAAACGGGGCGGATTTAAAGTCCTTGCAGGATTTATTAGGACATGAAGATATCGCGGCAACGCAGATTTATCTTTCGGTCGCGAAAAATCACATTAAGGACGTTTATGACCGGACACACCCGAGAGCTTGAGCAAAGTAGTGACTTTTGACCGGATTTGATGCTAATTTTACATAGAATCAGCTAGAATGAAATAAATAATTCTTGCAAATAATAAAAGGACATGATATATTATCTAGTGATGTATTACGGGCGGTCCGCTGGATAAAGTGTGAGAATACACGTTGGGATACCAAGAACGTCTATGGAGGAAGGAGGATACAGCAATGGATATTATGAATGTAATTGCACGGGACTATGCAAAAGCAGAGGTACCTGAATTTGGAGTGGGCGATACAGTAAAAGTACACATCAAAATCAAGGAAGGAACTCGTGAAAGAATCCAGATTTTTGAAGGCTTTGTTTTAAAAGAACAAAACGGTGGATTATCTAAGACTTTTACGGTAAGAAGAATCGCTTCCGGTGTTGGTGTAGAAAAAACTTTCCCGATTCACTCACCGTTGATTGCCAAGATCGAAGTAATTCGTAAGGGCAGTGTAAGACGTGCGAAGCTGAACTACATGCGTCAGAGAACCGGTAAGGCAGCAAGAATCAAGACGAAAGAAGCAAAATAAGTATAAGAAACACGATAGGGGGCCGCTAGGTACCCCTTGTTTTTTTATTGGAGTAGAAGCTGTAAACTGCAAGTGGTTTTGGCTATCGTCGAAGAGAACCTTTACTGCAGTTTCGCATGATATAGAAAAAAGAGGAATAAGGGATTTTTTCAAAGAGGAAGGAGAATAGAGATGGAGCATATTAACTGGTATCCGGGGCATATGAAAAAAACCAGAGAATTGATACAGGAAAATTTAAAGGCAGTCGATACGGTGATTGAGGTAATCGACGCACGAATTCCGATATCCAGCCGAAATCCAATCATTGATGAGCTTGTAAAAAGCAAGCAGCGTATCATCATTTTAAATAAGAGCGATTTGGCAGATCAAAGGGCGACAGAAAATTGGATTCGGCATTTTAAAGAGCAGGGGGCGTATGTGCTTACGATGAACTGCATGAGCGGCGGAGGTGTTTCTCAGCTTTTAAAGCTGCTCTCCTCTTTGAGGGATGAAAAGAATAAAGACTCACTCCGGAAAAAACCACTCCGAATGATGATTGTCGGCGTGCCGAACGTTGGAAAATCTTCCTTAATCAATCGCCTGACGGGAAAGAAAAGCGCGAGAACCGGAAACAAGCCGGGCGTAACGAGAGGAAAACAATGGCTGAACCTAGGAAACGATATGCAGCTTTTAGACACTCCCGGAATTCTCTGGCCCAAATTTGAAGATCCCAAGGCAGGACTTGATCTGGCATTTTGCGGTTCCATTAAAGATGAGGTTTTAGATATTGCAACGCTTGCACTGGAGCTGATTACAATCCTATGCAGGGATTACCCGGAACTGCTGGTTGAACGGTATAAGCTGGAGCAAATCGAAGAAACTCCTCTCGCGACGATGGAAGCGATTGCAAAGAAGCGTGGATTTATTCAATCAGGCAACCGCTTTGATTATGAGAGAACCGGAAGAACCGTCATGGATGAATTTCGCAGCGCACAGATTGGAAATATTACATTGGAGAAGTGCATATGACAAAGGAAGAACGATTCGAAGCATTGAAGGTGCGCCTTGTTGAGATGAAACGGGTAGAGGCGGCGCTTTATGAGAAGGGAATTCGAAGCATTGCCGGAGTAGATGAAGTGGGACGAGGCCCGTTAGCCGGGCCTGTAGTAGCTGCCGCGGTCATTTTACCGGAGAATTTTTCTGTACTTGGCGTAGACGACTCAAAGAAGCTTTCTGAGAAAAAAAGAGAAGAGCTCTTTGAGAGAATAAAAGAAGAAGCGAGTTGCTATGCGATTGGGCTCATAGACAATCAACGAATTGATGAAATCAATATTTTAGAAGCGACAAAAGAAGCAATGTCACAGGCAATTGAAGGTCTGTCGAAAAAGCCGGAGCATATTTTAATTGATGCATTGACACTAAAAAATATAGATATTCCACAAACTGGGATTGTACACGGCGATAGCACCAGCGTTTCCATCGCTGCCGCATCCATTTTAGCAAAGGTCACAAGAGACCGTATGATGGGCGAATATGAGAAAGAATACCCTTACTACGCATTTGCTAAAAATAAAGGCTATGGAACAAAAGCACATTACGCAGGTCTTGACCTTTACGGAGCCTGTCCGTTACATAGAGAATCCTTTTTAAGAAAATATTATGAGAATAAAAAATAAACAAGTAGATTTGTATTTATATATTGATAAAAGCCTAAGATATCAATCCCCCTTTCGGATTTAGAATAGCAATATTTAAAATGATAATATAAAATATTTGATGTTTTTTTGGAAATATAAAAAAGATTGAATCTTTAATAATATTGATATAAAATAAACTAAATTGGGAATTAGTAGCTATGTTTTTTAAGAAAGGGGAATAAAGATGAAAACAAGTAAACGAAAGATTTTAAGTATGTTGCTAATGCTAACGATTGTATTTTCTTCTATTTCTGTCACATCTGCGACAGAAATATTGGTAGAGAATGTACCGACTGATATACAAATTATTGAGGTTAGCGAAAATGTGTCTGAACAAGAAATTGACCACTTTGGTACTGTTGTAAGAAATGTAGTGCTAAACTAATGGATAAAGACAAACTGTACGCTAAGTATAAAGAACAGGTGCTGCCTGGTGAAAAATCATTAGATCAAATAATTGATTTTTTAAAAAATAAAGTAGATATAGAACAAATTAATTTTAACATATTACCTGAAAATATAAGATCTGGGTCAATTTATAATGTTATTCATAGTTTACGAAATGAGAGAATTAAAGAAAAAACGGAAAATTTAGATTTTTTGGTGTATAAGATGATTAAAAATGATAGGAGTTCTATATATTATTCATCATATATACATACCTCTCCAAATCAAGACTATGATATTATTTATCTAATTATAGAAAAGAGCACAATGTGTCTCCAGAGTAATTGCAATAGGTTGATTACAGAATTACTTATTTATCAAGGAGTAAGTGAGTATGACTATACAAATAAAACACTTATGTTATATTCTTATTTTTCAATTTTAGAGAATCCTAGGCCCTGCCTTAGCTTATGAACCCCTGCATTAATTCATATTCGGATTTAGCGGCATCATTTTCTTGGCATTTTTTCTTTTCGTTTCTTCACTAACTGTTTTCATAAAACACTCCTTTTCTAATAAATATTTTAATCTATTAGATCGGAGCGTCACAAGTTTAATATACCATTACACTATTCCATACCTTGGTGTCTATAGTCTATATATCAGCTTCGAAAACTTGTAAAAATTCTTTGGCGATGTATGATAAATGTCTGTCTTTTAGCCATAACAGAGTTGTTCTTGTTTCCAAAGATAACTCATTGATCTCTCGACAAATTATATTGGGATTTGAGATAAGCCCAGTAGCTGGTTTAGGCACAATTCCAACGCCCATCCCTGTTTCTGCCCATGATATTATCGATCTAACGTCATCACATTCACAAAGTATTCTAGGCTTAAATCCGGCCTTCTTACATGAGCTAACTATCATTAATTCAAATCTGCGATCTATTATTAGGGGGGTGTTGATAAGATTAGTTACCGATATGAATTCATTTTCTCCCTGTAAGTACAAATCATTCTTGGTTATAGCCATCATTGGATCAAATGGTAAGCTAATTGAATCAAAAATCTCAGAATTAAATGGAGTTCTAACGATTCCAATATCTATTATTCCTTTAGTCAGCATATCTAATATTCTATAGGTATCGCCTTCCCGTATTTGAAAATTCAAGCTAGGGTATTTTTCATGAAAAGAATATAGCAATTCTGGTAAAAGTATTCCACCTGAAGATGGTACAGTACCCACTGATAATACACCTAAAAATTCTTTATTATAATTTTTTAATTCATTGATAGTAGTATCTACTAACTGCAAAATTTGCTCAGCGCGATATTGTAAAAGTTCCCCAGCACCTGTTATTTGGAGTTTTTTAGTAGTCCTTTCTATTAGTTTTATTTCAAGTTCCTCCTCAAGAAGCTTCAATTGATGGCTAAGAGGTGGCTGAGCTATGTGCAGTCTTTCAGCAGCTTTGGTTATGCTGCCCTCCTCAATAATTGCAAGAAAATAATTAAGTTGTTTAATATCCAAGAAAATCACTCCTTTGATTTATATTTAAAAAGTATAAATAAGATATATTTATAGTATTTTTCATATATATTATACGGTGCTATAATGATGTTGTAAATCAGAATAATTGAAAATCGCGATATCATATTCTTATTAACATAATTTGAAAATAAAAATAAATATAAATTCGGTGGTGATTTAATAATGTCTGATATAAATTTTAATAATGAGCATTTGAATAATAAAACAATTGGAATACTAGGTGGCATGGGGCCACTTGCAACGGATGATCTTTTCCATAAAATTATTATTCTTACAGAAGCTAAGAATGATAATGAACATATCCATATACTGATTGATAATTATACTGCCATACCTGATAGAACTAGTTATATTTTAGGTTATGGGGAGGATCCGACGAAATACATGGTAGAGGCAGCTATGAAACTGCAATTGATGGGTGCTGATGTCATAATAATGCCATGCAATACTGCCCATTACTTTTACGATGAAATAGTAAAATACCTTCGTATACCTTTTATTAATATGATTGAAGAAGTTGCTAAAAAAATAAAAAAGGTTAAACCTGATGCCAGTAAGATAGGATTGTTAGCCACAGCAGGAACCTGCAAGTCCGGAGTTTACGATAAGATATTAAAAAAGTATGGTATTAAAGTTATAAAACCAAATGGTGCAGATCAGGACAAAATTAGTGATCTAATATATGGCATTAAAGCTGGACGAACAGAATACAACTCGGGCGATATCAATTCTATAATTTCTTATTTCGAATTGCAGAACATAGATACTGTAATATTAGGTTGCACAGAACTGCCTGTAGCTTTCCAGATGATGAATATAAAAGGCAATTTTATTGACCCAACTAAAATATTAGCCCAGAGCGCAATTGAAATGGTGGGAAGAAAAGCTATGGATTAAACTCTATAGTATAAGCAGAATATAATTAATGATAATTAGAATATATAAAACTACATAAAAATAATAGGGAGTAAATATTAATGGATAAAATGAGTCTTCAAAGAGAAGAAATAGAAAAAGTATATGGTAAAATCAGCCCATTCGAACTCAAAGACAAGTTAATAAGTCTTGCAGAAGAGTCAAACAAGAGTGGAACGCACTCGCTGCTGGATGCGGGAAGGGGAAATCCTAACTGGATAGCAGCAACACCTAGAGAAGCATTCTTCACATTTGGTCAGTTCGCAGTTGCGGAAAGCAGAAGGGTCTGGAACGAGGGGGACTTAGGGGGAATGCCCAAAAAGGAAGGGATTGCACAACGTTTCAAGCAATATATCAACAAAAACAGCAGCGCTCCAGGGGCAGAGCAACTTAAGAGGATAATAAACTACGGAATAACAATGAAAGGATTCAATCCGGACGAATGGATATACGAGCTGGCAGACGGTATAATCGGGGATAACTATCCTATGCCTGACAGGATGCTTTGGCATATAGAAAAGGTAGTGAACGACTATCTTATACAGGAGTTATGCTATAATGAACCGCTTGAAGGTATTTTCAGGACCTTTGCAGTAGAGGGAGCTACAGCAGGGATGTGCTACGTGTTCGATTCCCTCATCGCA
The DNA here is from genome assembly GCF_035621135.1 of Sinanaerobacter sp. ZZT-01. Classification (NCBI taxonomy): domain Bacteria; kingdom Bacillati; phylum Bacillota; class Clostridia; order Peptostreptococcales; family Anaerovoracaceae; genus Sinanaerobacter; species Sinanaerobacter sp. ZZT-01. The sequence continues at coordinate 2,239,341 of NZ_CP141728.1, forward strand.
AACAACATGCTTTCAAAGGGGGATAAAATTGCTATCATGACACCAGTGTTTACGCCATATCTAGAGATACCGCATCTGCCGCGATATAACTTTGAAGTGGTAAATATTTGTGCAAACGAAGTGGATGAGCAAGGTAACAGGACATGGCAGTATCCTGATTCGGAAATAGATAAGCTTAGTGACAAATCAATAAAGGCCCTATGCATTGTAAATCCAAGCAATCCTCCTTCGGTTGCTATGAAGCCAGAATCAGTTAAACTCCTAAAAAACATTGTCCATAAGGATAACCCAGACCTTATGATCATATCAGATGATGTATACAGTACCTTTGTGGACGGCTTCAGATCTCTGATGGCTGACCTGCCGTATAACACTATAGGGGTTTACTCTTACTCTAAATACTTCGGAGTCACAGGCTGGAGGCTTGGAACTATCGCTATCTATGAGGACAATGTATTTGATAAACTTCTAAAGGAGCAGGATGAGGACAAGAAGGAAAGGGCAAGAAGAAGATACTCCGGGCTTTCAACGAATCCAGACAGCATAAAGTTTGTAGACAGGATAGTGGCGGATAGCAGACAGGTTGCTCTTAACCACACTGCAGGACTTTCAACACCTCAGCAGGTGCAGATGGCTTTCTTTTCTTTGTTCGCTATAACGGATCGGGAGAACAAGTACAAAAATCTTACAAAGAATATCTGCCGCCGTAGGCAGAAGCTATTGTTTGAAGGGTTGGGACTTGATGTGAAAAAAGATCAATATAGCGCAGCATATTATACTCAATTCGATCTCATTGAGTGGGCAAGCCAAAACTACAGTGAGGATTTCACAAAATACCTAAAGGATAACTATAAAACTGTAGATATACTTATAAGGCTTGCAGAGCAGTCCTCAATTGTGCTCCTAGACGGAAATGGTTTCAATGGTCCTGAATGGTCTATAAGGATATCACTGGCAAATCTCTGTGACGAATCCTATTCTAAAATAGGAAAAGTTCTTCATGATGTTATGGAAGGTTATGTAGAAGAATGGACTGAAAATCACTAATATCAAAATATCTTTAAAATTAATGGAGGTGGCTGAGTAATACAAACTCAGCTACTTTTTTAGTTGTATTATTCTTTCTTGCCTTGTATAGTTAAATTGAATGGAGAATACGGTTTAGGAGGTCATGTCAATGAAAAAGATTGCACTTATCTATAAAAATAGAGAAAATCAAGAAGTTATTACTTATTTGGAAAATGCTCTGTATCACATATTTGAAGCGTATATAGAAATAAAAAGCTATTTTATCAGCGAATTGTTACCTAATGAACAAATTGAAGCAGATGCATATCTGATGGTTTATGAGGATATGATTTATCAGCTTAAAAATCATATATCAAATTTTTATAAATTGATTTTACTTGGAAGAAGTATAAGAAAAGAATTTCTGCACGCCATGCTGGAGATTCCTAAAGATACGGACGTGCTCGTTGTAAATGATTCCTATGAAACGACCATACAAACCACCTATACTCTTTATGAACTCGGTATTAGTCATTTGAATTTAATTCCATACGACAAGGAATCGACGGCAAGCGGAAATTACAATGGGATAGAGTACGCTATTACACCTAATGAAGAGAGTCTAGTACCCAAGACAGTTAAGAAAATAGTAAATATAGGGTATCGAGAAATAAGCTTTGATACATTGCTGAAATTAATGAGAAAGCTTGATCTTGAAAATGATGTGGTAAATCGAAATCTGATCAGGCATTTACACACAATCATCGAACCGAATACTGATTATCATGATAATTATTATAACAGTTATTTGAAAGGGAAATTGTTAAACCGTGTAGTGGATAATTCTTTAGCAGTTATCATTATGCTGAATGAAAAGCTGGAAGTGGTATATTTTAATGAGAAAGCGAATGTACTATTTGAGACAAATGTGAATGCTCCCTTTAAATATATTGATGCGGAACTTATACGAGGGGAAGATTTAAAAAATTATCCGTTAGTCCTCGCAGATGAAAACTATATATTTGAAAAAACTACCATAAAGCTCATGGATGAGACCATAGGCTATTTATTAAATTTGCAAAGTGAAAAGATATTACATGATATAGAGATCAATTTAAAAAATTATAACGCGAAGAAGGGACTGATTGCTAAACATACTTTTCAGGATATAATTTTTAAGTCTGATTCCATGGCAGAATGTATTGATGTGGCAAAGCAGGTAGCAAGAACAGATTATACAATATTGATAAGAGGAGAATCTGGGACTGGAAAGGAATTAATGGCCCAGTCCATACACAATTATTCTAATAGGAGTAATGCGCCTTTTGTTGCCGTAAATTGTGCAGCAATACCAGAGACTCTTCTTGAAAGTGAACTGTTTGGCTATGAAGGAGGTTCTTTTACGGGAGCACAAAAAAATGGAAAGCTTGGTTTTTTTGAAAAAGCGCATACGGGAACTTTGTTTTTAGATGAGATAGGAGATATTTCAGCCAATCTTCAAACGAGACTGCTGCGGGCGATTCAGGAAAAGCAGATTATGCGGATAGGCAGTGAAAAGGTAATCGACGTGGATATTAGAATTATAGCAGCAACCAATTCAAAATTAGAAGAAGCGGTGCAAAAGGGAAAATTCCGTGCAGATTTATTTTATCGATTAAACGTGATTCCAGTATTTTTAAAATCCATAAGTCAGAGAAAAGATGATATTTTACCCCTGTTGAAGTTTTTTCTCGGGAAAGCATACAGTAATGTTACTGAGAGCGAGAAAACATTGCTGGTAGAGTACCAATGGCCTGGGAACATCAGACAGCTTCAAAGTGCCAGCCTGTACTATAAAACACTTGGAAAATTCCCTGAGTATTTGTATGAAATAAAAAGCAGAACGACCGCAGATTCTTTCGAACCGGCAGGTTCTGCTAAGGAAAAGAATTCTGTTGATGAAAGAATACCCGTTGACGTAAATGCTGTTTCCCAAAAGGTTTTAACAGAAATCTACAAAGCTACCCAGGCTTATCATGGGATTGGACGCAGTGCAATGATTGGAAAACTGAATATGCAGGGTATTAAAATCAGTGACGGCAAACTGCGGACAATATTGTCTGACCTGGAATCTCAGGGCTTTATATCTATAAAGCGCGGCCGCTGTGGGGCACAGATTACGGAAAAGGGTATCCAATTTATCAAACAGGTGTAAGTTAATCTTTCTTAAGAAATACAATATCATCAATCAGGGGCTCAAAACGGACTCTTAAGCCAATGCTTTTATGTTTCTCATCGCAGATAAAGGTAAGTGGGATGGACAGCGTGAATATATCTTCTTTTACGTTATCCACTCGGAAATTACCGGTCCAATAAGGTGTTGCAGGTAAAAACATATCCCGATATTTCATATATAACTTGTCACCCTTGGATACTATTGTTAAAAAACCATATCCGGGATTATGGTATGTACCTTCATATAAGTGAGCCTTATAGGATGCCATAAGTTGCTGTGACGGCATTTCATTAGGGATGGCATCTGGATAAATGGAATGAAAGATGTCCACGTGGCAATCTTTATAATCTTCTGCCGTAGGCTTCCTGTCATCTCTGAATTTCCAGGTCCAGTCAACCGAAGGAAGATTCAGCAATGAGTCAATGAGAGTATAAAGAATCGTATGCATGATGGCAACGGTGGGTGAATGAAGGTTCATCATAAGGGAGATTCCAATATCATCATCTGGCATGAAGGCTTGGATAGAGGTATATCCTTCGATTTTGCCCGTATGCTTACAAATTAATTTTTCTCTGTATTTACCGGTTTTCCACCCCATAGCATATCCGTCTGAGGGATATAGTTTCGCATCGGGTCCTATATCATCTGAAAAATCTACCTGTGGGGTAATCATGGCTTGGAAGATATTTTCTGGAATCAATTGAGTGCCGTCCGCTGTGCGGCCTTTATTAATCAGGAAAGACAGCCATTTGCACATATCTATTGCGGTACAGTTAACGGAAGCTGCCGGGGCGACTACATCTACATTCCAGACGGGAAGTTTGGTAAGTTTGCCGTCTAATACCTGGTATGGATGAGCAAAATTGTCAGAATCGATCATGGCCTTTGCCTGACAATTGGCCGAGGTCATACCTAATGGATCAAACAAATAATTTTGCATCAAATTGGTCCATGATTGTCCAGTTACGGTTTCTGCAATATAACCGATTACAGCATAGATGATGTTGCTGTATTGCGGCCTGCTTCTGAAGGGGGCGCTGGGCAGAAGATATGGAAAAACTTGGGAGAATTCTTTTAATGTTTTTGGGACGGGCCAAATGGCATCATGGCCGCCAAGTCCTGTTCTGTGGCACAGCATGTCCCGAAGGGTCATGCTGCCAGTCGCTTCTTCATCCATCATTGCAAATCCAGGAATGTAGTTTATGACGGGAATATCATAGTCCAGTTTCCCAGAAGCCACCAACATGGCAATTATTGCAGAGGTCATGGATTTTGAGCAGGAGGCTACACCAAAAAGTGTAGTGTCCATTACCTCCAGTTTGTTTTCCTTGTCTCTCCAGCCAAAGGATTTCGTATAAGGTTCATGGCCTTTTTTTACAATACTCAAAGATAATCCTGGAACATTCCAGAAATCCATTTCCCGTTGAATAAGTAGTTCGTTGACAGTAGTCCTGTTTTTCATATTGATTAGTACCTCCTAATTGATAATAATTAAGATAAAGTAATGCAATTATTATACCAATAAAATGGGACGGCAAAAGAGAAGGTATACATCAGCCATACTCTGTTATTGAATGAAAGGATAAGATAGGAAACTCATCCTCCAATGAGAAATTAAAACATTAGTGTAACACCACATATGATAATATAAATAGTGTTAAATTGGATTTAATAGGATAAAAAAGTTATTTTAGCCTGAAATGCTTGCAGATTCTGCTTTTTTTCAACAATTATTAATTGGCACTGTTTTTGCAATATCTTAATATATAGTCGCAGACTACAAAATATTAAGGAGGAAAAATTATGAATTCAAAAAGTAATTTTGATGCAACAGTCAATGAAGTTGGATTTAAAAAGGAAATCGGTCTCTTTGGCGGTGTAAGCATCATTGGCGGAATCATGATTGGTTCGGGAATTTTTTATTTAGGTTCATATGTATTGGAACGAACTCAAATGAGTATGGGATTGGCCTTGCTATGTTGGATAGTGGGAGGAATCGTGTCCCTGCTTGGAGGTTTGTGCTTTGCCGAATTGGGAGCATCTTGCCCGAAATCCGGTGGAATGGTTATTTATTTAGATGAAGCCTATCACCCAGTTGTGGGTTATATGTTTGGTTTTACAAGCTGGCTTCTTAGTGGTGCAGGATCCATTGCGGCATTAGCCATTGCATTGCCTACCGCATTGAGAGGTTACATCTCATTATCCGATTTTACAATAAAAGGAATCGCTATCGCGTTGATTATTCTATTGACGGCATATAATTCAATGGGAATCAAGCAGGGAACCATATTACAGAATGTCTCAATGGTTGCAAAATTAATTCCTATTATTATCATTATCTTGGGAGCAATTGTGCTAGGTAAGCAAAATCCCGATTTAAGCCTAGTCCCTACCGGCAGCGGAGATGTCAGCTTCAGTGCCATAATCGGTATGATTGCTTTTGCTACAGTAGCTACTTTGTGGGCCTATGAAGGTTGGACGAATCTGAATTCTCTTGCTGAAGAGATGAAAAATCCGGCTAAGAACTTACCAAGAGCATTACTGATTGGTATCGGTGCTATCACCGTGATTTATACTTTATTCAACTTTGCTTTATACAAAGTTCTTCCCCATGGAGAGATTGTGAGTATGATTGAAAGTGGAAATTTATATCTGGGAACAGAAGTAGCAAAGCGTGTTTTCGGTGGCATCGGCGGAGGACTGGTGCTTGTGACCATGATCATTGCCATGTTCAGTGCTCTGAATGGGATGATTATTGCCTTTCCTCGTAATTATTATGCTATGGCAAAAGAGGGACACTTCTTTAAGAGTTATGCAAAATTGCACCCTAAATATAATGTTCCTACCACATCATTAATTTGGCAGGCAGTTATCGCAACGGTATTAGTTCTTTTAAGAAATTTGGATCAGCTGACCTCTCTGGTAGTATTTGCGGGGATGCTGTTCAATGTATTATGTGTAGTGGCTGTTATTGTGTACAGGAAGAAATTCCCAACACTTGAACGTCCGTACAAGGCCTGGGGATATCCGGTCACGGTCATTATTTCCATTGCCCTGTTTGCGGGGTTGATGATCAATACCCTGATGGAAGACCCGTTTACCGCTTTAATTGGTTTAATCGTACCGGCTATGGGTGCAGTGGTTTATTTTATATTTGACAGGAAGCTAAAAGCAGAAAAAAACAGAGTATAGAGGAGGAGACATAAGAGATGGGTTTACCTAAAGATTGTGAAGTGAGCATTCGAAGCAGATTTAAAAAAGGAGAGCGAAATCTGATTACAGATGTTCCCGGTGTAAAAGTAGGACATGTGACTTTAAAAAATAATGAAAAAGATATACATACGGGGGTTACAGCTATTTTACCCCATACGGGAAATCTTTTTAAAGATAAAGTGTTAGCAGGAAGTTCTGTGATAAATGGTTTTGGTAAAAGTGTCGGGTTGGTTCAGATTGAAGAATTAGGAAATATTGAGACACCGATTATCATGACAAATACTTTTGGCGTGGGAACGGCCATGAATGCATTGACAAAATATATGTTAAAGGATAATGAGGATATAGGAACGACCACAGGCACAGTAAACTGTGTGGTTACAGAATGCAATGACGGAGAACTGAATGACATCAGAGGAATGCATGTCACAGAGGAAAATGTGTTACAGGCATTAGACAATTGTGGGGATGTATTTGAAGAAGGTGCAGTGGGATCCGGTACCGGCATGATTTGCATGGGCATCAAAGGCGGAATAGGATCTGCTTCAAGACTTGTATCTTGTGACAATAAAGAGTATACTATCGGAACTATTCTGATGTCCAATTTTGGAATGTCTGGAAACCTGATGATAGATGGCCGAAGAATTGATACAGAGCATACGGTGCCGAGATGCAAGGCTGAACAGGGATCGGTTATTATCATCATTGCAACAGATATACCCCTTAATGAGAGACAGTTGAAGCGTGTGGCAAAACGAGCCACTGTATCTTTGAGCCGGACCGGTTCCTTCCTAGGAAACGGCAGCGGAGACATTGCAATTGCGTTTTCCAACACTAATATAATGCCCCATTACAGTGAAAAAAATATTATTGACACTAAAATGTTCCATGATGATGCGATAGACAAAGTATTTGAAGCAACGGCAGAAGCGGTGGAAGAAGCGGTAATCAGTTCGATTTATCATGCAGAGACGGTAAAGGGCATCAGAGATAAAGAAGTATTTGCTTTAAAAGAATTTTTATAGGATGGATGAGAGGATAAAGATGAAAGTATTTATCAGCGCTGATATAGAAGGCGTAACTGGTGTTACCAGTTGGTGTGAAACGAGATATGGCGGACAGGGGTATGAAGCAGCCTGCAGGCAAATGACTTTGGAGGTGGCAGCGGCATGTAGAGCAGCCATGAAACTGGGATACGAAGTGGTGGTTAAGGATGGACATGAAGATGCTTTAAATATCGATTTGACACAATTGCCAAAAGGTGTACAGTTAATTCGGGGATGGATGACCACTCCGGCATCTATGATGGGTGGACTGGATGAGAGTTTTGCCGCAGCTGTTTACATTGGATACCATTCTCCTGAAGGAAGCGATGCAAGTCCATTAGCGCATACCATGGAACATGATTTATTCAACTGGATAAAAATTAATGGAGAGTTAGCTTCGGAGTTTTTATTGAATGCACTTTGGGCAACAGCTCATGGGGTTGCCTCTGTGTTTCTTTCGGGAGATGACGGCATGTGCCGTTTGGCTCAAAAGAGCCATCCAGAAATCTTTACCGTAGCCACAAAGAAGGGAATTGGTAATGCTGTATGGAATATTCATCCGGAAGAGTCTATAGAAAAAATCGAAAAAGGTGTGGAAAAAGCATTGGAAGCCGGAATCGGATTAATGCCCATTGAAAAGGAATATAATATGATTATTAATTTCAAAGAGCATCAAAATGCCAGAAGAGCATCTTGGTATCCAGGAGCAAAACAAACGGACAGCAATACGGTGGAATATACAGCAGAAACACCTTGGAAATTAAGTGTGGCACGCATGTTCATGACAGAAATATAGCCTAAGCTTGTTCACTTATTAGAGGTGAAAGTGATCCAAAAGCCTTGTTTAATTTTATTTTGAACAGGGCTTAAATAATCCAAGGTACATAAAATAGATAGAAGAAAAGAGTATCATTATGCCTTATTAAGATATTGAATTCATATCCAGAAATGAGAATATAATCATGCTGTGTCAGAATATGCATATGGCTGGTACAAGCAGGTTCGTCCACATTCGTACAACGCATATCAGACACCGTTTGAAGCTAGATTTGATTAGGGTTAATTAGATGGTGGTGTTACAAAAATGCTTGACCATTTCATGTAGTTTCTGCTGTTGTGACCTTCCTTTTTCTATAAATAACAAATCACTTGACAAAGGTCTTAGATGCGATAAAATAAAAGATAAGCTGTTTTACCATATGAACAGTAAAATTGAATAGGACGCTGTGAAAAAGAGGAGTACCGGGAAAATGCTTTATGAGAGAACGAAATCCGTGGCTGAAAGATTTCGAAAGCCTCTGCCTTGGGAAGGTTGCTTTGGAGCGTAACAAAAAAGAGAGTCAAAGCAAGGCGAAAGCCTGCGCAGTCTTTGCGCGTCCGATGCAGCATTGCTTTGAAATAAAGGTGGTACCGCGGAAAGAATCCGTCCTTTAAGGAATATTCCTTAAAGGGCGTTTTTAGTTAGAAGAATAATTTCAAAGAAAAGGAATCATAAATAGGAAGAAAAGAGAGGATTGCCAGATGGAAAAAAACTTAGCCAAGACTTACAGTCCAAAAGAATTTGAGGATCGAATCTATCAGGATTGGGAAAACAGCGGTGCATTTCACGCTGAAAGAGATGAAAATAAAAAGCCGTTTACCATTGTTATGCCGCCGCCAAACATCACGGGCCAGCTGCACATGGGACATGCGCTAGATCAGACCTTGCAGGACGTTTTGACGCGCTTTAAGAGAATGCAAGGCTATTGTGCACTTTGGCTTCCGGGAACGGACCATGCCAGCATTGCAACAGAAGTTAAGGTTGTCGAAAAGCTGCGTGCAGAAGAAGGAAAGACAAAAGAAGAAATCGGGCGAGAAGAGTTTTTAAAGAGAGCCTGGGCATGGAAGAAGGAGTATGGCGAACGAATTGAGAATCAGATTCGAAAGCTCGGAAGTTCGTGCGATTGGGAAAGAGAACGCTTTACGATGGATGAAGGCTGTAGTCAGGCTGTCTTAGAGCAGTTTGTGCGCTTATATGAGAAGGGCTTGATTTACAAAGGGAGCCGTATTATTAATTGGTGTCCGGAATGTAAAACCTCTTTGTCCGATGCAGAAGTAGAGCATGAAGATAAAAATGGAAAATATTGGTATTTTCGTTATCCGGGTGAAGACGGAGGGGAAGGTGTCGTTGTGGCAACTTCACGGCCGGAGACTATGTTCGGTGATGTAGCGATCGCTGTAAATCCAAGCGATGAACGATACCAGGATATCGTGGGGAAAAAAGTGATTCTTCCACTCGTAGGACGCGCGATTCCGGTGATTGCTGACCCATATCCGGATCCCGAGAAAGGAACCGGCGCGGTTAAAATTACACCGGCGCACGACCCGAATGACTTTGAAGTGGGCGAACGTCATAATCTGGAGAATTTGACTTGCATCAACGAAGATGCAACGATGAACCATGAAGCCGGAAAATATGAAGGCATGAGTCGTTACGAATGCAGGAAGGCTTGGGTTTCCGATTTGGAAAGTGCGGGTTTCCTTGTAAAAACAGAAGAGAAGGTCATTCCGTCCGGTGAATGCTACCGCTGTCATACCGTGGTAGAGCCGATGGTGAGTGATCAGTGGTTTGTCGCGATGGAAGAGCTTGCAAAGCCTGCGATTGAAGCCGCGAAAACAAAGGCACTTACACACGTTCCGGACCGTTTTGAAAAAATTTACTTGCACTGGTTGGAAGAAATTCGAGACTGGTGTATTTCCAGACAGCTTTGGTGGGGCCACCGTATCCCTGCATATTACTGCGACGATTGCGGAGCGCTCATGGTTTCAAAAGAAGCGCCTGAAAGCTGCAGCAAGTGCAACAGTACACACCTCCATCAGGACGAAGATGTGCTGGATACTTGGTTTAGTTCCGCGCTGTGGCCATTTTCAACCCTAGGCTGGCCGAATGAAACCGAAGATTTAAAATACTTCTACCCGACTGATGTTCTTGTTACCGGATATGATATCATTTTCTTCTGGGTTGTCCGTATGGTATTTTCCGGTCTTGATGTGATGGGTGAAGTGCCGTTTAAATATGTATATGTACATGGACTGGTTCGGGATGCCGAAGGCAGAAAGATGAGCAAATCACTTGGAAATGGCATTGACCCGCTGGAAATCATCGACCAGTTTGGTGCAGATGCACTGCGTTTCATGCTGATGACAGGCATTACACCGGGCAATGATATGCGCTTTCAGACAGATAAACTGGAATCGAGCCGGAACTTTGCAAATAAGCTTTGGAATGCCTCACGTTTTGTAATCATGAACCTGCAGGATGAAGACGGAAACTTGAGAGCAATGGAAGCAGAGAAAAAAGGCTTACCGAAGATTGCATTAAGAGAAGAAGACAAGTGGATTCTCTCTAAAATAAATGCCGCGGCAAAAGAGATTACTGCGAACATGGAACGGTTTGAGCTGTCCTTAGGCGCACAGAAGATTTACGAATTGATTTGGAATGAATATTGCGACTGGTATATTGAGCTTGTGAAAGCAAGACTCTATGGTGATGATGAAGAGGACAAGAAGGTTGCCCGCTTTGTTCTCGTGAGAGCACTGAAAGATATGTTAAAGCTTCTACATCCGTTTATGCCGTTTATTACCGAGGAAATTTGGAGCTTCCTTCCACGAGAAGACGATGCAGAGAAATTCCTTATGGGCGAGAACTGGCCGGTTTACAGTGAGGAACTGGCATTTGAAGAAGAAGTGGAGAATTTAGAGCTTACAATGGATGTGATTCGCAGCATCCGTAACATTCGTGCGGAAGCAGAAGCGGCACCTTCAAAGAAGCTGCATGCGGTTATCTTCGCTTCTGGCAAAGAGAAGGACTATTTAAAGAGTACGGAACGTCACATAAAAAGCATTGCCAATATTGTAGAAATACATTATATCCATGATCGTGCGGAGATTCCGGAAGAAGTGATGTCTGCGGTTATAAATCGTGTGGAAATTTTTATTCCGCTGGATGATCTTTTGGATTATAAAGCAGAATTAGAGCGTTTACAAAAAGAAAAGAAACGGCTGACCGGCGAAGTAGCACGTGTGAAAGGTAAACTTTCTAATGAAGGCTTTGTAAGTAAAGCACCGGAAGCAGTCATTTCCGCAGAGAGAGAGAAGATGCAAAAATATGAGGATATGCTGGAAAAAGTGATCGCACGTCTCACATTGGTGGAAAAGAAATTATCATGATGACATATGAACAAACATTAGAAAAGATACACGAATTTGGAAGATTTGGAAGTAAATTAGGATTAGAACGGATGCGTACACTTATGGCTTATTTGGGAAATCCACAGGATTATCTCAAAGTGATTCACGTAGCCGGAACGAACGGGAAAGGGTCGGTTTGCCGTTACCTTTATTCCGTATTGTTGGAGCATGGATATAGGGCGGGGTTATATACCTCTCCCTATATTGAGAAATTTACAGAGCGTATTGAAAGAAATGGCGAGCCTATTTCTGAAAAAGATTTAAGCATTTGTACGGCGGAAGTATTGACGCAGACAGAAAAATTAATTCAGGATGGATTTGAATCACCGACGGAGTTTGAAATAATTACAGCAATTGCTTTTCTTTACTTTTGGAAGAAAAAAGTAGACTATGTTGTACTGGAAGTTGGATTGGGAGGAAAAGGCGATTCGACAAATATTGTGAAAAAGCCTCTTGCCGCGGTGATTACTTCGATTTCTTTTGATCATATGGAATATTTAGGTGATACTTTGGAGAAAATTGCTTATGAGAAAGCCGGGATTATAAAAGAGAAGGTCCCCGTTATAAGTAATGTGAAGGATCGTAATGCTTCGAAAGCAATTGCTTCTATTGCAAAAAACAAGCATGCACCTTTTTATGATCTTGCAGATCGCAATTCCGTTTCAAAAGACTGTACGATTCAAAATGTGAGCTTGAATCGCACAACAATGGATAGTTACCATTTTTCTGCAAAGATAATGGATACTGTTTATGATGATATAGCATTGACAATGATTGGTGAACACCAAGTGGAAAACGCTCTGTGTGCTTTGACAGCCCTTGAAATCCTGAAAAAGGAGCATATAATAGATCTATCAAAACAAATGATTTTACAGGGTATGAAAAAGGCGAAGCAGATAGGCAGATTTGAGGTATTGCAGAAGAAACCTTATGTGATTATCGACGGCGCACATAATGATGATGGAGCAAAAGCGCTTTCCAATGCTTTGCGAAAGCACTTTTCGGGAAGAAGGATTTTGCTTATTATCGGGATGCTGGCCGATAAAGAAATCGATAAAATGATTTCTGATTTTGCGGATACCGGAGCTGTTTTGGTTGCAACACAGCCGGATAATCCAAGAAAATTGAATGCAGAAGATTTATGCCTTAAAATAAAAAGAGCGGGTTTTCATTGTGTATTTGCCGGGTTACCGGAAGAGGCCGTGCGGTATGCAAAAAAGAAGCAAGACAATTTTGATGCGATTGTATTTGCCGGCTCATTATATTTAATTGGTAATATTAGGGAGATGTGGAATCATGAAGAATACGAACGCGCATAAAGTATTGTTAATATACAATCCAAAGGCCGGAAACGGGATGTTTAAAAATAGTTTGGATTTGATTATTGAGCAATTTCAAAAAAAGGATATGCAGATTATTCCGATTCGTGCGGATAAACCGGACTTTTTATCGGAGGTATTTCGTGATCTTGAGAAGAAGAAATATAGGAAAGTGATTGCAGCAGGCGGAGACGGAACCATTAATGTGGTGGTGAATGCGATGTTGAACAATAAAATTGATTTACCTTTAGCTATTTTTCCTGCGGGTACAGCAAATGATTTTGCGTATTATTTTGATATCCCCCACGAAATTGAACAGATGATCGAAGTAGCCTTGGATGAAAAATATACCTTTGCTGATGTGGGACGCGTTAATGAGAAATATTTTATAAATGTTGCAGCAATGGGATTTTTAGTGGATGTAAGTCAAAAAACTGACCCGAATATAAAAAATACATTGGGAGTGATTTCCTACTATTTAAAAGGAGTTTCGGAAATTCCGAACCTTCGTCCGATTCAGATAAAAATCACCAGTGAAGAATATACAGCGCAGGAAAAGATATACTTTATGCTGGTTATGAATGGGCGCTCAGCCGGAGGCTTTAAGAGAATTGCACCAACTGCTGAGATTAACGATGGACTATTAGATGTTATGCTATTTCGAGAGATGCCGATTATTGATCTGCCGCCTCTGTTAATTAATGTTTTAACTGGCCAGCATATAGAAAATAAAAATGTGGTTGCGTTTAAAACGAAGAAGTTGTTTATAGAATCGGATCAGCAGGTAGGAACGGACGTTGATGGAGAAAAGGGCGTGGAATTTCCTTTGGATATTGAAGTGATTCCGCAATGCCTGCGAATCAATACGATTCATGATAATATGGAGGGCGCAAAATGGTAAAGATTAATGAGACAAAAGACTATCTTCCCGTTATGGAATTATTTTTGAAAAATGATTTGGAGATGGACGAGGAAGAATTGATTTCTCCGAATATTCTTCATTGCTGGAAAGCGGAGACAGAAGAAAATCTGTTAATCGGTGGTTGTGTTTTGGCTTATTTTGAAGGAGAATATATCATAGACGGAATTGCCGTAGAAGAACCGTACCGCAAAAGTGGTACGGCAAAAGCCTTATTGAATCAAGCGGTGGAAAAAGCAAGGCAGCTCGGAGCAAAGCAGATTTTTTTAGTGGCACGTGCTCCGGAATTTTTCCGAAAACAAGGGTTTCAAAATGTTGGATGGGATGAGCCACCTGCGTTTTTCGATTGCTATACCTGTCCTCAGCGTGGACAAAAATGTTTTCCGGAAGTGATGAAGCTTGTTCTTTAAACTTCCAAAACTCGCCTCCATCTTCCTTTGAAATAATATACGGCAAAGCAGAGCATACAGCCTAACCAGGAAAGAACATAGGCATAAAAAATAACGGACACATCAGTGTATTTTGAAGAGAGCAACCAAATGAGAAAAATTCTAAGAATACACATATTACCGGTAATGATCAGCATAGAAGGCAAAGAGTAGCCGGCACCGCTGATCGTGCCGCTGAAAACATGAATCATAGCTAAAAGAAAGTAAAAAGGAACCATGTTCTGTATAATGAGAGCACAGAACTTTAGAACCTCCGGCTCTCTCGTAAAAATTTGAAAGACAAAATTACCTGTTATGTAAAAAAGAGAAGACATAAAGATACATAGACCGCAGTTCATCAGCATGCAGACTCGCACGCCCTGATAGACGCGGTCTGTTTTTTTTGCACCGACATTTTGTCCCGTGTAAGTAGTCATTGCCAGACCAAAACTTAAAATAGGAAGAATTAAAAAGCCATCTAATTTGCTGAAAATACCCCAGCCTGCCATAGCAGTGGCACCGAATTTATTAATATAAGCCTGGATAATGACGTTAGAAAGACTAATCACCATCTGCTGGATTCCGGTAGGAATTCCCAATAATAAAATACGTTTTAGCCTAATTGGATATATTTTTAAAGCTTTAAGATCCAGTCGGAAGTTTTCTTTCGATAAAACCAGCTTTCTTACTACGAGAAATGCAGCAATTGATTGAGAAATAAGTGTTGCAAGTGCAACACCCATGACATTGAGGTGAAATACCACTACAAACAGGAGGTCTAAAATGATGTTAATGATGCTTGCTGCACCCAAATAATAGAGTGGTGTTTTTGAATCACCAACCGCTCGGAGGAGTGCTGCTCCCATGTTATAAATTAATAGAAAAAAGATTCCGGAGAAAAAGATTTTAAGATAGATAGAAGCCTGTGAAAACACAGAGCTTGGGGTGTGAATCCAGGTTAAAATCGGATCAGCCATAAAAACGCCTAAAACGGACAAAAAAAATCCGAACAGTATGGTGAATACAGCGGCTGTTTGAAGCGTTTCTTGTACATATACTTCTTTTTCTGCACCAAAATATTGGGAGATGACGACTCCGGCACCTATCGTCAGTCCCATAAAAAGCGCAATTAAAACATTGATGATGGAAGTGCTTGATCCAACGGCAGCAAGCGCATAGCTTCCGATGAAATTCCCCACGACGATGGAGTCGACTGTATTATATAATTGTTGAAATAGATTTCCTAGAATCAGCGGAAAAGAAAAAAGAAGGAGCTGTTTCCAGATCACTCCTTTTGTCATAAGTGTAGTATTAGATTGTTTGTTCTGTTCCATTTTTATTAACTCCTGTTTCTTATATTATTTTATTGTATTTTTTAAAATTCCTATTTTTTCAATTTCGCATTCAACGACATCACCGGGGTGCAGCCATTTTGGAGGCTGAAAGCCCATTCCGACACCTGCTGGTGTTCCCATAGCAATCACTGTGCCAGCCTTTAAGGTCATTCCTTGGGACAGTTCGTGAATGACATAGGCGATATCAAAGATTAAGGCGGCGGTTGAGCTGTTTTGACGCAGTTCTCCGTTTACACGGGAACAGATTTTTAAATTGGGCGGCGAAATGATTTCATCCGAAGTGGTAATGCATGGACCCATAGGCAGAAAACCATCCAAACTTTTTCCAAAGTACCATTGCTTGTGCCGTGTTTGCAGATTTCTTGCGCTGACATCGTTAATAATCGTATAACCAAAGACGTAATCATAGGCGTCTTCTTTTTTGATCTGAAAAGCATTTTTTCCGATAATGACAGACAGCTCTGCTTCATAATCCAAACTATCAACGATGCTGCTGTGAGATGAGATTGCACATTCGGTTCCGATGGCTTGATTTACCCGTTTTGAGAAGTAAATAGGATACGAGCGTTCGCCTCCGAAGGCTTCCGCCTTGTAACGTGCGGATTCTTCTGCATGAGCCATATAGTTGATACCAAGGCAGATCACGTCTTGATTCGGCTTTGGTATGGGTGCGCAAATGGCTGCATCGGAAAGTGCAATACAGTTTTCGGATACGTTTTCTGGCAGAAAATCCAAAGAAATGGATTCTTTCAGCATAGAAAATTCATCTTCGGTAGCATCTGTAATAAATTGATTCATATCTTTATGAGAAAGTCCCAATGCAGAAATTGGGATCAATGTTTTCTGGTCTTTTTTTAGAACTGCAACAAATTCTTCTTTTTCATTTCTTATGGTAAATAGCTTCATATTTCATCTCCTTGATAATTGGAAGATATTTTATACACACAGTGTACCACAAAAAATTAATAGGAAAAAGTGCTTTGCAGTTTTCTTTGCATAAGCTGAGTAAAAACAGAATAGAATGCAATAGAAGCTTTTAGAAAGGAATGTAATATTATGAGGGTATTATCAAAATTCCCTAAGCTGGCTTTCTTATTATGCGGGCTAATTATAGTCATGGCAGCAGTTTCCGTATCCGTTTTTCATTTTCCGGTTGCAATCGGGGTAGATCGTCAATTGCCGATTTATTCAGTGGATACCTCCGAAAAAAAGGTGGCGATCAGTTTTGACGCTTCTTGGGGGAACGAGCATACAAAGCCGATCTTAGAGATATTAAAAGAGCATCAAGTCAAGACAACCTTTTTTCTAGTCAGTCTTTGGGTTGATAAATATCCGGACGATGTCGCAGAGATCGCGAAAAATGGACATGAGATTGGAAATCATTCATCTACACATCCGGATATGGCAAAGCTTTCTGAGGAACAGATGAAAGAGGAGCTTTCCGATTTAGCGGGTAAAGTAGAGAAAATAACAGGAAGCAGACCTGTGCTTTTCCGCCCTCCTTTTGGTTCTTATAACAACAATGTAATCGAAACCTGTGAAAAAGAAGGTTACCATGTCATTCAGTGGGATGTTGACAGTTTAGACTGGAAAAATATCAGTACAAACCAGATCGTAGAGAGAGTGACACGTAATGTAAAACCAGGATCGATTGTGTTGTTTCACAACAATGCAGAACACGTTGAGGAATATTTGCCGATTATTTTAGATAGATTACAGGAAGACGGATATAAAATTGTTCCTGTAGGAGAGATTATTTATCAAAAAGGATATCACATTGACCACGCAGGAAAACAAGTTCTTGAGCAAAGTGGAAAGGTTAAGCGTGATGCAGAGGAAAGTAAATCGTCCGTTACGGAATAAAAAATGACAAGGGGGAAGAAAAGTGGAAAACGGCTTAGAGACAAACAGTGTGGAATTATTGGGGACCATATTAAGCGATGCGGTATTCAGCCATAAATCTTATGGGGAGATGTTCTATTGTTTTATGTTGGGAGTGGAACGAAAAAGTGGCTATCAGGATGAGATACAAGTAATCGTATCCGAACGCCTTATTTGGAAAACTCCTTTTTCTGTAGGACAGAGGGCTCATATTGTAGGACAGATACGTACCTATAATGAAGCGGCAGAGGGAAGGAATCGGCTGAATGTGGTTGTTTTTACAAGGGAATTTCGTATTGATGAGGAAAGCAAAGAGGATGAAAACCGTGTTTTTCTCGAGGGATTTGTATGCAAGGTGCCGATTGGCAGAGTTTCTCCTTTAGGCAGAGAGATTTGTGACATCATGCTTGCCGTTAACCGAATGTATAACAAATCGGATTACATACCTTGTATAGCATGGGGGAGAAATGCAGGATATACAAGTAAATTAGAGGTCGGGAGTAAGCTTTGCATTACCGGACGGATCCAGAGTCGAGAGTATCGTAAAAAGGATGAAGAAGGTAATGTAACCATAAAAACAGCCTATGAGGTTTCAATTCTTAAGATTGAAGCATAAATTCTTATTTTATTAAATTTAATTAACAGCTTCTGCAGCAAACAGGAGCTGTTTTTATTATGTCGGAGGAGGTTTCTTAAAATAAGGTGTAAAATAAGATAAATATAGAAATCTAAAATAACAGCAGACAGAATGCGTATACTAAATAGAATATGCTATCAGTGCCTGCTGTTATTTCATTGTGGCAATGATGGAATTTAGACATTTTTTTTTTGGAAAATTGCAATTAACATGGCTTTGTGATATATTTTATAGTTGTGAGAATTACAATTTCCTGGATGAAAAGGAGTAGAAGTGAATGAAAATTGCCATTGACGGAATGGGAGGCGACCACGCGCCTGCTGAGATCGTAAAAGGTTGTGTGGAAGCCAGCAAAAAAATAGAGCATGAAATATATATCATTGGCCGTGAAGATGAAATACAGAATGAATTAAAAAAATACACTTATAAAGAAGAACAAATCAAAATAGTACATGCATCAGATGTTATTACTATGAAAGATGCACCTGTAAAAGCGGTCCGAACAAAGACGGACTCTTCTCTTGTAAAAGGGCTGAATATGGTAAAAAACGGAGAGGCAGATTTATTGATATCCGCAGGAAATTCGGGTGCAATTATGGCAGGAGGCCTTTTTATTTTAGGCAGGATTCCTGGAATTGACCGGCCGGCAATTGCAACAACTTATCCGATATTGGGTAAAGGCATGTCACTGATGGTGGATTCAGGTGCAAATGCGGAATGCAAACCAACCAATTTGCTGGAATTTGCCACAATGGGCAGCATTTATATGGAACGTGTCTTTGGCATTACAAAACCAAAGGTTGGATTAGTTAATATCGGAACAGAAGAATCAAAAGGAACCACCTTATTAAAAGGAGCACATGAGCTTTTAACCAAAAGTCATTTGAACTTTATTGGAAATGTAGAAGCGAGACAGGTTCCGGATGGAGTTTGTGATGTCATTGTTTGTGACGGCTTTGTGGGAAATATTATTTTAAAATTGACGGAAGGTTTGGCATGGAGCATTCTGCAGCTGATGAAGAAAAAATTTACACAAGGGCTGCGCTCCAAAATGGGAGCATTGCTTTTATCCAATCGTTTAAATGAGATGAAACAGGAATTTGATTATTCCGAATATGGTGGAGCCCCGATTTTAGGTGTAAAAGGCGTATTATTAAAAATTCATGGTTCATCAAATGCAAATGCGGTAAAAAATGCTATCATTAAAGGGATACCATATGTAGAGAATAAAGTAGTAGAAGTGATTCAGGATTCAGTACTTGAGTTGGAGGAAATAACACAAAGTGAGTGAATTTGATTTTTCGAAAACAATTGGGCATACCTTTAAGGATTCTCACCTTTTAAAAAATGCATTGACACATAGCTCTTATATTAATGAAAGCAAGCAGGCATATAGCGATAATAATGAACGGCTTGAGTTTTTAGGAGATGCGATTTTAGATGCAGTTATCAGTGATTACTTATACCAGCGTCTGAGTGAGGTAGAAGAAGGTCAACTGACAAAGCTGCGTTCTTTGGTTGTTTGTGAACGTTCTTTAATGGAATGTGCGTCTCGATTGGGAGTTGGGAAACATTTATATTTAGGTAAAGGTGAAGAAAACAGTGGGGGAAGACAACGCACTTCCATTTTAGCAGATGCGATGGAAGCGGTGATTGGTGCAGTCTATCTTGACGGAGGTTGGAAGGCAGCTGTAGATTTTATCTTGCACATTTTTAGGGATACGATAGAGGATGCACTGGCTGGGAGACTATATTCAGATTATAAAACAGAGCTTCAGGAAAGATTACAGATCAATGGTGAGGTTTCCATTCTTTATGAGGTAGAGAAAGAGGAAGGTCCAGATCATGATAAGACCTTTTATGTTTGCTTGACTGCAAATAAAAAGATAATCGGGCATGGTCAGGGGAGAAGCAAGAAAGAGGCGGAACAGCATGCTGCGAGAGCTGCAATAAAAAAAATGGGGTGTTAATTTTTGTACTTTAAGCGAATTGAACTGCATGGATTTAAATCCTTTGCTGACCCAGTAAGCATCGAATTTCACGAGGGGATCACATGTATAGTAGGCCCGAATGGAAGCGGAAAGAGTAATATTTCTGACGCCATACGATGGGTACTGGGTGAACAAAGTCCCAAAATGCTTCGAGGCGGAAAAATGGAAGAAGTGATTTTTGCAGGGACTGCAAGCCGTAAGTCGAGAGGGATGGCGGAAGTAACGCTTGTCATTGATAATAGTACAGGCGTTTTACCCATTGATTACGCAGAAGTTGCTATAACGAGAAGGATGTATCGGTCCGGAGAAAGTGCATATTCGATTAATAATAATCCTTGCCGTTTGCGAGATATTCGGGAGCTGATCATGGATACCGGAATCGGAGTAGACGGCTATTCATTGATTGGACAAGGAAAGATTTCTGAAATAGTGAGCAATAAGCCCGAAAGCCGCAGAGAAATTTTTGAAGAAGCCGCTGGGATTGTAAAATATAGAAGTAAAAAAGCGGAAGCCGAACGTAAGTTAGAATCTTCGCAAAATAATTTAGACCGTGTCAACGATATTGTTGGTGAAATTGAAAGCCGTATTGATTCCTTAAAAGAGGAAAGTGAGAAAGCATCCGAGTATATGGTGCTTCGTGATAAATACAAAGAAATAGAGATTAATATTACATTAAAAAACATTGAATCAATTGAGTTGAAGAATGAATCTTTAAAAGACGATTTGACGGAATTAAATATTCAAATAGAGAACGATAAAGAGAAAAAAAAGACAGTTGATGCAGAACTGAGTGAAAGCCGTATGAACAATGAACAATTGGAAATACAGGGGTTGGAAACAAGGGATTTGCTTTTAAAGAAGGTAGAAGAAATCAATTCGCTGGTAAATCAAAGTCAATTAAGTGATGAGAAATTATCGACGATGGAAAAGGACGCTGAACGTTTAAAAGAGGAAATCCTTAATTTGGATAAAAAAACCGATAAAGAAATGGTCAACCGCAAAGAGCTCGAGCAGAAATATGATAAGCTCAAAGAAGAATGGCAGAAATATAAGGATGAATTACATAATAAAACACAATCTTATGAAATGCTTTCTTCAGAGGTAACTACACAAGAAGCAGTGGCGGAAGAGCAAAAAAATCGCATTTACGAGCTCCATTCAATCATGAGCAGTAAAAAAGCAGAGTCTAACAGCTTATTGAGTCTGCTGAATACACTGAAAAGCAGGCAAGAACAATTAAATACAGAGAAGGAAACGACTTTTCTTTCGAATAAGGGTATGAGACAGACTTTTGAAAAGGTGCAATCTGAAAATCGTGCAGCTTTGGATCATTTGAAACAAATAAAAGAAAACTTACAAGTGACAAAAATCCAGTATGAAGAAGATTTACAAAGAGAAAAAACACTAGGTCAAAAGCTTGCAGATTTAAGAATTTCAATGGGGCAGCTTACGACTCGCCAAAAAATGATGGAAGAAATGGAGCAGGCGTATGATGGTTACAACCATGGAGTTCGCTTCATTATGCGTTCCAAAGAATTAACGGGAATCCATGGAGTCATTACTGATTTAATAGAAGTGCCGCTGGGCTATGAAACAGCGATTGAGACGGCATTGGGCTCAGCAATGCAAAACATTGTCTGTGAAGATGAAAAAAGTGCACAGGCAGCAGTTTCGGCACTTAAAAGAAATCGGGCAGGGCGTTTGACCTTCTTGCCTCTCTCCAGTATAAGAGCAGGGAACCACGCAAGAGATGACCGGTTGAACAATGCGACAGGATTTAAGGGGGTTGCAGTAGACTGCATCGGATTTGATCCTAAATATAAAAAAATTATGGAATATCTTCTTGGAAGAGTGATCCTTGTAGAAAAATTAGAACATGCAGTTGCTCTATCCAAAAGCATTTCAGGTGGATTTCGATTTGTTACACTTGAAGGTGAAGTATTGAATGCGAGCGGTGCAATAACAGGTGGTGTTTACCGCAACAATACGGCGAATTTATTAGAGCGAAAAACTGAAATCGTTAAATTGAAAGATGCTTTATCCAAGATGGAACAGGAAAAAACACAGGGAGATAGAGCTTTAGAAGAACTGCATGCTCGTATCAATCAGTCTAAAGCAGCATTAGAAACACAGGAAAAAGAATATAGAGAAACGGAAATGGTATCAATGCGTACCGAAAATGAATTGAAGCATGTTTCTCTACAGCTGACTGAAGCAGAAAGCAGTGAAAACCGCTGGATCAGAGAGCTGGAGCATATAACAAATGAAGAGCAGTCTGCAAGGTCGATGATTGAAGAACTCAGCATGGTTATAACAAGTGCAGAGCAGGAAAAATCTGCTTTAGAGGATTCTGTTGAAGAACAAACAGAAAAATTCAGAGACAAGAAACAAGAATTGCAGAAAATGCAGGAAGACATAACAAAGCTGCATATTGAAGTGAATACATTAAAAAACGAGTGCAATGGTTTTGTGCAAATGGATCAGAAGATTGAAGACTATTTGCAAGAGCTGACAAAGGAGAAAGAAGCAAAAGAAGCGGCTATTCACAGTATAGAGGAAAGAAAAGCTCTGTTACAGCAGGGTGGCGGTGATTTGAAATCTGCGGTTTCTTCCAAAGAAAAAGAAAAGTTAGAACTGGAACAGATGCTTGTCAATCTTCAAGAAGAAAAGAAAAGGCTTGTTCAATCTTTAGAAGAGGCAGAGAAGATCAAAGCATCCATAGATGAGAAGCTTTTACAGGAACAGACAAATAAACACGATTTGGAATTGAAGCTGGCAAAAAATGAAACACAGGTAAATTCTTTTAAGGATAAGCTTTGGGAAGACTTTGAAATTTCTTATATTCAAGCGATGGAATTTTCAAAAAAAGAATTTATTATGAATACAGCGGTAAAGGAAAGCCGTGAAATTAAAAGCCGTATGAAAGTGTTAGGAGAGGTTAATCTCGGTTCGATTAAAGAATATGAAACTGTTAAAGAACGATATGAATTTTTAACAGAGCAGCGTTCTGACCTGTTGCAGGCAATAGATGCGTTAAAACAGATCATATCAGATATGGATAAAACCATACGAAATAATTTTAAGGATAGCTTTGATAAAATAGTCGCAAATTTTGAAAAAGCGTTTCAGGAGCTATTTGGAGGCGGAACAGCGGAGCTTCGTTTGGAAGATGAAACAAGGCCCTTGGAGTGCGGAATTGAGATTGTAGCACAGCCGCCAGGTAAAAAATTGCAGAATATTAATTTAATGTCGGGCGGAGAAAAGACAATGACCGCAATTGCACTGATGTTTGCAGTATTAAGAGCAAAGCCAACCCCATTTTGTATATTAGATGAGGTAGAAGCAGCTTTAGATGAAGCAAATATTGACCGCTTTGCACAGTATTTAAGAAATTTTCATGAAATACAATTCGCGTTAGTGACACATCAAAAGGCAACAATGGAATTTGCGGATGTATTGTATGGTGTAACTATGCCGGAGCAAGGAGTATCAAAAGTAATCTCGTTGCGATTTGGAGACCGTTTTGAGTTATAGCTGAAAAAAATTTAAGGGAGAATAGAGTTATGGCGTTCGGAATAAAAAAATCCTTCTTTGGACGATTGCAGGAAAAAATAGAAGATGTCATTTTTATGCGTCCAGAGATTGATGAAGAAATGCTTGACGATTTGGAAGAGGTTTTGATTACATCAGATATTGGGATGGAGACAACAAATAAAATCATTGAACAGCTTCGAAGCGATATCAAAAGTTTGAGGATTAACAATGCAGAGGGTGTGAAGGAACAGATTAAAAAAATTGTAGAAGCTTTAATTGATAAAAAGGAAGCTCATTTGATTTCGTCAAAAACACCGTTGGTTCTATTAATGATTGGTGTAAACGGAGTGGGAAAAACTACCTCCATTGCAAAGATAGCTTATAAATTTCAAAAACAAGGGAAATCGGTTCTGATCGCAGCAGCAGATACGTTTCGTGCGGCTGCAAGCGAACAGCTTGAGGTTTGGGGAGAACGTCTTGGCGTAAATGTGATTAAGCATCAAGAAGGTGCAGACCCATCGGCTGTCATTTTTGATGCGATTCAATCTGCGAAAGCAAAAGAGATTGATATCTTAATTTGTGATACGGCAGGGAGACTGCAGACAAAGAAAAATTTAATGACGGAATTAGAGAAAATGTATAAGGTTATTGAAAGAGAGTATCCACAGGCAGAAAGAGAAACTTTGCTTGTATTAGACGCTGCAACTGGAAAAAATGCAGTGTCTCAAGCAAAAGAATTTGGGCAAATTGCCGATATAACTGGAATTGTTTTGACAAAGCTTGACGGTACGGCAAAGGGTGGTATTGTCATTACCATTTCAGATGAGTACAATATGCCGGTAAAATTTATCGGTGTGGGTGAAGGAATGGAAGACTTAAAAGAATTTGATCCGCAGGAATTTGCGAAGAGCTTGTTCGAATCATAAATCTGAAAGGATTGTTGATAAATAAAACAATACTAGCATATAGTATTTTAGAGAAAATTTTGGAAAACAGGAGGAGAAAAGATGAAAGAAGTAAAGGTGAATGGAAATTTTTATGTAAAAGTTTACGAAAAGAAGGATGAAGAAGAGTATCTGGAAATGCGTAAAAGCCCGATGATTAAGCGTACAAGCGGATTTGATACATTACGTTATCAGCCGTTGACAGAGGCAATTAGCGTGTTGTTGGTAGTTGAAAAGGATGAAGATGCAGAAATACCGGTAGGTTATGCGGTTCTTCATAATTTAGATGACAAAGAATATCAGAAGAGTGTGTCTAAAGTCTACGGAATTGAAATTAATGCAAAGTATTTTGTAGGAGATTTTATGATTGCCCAGAGTTACCGCAGAGGTGGTATCGGCAAGCATTTTATGGAATATGTGATTAATGATTACTGTAAAGAAGAAAGTTTAATGATGAATCCAAATGAAGAAGATGCATTGTTCTGGCATTCGGTTGGCTTTGCATTTGTAGGTACAAATAAGAAAAACGGTATGCGTGTAAACTAGAGGAAAAAGAGTAGGATATGGAGCTGCGTAAAGTGTGGCTCCAATGTGTAAGTTTTTGTACGGCATAGTCGACTTTGGCTATGCCGTTTTTCTTTTATAATCGCTGAGGTGAAATCATGAAAATACGAGATGAATATACTTGTCCATTAGAATTAACACATGACATAATAAAGGGAAAATGGAAACCTATTATTTTATGGCAGCTTGGTAAAGGCAAGCGGTCACTGGCACAACTTGAAAGCGAAATAAACGGTATTAACCAAAAAATGCTAATCGAGCAACTAAAAGAGTTGCAAGATTTTGGAATAATTAAAAAGAAAGCATTTGAGGGCTATCCCTTAAAAGTAGAATATTCATTAACAGGGCGTGGACAAAAACTATTAGAAGCAATTACGATTATGCAAACGATTGGTATTGACTTTATGAAAGAAAACAGTATGTTTGATGTACTGCGTGAAAATGGATTTATAGATTAACATACCCACAAAAAAGTGAGTAATTTACTTTCTCATTGTGTCATGATATGGTTGACATAGGTGAAGATCTAAGATTATATAGTGAGGTGATACGATCTTAAAAGATGCGGAGAAAACGATTGGTAACTTGATTGATAAGCAAAGAATTGCTTTTATTAGCTCTGTGGATGATGATGGATTTCCAAACACAAAGGCAATGCTACCACCACGAAAAAGAGAGGGTATAAAAGTTTTCTATTTTTCAACCAATACATCCTCATTGCGTGTATCACAATACCGGGTCAATTCTAAAGCGTGTATCTATTTTTGCGACAAGAGATTTTTTCGTGGTGTTATGTTAAAAGGCATAGTAGAAGCATTGGAAGATGCTCAGAGCAAAAATATGATTTGGAAAGATGGCGATACCATGTATTACCACCAGGGAGTAACGGACCCGGATTATTGTGTTTTACGCTTCACGGTTAGTGAGGGAAGGTATTATTCTAATTTCAAATCAGAAAATTTCTTCATTGAGTAGTTTTTGTCCTGTCTTTTCTGTTTTGGTAGATTCTGCTGATGGCTGTTTTTGTATTTTTTATGTATAATAAACGTAAATAGAAAAAAGTGAGCGTTTATCGCAAATTATAAATTAAGAGAAAGAGAGGTTGCCATGACTGTATTTAACGATATTAACATGATTACGATTATTATGATTGGAATATTTTTGATGCCCATAGTGGTTGGTGCATTGAATCCGATATCAGGCAGCCGAATATATCATTCTCTATTGTCTATGGTAAATAATTTTAAATTTATATTAGGAGTTCTCTTAACATTTCATTCTTTTAGAATGATATTTTTTAATGAAGAATACCGTTTTTTCGAGAAGTTGTACCAACTAAATCCATCTTTAAAAAATTGGATGTTTCGTTATGAGCATGATATCGTAGCTTATGTCATTGTATTTTTTATATTATTATACATGATTCTATGGATTTTAGACCTTTGTGCAATTCCGTTTTATCGGTATATTATGTATCCGTTAAAAAATAAAATTTCTGTCTTCGTTCAGCCAATGAGTGAAAAAGCGAAACGAGTATGGAGTATCGCGTGGGGAATACCAAAGTCGATCTGTATGATTGTAGTATTTTCTTTGTTGTTGAGCTTTTATATCAATTATGTAAATAACCCGACTGCTGTTAATTATATTAATCGTTCTATTGCTTATCAACAAGTGCGTGAGCGTATATTGAACCCTCTTTTCAGCATAGATCTGGCTAAAAATATACCGGTTGCAGTTTTCGATTCCATCAAAAAAGCGAACGAAGATTTTACGTCTTCCAATCAGGATGGAAGCATGGACTCAAATTATTGGAAACAAACGGTTATAAAGTATTTTAATGGGGTGACACTGGATGAGGCAGTAAAATCGAATACTGAGATTGATGATATGGCAAGAAAAATTGTTGGGACTGAGGAAAATGAAAGACAAAAAGCATATTTGCTCTATGATTGGGTTCGAAGGAATATTCAGTATGATAAAGAGAAAGCTGAAATGATATCTGAAAATTCTTCTCATATAAATTCTGGAGCGATTGTAACGTATGTGGAAAAAAAAGGGGTTTGCTTTGATTACGCATGCCTTTACGTCACGATGTGCCAGGCGGTTGATATCAAGGTTCGTTTTGTTACAGGAATGGGATTTAATGGTGTGCAGTGGGGGGAACATGCATGGAATCAAGTTTATGATTCCAAGGAAGAAAGCTGGATTCCTGTCGATACAACCTTTGGAAGTGGTGGAGTAAATTATTTTGACAACTTGGACTTCTCCGAAAGTCATAAATATGAAGTCATTCAGGGTGAATGGTAACAGAATATAGAAAAGAGGTTATCTCTTGATGTAGAACCCATCAGGAGATAACCTCTTTGTTTTGTATCAATTTATTTCAATTTAATTTAGCCAATCCGGTTGCTTTGATGGATTACTTGGTGTATTCGTTACAACAGGAGGTAAAGGGGTGGTATTTGTTTGATTGTTGTCTTCATTTGAACCACCTGTTGAACCATCTGTTGAACCATCTGTATCGTTTTCTCCATCCTCGGAAGAGCCTGGTGGAACAAAGTCAGGATCTACTGTAGCGTTATTACTAATTGGATATTTTGAAGTATCTAAATTGTGTAGGTGGCAGTAAGCAGATGGAACGTCATAAATGGCATCTGCTACACCTGAGACATTACCTCCGGGTCTTTTGATTGCTACCTTATGAACTGGATTTGGACACCAAGGAGTTGCTAGTAAGCCGGAACTGCTGCAAACTGTAATCGGAACATGGACATCATCGATTTCAGTTGGT
The DNA here is from genome assembly GCF_035621135.1 of Sinanaerobacter sp. ZZT-01. Lineage (NCBI taxonomy): Bacteria > Bacillati > Bacillota > Clostridia > Peptostreptococcales > Anaerovoracaceae > Sinanaerobacter > Sinanaerobacter sp. ZZT-01. The sequence continues at coordinate 2,267,416 of NZ_CP141728.1, forward strand.
TCGGTACCGGAAACAAAATATTCATTTTTTACCGTTCCTCTTGGATCCATAGAGCTGTATTCACTAGGGAGCTTGCCGGATTTGGTATCTATGGCTTTTTTGATGACATCATCAGCAGTCGGGAAGGTTCCGGTAGGAATATTTGCATGAACCTGTTGCATGATTTTACCCCATAGTCTTGTAGCAGAAGCGCTACCTTGACTTAACTTAATGTTTACATCGTTTCCAATCCAAACAGAAGCAGAATATTGCGGCGTAAATCCTACGAACCAAGCATCATAATTATCTGTAGTCGTACCGGTTTTTCCTGCAACCGGCTGATTCGAAATAGCGGCACGTTTTGCAATTCCATTTGTTACGGTTGTTCGTAAAATATCTGTCATAATGAAAGCTACACCACGATCCATAGCTTGCTCAGTAGAAGCCTTATTTTCTAAAATAATCTCGCCCTTTTTGTTCGTGACTTTTGTATAGCAAGTCGGTTCATTATAAACTCCCTGATTTGCAAAGGTACTGTAAGCCGCACACATTTGAAGAGGAGAAATACCATCAGACATACCGCCTAAAGCTAACGCAGCAGCATTCATATCATTAACTGAGCCGGATTCGACAACAGATGTAACTCCTAATTTTTTTAAGAAGTTTAAGGAACGTTTTTCACCGATGTCCATCCAAACCTTAACTGCATTGACGTTAACGGACTGCTCGACGGATTCCCGGAGTGTATGAAGACCACGGTAGCTGTTATACCAGTTTTTCGGCCATAGTTTTCCTTGTAGGTACAGAGGTGCGTCATCGATCACGCTGCCTGCAGTCCAATGTGTCTGCCCGTCAACTGCACTTTGGAGTGCAGGAGCATATACAGCCATCGGTTTAATTGCGGAGCCTGGTTGACGGGTTGCGGTGGTACGATTGAAGAGTAATCTTCCCTCAATACTTCGTCCGCCTACCATTGCTTTGATACCGCCTGTTTTATTATCCATTATGACCATTGCTGATTGTGGCTGCATTATTTTTTGTCTTAATGAAAAATGGTCGCTGCTTATCGTCAAATTCCCATTTTCGTCCAACTGGAAAAATTGTGGACGCTCTTTCAAGAATTTTGCTGATATGGTAAGATTCCCGTCTGCGTCTCTACTTTTATATTCCGCAGGAACTTGAATGATTCCGCCTTCAATACTATAAAAGATATTATCCTCAACCGTATATAGATTATTTTTAAATTCAATATTGTAGTCAACGACATTGTGTACCTGTGTTTTAATAAATTTTAAATTGTTTCCTTTTAACAGAGTCAAACTCCCGTCTGAATTTTTCTGATATTCACCCGACTTTATGGTAAAGCTGTTATCGCGGTTAAAGTACGCAGATTTGCTGTATAAGAGAATTCGATTTTTCTTATCACGTACGTTTCCGGATTTATCTTTATTTAAGGATACCACCTTTGGAAAGTTTGAGGCACTTGCAAATTCTGTTTCAGCAATTTTCTGCATGTTAACATTCATCGTCGTATAAATGCGCAGTCCGCCGTTGTAAAGCAGATTTCGGGCATCGGCTTCCTTCATTCCATTTTTATCAATCAAGTCTTTAAGAACTTGCTTGATGGTATAATCAGCAAAATAAGAGGATATATCATTTGTATTATCCTGTGCTGGATTAATCGAAGCTCGAATGTCATAGTCAATGGCTTCCTTATACTGGTTTTGTGTTATTTTGCCTTGCTCTTTCATGAACTTGAGTACGAGTTGTTGCCTTGGAATAAAAGAATCGTTATACCAAACGGTGTATTCTTCTCCACGGCGTAAAATATCCAGACCTTCGGTATCCAAGACTTCATTTTTTTCCTGTTTGACAGGGGCATAGGCATTTGGGAGTTGCGGAAGTGTTGCTAATAGTGTGCATTCCGGAAGAGTCAGGTCTTCTACATCTTTAGAAAAATATGCTTGCGATGCAGCCTGCACCCCGTTTGCGTGGCTTCCTAAGAATATTGTGTTTAAGTACGCTTCAATAATTTGTTCTTTGGTCAATTTACGCTCCAAACAAACCGTATAATAAGCTTCCTTAATTTTACGTGTCATAGAACGTTTTGATTTACTTTCTGCGAGATATAAATTACGAGCTAATTGCTGTGTAATCGTACTGGTACCACCAATCTTTTCTCCCTGTGTTATGCTCTCAAAAATAGCACCAAAGATACGGATAAAGTTAAATCCATGATGCTTCCAAAAAGTTTTATCCTCTATTGATACAAAGGCATTAACAAGATCAGGCGGAAGCTGATTATAGGATACGTTGGTACGAAGACCTTTCCCTTGATTTAAGCTATCTACAATTTCTCCTTCGTCATCATAAAGGACGGAATTCTCAGATAAAAGAGCATAGATATTATCCGGGTCAATCGGTGGAGCCGTTACAATGATGGAAACGACGATAGCAGCGATAATAATGCAGAACGCCAGTCCTGCGGAAATGAGAAATTTAAACAGCTGCTTCGTGTTAATTCGATATTTTTTCTTTTTCTTTTTTGAGTCACCCATTGTTGTCCTCATGTTACTTTCCGAATCTTGCATTTCATCATTTCGTTCCAGAATTTTTGCGTTTATTAATAAAGAGATAAGAAAGCATTTTACACGCATGAAAAAACCTTGTTTTCCCTGATCGGAGGAATTTTCAGAGTGCTGTAACGAAGAAATAGGCGTTTGCAAGTTCCTTTTTTCTTGAGTTGATTTTGAAAATGGTTTTACAATTTTATTCGAAGCTGCGCTTTTTTGATCTCCGTGAAGGCGCTGCATTCGGCTAGGCCTCGTTGTTTCTGATTCGAGTTTTGCCATGTTTTTCCGAAATAATTCATCGGAATCATTTGTTTTTCTGTAGTTTCGATCGAAATCGTTGCTGATTTTATCAAAACGATCTTCAATTTTTTCACTGTGTGATTCGCTTGAATTTATGTTGTGATGCTCCGCTTTTTTATCAGCGGCGGGTACTTCTTCAAATTGACGGAGAAAATCATCAATTTCTCGCTTTGAATCGTCTTTATTTTTAAAGTCATCGCCCAAAAGGATCACCAACCTTTCTTGTCAGATTTATATTTTCTTGTCATTGCTGCCTTTCCTTTTTGAATTAACTAGCAGTGATGATGTGCGCATACTACACAAGTAATTCTAATTTACCAGCATATAGTATAGCACACTATACAATTATTTGACAGCAAAAGGACGGAAAATGTTCCGAAACGAAAGAAGAATTCACATTGCAATAGATTTGATTGACGTAGTATAATCATTTCAACAGAGAAGAATAAGGAAGGAAAAAGAGTAAATATGTATGATAGTATAGATGTAGCTAGAGCTGCCGTTAAGCTGGCAGTTACATCGACTCGAAGTGCTGAAGAACAGATGATTTTACGGTTGAAGGAAAGAGATATATTCGGTGCGGCAGTTGATGTTGGTGGTGACGTGGTCAATTCCATTCATATTATTATTGAACGGGCGATTTTAGCCTCCAGAAAAAACAGTGTAACAAAGGAATGTCACGTGGAGGATGGAGCAATTGCGGGAGCGACCAGAGAAGCGTTGACACAAATCATTGCAAAAGCTACGGGACTAAATGGAGGCGGAAAGATCGCTATTTGCCGCCACAAAGAACATCTAAGCGTTTGTGTGTTTATGAGTATTGGATTGCTGCATTTAAATGAAGTTGTGATTGGTCTGGGGCATCGTTCTTTGCCTGGCAATTAATTGACAATTATTAACATAAATTGTAAAATGACATTGGGGAATACAACATGAGAGTAGTTTTCGATGAAAGGGAGTTTAATCTTGAGAAGACTATTTGCTTTTTTGTTTTTTTCCTTTGCAGCAGGGGTCTTGGAAAACATTGTGATTTCAGAAGCCAGGACAGCCTTTTTTTTACAGGTCGTGAGCGGTATTTTTATTGCTTGCTTTTGTTTCTTAGAAAAAAATAATAGAAGAGAGTCTGTGATAAGGGCAGGCTTTTTTTTATTTGTATTTTTTATTGGCATTCAGTATCCCTCCTTTTTTCAGCTGCATTCAGCTTTAGATAAATACGCCGGAGAGGTGATTGTATTAAAAGGCATGGTATGCTCGGTAAGTGAAAAGGAAAATAGCATGCGTATCTTATTGAAGAGTAATGCAGTTTCAGCAAATGCATATGAGGGTGACTGGAAGTGCGTTTCCGCGCGCGTGTTATTAACAATAAGGAAACAGGATGGGCTAGATGAAAAATGTCTATATGGAGAAGAAATTTGTGTAAAAGGAATATTAGAGAAGCCACAGCAAGGGAAAAACCCCGGAATGTTTGATTATGCAGAATATCTGAAAAGCAAAAAAATTGACTGGGTTATGTCTGTGGGTTATGGGCATTTTGAAATGAAACAGAATAAAACGAATAAAGTAGTATGGTTGGCTGCCCAATTTAAAGAAAAGGGAATCAAAAGCTTGCAGCAAGTTTTGACTGAGGAAAAGTGCGGACTTCTCGTTGCAATGCTTTTTGGGGATAAAAACTATATGGAGGAAGAGTTATATGAGTCCTTCCAAAAAAATGGAACTGCGCATATTTTGGCGGTTTCCGGTATACATGTTCACTTACTATACCTGTACATCAGCCGTTTTTTACAAAGAGAAGCGAAATTACAAAGAAGCCTGCTGATACTGCTTTTCTTGTTTTTGTATGCGACGCTCGCAGAATTTTCACCATCTGTGGTACGAGCCTCTCTTATGATAGGAATTCATATCTTAGCTTCTCTTTTGATGCAGAGATATGACTTCTTCAGTGCAATCTGTTTTAGTTGTTTTCTTCAGATCCTATATAATCCATATGTAATATGTAATGTTGGGTTTCAATTATCGTATCTGGCTGTCTATTCTTTAGCAGTTGTATTGCCTTGGGTTGACAGCCGCATTGACCGATTAATCCTCAAGACAGGAAATGAATGGATTGGGAATGTAGGAAGATTTTTCTCTCCTTTACTTGTATTACAGATTATGATGGGGCCGATGGTTGCATTTTATTTTAATACCTTTTCATTTTCCGCTTTTTTCTTAAATATACCCATTTTATTTTTTGCCGGAATGCTCATTCCGATTGGGATGAGTCTGCTTTTTCTTTGCTGGCTGCCCTATTCGGGTGGGTTCCTTTTTGGGATTGCGGCAAAATCTGCTGATTTGCTGCTGGAAGCAATGTTGTTTTTAAATGAACTGTTTACAAGATGGGGCAACGGGTATTTTTGGGTTGTGAGTCCGCCCTACGGTGTTTTAATTTTATTTTATGGGATACTTTTTTTCTTTTGTACTGAAATGCACTGTATTCTGTACAGAAGAAAAAAGGTACAGCGGATTTATATTATTTTTACAGTAATTATGTTATGTGCTTGTGTTTTACCGTATGTTTTAGGAATTGCTGATGTGCCTCATCCTTTTTCAAGGAGACTGCATCAATTGACTTTTGTTGATGTAGGGCAGGGAGACTGCCTTCACATAAGGACACCAAACGGAAAAAATATTTTGATTGATGGCGGGGGCAGTGCCAGTTTTGATACAGGAAAAAAGATCCTTTTACCTTACTTATTAAAAAATGGAGTAGACCACATTGATCTTGCAGTCGTAACGCACCTTCACACAGATCATTTCAAAGGAATTCAGGGGCTTTCTATTTTTATGCCCATTACTTACTTAGCTACTTATGAAGGCAACCAAATTCGGGAAGAGGAATTTTCTTTGGGGGCAGAGTATGCAGGAAAAGAAGGAAGAATGAATGAACTTACGAAGCGGCAAAAAATTCAGAAGACAGAGACTCTTTATCTGAAAAAAGGAGATCAGATTAAACTGGACGAAGGAATCTGGCTTGATGTTTTGGCGCCAAGAGAGATGTCTTTAAAGGAATATGAAAACCTGTTCGATGCGGAAGATGAAAATGCAACTAGTTTAATCATTAAAGTGTCATATTTGAATTGTACAGTCTTGATGACTGGTGATTTAGGATTTGAAGGAGAACAGAGCTTGATGAATTCGGTTGAAAATTTTAAGAAACTGCACTGTGATGTGTTAAAGGTTGGACATCATGGAAGCGCATATTCTACCTCTGAGGAATTTATAAATGCAGTTTCGCCTAGTCTTGCTGTGATCCAAGTCGGAAAAAATAATTTTGGTCATCCAGCTTCACGCGTGATTGAATTATTTCAGAAATACGATATAATGTTAGCTAGAAATGATTTAGACGGTGCGGTTTTTCTGGATAATCTCTCATCTAAAACCATAAAAATAGAAAAATTTTGCAAATAGGTGCAGAAAGCAGGAAAGAGGAAAGGAAGATTTATGGCATATCAACGAAAACAGCCGACAGTTCACGCCTACCAAAAAGTACAGAAAGAAATGAAAGACGGCAAGCTGAAACAGGTGTTGTTTTTTTATGGAAGAGAAACTTATCTTTCCAATTGGGCAACAGAGGCATTGATTAGCAAATATATCAGCCCTGTTTCAAAAGAGTTGGATGTCTCTCAGTTTGATGGAACGCTTGTCAACGTAAGGGACCTGATTAACACGTGCGAAACACTGCCGCTCTTTTCTGAGAAGAAACTTGTTATCGTTAAAGATTTCGTACCCCTCTCCGGAATAAAAAGAAAAGGCTTTACTGAAGAAGATGAGAAAAAGCTGATAGAGTATATTAAAGATTTACCGAAAACGACAATGCTTGTTTTTATGGCTGATACGGCGGATAAGAGAAGAAAACTTTATAAAGGTGTGGCTGAGGCAGGAGCGGCGTATGAATTTAGTCCATTAGAAGAAAAGCAGCTTGTTGCATTTATCCAAAAACGTTTAAAGAGTGCAGAGCGGATTGCCAAACCGGCTGCTATCACACAATTTATTTCTTATACCGGATATTATGATAAAGAAAGCGATTATGATCTGTATTGCCTTGAAAATGATATTAAAAAGGCTTTGTTTTTTAGTCAGACCCCTGAGCTGACACTAGCAGATTTTACAGGAACCGCTTCTGCAAATATGGATACCAATGTTTTTGCGATGATAGATGCTTTAAGCAAAGGGGATAAACAGCAAGGATTTTTATTGCTGCATAACATTTTACAGTCAGGCGAGAACACATATAAAATCCTTGCCTTAATTTGTTCACAATTTGAACTGATGTTTTGCGTGAAAGAGATGCAAACGGAAGGGCTTACGCTTTCGGCAATGGTAAATACGCTTGGAGTGCATGAATTTCGCATCAAAAAAGCGGTACAGTTCGCACAGCGTTACTCAGTGGATCATTTGCGAAAGATGCTGAAGCGTGCATATGAAGTTGACAAGAATATAAAATCAGGTGAGCTGGAACAAGGCTTGGCCTTGGAGCTGCTGGTTGCAGAAAGTTAGCTGCTTGAAAAGTGAGAAAATTTAATGTGTAATGGAAGGAGTGATGAAATGGGCGTTTTTATGTCGTTAGTTGTATCGGTTTGCGCATTTACTGCACCGGCAATCTTAACCGGATTGCTTAAAGCCATTCGTGATAAAGAAAAAACAGATACTTGGACGTTTGCACTTATGGTCTGCAGTGTTATTATCGTCACCGCACTATTGAGTTTATAAGTGACTTATAAATGGAAATAGTTAATGCTGTAATGATGATAGAGCTATTCTTGGGAGGAAAATATGACACAGCAGATGAAAGCAGACGGAATGTTAGTTTTGGTGACTCTTTTTTGGGGAATTTCATATTTACTAATGGATATCAGTTTAGAAGCAATGGGCCCTTTCACACTAAATGCGTACCGATTTTTGGGAGCCTTTTTTATTGCTGCCATTTGTGCATTCCCAAAAGTAAGGACCGTGAATCGCATTACGTTAAAATACAGTGCATTATTAGGGTTTATTTTGCTCTTTGTATATATTGGTGCAACCTTTGGGGTTCTTTATACAAGTCTTTCAAATGCAGGATTTTTATGTGCGCTGACCGTTGTTTTAACGCCGTTATTCGGATTTTTATTTTTGCGTCAGAAAACCAGCAAAAAATTAGCCCTTGTAGTTGCGATGGCTTTTACAGGGATTGCTCTGCTCACCCTGACTGAGTCACTAAAGCCTAGAGTGGGAGACCTTTTATGCATAATGTGCGCTGCTGCTTATGCAATTGATCTTTTAATGACAGAGCGGGTAGTAAAAAAGGAAGGGGTCAACGTATTTCAGGTCGGTGTATTTCAATTGGGATTTACAGGTACTTTTATGCTGTTTATGAGCTTTTTTTTTGAAAGACCAGTATTGCCAAATTCTTCGAAGGTATGGATTTCTGTGCTGATTCTATCTATTTTTTGCACAGGAATGGCCTTCATTGTGCAGGTAATCGCGCAGCAGTACACCAGTGCGGCACATGTTGGAGTAATTTTTGCCTTGGAGCCTGTTTTTGCAGGAATTGTAGCTTATTTTTTTGCAGGGGAAATTTTATCGCCTCGTGCTTATCTAGGTGCATTTTTATTGGTTAGCAGCCTGTTTGTCATGGAGATTGATTTTAAAAAACTATTTGCTAAAAAGAAAGAACTGGAAGAAGTGTGACCGACAGTTTGACAATTTATCTAAATATTTGCTCTTTTTTTACAGAATATCGAAAAAAAGGATGGCAGAAACAATTCTGCTTTCTTGTATTTCGGTATTCTTTTTGATATACTGAAACCGTATGCCTTATAAAAACGGAAACACCTGATCACAGATTAGGTTAATGATTCTTTTTATTGTGAGTAACGGAACAGTAATTAGAGAAAAAAGAAAGCGATTTCTTAGAATTTAGGAGGAGAGAGAGTATGACTTGTAAGAAAGACGGATGTCAGTGCGGCGGTAATGCAGCTGCGGACTTCTCTGAATTAGCTCCTGTACTGGAAAAGTACGCAAAGGTACCGGGAAGCCTGATTACCATTTTACAAAAAGCACAGGACATTTATGGATATCTTTCCATGGATGCGATTCACTACATTTCCGAATGTACCGGAATCAAGCCTGCAAAAATTTATGGTGTTGCTACTTTTTATGCACAATTTCGTTTAAAGCCAATCGGAAAGTATTTAATTATGCTATGTAAGGGGACCGCCTGCCATGTAAACGGAGCGGATATGATTGAAGAGGCAATCAATGAGCACTTAAACATTCAAGACGGTGAGACGACAGAAGATGGATTGTTTACATTAAACAATGTAGCTTGTCTGGGATGCTGTAGTTTGGCACCGGTCATGATGATTAAGGCTGCGGACGGTGAAGAAACTTTTGGTGAATTGACAAAAGATAAGGTCAAGGCAATCTTAACTGATTACAAAAGCAAGGAAGCGTAGGAGGTAACGAAATGAAAGTGATAATCGGACAGGGAAGCTGCGGTATCGCAACTGGCGCGAAAAAGACCTCTAACGAGTTCGAAAAGCTTGTTGCTGAAAAAGGTCTTACAAATGTGACCATTGATAAGACCGGATGTATCGGAACTTGTTATTTGGAGCCAATTGTAGACATTTATGACGATGACGGAACGTTAACTAGATATGTAAAAGTACAGCCGGAGAAGGTTGCCGAGATTGTAGAAAAACATATAGTTGGTGGAAAGCCGGTGGATGAACTCGCAATTTCTGTTAAGGATGAAACGTTTCTTGACCAGCAAAAGAGAGTTGTTTTAAGAAATGCAGGCGTAATTAATCCAGAACATATCGAGGAATACATTGCTGTAGGCGGATATGAAGCGGTAAAAAAAGTAATTACTTCAATGACACAGGATGAAGTAATTGAGGAGATTAAGATTTCCGGCCTCCGAGGACGCGGGGGTGCGGGATTCCCCACTTGGTTTAAATGGAATGCGGCCAAGCAAAATATGGCAAGTGATAAATATATGGTATGTAATGCGGATGAGGGTGATCCCGGCGCATTTATGGATCGAAGCGTATTAGAAGGAGATCCACATTCTTTAATTGAAGGAATGACCATCGGCGGTTATGCAATGGGAGCAACCGAGGGAATTATTTACGTGCGTGCAGAATACCCTTTGGCAATTGCTAGACTTGAAATTGCGATGCAGCAGGCAAGAGAAAAAGGTTTCTTAGGGAAGAATCTATTTGGTTCGAACTTCAGTTTTGATCTTCGTATTAAAGCAGGAGCAGGTGCTTTCGTGTGCGGTGAAGAGACTGCGTTGATCGCGTCCCTAGAAGGAGAAAGAGGTATGCCTCGTTTGAAACCGCCGTTTCCGGCAGCAAAGGGATATTGGCAGAAACCGACCAATATTAATAACGTAGAAACTTTTGCGAATGTGCCTTGGATATTAGCAAATGGAGGAGAAGCATTTGCGGCAATGGGTACACAGCAGAGCAAAGGTACAAAGGTATTTGCTTTAGCTGGAAAGATTAAAAAAGGCGGTTTGGTAGAAGTTCCGATGGGACTTCCTCTAAAGGACGTTATTTATGGTATCGGTGGTGGCATTAAACAGGATAAAGCGTTTAAAGCCGTTCAAATGGGGGGGCCTTCTGGTGGTTGCATCCCAGCAGAATTAATCGAAACGCCGGTAACCTATGAAGACATTAATAAAACTGGTGCAATTGTTGGATCCGGTGGAATGATTGTAATGGATGAAAATACTTGCATGGTAGACATGGCAAGATATTTCTTGGATTTTACAAGAAAAGAATCCTGCGGTAAATGTAATTACTGTCGTGTTGGTACAAAAAGAATGCTGGAAATTCTGGAAAGAATCACACAGGGCAAAGGGAAAGACGGAGACATTGAACTGTTGGAAGAACTGGCAGCAAAAATCAAAGATGGATCGATGTGTGGTCTGGGACAGACAGCTCCGAACCCAGTATTGACTACGATCAAATATTTTAGAAATGAATATGAAGATCATATTTATAACCATAAATGTACGGCAAAATCCTGTAAGTCATTAATTCATTTCGAAATTACAGATGCTTGTGTAGGCTGTACGCTGTGTGCAAAAAGATGTCCGGTAGATGCGATTACGGGTTCGGTTAAGAACAAACATGTGATTGATCAGGAAAAATGTATTAAGTGCGGTAAATGTGAAGAAGGCTGTAAGTTCGGTGCAGTCGTTAGAGAATAAGAAGAGAGGTGAGCATCTTGAATAAACTTAGACTAAACATTGACGGAAAAGAAGTCTTGGGTGTTGCAGGTCAAACGATTTTAGACATCGCAAAAGAAAATGATATTTTCATTCCTACTCTTTGCTTTGACGAAAGAACTGAAATTTACGGTTCGTGCGGACTTTGCATGGTAGAAGTGGAAGGCAATCCGAAGTTATGCAAAGCTTGTGCTACAACCATTGCGCCGAATATGGTGGTAAAAACGGATACAAGCAGAGTTATTGAATCCAGAAAAACAAATTTAGAGCTTTTGCTTTCCAATCACGTTGGTGATTGCAGACCTCCTTGCGTGTTGGCATGCCCAGCTCAGACAGACTGTCAAGGGTATGTGGGCTTAATTGCAAATGGTCAGTTCGAAGAAGCGATTGAGCTGATTAAAGACAAAATTCCTCTACCGGGAGCGATTGGAAGGGTTTGTCCACATCCTTGCGAAGACCACTGTCGCAGAAAATTGGTTGATGAGCCGATTTCCATTGCGTGGCTGAAGCGTTTTGCTGCTGATACCGATATGTTCGGAGAAGATCCTTTCTTGCCAGAAATTCCAGCTCCGACAGGGAAGCGTGTTGCTGTAATCGGTGGTGGTCCTTATGGACTTTCCATTGCTTATTTCCTAAGAAGAATGGGCCATGAGATTACTATTTTCGAAGCAATGCCTAAACTTGGAGGTATGCTGCGTTACGGTATTCCGGAATATCGTCTTCCAAAAGAAATTTTAGACGAAGAAATCTACTTGATTGAAAGAATGGGTGTGGAACTAAGACCGAATACGAAAATTGGTGTGGACATTCCATTTGAAACCATTCGTGAAGATTTTGATGCGGTATGCATTGGTATCGGTGCGTGGATATCTACCGGTGTTGGATGCAAGGGCGAGGATGCAGAAGGTGTAATCGGTGGTATTGACTTTTTGAGAAAGGTTGTGCGTAACGAAGAAATCAAGCTTGGTGAGAATGTAGCGATTGTCGGAGGCGGAAATACAGCGATGGATGCTTGCAGAACCGCTGTAAGATTGGGAGCGAAAAACGTTTATAATATCTATAGACGTACGAAAGATGAAATGCCTGCTGATCGGATCGAGATTGAAGAGGGTGAAGAAGAAGGCGTTATCTTTAAAAATCTGACTAATCCGATTGAAATCGTCAAGGATGAGAACGGTCATGCAAAGCAGGTTGTGCTTCAAGTTATGGAGCTTGGCGAACCGGATGCCAGCGGCAGAAGAGCACCGAAGCCGATCGAAGGAAAGACAGAGACATTAGATATCGATACCGTAATTCTTGCAATTGGTCAAGCGGTTAATCCAAGTGGATTTGACGGACTTGATTTAACAAGAAAGAAGGGTGTTGTTTACGATAAGGATACGTTTATGACCAGTATCCCTGGCGTATTTGCAGGTGGTGACTGTGGAAACGATAAAATTTCCATTGCGATTGAATCCATCGCGGATGCGAAAAAATCAAGCTATATTATTGATGCATATTTAGCTGGTGAAGATGTTAAATATGAAAAACCATATACAGTAGAAAGACATGATATCACAGAAAAAACATTTGAGGACAGAGAAAGAGAATGTCGTCCGAAGATGGAACAGCTGGAAGCGGATGAAAGAAAAGATAACTTTACAGAAGTAGTTTTTGGATATGATATGGAACAGGCTGTAGAAGATGCTTCCCGCTGCTTGGAATGTGGATGCCATGACTATTTTGAATGTAAGCTGATTGACTTTGCAAATCAGTATGATGTAAAACCGGATCGTTTTGCAGGAGAAGTGAACCAGGTCGAATATGAGGATGACCATCCGTTCATTTTAAGAGATCCTAATAAATGTATTCTTTGCGGACTTTGTGTACGTGTCTGCGATGAGGTAATGGGAATTGGTGCGTTAGGACTTGTTCACAGAGGATTTGATACAGTTGTAAAACCTACTTTGGAATTACCGCTTGCTGAGTCTGGATGTATTTCTTGCGGACAATGTGTCAGCGTATGTCCAACCGGAGCATTGCAGGAAAGGCTTACTATTGCAAAATCCGTTCCTCTTAAGACGGAAGAAACAGAAACAACTTGCTCTTTCTGTTCTGTCGGGTGCAGCATGAAGCTTGAGACCTGCGGAGATATGTTAATCAAGTCTGTGCCGGATAAAGAAGGCGTTGTAAATAAGGGACTTCTTTGTGGCAAAGGGAAATTTGGTTTTGATTGTGTAGAGCTGGAAGGAAAAATTCTTGATCCAATGATTAAGAAAAATGGAACCTTTGAAGAAGCAGATTACCATGAGGCATTGGTATTGACGGCTAAGAAAGCACAATCCATTGGTACAAAATACGGGAAACAGGCAGTTGCAGTTTCCATTTCTGATCGTTATACCAATGAAGAAGCTTATGTAATCAAGAAATTTGCACAGGCAATCGGCGCAAAAACTTTATGCTTTAACCATAGAGAAAGTGGTATTTCTAAGGTTCTTGGCTATGATGCTTCTCCAAATACGATAGATGAATTGCTGTCAACCGATGTGATTTTAGTCACTGGTTTTGCTACAATGAAAAATCCGGTTATTGAATTAAAGATAAAACAGGCTGCGGAAAATGGAGCAAAAGTTATTCTCGTTAACCCTGTAGATTATAATCAAGATAAGTTCTTTAACTATGCAACTAAAGTTGTATATACGGATAATGATTTATCCTTCCTGCAAGGCGTTGCAAATGCTTTGATTGGGATGGGTAAAGGTAACGGAATGAACGGCTTAGAAGCATTAAAAGCTTCTGTAGAAAAAGCCGAGATCACAGAAGATGTGAAAGAAGTAGCTGAATTATATGCAAATGCAAAGAAAGCAATGATCGTATTCCAGCAGAACCTTGTTACGGTTGAAGCAGCTACACTGCTTGCTGATATTGCAGTTGTTTCCGGACACGTTGGATCACCGAGAGATGGTATCTTGCAAGTGAAAGCTAAGAACAACAGCCAAGGACTCATTGACTTGGGTATTCGTGCAGGCAAAGAGGCACTGGACGGCGTGAAAGCCTTATTGGTATTTGGTGAAGATCCGGATGCAGATTTATCTGCATTGGAATTCTTAATGGTTTCTGATACACATATGACCGAAACAGCTGAAAAGGCAGATGTAATCTTGCCTGGAACTGGATTTGCGTCAGCAGATGGTACTTTTACAAATACAGAAAGAAGACTTCAGGCTGTAAATCAAGCTGTAAATGAAGAGATTTCATTTAATAATTGGGAACTCGCTGCAGAGTTGGCTCATGTATTTGAAGTGGAAATGCCGTTTGATGATGAGGTTGATATTTCCAGAGAAATGGATGACTTACTTCTAAGCTACCGTTATGCGCAAATCGGTGAGGTTCTAGGGGGAGTACTTTCGTGTGAAGATCCAACCTTAGTGCCTGTAGAAAAAGCAGCATTTGTAGAAGAAATGAAAAATAGTGATAATCTAATGAATATGATGGATGAAAGACTGCCAAAACCGGTAAAATAAGTCTGTCTGTCAAATTGAAATCTAACAAGCTGCTTTAAATTTTAAGGCAGCTTGTTTTATATTGCGGAAAGTATGATCTATTTTTTTCAAATAAGTAGATTAGGCATATATAAAAGCAATGAAAATAATAGATTTTGAGGATTTGTAAAATTCATGGGCTGAAAAACTTGCATTCACAAAGATATGGCAGTATACTATATAGCTGACTATCGTTATGCAGTTTTGCATGATTCCAAAATAGTCAGAGTGTCTATATTCGTTTGCTTTGCATTTACAATGCTGGAATGAAAAAGAGGAGAAATCAAGATGCGCAGCAGCTATAACACAAAATTAAAGCAAAACATACTGGATTTTCTGACAGAAAACGAGAATACGTCCGTTTCAGCAAAAGAGATCTATGAGTATCTTTTATCTCTTGGTGAACAGATGAATCTTTCAACCGTCTATCGTAACCTTGAGCGCCTCGTTTTGGATAAGGCAGTATTGAAGTATGTTTCCGATGATGGAAAGGCTTCTGTTTATATCTGGAATAATGAGCAGAGATCGTGTTTTGAACATTTACATTTGCAATGCATTAGTTGTGGGAAACTCATTCATCTTGATTGCGAATGCTCAGATGAATTTGTAAAACTTCTCATAAAAAAACACGATTTTGAGCTGAAATGTGATAATACAGTATTATATGGAGAATGCGGGCATTGTCGTCAAAAACATGCTGCAAAAGAAAAAAATAAATAAGAATAAATGCAATCCGTCAAATGTGCAAATGGATTGCATTTTTAGATTGACATTTAATATAGGAAGGTGTTAAAATGAATTTGCAAATTATTTGCGAATTCATTTTTTTATGTAAAGGAGCGCTTTATGGCAATAAACAAAAAATGGACAGTATTGATAACCGGAATGATTCTGGTTCTAGCGGTGCTGAGTGGGTGTAACGCAAAAAATGAAGAGATTGCTGAACCGGGGATAAAGGAAGAAGGGGCAAAAAAAATAGTGGCTGTATCTGTCGTACCAGAAGCAAGTTTTGTCAAAGCAGTTTGCGGCGACTTGACAGAAGTTGTGACAATGATTCCTCCTGGCAATAGTCCGGAGAATTACGAGCCAACGCCACAGGAAATACAAAAATTTTCTGATGCATCGATTTACTTTTCAATCGGTGTACCTACAGAGAAGGAAAATATTATGCCTAATGTAGGAGAAAACACAAAGGTTGTTCCATTAAAAGAGGCGGTATCGTCGGTATACGCTGATCGTATGATTGGTGAGAGTCGTGACCCTCATATTTGGCTTTCGCCAAAGCGGGCAATTGTTATAGTAGAAACCATTGCAGACGAGATGAGCAAATTGGAGCCTGAACATAAAGAAGTTTACCAAACAAATGCCAAAGAGTATATTGCAAAACTAGAGGCAGTGGATCAAGAAATAAAAGATGCACTCCGTGATGTGAAAAATCGGAAATTCATTGTTTATCATCCTGCGTTTGGCTATCTTGCTGATGATTATGATCTTGAAATGTATGCACTTGAGGAAGAAGGGAAAGAGGCGACAGCAGATAGGCTGATAGAAATGATCGATTTTGCCAAAGAGGAAGGGATTAAGGTAATTTTCTATCAGGCAGAAATTTCGGAAGGACAAGCAAAGTCATTTGCGGAAGAAATTGGTGGAGAAACGATTATGCTTGCTCCTTTAGCGGAAGATTATATCGATAATTTAAGCCGTATGGCTAATACAATGGCGGAGAGTATGCAGTGATGAATGATGCAATACAAATCAGCCAGCTGAGTGTTTTTTACGGACATACACCTGCGATTACAAATATAAATTTGAATGTGCAGGAAGGCGAATATCTTGGCATCATTGGCCCAAACGGCGGAGGAAAAACAACACTCTTGAATTCTGTTTTGGGACTGATAAAGCCGACCAGCGGAAATATAAAAATTTATAATGGTGCAGTTAAGAATATGCGGGACTATATTGGATATGTACCGCAAATTGCCGAGATGGACAAAAAATTTCCCATATCGGCACTGGAGACTGTGATGACTGCGTTTCTTAAAAATGGATTCCATCCATTTTTTACTTATAAAAAAAAGGATGAATATCGAGCTATGGAGCAGCTTGAGCGAATGCAGATTGACAAGCTTGCACACCGTCAAGTTTCTGAGTTGTCAGGTGGCGAATTTCAAAGGCTTCTTATTGCAAGAGCACTTGCAGCAGATCCGAAAATATTGTTGTTGGATGAACCAACGGCTAGTGTTGACCCGGCATCGAGGGCGCAAATATATGATTTACTTTCAAAGTTAAATGATGCTGGAATGACGATTGTTATGGTAACTCATGATATGCTTGCAGTTGCTTCGTCCATTAATAAACTCGCGTGCCTAAACCATCGGATTGTATATCATGGGGAACCTCAACTGACGGATGATGTTTGCACTGCCATGTATGGCTGTCCGATCGATTTGATTGCTCATGGGGTTCCCCATAGAGTCTTACGAAACCATGACGAAGGAGAAATATAAGTGATTGAAACATTGTTTAAATACAATTTTTTGCAGAATGCAGTCCTTTCCAGTTTGCTTGCAAGCATTATATGTGGAATTATTGGTGTAATTGTAGTGGAAAAAAAGTTAGTGATGATGAGTGGGGGGATTGCACATACCGCTTATGGTGGAGTCGGATTAGGTTATCTTATCGGATTTGAGCCTATGTTTGGTGCAATCTTGTTTGCTGTTGCTTCCGCATTTGGAATCGGATATGTACACAGAAAAGGCGGTGTTTATACCGATATTATGATTGCATTATTGTGGTCGCTGGGAATGGCATTGGGAATTGCTTTCATCGGATTTATGCCAGGATATCCTCCAGACCTCAATTCATACCTTTTTGGAAATATTTTGACTGTGACGCGTTCGGATCTTTATATGATGGTACTGCTTACCGTGATCGTCGTATTTGTTATCATTACGTTTTTTAATGATTGGAAGTCTTTCTTGTTTGATAGCCGTTTCGCCACAATTTTAGGCATGAAAACCTGCTTCATGGAATATCTGCTTCTAGTGCTGATTGCCTTGACAGCGGTTGTACTTATGCGTGTTGCAGGTATTATTCTTGTCATTGCGCTGCTTACCGCTCCTGCAGCTTGTGCATCTCTGCTTTCAGATAACTTGAAATTACGTATGATCCTTGCTTCTGGTTTGGGGGCATTGTTCTGTTTATCCGGGCTTTTGATTTCTTATAAACTTGGAATTGCTTCTGGTGCTACGATTATCATATTATCGGTCTTGGTTTATGCAGTTCTTTTTACTGTGTATATCTCAAAGAGGAGAAGAAAGGAAAAAGAGGGTGCGAAAAATTCCATCTAATTTAAAAGATATTAAAGTAGATATTATTTCTGGATTTCTAGGTGCGGGAAAAACAACATTGCTAAAAAAGTTGATTCGTGAGGGGTATCTCTTTGTTCACCATGATGAGCTTTGCTTTTTTACTCTCTCTTTGCTCTTCCTCGGATGCAGCAGAGCTTATCTGTTTTATGTTACGCCTAAAATGCTTCCTTACCTTTGCTTTTCTGTTGTCGTGTTTATAGTCTGGGGTGCTTCAAACTTATTAAAAGATATAAAAGGGAGATTTAAAAAGAAGCATATGCATTGTTTCATTCTTATTATTCCTGTCTTGATGATTAGTTTGACCCAGTCCGCATCTTTACAAGAAACTGACTTAGGGGGTTATTCTTCCGGATTATTAACGTCAGAAAAGAGTGATGGTAGCAAAGAAAAGAATAATATAACATCATTAGATGAGGAGGAATTGGAACCAATCGATAACGCAGCGGGTGATGCCAGTATGAACGAAAGCAGCTTCAAAAAATCAATTTTCTCTTGTACGCCCATTGATGACGTGTTGTGTTGCAGATGTAGCATACATCGGCTTTATCTGTAATTATGAATCTGCCAGTCAGCTGGCTGAGGACGATTGGATACAGATAGAGGGAAAAATTGCAGTTCATGATTCTGTCGTGCAAATTGATATAAGCTCTACAGTGCCGACGGAACCAGCGAGTGAGTATTATGTTTACCCGTTTTAAGCGAGTGTATCGAATAAAATAAGAGGTACGGAGTGAGAAAAATGGATAGTAGCACAAGTAAGAGTATGTTTGAAGCATACTCTTATTTTCTTTTTAACGTGCGAAAAAATTACAGGGTAAAATGATAATATATAAAATTAATTCTGAATAAAGTTCTTCATATGTGAATAAATAAAACAATTCATTGTAAAGTGAGAAAATCTAAAGTTATTGTTAAAAAAAAAACAAAAATGGGTTGAATTTATGAACCTTTACAGATATACTATTTTACATAAATGAATTCGGAAAGAGGATATTGATTTATTTGCTGAAAAAATAAATCAAATATCTGATTGTAGCTATGTTAATAGGAGGATTTCATGTTAAATTGGAGAGAAGATTACAAAAAGAAGCTGACGACAGCAGAAGAGGCTGTTAAATTAATAAGATCAGGGGATAAAGTAGTGTTGTCTCATGCGGTTTCCGAGCCCGTTGCACTGGTTGATGCGATGGTTGCGAATGCAGATGCATATAGGGATATTGAAATAAGTACAATGGTTACGCTAGGAAAAGGAGAGTATACAAAGCCTGAGTATAAAGATCGTTTTAAATTTAACGGTTGGTTCCTCAGTGCATGTACAAGAGGTTGTGTGGCAGAGCATCGAGGTGATTTTACACCGGTATTTTTCCACGAAGTGCCACATTATATTAGAAAGGACATTTTTCATGTTGATGTCTGTCTTGCTATGGTATCTCCTCCTGATGAACATGGCTATTGCAATTTAGGAGTTTCAGCAGATTATTCAGTGCAGGCGATCCGTTCGGCCAAAACGGTTATTGCGCAAATAAATGACCAGGTTCCTGTGACTTTTGGAGATACATATATCCATGTAAGTGAAATCGATGCGTTTGTAGAGCGTTCGCAACCGCTTCCAAACATGAGCTTACCGCATATCGGAGACATTGAGCTTACTATTGGAAAATATTGTGCTTCTTTAGTTCCGGATGGAGCTACGTTACAGCTTGGAATTGGTGCAATTCCAGATGCAGTACTGCAATCCCTAAAGGACAAAAAAAATCTTGGAATTCACTCAGAAATGATTTCAGATGGTGTTGTAGACTTATATGAAGCGGGAGTGATTAATAACTCTCAGAAATCTTTACACAAAGGCAAAATGATCGTTACGTTCCTAATGGGAACGAAGCGCCTGTATGATTTTGCACATAAAAACGCGGTTTTAGAGATGCATACGGTAGACTATGTAAACAGTCCGATTATCATTGCACAAAATTCCAATATGGTATGTATTAACTCAGCGCTGTCGGTTGACTTTATGGGGCAGATTGTCTCTGATACGATTGGAGATATGCAATTTAGCGGTGTCGGCGGTCAAGTAGACTTTATGCGTGGTGCTGCTATGTCATTGGATCAGAAAGGAAAAGGAATTATTGCGATGCCATCGGCTACTGTAAAGAAAGATGGAACGATGATTTCTAAAATTACAGGATGCATTCAACAGGGAGCTGCTGTGACAACGTCCAGACAGGATGCGGATTATGTTGTTACTGAATATGGAATTGCTGAATTAAAAGGGAAAACGCTACGGCAGCGGGCGAAAAATTTAATCGCAATTGCTCACCCGCAGTTCCGTGAAGAATTGAAGGATTTATATAAGAAAAAATTTGGTGAAACACTCTAAGTAAAAGACTTTTATGAAGCTTTTGAAAGATGTGTGATATCCGAGTTAAAACGCTTCTCCCCATTTGCTGAAAGATAGTGGCAGCTGAATTCAAAAATTTTTTTACTCCATTTTTGAAATGGCGAGCTCTTAGGCGACTCAGTATAACCGTACATGAAGGTGAGAAGCACTAGATAACTTATCTAGTTTTATAAAAGAGCATTCTATATTATATAGGATGCTTTTTTCATTTTGATAAAAATATAGCTGTATAGCGGAATACAGAGGATAACTTGATTATTTGTGGTATAATAAAAGAAAAAAGATTTACCAAAGAAAGGGATACCATTCAGACTTCATATGGTATAGAAAATAAGATGAAACAAAACATGAAAGATATGAACAAAGAAGAACTCGAGACTTTTTTTAAGAATATGGGGGAACCGATATTTCGTGCAAAACAAGTGTTTTCATGGATGTATCGTGGGGCCTTTTCTTTTGAAGAAATGACAAATTTACCAAAGCATTTAAGAGAAAAATTGGATTGTGATGCGCAGATTAAGTATTTGGATATACGAAAAAAACAAGTTTCAGAAAAAGATGGGACGCGTAAATACTTATTCGGGCTTCTAGATGGAAATGCGATCGAGACAGTTTATATGCAGTATAAGCACGGAAATTCTATTTGCATATCTTCACAAGCGGGTTGTCGTATGGGGTGTCGTTTTTGTGCATCTACGGCCAATGGGTTGCAGCGAAATTTGACTGCCGGCGAAATGGTGGATCAAATATTGATGGTGGAGAAGGATACCGCTTCTAAAATCAGCAATGTTGTAGTAATGGGGACAGGAGAACCATTTGACAATTATGAAAATTTATGCCGGTTTATAGAACTGATTCATGATAAAGACGGACTGAATATAGGACTTCGTAATATTACAGTATCTACGTGTGGGATCATTCCGAAAATAAAAGAATTTTCAATGGACTTTCCACAGGTGAATCTTGCGGTTTCTCTGCATGCAGCAGATGAGCATGCTCGCAATCAGCTTATGCCGATTAATCAACGTTATCCAATGGAAGAACTGTTACAGGCATGCAGGGACTATGCGAAAAAAACGGGCAGGCGCATTACCTTTGAGTATACTTTAGTTGCAGGGGTAAATGACACACCAAAACATGCACAGCAATTGAGAAGTAAGCTGTCTGGGATTCTATGTCATGTAAATCTGATTCCTTTAAATACAGTGAGTGAAAACAATTGGAGGGGAACGAAGAGAGCGCTTGCCGGACAATTTGCGGAAATACTAGGGCAAAAAGGTATTCCTGTCACGATTCGAAGAGAATTAGGCAGTGATATTTCGGCTGCATGCGGGCAATTACGGCTAAATCAAAAATAGTAATCGATTCATTATTCTTCCTTGCTCCGTTTGAGTGCTTAGTGTATAATTTAATTATCTCAAAATTGTGAAAATGAGGAGGCGGTTCAAATGGTTAAATTATTAATTGGACACAAGGGTAGCGGAAAGACCAAACAAATGATATTTCTTGCAAACCAAAGTGTTGACGCCAAAGATGGCAGCATCGTATTCATTAACAGAAATCATAGACTTATGCTGGACTTAAATCATCGTATACGGGTGGTTTGTATGGAAGATTACGAACATATAACGAATTCAGATGAATACATTGGGTTTGTGTATGGTATAATCAGTTCGGATCATGATATTGAGGAAATCTACATTGAGAGCATATTAAAATATGCAGATATTCAATTAAAGGATTTAGAAGAATTTTTAACGCGTTTGGATCGAATCTCACAAAAATATGGGCCTGATTTTATTGTAAGCATTAGTGTAGAAATGCAAGAACTTGGTGATTTTATAAAGAAGTATAAAATCTTAAATTGAAAAATTTGAGTATGGTATCAGGCGGTAAACAATTACCGCCTTTTTGATGAAAAAATTAGGAGAAATCAAGAACTTATGAATATTAGTGATATTAAAGAAACTTTAGGAAACAGAAGCCCGCGCATTATGGAAATCAAGAAAGAAAATGCAGTTTTTCTTCCTATAATAGAATGGAACGGAGAGTTGTCACTGCTTTTTGAAGTACGTTCTGATACTTTAAAACATCAGCCCGGAGAAGTCTGCTTTCCCGGCGGCAGGCGAGAAGAAGGAGAGACCTTGAAAGAGTGTGCCTGTAGAGAGACTGCGGAAGAATTAGGTATTCATGAGGAGGATATTGAAATTTATGGACAGTTTGATACCCTGCATAACTATACAAATGTAACAATACACACATTTATAGGAACAATATCCAAAAAAGCGATAAATTTATTAAATTTTGATAATAGTGGAAAAGCAGATTATATTTCCAATTTAGGTGAGGTTAAGGAGTTGTTTCTTGTGCCGATTTCTTTCTTTCAAAATAAGAAACCCTATGTCTATCCATTTGCTGTAAAACCCCAAATTAAAGAGGATTTTCCCTATTACATGTTAAACTCACCTGAAAAATATAAGTGGCTGGAGGGAGAGTATACCGTACCTATTTTTCATTATAAAAAATATGTAATATGGGGTATGACAGCACGTATATTATGTCATTTTATGGAAGAATTTAAAATTGGATAATTTTGAGGGTTGGAATAGGGGTTTTTGTTAAACTATAATGACAAGCAAGCGGTAAGTAGACACAAAATACTCAGAAAAAAAAGGAGGACAAATTCTATGAATCGTTTTGTTAAAAAGTTGGTACCCTTATGCATGTTAATGGTGGTAGCGGTACCGATACAAGCCTCAGCAGCCGAAAAAGATCAAACTTGTTTAGACGCAGTAAAAGATTACAATAATTGTTTCAACAATATCAATAAGCTAGAATCGTTTGATTTGAACTGTGTTAAAAATCAAACAGATGCTCAAAAAAAGTTTTTTGAAAATTTTACATGTGAGATTGGTGATCTGCCACAAAATTGTGCAGAAGCAATTATACCAACCAATACATGGACAAACTGCTTTGAGGTGACGGCACCGATTAAACCGGTAGAACAGCCGACAAATTCACCGGAAGATCAAGGGGAAGTAAATAACCCGACGGATCCGACAAAGGAGCCAGAACCAACACAGAACCAATCCATTGGTACATATGAACAGCAGGTAGCAGATCTTGTAAATCAAGAGAGAGCAAAACAGGGACTTTCACCGCTTACCCTGAATACAGAACTATCTTCTGTTGCAGAGACAAAAGCTGCGGATATGAGAGATAAAAATTATTTTTCTCATACCTCACCAACATATGGTTCACCATTTGATATGATGAAACAGTTTGGTATCAGCTACAAATCAGCAGGCGAAAATATTGCAATGGGTCAGAAATCCCCAGAATCCGTTATGAACGGATGGATGAATTCGGAGGGACACAGAGCAAATATTTTAAATGCAAATTACACTGAAATTGGTGTTGGATATGTAACCGACAGCAATGGTAATACATACTGGGTGCAGATGTTTATTCGTCCGTAGGACATTAAAAGAGAAAAACCTCTTTCATCATAAGATGAAAGAGGTTTTTTGTATATTTTTATTTTTAATGATGATTGTTTTGGGAATTTATACTATGATGGAAGTAGTAATAGAAGTGGTAACGGAAAGGATGTGATTTTTTTGAGTTTTAAATTGGCTCTTTGTCAGATGCTTGTAACAGCTAATCCGGAAGAGAACCGTGAACGAGCTTCTCAAATGGTACGTGAAGCAGCTAAAAACGGAGCAGAAATGATTGCACTGCCGGAAATGTTTCATACCCCTTATTCTTTAAAAAGTATTGCAGCAAATAAAGAAAAAGCGGATGGCAGATCAGTAACGATGTTGGCGTCCCTTGCAAAAGAGTGTCATGTTTATCTGATAGGGGGTTCGATTGCAGAGCAAGAAGGCGATGCACTTTATAATACCTGCTTTGTTTTTGGACCGAATGGAGATTTAATCGGAAAACATAGGAAGGCGCATCTATTTGATGTCGATGTAAAGGGTGGAATCCGTTTTATGGAATCAGATATTTTTAAACCTGGAGAAGAAGTTACGATTGTAACAACTGAATTCTGTGATGTGGGAATCGGAATTTGCTATGATGTTCGATTCCCTGAATTGTTTCGGAACATGACCTTAAAAGGCGCGAAGCTTATTGTTTTACCGGCATCCTTTAATATGACTACAGGCCCCGCTCATTGGGATCTTACGATGAGAGCAAGAGCCTTGGATAATCAAATCTATTTTGCAGGGGTATCGCCAGCACGCAATTTGGAAAGCAGTTATCATTCTTTTGGAAGCTCTTGCATAACGACCCCTTGGGGTGAATTTTGTGCAAAGCTCGATTCCAACCCGGCAATTGCATATGGAACGATAGATTTAGAATATTTGGATCGTATTCGAAAAGAACTTCCTTTATTAAAGCAAAGGAAGATTGAATTATATTCTCAGTAAAAACTTGCTTGCAGTATGGAAAAAATGAGATATAATGGAAATGGTGATTACACATAAATTTATAGGAGGAAAATGAAATGAAAAAAGTATTGGCATTCCTGTTGGTAATGGTAATGGCTTTGGGGATGGTTGCATGTGGCAACAGCACCGAACCGGAAACTTATGAAATTGCTATGATTACTGACATAGGATCAATCGATGACAAATCATTTAACCAAGGCACATGGGAAGGTATTGATGCTTATGCGACGGAAAATAATATTACGCACAAGTATTATAAACCGACCGAGCAAAGCAATGATGCTTACCTTGCTGCAATTGAGCTGGCTGTACAAAGCGGGGCGAAGATTGTGGTAACTCCCGGATATCTATTTGAAGAACCGATATATGTGGCACAAGATCAGTATCCAGACGTAACTTTTATTTTAATTGATGGAAATCCGCATGATGGAGACGATAATTATAGAACAAATGATAACACAGTCGGTATTGTTTATGCCGAAGAGCAATCTGGTTATTTAGCAGGTTATGCTGCTGTGAAAGAAGGCTATACAAAGCTTGGATTTATGGGTGGAATGGAAGTGCCTGCGGTTACTCGTTTCGGGTATGGATTTGCGCAAGGTGCGGAAGCAGCCGCAAAGGAAATGGAAATTGAGTCAATTGATTTAAAATACCATTATACAGGAGGATTTGAAGCAACTCCTGAAATACAGACGAAAGCAGCTTCTTGGTATTCCGAAGGAACTGAGTGTATCTTTGCTTGTGGCGGCGGAGTCGGCAATTCCGTTATGTCTGCAGCAGAAGCAGTGGATAAGGTTGTAATTGGCGTTGATGTAGATCAGAGCAGTGAGTCGGAAACTGTAATAACTTCTGCTATGAAGGGGCTGGAAGCTTCGGTACAGTCTGCTCTAAGTGCTTACTATGCAGGAAAATTCCCAGGCGGTCAGAGCTTGGTTGAGGGGGCAGACAAGGATGGTGTAATGCTTCCTATGGAAACTTCTAAATTTAAAAAATTTACACAAAAAGAGTATGATGCTGTATATGCAAGGTTAGCTTCTAATGAAATCACCTTACAAAAAGATGAAAAATCAGATGGCACAGAATTGAAACCTTCTGATTTAGCGTTGAATATTGTAAAATTACAGCTTGTTGAATAGCATGTTTTGAATCAGAAAAGAAAAAGCAGAAATAAAGAGTAGCGTCCACAAGCGTTATTCTGATGTAAGCCATAAGACTTATGCAGTCTTATGGCTTTTCTATTATCTAAATACTGATTTTACAGATAGAATCTGTAAATTGTAATCATGAGGATGACTTTTAGATGTTTGTCTAGATACGTAATTGAATTAAAAAGCATTTAAATGAGAGTAAGAAAGAGACAGGAATCCTTTAAATTGATTTCTTTTTTTCATAAAATCGATTATAATATATAGTATAGTGAAACATAAATACATGATAGCACTGCATGGGGGTAAAAATAGGATGGGAGATCATATTGAATATGTAATTGAAATGCTACATATCACAAAGGAGTTTCCGGGTATTATTGCCAACGATGATATTACACTTCAATTAAAAAAAGGTGAAATTCATGCCTTGCTAGGTGAAAACGGAGCGGGAAAATCGACTCTTATGAGTGTTCTTTTCGGTCTGTATCAACCAGAAAAAGGCACCATACTGAAAGATGGAACAGAAGTTAAAATCAATGACCCGAATGATGCCAATGCATTGGGAATTGGTATGGTGCATCAGCACTTTAAACTAATACATAATTTTACGGTCTTACAAAACATCATACTGGGCGTAGAGACAACAAAGTATGGTTTTTTAAAAATGGATGAAGCACGAAGAAAAGTTGTGGAGCTTTCAAACCGTTATGGCTTGATGGTAGATCCGGATGCATTGATTTCTGATATCACAGTAGGAATGCAGCAGCGTGTAGAAATCTTAAAAATGCTATATCGGAATAATGAAATTTTGATTTTTGATGAGCCGACAGCTGTTTTGACACCGCAGGAAATCGAAGAATTGATGAAAATAATGAAGGAACTGACCGCGGAAGGAAAGTCTATTTTATTCATTACGCATAAACTGAATGAAATTAAAGAAGTAGCAGATAGTTGCACAGTGCTTCGTAAAGGGAAATGTATCAATACAATTCGGGTTTCTGATACGTCAAAAGAGGAAATGTCTGAGATGATGGTTGGACGTAAGGTAGACTTAAAAATTGAAAAAAGCGAAATTTTAGTAGGAACACCTGTGCTAGAAGTAAAAAAATTGGTGATTGCAGGGAAACAGGGTTTAAAGAAAGCAGTAAACAATGTGACTTTTGAAGTTCGTAAGGGTGAGATCGTATGTGTTGCTGGAATTGATGGAAATGGACAGTCGGAATTGGTTTATGCCTTGACTGGCCTTCTACCGACTGAAGAAGGGCAGATTATATTAAATGGAGAGGATATTACACGGCTCTCTGTTCGTCGTCGAAACAAATCTGGAATGGCGCACATCCCGGAAGATAGGCATAAAGACGGGTTGATTTTAGATTATACGTTACAAGATAATTTGATTTTAAAAAAATATTATATGCCAGAATTTCAAAAAAACGGATTCCTGCGTTTTCATAGGGCAGAGGAATATGCAGATAAATTGATTGACCAATTTGATATTCGCAGCGGACAAGGCAGGCAAACCGAAACGCGCAGCATGTCAGGCGGAAATCAGCAAAAGGCAATTGTGGCACGAGAAATTGATGCAAATCCGGAAATATTGATTGCGGTGCAACCAACGAGAGGCCTTGACGTAGGCGCGATTGAGTACATTCATAAACAACTTGTTGCGCAGCGTGATGAAGGAAAGGCAATTCTGCTTGTTTCATTAGAGCTGGATGAGGTTATGAACGTCAGTGACCGCATTTTAGTTATGTACGAAGGCGAAATTGTAGCAAATCTAAATCCAAAAGAAATTACGGTTAATGAACTAGGATTATATATGGCCGGATCAAAGCGAGGTGAAGTCGTATGAAATGGTTACAATCTATATTTGAAAAGGATAGCTTCAACCGATCAATTTCTTCGATTTTTTCGATACTCGTTGGTATTTTATTTGGATTCCTTATTTTACTTATTAGTAATCCGTCACAGGCGATAGATGGCTTTTTAATTATTTTGAAAGGCGGATTCAGTGCACATGCAAAAGGGATTGGGCAGGTTTTATACTTTGCAACCCCTTTAATTTTAACAGGGCTTTCTGTTGGATTTGCGTTCAAGACAGGATTATTTAATATCGGAGCGCCAGGGCAGTTTATCATGGGCGCGTTTACTGCAGTTTACATCGGGGTGAAATGGACTTTTTTACCGGCACCTTGGCACTGGATCTTTGCATTGCTGGGAGCGGCCGTTGTAGGCGGAATCTGGGCGTTAATTCCGGGAATTTTGAAGGCTTATCTGAATGTGCATGAGGTTATATCGACGATTATGATGAATTATATTGGTATGTATTCAGCAAATTTTTTAGTAAAGGCGCACATCTACGATTCGAAAAAAGCACTTTCTATGAATGTGGCGGATACGGCGGTCTTGCCTAAAGCAGGACTGGATCAAGTCTTTTATAATACGCTGGGAACCACTAGGGATTTATCGACTGTAAACTGTGGAATCTTTATTGCGATTCTAGTAGCAGTGATTATATATATTATATTGAATAAAACAACCTTTGGCTATGAGCTGAAAGCGTGTGGATACAGTCAGGATGCAAGTAAATACGCAGGTATTAATGATAAGCGAAATATTGTACTTTCTATGGTGATAGCAGGGATGCTTGCCGGATTAGGCGGGGCACTTTTGTACCTGTCAGGAGGAAATGGAAGGCGCATTAAAGTGGTAGACGTCTTAGCAGTGGAAGGCTTTAATGGAATTCCTGTAGCTTTATTGGCGCTTTCTAATCCAATCGGCATTATTTTTTCTGCTGTTTTTATTTCCTACATAACGCAGGGAGGGCATTATCTTCAGTCATTAGATTTTGTACCGGAAGTAATCGATATTATTATAGCCTGCATTATCTACTTTAGTGCATTTTCATTGTTCTTCAAAGATGTTCTTGCTGAATTTGTAAAAAAACGGATTCGATCCTCGGAGGAGAAAAAGAAAGGAAGCAAGGAAATGGGAGGTGAAATGTAATGGGTGTTTTAAGTTTAATTGTACAACAGACGATGTTATTTTCCATCCCATTGCTGATCGTTGCCTTAGGCGCAGTTTTTACTGAGAGAGGTGGCGTAACGAATATTGCACTGGAAGGTATGATGATTATGGGCGCTTTTACAAGTATTTTTTTCATCAATCAGATGCAAGATAAAATGAGTGGCCAAACGTTGCTGCTGATTGCCATGTTAATTGCTACAGTGACCGGAGCAATCTTCTCCTTACTGCATGCATATGCCTCTATTAATTTGAAATCGGATCAGATCATCAGCGGAACGGCGTTGAATTTGTTTGCACCGGCTTTCGCCATCTATGTTGCCCGGATGATTCAGGATAACGGTGTACAGCAGATTGGATTTACGAATACTTTTCGGATCAAATCCGTTCCGATATTGGGAGAGATTCCTTTTATAGGAAATTTGTTTTTTAAAAATGCGTATATTACAACTTATATTGGACTGGGAATTTTGGTTTTGTCGGTTGTAATCATTTATAAAACGAAGTTTGGGCTCCGGCTTCGTGCATGTGGAGAGCATCCGCACGCAGCAGATTCAGTTGGAATTAATGTTTATAAAATGCGTTATGCCGGGGTTGTGATCTCCGGTGCATTGGCGGGGCTTGGAGGCTTGATTTTTGTAGTTCCGACTTCCACAAATTTTAATGCAAGTGTTGCAGGTTATGGCTTCTTGGCATTGGCAGTTATGATTTTTGGACAGTGGAAGCCAATTCGCGTTTTTTTCGCTGCGATATTTTTTGGTTTAATGAAAACAATCGCATCCGCATATTCCGTAATTCCTTTGCTTTCGACTGCAAATATTCCAAGCGATGTATATAAAATGATACCGTTTATTGCGACGTTAATCGTACTGGCTTTTAGCTCGAAATCTTCAGAAGCGCCAAAAGCAGTTGCGACTCCGTATGATAAGGGGAGCCGATAAAAGAAAAGGCCTGATTATAAGATATTGTTTTTCTTAGAGAAGGCTGTTGCTTTATTAGAAAGGATTTCTATGTTTTTACCGATGAATCAAGAGGATATGCAGAAACGAGGATGGGAGTCGGTCGATTTTGTTCTAGTTACAGGGGATGCTTATGTGGATCATCCCTCATTTGGTCATGCGATTATCAGTCGTCTTTTAGAACGATATGGGTATAGGGTCGCGATTTTATCACAGCCTGACTGGCGGGATAAAAAGGATTTTATGCGTTTTGGAAGGCCGCGATTAGGATTTTTAGTTAATTCAGGGAATGTGGATTCTATGGTCAACCATTATTCTGTTTTTAAGCATAAAAGAAAGAGTGACAGTTATTCACCGGGTGGTATCGCAGGAAAACGACCAGATCGGGCAGTGATTGTTTACAGCAATCGGGTAAGAGAAGCATATAAGGACGTACCAATTATCATCGGAGGTTTAGAGGCGAGCCTTCGGCGATTTTCTCATTATGATTACTGGAGTGAAAGTATCCGTCGCTCTATTTTATTGGATGCAAAGGCGGACTTATTGATATACGGGATGGGAGAACGCGCTGTAATTGAGATTGCAGAAGCGCTGGATTCCGGAATTGATGTAAAAGATATTGGCTGGATTCGTGGAACTGTCTGTAAAGAATTAGGAGGATTCACCGATGCAGAATGGAAAGGGGAGGCAGATACGATTTTGCTCCCTGCTTTTACTTCGGTAAAAGAAGATAAAAAAAAGTATGCAGAAAGTTTTCTATTGCAATACCAAAATAATGATTGGATAATGGGAAAACGCTTAATTGAAAGATATGATGAAGGACTTTGTATAATACAAAACCCTCCAATGGAGCCGCTAAACACATTGGAATTAGACGATGTATACGAATTGCCGTATGAGGGAACGTACCATCCGGTCTATGAAAGGGATGGCGGCGTGCCCGCTATTCATGAGGTGAAATTTAGTATTGTTGCAAATCGTGGCTGCTTTGGTGGGTGTGCATTTTGTGCATTAACGTATCATCAGGGAAGAGAGGTTCGCGGGAGAAGCAAGGAGTCGATTGTAAAGGAAGCACGCAGGTTGAGTCAGCATAAAGATTTTAAGGGGTATATCCACGACGTCGGAGGTCCTACGGCTAATTTTCGCACGCTGGCGTGCGAAAAACAATTAAAAGCTGGAGTCTGTAAAAATCGTGACTGCCTGTATCCGAAACCGTGTCCACAAATGAAGGTGGATCATGAAGGATATTTGGAAGTTCTGCGTGAAATTCGCAGCCTTGACGGAATAAAAAAGGTATTTATTCGTTCAGGCATTCGATTTGATTATGTAATGGCGGATTCGAAAAATACTTTTATCAAAGAGCTTTGTGAACATCATGTGAGTGGTACATTAAAGGTTGCACCGGAACATGTTTCTAAGAAAGTGCTGAAAATGATGCGAAAGCCGGAAAATGATGTTTTTGAACGGTTTTGCAGTGAATATAAACGCAATAATGAAAAATTGGGTAAAAAACAATATTTAATACCATATTTTATTTCTTCTCATCCAGGTTCGGGACTAAAAGAGGCGGTTGAGCTCGCTTTATATTTGAAAAAAACAGGATTCATACCGGACCAAGTACAGGATTTCTATCCAACGCCCGGTACGTTAGCAACCTGTATGTACTATACGGAGATAGACCCATTTACGATGCATTCTGTTTACGTAGCAAAAGATATCGAAGAAAAAAAGATGCAGCGGGCATTGATGCACTTTCATAAGAAAGAAAATAAACACTTGGTGGAAAAAGCGTTAAGAAAGATTGGTAAAGAAGAGTTGATTTCGATTCTTCGCTGAAGAAAAATTTATAACGGAGGAAATGGATGGGTTTATTGGCAAAGCTCCCAGCAATATTGGAAGAATGCAAGGATGAATATCAACGGAATACTACGCAAGCTCCAACAGGGTTCATTTTGACAGAGCAGATAGGAGAAGGAGAAAACAGAAATACTCAATTTAAAAATATTTTTGCAAAAGGTGACAATGCATTTTTTATGGACTACCTGTTGAAAAATAGGAAGTTAAGAAGTAAACTTAATCTTATTTACATTGATCCGCCTTTTTATTCGAAATCAGATTATGGGACGCAAATTCGACTGGAGTCAGAAAAAATAAGTAAGCTTCCTATTTTAAAGCAAACGGCTTATCAGGATACTTGGCAGAATGGAATGGAGGATTATCTGAGAATGCTTACTTACCGTTTGCTGTTTATGAAAGATCTACTAGCGGAAGACGGTGGAATTTGGGTACATTTGGATTGGCATGTAGTCCATTATGTAAAGATAATTATGGATGAAATTTTTGGAGAAGATAACTTTATAAATGAAGTCGTTTGGAATTATAAATCAGGAGGTGTGAGCAAACGCTATTTTGCGAGGAAACATGATACTTTGCTCTACTATTCAAAAACGCCCAATTACTATTTTAAAGCACAAAAAGAAAAATCTTACAATCGAGGATTCAAACCGTATCGCTTTAAAGGAGTGAAAGAATATCAGGATGAAACTGGCTGGTATACCATGGTAAATAAAAAAGATGTTTGGCAAATTGACATGGTAGGAAGAACATCCGGTGAACGTACGGGATATGCGACACAAAAACCAGAGCTTCTCATTAGAAATATTTTAGAAAGCTGCACAAAAGAAGGAGATATTTGCGCTGATTTTTTCGGAGGTTCCGGAACTCTGGCAGCAGCAGCGCATAAGATGGGAAGGGCTTTTATTCATTGCGATATTGGAAGTTTATCCCTTGCACATACATATAAGCGGCTTATTTTTAATAAAATCCCATTTCAATATTATGAATGGAAAAGGAATCCGGAAGGAAAAATAAAGAGACTAGAAAAAACGGAGAATCAAAACGAAGCTAAGATAGAAGCAGACTTTAGTAAAAAGAAAGATTCTAAAGGAAAGACTCTATTTACAGTTAAATTAGTGTCGTATGTACCATGTTTTTCAAAGATTGATATACTGGATGAAGAACATCAAAAGTTATTGGAGCGTGTGACAAAAGAAGAACCGCTTCTTCTTGTAGATTATTGGATGATTGATTTTCATTATGATGGAAAAACTTTTAAACCAACTGCATATTATAAGAGATTAAAAAAAGCATTGGAGGTGGAGGCACAAATTGATGAGGAAGGGATTTCCTGTGTAATGCTTTGCGTGGTAGATGTATTTGGGAGCCGAACATTTTGTAAAATGGGGGAGTGAGAATGAAATTACGAGCTAAATTTTTGAATTTTAAATGGAATAAGCTCATTTTAGACATAATATTTCTTTGCTTTGGATGTGCTTTTGGTGCATTCGCGTCTATAGGTGTAATGATACCTAATGGCTTGTCAAGCGGAGGAATCACTGGCGTTGTGCGTATTTTACAGCAATATATCAATATTGATTTTTCCTTGCTGTATTACATCGGTGCAATGGTCATCTTAATTATCTGTTGGATTTTACTTGGACGAAAAGAGGCAGAAAAAATTATCCTTATGACGGTGCTGTATCCGGCTTTTCTTGTGTTGTTTGAACGACTTGACTTTGTTCTTTTGGAACAAAAGGACATGACACTTGCCTCTATTTTCTTTGGAATCATTGCAGGAATCGGAAGTGGATTAGTTTTTGTAAGAGGCTATTCTTCAGGAGGGACAGATACTGTAGCTAAAATTATTAAAATAAAAATATTTCCTCATATTGCAATGAGTCAGATACTACTTTGCCTTGATTCTGCGGTTATCATTTGCTCTGGATTTGTGTATGGAAAAAATGTAGCATTATATGCACTGGTTTCTTCTGTGATTTTTTCAAAGACAACAGAGATGTTGTTGTATGGTTTTGATCCAAAAGTGGTACAGCTTGAAATTATCAGTGATAAAAATCAAGTTATAATTGATTATATTTTAAATGAAATCCGACGAGGGGTTACAACGGTGATGATTAAAGGTGAGTATTCAAAGGTAACGAAACACAAATTGATTACCATCTGCTCTCCGAGAGAAAGTATGCTGATTAAACGATTTGTAGCAGAAACAGACCGCAATGCATTTGTAACTGTGTTACACGTAGAAACGGTATGGGGAGCGGGAAAAGGCTTCAGCAATATTGCTGAAACAAAATAAGGAATTTTATTTAATTCTTTTGGATGAAGAATACACCGACTATCATAAAGGCAATTCCAAGAACACGTAAAAAAGAAATTGGCTGTACCGGATTTCCAAACCAACCAAAATGATCAGCAATAACAGAAGTAATTAATTGTGCGGAAAGCAGAAGAGTAAAAAAATTCGAAAAGCCAATTTTACCGGGAATAATAACTCCGGCAAAGACATAAAAAGCACCAATGATGCCGCCGCTCCACATCCAAAAACTTGTTTGCTTTAGAATTTCCCAAGATGGGAACGTCAATCGATTACATTTAATACCAATTATGAGTGCAATTAAAAGTGTTAGAGTACCGACGGCAAAGCTTGTAAGGGCTGAAAATACAGAATTCCCGGTTACATCTTTCAATCTTCCGTTAATTCCGATTTGTATGATAAGTGAAATACCGGTCAGAAAACTCCATAGGCTGTAAAAAAGATTCATATTGTACTCCTTTGTTGTAATTGCTGGATTATTTCATTATAGCACAGCTTGTATTATTAAAGTCGGAGGAATTAATCTTTGTTTATTAATTGTTAAGAAATGAGCTATAGTATATTAAGTGTTATTGTTTACAATAAGGATAGTAAGATTGAAAAAATATTTATGATGCCGGCTGCGAATACTTTTTCAATTGAAAAATTGTATTTAAGATTAGTGAAGTTTTATTAAGGAGGAAATGGGATGCTGAGACACAAAAAACATTTTGTCACGTTAGTATGCTTAGTAGTAGGTATGCTTGTGCTGACAACTGCAGTTTATGCAAATTATGATGATGCAAAGGGGTATACAAACTATAAGGATTCTTTAAAACATTTATTGTTTGAGGCAGATAACTACACGCTGAACTATCAAGCAAAAATTAAGATGGATGATGAAATGATACAAACACTCATAGGTAATGAAAAGTTGGCTGGAAAGAATAGAAGCCACTATGAGAAAAGCGGGGATTCATCTGATGAAAAATCTCGTGTGTATGACTATTATACTTTTACAGAGGGAAATAAATATTACAGCTATTACCCAGAAACAAATACGTACTATGAAGGAAAAATTTCCTCAGACCGAAGTGGAAGCTTGATGGGAAGCGATGATGCGACAGTGAAAAAAGCAGTACGGTTTACTGAGCTGCTTGCAGATACTTTGATTGGAGATCTAAAAAATAATGTCATCTTAGAATCTTCAAAGGATGGTGTGAAGGAATATAGCATACATGTTTCAGGCAATCAGATTCCGGAAATTGTAAATGCAGGCTTATCTTTAGCGTTTACAGCAAGTAACAGTGAAGATTATGAGAATGATGTGACCTCTAAATTTGGGAATGAGCCTTATATTGATAATGTAAATATGAGAGTAACTTTAGATGAAAAAGGCAGATTAATCAATAATGAACTTGAAGCAAGTCTAGTAGGTATAGATCAAAATGGGAAAAAGCATAAAGGAACAATGGAAGTTACTGTAGATATTACAGATTATGAAAGTACAAAAGCAGATGTATTTGATCCAGAAGGAAAAGTGAAGGAAAATTAAATAGAGAAAATAGAGAATATTATACAAGATTCCGATGGTTATATCCATCGGAATCTTGTGATGAAATAAGGGGTGAAGCTGTGGAGAAAATATTACAAGTAGAGAATCTCACAAAGATGTATAAAAACGGGAGAGGTGTCAAAAACATCACCTTTTCGATTGAAAAACAAGATGTAGTCGGATTACTGGGACCCAATGGATCAGGTAAAACTACTATAATGAAAACAATTATGGGATTATGCCATGCAAATGAGGGTACCATAAAAATTTTTGGAAATGATATCGAGCAAAATGCAGAACAAACCTTGAAAAATGTAGGAGGGTTGATTGAACGACCGGCTATTTATGAATATTTATCGGCAAGAGATAACTTGAAAATGATGGCACGCTTTTATCCAACTGTTGATGATGCGAGAATCGATCATGTTCTTGATATTGTGCGAATGCGAAAATATCAGAAGGATAAAACGGGTAAATTTTCATTAGGAATGAAGCAGCGAATGGGACTGGCTATGGCATTTTTGTCAGATCCGAGGCTTATTATATTAGATGAACCAACAAATGGATTGGATATTGAGGGAACTGTTGAAATACGTGAAATGATAAAAAAAATGGCTGAGGAAAAGGGAACATCTTTTTTAATTGCAAGCCATCTCGCTTTTGAAATAGAAAAAACATGCAATAAAGTAGCGGTAGTGCATGAAGGAGACTTATTGAGTTTTGAAACGATGGAGGAAGCTTTGAGGCTGAATCCTTCCTTAGAAGATTATTTTCTATCGATTGTAAAAGAGAAAAGAGGATCGGTTCTTATCTAAGACATATTGTACTTATTCTATTTGATATCGATCAGTGATTAGGAGGATTTTTTGTGAAAACTTTTACAGCAAGTTTACAGAATGAATTAAAAAAAGTAACAACGAGAAAAAAGTTTTTAGTGTTTTTTATAATAGAAATTATAATTTGTTTATTAAGTAGTTTTATTAGTTTGGCAGTCAGCAAGGCTTCTTCGGGAATGATTCCGATGTCTCTTGTTTTTTCGAATATGCCTATGGGAATGTTGTCCTTTTTTATTCAAATCTATATTCCGATTATTATTTTTATGGCAACTTGTGATTTGTTTGCCGGAGAGGTGCATGATGGAACTATCCGTGCAACCTTTATGCGTCCGGTTAGCAGGTTTAAACAATTTTTCTCAAAAATACTGGCAATTTTAATATTAGCAGCAGTATATTTAGGCGGGCTTCTTATAATTACAACAATAATAAAAACATTTACTGCCCATTCTGTAAGTGGATTGGGGGGCGATTTCTTGGCCTATTCCTTAGATTTACTTCCGTTAATTGTACTTATTTTATTTGCTGCGATGTTAAACCAATTTACAAGTAGTCCATCGCTTTCCATCGTTATATGTGTTATTGCATATTTGGCATTCAGTATAACTGGAATTTTGATTCCAGTTATGAGCGGTTTGCTTTTTACGGGGTATCTGCAATGGCATAATCTCTGGATTGGGATTACGATACCTTTTATGGCAATGGTAACGAAGATGGGTGTGTTGGTTGGATATGGGATGATTTTTGGATGTATTGGTTATTATTTATTTGAAAGAAGAGAAGTATAATGATGCGGTCAATCAAGGGACGTTTTATTAAAACAAACATAATGATGGTAATTATTTCAGCAGTATTGATATTTGTGGTGTCATTGCTGCTGTTATTTATTTTTTCATTGAGCCGGCCGGATGGTTTTGTTCACATTATTCAGGGATTTGAAGAAATTTTTCATGGTGATTTTCAAAGAAAGAATGAATTAACATTGTATTTATTTGCATGGTCTGTTCTAGTCGGAGGAATGGTATTATTAACTTGTATTATGCTGAGTATAAATCTTTCAAGAAGTGTATTGGCACCCATTCAAGAGCTTAGAGATGCGGCAATTAACATAGCTGAGGGTAATTTGGATTTTGAAGTGATGGCTTGTGAAGATCGTGAGTTAAATGCACTTTGTCAGTCATTTGATGAAATCCGTAAAAAATTAAAAACTTCTGCAGAGCAGCAGCATCAGAATAAAGAAGAGCGGAACATGCTTATGGCTAATCTTTCACATGATATGCGGACACCTGTAACCACAATAAAAGGTTATCTAGAAGGAATTAAGGATGGTGTAGCAGATACGCCGGAAAAGCAGTCAAGGTATTTAGATACGATTTATAGTAAAACCTTGATTCTGGAGCGTTTATTGGATAATATGACAGAGTATTCTGAGCTGGAGTTGGGGCGCATGCAATACGCGTTTGAATACGTCGATTTAACCGCTTACTTAAAGGATTTAGTCGAGGATTACAAAAGAGATATTGAATTGGCAGACCTGAAATTTGAATTCTCTCTATTAAATGAACCGCTGACGATTGTTGCGGACCGCAGTAAGCTAAAACGAGTATTAGACAATTTGATATCCAATGCAGTAAAATATAATAGAAAAAATGGAACGGTTTCTTTGACGACAGAGACTGATCAAAAAGGTGCTTTGATCAAGATATCAGATTCGGGATGTGGCATTAAAAGTGATGACTTGAATAAGTTTTTTGACGGATTTTATAGAGGGGACGCTTCTCGAAGCAATATAAAAGGCAATGGGCTTGGACTTACAATCGCAAAACAGATCATTAATAGTCACAGAGGTAAAATATGGATGAAAAGTGAAAAGAATGTGGGCACAGATGTGTATATCTATTTACCATTGAGAAGAAGGGAGAACTTATGAAAATATTAGTAATTGAGGATGATAAAAGCATAGCGGAATTGGAACGTGATTATCTGGAAATTAACGGTTATGAATGTGATGTCGCATATGATGGAACAAGCGGTTTTGAGATGGCAATGAGTAATGACTATGCATTGATCATCCTTGATGTGATGCTTCCGGGTATGGATGGATTTGAATTGTGCGTAAAGCTGCGAGAAAAAAAGAATACCCCAATTATATTTTTATCTGCAAAGAAAGATGACATTGATAAGATTCGAGGATTAGGTTTAGGTGCAGACGATTATATCACAAAGCCGTTCAGTCCGAATGAACTCATGGCTCGTGTCAAAAGCCATATTTCAAGATATGAAAGATTGACTGGAAACGATGCGGAGCAAAATAGGGTTCTAAAGATTCGAGGCCTTGAAATTGATAAGGATGGCAGACGCGTATTTATAAATGGTGAAGAGAAGACAATGCCTGCAAAGGAATACGACCTGCTGTTATTTTTAGCGGAAAATCCGAATCGCGTTTTTTCAAAAGAACATATTTTTGACCGTATTTGGGGAATGGATGCATTGGGTGATGTTTCAACGGTTACGGTTCATATAAGACGTATCCGTGAAAAAATTGAATTAGATATGGACCATGTGCAGTATATTGAAACAGTATGGGGAGTCGGATATCGTTTTAAAGGATGATTACAGGCTGTATATGGGATGAATGCTCGAGGCTTATGTGAATTCTTTTACGATAAAAATCAATCATATGTGTTAGGGGAGGACGGGCTAATTGTCTTCCCTTTTTTACTGTTAAAATGGAATTGCTATAGGAGAAGGAGGTTCGTTATGAAGCGATTGTTAATTGTCGAAGATGATCGTGATCTTAGCCGAGGTCTATGCCTCGCCTTAAAAGATCAAAAAATTCAAACTGTGCCATGTTTTGATTTGAAATCTGCTCGTGAGCAGTTAGCTTGTGATGAAACAGAGCTAGTTTTATTGGATATCAACCTTCCAGATGGCAGTGGATTGGATCTTCTCCACGAGATAAAAACTAGAGATAATCCCATTCCAGTAATCTTATTAACTGCGAATGATACCGAGATGGATGTAGTAATGGGATTGGAGCATGGTGCAGATGATTATATTACAAAGCCCTTCAGTCTTGCAATTCTTCGGGCGAGATTAAAAGCCCAGCTGCGCCACGGCGCAGATCATACATCAAAGATATTTGCGAGTTCACCTTATCGGTTTGATTTTGAGAATATGAAATTTTTTAGTAAAGGCTCTGTAGTGGAATTGAGTAAAACGGAGCAAAGGCTCCTTCGTTTGCTGGTAGAAAATCGAGGTGCAACAATAAGCCGTTCTGTTTTGCTGGATCGAATTTGGACGGATGGAGCAGAATTTGTGGATGAAAATGCACTTTCGGTAACCATTAAACGTCTAAGGGATAAGCTGGATGCATCACAATATATCAAAACAGTATATGGTTTGGGTTATGTATGGGTGGAAAAAGCAGATGATTGAATGGAATTTTACCTTATTTAGCGTTGTGTTTGCGGTTATTTCGCTATGTTGTATCATGGTGTTCTTTCAACATTATAAAATGAAAAAAATAATGAGAACACTCAACCAAATGTTGGATCGTACATTAAATGGAAGTTTTACGGAAAATACTTTCGATGAAAGTTTGCTCTCCGCGGTAGAGAGCAGATTAAACCGGTATCTCAGCCTTTCAG
This sequence comes from Sinanaerobacter sp. ZZT-01, assembly GCF_035621135.1. Taxonomy (NCBI): domain Bacteria; kingdom Bacillati; phylum Bacillota; class Clostridia; order Peptostreptococcales; family Anaerovoracaceae; genus Sinanaerobacter; species Sinanaerobacter sp. ZZT-01. The sequence continues at coordinate 2,307,585 of NZ_CP141728.1, forward strand.
TAATATCAGCACGCAATTTAACTGCAGAAAAAGAAAAAATTAAGGAATTATTGGCTGATATTTCTCATCAGACGAAAACTCCGATTTCCAATATCCTGCTATATGCTCAACTATTAGAGGAACAAGAACTGCCGGAAGAAAGCAGAGACTGCGTTGCGGCATTGAGGGGACAAGCAGAAAAGATGAGCTTTTTAGTCAGTTCATTGGTGAAATTATCACGACTAGAAACAGGAGTTTTTACACTGCATCCTGTTTTAAATGGAGTTACATCTATGCTGGAGGAAGTAAGCGAACAATTTATGCAAAGAGCAATCGAAAAAGAGATACGGCTGAGTGTGGACTTTGCAGATGCTTGTGCAGTATTTGATTTCAAATGGACGACAGAAGCGTTATGTAATCTGGTGGATAATGCCATTAAATATACGCCTGCGGGAGGGCAGATAGTTATTTCAGTCAAGGAATATGATTTGTTTTGTCGTATCGATGTGGCGGATAACGGAATCGGAATTTCAGAAGAGGAGCAGGCAAGAATCTTTTTACGCTTTTACCGTTCTCAGTCTGTCAGCGAGCAGGAAGGAGTAGGAATTGGTTTGTACTTGACACGCCAAATTCTAATGGGGCAGGGAGGATATATTAAAGTGGCGTCCTCTTTGGAAAATGGGTCCGTATTTTCAATGTTTTTGCCTCGGGAGTCTTAAATTCTTACAAAACTGTTAGAATTGCTTACTCATAGGAAAGAATCTGGAAAGAAACATATGGTAAAGTTTCTATGATAATGACACATACAGACTTTATGTTTTTGGAGGTATTTTTAATGATTTTGCAGACACATGATTTAAAAAAGGTTTACGGTACTGGGGAAAATGCCGTTCACGCTCTTGCAGGCGTTAATCTGCAGGTAGAAAAAGGAGAATTTTCGGCAATTGTTGGTACATCTGGCAGCGGTAAAAGCACTCTTTTGCATATGCTGGGCGGGCTGGATCGTCCGACTTGCGGCACGGTAGAGGTAGATGGTAAAGATATTTTTTCACTGAAAGACGAGGAATTGACGATCTTCCGCCGACGTAAAATTGGTTTTGTATTCCAAAATTATAATCTGGTTCCGGTTCTCAACGTTTACGAAAATATCGTCTTGCCCATTCAATTGGATGGCAATGCACCGGATTCCGATTATGTAGACAGTATCATTGAAACGCTGGGGCTGCATTCTAAACTGCAAAACCTGCCCAATAATCTTTCTGGAGGACAACAACAACGGGTTGCTATTGCACGTGCGCTGGCTGCAAAGCCAGCTATTATTTTAGCAGATGAACCAACTGGAAATTTAGATTCCAAAACCAGCCAAGATGTGTTGGGACTTTTAAAGGTAACAAGTCAAAAATTTATTCAAACCATTGTGATGATTACGCACAACGAGGAAATTGCTCAATTAGCCGACCGCATTGTCCGTATCGAAGACGGATTGATCGTTACTCGATAAGGAGGTGTAATCATGAATATAGCAAATCAAAAATGCATTTATCGATTAAGTCTAAAAAGTATAAAAGCAGCGAGAACAAGAAATATAATAGCAATTGTTGCTATCGCGCTTACGACTGTACTATTTACCTCTTTATTCACGGTGGCGTTCTCCATCAATCGTTCGATTGAGGAAGCCAATTTCCGTCAATGTGGCGGCTGGAGCCATGGTTCGTTCAAATATCTGACGGAAGGGCAGTATAATGAATTAAAAACGGATCCTCTTATTAAAGAGTATGGCTTACGGCGCTTCCTGGGTATGCCCGATAATGCGCCGTTTAATAAATCACACGTTGAGGTGGGATACAGTGATGCAAAGCAGGCGCATTGGATGTATTGCGATCCTGTCGAAGGCCGCTTGCCCGCTGAAGGCACAAATGAAGCCGCTACGGATACCCGTGTACTTGAATTGTTGGGCGTGGAGCCTGTGTTGGGTAATGAATTTTCTTTGAGCTTTGATGTGGATGGAACGAATGTTACTAAAACGTTTACTCTTTGCGGATGGTGGGAATATGATTCGGCAATTGTTGCCAGCCATGTGCTGGTTCCCAGCAGCCGCGCACAGGGCATTTACAATGAGGTCGGCATTGGAAGCGGCATTGGAAAGGATGAAATGACCGGCGCCTGGAACATGGATGTGATGGTGGGCAACTCTTTGCATATTGAACGAGATATGGATAAAATTTTAGAAAACCACGGGTATCAAAGAAAAAACCAGTCTGCAGGGAGTGACTACGTAGCAATCGGTGTCAATTGGGCCTATACGGGTTCGCAGCTTTCAGATCATATCGATCCGATAACGACGGCTGCCATTATAGGACTGCTTTTGGTTATCGTCTTTACCGGTTATCTTATTATTTATAATGTATTTCAGATATCCGTCTCAAATGATATTCGTTTCTATGGATTGCTTAAGACAATAGGGACGGCAGCTGCGGCGTATTATTCGGCACCAGGCATTATTGTTGTCATTAGCCGGTATTCCCCTAGGATTACTGCTTGGTTATGGTATTGGCGTTAAATTGACTCCGGTGATACTGTTGCAGCTTAACGGCGTAGTGCAAGATACAGTATCGACAAATCCGCTAGTTTTTGTAGGCGCAGCACTCTTTTCTTTGTTGACGGTATTGCTGTCTTGCCACAGACCCGGGCGAATGGCGGCAAGGGTCTCTCCCGTGGAAGCGACACGCTATACCGAGGGCTCAGATAAAAAAAAGACAACACGTAGGGCACAATCTGGTGCATCCCTGCCTAAAATGGCATGGGCTAATTTAGGGCGCAGCCACAGCAAAACAATCGTAACGGTGATTTCTTTGTCTCTGGCAGTCGTATTACTTAATATGACGGTGACTTTTACCAATGGATTTGATATGGATAAATATCTAGCGAAGATGGCCTCCGATTTTATTGTAGCAGATGCAAACTACTTTGAAGTGGGAAATAGTTGGAATAAAGATTACGCATTATCCGAAGATGTACTATCCACACTGGAATCACAACCCGGAATAGAAGTCGGCGGACGAGTTTACGGGAAATGTAGCTACGTGGAGGAATTTATCACCGAGGAATATTACCGTGCAATGTATGGCGCATGGAATGACAAGGAAACTTTAGATCAAGTGATTGCTTACACGGAGAAGGATGAAGGCGGATTGCTCACCGAACAGGCACAGCTTTATGGTATGGAGAATTATGCTATCAATAAACTCCGGCTATTAGAGGGAGACTTGTCCAAGCTCAGCGAGCCGGGCGGCCGGTACGTTGCCGCTATATGCAGCGAAGATGATTATGGAAATCCGGACTTAGACTCTCATTGGGCGAAACTTGGCGACACGGTTAAGCTACGCTTTGTGACGGAATACGAATATTATGACCCAGATACGGGAGCAATTCTTGACCTCGATAACATACCAGACGATCAAGTAAGGCAGCGCCGGGCAAAAACTTATCAGGATATTGAATTTGAAGTAGTGGCTCTGGTTTGTATACCTCACTCTCTCAGCTACCGTTATTATGGAACGGATGAGTTTGTGATGAATGACCAAACGTTCATAAAGGATACCGCTACCAATTCGGTGATGTATTATGCTTGCGATACAAAGGAGGAGAGCACGGCGGACATGGAAACTTTTCTATCCGATTTTACAGAAAAAGAACACACTCAGCTTGACTATGAGAGCAAGGCAAGCTACGCTGAAGAATTTGATTCCTTCCGCAATATGTTCTTGATACTTGGCAGTGTACTAAGTTTTATTGTCGGACTTGTTGGAATTCTTAATTTCCTTAATGCGATTTTAACAGGCATTTTGACTAGAAGGAGAGAATTTGCAGTGCTTCAGTCGATTGGAATGACAGGAAGACAACTGAAGAAAATGTTGATATGGGAAGGCCTTTATTACGCATTCGGTGCAGTGCTGGTATCGTTGGTGCTTGGTATTGCATCCGGACCACTATTGTCCAATGTACTGAGCACTATGTTCTGGTTCTTTACTTATCGATTTACGCTTCTGCCAATACTCTGCATTGCTCCAATTTTTGTTATACTTGGAGTTGTACTTCCTCTTATCATTTATCGTGCCGTTTCCAAGAACTCCATTGTTGAGCGCTTGAGAGAAACGGAATCGTAAGAGAAAACCGTATACTTTTCCAGTTTATACACATACTACCTCTGATGGGAGGGATTGATATGGATTTAGGAAATTTAACTTCAAAGGAAATTGGACAAATCATGTCAAAAGGACTTTTGAGAGCGGTACAAGAAGGTGACCTCAGCTCTATTTCCGATGAAGAAAAGCAAAAAATTATTGACTCAAATGTGAATACGAATATGGAATAGAAATATTCATCAGAGCCTTTAAAGGGCCATCCGTGAAGTTGCGCTACGGATGGCCTTTTTCTTATCTTTTTTTAATATTATTTACAGTAGCACTCGCAAAAATTTCTTCAGCTGGAAGGAGGCTGTCGGTTTCACTTGGCCTTAAGCGGAAAGACTGTGTTGTTGTTATACCAGGGAAAATAGGAATATCATAGACAATAACTTCATAGTATCCGGGAGCTTGTGCACTTAAATTCCATATTGTGTAGGGCACTGGATAAGAAGGTGTTTGCGAGAGCTCTTCACTTCGAGTTGGCAGAGGGATGAGGGGAACTCTACCATTTTCATCTGTAAAAGCAACTTGAGACATAAAAAAATTATTACCAAGAGGTTTGCTGATGGTAAGCTTTGTGTTTGGAATGGGCGCTCCATCCAATTCAGAAGCCACGTCAATTTTTAGATATCCTACATTAACTTCGTTCTCTATGTATTGACGATAGATATTACTAATGTATTGGAATATGGGTATTAAACCTGGCTTATTTTCAGGGTTTGGTTCACCTGGAAGGATTAAAGGAGAGCTTTCAGATGGTAACGGGATACTTGGCATGGGGTCTTGTGCTTTCACAGCAAAATTTAATTCTGATTCATCATAAAACATTTACAGTACTCCTTATATCAAGCATTGAATCAATTATTAATATGTATATGATTGAAACTGAAAATGGTGTTTTTCTGCGAAAATATAGATGAAAAATTCATAGGTAATTGTTTGGATAATTTCGGAATGCGCTTTGGCTCAAACTATGAGCTCTTATTCTTTTCGTGATAAATATATGCTAAAATAATGGCACAGATTAAACTAGTACAGTGTGAAATGAAAAATAAATCAGATGGCAGAAAAGCAATCATAAAATAATTCAATATTGAGATTAATAAATAAGCCATTATAAAAATAAAAAATGTCATAGCATTTCCTCCGTAATGATAGATAGAAATTCGAATTTGATTTTTTCTATTTGGTAATTGTAAATATTGAGTTGTATTTCGTGTTGCATTTGTTTGTAAATATCAATAATTTATGCAACATATTACAATTTTTTATTAAATATTTCGAAATATAAAATCAACGCAACCGTTGAAAATAAAAGAGAACCGCTGTTTTCAACGGCTCTCTTGATGGTGAGGCATGAGGGACTCGAACCCCCAACCTGCAGATTCGAAGTCTGAGACTCTATCCATTGAGCTAATGCCCCAAGTTGTTTCATTTGGTGGGCAGTATTGGACTCGAACCAACGGCCTCTTGCTTGTCGAGCAAGCGCTCTAACCAGCTGAGCTAACCGCCCACAACTTTTACTATTATAGCAGATTTATGAAAAAAATCAACATTAAATATTGATTAGAGTATAATTTTTATTCTATTTTAGACGAAATAAAATACGGAATATACGTAGAAAGAAATGGGGAAAAATGAGGCGCATAGATGCTCTTAAAACAAAAATAATAATTCGATTTGTCCTAATTATTATTTAGAAAATTATAAATTGATTGAAAATAGGTACTAATGTCTGTTAACATGGTTGAGAGGTGAGTGCGATGAATCAACATATCATTTCTTTTGCAGTAAGTGATGCAATTGAAAAAGCTAGAAATTATTATATTCAGACATGTGGACTAAGCTTTGAAAAAGATAAACATGTAAGGATGATGCGCATTGCAGAAGATATTTTAAATGAGGGAATAAAAGGATTGCATATGTATGCTTTAATTTCCGAGTTCGGAAAAGAGGTATTAAAAGATAATGCAATGGTTTTGAATGGGGTTACCTTTAGATGCAATGCATTTTCACAGTTGGATCAGGACAAAGTGCTGGCAATTTATCCTTACATCCTTACGATTGGTGAAATAACGACGAAGAGTGACAGCATTTCAGACCAGCTATTTGCAGATATTTGGGGCACTTCTTTTGTGGATGCTGCTAGAGATTTATTACAAGATGAGATTGAGGAACATCTGAAAGAAAAATACAATCGTACGGATATTGTAGTTTCCTCCTCCTTTGGACCAGGGTTTTATGGGATGGATGTAACGATGATGAAAAAGTTTTTTCAAGTTTTGGATGGAAGTAAAGTAGGGGTAGAATTAAAAGGAAATAGTCTTTTGCTTCCTCTTAAATCCTGTGCGGGATTTTATGTTGCCGTAGAAAATAAATGGGTTCTTCCACCTGCAGATTGTCAAAATTGCCTTGGAAATGCAGGCGGCTGTAGTTTTTGTAAGAATAATCCGCAGAAATTATCTTTATAAAAAGATTTTTTATAATAAAATCATATATAAAAAACCACGCATTTGTGTAAATGCGTGGTTTTTCAGTTATTAATGTTGATGCAGCTTCCGATATTCCTTCGGTGTACAAGTTTCAAATTTACGAAATACTTTTGTGAAATAGCTTTGGTCTTCAAATCCAGATTGGAAGGATACGTCAACCACACTGAGATTCGTCTTTAATAAAAGATGTTTTGCTTTATTCACTCTTATCTTACTTAGATATTCTGAAAAGTTCATATGCAGTTCTTGTTTAAAAAGCATAGAAAGGTAGGATGGATTTACATGAAGCTCTTCAGCAATGTTTTGAAGAGTAATTTTTTTTGTAAAATTTTGATTTATATATTGTAAAGACTTTAAAATCAGAGGTGAATTCCCATCATAAATTGAATTTTGAGCTTTGCGGCAGCAAAAGCGTATAAAGCTGGCGGCCACTTCTACCAATTCTTGATAATTATTTACATGATTTAATTCGTGCATATCTTCGTAGTCCAGTTCTACTGTTTCATGAAAATTAGGATCTTGATCTGATAAAGTACGTGAAAGAATTGCATAAATCCCAAGAAATTTAGTTCGAATTGCATTCAAATCGCTGGATTCTAAAATGGAAATACGGTCCATTAAATGATTGAGAATCTCAGCAGCACCTTCACTATCACCGTTTTTTGTTTTTTGAATCAATTCGTTTTCCATATCAAATGGGTATTCCATCGGTGTGTTTTGTTTTTTATAGTTTTGTAATTCTTGAGCGATACGAAGCTGTTCTTTATATTGCCGATTCATCTTCGCATAATCGGTATGTGTTCCGATGGAAGCGAGGACACAATTATTCAATAATAAAGCGAGATGATTAATTTCCTTTGGCGCATAAGATTTCATTTCTTTCAAAAACAACATGAGTTTTAATGATTGTTGTTCTCCTGCACCATTAATTTGAAGCAGCGTAGATAGTGTACTTTCACGAAGCGTTCCCATAATAATAGGACCTGCGATGAAACAGCCAAGAGATTTCCCTTCTACAATCAACGAGACAGCAATTTGAATCAGGCCAATGCGGCAGATGCTGATATAAGGCTCACCTAGTTTTGCTGCAAAATTAGCACAGGATATGAGATTTTTACGGCAGACAGTATTAGATATGTTATACAAATCAGAGTAATTGCATAGTTTCCATTCTGGACAGCATTCCCATAAGATGTTACCTTCATTGTTATAAAAAGTGACTGGCATTTTTGAAATATGACAAAAAGATGTAACGGAATCTTTTAAATAGTCTGAAAGATCAGGGAGCGTTGGTTTTGTAAGGGATGGAGCAACATAATGCTTCAAAATAAACACCTCCGAACTGTAAAATGTGCTAAAAATTAAAATAAATCTTAGGTTTATTTTAGATGAAACCCAAGGGTATTTCAAGAAAAATTTGATGAAATCAAATCTAAATACCAAAATTACTTATAATACTGATATATCTTTCATTTAAAAATATCTAGAATTAAATTGTAAGGAAATATAGAATCAAAAATCTGAATCGAAAAAGCACGTATAAATTAGAGGAGGCTATAAATGGGTAAGGAATTAATTTTTAAGACTCTAAGGCATGAAAAAACGGATTCGGTTCCGTGGGTTCCTTTTGCTGGAGTGCATGCTGGTAAGTTAAAAAACTATACTGCAGAAGAAATTTTAAGAGATGGAGACAAACTCTTTGAAGCTCTAATAGAAGTTTATAAACTTTATGTGCCAGATGGAATGACGACATTATTTGACCTTCAGGTAGAAGCGGAAATTTTGGGCTGCGATTTACTTTGGGCCGAGAATAACCCACCTTCTGTTAAGTCACATCCTTTAAGCGGAGAAAAAGCAATTCCGTGTAAATGCAAAATTCCTAATGAAGAATCAGGCAGAATACCGATGATTTTAGATGTTATGCGTCGCGTGAAAGCTGAAATTGGAGATGAGGTTGCACTTTATGGATTGATTTGCGGACCATTTACTTTGGCTTCCCACTTAAGAGGAAGTGATATTTTTATGGATATGATTTCCGATCCTGCTTATGTTATGGAGCTTCTTGAATTCTGCGGTGAAGTAGCCTGCAAAATGTCAGAGATGTATATTGATGCCGGAATGGATGTCATTGCTGTTGTAGATCCGTTGGTAAGTCAAATTTCTCCAAAACATATCGACAAATTGTTAGCGCCGACGTTTACAGCTGTATTTGACTTTATTCGAAGCAAAGGCGTATACTCTTGCTTTTTCGTATGTGGTAATGCAACAAAGCAGATTGAATCTATGTGCAAAATGAATCCAGACGGTGTTTCCGTTGATGAAAATGTGGATATGGTAACTGCAAAGAAGGTTACGGATCAATATAACATTGCAATCGGAGGAAATATTCCGCTTACGACGACGATGCTTTATGGTACACAGCAGGATAATATGAAATGCGTAATCGATTTGTTAGATAGTTTGGATCATCATAATTTAATTATCAGTCCGGGATGCGACATGCCGTATGACACACCAATTGAAAATACGATTGCGGTAACACAAGCGGTAAAGACACCGGAAGCGGTGCGCGAAATGGTTAAAAATTATGAGGGCGGCGGCTTTGATGATATCAATATTGAAATTCCTGATTATGAAAAACTGGATAAGGTTTTGATTGAACTATTCACATTAGATCCAGAGCAATGTGCAGCTTGTACGTATATGGTAAATCTTGTTGAGGATAACTATGAGGAAATTAAAGACATTGCTGATTACGTTGTTTATAAATATTGCGTAAAAGAAGATATTGCAAGAACCATGAAGATGGGCTTAAAGAACCTTCCGACTATGTGTATCAATGGAGAGCCAAAATGGGTATCCATCATTCCAAGCAAGGAAGAATTAATTGCAGAAGTAAAAAAATACGTTAAAAAATAAATTAGGTACCTGTTTTTAATTTTTTATATATTAAAAAGGACACTTGTCGGCTCTGCGATTTGGAGCCGACAGGGAAGGAAAAGGATTGAGGAGGAATTTTTAATGAGTAGAGAAGCGATTTTAGAAGCGGCAAAAGAATCCATTATGGAAGCAGATGAAGACTTAGCGATGCAAGTATTAAAAGATGCTGAAGCAGAGAAACTTGACGCAGTTGATCTTCTGAGCAATGGATACAGTGCCGGCATGAAAGAATTGGGAGATTTGTTTGGAAGAGGAGAGATCTTTTTACCTGAATTGATCTTTGCAACAGAAGTTATGAAAGCGGTAACAGCAGAGATCGAGTCCAAGATGGATGTGAAAGACACACAGGCAAAGGGAGTTATGGTAATTGGAACCGTAGCAGGAGATGTTCATGACATCGGAAAAGGTATCGTAGCTTCACTTGTCAAGACAAATGGAATTGAAGTATATGATTTGGGAAGAGAAGTACCTGCTGAAGTGTTTATCGAAAAAGTAAAAGAAGTAAATGCGGATTTTGTAGGGAGTAGTGCACTGCTTACAACAACAATGACCGAGCAAAAGAAAATAGAAGAGCTTCTTGTAAAAGAAGGTCTGAGAGATAAAGTAAAAACAATGGTTGGCGGTGCGCCTGTTACAAAGCGTTGGGCAGAAAAGATTGGAGCAGACGCTTACTGTGAAGATGCATCAGATACGGTAAACTTCATTTTAAACTGGATCGAGCAGATGTAATTCATTTATTCGAATGTTTCAAAATGAAAGGGAGGCGAGTCAATGGGTAAATTTACTCATGAAGAAGATATATACGGGTATTGTATACTCCGTAACGAGGACTTAGATGCACTGCATGAATCCACATTGGAGCTTATGGAAGACTATGGATTACAGATTCATGGAAAAGAAGCTTTGGAAATTTACAGTGCTGCGGGCTGCGATGTCGATATGACAAATGACCGTGTTAAGTTCCCTAGAAATTTAGTAAATGATAGTATAGAATCTTGCCCTGCAGAGTTTACACTTTGCGGACGTGACCCCAAGAATGACACCTTAGTAGGCGGTAAAAATGTAGCTTACAAAAACTTTGGTACCGGTGTGCTGATTAAAGACCCGTATACCGGAGAAATTCGTGATACTACAAAAGAAGACTTGGGCAATGTAGCAAGATTTTGTGACGCAATGGACGCTGTTAATGTGTTTTCGATAGCAGTTGCTGCAGGTGACGTAGATCAAAGAGTAAAATCTTTACATGAGGCAGAAATCGTATTTAACAACCTAACAAAAAACTTTGCACACGATTTAGAAGGAAAGAAAAACACACAGCGATTTGTTGATATGGCGGCAGCTATTCAGGGAGGCTATGACAAACTAAGAGAAAGACCAATTATCACCATGGGAGCCTGCCCGAATAGTCCGCTAGAAATTAATGAAAATGAAACGGATATCATTATGTTGTCTGCAAGACATGGGCTGCCGATTGATATTTTATCAATGGGTCTATGTGGCGGAACCACTCCTGCGACATTGGCAGGAACCTTGGTAACAACAAATGCAGAAATTCTCGGAGGAATTGTTCTTTCGCAGATTATTAATAAAGGAAATCCGATTCTTTACGGAAGCTCTACTACCATCATGGATATGAAATCTGCAACCTCTCCTGTTGGAGCACCGGAACATGCAATGTGCGGTGCAGCCGTTGGTCAAATCGGCCATTATTACGGTATACCTACAAATGTAGGCGGGACATAGGGCGACAGCAAATGCCTTGATGAACAGTTAGGTCATGAAAAAACCATGACGTCCATGCTGCCGGCACTGACAGGAAGTAATGTAATTTACGGAATGGGTATGTTGGAAATGGGTATGACAATGAGCTACGAGCAGCTTCTGATTGATCAGGAAATCGTGCATATGATTCGCAGAGTTTTGCAAGGAATTCCTGTCAATAAAGAGACTATCGGTTTAGACACAATTAAGGCAGTAGGACCTGCCGGTAATTATCTATCTCAGAGACATACACTGAAATACATGAGAAAAGAGCTGTCTACGACTAATTTAATCAATCGAAAGATGAGAGAAAATTGGGAAAATGCCGGAGCAAAAGATATGGCACAAGCTGCAAGAGAGCAGGCAATTGAAATTCTTGAAAATTATAAGCCAATCCCGCTTTCAGAGGATGTTAAGAAGAGGATTCGTGACATCGTTGAGGAGGGTGAAGCAGAAGTAAGAGAATTAGCTGCATTTGAAGCGAAGCACAAATAGCTGTTATGGCCGTCTGCTTAGACGCAGATTGGCATTCATAGCATAAATAAATGAAGAAAGGAAGGGATGGCATGAAAGACGAAAAGAAAAAGTTTTTGACTCGTATGGGCGATGGTTCCATTGTTTATATGACAGAAGAAGAAATTCGTGCTGACATAGAAGCCGGTGTACAGGATGCTGTTGTTAGAGGTAAAATTGATCCTCTGACAGAAGAAGAAAAGGAACATCTATATACCATCGTTACCATGCCGGGAAGTATTGTTGGTGTTGAACCTGGAAAGCAAATTGTAATGACAAATGATTCCGGTGCATATAAGATCAACATTAAAAGTCAGATCCCGGTTGTCAAAGAAACAGAAGTTCTAATTTATGAACGAGTATTAGGATGTGATTCGGTTGACGTTGGTAACTCCGATTACAACTATAAAACAGTAAAAGGTGTTGCAAAGCGTGAAGCAAGTGCATTAAAACAAGCTTTAAACGTAAGCACAATGCCTTTATTCTACGGAGCAATGACAAATCTAGGATTCTATACAAAGCCGGATGGTCCGGTTGAAAACTGGGCAGTGTTGTTACCGGAAGGAAAAATCAAGGAAGCATTAACAGCACAGGAGGAAGCCGTAGAGCATGCAGTAAGAGACATCGTTTATTGCGCAGAGCAGATGTATGACGCCGGTGCTGACGGATTTCAGCTGGATACTTCCGGTGCTGCAGGCGATGCTGACTTCTTGGCAGCATTAAAAGCTAGCGAAATTATATCCGAGAAATTCCCTGGAATGGGTGTGGAGCTTGGTATGGCTGGCGAATTTGTACTCGGTATGCATGGTAAGCTAAAGTATGATGATACGCGTTTGGCCGGCCTTTATCCGCATAAGCAGGTTAAGCTGGTTGAAAAAGCTGGTGCAAGTATCTTTGGCGCAGTTGTAAATACAAATTGTAATATGACATTCCCTTGGAATATTGCCAGAGTGTGTACTTTTATCAAAGCTTGTACAGCTGTTGCTGAAATTCCAGTGCATGCAAACGTTGGAATGGGTGTATGTGGTGTGCCGATGTGTGAGATGATGCCAAGCGACATGATTTCCAGAGCTGACAAAGCATTGGTAGAAATCGGAAAAATAGACGGCTTCTAGGTAGGCGTAGGTGACCCTGTAGGAGCTGAAGCTACACATAACATTTCCGCTGGGATGGGCGGTGTACGTACTGCTGGAGATCTGGTTTTACGTATGCAGATTGCCGAAAAGATGAAGATCGACGAAGCGAAAGCGTATGTGGCTGAAAAATTAGGCGTAACTCTTGAGGAGCTTCATGATGTAGTAACAATGACAGATAAGAGAGAGGCTTTACGGATTGGATTAACCCATGTGGAGCCGTGCGCTGAAGAAAATAACGGAATGGCTGCAAAGTTTAGAATTGCAGAGGTTCTCGGAATCAAGATTAATTCAGTTGAAAGATTCAAGGAAAGAGCTGGTTTAAAATAATTTTGCAAGGAGTAGAATTGTTTGAATGAAGCGTTCCAAAGGTCTGGAAACAAAAAATATAAGAATACAGCAAGAACACAACAAGAAATAAGATAAAATACAACCAAGCAGCACGATTCTTCTAAAATATCAGTGCTGTTTGGTTGCATAAAAGAAACGGTTTTGTAAACCGCCTTATAATCTTATCAGTAAATTTTTGTTTTTTCAATATGCGAGTAGAAAAAAATAAAAACGAAGATTACAAACTGGAGAGTAAGGCCCTATTTCAAAATTCCAATTCAATTTCCAAACAAAGTTTTGGGTATAGCATATACGTGTAGCACACATAGGAATAGGAGGAAAATATGGGTAGAAGAATTCCTTTATGGCAAATTTTTATGGTTTTAGCATTTATGGTAGCATTGTTGATGTACACGATTGTGGTTGTAGACGGATATATCCACATCGCGTTAGTGATATCCGGTGCATTTGCAGCAATTGTGGCAATTGCGAATGGGTATAAATGGTCATATTTAGAAAAAGGAATTATCAATAACATTACAAATTCAATGCAAGCACTATTGATATTGCTCACAGTAGGTATGTTGATTGGTACCTGGATTGCCGGAGGTATCATTCAGACAATGATTTATTACGGACTCATGATACTAAATCCAAATATTTTCTTGGTAGCAACGGTACTCATTTGTTGCGTTGTATCATTATCAACAGGGAGCGCTTGGACAACAGCCGGAACTGTAGGAATTGCACTAATCGGAATTGGGACAGCGCTTGACATATCCTTACCGATGACAGCGGGGGCAATTATTTCCGGTGCATACTTCGGAGATAAAATGTCACCATTATCTGATTCAACGAATTTAGCTGCAGCTATGGCAGGTGCAAACTTGTTTGATCATGTGAAACATATGGTATATACCGTTGTACCGTCGCTTACAATTTCTCTAATCATCTTTGGCATTTTAAGCATGGGGCACAGTTCATCAAACGTTGATATGAGTGACGTAACAATATTAATGAACGGACTGAAAGATAATTTCTACATTTCACCAATTCTTTTACTTCCACCGCTATTTGTAATATTAATGGTCGTATTTAAAATTCCTGCAATGCCGGGATTATTTGCGGGTGCATTGCTTGGTGTATTATTTGCAGTCGTTTTCCAAGGCGGTAATTTAGGAGAATTGATTGGTATTGTCATGTATGACGGTTATGTATCCAAAACAGGAATTGAATTTTTAGATGAGCTTTTAACCAGAGGTGGGTTATCATCTATGTTCTATTCTTCGGTATTGGTATTATGTGCGATGGTCATTGGAGGCGTATTAGATGCCAGCGATATGTTGAAAACTATCTGTGAAAAATTATTGCGTTTTTCAAAAAGCACAGGCTCTCTGGTACTGATTGTGTTAGCGACTTGTATTTCTTGTAACATTATTGCTGCGGACCAATATGTTGCGATTGTGCTTCCCGGCAGAATGTTTAAGCAAGAATTTGAAGATCGCCGGTTAAAGAATAAAAACTTATCTCGTTGCTTGGAAGATGCAGGTACCGTAACATCTGCATTGGTTCCTTGGACAACCTGTGGAGCATATATGTCTTCTACATTGGGTGTTGCTACAATCGCTTATCTGCCTTACAGTTTTCTAAATTTATTAAATCCATTCATTTCGATGTTCTATGGTTTCACCGGAATTACAATGGAAAAAATGACAGAAGAAGAATATCAGGCGATTTTAAAGCAGAGAGAGCTGGACGCGGCATTAGCTGCGGTTGAGTAATATAACGTGACAACAAAAATAACTGACACTATACTTTTAATTATACTTTTCAATACTTTTATAAAGAGCGAGAGCATAGTTCTCGCTCTTCACATCTAACTTGGAAGCATGTGCGATAGGGGGTTACAATAATGACAGCATTACAAAAAAAATTTCCTGTGGTTGAAGTAGATTTAGAAAAACTACGGCATAATATTGATGAAGTGGTGAAACGGTGCAACGAAAAGGACATTATGGTTGCAGGAGTCGTAAAGGGGTTTAATGGAATCGTTGAAGCAACAAGACAATTTCAAGAGTCAAATTGCAGTTTTATTGCAAGCTCTAGGTTAGAACATTTAGAAGAAGCAAAAAATGCTGGAATGCAAGGTCCGTTCATGGTTCTACGTGTTCCGATGCTTAGTGAAATACCGGATTTAGTAAAATTTGCAGATATCAGTCTCAACAGTGAACTTGAAGTCATAAAAGAAATCAATAAAGAATGTGTTCAGCAGGAAAAAGAGCATAGCATTTTATTAATGGCTGATTTAGGTGATCTTAGAGAAGGATTTTGGGACAAAGAAACGCTCGTTGAAACAGCTGTTTTTATTGAGAGTAACCTCGATAATGTAACCTTAGCTGGTATCGGTACAAATTTGGGATGTTATGGCTCGATCAATCCAACGGTAGAGAATATGAATCAGCTGATTGAAATTGCGGAGTTGATTGAAGCGAAAATCGGAAGACAGCTGTCAATTATTTCAGGTGGCGGAACGACATCACTTCCGTTGGTTTTAGATGGGACAATGCCGGAAAGAATTAATCATCTTCGAATCGGAGAGGGAATTTCTTTGGGAAAGGATTTACAGGATCTTTGGGGTGTGGATATGAGCTATCTTTATCCAGATGTTTTTACAGTAAAGGCTGAAATTATTGAGCTGAAGAATAAACCGAGTTATCCTATCGGAGAAATTTTTGTTGATTGCTTTGGAAATAAGGGAGAATATATTGATCGAGGAATAAGGAAAAGAGCTCTCTTAGGGTTAGGAAAATTGGATTTTGCGATGAGTGATATGCTGATACCTAGAAAAAAAGGAATTGAAGTGCTGGGAGGAAGCAGTGATCATCTAATCGTTGATATAGAAGAATGCACAGATCAATTAGCAGTGGGAGATATCTTAGAATTTGATGTTCGTTATGCTACAATGATGTATCTTACCGCTTCAAAATACGTTCGAATTGCATGTGTATAAAACAAGAAGCAGAAAGAGCCTGGCTCGTTAGATTTGCTGGACAGCAGGTACAATATTCGTTATACTAATATGTGCAGATTGAAACTATAAGAAGGAGAATTATGATAAAATTAATTCTATTAACAGGGTTTCTTGGAACAGGCAAGACGACTTTGATGAAATCGTTGTTAAAAGCCTTTAGCCAAGAGAAAATTGGCGTAGTTGTCAACGAGTTCGGAGAAGTAAATATTGATGCCGTTTTAGTAAAGCAAGATGGAATTCAAATGGCAGAATTATCGAATGGTTCTATTTTTTGTGCCTGTATTAAAGATTATTTTTTAGATAGCTTGGTAGAAATGGCGAAGCAAAATATTTCCTACTTATTTATAGAAGCTTCCGGATTGGCTGATCCGGCAAATATGCAGCAAATATTAAACACAATTTCAGATAAGACAAAACATATTTATGATTATTTGGGTTCTATATGTGTAGTTGACGCAGAGACTTTTTTGGATCTTTATGAATTGCTACCTGCGCTGCATCATCAAATCGAATACAGCAACACTGTGATTATCAATAAAGCAGATTTGGTGGATGAAAATCAAATCACACAAGTAAGTAGTCAAATTACTGCCATTAATGCGGAAGCACAGCAATGTATCACTTCATTTTGCAGAGTTGATATCAAGGAGATGGTCGACCATTTAAGGCCTGTTTTAATAGAAGCAAAAGAAAGCACAAATACGAGGGAAAATCGTCCAAAATCTTTTGTGTTAAAATCGATAGAACCTATAACACAGGGACAATTACAAGAAATGCTGCAAAAACTTGCACCGTCAGCATATCGAATCAAAGGATTTGTGCTGACCGATCATGGCATCGTCGAGGTGAGTGCGGTAAGAGAACATATTCACATGGTTCCTTGGGATAATGAAACGATTAATATGGAACTTGAAATTGTAGTCATTTCATCGATAGGAATTCGTATGATGAGCTTGATCACAGAGGCAATCGACGGCTCCATAAAAGGAAAAATTATACTATAGATATAAAGATTGTCATATAATAGGGGATGAAATTATGAAAATTACCTTTAAGCCATCAGGCATAGAATATGAATTGAATGAAGCATTAACTTTACTTGAAACTGCTGAGCGTGCAGGTGTGTTGATTGATGGAAGCTGTGCCGGAAAAGGTACATGCGGGAAATGCAAGGTGCGCATTTTGCAGGGAAAAATGGGACAATTGACAGACGCAGAAGAAACGGCATTGACTGACTGGGAAAAAGAAGAAGGCTACCGATTAGCATGTTGTATCAAGCCAGAATCAGATTTAGTTATATTGGTTCCCGGTATTCATGGAGGCTCCACAAGAAAAAAAGATATGACCATTTTGCCGGATGATTTCGTAATAGAAAAAACAGTTGTAAAAACAGCATTGCAGATTAAGAAAGCGTCATTGGAATATCAAAAGAGCGATGCAGACCGAATTTTGGAAGCGTTAAGAGAGAAAGATAAAAGCTTTGCAGCACTTAAAGTGGAATTTCATAAGAGTTTATTGCAAAAAATCCCTGAAATATTAAAGGAGAAGGACGAGAATATCACTTTGGTCATTCGGAATGGAGTGGCACTAGATGCAGAGCCTGGTGATACACAGGAGGCTTGCTACGGAATCGCTTTTGATATCGGAACAACAACAGTGGTTGGAATGCTTTGGGATTTAGACAAAGGAAAAATTGCAGAAGTTGCTGCCAGGACGAATCCGCAGAGTGTTTTTGGATCGGATGTTATCTCAAGAATTCACTATAGCAATGCTTCAGCGGATCATGTGAAAGATATGCAGGAAAAAATTAGCAGTTGTTTTAACGATATTCTTACCGAGTTTGAAGAAAAAGCGAATATTAAACGCAATCAAGTATACGAGGTTACCGTAGTGGGAAATACTACGATGAGTCATCTGTTCTTAGGAATTAATCCTGCCTCTTTAGCAAGAGCACCGTTTGCGCCAGTATTTTGTAAAGCGGTAAATGTTTTAGCAGAAGAGCTGGAAATCGATGTGAATCCAAATGCTAATGTACACCTTTTGCCCAATATAGCAGGACATGTCGGCTCCGATATTGTAGCGGTATTAATGGCTTCTCGATTAAAAGAAAAAGCAGGCTGTAATTTAGCCATTGACATTGGAACCAATGGGGAAATCCTTTTTGCGAAAGATGGGCGGATTGTTGCCTGTTCTACAGCTGCTGGTCCTGCATTTGAAGGAGCTGCAATTTATCAAGGGATGCGTGCAGCGGCTGGTGCAATAGAAAGAGTTACCATTGCAGAGGGATGCGTGCAGCTGTCTGTGATTGATAATGAAGAGCCTGTAGGTATTTGTGGATCCGGCCTCATTGATGCAATTGCACAGATGCTGGACAATGGAATATTAGATAAAAAAGGAAGAATCATCAGTGCTGAAGCGGCTAGAAAAGCAGATATTTCCGAAAATCTGATAGAACGGTTATACAATGATAATGAAGGCGGAGGCTTTATTTTATATAAAAGAGAAGATGGAGAAAATATTGTTTTGACTCAAAAAGACATCCGTGAAGTGCAGCTTGCAAAGGGAGCTATTTTTGCAGGAATAAAAATTATGATGTGTGAATTAGGAGTCAAGCCTGAAGAACTGGATTCTGTGATTTTAGCTGGAGCTTTTGGTAATTATATTAAAAAGGAAAGCGCATTAAGAATTGGTTTGTTTCCAAAGGTGGCACCAGAAAATGTTATTTCAATTGGGAATGCAGCTGGCGCCGGTGCTTGCATGGCATTGCTTTCAGATAAAGAACGCAGGCAGGCCGCCTTATTTGCTGAGGAAACTGAACATATTGAGCTTGCTTCACATCCAGACTTTCAAATGGAGTTTTTAAAAGCAATGTATTTTATGAAATAAATTATTTTTAAGAGCATAGATGAAAGGGTTATAAAGGTACAATATAAATGACAGTAACATTGACCGTGACTCAAAAGCATCGTTTGACAGAGTTAAATGCAAAAGTAAAAGATTTAAATATGACTTTTGAAAATACGGATCAAAGAGATGCCTTTTATAAGGAAAAAGAAAAGATTTACATAAAGGTAAATCGAGAAAAAATCTTAGACTGTATTCATCGAAAACACAAGCCACTTCTGGTAGAAGTGCAGAACAAATTATCCGAATGGCTTTGTGGAGAAGGATTTACACAGGTTGTAACGCCCTTGATGATTACAGGAAACATGCTATCAAAAATGACGATTACAAAAGAGCACCCTCTAACAAATCAGGTATTTTGGCTGGATCAAAAACGATGCCTGCGCCCGATGCTAGCACCAAACCTTTATGAGATGATGCGGGACATCCAAAAAGTGGCGAAAGAGCCTGTTCGGATTTTTGAAGTGGGTTCCTGCTTTCGGAAAGAAAGTCAGGGAGCGCAGCATTTAAATGAATTTACTATGTTGAATTTTGTCGAACTTGCAGGAGTAAAAGAAGGGGAACAAATGGAACGCCTAAAGAGTTTGGCAATTGGAGCAATGAAAACATTGGGACTTGAAGAATATGAGCTAGTCATTGAAAAATCGGAAGTGTACGGAGAGACTCTTGATGTTGTGGTAGGAGATGTTGAACTGGCTTCCGGAGCATATGGACCACACTTTTTAGACAGCAAATGGGGTATTTTTGATACATGGGTTGGCATTGGATTTGGAATCGAACGCATTGCCATGGTCATGGGAGGCTATCAGAATATCAAGCGAGTCGGCAGAGGCTTGGCGTACTTAGATGGAGCTAGATTGAACGTATAGTATTGAGGAAGGTGGTTTTGTTGAATCGTGAAGAGGTAAAAAAGACTGCAGCTGAATCTATTATTGATGCCGATGAAGCAAAGGCTTTCGGTTTGATCGATGAAATCCTCAAGTTAGAAGATAAAGAGTGGGTCACGATTTTATGTGATGGATTCAGTGATGGAAATCGCCTAGTAGGAGAAAGCTTTGAAAAAGGAAAACTCTCTCTTCCGGAGTTGATATACTGCAGTGAAGTGATGAAAAACGTCATGGATCGTATTATAAAAAGAGTTGATTCAATTCCTGTAGAAACCACTGGTAAAATACTGATTGCAACAGTTGAAGGTGATGTTCATGATATCGGAAAAGGCATTGTTGCGTCTGCTTTGAAATTAGCTGGTTTTGAAGTGATTGATCTAGGCCGTGAAGTTTCGGTTGACACAATTGTTGAAGCAGCGGAACGCTGCGGGGTCGATATTATCGGAACAAGTGCATTGTTGACCTCCACTCTGTCAGAGCAAAAAAAATTAGAGATGCTCTTACGCGATTTGGGACTTCGCCATAAATATAAGACAATGGTCGGCGGAGCACCTTGCACTGCAAGATGGGCCAAAAAGATCGGTGCTGATGCTTACAGTGAAGACGCGATGGAAGCTGTGAAAAAAGCAAAGGAGCTGCTAAAAAAATGAGTGATCAGAAAAAACGGTATTATCGAAAGCATGTAGAGCTGTTTCCATTAATAAATAAAATGAAACTTTGGCCTTCCAGAAGCGGCAGGCTGCATGGTGTCAGACAGGTAGAATTAAACGGTGATTTTATTGAGATTACGACTCATTGCGGTAAGTTTTTTCGGGTTTATAATTCAAAGACTTCCAGAGCCGCACGATGGATTCGGAACAAATGGGCAGTAGAACCTTGTAAGGATTGCAAAGTACCACAGTGGAAATTAGACAAATATTCTAAAACATTTTTTTCGCAGCATTATGGAAAAGAACTCAAAAACGATGATGTAAAAACGCAGGATAAATAAGGGTGGGATGAAGAATGACGCGTTTAAGAGAAGAATGGATTTGCGATATGGAAGAGACAATTGCCTCTTATGAAAAAGAGCTGAAAACAAAAATTTCCTTAGATTTTGCAGGGCTGGCAGCAGCAGCAAATGATATCTCAAGAAATGAAATAACAGAAACTGCTGAGAGAGAGACCGTTGCTGTTGTGCCTATTACTACAGGTATGGGCATCATCAGTACGTTTGCAGATTCTGTTGCTGCGATTATTCGTCAGGCAGGATTTTCTGTATTTGTTACAAAAGCTTGTGATGTGGATGGTATATATGAAGCACATCTGCGTAATGCGAGCATGCTTTTTATGGCAGATGATAATCGCTTTATTGGGATCCATTTACGCAAAAATCGAATGAGTGATAACAATGCTGGCACAGCAAGAGGCTATGTAAAGGCTTTGGAGCAGGCATGCGGCTCGTTAAAAGGAAGAGAAGTCTTGGTTCTTGGCTGTGGTATTGTTGGAGAAGAAATTGGTAAATACTTACAAAAAAGAGCGGCTAGGCCAGTTCTTTATGACAAGAATGACTTATTAGTTCAAAAGATTTCTTTTGAACTAGGAGCAGATTTTCTTTCTGATTGCAGCAGAATGAAGGATTTTCCTTTGGTAATGGATGCCACCTGTGAAGGAGAGTGGATTCATGAAGGAATGTTACATGAAGAGGCATGGATATCCACACCGGGAGTTCCGCTATCTTTGGACGAAGCAATGAAATTAAAATATAAAGCACATACCATACATGACTGGTTGCAAATTGGTACTTTAGCGATGTTGGGTGAGCTTTGTAAATAAATATGGACATGGGGGGCGGATCGTATGGATCACATAGACTCTAAATCTATGTAGCCGAGTGAGACTCTCGGGCTCCTCGCCAAGATATAAGCCCCTAATTTTAGAGGCTTAAAAATTATAATTTTTGAGCAAAAGCAAGGGAAATGAGGGTTACTATGAAAGAAATTGAAAAAGCAATTAGAGGCCAGGGATTAGCCAAAGAAGAGATTGTAACGCTTTTATCTATTACGGATAAAAATGAAATGGATGAGCTTTTTGCAGCTGCAAGACAGGTTAGAGAGAAAACCTTTGGAAAAAAGATTTTCATGTACGGATTTGTGTATTTTTCAACTTGGTGCCGGAATAATTGTAATTTTTGTTATTATAGAAAATCAAATACGATCGCACGTTATCGCAAGGAACCGAAAGAAGTGGTCGAGTTGGCAGTTCGTTTGGCAGAATCCGGCGTGCACCTTCTAGATTTAACAATGGGAGAGGATCCGATCTATCACAAAGAAAGCTTTGCATCGGTGCTTGAGATTGCAGAAGATATAAAAAGAGAAACAGGGCTTCCGGTTATGCTTTCACCTGGTGTGATTCGTGATGAATTGATAGACTCTTTTGCAGAATTAGGCGTAGAGTGGTTTGCATTGTATCAGGAAACTCATAACCGTGAGATTTTTAAGAATTTACGAGTTGATCAGGATTATGACGAGAGAATGCATGCTAAACTCTATGCAAAAGAAAAAGGAATGTTAATAGAGGAAGGCTTACTAGCAGGTATTGGTGAAAGTTACGAAGACATTGCAGATTCCATTTTAAAAATGAAAGAGATTGGTGCGAGTCAGGTTCGTGTAATGAGCTTCGTTCCGCAAGCAGGAAGCCCGATGGAATCCGTTCATACGCCGGGGAGAGAATTGGAATTAAAAATCATTGCTCTGCTTCGGCTTGTGCATCCAAAGGCATTGATACCAGCGTCTCTGGATGTGGATGGAATTGAAGGACTACAGTGCAGGATTAATGCCGGATCAAATGTTGTTACTTCTATCATTCCACCTCTCGCCGGGCTGGCAGGTGTAGCACAAAACAGCATGGATGTAGATGAAGGAGGGAGAACCGTACAAGAGGTAAGCTCCATCTTAAGAGAAATGGGTATGGAACCGGCTACTGCTTTAGATTATCGTGCCTATATAGAACAATTATTTGCAGAGAACGGAAAATAGTATCGGAGGATTCCAATATGAAAACAGCAGTAATTATTGGAGGCAAGCTGCAAGGAGTTGAGGCTTGCTATCTAGCCCAAAAGGCGAATATTAAGACAATCTTAATCGACATCAATCCCTGCGCACCTGCAATCGGAATGGCAGATGAATTTTATTGCCTGAATGTGTGTGAAAAATCAAAGGAGCTTTTAGCTCTTCTTAAAAAAGGTGATTTTATTTTGCCTGCAATGGAAAATGATGAAGTACTTCAAGCATTATATGAATTAAAAGATGCAGAAGCTTTAAACCTTGCTTTTGATTTTTCTGCTTATGCAATTTCTTCTTCTAAGACAGCTTCGGACCGCCTGATTCGTGAAAACCAGATACCGGCACCGGTCTATTATCCGAATTGCCAGCCTCCTTATATTGCAAAGCCTAATTCTGCAAGCGGCAGTGAAGGTGTTCGTTATATTGAGAGTGTGAAAGAGGCAGAAACTTTCTTAAAAAATGTGCCAAAGGGAGATTCGTGGGTTATTCAAGAGTATCTCGATGGAAAGTCCTATTCCATTGAAGTCATTGGAAAACCGGGAGATTATCGTACCTATGAGGTGACTGAAATTCATATGGATGATCGTTATGATTGCAAGCGAGTAACGGCTCCATGTCCCATTTCAGATGCTTTAAAGAGCAATTTTTCAGCGATTGGCATTCAACTTGCGGAATTGGTTCATTTAAAAGGGATTATGGATGTAGAAGTAATCTTGGACAAGGGACAGCTCAAGGTGCTTGAAATCGATGCACGTATCCCAAGTCAGACACCAACAGTAGTCTATCAGTCCACTGGGGTGAATTTTATGGAAGAGCTTGCTGCATTGTTTTGTGAAGGAATCATGCCTCAAAGAGATTGGGGAGAGAAAAAACATGTCTCGTTTGAACATTTTATAATAAAAAATAAGAAAGTTGAGGGAGTAGGAGAACATGCTGTGAGCAGCTGTGGTCCACTGCACTATTATGAGAACTGTTTTGAAGCCGATGAAGTGCTTACTGATTACGAAGACGGGGAAGAAGTATTAGTTGGGACGTTTATTAATTCTGCTGCGACACAGGAGGAACTGGAACAAAAACGAAATTGTATGAGAAAAAAATTAAATCACTTCTTGACAAAGGAGGATGGAATGTGAGTAAATTAAAATGGACAGTCATAGATATCCCTAAGGAGGATGTTTCTGGAATTTATCACATGTTTGAGAAACAGTCAAAAGTAGATTTAGAAAATTTACCGGAGAAATACGCTGCACTTGTTCATAAAACAAGAGAGACTGCTTTTATTCATTTTGAAATCAAGGGTGTTTATGCGTCAAAAAAGTTGGTGGAATATAGAGAAAGTGAAGTTGTACTTGAAGGTGGAATTCAAATTTTAAGTAAGATGATGCCGATTCTATTTGAAAAATCGACGGAGGTTGTATTTTATGCCGTTACTGTATTAGGTTATTTGGAAGAAGAGAAAAAAGAAAAAAGCTTTATGGAGCAATTTTTTTTAGATGCATGGGCTACCGCTTTTGCAGAGACAGGAGCATCTTGGCTGAAGAAGCATATTTCCGAGGAACTTGCTGAATTTGGATGGTATGCAACCTCTGCGTGGAGTCCAGGCCAGCATAACTTTTCTTTAGAAAATCAGAAACCGCTATTCCAAGTATTAGAACCGGAAAAAATCGGACTGACATTAAGTGATACGCTTATGATGCACCCACATAAATCCGTCTCAGGTGTTTTTGGTATTGGAGAGGAAAAAGATAATCGGAGGATAATACCTTGCGATTACTGTGATTTGAGACAAGACTGTCCTTCAGCGTACCAGAGTGAAAGTATATGATGAAACAAACGATACATAAAAAAGAAACGAAGAAGACCCCTTTAAAACAAACGAAGATAGAACGAATAAAAGTATTATGTGAAGAGAACAAATCCATTTTTTCCTGTCCAATTTGCAGAGGGGCAATTGTACAAACGATACAAGGAGATTTGACCTGCGAAAACAAGCATTGCTTTAACATTGCACGAAAAGGGTATATCAATTTTATGAATGCAGCACATGAAAGCTTTTATGATAAAGAGCTTTTTTATTCACGGAGTCAAATTTTTCAAAGGGGCTTTTATCAACCGGTGGCAGAGGCAGTTGAAAAAGTAATTGCTTCCTATGCAACGTTATGGGAAAAAGGCGCTTTTAATGTTTTGGATATTGGCTGTGGAGAAGGGTATTATCTGGATTGGATTGCAACGCATTTTCCATCCGCACACTGCTTTGGAATTGATCTTTCCAAAGAAGCGGTCAAAGCGGCGACACACCATGAGGCAGATACGATTTGGGCGATTGCGGATTTGACAAAATTACCATTTCGCAGTAAAACATTTCATGTTCTGCTCAATATACTTACTCCAGCTAATTATGAAGAATTCAGCCGGATTCAAAAAAAGCAGGGCATTGTGATAAAAATATCACCCGGAAAAGATTATTTAAAAGAAATACGGAACCGTTTTTCATATAAAAATTATAATGAGACTCGTGTGATGGATTATTCAAAAGAAAATATGGAGATCTTGGAGGAAAACAGAATTTATTATAAAAAGACTTTGACAGAGACAGACTGGAAAGATTTTTTATATATGACCCCATTGACTGCGCATAAACAAGAAGAACGAGTCAGACAAATTGAATTTCCTGAGAAGGAAATTACGATAGATTTAAATTTGATAGTCGGACGTTTAAAAGGGAGGAAAAGATGAAGATTAAAATTATAAATGCAAATATATTGAGAATGGTTCAAGATGAAGGTGTGATTACCGGAGATCTTGCGATTAGTGGAGAGGATATTGCATTTATAGGAAAAGTGCCGGATGATTTTGTGGCAGATAAGACGATAGACGGTTCTAATACTTTGGTAATCCCGGGGTTAATTAACGCGCATACGCATACACCGATGTCTATCTTGCGTAATTTTGCAAATGATTTGGAGTTGATGGATTGGCTGACTACAGCTATTTTCCCTGCTGAAGACCGCATGGATGAGGAGTGTGGTTATTACGGTGCACTTTTAAGTATGATTGAACTGATCCGAAGCGGCTGCACTGCGTTTGAAGAGCAGTATATGTTTGTTGACAGTATCGCAAAAGCCGTTTTTGAAAGTGGAATGAGGGCGAATATTGCAAGAGGTCTTGTTGGTGATGGCGAAGATGAGGGAAGTTTACAGCGTCTTCAAGAAAATATAGACCTTTATCATAAATGGCATAAAAAAGGGGAAGGGCGCATCCATGTTGACTTTGGCCCGCATGCTCCATATACTTGTCAGGATGGAATTTTAAAAAAAGTAATAGAAGCGGCTGAGTCACTACCAGATTCCGGTATTCATATTCATCTTTGTGAAACACAGACAGAGGTGAAAGGTTCAATCGAACAATATGGTATGACGCCGATTGAACGGATGGAGAAGCTTGGACTTTTTGAAAAAAAACGAGTAGTTGCTGCGCATGGTGTACATTTGACTGATAGAGATATTGCAATTATAAAAAAATATGATGTAAATATTGTTCATAATCCGAGCAGTAACTTAAAGCTTGCAAGTGGTTTTGCTCCGGTAGCAAAATTAATGAGTGAAGGAATCAATGTTGCACTCGGAACCGATGGATCGTCGTCAAATAACAATGTAAATATGATAGAAGAGTTGCACATAGCCGGCATTTTAGCAAAGGCAGTGGCGCAAGATGCAAAGGCACTTCCGGCATATGAAATCATTAAGATGGCGACAATAAATGGAGCAAAAGCTCTAGGTATTGAGGAGCAGACCGGGAGTCTTGAAATTGGTAAAAAAGCAGACATCGCAATTATTGATATGAGCGGTGCACATTGGTATCCGCAGACGGATCTCATTGCGGCGGTAGCCTATTCCATGCAGGGGAACGATGTTCGGGATGTGATTTGTAACGGTAAGCTGCTTATGGAAGACCGCAAATTATTAACCATTTCTGAAAAAGATGTAATTGATAAAATACAAACGCTTTCTAAAAAGGTATTAGGCCAAATATAAGAAATCTATGTATCATTTACGGCAGAATATATTATTTTTTGTACTTTTTAATTATTGTAATATGGCAAAAAAATATAAGTAGTTACAATTATCTTGCTTATTTTTCTCTTTTGTATAAAATAGTAATTAGGTAATCGTAGCAAACAATTTTTTTTATTCAATTAATGTTAGAAAGTAGGTTGAAAAATGTCATATACATTGTTACTGTACCTAGGCCTCATGGGACTGGGTATTTTTATTGGTTCAAAGAAGATGTCTAAGGAACGAGAATATAAGTGGATACCGAAAATTCAGTACATAGCAGTCATTGTGCTAATCGCAGCTCTGGGGGTTCAAATCGGATCGGACGACAACGTAGTTGCCTCCTTAAAAGAGATTGGGGTATCAGCATTTGTAATCTCTGTTTTTTCTATGGCTGGTTCTGTATTATGTGTGTATTTTGTACGAAAGTGGATTGGACTAAATAAAGAAGGGGTGCGTGACAATGAGTAAGACAATTATATTGTCAGTAACTGCGGGGATGCTGGCAGGATATTTTTTTGTTCCGGATTCCTGGGTCTTTATTTGTGAATATCTAATTAAAGGAGGCCTCTGTGCCATTTTGTTTTTGGTTGGGCTCGATATCGGACGACAGGAGAACGTCTGGAAGGAAATTCGAGAGGTAGGGTTTTGGATATTTCTTTTTCCGCTTGCGATTATTGTAGGGACGTTAGCCTTTGGCGCATTATCTGGTTTATTTTTGCCAATGACCATACAGGAAGCAGTCGGCGTTGCAGCAGGACTGGGATGGTATTCGTTAGCTCCTATGATGCTTGCAGAATACTCTGCAACGTTGAGCGCAACTGCTTTTTTAGCAAATGTGTTTCGTGAAATCGGAGGAATTATTTTTGTGGCATTCGTCGCAGATAAAGTGGGTTTCATTGAAAGCATTGCGGTTCCGGGCTCTTCTTCCATGGATACCTGTCTACCTGTGATTGTCAGCGCGACGAATGATCGGGTTGCAATTTACTCTATTGTAAGTGGTGTTGTGATATCCATTTCTATTCCATTTTTAATACAAATCGTAATGGGATTTTAAATAAAAATTCTAAGATATTGCCAATAGCTTAGAAATGATATTTTCTATACCATAAAAGAACGGGACAGCATCAGCTGTCCCGTTTTGCTTTCAATATGTGTATTGATTATGTAAAGAATATTCATATTCCTTTTTATCTGCATACATCTATGCATTATCGTAAATAGCGAAAAACACCCTTAACTAATCCAAGTATCTTAACGTCTTTTACTAAGATTGGACTCATTGTTTGATTTTCCGGCTGTAAACGGATGTGGTCGTTTTCTCTGTAAAAGGTTTTTACTGTTGCTTCACTTTCAAATCCATCTACCATCGCCACTATGATATCACCATTGCTGGCTATGTTCTGTTGTTTTACGAGAATATAGTCTCCGTCGAAGATACCGGCTTCAATCATGCTCTCTCCACGAACAGTAAGCATAAAATTATTTCCGGAAGATAAAAAACGGTTTGGAATTGGAAATGTATCTTCAATATTTTCATCTGCTAAAATCGGAGTACCGGCAGCAATTCGTCCGATTACCGGAATTTCTGAGACATCCATACGTTCCACAGGCTGTTCTAGATTCAAAAGAGGGGATTTTTTTTGCACAGGTATAGGGGCAGAAGCATAATCCACAGCTTGATTTTGATAAAGTATTTCAATGGCACGTGGCTTTGATGGATCTTTGCGGATATATCCTTTTTTTTCTAAATTAGCAAGGTCTTTATGTGCAGTGGAGGTGGATTTAATTCCTAGAAACTGGCACATTTCACGAACTGTAGGCGGATATCCCTTTGTCTTAATTTCATTTTGCATGTAGGATAATATCTGCTTTTCCCGTTCTTTTAGCTGTTCCATTTTGTCCTCCTTTGAATATCTTTTTAAAATTTATAAAAATAGGATAGCATAATATGGACAAAAAGTAAACATGTGTTCGAACTTTATCTGAAATTTGATGATGATTCAAAGAAATTATGTTATACTAATATATTATTAAGAAGTTGAAATTTAAAATAAAATACTATAAAATAGTTGACATAAAAGAATATAAATGGTATCGTTATTGATGCAGGTAATAAAGCAGAAGTATTCCGCTTCTCACCTTACGGTATGTGCTGTTAAGGTTAATATGACAAAATCATTTTTATATAATAGGTGATTTGTATATTTTAGCGGGTACTTAGTTATCCGCTTTTTGATTTAAGTAGGAGGTGCGAGGCAATTAGCAAGGAAAATCAAATCAACGAAGAAATTCGTGAAAAGGAAGTAAGACTAATCGATACGGATGGAACCCAATTGGGAGTTGTGAGTATACAAGAGGCGATGGATAGGGCCAACGATGCTAAGTTGGACTTAGTTAATATTGCACCAAATGCAAAGCCGCCGGTTTGTAAGATTTTGGATTATGGTAAATACAGATACGAAATTCAAAAGAAAGAAAAAGAAGCAAGGAAAAAACAGAAAGTAATTCAGGTAAAGGAAATTCGTTTGAGTACTTTTATTGAGGAGCATGATCTTGCAGTGAAAGCAAATAATGCTGCGAAGTTTTTGAAAGACGGAGACAAAGTAAAGGTAAGCTTGCGTTTTAAAGGAAGAGAAAAGGGTTATTCCAACGTTGGGCAGAACGTAATGGAAAAGTTTTATGAGATTGTTTCTGAAATTAGTGTTCAAGAGAAAAAACCACAATTTGAAGGCAGAAGCTTGTATATGATTTTAGCACCGAAAGCTGATAATAGATAAATAGGAGGAATTTTGAAATGGCAAAGATGAAATCCCATAGAGGAGCAATGAAACGATTCAAGGTAACCGGCAGCGGTAAAGTGACGAGACATAAGGCATACAAGAGCCATATTCTTACAAAGAAGAGCACGAAGAGAAAAAGAGGCTTAAGAAAGTCTACTGTACTTGGAAGTGCAGATCACAAGAGAATTAAGTCTGTATTGAATGTGTAATATTAGGAGGTAAGAAACGATGGCAAGAGTAAAAAGAGGAATGAATTCCAAGAAGAGACATAAGAAAATATTAAAGTTAGCAAAAGGTTTTTACGGAGCAAAGAGCAAGATCTTTAGAGCTGCAAATCCAGCAGTTATGAGATCCCTTCGTTCTGCTTATGTAGGAAGAAAGAATAAGAAAAGAGAATATAGAAGACTATGGATTGCAAGAATCAATGCTGCTGCAAGAATGAACGATATTTCTTACAGCAAGTTGATGAACGGTTTAAAGGTTTCCGGTCTTGAAATCAATCGTAAGATGCTTTCTGAAATGGCAATTTATGATCCAAGTGGTTTCGCGCAATTAGTTGAAACTGCAAAAAAAGCAGTAAAATAAGCATAAAGAAAGAAAGGTTCGACAATACCTTTTGACAAAAATACCCCCCTGAACGAGCTATAATCGTAAAAGAGATAAGCCGGGAAGGGGGGTTTTTATATGGTCATTTACGGGGAGTATCTCTTTCTTGAAAATTTCATTACTGGATTTCTTATTCTAAAGCTGACTGGTAAAATCTGCGGCTTGCAGGCCTTAACAAGGCGTTTACTCTTCGGAAGCAGTCTTTGTGGCATTTATTCTTTTGTCCTCTTTATAAATGGAATGCCTATCCCTTTCTCGATTGCATTAAAAATATTTTTTTCTATTTTGCTGATACGTTGTGTATTTGGAAAAAAAGAAAGTGTGCAGTTTCGAAAAGCGGTTTTAGTTTTTTATTTGGTCAGCTTTGCAATGGGTGGAATTACAATTGGAATGATGTATTTTATCGGTGTATCCGGTGTTACAAATAACAGCAGCCTTTACATAGAGCAAGTGAGCTATTTTAATATTTTACTGGGATGTACAGTTGCATATTTAATCATCCATATATTCGCAGATTTTATAAAAGGAAGACATCTTGATCAGTCAGGAGTTATCGCGCAAGTTGAGATTACCCTAAATGGAAAAAAAGTTCTTGTACGCGGAATGGTGGACACTGGTAATTTTTTAGCAGATCCATGTACGGGAAAGCCGGTGTTTTTAATTGAACTTGATGCATTTTTACCACTGGTTTCGGAAGAAATTGCAGATATGTTTCGTGCTGAGAAGGATTCTGTAGCTGTTTATAATCAATTAAAAGGTAAAGAATTTGTGCAGAGGTTACGATTAATTCCTTATGAATGCGTCGGCAATGGAAATGGATTGCTTTTGGGGGTAAAACCGGATAAAATTACGATTTTTAGAGAAGGCCTGAATCCAGAATCGGAAGATGTAATTTTAGGAATTTATTATGGAACGTTTGGAAGAAGCTGGAGTGAGGAACGCTATTCGGTGCTAATGCATCCGATGGCAATAGAAAGGGGTATCGCTTGTCATGTTTAGTAAAATGGTAAAGTGCATAAATTGGACTTTAAATCAGATGATATGGTTTTTCTTTCACCGAAAGAGGAGAAAAATCTTTTATATTGGGGGAACTGACGTATTACCGCCACCGCTGACTGCAGAAGAAGAAGCGGAGTTGATGGAACAGATGGAAAGCAACACAGAAGCTGTACGTACTATTTTAATAGAACGTAACCTAAGACTTGTTGTATATATTGCAAAGAAATTCGAGAATGCAGGGATCAACATTGAAGATTTAATTTCAATTGGAACGATTGGGTTAATTAAGGCAGTAAATACATTTAAGAAAGATAAGAATATCAAATTGGCTACCTATGCCTCAAGATGCATAGAGAATGAAATTCTGATGCATTTAAGACGCACCAGTAAGAATCGCACAGAAGTTTCTTTTGATGAACCGCTGAATGTAGACTGGGATGGAAATGAACTGCTGCTTTCTGATATTTTAGGAACGGAAACAGATATCGTATATAACCATATTGAAGAAGAAGTCAATCGCAATCTATTGATTTATGCACTGAAACAATTGACTCCTCGGGAACGAAAAATAATGGAAATGCGTTTTGGTTTGATTAATGGAAGAGAAATGACTCAAAAGGAGGTAGCGGATTTTATGGGGATCTCTCAGTCTTATATTTCTAGACTAGAGAAAAAAATAATTTCTCGCCTGCAAAAGGAAATTAAGAAGCTAGGATAGAATAAAATTGCCAGTCATTGTACATAAATAATAAGGACGGTGCATTAATGCTTTGGGGGACAAAAAAAGAATGCGGAGGACCTTTTTTCATGGCAGGCAAAGTAGAAATTTGCGGTGTGAATACATCAAAGCTTCCGGTCTATAAGGATGCGGAAATGAAGAGGATGATCGAGAAAATAAAAGGGGGGGATAAACAGACAAGAGACGAATTTATTAGAGGAAATCTGCGATTGGTATTAAGTGTGATTCAGAGATTTAATAACCGGGGTGAAAATTCAGATGATCTTTTTCAGGTCGGATGTATTGGATTGATTAAGGCCTTGGATAATTTTGATACGGCACATGAGGTTAAATTTTCGACTTATGCAGTGCCGATGATTATTGGAGAAATTCGGCGCTATTTAAGAGATAATAACGCCATTCGAGTCAGCCGTTCTTTGCGGGATACCGCATACAAAGCGCTGCAGGCAAAGGAACATCTGATGCGTCAAAACCAAAGAGAAGCTACGGTTATGGAAATTGCGGCGGAATTAGATATACCCAGAGAAGACGTGGTTTTAGCACTTGACTCGATACAGGAACCAATTTCACTGTTTGAACCGGTTTTTCATGATGACGGTGATGCCATTTATGTAATGGACCAGGTTCGAGATACTAAAAATACGGATGCACATTGGGTAGAAAATCTTTCTTTATCCGAAGCGATGAAAAAGCTGACACTTAGGGAACGCCATATATTAACCATGCGTTTTTTTGATGGCAAAACACAAATGGAAGTTGCGGATGAGATCGGAATCAGCCAGGCTCAGGTTTCCAGATTAGAAAAAGGAGCATTGGAAAAAATGCGAAGACAATTATAAAGAATAAGAAAGTTCATGATTTGATAGCGCTCTTTTTGAAAGGGCGTTATTTTTATATAGGAAAATGATCTGTTTGATATAAAATAACAATATAATTTTCTATCAAATGGCAGCAAAAATATTTTCAATTTTGATAGGAATCTGATAGAATAAGCCGATTACTTTTGGTATGATAAAAAGAAACAAATACAGGAAACAATGGAGCAGCTTATGTTAACATTTCTACAAAGAAACACGTATTTTCGGCAAGAAAAGGGGTTTTATCGCAAGGTATTATATATTGCAATTCCGATTGTTTTGCAAAATATGATCAGCATCGGTTTGAATATCATTGATACTCTGATGGTAGGGCGGGTTGGTGTCCTGGAACTGGCAGCCGTTGGTGCAGGTAATCAAATATATTTTATTTTTACAACTATATGTTATGGGATTTTCAGCGGAGCTGCGGTTTACACTGCACAGTATTGGGGGATAAAAGATATTAAAAACATTCGAAAAGTGCTGGGAATTGATTATGTAGTAGCAATTTTTATGGCGCTTGTTGTTTCTTTTTGTGTATGGATATTTGCACCGGATATATTATGGCTCTTTGCGAGAAATACTTCTGTTATTGAGTTGGGAAGTAAGTACCTTAGGGTGGCATGTTTTTCTTATCTGTTTACTGCGGTATCCTTTGCCATTAATTATAATTGTAGGTCTATTCAGCAGCTAAAGGTTCCTACTATTATTAATGCTACTGCACTTCTTATAAATACGATATTAAATTACGGGCTTATTTATGGCAATTTAGGTTTACCCGAGATGGGGGTAAGAGGAGCGGCAATTGCAACAGTTATTGCGAGAATTTTAGAAACGATTGTTTTGCTTACCTATATTTATCATCATCCGGAACACCCTTTAGCAGGGCAAATGAGCGAGCTGTTCTCGTTTAGCCGTACAATGTTTAAAAAAGTGATGAAAACGGCGGTACCGGTTGTACTCTCGGAAAGCGGGTGGAGCATAGCGACGGCAATTACTTTTATTGCTTATGGGATTTTGGGTGCATCCGCTCTTGCAGTGGTTCAAGTAGCATCGGTTGTCAATGAATTCTTTCAGTCACTATTTTTTGGAATTGGCAATGCTGCTGCCGTTATGCTGGGAGAAAAATTGGGACGTGGCGAGACAGAAAAAGCCGAAAGCTACAGCCAGACATTTTTAAGAGTTTTGTTTGTAATGAGTGTTGTGATTACAGCTTTCTTAATTTTAATACGAGGAGGGATTGCAGATTTGTATCAATTTGATGCGATGACAGAAGAATTGCTGATGAACACGCTTTTTGTATGGTCATTATTCTTAGGACCGAAAATGATTGTTTATATACTCGTTTGCGGTATTTTGCGCTCCGGAGGAGATACACAGTTCACAATGGTGTTTGACTTGGCAGGAAATTGGTTGCTTGGAATCCCGCTTGCTTTTTTAGGAGTTCTTGTCTTTCATCTTTCACTTCCCCTTGCAGTGGGACTTTCTTCTATGAGTGAGATTGTAAAAGCAATAATTTTTTGGCGAAGATATAAAAGTAAAAAATGGATTCGTATTTTAATTGAATCATAATTAAAATTTTGCTTTTCCACTGATTGGAAATAAGAGAAAAGATGAAATCGGAATACTGTACATATAAAAAGCGAAAGGCAGATAAGCCGCATTATGTACTCCCAGCATTGAAATTGGAACAAAAGAAGCAACACACCAGGGAATCAGTCCTGCTATAATAATTGTGCTGTTGGAAATATCTAAAGCGAATTGATTCTGCTCGGTATCTTTATAACAGGGCTTCATAATATCATGCGTAATGATGGTGGCTATGGTCTGATTACAGCCGAACGCACAGGAGAGCATACCCACAATGGCTGTGAGACCGAAGCGACGCCTTGGAGAACGATTGTATTTTTGGATTAAGATCTCCAAGCTTTCAAAGGCATGGATGCACTCAAATATACCTGCAAGCGAGCAGGAAATAAACAACATGACGTAAGTAATCAGCATGGAGCGGATACCTCCGCTTGATAAAACACCGGACAGTGGTCCGCTTTCAAATGTAACGCCGAGAAGCATTGCTTTTAGAACCGATAAGAAAGTTGCCTTCTGTATAGTGAGACTGAGCAGCAGAGCAGAAAGTATACTTAAGAACATAGAAGATTTTACGCCTACCTTTAGCACAGGAAGCAGGAATAAGATCAATGCTGGTATTAACATGAGCGGTGATATAACAAATGAAGTTGTCAAAGCGGATGGAAGCGGGCTGTTTGCCAGCTTCAGAGGATGAAAGAGAGAAAATCCGCCGTAAAACACGATAGATAAAAGAAAAGGAAGTATACAGGAAAGGCTCATATTTTTTACATTGGTCATATGCTCTACGTTTGTAACCGTTGCAGTAAGTGCTGCGGCAGAAGAAACGGGAGACCCGCGGTCGCCGAAATAGACCCCGGACATAATGGCTCCGGTCATAAGGGAAAGTGGTATATTCCCGCCTCTAGCAAGTGTGATGAGTGCGATACCCATGGTACTGACTGCTCCGAAAGAGCTTCCGATTAAAAAGGAGATTAGAGCGCAGATTAGGAACGAGAACAAGACAAACCAATTCGGTGCAATATAGTTTAAACAATAGTACATTAAAGTAGGAAGCGTTCCAGCTGTAATCCATACGCTCATGATACAGCCGATTAGCAGAAAAATCTGCAAAATAAGAAAGGAACGCTTTCCACCTTCATAGGACATCAAAAGTATTTCTTTGTTTGTTTTGCCTTTTTTCTTTGCGATACATGTAAAAATAATCCAGCAGAGAAAGAGAGCATATCCTAAGAAGAACCCTTTTTGCACAGCAATCATTAATAAAAGAAAACAGAGAAACAAACCAATTAATATGTCCATGAGAAAATGCCTTTCTATTAGATTGTAAGAATATGATTCACGTCCAATGCTTCAATCAATGTGATTTCTTTATAGCGCTCAATAAAGTAATTTAAAGTAAACTGATTCGCAAAGAGAATAAGAGGGCGTTCATAGTGATCGAAAACCAGCATGCATCTAGAATCCAAACATTCCTTAGCGAGCTCCAATTGCTCCGGTTTAATCCATCTTGCTACATTGAAATCCAAACTTTGCATCCGAATATCTGCATTATATTCATTTTTTAAACGATATTCAAAAACTTCAAATTGTAGAATCCCGACTGCACCGATTACAACCTCATTATATAAGTTACGGTATACTTGTATGGCTCCTTCTTGTGCGAGCTGCGAAACACCCTTCTGAAAGTGCTTTGCCTTTAAAGAATTTACAGGAGTCACCAAGGAAAACAGCTCCGGCGGAAAGGTTGGCAGAGGTTCAAAGAAAAGAGGCTCCTTGTTTGTTGACAGAGTATCTCCTATTTGGTAATTGCCAGTGTCATAAATTCCGATTACGTCACCTGCATAAGCTTTATCGATGGTTTCACGTGCATTTGCCATAAGCTGAGTAGATTGACTCAATTTAATCGGTTTGCCGGTTCTGGAAAGTGTTACAGTCATGCCTCTCTCAAATACCCCGGAACAGATGCGGAGGAAAGCCAAACGGTCACGATGTGCGGGATTCATATTTGCTTGAATTTTAAAAATAAATCCGGTGAAGTTTTTATCAGTAGGTTCTACTTGTCCGCTTGTTGTTTTTCTGGGACCCGGAGCAGGAGACAAATCAAGAAAATGATTCAAAAATGTTGTGACACCGAAGTCGGCAAGAGCTGATCCGAAAAAAACTGGTGAGAGTTTGCCTGCACGAATCTCTTCTTCATCATAAATGTTTCCGGCACCTGTAATCAATTCGATTTCTGCTCGAAGGCTTTTTAGGTTAAAAGAGGTGAGGATATCCTCTAATTCAGGACCGAAGACCCCGTCTTCTCCTAATGGAATGGTTTTCTTTTGCTTATATAGGTGAACCACATTTTCCAAGCGGTCGTATATACCTTGAAAATTTAATCCACAGCCGATCGGCCAGGTGACAGCAACAGATGGCATGCCGAGAACTTCTTCTAATTCTTCCATTGCATCGAGC
The DNA here is from genome assembly GCF_035621135.1 of Sinanaerobacter sp. ZZT-01. NCBI lineage: Bacteria > Bacillati > Bacillota > Clostridia > Peptostreptococcales > Anaerovoracaceae > Sinanaerobacter > Sinanaerobacter sp. ZZT-01. The sequence goes on from NZ_CP141728.1 coordinate 2,344,872, forward strand.
GGATCTTTTGCTTCACGGTCAAATTTATTGATAAAAGTAAAGATGGGGATACCGCGCATACTGCAGACTTGGAAAAGCTTCTTTGTCTGTGATTCAATACCTTTGGCACCGTCGATAACCATAACGGCACTGTCTACCGAAGTTAAAATTCGGTAAGTATCCTCGCCGAAGTCATTGTGACCGGGTGTATCCATAATGGAAATTACTTTTTCTCTGTAATGAAACTGCATAACGGAAGAGGTAACTGAAATACCACGTTGCTTCTCAATTTCCATCCAGTCCGATGTTGCGAATTTTGCATTTCTTTTTGCTTTCACACTTCCGGCTTCGCGAATGGCACCGCCATGAAGGAGAAGCTTTTCAGTCAATGTCGTTTTACCGGCATCCGGATGTGAGATGATACCAAAGATGCGTCGTTTTTGTGTTTCTTCTTGTAATTGCTGTTCTGTCATATTTATAAAAAATCCTTTCTGATTAGAGAGTCTTTTCTGAATTTGAAATAGACCACAAACATAATATCATATTTTAAACCAATGTAACATATCTTTATTATGAAATAAATATTATGAAATTAGTATAAAAAAAGAAAATGAGTAAGAAGAAAGTTTAAATATGTTGACCGAATAGGGAGGATGCTAATATGATAAGTACACAAGACATTAAACAAAAAGAAGTGATTAATATCTATGATGGAAAGAGCCTGGGTTTTGTGGAGGATTTGGAAGTAAATTTAGAAAAGGGGACCATAGAAGGCATTATCGTACCTATGCAGCGTAGCTTTTTTTCATTTTTTGGACGCAATGACGAGCAGGTAATTAAATGGAAAGATATTAAAAGAATCGGTGATGATGTGATATTAGTTGATGTCAGTGCTGGATTTGAAGAAGAATTTATTTATACCTCTTCTAAGAAAAATAAAGGAATTAATATAAATATGGAAGATTTTACAGAAAACGGGGATTTAGAAGACTGATAAAAGAAAAGCCTTGCATAAACCAGTATAAATCGGTAAAATCTAGGTAATACATGAATCGCAAGGAAGGCAGTCAGACTGCCGGTAGAGGGGGAAAGACCTATGAGATGCCCATTTTGTGAAAATGCAGATACACGTGTAATCGATTCTAGGCCGACAGAGGAAGGACATGCTATTCGGCGCAGAAGGGAATGCGACAATTGCGGAAAACGATTTACTACTTATGAAAAAGTGGAAGCTGTTTTTTTCATGGTTGTAAAAAAAGATGGCAGCCGTGAGGCGTTTGATCGTAATAAAGTAATGAATGGAATTATAAAGGCTTGTGAGAAAAGGCCCGTTTCGATTGCATCCATTGAAAACATTGTCAATGAGATCGAGCGGGGCTTGAATAATATGATGGAAAAAGAAATTGAGAGCAAAATCATCGGAGAAGTGATAATGGAACACTTAAAAGATTTAGATGAAGTTGCATATGTTCGATTTGCTTCGGTATATCGTCAGTTTAAGGATGTCAACACTTTTGTTGCGGAAATTGAAAAGTTGCTTAGCCATGGTAAGGATGGAAAGGATGCGATTAAAAAATATGAAGAAGGCGTTTAAAATTGCAGTGGATGGTCCTTCCGGTTCCGGAAAGAGCACCATTGCAAAAAAGGTTGCAAAAAAGCTTGAAATTGAATATATTGATACAGGTGCGATGTACCGTGCTGTGGGATATAAAATGATCTGTGAGGGCATATCGAGAGGAGAAACAAATCGGATAAGGGAAATACTGAGCCGTACCGAAATTGATTTTCGAGGAACGGATATTTTTTTGGATGGGATTTGCATCAGTAATAAAATCCGTACTCCGGAGGTCGCAAAAATGGCGTCTTCCTTCTCGGCTTTACCGGAGGTGAGAGAAAAGCTTGTAGAACTGCAGCGAAAGATGGCAGGAGAAAAAAGCATCATTATGGATGGACGAGATATTGGTACAAATGTTTTATCCGATGCAGAATATAAAGTATTCCTTACCGCCTCTATAAGAGAACGAGCATTGCGCCGTTGGAAAGAAATGAAGGACAAGGGTGAAGAAATCTCATTGAAACAAGTGGAAGATGAAATGATTCAGAGAGATTTTAATGATGCGACTAGAACAATCAATCCTTTACGTAAAGCAAAGGGCGCTTTAGAAATTGACACGACGGAAATGACAATTGAAGAAGTGGTTGAAACGATTATTCAATCAATTAAATAAAAAAGGTGAAACCCGTAAATGGTTTCACCTTTTTTATCAAGGTTTTTCTATTAGAGATATTTCTTTATAACTCATGCATAAATAATCCACTCCCAAGCTTTGGCTCAAACCAAGTTGATTTAGGAGGCATGACCTTTCCCTCATCTGAAACGCTTAAGAGATCCGAAATAGAAACCGGATATAAGGCAAAAGCAATCTGCATATCCGTCTGGCAACGCCGTTCCAGTTCTTTTAGTCCGCGAATCCCACCAACAAAATCAATTCGTTTGTCAGTACGAGGGTCTTTAATCCCTAAGAGTGGGTCCAATACATTGTTTTGCAGTATGGATACATCTAAGCCTTCAATAATATCTTCTGACAGAATCGAGTTTTTAGCGGCTAGCTTATACCAGACATTATCAAGAAACATGGAGAAAGTATGCTTTTCATCCGGAACATACGGAGTTTCCTGTGCGGGAGTTACTTCAAAATGGAATGATAGTTTTTTGAGAAATTGTTCCTTTGAATATCCATTTAAATCCTTAATGACACGGTTATAGTCATAAATCTTTAGGTCTTCATCCGGAAAGATGACTGCCATATAAAAATTAAATTCTTCTTCTCCTGTAAAGTTGGGAGATTCTTCTCTTCGTTTCAAACCAACCTTGACGGCTGAGGCGGAGCGGTGGTGGCCATCTGCAATATAGAGCGAAGGAATTTGATTAAATTGTTCCATGAGGAAGCGGAGAGTTGCTTCTTCATCGATCTTCCAAAGAATGTGACCAATTCCGTCTTTTGTTAAAAAGTCGTATTCAGGGTTATGGATTTGTGTCCATTCCTGGATTACTTCATCAATTGCCGTTTTTCTTCGATAGGTAAGAAAAACTGGTTCCGTATTTGCATTGCAAATATCAAAGTGACGAATACGATCCAATTCCTTCTCTATGCGGGTAAATTCATGCTTTTTGATGATATTATTTTGATAGTCATCAACTGATACACAAGCAACGAGTCCCGTTTGCATACGGCCGTCCATCGTTTGGCGGTAAATATAAAACATCGGTTTTTCTTCTCGTAGAAGAATCTTTTTTGTTAATAGTTCTGAGATATTCTGTTTCGCTTTTTTATATACTTCCTCACTATAAGGATCGTTGCATTCAGGCAAGTCAATTTCTGAACGGCAGACATGTAAAAAGCTATAAGGATTTCCAGATGCCATCTCTGCGGCTTCCGAACGATTCATTACATCGTAGGGAAGCGATATTACTTGATTTGCAAACGCTGCTGCGGGTCGTATTGCTTCAAACGGTCTTATTATTGCCATGATATCCTCCAATCAAACGCTGTTCTAATATTCATAATTATAGAGCTTTTTTTTTCTTATTTCAATGTTATTGTTTTCACAGGCATAAAATCTCTACTCTTTGGAAAAAATTTTATATAGAAGAAAAAGTAGTGAAATGTAAAGAAGTATTGTGAGAAATAATATGAAAAAAGGTTCTAATCAAAAGAATACAAGCATAAAGAAGAAGAAAGAGAATAAAAGGGAAGACAAGCAGAAGCAGCGTCTGATGATTTGCATCGTGTTTTTTTTTCTATGTTTATTTGGACTGGCCGTTAAACTGACTTGGATACAATTAATCGATCAAGGACAATATGTATCTGTCATTAACCGTCAGCATAGAATTATGATCGAAGGTGTTGACAAACGTGGTGTCATCTATGATCGCAATCAAAATCCGATTACAGATGCAGTGGAAGAGTATGTATATATTATTCGAAAGGAAAGTGTGACGGCTGAAAGCAAGAAGTTGTTAAATAGAATGAATGCAAAAGCTATTCGCAGTGATAATTTCCGATATTATGTTTATCGCTGCGATACTTTTTATAAAGAGGAATCAAAAAAATTGGAAAAAGAATATGGCGCATTTATAATGAAGACGAAGCAGCGCTATAGCGATGAACAGCCTGCGGTCCATTTAATAGGTTATTTGAATGGTGCAGATGGGAATGGAGTTTGCGGATTAGAAAAGGACTATGATGATTATCTTTCTCAGCAAGAAAAGAGTATTTATTCTGTGGGGGATGGAAGTGGTTATATCATCCCGGGGCAAGGGATTCATGGAACAACCGGAAAAGAAGTCGGACTTTTGACAACAATCGATTTGCCAGTGCAGAAAAAGGCGGAATCGGTATTAAGGAAAAGTGGCTTAGATGGCACAATTATTATTACAGATGTAAGAAATGGAGCTGTTTTAGCTGCTGCAAGCAGTCCCACCTTCGATCCCAATAAAGTAGAAGAATATCTTAGAAGCAAAGGAAAGGAATTAATGAATCATGCAACACAAGGGCAATACCCACCGGGGTCTGTATTTAAAATGGTTGTTGCCGCTGCTGCTTTGGAAAATGGGATAAGTCCGGATACGGTTTTCACTTGTATTGGACATGAAGATTTGGGTGGAATATCTATCAAATGTGCAAGCGGAGGTGAAACAGGGCATGGTGAGATTTCATTTGAAGATGCATTTGCTAAATCCTGCAATGCAACCTTTATTCAAATCGGAAAGCAACTAGGTGGGCAGACTATTTTAGATATGGCTCGTTTGTTTGGCTTTAATGAAAAAACATTGACAGGCTATTCTTCAGAAAAGGCGGGAAATCTTCCTTCACTGCAAGATGCACAGGGAGCTGGTATTGGGAACTTGTCCATCGGACAGGGAACTTTACTGGTTACACCGATGCAGGTTGCGAAGATGACACAGATTATTGCTAATGACGGAGCGTGTACAGGGCTTCAATTGGTTCGGGGAATCGTAACAAATGGAAAACAAGAACTATTTCCCAAGACAGAAATTCAGCAATGTATTTCCCGGGAAACGGCGGAGATTTTGCAACGATTTATGATTGATACTGCAAAATATGGAACTGCAAATAATTTGGGAGATTTATCAGCTGGTGGAAAGACAGGATCAGCGGAAGCAGCAGATAATGGAGAAAGAGTAGTGCATGGCTGGTTCACTGGATTTATTCCGGCACAACACCCTCTATATACAATTACGGTATTTGTAGAGCAGGGAGGCTCTGGCAGAGCATCTGCTGTTCCGATATTCAAAGAGATAGCAGAGAATTTGTTGCTTTCAACGAGTAAAGATGGTTCGGAAGAAACGAGATAAGTCTTAAAAATTTGCAAGGCTTATCTCATACTTCCGTTTAAAGTTCCAATTCGTCAGAAAACGCTTCTTTTAATTTTGAAATAGCTTTTTTTTCAATGCGGGATACATAGGAGCGGGAAATACCAAGCTCTTTTGCCACTTCACGCTGGGTTTTACAGCCCTGACCGGACAAACCAAAGCGCTTAATGATGACGCTGCGTTCCCGGTCCTTTAAAAGATCGGTAATTGCAGTATATAATTTCTTGACCTGTATTTTATTATCAATATCATCTAAAATGGCATCGGCATCAGTACCTAAAATATCATTAAAGCTAATTTCATTGCCATCCTTGTCAGTTCCAATTGGATCATTCAAGGAAATTTCGACTCTTGCTTTTTTGTTACTTCGGATGGACATTAGGATTTCATTTTCAATGCATTTAGCTGCATATGTAGCTAGGCGTACTGATTTGCCTATTTTATATGTATTTACAGCTTTGATCAATCCGATTGTACCGATTGAAATTAAGTCATCTGGGTTTTTTCCTGTGTTGCCGTATTTTTTTGCAATGTGAGCTACTAATCTGAGATTGCGTTCCACTAAAATGTTTTTCGCTTCCTTGTCTCCTGATTCATAAAGCTTTAAATAGTAAGCTTCTTCTTTATCAGTTAAAGGTTGAGGAAAGGAATTGCCCATAGAAACATAGGAGGAAAGCAATACCAGGGGATTAGATAGCAGCAGAGAGGTGAGGATTAACGATAGGCTCATTCTGTGATTCCCCTTTCCTAAATTGTCGGTCAATGTTAGAAGTATATGAAAGGAAATGGAAAATAGTGCCTGTCAGGAAAAAGAAATGTCAGGTAAAAGTATTTTTATGATTTACCTGGTATGATATTAATCCTTTGATTAACACATCCGGCAATCAATCGGTTGATCTATTTGCAGCTTTTGACGCAGGCATTCCAATTTGTCCTGCGTTCCGTGAGTAATCACCTTTGTTTTTGCAATAATATGTGCAGTTTTTACCTCACATTCAATGCAATAGTTTGCTTAATTCATTATATACAACCATCTTTTTTAGGCTCTTTGTCAGCATATCGGCTTAACGTTTTTTATAAGAATGTTCTTATATTAATTCATGTTTTTTCACACGTTTATACCTTGTATTAAGCAACTCAAAATGCTACAATGATATGTACGCATAGTTTGACAAAATGTACAAAAAAATGATACACAATGAGGAATAAGAATGAAATCCAAGATGATTCTAGCTTCTGGTTCACCTAGAAGAATAGAGATGATGCAAAAACATGGTATTTTTCCACAGATAATGAAACCGGAAGTAGATGAAACACTTCCGAAAGATATCAATGCCTGTCAGTCAGTCATGTATCTTGCCTTAAAAAAGGCACTTCATGTGGAAGAAAAATGTCGAGAAGGGATCATTTTAGCAGCGGATACTTTGGTATATAAGGACGAAACTATTGGGAAGCCAAAGGACTATGAAGATGCTGTTCGAATATTAAAATCCTTACGAGATCAAAAGCATTCTGTTCTAACCGGAGTCGCGATCGTAGAAGTAAACACAACAAATAGAAGAGTTTTCTATGAATCAACGGAGGTCATTTTTAAAAAATATTCCGATCAGGATATTATAAATTATATAGAAAGTGGCGAGGCATGGGATAAAGCGGGAGCTTATGCTATACAAGGCAGCTTTTCTAGGTATATTGATGCGTTTATAGGAGATTATGATAATGTAGTTGGATTTCCGTGGAAGCGTATTCTGAAGGAATTAGATATTCTCGGTTTTGGGGAACTGTAATGAGAGGTTTCTTTCCTGATTAAGGAAGGAGATTCAGTGTGAAACAAGAGAAATTAAAAGGTTCAATCACAATAAAAGAAATGCCGCAAGAGGAACGTCCGCGTGAAAAAATGATGAAGTATGGTGTTTTTTCTCTATCTAATGTTGAGTTGCTGTCTATTTTAATTGGCAGTGGGACAAGAAATACAACGGCATTATCATTAGCAGCAAGGATTATATCTCTTGAAAAAGATGGAATTTCTTTTTTAGGGCATTGTTTACCGCAGGATTTGTGTGCAATTAAAGGGATTGGTATGGCAAAATCGTGTCAGATTGTTGCTGGGATTGCACTTGGGAAGCGAATTGCAACCCAACCAAGAGGTAAACGACTTCGTATTGGTTCGCCTGACGAGGTTGCAGCGCTTTTTATGGAAGAATTGCGTTACTTAAAAAAAGAATTTTTTCGAGTTTTACTATTAAATACTAAAAATGAAATCATAGGGATGGAAGATGCATCTATAGGAAATTTAAACAGCTCAATCGTTCATCCACGTGAGATTTTTTGTTCTGCGATTAAAAAAAGTGCTTCTTCCATGATTGTCGTTCACAATCATCCCAGTGGAAACCCGAAACCAAGCCAAAATGATTTGAATGTGACAGTACGTTTAGTGGAGGCAGGGAAATTATTGGGAATTTCTGTAGTGGATCATTTAATCATCGGCGATGGCGTCTACATTAGTTTAAAAGAAAAAGGCTTGCTTTAAATTTGCAAAAAAATGCAAAATATATAGGGGGAAAATGACAATGAATTTTAGATTTTTTTCACAGGATTTAGGAATTGATCTAGGAACGGCAAATACGTTGATTTATTCAAAAAATAAGGGAATTATATTAGATGAGCCATCTGTAATTGCAATGGATGAAAGTACACATCAAGTTTTGGCAACTGGGCATGAAGCAAAAGAAATGCTTGGAAGGGCACCGAAGCATATACGCGTTGTCCGCCCTTTGCAGGATGGCGTGATTTCTGACTTTGTAATGACACAGACCATGCTTAAGGAATATTTAAATAAGGCTGTAGCGCAGCGCTCGGCATTTACACAAATTCGTGTAGTTGTAGGGGTGCCTTCCGGTGTGACAGAGGTGGAAAAGCGAGCGGTGGAAGAGGTCATACGCCAGATGGGAGCAAAGGATGTATATATCTTGGATGAACCAATGGCAGCAGCTATTGGCTCGGGTCTTGATGTAGATGCAGCAAATGGCTGTATGGTTGCTGATGTTGGAGGAGGAACTTCAGATATTGCCATTATTGCTTTAGGTGGTATCGTTGAGAGCACATCTTTACGATTTGCCGGTGATAAAATGGATGAAGCAATCGTAGCTTATATGAGAAAGAATTTTAACCTTCTGATTGGAGAAAAAACTGCCGAAGAAATAAAGAAGACAGTCGGCTGTGTATTTCCTGATGAGGAAACAGAGAATATATCTATGGAAGCAAGAGGGCGAGATATTATCAGTGGTTTGCCAAAAACTATCAACGTAACGTCTTCGGATATTATGAATGCATTGGAAGAGCCAATCGGCACGTTGATTGAAGGAATTAAGACTACACTGGAGAAAGCACCACCTGAATTGGCCGCAGACATTGTTAATAATGGTTTGGTACTAACTGGAGGTGGTTCCTTGCTTCGTGGTTTAGACAGGCTCATTAATTATAGTACTGGTATGCATGTAACAGTTGCAGAAAATGCTTTAGAGGCGGTTGCCGAAGGAACGGGAAAAAGCTTGGGAAGCATCGAAGGGGTAAAACGACACGCATACAGAAATAGAAAGTATTAATGGAGTGAAGAGCAGTGAAGTGGTTTAGGGAGCACACGAGACTTGCAATTATAATAGGTGCCTTTTTAATTTTAATTGTTATTATTGCGGTGTCCTTTTTAAATAAAGGAAACAGTTCTTGGTTTGGGAAAAAAGTTGAAGGAGGCCTTACAAAGGTACAAGAACCTATTTCCAGTGCCGGGAATGGAGTCAGCAATGGGATTTTTGGGATTTTTCGTTTTCGGTCAATTGCAAAGGAAAATGAAAAATTGAAAGAGGAAGTCTCAACATTGAATCAACAGATTATACAAAATCGACTGAGTGAGCTGGAGCTTGCGGAGTTGCGTGAGCTATCAAACAGTTTAAATTATGTAGGTGGTGAGAGGGAGTATGGCTATGTCACTGCGGATGTAATTGCCTTAGATGGTTCAAGCTGGTTTAATCTATTTACCATTAATGCAGGAAAAGAAGAAGGAGTCATAAAGAATTCGATTGTTGTCGGTGGTGATGGCTTGATTGGTCGTGTACTGGAGGTCGGAAGCCACTGGTCAAAGGTTATATCGCTGATTGATGAAAACAGCAATGTTAGTTTTCAGGTATCACGAAATTTGCAGCTTCTTGGAATCTTATCCGGTGATGGAAAAGGAAGTTTGAAAGGATATATGTTAGATCCGGAGGCGACGGTCGGAGAGGGAGATATGCTTCTCACTTCAGGCATCGGTATCTACCCGAAAGGGATTCCGATTGGAAAGATAAGCAGCGTTACTTTAGATACAGATTCTCTCTTAAAAACGTTGACAATAGAACCAGTCGTCTACTTTAAAAATATTCAAAAGGTTACCGTTATTATTCCAAATTAATCAATATAGAGAGGCGGAGGCGTGAAATACGGTCATTCATTTATACTCTTTTTAGCTGCATTTTTATTGCAGTCAACTGTATTAAATCATTTAAGTTTTTTCGGTGTAACACCCAATTTAGTTTTATGTCTTGTAATAGTTTTGACTTTCTTATATGATGAATACCCTGGTATTGTGGGGGGTTTATTGTTTGGACTAATACAAGACTTGTGCTTTGGGGAAATAATAGGGATTGCTTCTTTGGCTTATTTCGCCATAGGCTTAAGCATTTTATATGTAAAAAAATTATTGTATCAGGATAATGTGCTATCCATATTATTCATAACGATAAGCAGTACATTGGGCTATTATTTAATATATTGGGGAGTTTTCTTTTTATTTAACGGGCACTATCATTTTTTATATATGGCTAAAATATTGCCGATTTCTATTATTTATAATAATATCTTTACGATTTTCTATTATTTAATTATTGGAAAAACATTGGAAAAAAATCCAAAAGATCGGTATGTTTAATGGAGATTTTCTATGAATCATTGGATTAAATCAAGAAATAATCAAATATTACTAGTTACATGCGTCTTAATGAGTATGCTTTTAATGCGGCTATTTTTTCTCACGGTTATTCAAGGAGGAACTTGGGCTGAAGCAGCTAAAAGCTTAAGTGTTAAGAAGCTCTACACCGTTGCACCTCGCGGTCAAATTTATGATCGCTATGGAAGAGTGCTGGCTGGAAACAAACCAAGTTTTACAGTGCATTTCAGTGCCGGAGAATTGAGTGATGAGGAGATTAATCAAGAAGCTTTGCAGTTAATTGGAATTTTAGAAGAAAACGGCGAGGTATATCGAGACAACTTTCCGATCATGATGAACGGAAACGGCGGTTTTTATTACACTTTCGATCGAACCATTGAAGAATGGCTGATCGCACAGGGAATGCCGACTACTTTTACGGCAGAACAGGCATTTAATGAAATTCGCAGAAGAAATAGTATAGACGAGGGCATGAACGAATATGAGGCACAAGCCCAGCTACAGACTGTATACAATGTTTATCCGCCAATATCTGTAAAAAATATGGAGTTCTTAGAAACGCTCGAATTAAATAGTTTTTTGGACCGCTATTATTTGAAACATGATTTATCTGCAGAAGAGACCTTCTATGCATTACGCGAAAAATGCAAAATTGACCCATCCATTTCAGATTCACAGGCAAGAAAAATTTTGATGATTCGAAATGAGCTGGCAGCACAAGGGTATCGGCGTTATATTCCGGCTACCATCGCAAAGGATGTAGCAGATCGGACCATTATTACCATTGAAGAGCGAAGCTCAGATCTGCTGGGAGTTGATGTCGTTGCCGAATCAGTCCGCTATTATCCGAATGAAAATACAGCGTCGCATTTAATCGGATATTTGGGGCAAATATCTGAAAGTGAAAAAGAAAGCTACATGGAAAAAGGATACAGTCTCAGTGATATGGTTGGAAAAGACGGTATAGAGAAAAAATATGAAGAGGATCTAAAAGGTGTAGACGGAGTTAAGAGTGTAGAAGTAAATGTGCATGGTGAACAAACCCGTGTAATTAACGATACAAAAACGGAAAAAGGAAAAGATGTTTATCTCACAATTGATTTAGATATTCAGAAAACAGCAGAGAATGCTTTGGAGCAAGCTTTACTTGCGATTCAAAGGGGCGGTTCATTTCAAAGCAAATGGGGTAACTATAAATACGGAACCGCATATCCGAATGCAAATGTAGGTGCCGTGGTTGCATTGGATTTAAAAACCGGTAATGTATTGGCGATGGCAAGTTATCCTGACTTTAATCCAAATTTATTTGCGACAGGAATTTCAAAGGAAGACTGGCAATCTTTGCAGGGAAAGAATTTACGTGATCCGCTTTCTCCGGTACCCTTATTTAATGTAGCGGCAAGAACTGCAGTTCAGCCTGGTTCAACTTTTAAGCTGGTCACAGCAACTGCTGCATTGGAAAGTGGTTTAGACCCGCAAAGAAAACTTCGTGATGGCGGATATATTGCATTAGGAAAGAGTACTTACGGGTGCCTTTTATGGAACCGCTATAAAAGAACTCACGGGCTTGTAAACTTGTATGAGGCGATTGAGGTATCTTGCAATTATTATTTTTATGACTTGGTATCCAATAAGGACTATACAAAGGGAACTTCACTGGGCTTAGATCGTTCTATGGGTATTGAAAAAATTATGGAATATGCACAGCAGTACGGACTGGGACTGCCGACCGGCATTGAAATATCAGAGACGGTTGCTTCGGTGCCCACGGCAGAAGGGAAAATGAAAAACACCAAAAGATCATTACACAATATATTGTTTAGCCGAGCCGAACTGTATTTTACAAAAGAAACGATTTCGAATAAAGAACTGTTGAATACTTATATAGATGAAATTGTAAGTTGGACAGAGGAAAATCCGACTTATTCTGAAACTCTAAAAAGAATGAAAAAGATGGGCTTAAAAGAAGAAATGCAAGATACTGTTGCTCAGTTGTGTAAGTTTGATTATTATAATATGGCGACGTTTACAACCGGCGATGAATTAATTATTTCCATTGGGCAGGGGGAAAATTCATATACTCCTCTTCAAATGGCAAATTATATTGCAACTCTTGGGAATAAAGGTGTCTTAAATCAGGTGAGTGTCGTAAAAGGAGTGGAAGGTACTGGAACAGTTGAAAAAGCATCTGGGACAAAGATGAATGTTACAGATGATTCCATTTTTGATGATATGATTGAAGGAATGCGGCGTGTTGCAGTGGGTTCACAGGGAAGTGCAAGAGCTGTTTTTTCTAACTTTCCGGTAAGTGTTGCAGCTAAGACTGGTACTGCGGAAAGGGGCGGAAAGATTAATCCACCGGATGAAGTTGAATATATAAAGAAGTATCTTCCAAGAATATCCAGTCGGTTACAGTGGAGTGATGTAGAAAAAGAAATGTACCGTCTGATGGATGAATATCCCGACTTATATCAAACAAAAAATTATGCTGTTCGTCAAGCAGTTATGCTTTTAAGTGATGGAAAAGTGACTGAAGAAAGAATTGACGCATACAAGGCGGATTATGATAACTTTGCATGGTTTGTATGTCTTGCGCCGGTTGAAGATCCGCAGATAGCGATTTCCGTTTTACTTTTCCAAGGTGGGTCCGGAGGATATGCTGCACCGATAGCAAGGGAAATCATTGCACAGTATATGGGGTTAAACCAAACTTATACAGATTATGATTTGAGCACCAAGATAACACAGTAAGGAGTAAAGAGAGTATGAACGAAGTCATAGTAATCGCCTCAGGAAAAGGAGGCGTAGGCAAAACAGTTTTTGCAGCAAATATGGGAGCTGTATTGGCTCAGCGTGATGCAAAAGTGTTGCTTTTAGATATGAATATGGGTTTACGAAATCTTGATCTCTGCTTAGGAATGGAGAGTCGTGTTGTATATGATGTTGCAGATGTATTATCTGGAGTATGTCGTTTGAAGCAAGCGTTGATAAGAGATCGGCGTTTTTCAGAGCTTTATCTCATGTCAGCCGCACAAGGCAAAGAGACTACCGGAGTGGAAATAGAGAAGGTAACAGCTCTTTATGAAAAACTAAAAGAGATGTTTGACTATATCATTGTGGATGCACCGACGGGGATCGGGAGAGGATTACAGCTCGCAGCAGCAGCAGCAGATCGAGCTGTAATTGTGGCGATTCCGGAATATGCATCCTTGCGGGATGCCGATATGGTCGACCGTATCTTAACAGATTACGGGATTACAAAGAGAAAATATGTGGTCAATAAAGTAAAAGCGGATTTGTTTGGACAGGGGAGTTTTCCCAGTCTGGAAGAAATGTCAGAGGTTCTGCGCATGGAGATGGCTGGAGTCATTCAATATGATGAAAACATACATATTGCCGCAAATAATGGCGTTCCGATTGTATATAAGAAGGGTACATACGTTTCCGATAATTTTAATCATATTGTAGACCGTATTCTGCGATAAGATATAGTATGAATGCTCAGTGCATTATTATAAATTTATAATAATGCACTGAGCATTTTTTGTATAAAGAAAACCATGCGTTATGGACTGAACCCCAAATGTTAGACAGTTTATTATGCAATCTTTAGGGACTGAATCCTGTACTGTACAGGACTTAGTCCTTTTAATTTACTTTTAATCCGTCTGTTATTGTAATAGTATATGTAACTTTCAAGCTCTAAAATAAAATGTTCTGTGCTTTCAAATTTATGTTTGTAAAACATTTCTGTCTTTAATATGCCAAAGAAATTCTCCATGACTGAATTATCCAGACAATTTCCTTTTCTGGACATACTTTGCTTAATGCCTTTTTCTTTTAATCTAAATTGATATTTTTTCATCTGATATTGCCAACCTTGGTCAGAATGCAGAAGAAGGTCTATATTATTAGGTATTTTTTTAAACGCTTTATCTAGCATATCCATTGTTTGACTAAAATTAGGGCTTCTAGATATGTTGTAACTAATGATTTCACCATTGTATAAATCTAGAATTGGTGATAAATATACTTTCTCTCCATGTAACGAAAATTCTGTTACATCTGTTACCCACTTTTGATTTGGCTTATTAGCTTTAAAGTTTCGCTGTAGAAGGTTTGGTGCTACTTCTCCAACTTCACCTTTGTAGGAGCGATATTTTACTTTTCTTATTTTACATTTAATACCATTTCTATTCATTAGTTTTAAAACTGTTTTATGATTAATGTTATACCCTTGATTTTTCATCTCAAGTGTAATTCGTCGGTAACCGTATCTTCCTTTATTATCATGAAAAATTCGCTTAATACATTCTTCTACCTCAGCATATTTGTTCTGTTGTTTCATACGCTTTAGATAATAGTAAAATGTACTCCTTGGCATTTTTGCGAATGTCAACAAATCCGTCAATTTGTGTATCCGCCTTAATTCATCAATGACGGTAGCTATTTCCCATTCTCTCGGGCAATTCTTTCCTGAACTAAGGCATTTAATTTTTTTAGGTAATCATTCTCCATACGTAAACGCTGAACTTCTGCAATAAGATCTTCTTTTGTCTGCTCATTCATCTGTTTTGGTTTTGCTTGTTTTTTAGTATCCATGTTTTTACAACGACCTCTACGCTCTTGGCTAAGAGCAGCAGGTCCCTCCTCGTAATATATACGTTCCCATTTGCTAACAGTAGGATGTTGCGGGATGTTGAACTTTCTAGCTGTTTGTCTTATTGAAAGACCGTTTTCATGCATATATTCTATAACCTTAACCTTAAAATTTCCATCATAATATTGGGCTTTTGAAACAATTCCTTCAATTCCTAAGGCTTCATAATAGCTAACCCACCTTTTAATGACAGATACATCTGTATTATATAGTAGTGCTACTTCTTTCTTTGACAGATGTTGCTCAATAACCATGGTTACTGCTTTCATGCGATCCTCATCAGAGAACTTCCTTCTTCTAGACATAAATAATGCACCTCCAAAAATTAGATTTTAATGTCTAACATTTGGGGTGCACTTCATTAGACGCGTGGGTGGTTTTTGAAATTAAGTAAGTTAATAACCAAATTGAAAGGACATGGGAATGGAGCTAAAGTATAAAAGAGTATTAGGAACCCTTTTATTTTTACTGATATAAAACCCTTCTAATTGTAATGAATTGATTGTTATAATTCAATAAAATAAATTTTATCTATGATTTTATTTATAATGTAATAAACTACTTATTTTTTTTATTATGAAATATAATCTAATATTATTTATAATATAAAAATTTTGAATTTATCGCCTTGTTTCGACATATAAAAATAGAAAATTTTGATATACTTTATATGCGCGCGCATAAAAGAGAGTTTTTTATCATCAATTTTAGGACTGCATCAATTTCTAAAATTTAAAATGACAGGAGAACTGTTAAAAAGGAGAAAAAAATGTTAAAATCAAAATTATCTTTATTGAAGAGTCTTGCAATTGGTCTAGTATTTGTATTTTCAATGAGTACAGTTGCATTTGGAATGACAACTGATATTTCTGCGAGTGTTCAAGATTACAGCCAATATACAAGAGTAGTAAAAGGAACGGCCCCAAATCCTAATGATACTCCAGCAGATGTAGGAGGAACTGTTGTTGAAATTACAGATGAAAGTAGTATACCTATTGATAAAAGTGAAATAAAAAGAATAAAAATACAGCAGAATGATAGCCTAAATATAAGTCCGTTATCATATGTGTTTATTAGTGACCGCCAATCGAAAGTGAGTTGGAGTGGACAGTGGCTTTATGTCAACTATTCTTTTTCATCTAATCCATATAAACTCAGTAATGTATATTGGGATATGAATGTTAGAAAACCCTCTGGCTCTAAAATTGCAAATACTGTAACACTAGACATAACTCCTGAAACTCCAGATGTAGCGATAAATAAAACATTTGCAATATATACAGGCAATAATAATGATGTAAATGTACATAATTGGGATCACAATTTTTATTTCCAAAGTTACAACGGAAACTACGGTTTTAACGGTGATTACGTGTTGTCTTTCAGCCGATAGTATTTAGTAAGTTTCATCTTAAGAGCAGTTGTAATTGATTCACTAGTTGTAAATAAACTTGCCAAAGTTTCAAAAATACCTCATCC
The DNA here is from genome assembly GCF_035621135.1 of Sinanaerobacter sp. ZZT-01. Lineage (NCBI taxonomy): Bacteria > Bacillati > Bacillota > Clostridia > Peptostreptococcales > Anaerovoracaceae > Sinanaerobacter > Sinanaerobacter sp. ZZT-01. Next base: position 2,361,366 of record NZ_CP141728.1, read on the forward strand.
TTATGATGATTCTAAAGATGTCGGGAGTTATGTATTAGATGTCTCAGAAGTTGATGAGGGATTAATTAAAGCACTGCCTGACGAAACGATAAGTCAAACTAAATACCACACTGGAAGATTTGAAATAGGTAGTGCTACAGAATAGCTAATTCTCTATTAAAGCTTAAAAGCAAATAAAAAGCACTTAGATACAGCGTGGTAAATCAATCGGCTTTAAGTCCTGTTGAGCTCGCAAAGTGTGCGAAACAATAAACTACCCGCTATGTTGAAGTTGTAAAATGAAAGTAGACAAGGAATATAAACACCTTGCCTACTTTTTGTTTTTTAATTTAAAGGGGTGTGATATTATAGAACTTCCCAAAGGAACCAAAAGAAGAAATTGGAGTTATGAATAAAAAATTCAACAATGAGCCTCCTGCATATGCCTTAGGATATTTAAGCGCTGTTCAATATAAAGCCGAACAGGGCTTTCCTTAAGGTGGTTTTTAAAACTGTTTACATTGGATTGATAATTTCACTGAGCCGGCGATTATGATTTAAATTTGCAAAAGAAATAATTTAGAAATTAATTAATTTACTTCTCATTCCAATATTTAAAATAAGTCCAAGTGCAACCATGTTCGTGACGATAGAACTGCCACCATAGCTGATAAACGGAAGCGTGATGCCTGTTACCGGCATGAGCCCCATTGTCATACCGATGTTTTCAAAAATCTGAAAGGTAAACATCGCGAACATTCCGGTTACGACAAGCGCACCATACAAATTTTTTGCATTATCAATAATCCGCATAATGCGATAGAGAAACATAGTGTAGAGTCCAATTACAATTCCTCCACCCAGCATGCCTAATTCTTCAACAATTACTGAGAAAATAAAGTTTGATTTTTGAACCGGTAAGAATTTCAATTCTTTCTGCGTGCCTTGAAACAAGCCTTTTCCAAAAAAGCCTCCCGAGCCAACCGCAATTTTAGATTGTAAGACTTGATAATTTCCAGGCAGGGAAGTGTCAGAAGGATTTAAGAATGCATCAATTCTTATTTTTTGATGATAATCCATTAAAAAGTAAGCAATTGGCATACAAGCCGCAATGCCACCCAAGACCTTGGCATATAGTTTGCCATCAACACCTGCAGCGAATATCATAATTGCTGCGATGACGCAAAAGACTAGAACGTTTCCGATAATTTTAATCATATTGTAGACCGTATTCTGCGATAAGATATAGTATGAATGCTCAGTGCATTATTATAAATTTATAATAATGCACTGAGCATTTTTAATAAATTTTTATAATAGACAAAAATTTACTCTTTACGAGAGTTTTTATACATTGTAGTATGATATTTTTTTGTTATAATTAATTAAGCGAAAAATCCAACTATTTCATAAAAGGTAAAAGTGAAGAGAGGTAAGATATGGAGGCAATTAAATCTATTCACGACATGATTGATATAGAAGAGCTGCAACGAATTCAAGATAATTTTGCTGAATCAGTGGGGATGGCATTTATAACAGTGGATTATAAAGGAAATCCAGTAACAAAACAGAGCGGATTTACGGCATTTTGTGCAAAAGGTCGAAAGAATTCAAATTTTAAAGACCTATGCTACCAATGCGATGCCCATGGTGGATTACATGCGGCAATTACAGGAAAACCACATGTCTATATTTGCCACGCAGGCTTGATTGATTTTGCAGTGCCGCTAATTTATGAAGGAAATTATTACGGAGCGATTATGGGAGGGCAAATTGGTACTAATTATGAAAATCTTAAGGATTCCATTCAGCTGGAAAAGGTAATTGAGAGAAAATCGAATTGGGAGAATACACCTGAAATGATTGAAGCATCCCATAGCGTAAATAAAATTTCTATAGATCGAATCAATGCAGTAGTTCATTTAATGTTTGACTATATGCAGAATCTAATGGAAAAAGGGGATATCCAATTTACAAGGGATGAATTGGAGATAAAGCAATTAGAAATTCTAGAAGAGAAAAAAATCAGACTTGATTTGGAGAAAAGAATAGAGGAAAGCAAATTTTTATCTTTAACAGGTATGAAATATTCTTCCTTATTTTCTATACTAAGCGTAATCTCAAGGCTGGCTTACCTGGAAAGTGCAAAGAAAACAGAAAGTTCAATTTACATATTGGCTAATATGCTTCGCTATACTGCCGAAAATATGAACAATCAAATAAGTACATTAGGAGAAGAGATTACCTTTGTTGAAAATTACTTAAAGTTGCAGAGCATACGGTTAGAAAGCAAACTAAAATTTGAAATAAGTGTGGATGAGCAGTATTATAATGTAAATTGTCCCCTTATGATGATTCAGCCGATTGTTGCATACGTAATCGAGTTTGCGATAGAGCCAAAAAAACAAGGAGGGGAAATAAAGATACATTGCATCCAAAAAGAAAATGACATAATTATTTCAATTGAAGACAATGGGATTGGGATGCCTGCAGATACGATTGAGAGTATTATGAATGAAGATTCAATCATGAATTTAGAAACGGATCGCTTTGAGCTACATAAAATCAATAAGTGCTTAATCGGGTTATTTGGTAAGAAATATAAACTAGTGATTAAAAAATTGACTGACGAAGTAGGCACTGTGGTGAATTTAAAATTACCTATCAATAGTATATAGTAAAATGATTTACGGAATAAACTTTTGGAGGGAGCAGAATGTGTAATGTGCTTATTGTAGACAATGATAAAATTGAAAGATATGTCACCAAAGATATTTTGAAACATCATTTTAATAATGTAAAAGATGTCTTTGAAGCAGAAAACAATGAAGAGGCTTATAAATTATTAGATGCGAGCGTCATTGATCTGCTGATTTCTAATTTTTCAAATACAGGTTTAAACCTAATGAGTCTTGTCAAATTTACAAAAATAAAAAATCCGGATGTATCTGTTATTTTGACGACAACAAGGAGTGAGAAGGAAGTAGCTCACGCTGCGATGAAATTAAAAGCCAATAGTTATTTGTTAAAACCGTTTAGTCCGGATTTATTATTATCTACTGCAAAGCCCTATATTGAAAAAGAAAAAATAGTAGATAGGGACGTTCCGTTTACTAAGATTGAAGAGGCTTTAAAACAATTAAGAGCGGGCATCAGAGAGCATCTTTATAAAAAGTGCATCGTTTATGCAAAATCGTATTTGAATGACATATATAATGAAGAGATGGATACGAATCAAAGATGTGATATGGTCGTAGGATACCTGCAGGGCATTACAAAAATCGCGGAAGAATACAGCTTAGATAATATCGATATTTTTAAAACGGTAACAAAAGAAGTCAAACTTAGATTCGATAAATATGGCATGAGGTATCATTCTTATTTATTAGTTACAGATATGCTTACACAAATGTTTGATGAATTAGATAAAGATTATCATTATTCCGATGAAATTACTAAAGTCTTAAATTACATTGACAAAAATATTAAATTTGGGATTACATTAGAAGAAGCTGCGAATTATATAAATATGAGCGCTTGCTATTTTAGTAAACGATTTAAAAAAGTGACGAAGAATAACTTTATTACATATATTACAAACAGTAAAATCGAGCTGGCAAAAGAGATGCTGCGTTATACAGAAATGCCGATTCTTAATATCGCGTATGAACTATCCTATAACGAAACCAATTATTTTAGCAAGGCCTTTAAAAAGAATGTGGGTATAACCCCTTCGGAGTATAGGGATAAATGTTTAAAAGCAAATTAAAAATGAAAGATATAAAACTCTGCTTGAAGTGAAAAAAATTACACTTTAAGCAGAGTTTTTATTTTTAGGATTTTATAGGATAAGTAATTATTTGGCTTTTAAAAGAGCTCCATTTATAGGAGATGGATCGTTCAAATAAATTTATTCCATTTTTTTAGTTTCTATTTTTGTCTTCTTCCTATAAAAAATTGATTTGAAATCCTTTTAATGAAACTTTCATACATTAAAAAGCAAAAATTCACATTACAAATCATTGCATGACAAAAAAATTCCTTATTAAAATGAAGATTTTTTAGGCAATTTAATGCATGATATCACCAAGAAAATTCATCGTGATCTTTATTTCGCTTCTATATAATACCCTACATAAAACGATTTAGCAAAAATTCAGAAAAAGGAGGTTCCATTACCAGAAAACTTAAACGGTATTCAATGAGTCAAATAAAGAATCGAGTATGGAGGTATTTTAGATGAAAGATGAATTGATGAGCAAAATTGTAGAAGAAGTGATGAAGAAGGTTGACCGCAATGAGCAAGTAAAAGAACAGCCTGCATCACAAGCTTGTGCGGTTGGCTGTTGCGGATTAACTGAATTTGTCGGGACTGCTGTTGGAAATACGATTGGGTTAGTCATTGCAAATGTAGACCACCAAATCCATGAAAAGATGGGCATTGACAAAAAATATCGGTCAATCGGTATTATAGGCGGAAGAACAGGGGCGGGGCCTCAGATTTTTGCGGCAGATGAGGCGGTAAAAGCTACGAATAGCGATATTTTATCCATTGAACTGCCAAGAGATACGGAAGGTGGAGCAGGACATGGTTCCTTGATTATCTTCGGTGCAGAGGATGTATCCGATGTACGAAGAGCCGTTGAAGTGTGCTTGAAAGATTTGGACAGAACTTTCGGGGATGTATACGGGACTTCGGCAGGGCACCTTGAATTTCAATATACAGCAAGAGCAAGCTTTGCCTTGAATAAAGCATTTGGTGCACCAATCGGAAAGTCATTTGGTATCACAGTAGGCGCACCGGCAGCAATCGGGGTTGTACTTGCAGATACAGCAGTGAAAGCTGCGACTGTAGATGTGCTTGCGTATTCCAGCCCGGCAAATGGCGGAACGAGTTATTCAAACGAAGTTATTTTAGCATTCTCCGGTGATTCCGGAGCCGTTAAACAAGCGATTGTAGCAGCGAGAGATGTTGGTAAGCAGTTACTTGGCGCATTAGGCGGTGGTCCGCTTGAATCAACAACTACGCCTTATATACTATAGATTTTGAAAGGAGCAAGAGGATGAAAAGATCAAAACGTTTTGAAGTATTAGCAAACAGACCAGTAAATCAAGATGGCTTTGTAACGGAATGGCCGGAGGTAGGTTTGATTGCAATGAATAGTCCCTTCGATCCGAAACCAAGCATTAAACTAAAAGATGGAAAAATTATAGAATTAGATGGCAAAGCAAGAGATGAGTTCGACATGTTGGATACCTACATTGCAGATTATGCAATCAGGCTTGATAATGCTGAAAAAGTGATGGCAATGGATTCGCTGGAAATCGCACACAAAATGTGTGATATCAATGTTCCGAGAAAAGAGATTTTAGACTTAACTTTATCCATGACTCCTGCAAAGATTGCTGAAGTTGTCGGTAAGATGAATGTTTTGGAAATGATGATGGCTGTGACAAAAATGAGAGCCAGACTGATTCCAAGCAACCAGTGCCATGTAACAAATGTAAAAGACTCTTTTGTTCAAATTGCCGCTGATGCGGCGGAGGCTGCTCTAAGAGGATTTGATGAACAGGAAACGACCGTTGGAGTAGCAAGACTTGCTCCATTTAATGCAATGGGGATATTCATCGGGGCGCAAGTCGGAAGACCGGGAATTCTTACCCAATGTGCGGTTGAAGAAGCAACTGAATTAATTATGGGTATGAGAGGATTTACCACTTATGCAGAAACGGTGTCTGTTTATGGAACAGAATCCGTGTTTATGGACGGAGACGATACACCGTATTCTAAGACATTTTTAGCTTCCTGTTATGCTTCAAGAGGGCTGAAAATGCGTTTCACTTCAGGTACCGGTTCCGAAGTGCAGATGGGATATGCAGAAGGAAAATCAATGCTGTATTTGGAAGCGCGCTGTTTATATGTGACAAAAGGGGCAGGCGTACAAGGGATACAGAATGGTTCTGTAAGCTGTGTTGGAGTACCTGGTGGAGTTCCCGGAGGCATACGTGCAATATTGGCAGAAAATTTAATTGCTATGGCGCTGGATTTGGAATGCGCTTCATCCAACGACCAAACTTTTACACATTCTGATTTACGAAGATGTGCACGTTCGCTAATGCAGATGGTTCCCGGTACTGATTTTATTTGTTCTGGCTATAGCTCTACGCCAAACTACGATAATATGTTTGCCGGATCCAATTGGGATGCTGAGGACTATGATGATTGGAATATCATTCAAAGGGATTTAAAAATTGATGGCGGATTGCAGCCGGTTGATGAAGAAGCTGTAATTTCAGCAAGAAATAAGGCAGCGAGAGTGATGCAGGGTCTGTTTAAGGAGCTGGGGCTGCCTGAAGTCACGGATGAAGAAGTGGAATGCGCTACTTATGCTCATGGAAGCAAGGATATGCCAGATAGAGATCAAGCGGCAGATATCAAAGCAATTGAAGAAATGATGGCAAAGAAAATAACCGGCGTGGATTTTGTTAAAGCGTTGAACAGTGCAGGATTCCCGGATGTTGCCGACAGCATCTTTAAAATGCTTAAACAAAGAATTGCCGGAGATTATTTACATACTTCTGCAATTCTTGATGAGAATTTCCATGTAATTAGTGCTGTGAACTATCCTAATAATTATCACGGTCCACAAACCGGATATCAAATGAGTGAAGATAGATGGGAACAGATTAAAAACATACGTAATGCTGTTAGCCCGGAAGATGTGAAATAGGAGGTGGAATTATGGCACTTGATGAAAAAATTTTAAAAGATATCATCGAAGATGTCTTAAAAGAAATGAATTTAGACTCAATGTCACCGCAGGAAGACAAACCAGTGGTGTCAGAGGCTGTAAATCCTGACAGTAAACTGGTTATTACTGAAGTGGGAGATGCTGAAAAAGGAAGTGTTCCAAATGAAGTCGTAATTGGTGTTGCAGCAGCTTTTGGAAAACACCAGACGAAAACAATTATAGGCATTCCACACGATAAAGTGCTGAAAGAAGTCATTGCAGGTATTGAAGAGGAAGGCGTAAAGTATCGAGTTGTAAAAGTATATCGGACGTCTGATGTGTCGTTCGTAGCTCATGACTCTGCAAAAATCAGCGGCTCCGGAATCGGTATTGGCATTCAGTCGAAGGGTACAACGGTGATTCATCAAAAATATTTATTCCCGCTTGCCAATCTTGAGCTCTTTTCTCAGGCGCCGCTGATCGATCTTGATACCTATAGAAAAATAGGAAAAAATGCAGCTAAATATGCAAAAGGAGAGTCACCTGCGCCAGTTCCTGTTAGAAATGACCAAATGGCAAGACCGAAATATCAAGCAATTGCTGCACTGCTTCATATTAAAGAAACAGAGTATGTTGACATGAATAAAAAGCCGCAGCTGCTAAAAGTAGACTTCAAATAGGAGGGTGAACGATGAATCAGGAACTATTGATGAAACAAATAGTAGAGGAAGTTATGAAAGCGATGTCAGGCAATGCAGCAGCCGTGAAAGGGGATGACTGCGTATCAGAAAAGATTACTGCTGATCATTACCCGCTCGGCGATAAAATGTCAGATAAAATTTTTTCACCGACGGGGAAAAAGCTTTCAGATATGACGATTGAGCAAGTACTAAATGGCAAATTAACCTCAGAAGATATGAGAATTGCGCCTGAAACATTAGAGCTGCAGGCGCAGGTTGCAGAATCTGTGGGCAGGGACGCATTTGCTGCGAATCTCAGAAGAGCGTCGGAATTGATTACGGTACCGGATGATAGACTCCTTGAAATTTACAATGCACTTAGACCGTATCGTTCGACGAAAGAAGAGCTTTACGAGATTGCAGAGGAATTAGAAAAAACGTATGGCTGCTTCATTAATGCGACATTAGTAAAGGAAGCAGCAGAAGTATACAGCAAACGAGGAAGATTAAGAAGAGATTAAGTAGTCGATGGATGGAGGACCTTATGAAATTTATTGCGGGCATAGATATCGGTAATGCTACTACAGAAACAGCAATCGGAAAAATCACAGAGAATAAAGTTGAATTTCTTGGCAGTAGTATTGTTTCTACAACCGGAATAAAAGGAACCTCAGCTAATATTGGTGGATTGTTTAAATCACTTACAAATGCTTTGGAGCAATCAGGGCTGCGTTTGGATGATCTGGATGAAATAAGAGTGAATGAAGCAGCTCCGGTCATCGGAGATGTCGCAATGGAAACCATTACGGAAACGATCATTACAGAATCGACTATGATTGGTCACAATCCTAAAACACCGGGAGGCATTGGCATAGGAGTTGGCGAGACGATATTGCTGACCGATTTAAACAATGAAAAAGAAGAGAAAAACTATATAGTTGTGATTCCGACTTCTGTAGATTTTGAGATTGCGGCGGAAACAATAAACAAATTGTCCGAAAAGAAAAATATTACAGCGGCGATTGTTAAAAAAGACGACGGAGTTTTAATTAACAATCGATTAAAGAAAAAAATACCGATTGTCGATGAGGTCGAACTCATTGATAAAGTTCCACTTGAAATGCTATGTGCAGTTGAAGTCGCCAGCGTAGGCGGCGTTGTGGAAGTTCTGTCAAACCCATATGGAATAGCAACGATGTTTGGCTTAAGCTCTGAGGAAACAAAACAAGTCGTACCGATTGCAAGAGCATTGATTGGAAATCGATCTGCTGTAGTGATTAAGACACCCGAAGGAGACATAAAGGAAAAGAAAATCCCGGCAGGCGCGATAGAGATCATGAGCGCTTCCAAATCATTTAAAGTAAATGTAGATGAAGGTTCTGAGAGAATTATGGAGATGGTAAATGCAGCACTGGATATTGAGGATGTGAAAGGCGAGGCTGGTACAAATGCAGGCGGGATGCTTGAAAGAGTTCGTCAGGTCATGTCTAAATTAACCGGACAGCATCCAAAAGAAATAAAGATTCGTGATTTGCTTGCTGTTGATACGTATATACCTCAAAAAGTGCAGGGCGGCTTAGCAAATGAATTTTCTCAGGAAAGTGCGGTAGGGATTGCAGCAATGGTAAAAGCCAACAAATTACAGATGGAGCTCATAGCAGCTGAATTGACAGAAAAGATTGATGTACCTGTAATCGTAGGCGGTGTTGAGGCGGATATGGCAATTTTGGGTGCGCTTACAACTCCAGGTACCAATAAGCCACTTGCGATACTAGATATGGGAGCCGGTTCAACCGATGCTTCTATTATCACCTCAAGCGGTGTAATAAAATCCATTCATTTAGCGGGAGCCGGAAATATGGTAACCATGTTAATTCAGTCTGAGCTAGGACTAAAGGATTTTAATTTAGCTGAGGACATCAAAAAATACCCTCTTGCAAAAGTTGAGAGTCTATTTCATATCAGACATGAAAATGGAACCGTGGAATTTTTTGAAAAGCCTTTGGATGCAAGTGCATTTGCAAAGGTGGTTATTTTAAAAGAAGGTGAAATGATACCGCTTGAAGGAGATTACTCCATTGAGAAAATTAAACGAATAAGAAAAACTGCAAAAGAAAAGGTTTTTGTAACAAATGCAATCAGAGCACTCAGAAAAGTCAGTCCTACAAGTAATGTAAGAGATATACAATTTGTAGTTCTTGTTGGAGGTTCTGCTTTGGATTTTGAAATACCTCAGCTTGTAACCAATGCGCTTGCACAGTATAGGGTTGTTTCAGGACGTGCAAATATCAGAGGTGTTGAGGGACCAAGAAATGCAGTTGCTACAGGCTTGGTTTTGTCTGCAGCAGAGAAAGATGGTTAATTATGTTGTTAAATGAAGAGTCAAGACCGACAATCATTATTCATGCAAATAAGGCTTTAAGCGGTAAGAACATTCTGAATCAAATATGCTATGGCATTGAAGAGGAAGGAATCCCTTATGAAGTAATATTAGTGGAAAAATGCAGCGATTATATTCAGATGGCATACGACGCCTGTCAGCAATCAAGGCTTGGAGTTGGGATCGGCGTATCGGATGGATCTGTGGCTTTGCATTATGAAAAATTAAGAAAGGATTCACCACTATTTAATATTTCAGTAAATGATGGGATGGAAAAAGTCAGAGCGATTGGACAAAACAGTGCCCGCCTGGTAAAAAGAATGCCATTTAATACATTCCGTGAATAAGTAAGCGACAGGTTTGCATGAGGAGGTGAGTTTGTAATGCTGAAAAGCCTTGGTCTAATTGAAACGATTGGTTTAGCAGCAGCGATTACAGCAGCTGATGCAGCAGTAAAATCTGCCAACGTTACATTGGTAGGATATGAGTTGGTAAAAGGCTCTGGAAGAACTGTAATTAAGGTAGAAGGCGATGTCGGTGCTGTAAAAGCAGCTATAGAAGCTGCCAGTGCAGCTGCGTTAAAGGTAGGAAGAGTAGCGGGGACGAAAGTGATCGCCAGACCGTCTGATGATCTTGAGTCTATGATAAGAAATTACCAGACAGTTGGCTGCCCGATCTCTGAAGTTTCTCTAGACGAACAGATTGTCTTAAATGATACGCTCAAAAACGAAGAGCAGATGGAAGCAGAGATGCAGCCGGATATGAAATCAGATTTGAAAGCGGATTTCATAGAAGAATCTGATCCGCTCAGTAAAGATTCAGAGGAAAGAAAAAGATTGGATTCTGATGCACATTTAAGAGAAAATCAAGAGATAAGGGACGAAGAAAAAAAATCAAAAAAAAATGTTTCTGAAATAAAAAAAGAAAAATCAGAAGTAAAACCAAAAAATTCACAAAGAAAGTCCGCTAAAAAAAGTGGAGAAAAAACGAAAAAATAAATTAAAAACGAACACTTGTATTAAAAATGATTAATAGGAGGACATTATCATGAACGAAGCATTAGGAATGATTGAAACAAAAGGATTGGTTGGTGCAATTGAAGCAGCAGATGCTATGACAAAGTCTGCTAACGTTAAATTGATCGGATATGAAAAGATTGGATCCGGATTGGTTACTGTCATGGTTCGAGGCGATGTAGGTGCTGTAAAGGCTGCGGTTGATGCAGGCGCATGTGCTGCGGATAAAGTTGGAGAGATCGTATCTCAGCACGTTATTCCAAGACCTCATACAGATGTTGAAAACCTTCTTCCTAAGGCACTTTAAGTAATTGGAGTTCGTTATGAGTACCTTGAATATAACCAATGAAGAAGAATTAATAAAAATCATTACAAAATTGGTCATTGAGGCACTCTCTAACAAGAATCTGGTCATACCAATAGGAGTATCCAATCGGCATGTACATCTTTGCAGAAGTGATATGGATCTTTTATTTGGAACCGATTCACAGCTTACTAAAATGAAAGCTTTGAAGCAGCCTGGCCAGTTTGCAGCTGAAGAGGTAGTCACCTTAATGGGTCCGAAAGGTCAAATTGAAAAAGTTAGAGTTTTAGGACCTTTAAGAGAACAAACGCAGATAGAAATATCATTAAGTGATACCTATGTTCTTGGTGTGAAGGCACCAATCAGAGAATCTGGGAAGTTAGAGGGTACGCCTGGCATTGAGATGATTGGCCCGAAAGGCGGAATCATTAAATCTCAAGGGACAATTGTAGCATCAAGACATATTCATATGCCTCCCAATATAGCATTGAAGCTTGGATTAAAGGATGGAGAGCTGGTCGATGTTGAGCTGGGAAAGGAAAGGGGAGCTGTTTTGAAAAATGTTCTCCTTAGAATTTCTGATAAAGATGCCTTAGAGATGCATATTGATATGGACGAGGCCAATGCTGTCAATGTAAAAAATAATGAAAGCGTCAGGATTATAAAATAGGTGATACTGTGGAATATGATTTGTTAAAATGCAACGAATTGTTAAGTGAATTTGCGAGGCTTGTCCGCAATAAAACGTTCAATGCTTACGAAGGAAAGTTGAAATGTGGTGTTGATTTAGGTACAGCAAATATTGTGTTGTCAGTAGTGGATGAACACAATAGGCCCGTTGCAGGAGCAACGTATCATTCCACAGTTGTAAGAGATGGGATCGTCGTCGACTATATCGGGGCATGTAAAGCTGTAGAAATTTTAAAACACCAGATTGAACAAATGCTTGGTGTTACGTTACAAAAAGCAGCTACAGCAATCCCGCCCGGAATTATTGATGGCAATAGAAAAGCAATTGCTAATGTGGTAGAGGCTGCGGGTTTTCAGGTGACAAATGTTGTCGATGAGCCCACCGCAGCAGCTACTGTCATTGGACTACAGGATGGTGCAGTAGTCGATGTGGGAGGCGGAACGACCGGTATCAGTATTTTGAAAAAAGGTAAAGTCATTTATACAAATGATGAAGCAACCGGAGGAACGCATATGACTCTAGTGCTTGCCGGATTTAATAAAAGTACGATTGAAGAAGCGGAAGCTTTAAAAAAGGATTTAGTTCAAGAGGGAGATATTTTTCCGGTTGTAAAGCCTGTCGTCGAGAAAATGGCATCTATAATAAAGAACTACTTAAGTGGATTTCATGTAAACCGCATTTACGTAGTCGGTGGTGCCAGCTGTTTCAGCGATTTTGAAAAGGTATTTGAGAATTTCATTGGCATTCCAACGGTAAAGCCAGTAGAACCACTATTGGTAACACCGCTTGGAATTGCGATGAACAGTATCATTTAGATGGTGACAATATGTTGAAAGAAAATTTGGAAAAAATGATTGAAGAGGTTCTTATTACATATATAGCCGAAAGAGTAATGGAAAAAATAGCGAATCGAGATAAAAAAATACTGCTTATTTTTACAGGTTCACCTGTGAACTTAGACGAAGCTTTGACTCAATTATCTAAGCTAGGAGAAAAAGGATTCACCTTTCATGTATTCCTATCAGAAAGTGCCAAGCTTCTCTTAGATTACGCAAAGATAGAACAGAGACTGCATCCGATTTTTGTTGATGAAAAGGATTGTAAAATACCAGAACTTTTCCTAAGAGAGTTTGATGCAGTAATCGTTCCAACCATGACTAGAAACACAGCGGCCAAAATAGCCTGCGGAATTGCAGACAATCCAGCGTCTCGATTCCTGTCAAATGCATTGCTGAAGGGAAAAAAAGTAGTGATTGCGATAGACGGCTGCTGCCCGGATCATAAAAAAAATGCGGAAAATGGGTATCAAATGAAAGAAGCATTCAAGGTACAGTTAAGAGACAATATGAAGAAATTGGCCTCTTTTGGAGCTTATTTGACAACCGCAGAGTGTTTGTATGAGAGTGCTGTTTTAAAAATAGTTCAAAGACAGGCAATTGATGAAAAAGAGTACGAAAAGACTGTAGACGATAAAAGGGCAGAGTGTAAAGTGCTTTCCAATAAGGTGGTTGGAAACGTAGATATTGTAATCAATTCAGGCTATCAAAAGATTATTATAGGCAGAAATTCACTTGTAACCAGATTAGCAGAGGATACCGCTAAAAAAAATAAGATACAGTTAATTAGAGAGTGAATAGGTGGTTCATATGTATTTGGCAAAAGTAGTTGGAACAGTCGTTTCAACACGGAAGGACGATAATTTAATCGGAAACAAGATGCTGCTTGTAAAAAAATTAACCGACGATATGGAAGTAGTTGGAAGAACCGAGATTGCAGTCGATACCGTTGGAGCAGGCACTGGTGAAATTGTTATTATTTCGATGGGAAGTTCCGCAAAGTATGCTCTAGGAAATACCAAGTCACCGGTAGATGCAACGATTGTAGGTATTGTAGATTCTGTAGAATTAAATATATAGGATGTGATGTATTGGCAAATTTATATACGAAAACAGGTGACAAAGGTCAAACTGGTTTGGTTGGGGGCTCAAGAGTTTCAAAGGATAGTCTGAAGGTAAACTGTTACGGAAGCATTGATGAAGTAAATTCTATGCTGGGATTTGCTTACTCATTAACGAAGCATCCTTACATAAAAGAAAGCATCCGTTGTATACAGAAAAAACTTTTTATACTCGGTGCAGAGCTTGCCAGTGATGAAAAAGGGCTGACCCTTTTGAAAACTAAAATTACTGCAGATGATGTAAGTGATTTAGAAAAGATCGTCGATTCGTGTACGGAGAAGACTGGAAAACAGACGCAGTTTGTGGTACCTGGTGTCAACAGTGCATCGGCAGCAATGCACGTTGCAAGGACAATGATTCGAAGAAGTGAGAGAACGGTCGTCACAGCAGCACGTGAAGAAAAAATAAGCGAAGTATTGATGCAGTATGTAAATCGATTATCCGATGCAGTCTATGCGTTGGCTAGGCTCGAAGAAACATATGAAGAAGAGATCGAGATGAGGTCAAAGGTGGAGCAGACCGTAAAGGAGGCAATGAAGAAAGCAGGGATTTTTAAGGAGAGCGAAGCGCATAAGGTTTTTAATCTGCAAGCTGTAAAAAATATGGCACAGCATGCAGAGGAAAAGGCAAAAGAAATGGGTCTTTCCATTGTATTTTCTGCAGTTGATTCTGGAGGCAATTTAATTTTACTTCACAGGATGGAGGAGTCTTTACTAATTAGTATTCAGGTTTCGATCAATAAAGCATACACGGCAAATGCATTAAAGATGCCAACCAATGAATTGGCAGAATTAACGATACCAGGCGCAGAATTTTACGGGCTTCAAAATCTCGATCATGGAAAAATTATTACATTTGGTGGAGGACTTCCCTGCATTATCGGTGACAGATTAGTGGGTGCCATCGGTGTCAGCGGCGGAAGTGCGCAAGATGATACACAAATTGCACATTTTGCTTTAAACCAAGTCTTAGGAGGTCAGCAAAAATGAATATAGATGTAAAAATGATAGAGGAATTAGTAAAAAAAGTAATTGAGAGCGTAGGCGAAGAGGCTTCTATGCAAAATGAAGATTATAACTACGGGATCTTTGATCATATGGGTGATGCGGTAGAAGCCGCAGCGACTGCTCAAAAAAAATATTTAAATTGCAGCATGTCAAACCGAGCAGAATATGTGGAAGTCATTCGCAATGTTGTGCTGAAAAAAGAGAATTTAGAATTTATTTCACAGATGACGGTAGAAGAAACCGGAATGGGAATGTATGAGCACAAACTGATTAAGAATACATTGGCAGCAAAGAAATCACCGGGAATTGAAGATTTAACGACGGAAGCCATGTCGGGTGATGATGGATTGACAATTGTAGAATATTCTCCGTTTGGAGTCATCGGTGCAATTGCCCCGACCACGAATCCAACCGAAACGATTATCTGCAATTCAATTGGCATGCTAGCAGCAGGGAATGCGGTAGTATTCAGCCCACATCCCAGAGCAAAAAACGTATCTTTGGCTTTGATTAAGTTAATCAATAAAGGGCTGGAAGAAGCCGGCGCACCGAAAAATTTGATCGTTACGGTAAGAGAGCCATCGATTGAAAACACAACTTTAATGATGGAAAACCCTAAAGTCAGAATGCTTGTAGCTACTGGCGGACCGGCGATTGTAAAAACAGTATTGTCAAGCGGTAAAAAAGCAATTGGTGCTGGTGCAGGCAATCCGCCGGTTGTAGTAGATGAGACAGCTGACATTGAAAAAGCGGCAGACGATATTGTAAAAGGCTGCAGCTTTGATAACAACCTTCCTTGCATTGCAGAAAAAGAAATACTTGCGGTTGATTCGATTGCTGATTATCTGATTTTCAATATGAAAAAGTTTGGTGCGTATGAAGTGAAAGACCAGACGCTTATCAAGCAGTTGGAAGAACTGGTTATCAATGAAAAGGGAGGACCGAAAACTAGCTTTGTAGGAAAGAGTGCACCGTATATTCTTTCTAAGCTTGGAATCGAAGTTGGTTCTGAAATAAAAGTGATACTGATGGAAACTTCTGTTGCGCACCCTTTTGTACAAACCGAACTGATGATGCCGATTTTACCGCTTGTGCGTGTAAAAGACGTAGATGAGGCGATTGATCTTGCGATTGAAGTGGAACACGGAAACAGGCATACTGCAATGATGCATTCAAAGAATGTAGATAAGCTGACAAAGATGGCAAAATTGATACAAACTACTATTTTTGTGAAAAATGGACCTTCGTATGCCGGCATTGGTGTAGGCGGAGAGGGGCATACCACATTTACCATTGCAGGCCCTACCGGAGAAGGCCTTACCTCTGCGAAATCTTTCGCAAGAAAGCGAAAGTGTGTCCTTGTCGGCGGATTGGATGTAAGGTAAATGAGGTGGCAGTATGGAAAAAAGTTTAACAACTTTAGTAGAAGAAGCAGGAATTGTAGGCGCAGGGGGTGCTGGATTTCCCAGCCATGTAAAATATAATGCAAAGGCCGAATATGTCATTATAAATGGTGCGGAATGCGAGCCTCTTTTAAGAGTGGATCAGCAATTGATGGCTAGTGAAGCTGATAAAATTTTACAAGCGCTGCAGCTGATTGTCGAACATGTAGGTGCGAAGGCAGGATATATCGCTTTAAAAAGGAAATACCACCGTGCTGAAGAGGCTTTGAGCGAGCGTATAAGCAGTTATCCAAGCTGTAAAATTCACTTTTTAGATAATTTTTACCCCGCCGGTGATGAACAAGTCATTGTTTATGAAGTGACAAAGAGAATTGTTCCGGAAGGCGGGCTGCCGTTAAATGTCGGAGTCATTGTGACAAATGTTGAAACTGCGCTGAATGTGTATGAAGCATACACAAATCAGAAACCGGTAACGGAGAAGTATTTAACGGTGACCGGTGAAGTGGCGAGTCAAATCACCGTAAAAGTGCCGCTAGGAATAACGGTAAAAGAAGCAATTGACTTAGCCGGAGGTGTCACTGTAAAAGATTTTAAAGTTATAAATGGCGGTCCGATGATGGGAAAATTAATTTCCGTTGATGAAGTGATCACAAAGACGGTAAAAGGGCTGATTGTATTACCTGCGAATCATTCTTTAATAACGAGTTTAACAAAAGAGGTTTCCAGTATGATGCGAGAGGCGAGAACTGCATGTATGCATTGT
The DNA here is from genome assembly GCF_035621135.1 of Sinanaerobacter sp. ZZT-01. Classification (NCBI taxonomy): domain Bacteria; kingdom Bacillati; phylum Bacillota; class Clostridia; order Peptostreptococcales; family Anaerovoracaceae; genus Sinanaerobacter; species Sinanaerobacter sp. ZZT-01. The sequence goes on from NZ_CP141728.1 coordinate 2,378,278, forward strand.
AGTCTATGTACAGAAGTGTGTCCGAGAGGTCTGCTAGGACATCGGCTCGAACCACATAAATTAATTCGAATTCCAAGTTACGGGAAAATGTGTGATTCCAATACAACTGCAGTACATGCTTTTTTGTGTTGTGGATGCCGATTGTGCGAATATGCATGCGTCCAAGATCTGCAGCCTTGGAAAATGAATGCCATTCTCAAAAGTGAATTATTGAATCAAGGAATACGAAACAATTTGAACTTACAACCGGATAAAGCAGCCATGTTTCGAGAGTATAAAAAGTATCCTGTGAATAAACTGATTTCTAAACTGGGGTTGGCGAAGTATGATAAGCCTGCTCCTATCATTGTATCAGAAAAGGCTTTTCAAACGGTAACAATTCCTTTCAGACAGCACGTTGGCGCTCCGTCGGAGCCGGTTGTCAAGGTAGGTGTCACCGTGCAAAAAGGAGATTTAGTTGCAAAGATTTCTGAGGGGAAATTGGGAAGTAATATCCATGCTAGTATTTCCGGTGTTGTTACAGCAGTAACAAACGAAAATATTAGAATTCAAATGTAGTGAAAGAAATTTGAGAGAAAGAAGGAACAGCTTATGGATAATTTACAATGGTTACTGGTGATAGCGGCTTTTGGAGGTGGAATAATCGGTGCATATATCGGAGCACTTCCGGCATTTATTTTAACAGGTATCATTGCAATTGCGGGAGGAACTGCAGCATTGGCAGGAACAGTCGATTTAGCAGTTGGATACATCGCATTTGGAGCCTATCTGGGACCTCATGTTGCATTTGCAGGCGGTGTTGCAGCAGCAGGATACGCATATAAGACAAAGCAATTAGAGAATGGAACGGATATTTTGTCTTCTTTATATGGAACGGGAGATCCGGTTACTTTGCTGGTAGGTGGCTTCTTCGGGCTGGCCGGCATGATTATTTTTCAGCTGCTGGCCGCAGTCAATTTTCCGTCAGATTTACCGGGAACGACCGTTGTTATTCTTGCAGTTGCAACGAGATTGCTGTTTGGAAAAAGCGGAATCATAGGGAAATGTGAAGAGGGAGACAAACGGCAATTTTATACGGGCGGAAAAGGGTTTTTCTGCAATGCAGTACTAGGCCTGGGCATTGGAGTAACGATTTCTTTTATAGCGCAGCAAATGCTTCAAGCCGGTGTAGACCCTGCGCTTATGAATGCCTTTCCGGTTATTTGTTTCGGAATTGCCGCAACCTCTTTGATCTTTACACAAACAGGATTTGCCTGCCCGGCAACGCACCACATTGCTTACCCGGCAGCCTGTGCTGCTGTATGGTCAGGAAATCCACTTATGGGAATTATTTTTGGAGTGCTAGGATCCATTCTTGGTGATTTTATTGCAAAGACCTTTAATTGCCATTGTGATACGCACATAGACCCTCCTGCAACGACAATCATGATTCTATTATTTGTCATTACAATATTATTTGTTTAAACGTTATGAAAGTAGAGGTGGCTCATGGGGCAATCATTAGGATTATTGGAATTAAAGAGCATTCCCGTAGGGATCGAGACGGCTGATGAAATGCTGAAAGCTGCAAATGTTGATTTACTGCTTGCTACACCGATCTGCCCCGGGAAGTACGTCATTATTATATCCGGTAATGTAGGTGCTGTAAAAAGCTCGATGAATGCAGGTATTCATAAAGCAGATATTTTTTTGGTAGGGAGTCATATTATAAATAATATAAACGAATCACTGCCAGCTGCAATTTTAGGAACGTCCGAAGTAACATCGGTTTCAGCGCTTGGCATTATTGAAACGATTTCCGCATTGACTGCGGTAAAAGCGGGAGATATTGCAGTGAAGGCTTCCAATATTCAATTGATCGAAGTCAGAATTGCAAGAGGTTTGGGAGGAAAGGGTTTTCTTATTTTTACAGGCGAAGTGTCTTCCGTAAATTCTGCGGTAAATTCTTGTTTGAATGAACTGAAAGAGACCGGAGAGATCACCAGCTATAGTGTAATCTCTTCACCTCATAAAGACTTAATAAAAAGTGTTTTGTGATAGAAAGAAATAGAAAAGAGCAAAAAACGCCGTTTCTTTTAAATTAAAGAACGGCGTTTTTTATATATTGTATTTTAAATAAAGAGAATACTTAAAAATTAATCAGCTTGCTTCGCATTCCAATATTTAAAATAAGTCCAAGTGCGACCATGTTCGTGACGATAGAACTGCCACCATAGCTGATAAACGGAAGCGTGATGCCTGTTACCGGCATGAGCCCCATTGTCATACCGATGTTTTCAAAAATCTGAAAGGTAAACATCGCGAACATTCCGGTTACGACAAGCGCACCATACAAATCTTTTGCATTATCAATAATCCGCATAATGCGATAGAGAAACATAGTGTAGAGTCCAATTACAATTCCTCCACCCAGCATGCCTAATTCTTCAACAATTACTGAGAAAATAAAGTCTGATTTTTGAACCGGTAAGAATTTCAATTCTTTCTGCGTGCCTTGAAACAAGCCTTTTCCAAAAAAGCCTCCCGAGCCAACCGCAATTTTAGATTGTAAGACTTGATAATTTCCAGGCAGGGAAGTGTCAGAAGGATTTAAGAATGCATCAATTCTTATTTTTTGATGATAATCCATTAAAAAGTAAGCAATTGGCATACAAGCCGCAATGCCACCCAAGACCTTGGCATATAGTTTGCCATCAACACCTGCAGCGAATATCATAATTGCTGCGATGACGCAAAAGACTAGAACGTTTCCGAGGTCTGGCTGAATTAAGATCAAGAATAAGAACGGAGCAGCATAGATTCCACATCGGACAATTCCTTTAAAAGTGCATAAGTCCTCTTTATGACGACATAGAAAATGAGCAAACATCAGTATAAAAGTAATTTTAACAAGTTCAGCAGGCTGTACGTTAATCGGTCCAAAGTTCAGCCAGCCGCGTGCTCCTTTCTGAGAGCTGCCAAGACCTGGAATATAGACACAAAGAAGTAATAGGATTGATGTAACGTAGAACACTTTCTCCAACTTTTTGAATATGTTATAATCAAAAAGTAGGATGACTGCAATGGCAAAAATGCCGATTACATAAGCAATCAACTGTATCTGCATATCCCGGTTAAAGACAAAGTGTTCTGCATAGGCAGTACTTCCTATCATAGTAACGCTGATTGCTGCAAAAAAAACTGTAAGAATCAGCAGTGTTTTATCAATATTTTTAAGCAAATTTACAAAATAGTTCATGGATTAAAGCCCTCGTTTTCTTGACATTTTCTTGACATTCGTATACAAAACATTATAATATATATAGTGTGATTATATCAATATTTAATTATGTAATGCGGAATATTTAGTAAAATAACAATGGAAAAAAATGCATAAGCGCGATGTATTTTTGAATGAAAAGTAATGCGCAGAAAGATGAGGTGCATGATTATTAACCCAATTATTGCAGTGATAATTGGAATCTTTGCCTTAGCTTTCGGACTTTTAGCCGGATATATATTCAGAAAAAATGTTGGTGAGCGAGCCATTGGCAGTGCCGAACAAAAAGCAAGGAATATGATCCTCGATGCGGAAAACAAATCGGAAACGATTAAAAAAGAAATTACGTTGGAAGCAAAAGAAGAAGCTCATCGCATGAGAAGCGAGGTAGAGCGTGAGGTTCGAGAGAGAAGAGCAGAAATCCAAAGATCCGAAAAAAGATTGATCCAAAAAGAAGAATCTATAGATCGTAAAGTCGAAAATATTGAAAGAAAAGAAGAAAGCATTACACGCAAAGAGCAAATATTAATAGACAAAGAGCATGAACTGGATGGCTTTATTTCAAAGCAGATTGAAGAGTTGGAGCGGATTTCAGGTTATACGGTGGAAGAAGCAAAGCAATTATTATTATCTAATGTTGAAAAAGAAGTTCGTTATGAAGCGTCACTTTTGATTAAAGATATTGAATCGAAAGCAAAAGAAGAAGGTGAAAAACGAGCAAAGGAAATTATTACCGGAGCAATTCAACGATGTGCTGCTGATCATGTGGCAGAGACAACGGTTTCTGTCGTACCGCTTCCGAATGATGAAATGAAAGGAAGAATTATAGGAAGAGAAGGGCGAAACATTCGTGCAATTGAAACGCTGACTGGAATTGATTTAATTATTGATGATACGCCGGAGGCGGTTATCCTTTCTGGGTTTGATCCGGTCAGACGTGAAATAGCCCGCTTATCATTAGAAAAATTAATTGTAGATGGACGTATTCATCCTGCAAGAATTGAAGAGATGGTTGAAAAAGCGGAACGTGAAGTCAACAATATTATAAAGGAAGAGGGCGAAGCCGCTACCTTTGAAGTAGGGATTCACAATCTTCATCCAGAACTGATTAAGCTTTTAGGACGATTGAAATATCGCACAAGTTATGGACAAAATGTATTAAAGCATTCGATTGAAGTAGCACACTTAGCTGGACTTATGGCAGGTGAACTGGGGATGGATGTAAAACTGGCAAAGCGTGCTGGATTACTTCATGATATTGGTAAAGCAGTCGACCATGAAGTAGAAGGAACACACGTTGACATCGGTATTGATTTACTGAAGAAATACAAAGAATCCGAAGCTGTTATCAATGGTATGGCAGCACATCATGGAGATTACGAACCGAAGAGCATGGAAGCTGTACTGATTGCAGCAGCAGATGCACTCTCCGCAGCAAGACCGGGTGCGAGAAGAGAAACGCTCGATACATATATCAAGCGTTTGCAAAAGCTAGAAGAGATTGCAAATACCACTCCAGGTGTAGATAAATCCTTTGCAATTCAAGCTGGACGTGAAATTCGTATTATCGCAAAGCCAGATGAGATGTCAGATGATTCGATTGTGTTCCTAGCTAGAGAAATCAGTAAAAAGATTGAAAGTGAACTGGAATATCCTGGACAGATTAAAGTAAATGTAATTCGGGAGACTAGAGCAATTGATTACGCGAAATAATTAATTTAATAATGAAAATTAAGTCCACTGCTAGACAGTGGACTTTTTTAATGTTAATGAAATCCGCCTGCTATGCAGGTGAGTTCAAAAAGCTTTAGCTATAAGTAGGAAATAAAACAATATTTCTATATCAATACAATGAAAGATATAAAGTTTACTATATTTAATATGTATTAAAATAAGAAGACCGCAGACAATGCCCGCGGTCTTCTTATTTTAATTGATAAACTTATTTTTCATATAGGCATTTCGATAACTTCGTGAACATCATATCTCGGTATTTAATCGCTTCTTCATCTTTGCCATCGGAGTAGTCATAAAAACCTGCTCCGTTCTTTACTCCGAACTGATTGTTTTCAAAGCATCCCTTTAACAGACCGAAGCTGTCATCTGCATTGCACAGGTCTGCAAACAAATAAGATGAAATGTTATGGAAGATATCAAGGCCTCCCAAATCGGCTACTTGGAATGGTCCCAGGCAAGCATAGCGAAGTCCCAGGCCATATTTCATAACATCATCAATCCCTTCAGTAGATGCAATTCCTTGCTCCGCAATGTGCAGACATTCTCTCATGATCGCAAATTGAATTCGATTTAATACAAACCCAGGAGCATCTTTTACGATTACGGGTTTCTTTTTAACCTTGATTGCTAGATCATATACCACTTTTGCGTTATCTTCTGTTGTTTTTTCACCTTTAATGACTTCAATTAACGGAATAATGTGTGGAGGATTGATCCAGTGCATACCGGCAAATCTTTCAGGATTTTTTACGACTTCAGCAATTTTTGTAATACTTAAACCTGAAGTATTACTGCAAAGAACAGCATCTTCTGGTACAATTGAAGAAGCTTCTCCCCAAAATTTATGCTTAATATCCAGCTTTTCAAGGATCGCTTCGACAACAAAATCGGCATTACTAAAACAGTTGACATCCGATGAATATTGAATTCTGGATAAAAGCTTTTCAGATTCTTCTTGTGTCACGATCCCTTCAGAGACTTCCGTTTGTTGATTTAAAGCGATAAGATTTTTTGCTTTTTCTAATGCTTGCGGAAAGATATCGTAAAGAACAACATCATATCCATATTTTGCAAAGGTTTCTCCCATAGAAGAGCCCATGGTTCCGGCACCTGCAATCATTATATTTTTAATTTCTCGCATGTTTTCCTCCTTGCCAATTTATATTAATCTTCCATTTTTTTAAGGTTTGGACTAATAGCTAATTCTGCCTCTGTTACTGCTTGAATCTGCTCGATGGTATAATCAGGATGAAGCTCGGTTAATAGAAGTCCTTCCGGTGTAACTTCGATTACACCCATTTCAGTTACAATTTCATTGACGACGCCAACAGCGGTCAATGGAAGTGTGCATTTTTTCAGTATTTTAGGAGCTCCCTTTGCAGTATGTGTCATTGCAATGATAACTCTTTTTGCACCGACCACAAGATCCATCGCACCACCCATACCAGGTACCATCTTTCCAGGAACAATCCAGTTTGCGAGATTTCCTTTTTCATCAACCTCTAAAGCGCCAAGAATAGAAGCATCTACATGTTTTCCACGAATGATACCGAAAGATGTTGCGCTATCAAAGAACATGCCGCCAGGTAAAATTGAGACATATTGTCCGCCGGCATTGACCAAATAGGTATCTTCTTTTCCTGCGTCTGGCGCTGGGCCGAGACCGAGGAACCCATTTTCGGAATGTACGGTCACATCAACTCCTTCTGGAAGATAGTTTGCAACCAGTGTTGGAAGGCCGATTCCTAAGTTAAGGACATAGCCATCTTTAATTTCTTTTGCAACTCTTTTTGCAATGCGCTCTTTTATATCTCCCATGGTTTTTCACCTCCTACAATGTAATCTACAAAGATACCAGGTGTCACCACGTCATCAGGATCGATGTCACCAATCTTTACAATTTCTTCCGTTCCTACAATGACATGCTCTGCAGCAGAAGCCATCAGAGGATTAAAGTTCCTTGTTGTTTTTGTATATATACTATTTCCAAATTCATCGCATTTAAAAGCACGAATAAGTGCAAAGTCTGCTTTTAGAGGAACTTCAAGAAGATATTCAACACCATTAACGGTCAAAGTTTCTTTACCCTCAGCAACCATAGTACCAACACCGGTTGGTGTTAAGATTCCACCAAGACCGAATCCGCCTGCACGTACTTTTTCTGCTAAAGAACCTTGTGGGACCAATTCTAATTCAAGCGCACCTGAATTTTTTTGTTCCGCAACGATTTTGGTCATTCCGACATGAGATGCAATTAACTTTTTTACCATATTTGCTTCGAGCAATTTACAGATTCCACGTCCGGGCAGACCGCCGTCATTTCCGATTATGGTTAAATCTTTTACTCCTTTTGCTACCAAGGCGTCAATTAAATTTTCTGGAGTTCCCGTTCCGAGAAATCCGCCTATCATGATGACAGCACCATCTTGAATGGCATCAACGGCTTGGGTAGCAGTTGTGATTTTTTGTTTCATGAAAATACCTCTTTTCTTTTAAACAATGCCCATAGAACCAAGAATAATAATAGCAACGCAGGAGATTGCCGGGATAACTACGGTACACATACCAATGTTTCCATAGCATTCCTTGTGAGTCATACCAGTTACGTTTAATAAAGTAATTACTGCACCATTGTGAGGCAGTGTATCAAGTCCTCCGCATGCAACGGAAGCTACACGGTGAAGAACTTCAGGGCTAATACCCAGTTCGCTTGCCCGTGCTATAAATTGTTCAGAGAATGTTGCCAAAGCGATACTTAAACCACCGGAAGCAGATCCTGTAATGCCGGCAAGCACGGAGGAAGAAATTGCTTCACCAATTAACGGGTTGTCTGAAATACTCAACATACCAGCGGCAACTAAGCTGAACCCTGCTAATGTTTTAATTACATTACCGTAACCCACCTCAGAAGCGGTATTCATAACTGCTAGGAAAGAGCCTTGCACACCATCTTTCAGACATTCAACAACACCTTTATCAAACCTCTTATAGTTAAAGAGGATAACAAGTGCTACGCCTAAAATAAGAGCAAGAATCAGACTCCATGTACCGGAAACGGCCTTAAAGCTTGTATCGTAATCTGTTTCCAAATAAGAAGAGTCAAAGCTTGGTAGAATCCATTTTGAAAAAGCGAAGTTTGCTACAATGACAACGATAATAGGAGTAATAGAAGTAACAAACGAAGGTAAATATTGTGGATCCATTATTTGCAGATTTTCATTTTTATGATCGCCATATCCTTCTCCGGCTGCTTTTGCTTTTTTCTCAACATGTGTTAACCAGAACATGCCTCCGAAAAGCATGATGAGTGCTGCCACGATACCGAGGATAGGAGCAGCAAATGCATCCGTACCAAAGAAAGTCATAGGAATTGCATTTTGAATTTGCGGAGTACCTGGGATGGCTGTCATCGTAAAGGTAAATGCGCCAAGTGCAATCGCCGGTGGTAATATTCTCTTTGGAATATCAGCTTCTCTAAATAATGCAGCACCGATTGGATAAATTGCGAATGCAGCAACGAACAAAGAAACGCCACCGTAGGTAATAACAGCACAGGATAGTACGACTGCCCAGATTTCTTTACCTTTTCCGATTTTTGTGGTAATGAATTCAGCAATCGCATTTGCAGAGCCGGAAACGTCCATTACTTTTCCGAAAACTGCACCGAGTAAAAACATAGGGAAGTACGCCTTAATATAGCCTGCCAAAGCCGGCATAAATTTTTCTGTATACGTTGCAAGCATGTGGAAGCTGCCGCCATCAAAAATTGCAAATGACGCAGCTAAGCAAGCCAATACAGGGGCGATTAAGATTACAGACCAACCTCTATAAGCGAGGTACATCAATAAGAAGAGAGAAATAATAATACCAATAACACCTATCATACAATACGCCTCCTTAAAAAACTCAATGAAATTTGTTAACTATAGCAAATTTGTTTCATTGTAGGGGGGATCAACCAGCTGTCCAGCCACCATCAATTGTCAATGCGGAGCCAGTAATATTATTTCCTGCATCTGAGCAGAGGAATTTTACAACTTCTGCGACGGTTGAAGGTTCAAGAAGTGTTTTGACTGCTGCTTTTTGAAGCATAATTTTGCTTACAACTTCATCTTTAGAAATGCCGTGATTTTCTGCTTGCGCGGCAATTTGATTATCAACTAAAGGGGTGCGGACATAAGCCGGACAAATAGAATTAACTGTGATTCCATAAGCACCGCCTTCTAAAGCTGCTGTTTTTGTTAAACCGGTCAATCCATGTTTCGCTGAAACATAGGCCGATTTAAATTCAGAAGCGACTAAGCCGTGGATTGAATTTAGATTAATGATGCGCCCCCAATTCTGTTCCTTCATGGAAGGCCATACATACTTTGTAAGTAAGAAAGGAGCTGTCAGCATAAGGGAAATCATAAAGTCCCATTTATCTTCTGGAAATTCTTCAATTGGAGAAACGGTCTGGATTCCAGCTACATTGATCAAAATATCAACCTTTCCATGTTTTTCAAGGGCAAAATCCACTAAAGATTTGCAGGATTCTCGCTTACTTAAATCTGCACAATAGTAGCTTTGACCGAATTGATCTGCTGATTCTTTTAATTTTTCCTCATTGACGTCTGCCATAATAACCTTAGCACCGGATTGCGCCAGCATTTCTGATACAGAAAATCCGATTCCACTGGCAGCGCCTGTAACGATAGCAACTTTTTTGTTTAACATATCTCATACACTCCTTTTCCTTTATGAAAAATAAGAAAATTATATAAGGCCTTATAAGATTAAGTATTGCAAAGTGCATGCCATTTTAAACATAAAAAATCCAAACCCAGTGGTTGCAATGGGTTTGGATTTTTTATGTTTAAAACAAGTTGTCTAAAAACGATCTAACTGTAGGAAACAATTGTATTTTGTAAACATTTCCGTACGAATCAAATAATAGCGATTGAAATATGTTCGGAAATACGTACAAAACTTAAAAATGATGTACATATTTCCGGATTATCTTTATATTATTTCCATAAAACTCTTTAAAAAAATTTTTTATGATTCAAAGTTAATATTATATTTTTCCAACTTTTCATAAAGACTGGTGCGGCTGATTCCCAGCTTCTTGGCAACAACAGATTTTTTACTATTATTCTGCATCATGGCATTCACGATTGTTAAACGTTCCGTTTCTTCCAAGATGTTTTTAAGTGTTTTGCTGATTTCGTCGCACGGGATACCGGTTAATTTATTATGCAGGTGCTTTGTTTTTATAATTAAATCATCATCGATAAAGTTAATTGCTCGTTCTAAAATGTTTTCCAGTTCACGGACATTACCTGGCCAGTCGTAACGCTTTAGATATTCCATTGCACGGCTTGAGATGCCCTGAACGGGGACACCTTCCTTTTGAGAAAGCTTCTCAATTAAAGAATTGACCAAAAGTGGGATATCTTCTCTTCGCTCTCGTAACGGAGGAATCGTAATGCTGATAACATTTAAACGGTAAAATAAGTCAGAGCGAAATTGCTCCTGATCGATCAGCTCATAAAGATTTTTATTGGTTGCAGCAAGAATACGAACGTCGATCTTCTCTTTTACATGTGATCCGATTTTTTGAATTTCTTTATCTTGAAGAACACGAAGAAGTTTCACCTGCATTTGCATAGGAAGGTCGCCGATTTCATCTAAAAACAAAGTTCCTTTATTGGCAGCGTGAAACAGACCGGAGCGACCTCCTTTTTGAGCTCCCGTAAAAGATCCTTCTTCATATCCAAAAAGTTCAGATTCTAGAAGATTTTCCGGTATTGATGCACAGTTCAGACAAATTAGTGGGTGTTGGCTTCGTTTGCTTGCATTGTGAATTGCATGTGCAAAGAGTTCTTTTCCCGTTCCGCTTTCTCCGAAAATCAAGACGTTGGAATTGTTCTTAGCAATTCGGCGGATGGTTTCTTTTAAGGCAGTCATTGTTTCACCATCCCCAATTAAATCGTCTATCACATATTTAGCGGCATTGATTTTACCAAATTTGTTTTTATATAAAGAAAGCTCTTGTTCTATTTCGTTAATCCGCGTGTATAATCCATGAAGTTCTTTTAAATTTTTAAATAATACTCTTCCGAAAACGCCAATAATTTTGCCGCCCTTCATAATAGGCATACGAGTAGCAATCATGTTTTGGCCGTTAATATGCTGCATTTGTGCGATTTCTGGCTTACGCGTTTTTAAAACAATGTGAAGTCTCGTATTTTCAATGACATCACATACATGTTTTCCGATGGCATCTTCTTTTCTTATTTTTAAATAATCAGCGTAGGCATCACTGAGAATTTCTATGATACCGTTCTTATTTATGACTACAATGGCTTCATTGGTGGCATTTAGCATTAAATCCAGCAAAATACTTTCATTCATTTCTCTAAAACTGCTTTTTTCAATCATGATAGCCCTCTCACCGTCAACATTGATATAAATTTTAAAGTTTGCTTATCGCTCGTCGGTTTATTGACGTCTTTTAATGGTTCTTTCATTTTAATTGAAATAAAATGCAATGTCAATTTTTCATCTTGCCTTGCAGTTGCAATAAAAATCAGGGTATAATAAGTACACATAAGCAATAAAATTCTAAAATTTTGACTTGGATGTATTTATTGTAGCAGTGTGAATGAACCTGATTTATGGGTTGTCATATGACATAATAAAAATTATGATAAAAGAAATAAATACGGATTGATCCAACATGAAAGGCTATAAGGATGATTGTATATTTAGATAACAGTGCAACAACGAAACAATATGATAAAGTGACAGAAGACATGACCCGATGTATGAAAGAGAATTTTGGAAATCCCTCTTCACTGCATCGGTTAGGTATTGAGGCAGAAAGAGAAGTTAAGGCTGTAAGAAAGGCTGTTTCAAATATATTGCACGCAAAAGAAGAAGAAATTTATTTTACCTCAGGAGGAACGGAAAGTGATAATACAGCAATCTTTGGTGCAGCGCAGGCAGGAAAGCGAAAAGGGAAAAAAATAATTACATCGAAGATTGAGCATCCGGCTGTTTTAGAGATGTGTCGCTATTTAGAGCAAAAAGAAGGTTTCCAAGTCGTCTATATTGATGTAGACAAGAAGGGAAAAATTAATTTAGAACAATTGGAAGAAGAAATAGACGAGCAGACTATTTTGATTACTATCATGCATGTAAACAATGAGCTTGGTACCATTCAGCCAATTTCAGAAGTTGGAAGAATGAAGAAGGAATCAACTTTATTTCATACAGATGCTGTGCAGTCGTTTGGGAAAGAAAAAATTAATTTAGACAGCAGTTCGGTGGACTTGCTCTCCATTAGCGGGCACAAAATTCATGGACCGAAAGGAATTGGAGCACTGTATATAAAGCGAGGAATACACATTCCGGCTTTTTTTTACGGAGGAGGTCAGGAAAGAGGTTTTCGTTCAGGCACAGAAAATGTTCCTGCAATTGTTGGACTTGGAAGTGCGGCACAAATACTGTTTAACGATTTTGAAGAGAAACAAACACATGTGACACAAGTTCGAAAGCATTTACTTGAAGGAATCAAAGCGTCCATTTCAGATATTCAAGTCAACAGCCCAGAGGATGAGAGCTGCAGTCCTTATATTTTAAATGTGAGTTTTTTAGGATGTCGAGCGGAAGTGCTGTTGCATTCATTAGAGCAAAAGGGGATTTATGTGTCAACCGGCTCTGCTTGTTCTTCAAAAAAGAAAGGAAGCCATGTCTTAAAAGCTGCGGGATTGTCAGATGAAGCGATGGAAGGTGCTGTTCGATTTAGTTTTAGTGAAGAGAATACAACAGAAGAAATGGACTATGTATTGATAGAAATAAAAAAAGCCGTGGAGACAATGCGTAAGCTTCGCGGTTCAATTGGAAAAAAACGAAGATAAGAAGGTAATAGGAGGAATTATGTCAGATAAAAGAAATACTTACATCGTACGCTGCGGTGAAGTCGCATTAAAAGGAATGAACAAACCATATTTTGAACGGATGCTGGTAGACCGTATCCGTAAAATAATGAAAAAATTTCAGGATATAGAGGTACGAAGAGAAGAAGGCCTTATCTTTGTAAAAACACCAGATAGTTTGAATAAAGATATTGTTACCGGAGAAATCTCCAGGGTTTTTGGTGTAGCTTCTATCAGCCCTGCCGTAGAAATTGATATTTCTGAAGGAGATGCAGAAGAGATACTGGATAAGATAGGACAAGAAGCAGTTTCCTATATGCTTGGCTTAATTAAAGAAAAGGGAATTCAGACGTTTAAAGTGGATGCCAAAAGAGCCAATAAAGCGTTCCCGATAGAGTCGCCGCAGATTGGACGAATTATTGGAGCAAAGATTTTGATTGGGTGTAAAGTATTGAAGGTAGACGTTCATAAACCTGATTGTAAACTATTTATTTCGGTTAGAAGAGAAAAAGCATATGTGTTTGAACAAAAGGTATCCGGTTTCGGAGGACTGCCCCTTGGAACAAATGGAAAAGGAATGGTTCTGCTCTCTGGCGGGATTGACAGTCCGGTAGCTGCGTTTATGATGGCAAAGCGAGGTATGATGATTGAAGCAGTCCACTTTCATTCCTATCCATATACCAGTGAGCGGGCATGGGATAAGGTACAGGATTTAGCACGTATAGTAGCCGGATACTGTGGAAGAATTCGGATTCACAGCATAAATTTATTGCCGATTCAAGAGGAAATTGTGCAAAATTGCCCTGAAGAAGAAATTACAATTTTGGTACGGCGATTTATGATGCGTTTGGCTGAATTGGTGGCAAAAGATACAGGAAGTCTGATGCTGATAACCGGAGAAAATATTGGACAAGTTGCAAGTCAGACTGCTGAGGCTTTGGTTGTAACGGATGCATCGGTTCAAATGCCGGTTATGCGACCTTTGATTGCGATGGATAAAGTCGATATTATGGATTTGGCAAAACAAATTGGCACGTATGATACCTCTATTTTACCATATGAGGATTGCTGTACGGTATTTTTACCAAAGCACCCATCAACAAAACCTAAATTAAATCAAATTTTGGAATCAGAAAGCCATTTAAATGTAGAAGAGTTGATTCGGGCTGCGTTTGAAAGCAGAGAATCGGTTATGATTTATGGGAAAGAGTAAGACATTAAATCAAATAGAAAGGAAGAAGGATCATTGAAGCTTGTAATTGCAGAAAAGCCTAGTGTGGCAAAAGAGATCGCAAGAGTCATTGGAGCCTCTAAGAAGGAAAACGGTTTTTTTTCAGGCGGAGAATATTTGGTTTCATGGTGTGTGGGTCATTTGGTTGAGACGGTTATGCCAGAAGCTTATAATGCAGAGTACCGGAAATGGAATATTTTTGATTTACCGATCATTCCAAATGAATGGAAGTATAAGGTAACGGAAGCGACACAAAGTCAGTTCCAAATCCTGAAAAATTTAATGGATTTAGAAAAGGTAACAGAGATTATCTGTGCAACAGATGCAGGACGTGAAGGGGAGTTGATTTTTCGTCTTGTTTATTATCAGGCTGCTTGCAGAAAGCCATTTCAAAGGCTGTGGATTAGTTCAATGGAGACAAAAGCGATCAAAGAAGGGTTTGAGAAATTAAAAGAGGGAACAAAGTATGACCGTCTATATCAAGCAGCCTTGGCAAGAATGCAGGCAGATTGGCTGGTGGGCATCAACTTTTCGAGACTGTTTGGTTGCCTTTCTTATACGAATCTGAATGTAGGCAGGGTACAGACGCCTACCATTAATCTTATGGTAGAACGTCAAAGAGCGATTGATCAATTTGATGCAAAACCGTATTATATATTAACTGCAGATTGCAAAGAGTTTACTGCGACAAATCGTGTGGAAACCGAGCAGGAAAGCAAGCGGATTTTAGAAAAGTGCAATGGAAGAGATGCGTTCGTGTCCTCATTGACAAAGTCGCCGGTGAAAGAGAATCCTCCGGCTTTGTATGACTTGACAACTTTGCAGAGAGATGCGAATAAGTTATTGGGATTTTCAGCGCAAAAAACCTTAGATTATACCCAAAATCTTTATGAAAAAAAGTTAGTAACCTATCCGAGAACCGATAGCCGATATCTTACCTCGGATATGGGGGATACAACGATGCAAATTCTACGAGGCATTCTAAGTGCTTCTTATTTGAAGGAAGAAACGAGAGCGCTGTATAAGGATCAGGTTTTGGAGCTAGATCGCTTGATTAATGATAAAAAAGTAACGGATCATCATGCAATTTTACCAACAATAGAAGCCTCCAAAGTCAAAGTGAAAATGACACCGGAGGAAGGAAGTGTTTTCCTTTTAATTGTATACCGTTTGCTGGAAGCGGCCTATCTTCCTCATGAATATATTAAAACAGAGATCGCATTATCTATCGAAGGAGAAGCATTTAAAGCATCTGGCCGACAGATTACAGAGGATGGATTTAAGCAGATTCACAGACAATTAGCGGAAACATTGCAAGAAAGAACAAAAAAGAAAAAGAAGAAAAGTGAAAAGGAAGATCAAATTTTACCTCAATTGTCGGAAGGAGATTGCATTCCTAAAGTAAAGATTACCTCTAAAGAAAACAAGACAAGTCCTCCAAAACCTTATACAGAGGATACACTTCTTTCTGCAATGGAAAATGCAATGAAAACATTAGAAGATGAAAAATTGAAAAAAGAAGTTTCCGGTGCAGGACTTGGAACTCCGGCTACCAGAGCAGGGATTATTGAAAAGATTATAAAGACACAATTTATTGAACGAAAAGGGAAAAAATTGATTCCGACTGAAAAAGCTTACCGTCTGGTCGAGACTGTACCCGAAAAAGTAAAAAGCGCACAGCTCACTGCAGAATGGGAGCAGAAATTAGAATGGATTTACAAAGGTGAATTGCAGGCAGAAGTATTTCTTTCAGAGATCGAATCCTTTGTCGAGGAAATCATACATACCTACCAAGCAAAGGTAGATGAGAGAGGGCGTGAAATCATTGGGTGCTGTCCTCGATGCGGAAAAAATATCTACGAAGGGAAAGTCAATTATTATTGTGAGACCGGAAGAGAGTGCAATTTTGTAATTTGGAAAAAAGATCGCTTCTTCGAAGAAAGAAGAAAGCCGTTAACGAAGCCAATGGTCGAAGCTTTCTTAAAGAAAGGCCGCATTAAGGCAGCGAATCTTTACTCGAAAAAGAAAGATTGCTATTACACAGCATACATCATTATGGTTGATACAGGGGAGTATGTGAATTTTCGTTTATACTTTCCGTCCTGATTCGACAAAAATACAAGGCAACCCCTATTTTCTCTTAAGGACAAGCTGAAAAATCAGAGGTATACTCTAGAAGGGAGGGGGTTTTTTATTATGAAATTAACATCAGAGATAACGGAAAGCAGTTTGATTGTTCGACTAGAAGGCGAACTCGATCATCATTCTGCCGCTGAAGTCAGAGCAAAAATTGACCAAATGATTGACACCTCAGAAAGAAAGAACCTCATTTTTTCTTTTCAGGGTGTCACCTTTATGGATAGCGCAGGCATTGGAGTAGTTATGGGTCGGTATAACAAAATGAAAGAAATAGGCGGAAAAGTTATGGTTTCGGAATGTAATGACTATGCAAAGCGTATATTAGAAATGTCGGGGCTTTTTACCATTGCACCTTACTGCGGAACGGTGGAACAAGCTATAAAAACTTGCGGTGAAATGCAATCTCATATGGAGTAGAAAGGAGTGATGAACGGATGAAATATAAAAATGAAGTGAAATTGCAATTTCCAAGCCATTCGGAGAATGAGGCTTTTTCTCGAGCTGCAGTAGCTGCTTTTGCAGTGCAGCTGGATCCTACGGTTGAGGAATTAACGGAGATAAAAACAGCTATTTCAGAAGCGGTAAGCAATGCAATTATTCATGCATATGATGAAGCCGAAGACGGTTTAGTTACCGTTGAGGTGAAATATACAGAAGATCGTAGATTAATCATGATTGTTTCAGATGACGGTGTTGGAATTGGAGACATCGAGAAAGCGAAGGAACCACTCTACACGTCGAAGGGGGGAGAAGAACGCTCCGGTATGGGCTTTACCGTAATGGAAAGCTTTACAGACCGTTTGGAAATAACATCGAAGCCGGGAGAGGGGACAAAGGTAACGATGATGAAACAATTGGATTCATTACTATGATTGGCAATAACGCCTATTCCTGCAAAGAAGATACATATGAATTGATCGCGCGGGCTCAACGTGGTGAGGAAGACGCAAAAGAAGATCTCATTTATCAGAATACGGGACTGGTAAAAAGCATTGCATTAAAATTTATTGGGTCAGGCTATGAGCTGGATGATTTGCTCCAGCTGGGATATATTGGTCTGTTAAAGGCAGTGGAGCGTTTTGATACCAGTTATGGTGTCATGTTTTCCACCTATGCAGTGCCGATGATATTGGGAGAAATTAAGAGATATTTGCGTGATGACGGCCGTATTAAGGTGGGACGTCAAATAAAGCTGGATATTAAGCGCATGAAAAAAATTCAAGAAGAATTCTGCCAAAAAACAAGCCGATACCCCAAGGTAAGTGAGCTGGCAGAAGAAATGGAAATGGATACGGAACAAATTCTCTCTCTTATGGAAGCAAGAGATGCGATGACAAGTTTAGAAAGCTTGGATGATCCGGAACGTTGCCAGCAGGAATACTCGGACGATTTTCGAGATGTAGAAGAAAAACAAGTAAACATGATACAGTTAAAGGGTATTATTTGTCATTTAGCCGAGCAAGAAAGGCAAGTTGTTGTATTGCGCTATTTTAAGGATATGACGCAACAGCAAATTGCAACAAAGCTTGGAATTTCACAGGTTCAAGTTTCACGTATTGAGAAGCGGGTGCTTGCATTTCTACGGAAAGAAATGCAGTTTTAGGAAAATATCGACGGCATTTTAGGAAAAGTGGCAAAAAATTTGATAAAAATATTGACAAAAATAAAACAAAGAGTTGCAAATTGGTGAGAAATGTAGTTTACTAGTATTGTACGCTGTTAATTATGTAACAATAGACGAAACAGCATATGAACCTGCAAAAAGGTGGACCTGTTAAATAATAATAAGGAGGCATAGACATGAACTTTCAATTAACGAAAGAACAAGAGTTTGTAAGAAAAATGGTAAGAGAGTTTGCTGTTAATGAAGTGGAACCGCTTGCTGCTGAAATTGATGCAGAGCATAGATTTCCTGTTGAAACAGTAAAAAAAATGGCTGACTACGGTTTGCTGGGAGTACCATTCCCAAGAGAATACGGTGGTGCAGGAAGCGATCATATTGCTTATGCGATCACAGTTGAAGAACTTTCCAGAGTATGCGGTTCAACAGGCGTTATCTGTTCTGCTCATACTTCCCTTTGTGGATGGCCGATCTGGAACTACGGTACAGAAGAGCAGAAACAAAAATATTTAGTACCTCTTGCTAAGGGTGAAGCTCTTGGTGCATTTGGTTTAACAGAACCAAACGCTGGTACAGATGCTGCTGGACAGCAGACAAAAGCTGTTGACATGGGCGACCACTGGTTACTAAATGGAAGTAAAGTATTTATTACAAATGGTGGATTTGCTGATACTTTTATCGTAATGGCTATGACAGATAAGTCAAAAGGAACCAGAGGCGGTATCTCTGCATTCATCGTAGAAAAAGGATTTAAAGGATTCTCTATCGGAAAAACAGAAGATAAACTAGGTATCTGTGCTTCTTCTACAACAGAGTTAATTTTTGAAGATTGCGTTGTTCCGAAGGAAAATTTGCTTGGTGAAATTGGTGACGGATTTAAAATTGCGATGTCAACATTAGATGGTGGTCGTATCGGTATTGCCTCTCAGGCTCTTGGCATTGCGCAGGGAGCATTTGATGTAACCGTTGAATATATGAAAGCTAGAAAGCAGTTTGGAAAGAGCCTTTCCAAAATGCAGGCACTTCAGTTTGAAATGGCTGATATGAAGACAAGAATCGAAGCTTCAAGACTTCTGATTTATGAAGCAGCAAACAAGAAAGATAAGCATATGAAGTATAGTGTAAATGCTGCTATGGCTAAATTATTTGCAGCAGAAACTGCTATGTATGTAACAACTAAGTGCGTACAGTTCCATGGTGGTTATGGATATACAAAGGATTATCCGGTAGAACGTATGATGAGAGATGCTAAGATTACTGAGATCTATGAAGGTACTTCTGAAGTACAGAAGATGGTAATCGCTGGCGAAGTCTTTAAGTAAATAAATCAGAGGGAGGAAATATACAATGAGAATTATTGTTTGTGCAAAGCAAGTTCCGGATACGAGTGAAGTAAGAATCGACCCGGTTAAGAAAACTATCATAAGAGATGGCGTTCCAAGCATTTTGAATCCAGATGATGCAAATGCATTGGAAGAGGCTTTAAGAATTAAGGACAACAACCCGGATGTTACAGTATCTGTAGTAACAATGGGACCACCACAGGCTAAAGACATGCTGATTGAATGCTTAGCAATGGGTGCAGATGAAGGGGTATTGATCAGTGACAGAGCAGTAGGTGGTTCTGATACTTGGGCAACTTCCAACGCATTATCTGCTACAATTGCAAAGATGGGTCCTTTCGATATGATTTTTGCTGGACGTCAGGCAATTGACGGAGATACCGCTCAGGTAGGACCGCAGATTGCTGAAAAACTAGATTTACCTCAGGTTACTTATGTAACTGAGTTCGAAATTGCAAAAAATTTAAAGGACATTAAAGTTAAGAGACAGTTAGAAGATGGATATGAAGAAATTGAAATCCAGACTCCTTGCATGTTGACGGCAATTAAAGAATTAAACTCTCCTAGATACATGTCAATTGGCGGTATTGTAGATGCTTGCAGCGCAGATGCAGACATCAAAGTTTGGAATGCAAAAGACATTGAGGTAGACTTAAAAACTGTAGGTCTTGAAGCATCTCCAACAAATGTATACCGTTCCTTTACACCGGCGCCAAAGGGAAAAGGTATTATGATTGAAGGCGACAGTGTAAAAGAACAGGCAAAAGTGCTTTTAACTCATTTAAAGGCGAAGCATCTTATCTAATTAAAGAAGGAGGAAATATAAAATGGCAATTAAAGTTATAAAGGACCTTTGCAGAGGATGCAAAATGTGTATCAAAGCATGTCCGTTCCAAGCAATTGATATGGATGGAAAAATTGCTGTCATCAATGAAAAATGTACAGCTTGCGGCGCTTGTGTCAGTGCATGCCCATTCAAGGCAATTGAAAAGACTGTAGATGAAGAAGTAGTAGACTTATCTGCATATAAGCATATTTGGGTATACGCTGAACAAAGACAAGGCGAATTGATGGGCGTTGCTCGTGAATTACTTGGTGAAGGTCATAGACTTTCCAGAGAGATCAGCGATGATACACAGGTTTGTGCAGTTTTAGTGGGTAACAAAGTTGAGCATTTAGCAAAAGAGTGCTACGAATATGGTGCTGACAAAGTTTATTTATTAGAAGATGCTAAATTAGAGAACTTTACAACCGATGCTTATACGAAGGTTATCGTTGATGCAATCAATGAGTACAAGCCGGAAATCGTTCTTTACGGTGCAACTCATATTGGTAGAGACTTAGCTCCACGTGTAGCAGCTAGATTAAACACTGGTTTAACTGCTGACTGTACAAAGCTTGATGTAAAGGTTTCTAGCTATATTGACTATTGCAATAAAAATACAACTTTAGATACTTCTTCTTTAGACCCTAACGATACGGATACAGGCTTAAAGCAGACTCGTCCTGCATTCGGCGGTAACTTGATGGCTACCATCATCTGCCCTAAGACAAGACCTCAGATGTCAACTGTAAGACCTGGAGTAATGTCTAAGAGAGAAAGAGATCCAAAGGCTAACGGAGAACTGGTTAAGGTTGATGTAAAGATTGCAGATTCCGATATCAGAACAAAGGTGATTAACATTGTTAAGGAAGCAAAAGAAAAAGTATCTTTAGTTGATGCTGAATTCATTTGTTCCGGCGGGCGTGGTCTTTGCGGTCCAGAAGGTTTTGATTTAATTAAGAAGTTTGCTGATAAGGTTGGCGGAGTTGTTGGTTCTTCCCGTGCTTGCGTAGACAATGGCTGGATTGATCACTCTCATCAGGTAGGACAGACTGGTACGACTGTAAAACCTGTAGTCTACTTTGCTTGTGGTATTTCCGGAGCCATTCAGCATTTAGCTGGTATGCAGTCTTCTGATATTATTATTGCAATTAACAAAGATCCAGATGCTCCTATTTTCAGCGTAGCTGATTATGGTATTGTGGGTGACCTTTATAAGGTAATTCCTCAGATTATGGAAGAGTGGGATAATATAGAAGCATTATAATGCTTCCCAAAATAAGATTAGATTTAAAATCTGATAAAAAACAGAGCGCATAGCGCTCTGTTTTTGTGTTATCTATTCTATTATTTATTTTGCGGTTCTATATATTCTGCGGCTGTCTCTTCACCCTTCAGAATGCGAAGCGTTCCAAGGGCGAGCGATTCCATTTCATCTTCGCCGGGAACAATTTCCACCGGAGCCATAAATTTAACACGTTTTGCAATCAATCCGGTTAGAAGTTTTGAATAGGCGGCTCCGCCAGTGAGAATAATAAAATCGATGTTGCCTTCTAATACAGTAGACATTTCTCCGATACTCTTAGCAGCTTGATAAGCCATTGCATGATAGACTAATTCAGCATATTGATCTCCATCCGCAATCATC